>DLPC01000016.1 GCA_002478565.1 Flavobacteriales bacterium UBA7468 | reverse complement strand
TTGATAAATCCCTAGTGCCAATAAACCTCCACCAATGGCCACCGGAACTGGATTCTTTTTAATGAACTCCATGATCCCTCCACCCGTTGAAGTAGATTTGGTCACTGCTTTAGGAGTCTGAGCATTCGGATCTGTATCTTCTGTTGAAGACCCTGCATCGTCTTGTTGAATCTCGGAAAACGCACTTGCAGCATTTGGATCCGCATCCATCTCTTTTGTCAATGAATCGATGTCTAGTTTTTCGTCTTTACCGACAAGGCCTGCATCTTTTAAGATGTTGATTGTTGCAATGATCACCGGCGTTGCTGCTGCAATGGCACTTGCCGTGACTGGATCACCCAAGTATCCGAGTAATTGTTCAATGACAACACCACTTAAATTACCTGCTCTGCCGTTCAAAATGGTATTTTTCAGTACCTCACGGCTTCCTTGTAATTTATCAGCAAACAAATGCTCCACTTTGGTCAATGCCGTTTTGCTTTTTTGATATTGTGCCGGTGCGATGCCTTTTGCTCTGGCTTGTTCTGGAGTTCCATATCCCCATTTGAGTTTGTTGGCCATTTTACCCAAATTGAGCTTCATGGCAAGCAGAAAGCCACCACGTGCAGCCAAGGTCAAAGGGTTGTATTTCACCACGGCTTTCACGGCTTTTTTAGCTACATCACCAACCTTTTGACCTGCAGTGTTGACTGACTTTTTCACGTTGGTAAAAAAGCCCTTCACGTTTACGCCGCTCAAAGTCAATTCATCTGGGTCGTATTCTAGGCCATTAATGGTTTTTACACCATTTCGAAGATTCAATTGCGCTTCGTTTTGAGCCAAAATATCCAAGGCCTGGTTTCTTTTATCGGTATGCCAGTATTGAATGGCATAATCCAACATTTGTAAAAGTGCCTTTGGGTCATCTGTAGATGAAACCAAAGAAGGATCCTGGGCAATCGCATTTCTGGTTGCAACAATGTTTTCATAGATTTTATCGAGCTCCGCACCCGAACTGGCGCCAAGTCCTGTTAGTGAATTTGCCATGACGGCATTGTAATGATCGTTTGAAGAAACGCCACTTAATACTGCTACATTGATCCCGTTTAAGCTCATAGTAAAGTCCATTTTTTTAGTATATTTTTTCTCGTAGTTGAATTCAGAAACCACCCCGTCAATCACACAGTAATTATTTTCATCCCCTAGTGGCACAATCACATAAACATGCTGCCAGGAATCACCACTGTACATCGTGATGCGAAACTTATGTGGGATTTGAAGGTTCGTAAGAATGCTCGAAACAAAGATGCTCATGCAATCACAGTCCACACCCGTAATTCGTTCGGCCCAACTGCGCGCTGGTCTTCTGAGTTGCTCCAGGCCGCGTTTATCTAACTTGTATTGAATGTAGCCATAGACAAATTCCCAAATGGCGCGGCATGTTGCCTCCTTCGTGGACCGTCGGAGTAATGGAGCAATTCGCTTGGTGTCGTCAAGGTATTTCCAAACGACCTTCTCCATTAACTCCACAGTATCCGTCACCTCACCGTCTTCAATGATCACACGATCACGTTCTTCCGGTTTGGGGAAATACTGATTGTAACGGCTCCCATCTTTGATAGCTCGATAACCACTCGTTACGGTTTTGGCTGGTATTTGTGCAAGCGCATTCATCAGATGAGTTTTTCTGAAGGGGATTGATAAAAGATGCCATTCACATAGGTGGTGAAGTTCATTTCAAGCGGAACTCCTAAAAGAGCAATCAAGTTTTTCTTGTCACCGGCTTTCCAGGCTGCAATCACTTTCGGCACATTCTTGATAATATTAGCTACAAGCCCTTTCAGGGTGAACCAATCGAGCTCCAATTCAATGGTGTCGATTTTGGTAAGGCCTAACGGTTTTATAGTAATGATTTGATCCTCTGCATCAGACTGAGTAAGCATCTTTCCTTTACTGGTAAGCGTTACAACAGGCTTTGTCAACTTCACAGAATCTCTTGAAGGGTTATTGATCTCCACTTCCGTTCTAAAAGAAATCCCACCAAGAGTAACCGAATGGATGCGCGGATTCACAAGTCTAGCATTTGCGACCTCAGAAACATTCTGCATTCTCAGTAGCCTTACGATCCCGTAAACCAATCCTGCACCAAGCGCTATGCCGACTACCTTATTCATCGGCTTTCTTTTTGTTTATTGAAGTAATCGGTAAGTCTCTTGGCGATGCAATCCATGGATTTCTTCACGATGTAACCAGCCGCAGCAGATGCCGCCGCATATATCACCACATTGGATAATCCAGCAAAGGTTATTTCGGTAAGAATGGGTTTTGCGGTAACCGCTTTAGCGACACCTCCTAGAACTCCGGAGGCAGTGGTAAAAATAGAAGTATGCGAATGTTGAGACATGAAGTGTTGCTTCGATTAGGAGGCAAACTTCGGGAAAGGATTTTTTTGGTAAGTCCTTACTAAGACTTAGAACGAAATAAAAAGTGTTGATAGGATTTTTTAGTAAATATTAATCCGGAATGGATTTAATATTAGGGGAAAATAGTACAATTCGTCTTTAAAATGCTTTGTTTTTTTTATAACATGAATTAATAAAATTCCTAAAGAAAAATATCAATATTGGTATGTGCTTCTTAATTCTTAAATATCTTAAAGCTTTGACTTCCAATTTGCATTAGGTAAGCCCCATCATACAATTCATTTAAATCTAAATGATTATCACCTGAAGAAAGATAAAAATCATAGACTTCCTTCCCTGCCGCATCAAAAAGATGCGCTTCTGTTGTTAAACTATTTTCAGGCAAAGAAATGGTGAGTATTTCTGAGGTTGGATTGGGGAAAATACTGATGTCCAGGAGCTGATTTAGGTCGTTGACCGAAATGGTTGGCAAAGTACAAGTGACATTTGCATACGGATAATACGACTGATTATTAATTTTCAGACAGTTCAAATGCGATTCCTGGATATCCATTAAATTTGGAAAAAGTAAGCCGTATTCACTTCCGATGCCCTCAATATAACTTCCATCGGTTCCAACACAACTTCCTTGATAATGGAAAACACGATGGTCGTAACCGTTCACTTGAATGGTGTCAATCAGATAGATGGTTTCGGTATTGAATCCAAGGCAACCTGCTGTTAAAGTATGAAGCACTGAATTAATGGTATCTCCGACTTGCAACGAGAAGTCGTAGAGGATGTGCTCAGTTGTGCTATCGGTCAAAACCACATAGATTTTTTTGTTCAGGGTATCTTGACGAATGGCTCCAGTGTAGGCCGGAAAAAGACTCACATCATTAATGTTGGGTACTTCCACCTTCTTAATTTTTACATACGTTTGCGCATTGATCAGCGTATCGCCATCCGTATAATATTTATAGTTAACGAAAGTACAAGTTGGGCAACTCAATAAGGCAATACCACCATCTTGATACCACTCGGCATTTTGCATGGGTAAGGGTTTGTACTGTGCTTGTACCTTTGTTATACTTGCAAAAAGCAAGATAAGGAAGACGAGGTTTTTCATAGCTTAATTTTTTATGAATTTAAACATTTTAGAGTGCACTTGAATGGAGTACATACCGCTTTGCAATGATTTAATATTCAAATTGTTATCGCCTCCAGAAATAGTATATCTAGCGATTTCTTTGCCCAGGTTATCAAACAAAATACATGCTGTACTCAAGGTATTTTCTGGTAAAGAAACCATCAAGTTTTCATATGCAGGATTCGGGAAAATATGAACCATAAAATCATTTTCTACATCATCAATACCTGCCGTCTGACAACCTTCAGATAAACAAGCCCATTCGTCGAGTTTGACAAGTATGTAAGGATTTGGAGCTTGTGCAATGCTATTATAGGCAACTGTTGCATAACCACCAAAGTCAGATTTGATTAGTGTTTGATAATTACCATTTGAATTTGAATCGAAAATATTTATTATGCGTCTAAAGATAACATTTCCAGAAAATGATGTTTTTTCGATGCATAACATGGTATTGATTCCCATATTCTGCGGGTAAAGTGAATCCATAAATCCAACAGATAATATGGAATTATCTTCTATTAAGGCACTATAGAAACAATTTCCTATCGACTCATACCCTGTGACATTTTTCCAAATTAGATTACCGTTGATATCGAATTTAATGGTCATTGGTTTTTGCATGTCAAATGAACCAACAGTATTTCCTGTATATTCAGATCCCACAGCTATAAAATTTCCATCCGGTAACTGCTTTACGTTAAATAATAAACCTCCATCTGATGAATTAAAAAACTTTTGTTGAAGTATGGTTCCTGTTGAATCGAGAATGCAAACAAAAGATTTATGGTTCGTATTCCTATACCCGACCATTACTATTTTACTTGTTATAGAATCTTCTATAGCAGCATAAACGTTCTCCACTACATTTTGACTAGTAAAATTATACTTCTGCTTCCATTGGGTATTTCCTAACGAATCTGTTTTCAATAAGAAACATTTGGCATCGCCCATAAATGGGCCAGTTATTCCACTAATTAAAAATCCACCATCTTTTGTTTTGGACACCGATCTCGTTTCCAAAGTCGAATCTTGAGCATCACCAAGAAGATGTTTTGTCCATAATGTATCGCCTTGCTCATTTAATTTTAATAAATAGCTGGTATAGTTTTCTGTTCCAATGTCATGGGTATAGAAAATGGAGTAATAGGATCCATCCATTTTTTTTAAGAAATCATGAGTAAACCAGCCAATACACATATTTTGATTATTCGCCATCGGATACCTCTTGTACCAAAGCTGGCTACCTATTGAATCCACACCCAAAACGGTATAGCCCCAAACCCCTACAGAATCAACAGACATACCTGCTAACATATATCCATAACTCGTATTTGCCACACCATAACTTTGCGAATCATAATTCGGTGGAAAATGATAGGTTTCAATGAATTGCTCTGGCGCCTGGGCAAAAGAGGTCATGCAAATGAATATAACTAGTAATGAGGTAAGTACTTTCATAATATTATTTTACTAAAACTAATTTTTGCTGTTTTATTGCTTTTCCATCAATATATAGTGTCGCAAAATATAAAGAATTTGTAAGATTTTGTGTTGAAAAGTTTTGAAGCGTATTCGCACTCATTTTAAAAGTCTCAATTAATTTGCCATTTACGTCATGTATGTAAATGGAAGCAACTTTAGAATTCTCTACTGATTTGAAGAGTAAGGTGACGTTATCTGATGCAGGATTTGGAAATAACTGAAAAATAAAGTTATTATCCTCAGATTCAGACCAAGAACTGTCTGTTACTTGAGAAAAACGAGTGCTATTCTCCTCAATTGGAAGTAGTCTGAGTTCTGGATATGCATACTTAAAAACCTGCATTAATAATGCTTGAGCATGAATTTGAAACTCCTTTTGTTCATCTTCGGCTATATCTAACATTTCTGAATACTTAATTGAATCACTACTTAAAAGATAACATTTTTGAGATACATCATTTAACTCTAAAATCATTCGTTGAAATGCACAAAAATCTGATAAATGTGGTTTTAGCTCCAAAGTATCTAGTATTTGATCAGCCTCAACAAAATCACCCTTATAAATATTTGCTTTTACCAAATCACAAGAGGAATTAGGTCTATTTTCTGTTTTGATTAAATATAAAATACTATCTATGGAATTAACATTGGATGTATCATGAAGATAATTACTGATTTCTTCTGATACCAAACTTTGGATTTCAAAATTCTTTAGAATTATCTCTCCTTCCAATTCAAAACGTGCGGATAAACCTGTTTGAGAACCATTTATTTGCTCAATTAAAGTTTGAGATAAATTTTTGTTTTCCACTGCCAACTTAACATTATTTGTAACCGGTGAATTTGCAATTATTACATCTTTTATATCAATAGAAGGTGTTGTTTGAACTCTGTTGATATATTCTATCAATACTTCATCACTTAAAAATGGAGAATAACTCAAAAGGAGATTTTTTAATGACTCAGAGCTCATCGTACTATTTATAGAGGAGATTAAACTAGTGGTATTACCACCATCTACAATACTATCATAATAAGTTATTTGATTGGCTAATTCTAATTTTAAGGTACTCTTTTCTATTTTGATTTCTTCAAGACTTTTGTTCATTGATAAGGGGCAATCACTAGGATCAGGCTTTCCGTCATAACTAAAAATTTGAACTAATAAATCACTGCAACTTGGTTGCGGTAGTGGTGAATAATGTTCACCAGAATATGAATGATGAATTACCTGTTTCCCTGCACTAGGAGATGGACTAGAATTGTCGTTGTTTATATACCATTTGTTTTCATTTCCACAAATTGCCGAATAATAATTTCTAACATAATTTGATACAGCTCCACCGGATCCTTGAATAAAATTTACGGTTGGTTGAATACCTGATGACATTTGAGCAATGTCATATTTACCACTTAAAAAAACATTACAATTCAATTTCAATCCATCAATAAAATTATCTTCACCAGAATTGTTATCGAGCGCGTTGATACCAACAGTCATATTTGTAAAGTAATTACTATAAATTTGATGAGCTCCTTCCATTGAATTACGTGCAAAAATTCCTATATCATCTTGGTTATTCGTATTATTAGTAAATGAATTGTTCTGAATTTTATAATACTTACATCTATCTAAATACAAACCATAAGCTTGGTATTCGCCCCCAACTTCTACCTCACAATTATTAAATACCGGATAATGCATTCCCGAAAGAATCGCACCACCTGAGTTATTATTTACAAATTTTGCGTGATTGACGTAAGCGCTCATAAATACATTAGAATTATGGGCTTGAATTCCATAATCCCAATTTTGAAATTTAGACTGAATTGTATTATTTGGCAAACAAGGAACTGTACCATTAGTACAATAGTCGTTTACAATAAATTTTGCATCTATGGAATAAATTCCATTACCTCGACTTAAAACTGGGTATGCATTTCCTGCTGAATATTTAAAATCACAACCTTTAATATTTACATTTTTAACATTCCACATGCTTATTCTTGTTGAAGGAATTACACCGTTAACAAGTAATTGATTTATCTCAAAAACACAATTGTAGAAATAGCTGATATTATTAAAATTAGGATAGGACATAAATTCAACATCTCTTCTGTTATTTATGAATTTACTATCTTTTGCGCGAATGATTCCACCAAAACTGCTCCAATTAATATTACCGTTAATGTCAATTAAACTCGTGCTTATTCCATTTTTAGCATTTTGAATCGTTGCATTATTTACCAGATCAATAATTCCATGATAAGGAGACAATCCATTAGAAAGAATTGACTGTGGCTGGTTTCCAGTTCCGCCAACATTGACACCTTCCCACATTCCTCCGCAACCATTAGTAAGTATTCCACCATCTACCACAACTCTGGCATTTGGCTTAATTACTAATCTCATATCTTCAGCGAATTGTACTGTTCCTCTAATCGTAAGTGTAACTCCTGGATCTACAACCACATTACAATTGAATGAACGATAATAATTTTCGTCCCATGTCTGAGACGTTGTTACATGGTAATCCGTTGACTGAGGCAAAGGAGCGTCCCAAATGCCACGACCATAAGTTGAGGCAAGTAGTTTACCTTTACAATTATTTATTTCTAGTTTTGTGATTATGGCAGCTGGTAGGCCATTATTAAAACATTCCCATGTTTGTAAAGGTTTGTTCCAGCGATATACACCTGCATCCGTACCAGCATAAATTTCATCATCAGATCCGTTGCGGTAAACCAAACAATTTACAGGGAAAGGCGGTAAACCAGTAGAACAATCAGTCCAAGTTACTCCACCATTATTTGAAAAAACAACGCGATTCAATCCTTGACTTGTAGGTACTCCTTGCCAATAACCAGCACAGCTTGCCCAAACTCTATCTGGATTATATGGATCCACTTCAAAATCAGTAATGTATGTCCAATTGTACGGAGTGAAGTTAGCAGATAAGTCAGTCCAACTTGATCCTCCATCTGTAGATTTTAGCAATTTATATTTTCTTTCCAGCCCCCAAGTAGGCCCCCAATAAGCTAAATATACAATATTACCATTTGAGGGCGCTACATTTATTGCGGATATGCTTCCTACCTTACGCGTGTTATTATCAATATCAGTCCACGTTAGTGGAGGAGTATATTTAGATACCCATGAATAAGTTGTCGGGTTTGAATTAGGTATTGGAGAATAAACGTATAAATCTTTTGCACCCCACCATAATCGATCATGGTTCGATGGGTCTAAATGAAACCTTCGCCAAAGTTCATTACTCGCTCCCGGATTATTTATTGGAAGGTATGGCCCTCCCCCTCCATTAGTTGATTTATAAATCCTATCATATTTGGATGCATAAACAATGTTATCGTTTGTATAATCTACCTCTGTCCATCCGCCATCAGAATCTAATACTGGCGGAGTCCAATAGTTGGTTGGGCCATTTTTATATCTTGTACCATTATCTTGAGTACCTCCTACTAAATAATCATTTGTATTGAATGAGCCAAAACCATAAAACTGCGTAATGTTTAGTCCGTCGCCATTGAGATTTTGCCATAAGGAACCACCATTTGTGGTTTTCGCAACCCCACCATCATTCCCCATAAATAATAAATCACCTGTAATAGATGGCAATTGAACAAAGGCTCTTATGTCGGCATGAGTACTATTAATTGCAGGATCTAGAGGAGTATACTGTGAAATTGACGTCCAAGATGCACCTGAATTAGTACTTTTGAAAACTGTTCCCCCACCTGCGTAAAATACTGACGAATTCGAATTAGAAACTTCAAATTCGTTACACCAATAATTCCACAAAGAAATATTGGAAGACTGATTTATTAAATTCCAACTAGTGCCATTATTATTTGATTTTACTACATAATGCTGATTGCCATTGACATATAATAGGTATACATTGGAAGCATCCGCTGGTGTAACATCAATTGAAATGGCACTTGCAACAGACGTTCCAAAATTAACTGTGTTTGGAGGAGTATTCTCTAACCAAGTCACTCCGGCATTTGTTGAAACAAAAAACTGCGCGCCATGAATGGCTGTTTGACCATCTCCTGGAAACTTAGTTGATGCATAGATGACATTATTATTTAAAATATCAATTTCCAAATCATTAAATTCAACATTAACAGAAGATGGATTCGTAAAAATATGGTTCCAAGTTACTCCTCCATCTATTGACTTATAAATTTTTTTATTTCCTGCTGCGTAAACAATATTAGAATTTGATGGAACGTGTTTAATTACTTCGATATTTAAAAAATCACTAGGAAATGATGGGGAACCTGAAAAAGTTGAAATTGACCATGAATCTCCACCATTTGTAGATCGAATTACTCCTACTCCCATATGATTTACGAATGACCAACCATAAGATTTTGTCCCTGTTCCTGCTAAAATAGTCTCGGTATTATTTGGGTCAATCGCAATTGAATGAATTCCCAAACCAGCAATTCCTAATTCATCTGTGATATTTACCCATGAATCTCCACCATTTGTAGTTTTCCAAATCCCAGAAGTATTAGTGCCTGCATAAATTATATTTTGATTGGTGGGATGTACGGCCAAACTGATTACAATTCCAATATTTTGGCGACTAGTAGGAGTAGGATTTGGACCTTGAAATGACCATAGAGATGAACTATAACCATCATTACAAACAAAAAAACTATTCATGGATTTCATATAATCATCGGCACCTTTAATGCTTCCGCCAACTGGTGCCCCCGGATACATGCAACGACTTTGAGAAAAATATTCCCAACGTCTAAAGATTTTCTCTTCCTTGGTCAGACTTCCATCTGATGACCTCAAAGGAGTGTAATAATCATTTCCATCTTTTTGAATACTTTCAAATGACTGATACGGTTGGGTGATTTTTTCAATTATAGGATCGTTAACAATTGAAGGAGTTTGCCCAAGCACAGAATTGAAATAGAGTGTGCTTAAAAATACGTAAAGAAAATTTTTGCCATAAAATCTGATTTTTGCCATTTTCATTTTGTTTTCAAATTACTATTTAGAACTTTCATTTATTAGATAAAAAGCCAAATGCTAACTTGAATTCTTATCCTTCAAATATTAAATACTTATCTCCAATTCTATAAATCAAAGGAGAGTTAAATCAATTGCTAAATTAGAATATAAAGGCTTGGATTTTCAATGGCAAATAAAGCAGTACTTTGTTAGGTAGCTTTAGTTATTTTTTCTCAAAACCAATATTTACAAGGCTTTCAGAAACAAACAACATGTTTCAATGGAAGATGAAAAATAGAATGAGGTGGAAATAAAATAGAATCTATTCTAGTTGAATTTAGAATTGAAACAAGGTTAAAATGGTAAGGTTTTGGAAATCCTAATTTTTGAAAAAAGAATCGTTAAGTAAATCGTCAAGTAAATCATTTTGTTTTCGTTTACTTTTTAGTAGAATAGCACTTTCCTTTTCTAATTCAATTTCCTCATTAGATCTCGGTGTATAAAATCCGTTTATAATACTCACTCTAATGAGTTCATTGGCAGATTTAACATTGAACTTTTTCATGATAATTGTTCTGAGCAGGTCGAGGTTTTTCTTGGAGGTGAAAACAGCATTGGCTATATCCTGTCCTTTAACGCCGTCACAGATCATTCTGATGATTTTCAAGTCGCGTTCATCTAGGTCCAGATGTTTCATTCTGGTTTTAACTTTACGCTCAGTTGCTACAGAATTGATGATGGCTTCATTCATAAAATGATTGGAGTACTTTCCATCTGCAAAAACTGTGGTGATGGCCTCCAACATTTCACGGTTCGAACTTTCTTTTAATAAATAGGCGTCGGCACCTTTTGAGAGCACTTCGAAGGCAATATCTAGATCTTTATGCATAGTGAGCATAATGACCTTGACCTTAGACTCTTGCTTCTTTAGAATTTCAAGTGTTTTAATACCGTTGAGAACAGGCATTTCAATATCGAGCAAAACGACATCAACGGGTTTGGTGGCGAGTTGATCCAAGAAATCTTGACCGTTAACTGCGTCAAAAACAAACTCACAACCTGGTAGTTCGGCTAAAATTTTTACGATTCCTGATCGGACCATTTGAACATCCTCAACAAGGGCCAATCTTATTTTCTGAGATGTAGCATCCATGATGCAACTAAATTAACGTTTCCAACTCAATCATACCACAACGCTCGTTGCGTGTAAAAGTGAGTTTTCCCTTAATTACCTTCAAACGATATTTAATATTTTCTAGTCCAAAACTGTCTGATTCAGAAGCAAGTACATTGAAATCACGTTGCGTTAGTGCGATCCCATTATGTTTGATATTCATTTTTAATTTTGCATCAACGTGCTCCAAACTCAATTCAATAGATGTCGGATAGCTATGCTTCAATAGGTTGGTCATGAGCTCACTGGCAAGGTAGAAATAATGCATGCTGATCACATCCGGTATTTCTAAATCGTCAGGAATTTCTGAAAGAAAAACAAACGAGTCAATTAATGATTCTGTTTTCTGCTTGGACATTCTTTCTAACGCTTTCACCAATCCAAACTTCAACAAATAATGTGGAACCAAACCTTTGGTAATCTGACGTATCTGCTCAACGCTATCTTTAACATAACCTTTGGTGAACGATACCTCATTCAAATCAGACTCCCCCAACTCTGCCCTATCCTCCATATTTGATAGATGCCTCAAAACAATAGATAATCGCGCACCTACATCATCATGCAGCAGGCGCGCGATTTCACTTCGTTCCTTTTCCTGGGTGGTAATTGCCACTTCGAGTTTTTCGAGTTCCTTTTTCTCTTCGGTTTCTTTGATGAGCTGATCTGTGAGATCTTGGATGCGTTGGTTTTTTTTCACAAGCAATACTATACCCAAGCTCAATACAAAAGTGAAGAGCATACCAATTATTATAAAATATGCTAACTCTTGCGAATTGACCATAGGTAGTAAAAAATGTATAAATTCAAACTAACAATTGATAAAAGAAATATTGGGTAGGCTATTTGCATCATGTCATCATTAATCCTAATCAGATGTTCTAAAATTGAATAAATAAATGATACAGAATGAAAAACAAACAATGCTTTAATTATTGGTCTAAAAGTGTTTTCAATTTTATTCAAGTTTAATAAAAGCATTAACATAAGAATTACAGTCAAAAGATTGTAAAGCATAAATGAAATACCATTTGACTCAACAATGGAACTCCAAAATAAAGCATCCAAGAAGAAAAAAATCAGTGGGAATATAGATATCCAACCAATAGATTTACCTTTTTTGTTCAATCTTGAATAAAAAAAAGTAATTAGTATTCCTTCAATTAAAACCGAAATGTGAAAGACAGGAAAAATATTCAAGTTGAGCAGGAATTTTAAAATAAATGATAATCCATCTGCAATAAAACGAATTGATGTCCATGCCAACAGGAAGGAAATCAACAGATTATTTTTATCTCTAAAACGAAAAGATTGATAAACCGCTGAAATATCACTTAAATAAAGAGCTGATAAATATGTGATTAATTTAATCAAGAATTTAGGCTATTTGATATTCCACAAATAGTAGGACAAGGAAAACCATTATCTGCTATTAATCCATTCACCATATCATTTTGATTTGAATCGGCTCCAACCAAAACTAAAGTGTTTTCTCCTTTATCATTTACTGCAAAATAGAATCTTATTCCTTTGCATTCACTTTGATCTAAAATTGCCTTGATCTTTTCTTTGCCCATAAAGACACCAATCACCTCACCTAGCTGGATAGAATCTCTGTAGCGTTTTGTCATTTCTGACCCTTCTCTTAGTGTGATAAAATCACCTTCATTTCCATTAAAAGACATAATATAAATTTTAAAGTTAGGCGACAAAATTAGAATTCAATTTCAGCGCAAATTTGATGAACTTAAATCATTTTTTGTCCAAAATAGAAAAAATTAGAATGATTTCTAGTTTTGATAGAATTGGTTCTGATTTGCACGGTTGAGAGTTGGAGATTTGAGGGGATTTGGGTTTGTTTGTGGGGTAGTCATTTGAATTATAAAATCATCGTTTGTTTAAATGATTATTAGGGATTGAAAATAATACACTCAACATTTTTCTGACCTTTCTATTTGGTTGGATTGGAGAAAGATTGTTGGGTGTAATTATAAGTTATAGGCAATTTGAATGGACAATGCCAAATTAACATAAACAAAATAAAATTATGGCAATTGATGAATCTCACCCAGTGTTAAATATTCCAAAGACAGATATAACTATTTGGCGATATATGGATATTCCTTCATTCCTCTCCTTATTAACCAATAATACACTTTTTTTTATTAGGGGTGATTTGTTCGAAGATAAGTTTGAAGGAACCATTCCGGAACTGACTGCTCATTTACTTGATATTGAGGCCAGAAAAGAAATAGAAGATGGAAAGATAAATCGAAGATATTGGAATTTTTCAGATATCATCAATAAAAACAATAAGGACACATATATTAACTGTTGGAGTAAGGAGAGTCATGAAATGGTTCATATGTGGAAAATATATTCAAAAGAAGACGGAATCGCAATTGAGTCAAAGTATTCCAAACTTAAAAAATCTATCTCTACAAAAGAAGTCGTCTATCCAACAGAAGTGAAATATGTAGACTTCAAAAATGTTACAATTGATTGGGAGAATAATATCTTAAAACTTTATACTCTAAAGCGATTCGAGTATAAATCAGAAAATGAGTTTCGGCTATTAATATCTCATCCTAGAATTCTCGAGGACAAATTACTCGAAGTAGATTTTGAAAATAGATCTGATGAAAGATCAAAACAATATTATCGAACTCCTGTAATTCATTGCGAAGTAGACATTAAAGAATTAATTTCTGAAATTGATCTATCTCCATATGCACCTAAATGGTATTTAAAGTTTTTAAAAGACCTGACTGCAAAATATGGACTAGAAGATTTGTCAATAACACAATCAGATTTATAAGAATAATCTAAATACACACCTCACATGAACTTTCGTTGTGTACTAGTAGTTTTGCGCTCCGAAATCCACGACTGCGCCAAGTTCCAAACCGTTAAAATTAAGTAGAAAAAAATGGAATCATCAAAACTTCATAATTTAATATATGATATAATAAAAGAGGAAACTGAAATCAAGTTGAATGAAAAAATTAATGATTTAATAGTTCAAATTCAGCAAAACCAAGCCCAACAAATAGAATTAACTATTCGTGAGATTAAGGAAAGTTTATTATTTAGCTTTTTCAACTCCTATTCAGTTTCTAACCTTAAAGTATTACAAGAAATCAATGGAACCGACTTTATTGGTGAAAATGCACTTCGTAGGATTAAAACAATATTAGAGCTAAACTCATATAACACATCTAAAATTATTTCGGAACTTCAAGAGTATGTAAAGTCCAGAAGTGAATTCATTGAAACTTTAACTCAGATTAAAGTTGGATTTGAAAAACTTGAAATCCCACTTCACTTTACTGATGAAGATTATGAATTAGGTTTATTACTTCCGTCCAACACAGAGTTCAATAGTATAAAGGGGCTAAACAAAGAACTCGCCAAGTGGGATAAATCAATAAAAGCGTATAGAGAACTAGTAGGACTAGGAGCTGAAGACACAAAAATTACTTTAGTTAATAATGGTTCTTTAGAATTCTTTACTGAAAATCCTGAACAAGTAGCTCTATGTATTTCATTCACTTTAGAAAGACTTTTTATATTATATAAGAATATTTTGGAAATTAGACTTGCATGGAAAAAACTAAAGGATACCGGACTTCCAAAAACTCAAGAAAAGGCAATTAAAACCCATGAAAAAGAGGTTTATGAAAAAGAAGTAGATTTAATTGTGTCTGATTTAATAAAAAAGTTTGCAGACAAGAAAATCGAGGAAGGCAGATTAAATGAACTTAAAATTTCAATTAAAGGGCACACAAATTATTTCGCGAAATGCATAGATGACGGCTTAGTAATAGAAATAACACCTCCAGAGGTACGTGAACCAGAAATTATAAACGAGGCCGAAACTGAAGAAAATAAAAAAGAAAAAGCTAAAGCTAAATCTGACTTTGAAGCTAAAATTGAAACAGTAAAGACAATTCGAGATGGATTAAAAGCTGGAAAAGAAATTTTTAGCTTAGGTAAAGAAGTTTTTAAAATGTTAACCTTAGGGGAAGATGAAGAAGAAAAGTTTGGAGGTTAAGAATTTAATGAAATGGTTAAAATTAAATTAAAATATAAAGAGCTTGAAGACCACCTCAAGGAACAATTAGATTTCCTCATCACGTCATGTGACCTCTATGATCGTGGTAAATTATCCGAAGCAAAAAGAATAGCAGCAACTATTAGAATATTATTTCATGATACTAAGCATTCTAGATCTTTACTTGGACAATTAGAAAAAAAAGAAAATAAATTTTATAGTACCAACCTTCCATTAATTGAAAAAACACTCGGGACTTACTCTGGTTTAACTTTAATTGGAATGAAAGGTCAAAACACAATTTATTACCCTAAGTTGGACGAAATGCCATTTGGTATAAATTGGTTAACATTTGAAAGTTGGTGGGATGAAATTATTTTCAGAGATAAATTTAACAACTTAATATCAAGATGTGAGTTAATAAAAACATCAACTAACCAAGACGGTGGAGCTCACGTAGACGAAGCCCTTGACGAAATTTACTACAACTTAGCGAAAAATAATTCTTTGGCAACTCACATATTTGATGGAGAAAATAAAGATCATATTCCGCATCCAGAAAAAGCAGCAATACGTCAAATTGGACACGAAGTACTTAAAACACTTTTTGCTGATTACGAAAAAAAACAAACCGCTGTAGTAGATATTTGGTTAAGTGGATCGGAATTAATTGAGGCTAATATGCCTTCATCTATAACTAAAAATAAAAAAATTGGAAGAAATGAAATTTGCCCTTGTGGTAGTGAAAAAAAATACAAAAAATGCCATGGAAAATAACTTGGTATAATATCAGCGTAGCCTTGCGCGGGCTTTAGTGCTTAGGCCTTCAGCTTTTAAGAGCTTTGCAATATCAAAACCTCAAAGCATAAATAAATTTATAAATCTTAATCCAACCCGAGGCCTACATGATAACCGTTAAGGCTCCCCAAACTCCCCAACAATCAACCCAACCTGCAACGGAGTCAATAACCTCCTCCCCTTTACATACCCAGCAGCTTTCAGCTTTTCGCTCAAAGATGCAGAAGTGACAATCCAAATTCTCAACTGCCAGGAGGCGCTTTTCTTCGTAATATTCGGGAAATAAAGTTGTGCGAGCTCACCGTAGCCGTAGGCTCGCACTTTGAATGGTTCATTATTCATATTCTTCAAATTTGTATGTCGCCAGATCTAGGACCCGGCGAAGTTTATGGAACTGATGCCTTTTAATTTGGAGGCTAGTAATTTCATGTCATCCCCTACTTTTTTGTCGACTATTCGCGCGTAATGTTGGGTGCTTTGAATATTCTTGTGGCCGAGCATTTTACTGACAGATTCTATTGGTACGCCGTTCATCATGGTAACCGTTGTTGCGAACGTATGCCTGGCGACGTGATAAGAAAGGTCCTTTTGGATGTTGCATAGGTCGGCCAGTTCCTTCAAATAGGCATTCATCTTTTGATTGCTTAAAATGGGTAATATTGGATCGTTAGGGTCAAGCAGCTCGAGTTTAGCGTAGTTTCTAATGATACTCATTGGAATATCTAGCAAAGGAATGTTCGCTCTCCCTCCTGTCTTTTGCCTTCTTGTGCGGATCCAATAACCTGTTGTTTCATCGCCCTCAATCTCAGAACGCTTTAATTGTTTTACATCGATATAGGCCAAGCCCGTGTAACAAGAAAAAATAAAGAAATCACGCACTTTGTTCAGCCGGTCAAAGACCGAATGAAACTCAATAAGGCGCTGCATTTCTTCCATGGTCAGATAAGGCCGGTCAACCTCCTTTAAGGACAAACTAATGCCATTAAACGGGTCTTTCACCAACCATCCGCTGCGAATACTGATGCTTGTAATTGTTTTGAGGTTCTGTAAAAACTTTGTTGCTGTATTGTAGCTACAACCTTTTTCAGTTTTCAGGTAAATACCATACTGCTGGATCATTTGATAGTCCACCGCTTTGATGGAAACATCCTCAACATGATAGTGCTTCTGTAAAAACGCCTGAAAGTGATTCTTTGCCGTATTGTACTTTTGATACGTGGCGTAAGAATTCTCCTTTCCGATTAATTTTTTCAGGTTAGACACGTGTCCTTCCCAAATGTCGATGATCTGTCTTGTTTTGGCAGTGTTCACCCCAAGGATTGCATCCCTGAGCATCTGCGGAGTCACATCATCGGTGTAGGATAAAAGCTCATTGTACTTTTTGTGCGCTTTTAAACGAACCGCTTCCAGGTAATTATTGAAAGCGCGCGCTTCTTCCGTGCGTCCTTTCATTACATAGCGGGCCGGATCCCAATCTTCAGGTTTAATAAACCTATGTACTTGGAGAGCAACTCGATCTCCTTTAATGTTGATGCGTAGCATCACGGGACATTCCCCGTTTTTTCTTTCTCTTGTTCGGTTGATGTAAAAGGTCAACCCAAACGATGTTCTTGACGACATGGCGTAAGTATTAATTGCGCCCCCATTTTGATGACAAAACTACAATAACACCACCTTACAAAACAAATTTAAAACACTGTTTTTCAGTACTATTATGTACCAAAATGTACTCACACCCGTTACCACTTTTTCGATTTTCAAAAGTGGTCACCAGATTGCAACCCAGTTGAGGTACAAAATGGTACAATTTAGGACAATAAAGAACAAAAAAAAAGCGTGTAAACTCAGTGTTTACACGCTTTGGTACATTTTGGTATTGTTACCTGGCGGAGAGTGAGGGATTCGAACCCCCGGACCTGTTACAGTCAACAGTTTTCAAGACTGCCGCAATCGACCACTCTGCCAACTCTCCGGGGCAAAAGTAGTAAATCTTCGGGTTCTGACAAGCGATTTTTGAACTTTAAGTAAAGTTTTTTTGAATTTTATTGCATCTTCCAGGCTTCATCCATCCCGATTCCCTTGAATATGAATGGTTTGTATTTTTCAATGCGCGCAGTTCTTGTAGCACTTTGTTTGGCTTCATTGAAATGACGCAGGTAGTTTCGTTGCCTACCGGGAGTAAGTGACTTAAAAGCTGCCTCAAAATTAGGGTCAATGCGAAATGCTTCTAAAAGTTCGGTTGGTTCAGGAAATTGCTTTGCCACTTTTGGTTTAGGTTTCAAGCCTGCTTTTTCAATTTCCAAAGCTTCAAAAAGATAAGCCCGAATGAGGTCTTGCTGAGCAACAATTTGTGACAAATTGGTATAGCGCAATACGCGTGTAGTTTGCATGTTTTCGGTTTGTTGAACCAATACACCCTCAGTGTCGGACATCAATGAACCTTTAAAAAAGGTAAATCCGAAGTTATCTTTGAAACTATGTAAAATGACAATGTTTTTTCCGTTATGGCAATAACAAGGTGAGCCCCATTTGACGGTTTCTTCCGTAAAAACTTCAAGAGCCAGTTGTCTGAGTAGTTGAATTTCAGCTGAATGCCTTCTTACCGAACAGTCATCTGTGCCAAATTTAGAGCAGCGGCCACAACCATCTGCTAAAAAAACATCAATAGATTTTGTCATTTTCATGAATCAAAAATAAAGTAAAACATTTACAGTGCTGTACTGTTGAGTATATTTGCAGCATGAAATTAAAACAAGTTTCTTTAGAACAACTCAATGCCCTCAATGCCGGAACCCTTATGGAGGCCTTGCAAATCGAATACATTGAAATTGGCCCCGACTACGTCAAAGCCAGTATGCCAGTGTCACATCAGGTAAAGCAACCAATGGGTTTGCTTCATGGTGGAGCCAGTGCGGCACTCATGGAAACAGTCGGTTCTTTGGGCTCAGTTTTACTCATTGATCCCGAAACACATTATTCGGTTGGTTTAGAAATTAGTGCCAATCATGTAGGAGCTGCCAAAGAAGGGATGGTCATCGCCACAGCAAAATTGGTGCATGGTGGTCGTAAAACACACCTTTGGAATATCGAAGTCCGTGACGCACAAACCGAGCGCCTCATTTCTCATGGCAAGCATACTGTCATGGTTTTACCAAAAGAAGATTAATGCTACATTACCGCTTTCCAGGAGAAGAACTCATTAGTTTAAGCGGTGATTTTATTGAGTTAGATTCACTTGATAAACAAGGGTTTATCATCACTGACTTCAATCAACAAAAGAAGTATATTTGGTCTGAAACCGCCAGCCCGACACCTTACAATGCGCCGATCCCATTTTGCATTGATAAAGAAAGCTATTTGGCGCAAGCCCAACAAATTGTCAAGGACCTCAATCGAGGCCTAGCAGACAAAATCGTATTTACCAGAGTCAAGAAAGCGGCCTCAAGCCCTATAGATGCCTCTTTGCTGTTTGAGCGTTTGCTCAAAAGCTATCCAAATGCTTTGGTTTATTATTTTCATGACACCAGCATTGGCTCATGGATTGGCGCAACGCCAGAAATCTTGATTCAGAAAACGCCCAGCTCATACCGAACAATGGCCTTAGCAGGCACAAAACTTGCCGGCGAAAACCGCGATTTCACCTACAAAGAATACAACGAGCATGCACTGGTAACTGAGTTTATTGAGGGGCAGCTTCGGCAAATTCCCGGAGCACAGCTGCAGATTTCAGAGCTTTCTGAGTACACTCAAGGGCCGGTCACGCATTTGTTGCAAGAATTGCGCTGGCAAATGCCCGTTAGTGTATTGCCCTTGCTGGTCAAACACTTGCACCCTACACCCGCTGTGGCCGGTTTGCCACAAAAAGTTGCTATGCAATATTTAGCTACTTTAGAACAACATGAGCGCGGTTTTTATACCGGGGTGATCGGAAGTCTTGCTGCGGGGAAAGAACAACTATTTGTCAACCTGCGTTGTGGGCAACTCATCAATGGTACGCTGTATGCCTACTTAGGCGGTGGTTTCACCCCTGAGTCCGACCCTGAACTCGAATGGGACGAGACCGAAAATAAAAGTAAAACCTTGTTACAACTGCTTTGAAATAAGCTAAATTTGTAGCATGCAAAGTAGCGATAAATTAATGGTGCAATGGCTTGTTCAAAGAACAGCCGAAGCCAAAGTCCGCTACGTGGTAATCTCCCCAGGATCTCGGAATTCTCCTTTTGCCATCGCTTTTGATGCGCATCCTGCAATTCAAACACTAGTTGTCCATGACGAACGCTGCGCCGCCTTTATTGCACTTGGTATTGCGCAAGAAACCCAAGCACCAGTAGCGCTGTGTTGCACATCCGGTTCGGCTTGTCTCAACTACTACCCTGCTATCGCAGAAGCCTATTACAGAAATACACCCTTGTTGGTACTCACTGCAGACAGACCTGCAGCTTGGATCAATCAAGGTGATGGCCAAACCATCGTACAACGAGAAGTCTTTAAAAACCATGCGCAATCCTACCTCGAGCTCGACGAAAGCAGCTTTCACTTAGATGCAGCTCTTGAGGCCCAACTTCAAGAACATCTGAATCGTTTGCATGCGCTTTGGAAAGGCCCCGTACACATCAATATCGGCCTCAATGAACCGCTTTATCAAACCGCAGCGGTGTCAACTTTTGAGCCCTATACGCCACAACCCGAAGTAAGCCAGGCTCAGTTTCCTGATTTTTCTTTGCTCAATGGGAAAAAAGTCATGGTTTTGGTCGGGCAAATGGCTCCTGATCCGTTGTTTGAGCAATATTTAGAGCGTTTTTCGAAGTATAGCAATGTTTGTGTTTTGGTTGAGAATACCTCCAATTTACACAGCTCCGAATTCAATGCTTGTATTGACCGCAGCCTCAATGGCCTCGATCTTCAAAATTCAGCTTTTCATCCAGATGTCTTGATCAGTTTTGGCGGAGCAATTGTTTCCAAAAGAATCAAAGCCTATTTGCGTGCAAACAAAGCCGCATTTCATTGGCGTATTGCGCCAGATTTCCCAGACATGAATACCTTTTTGCTTCAGACCACGCATTTCAACCTAGCTGCTGCCACCTTCATGGATGCCCTGCTGCAACAAGGCCCTGAGCTCCATCAACTGAACTACAGTGGCAAATGGAAAGCCATCGACTACAACGCCAAAGATCGCCAAGCGCAGTTTGAAACAGACCCAGACTTACTCACAGACTACGACGTATTTGCCTCCTTTTTTGAATTACTCCAGGGCCCGGCAGTACTTCATTTAGCCAATAGCTCTGTGGTGCGTTACGCCCAACTTTTTGATCCCATCCCGGGCGTACGCTATGAAAGCAACCGTGGCACCAGCGGCATCGACGGCTCAGTTTCTACGGCTGTAGGCGCTGCCCTAGCCGATCCTGAACAAGCGCACTTCTTGATCTGTGGAGATATCTCCTTAATTTATGACAGCAATGCTTTTTGGACCAACCCATTTCCGAAAAACCTAAAAATTGTGGTCATCCAAAACAATGGTGGTGGTATTTTTCAGATCATTCCCGGACCAGCTGAATCTCCGCTCCGAAGCCAATATTTTGAAGCTGTTCATCATACAGCTCCTGCTGCTGTCATCAGAGGCTATGGCTTTGAGGTGCTTGAATGCGAAGCAAAAAATGAACTCCATGATGTCCTTGCAAAATTTATTGGTGATCAGCAAGGGGCTCAGGTACTTCAAATTCAAACCGCTCAGGCAGCAAATGCCCAAACACTCGACCATTTTTTTCAATTTTTAAAGCACGCACATGACTAACTTCCTTGACTACATTTCCATTCTTGGCACTTCGGTAGGCCTCACCTATTTACTGATCCTGACCTTGCTTGAAATCGTTTTAGGGATTGATAACATCATCTTTATTTCTATCATCACTGACAACTTACCAAAAAACCAGCAAAAAAGAGCCCGGCTCATTGGCCTGAGTCTTGCGCTCATCATCAGGATCATCATGTTGTCTTTGGTTTCTTGGATCATGACCCTCGACCGCGAACCGCTATTTAGCGTTGCAGGCCATCATTTTACGGCGCACAGTTTGGTGCTTTTGATCGGAGGATTGTTTTTGATTTATAAATCGGTAGGAGAAATGCATGCCAGCGTGAAAGGCCAACACGAGGAAGGAAAATCCAAGACCTATGGTACTTTCTCTGCTGCTGTCACACAAATTGTTGTCGTTGATTTTATTTTCAGCTTTGACTCCGTGATTTCAGCCATCGGCATGACCAACGATATACAACACGAAGCACATGGCAATCCTTTGGTAATCATTATTTTAGCCGTACTCATCTCGATGCTTGTCATGATGTGGTTCTCGGGTCCAATCAGTAAATTCATCAATGAAAGACCAACAATTAAAATGATTGCCTTGTCTTTCTTAGTAGCCATCGGCATTATGCTCATTGCAGAAGCTTTCGGTGAACACCTACAAAAAGGCTACATCTATTTTGCTTTAGTGTATGCATTAATTGTAGAAATGCTCAATCTAAGAATGCGTAAAAACCAAAAGAAATGACACGCCAGGAGGCGCTAGCTCTGTACAATTTAGAGGACAACCAAGACCTTGCCGAACAATTAGAATTTGTGTTTTTTGAGTACAAGCAAAAAATCTACCAACAACTCGATCAAGTTTTATTGTATCCAAAATGGATCAGCGCCTTACAAAGCCTTTCCAACGCTGCTCAGTCCCTCGCCTTGCCTTTTGATTACCATCCGTCTATGGCACTCGGCAATAAAAGCTTTCAGCACACTGAAGCGCTTGTCGATCAGTTTAACCATCTTCAACAATTAAAAGCACAGGTTGCTCGTTTACTGTACAACAGCTCAAATCCTCAAAATGTCTTGGAACTATTAGAATATTACCGAGGTGTACTAAGCAAGTCATTTGCATATTGGTCCGAAGCAATTGACTTTGAAACGGAGGTCAAGCTCTCGCAACAATTTGACCCGATACGAATTTTATCGGACTTAAAATTAATGGAGCATGCAGGCGTTTGTTACTTGCATGAACTTCAGGAGCAAAATACAGCTACTTCTATCAAGGAGTGGATTTCTTGGAATAAGGCTATGGAGGCGCGCATAAAACAGCATTAGAGCTCTGCTCCACCACCATCGCCGCTCATTTGCTTGCCTTTATTTGATATTTCAAGTTTTCCAAACTTATAGACCGCCGAAACATAAACCCTTCGGGTCAACCATTTGAACTCGCCTGTTTGGTAAATACCTGGGCGATCCACAATAAAATAAAAGCCTTGGCGGTTAAAAATGTCTGTGACTCTTGTACCGATTGTCCAATTGCCATTCGCGAGTTTTTTCTCAAAGGCAAGATCAACAGGGCCTTTGCGCTGAGCAATACCTTGAACGGTTACCCTCGGGCCATTGTAATTCACGCTCAACTGAACTGTTGCGGTTTTTTTCCAGAATTCATAAGAGGTATTCCATTTGACATTATGGTTGAAGCCTTGGCGATTTGGAATGAGGCTGTCATTGCTGTAATACCAAGTATAATTCCCATTGTAGGACACCGTTGTTCGCAAACCATTGATGGGCTTCATCATCAGGATGAGTTCTGCACCTAGCGATTTAGTTTGAGCGATATTGAGGTAAGTTACCGCACTGGTATTATTTGGATAAAATTCCTTAAACCTTGAAATAACGTCATTGGCACTGCGATAAAAAAGCGCACTGGATACCGTTAATTTCTTCTTCTCCAAAGAATAGGCAAAATCAAAAGAGTGAATAAACTCTGGATTGAGGTAAGGATTTCCACGTTGCAAATTATAAGGGTCGGAATAATTTGTGAACGGATTGAGTTCACCAGCAGAAGCCCGTTTGATGCGTCGGGAGTAACTGAGGCTGAGTTCTGATTTGGGTTTAATTTCGTAGCGTAAGTGAGCCGATGGAAAGAAATTAAAATAATCATTGACGATTCGAATAGAATCAGAGATCAAGTTTGGGATTTGATAGGCTTTTTCTATTCTTAGCCCTCCTTGAATTTTAAAACGGTTGACTTGTTTACCAACAACACCATAAGCACTGAAAATTTGCTCTTTGTAACCATACAGGAAATTAGCGAGCGTATCTTCTTGATAAATACCCGTTGTTTGATTCAGGGTTTGCGAGTAAGTATCGACTAGTTGGTCGCGCAAAATTGCCTTAAGACCTGCCTCTGTACGCAAGCCAAGTGAAGGAAAAAGGTAAGTGAGGTCTGCTTGGGCAGTGGTTATATTATTTTTTTCGGTATTGAAAAGTTGTTGGTCTAAGACTGGAAGGTTGGCCAAAGAACTATCGGGGTTGTAGTAGAAATTCTTGTAATAGCCCTCTATCCATTCGGTGCCTAAAGATTGATTGACGTCGAAAATAAAGTTGCCGCGCTCGGCTTTGAAATCGTGTTTGTAATTGAGATTGATATCAAGATTGCGGCGATTGGTAGGATCAAGGGAGGTTCTTTGCCACAAATTAGTGATTTCGTTCTGCTCGTTGAGCTCGGCATTCCAGAGGTCTCCGGTGCGATCTCTGCGGGTTAAAGAACCTGTCGCAACAAACCCTAGCGTATTGCGTGGATTCAAATTAATGTCGGTTCCAAAACGAAAAGTTTGGCCTGCATCTAAATCAGTACCAGTTCGGTTTTGATCCAAAATAAAAGTTCCGGTACTCAAATCTTGCCGGATGTCGTTGTAGTTGTTGCGGTATCCTTCAAGGTAGCGTGCGGTATATGTTCCAAAAACATTGACGTTGCCATTGCGATAGCTCAAAGAAGCCGTGCCTTCACCGACATTTCCACCCTTAAGATTTCCTGTAGCTAGATTGGTAGAAACCATGCCATTGAAACCGAGTAATTTATTTTTTTTGAGCACAATATTAATGATGCCTGAACTTCCGTCGGGATCATATTTTGCAGAAGGGTTAGTAACGATTTCAACACGTTCAATTGAGTTGGCAGGCAAGGCATCAAGAAGCGTTTTGCCCGAGCTACCACTGAGCGAGCTGGGTCTGCCGTCAATTAAAATGGTTACACTCCCCTGTCCTCGGAGTAAAACGCCACCATCTTGATCCACCTCTACTGAAGGCAATCGATTGAGAATATCATTAGCAGTACCACCATTGACATTCAAATCTTCAGAGACATTATAAACCTTTTTGTCGATGCCCGCTTGCATGATATCTTTTTGGCCTTTGACAACAATTTCTTTTACATTTTGAGTTTTGGAGAGTTGCATCCGTAGGGTGCCAAAATGAAAATTAACCTGCCCCGGCTTGAGTTCAAAGCTTTCAGTCTTTTCGTTTTCGTATTGCGCTAAACTCAGTTCGATGAAGTACTTTCCGGGTTGCGCCATCAATTCAAATTTCCCCTCTGGATTGGTAAAAACACCCTTTAGAAAACTGGAATCTGGCAAGAGGAATAATTTTACCGAAACATATTCTAGCGGAACACTGCGTTCGGTTGTGAGGATTTTACCTGTAACACTGATCGGGTTTTGGGCCTTAGCAGCAGAGCTATAGAACATTGAAATGAGGACCAAAAGAGATAATGAAGCGCGTTGGTAAGTAAACATAGCGCAAAAATACGCATTAAGTTTCCCAAAATCACTTATATTTGCGTTTCAAATTTGAAACTATGATTGATCAATTGAGCTTTGACGACCTCAAAAATAAGTTTAACGAAAACAAGAACTTTAAAATTGGAACTTATGTAGTTGCAGGTTTACTTGCAGCTATTATTTTATATTTTTCTTACCGTCAATTCATTTGGGGGCCAGCCAACGAAAAATCCAACGACGGTTGGTGGGTTGCCTTGAATTACATCTCTAAAGATTCCACTGATCAAGCTATTCGCGTACTTGAGCCATTTGTTAAAAACAACGACGGCAAAACAGGTGGTGAAATTGGCCAATTCCTACTTGGAAAACAATACATGAAAAAAGGTAAGTTTGTAGCTGCCCTTAACATGCTCGAGGGTGTTGATCTCAACGATACTTATGTTTCAACAATGTCTTTGGGTCTTCAGGCCGATTGTCATTCCCAACTCAAGCACTACGACCAAGCACTCGAATTGTACTTGGCTGCCGCTGACAAAGAAGAAAACGAGTTTACGACGCCAATGTATTTGTTCAAAGCAGGTCTTCATGCAGAAAAACTCAATAAAAAAGAAGATGCCCTTTCCTACTACCAACGCATCAAAGACGACTTTCCAAACTACGCAAGCACCAAAACAATAGAGCGTTACATCGCGCGTTGTTCTACTAAATAACATATTATGGCGACAGCAGGCAAAAATTTATCCGCCTTCGATCCCATTCAATTTCATAACTGTGCCGATTTTCGAATCGGCATTGTTGTTTCAGAATGGAACGGACACATCACCGAACGCTTACTTGAGGGTGCCTTAGAGGTCCTCAAGCAAATTGGTCACGACCCTCAAAAATGTACGGTAGCGCGCGTGCCAGGGGCCTTTGAATTGCCGCTAGGTGCGCAACATCTTGCGAGCCAGCCCGAATATGATGGTATTGTAGCTATTGGTGTGGTGATCCAAGGCGAAACCAAGCACTTTGATTTTGTTTGCAGCGGCACCACTCAAGGCATTATGGATGTTATGCTCAAATACAATAAACCAGTGGGTTTTTGCTTACTCACCGATAACAACGAACAGCAATCCCTTGACCGCGCTGGCGGTAAACACGGCAACAAAGGCACCGAAGCGATGGTCGCCGTACTTCAAATGATTCAAATTCAAAAAGGACTTCGTTCATGACTCTCATTAAATCTATCTCCGGAATCCGAGGCACAATAGGCGGAAAAGTAGACCAAGGCCTCACTCCTATTGATGCCGTTAAATTTGCAGCAGCCTACGGAACTTGGTTAGCGACGCAATACCCCAACCAAAAACTCAAAGTTGTCATTGGCCGTGATGCCCGTATATCTGGCCCTATGATTGCAGAATTAGTCAAGCAAACCTTGGTGGGCTTGGGCATTGATGTCATAGATTTAGGGCTTTCCACGACACCAACTGTAGAAGTTGCTGTCCCGATGGAAGCTGCTAATGGTGGTATTATCCTAACAGCTAGCCACAATCCAAAGCAATGGAATGCACTCAAGCTACTCAATCACAAAGGAGAATTCATTTCTGGCGCTGATGGCACTGCGCTGATGGAAATCGCCAACAATGAAGCATTTAATTTTGCAGAAGTAGACGACCTCGGAACCATTACTCCGGACCAATCTTACCTAGATAAACACATCCAAGCTATCCTAGATTTACCATTGGTAGATGTCAAGGCCATTGCCGCAGCCAATTTCAAGGTAGTAGTTGACGCTGTAAACTCTAGCGGTGGTATTTTTTTACCCGCCCTACTCAAAGCATTAGGTGTAGTTCATATTGAAGAATTGTACTGCGAGCCAACAGGGCATTTTCCACACAACCCGGAACCGCTGCCAGAGCACCTCACTGAATTATCAGAAACTGTCAAAAACAAACAAGCACATGTAGGCATCACTGTTGACCCAGACGTAGATCGTTTGGCCTTGGTTTGTGAAGATGGCAGCATGTTTGGCGAAGAATACACCTTAGTTGCAGTTGCCGACTACATTTTAACGCACACACCTGGCCCAACTGTTTCTAATTTATCATCGACCAGAGCACTCCGAGACATCACCGAAGCCCGAGGCCTTCGTTACGAAGCGGCTGCCGTAGGCGAAGTGAATGTCGTAGAAAAAATGAAAGCCATTGGTGCTGTCATTGGAGGCGAAGGCAATGGCGGGATCATCTACCCTGAGCTACATTACGGCCGCGACTCCTTGGTAGGTATTGCTTTGTTTTTAAGTCACTTGGCACACAAAAAAATGTCCATGACTGCCCTCAGAGCGAGCTATCCAAACTATGTCATTTCGAAAAACAAAATTGACCTCGACCCAAAAACAGATGTAGATGCAGTTTTGGCCAATATGGCTGCGCGCTACAAAGATTTTGAGGTGGACACCACCGACGGCGTCAAAATTTACATTGACAAAGAATGGGTGCACTTGCGCAAAAGCAACACTGAACCTATCATTCGCATTTACGCAGAATCAAAAGATGAAAACGCTGCCAATACTTTAGCGCAAAGAATTGTTAGTGAAATCGTAGCGCTTACTTAACGGTTCAGCTGCTTGTAGTGCTCGTATTTGTCTTTGATAAACAAAATGAGCTCCATCTCAGCGGCTGTTTTGATGAATTGTTCGTCTAGATTCAGAAAAGTGATGAAAGCATCAAATTCGGTTTCGGAAAGTTCGATGATGTCAAAAGCCACATACAAGCGCAATAATTCTTGCACGATTCTTCTTTGATCATCTTTGTATTGCTGCTCTGCTATCCAACGTTTGTTTTGCTCTTTCTTTGAAAAAGCCTGATACAAGGCTGTAATTGGGCTTTGCAATACATTGACCCCTGTAACGGTTCGTGTCTCCCTTAAAGCCAACGCTTCGCGCTCTTCTTTGATTTGCTCCAGCGTTTTAAGTGGCCTTACTACGATTTCCTGCACTTCTTGCGGTAAGCGCTCAATGTATGCCTCAACTTTACACTGACAGTTGTCATCGGGCTTGGCAATAAATTCATAGACCGGATATCCTTTGGTTGATAGCGCAATGCGGTCTCCAGGACGCGCATAAACAGAAAAATGACCATTGGGTTGCCCAAACACGCCTCTTCCTGTGGTTTTATTGATGACCATCAGGTTGAAAAAATTTTGCTGACGCATGGTATCCAACACTTTTCCTGAAATGAAAACTTGCTCACATTGGGCTTTGAGTGCAGTTGAAATCAAAAGCATCACGCCTACTAAAAAAATGTTTTGATTACAATTTTTCAAAATACCAGGTAAAGTCATAGGTTGGTCCTAATAACAAGAAGACGGGCAAGAGCAAAGAAAGTAACCAGAAAATAATCATGAATACTTTAAATAGCTTACTAGCATCGCGTTCCAATGGTGCTAGCAAGACCGCGTTGACATGAGATGCTATCAATTCGTTGGCGCCATCACCATGTAGCTCGGCGAGTTGCGCCAAGCGCGGTTGTTCATCTAAAAGCGCGCGTTTCAATTGAGCATATTCGAAATCGGAAAGGTCTTCGTAATTGAGTTCATAATTGAGGCCGCGCTGATCCAGGTATTGCCTGAGGTGATAATTGCGCTGAAAACTCCGCACTTTAAAGGACATCAGTAAACCAAACCCCAGCAAGATCCAACTTTCAATCAAGTAACCAATAGCCATCATGATTAGTGACGACAACAAGGAGAAAATCAATAGAAAAAGGTCTCGTTTGCGTTTGACAAAAAGCTTAAATAGCTGCCCCCCATCGAGTGGGTCAATCGGAAATAAATTAATGACATTCAAAAACAAAAACAAGAAACTGAGCTCAAGGAGCCAGGCAGCTTGTGTTTGCACCGAAAAATGCAGACACAATAGACCTATGAGTACGCCCGGAAAAGGCCCCGCCGCAATGACTAGAAAACTCTCTCTTTGCGAATAATTTGATTTGGATCCTTGCACAAAAGCTCCCATTAACGGAATAAAAAGCATACGAAGGTCCTGGTACTTAAAGCGTTTCATGAAGAGGTAATGACCTAATTCGTGGATGAAGAGCACAAGCACTAGATAAAATACGAAATCGAGCTGATCTGAGAATACGTAGAGGAAACTCAATACAAATAAAACAACCGAGAAAGCGGTTAAGCCCCAATTGCCCTCCACTTTAACTTTTTCAAGATGTGGTTTGGCTTCGTACCAAGAAGATGGGCCTTGGTCTTCCATGTTTACATGCCGGGCATGCCACCCATTCCTTTTAATTTACTCATCATGCCCATCATGTTGCGTGGGTTGCTCATGAGCTTCATCATTTTGCGCATTTCTTCAAATTGCTTGAGCAGCTTATTGATTTCTTGGATATCTGTACCGCTCCCCTTAGCAATTCTCGATTTTCTAGAAGGGTTGAGAATACCAGGATTTGAACGTTCTTTTGGTGTCATGGATAAAATAATGGCTTCAATACCTTTGAAAGCGTCGTCTGGAATATCGACATCTTTCATGGCCTTGCCCATTCCTGGGATCATGCCCATGAGGTCTTTGACATTTCCCATTTTTTTAATTTGCTGTAATTGCGCTAAGAAGTCATTGAGATCAAATTGATCTTTCATGATTTTCTTTTGCAATTTGCGAGCTTCCTCTTCGTTAAACTGCTCTTGAGCGCGCTCTACTAAGGAAACGACATCGCCCATCCCAAGGATACGATCAGCCATACGCTTTGGATAGAACACATCGAGCGCATCCATTTTTTCACCGGTACCGACAAATTTGATTGGTTTGTTGACCACAGCTTTGATGGAAAGTGCTGCTCCACCACGCGTATCACCATCGAGTTTGGTCAAGACGACGCCATCGAAATCGATGCGCTCGTTAAATGCTTTGGCTGTATTCACCGCGTCTTGCCCCGTCATGGAATCGACAACGAAAAGCGTTTCGGCAGGAACAATAGCTTGTTTGAGCGCTGCAATTTCGTTCATCATTTGCTCGTCAACGGCCAAACGACCCGCGGTATCGACTAAGACGACATTGAAACCATTGCCCTTGGCATGCTGAATAGCGGCTTGTGCAATAGCGATCGGATTTTTTTCTTCTTTATTGGAGAAAACTTCGATAGCGAGTTGCTCTCCTAATACATGCAGCTGGTCAATAGCCGCCGGGCGATAGACGTCACAGGCTACAAGTAAAACCTTTTTACCTTTTTTGTTTTTGAGGTAGGCACCTAGTTTACCCGTAAAAGTTGTTTTACCAGACCCTTGCAAACCAGACATTAAAATAATGGCAGGGGAACCTTTTAAATTGATGTCGACTTCATTGCCACCCATGAGCTCGATGAGCTCTTCGTGACAGATTTTAATCATGAGCTGCCCGGGAGAAACGCTATTGAGTACATCTCGACCCAATGCTTTTTCTTTGACAACGTTTGTAAAGTGTTTGGCTGTATTGAAACTGACATCGGCATCAAGCAAAGCCCTACGGACTTCTTTGAGCGTTTCAGCTACATTGATTTCTGTAATTTGCCCTTGCCCTTTGAGGACTTTAAAGGCTCTTTCAAACTTATCGGTTAGATTCTCAAACATAATGCTATCGTATGAATACAAAGATACGTAGCAAATTTGAATTGCACTAAGAAAGCTCCATACTCAACGCATGCGTTTCGATCAATTTGCGAAGGTTGAGTACTGCATAGCGCATACGCCCTAGTGCTGTATTGATGCTTATGCCTTCAGATTCGGCAATTTCTTTGAAAGCGCGGTCTTGAAAAAGTCGCATGTAAATCATTTCTTTTTGCGCATCCGGAAGGTAGCCCAGCATTTGATGGAGTTGCTCTTTAAGTTCTTCAAAACTAGCTTGCTGCACAAAGTTGGCGTCTTCACTAGCAATGCGATGAAAGACGTTGTATTCTTCTGAGATGGAATTTTTTTCAGAGATGAGGCGGTGTTTGCGCTGTCTTCTGAAGTGGTCAATCACTAAGTTGTGGGCAATACGCAAAACCCATGGCAAGAACTTTCCTTCTTCTTGATAAGCGCCAACCTTTAATTTTTGAATGACCTTCACGAAAGTCTCTTGAAAAATGTCATTGGCTAATTCTGAGTCTTTGAGTTTGTGATAAATAAACTTGAAAATAGCTTCTTGATGCCTATTTAATAAGACCTCAAAAGCTGCTTCTTGACCCGAAATATAGGATTTTACTAATTGAGAATCAGATTGTTGTGACAAGACCATAATTTACACTTTTGTGCTGACGTAAAGTTCAACGGTTAAAAGTAAATTTGGTCTATAGGCGTTTTGTGTTACAATTAGTTAGGCGAATATAGTAAAAAAGCATTTAAATCAAAAAAGTCGCTAAAAAAAGAATGCTTAATTTTGTTGCACAACTTAAAATTATGCCAAAAATAGCCATCAAAGGGCAAGAAATGCCTGCCTCACCCATCAGAAAACTCGTGCCATTTGCCGAAACTGCTAAAAAAGCAGGCAAAACTGTGTACCACCTCAATATTGGTCAGCCAGACATCCACACTCCTGAAGTAGCGCTTCAAGCCATCAAAAACCTCGATCACAAAGTACTAGAGTACAGCCATTCGGCAGGTTTTGAAAGCTATCGCAATAAACTTGCCTTGAGTTATCAAAAACAAGGCATTCCAGTCAATGCTGCTGACATCATTGTTACTACAGGTGGCTCAGAAGCCCTCATTTTTGGGCTCATGAGTGCCTGCAACCCTGGTGACGAAGTCATTATTCCTGAACCATTTTATGCCAACTATAACGGCTTCGCAGTGATGGCCGGCCTCACAGTAGTGCCAGTAACAGCAACTATTGAAAACGGTTTTGCACTTCCACCTGTAGCACAAATTGAAGCTAAAATCACCAGCAAGACTAAAGCCATTGTGATTTGTAATCCGGGTAACCCAACAGGCTACCTCTATGCACAACACGAACTCGAGCAACTCCGTGACATCGTTCAAAAACACGACCTCTTTTTATTTGCAGATGAGGTCTACCGCGAATTTTGCTACGATGGTGCGCAACCCTATTCAGTAATGAACCTGAAAGGAATCGAACAAAACGTCATCATGATCGATTCCGTTTCAAAAAGATATTCTATGTGCGGAGCACGTATTGGCGCTATCATATCAAAGAATACAGAGCTGATGCAAGCGGTTTTGAAATTTGGGCAAGCACGCCTATCCCCTCCTACTGTTGATCAAATTGCTGCCGAGGCTGCGCTAGAGACGCCAACATCTTATTTTGAAGAAGTAGTTTCAGAATACGTAGCGCGTCGCAATATTATGGTGGATGGCCTCAATAGCATTCCTGGTGTATTTTGCCCGAAACCGAGCGGTGCTTTTTATTGTGTTGCTAAGTTTCCAGTAGACAACGCTGAAAAATTTTGTCAATGGCTCCTCGAAGACTTTGACCACAACGGACAAACTGTCATGATGGCGCCAGCCAACGGTTTTTATGCGACTCCGGGTGCTGGCCTGCAAGAAGCACGTATTGCTTATGTGTTAGACCAAGCACACTTGAAAGCAGCAGTGGAGTGCTTACGCGTTGCCCTCGAGCAGTATCCCGGGACAACTCGCTAAAAGAACTAATTTGTTTTCCAAGCGTTTATAAGGTATGAAACAATTTGAAGTCCCTGCTTTTTATCGGTCACCGCTCATTTCAAAAATCAAAGCGGCCCGAAAAGTCCAAGACCCCCGAAAAAAGGACTTCACTCCTACTGAAATACAGCTCGGCGAATTCACCTTTCTACTCGCGCGTCATTTTGGTTTTTGTTATGGTGTTGAAAACGCAATTGAACGCAGCTACAAAGCGCTTGCCGAAAACCCAGGAAAACGAATCTTCTTGCTCAGTCAAATGATTCACAATCCTGCTGTCAACCAAGACCTCACTGAAAATGGGATTTCCTTTTTGCAAGATACCAATGGCAAACAGCTCATTGAATTTTCAGACTTAACTCCAAATGACGTCGTTTTGATCCCTGCATTCGGGACAACCCTTGAAATCGAACAACAACTCAAAGCGCGGGGGCTCGATATTCAAACCTATAACACTACGTGTCCTTTCGTAGAAAAGGTATGGAACCGTTCGGACAAACTTGGCGAAACCCAACACACCATTATTATACACGGTAAACATCAACACGAGGAAACACGCGCCACATTTTCACATGCCGCAGCAAGTGCACCCGCTTTGGTGATCAAAGACATGAAAGAAGCTGAATTTTTAGGCAGCTTTCTAAAAGGTGAGAAAACAGTTCAAGATTTCCATGCTTACTTTGAAGGCCGAATGAGCACAGGCTTTGACCCCAACATTCACTTGCAAAAAATTGGGGTCGTGAATCAAACTACAATGCTCGCCTCTGAAACCGAAGGCATCACCCAATTTTTGCGCGAGGTCATGATTGGCATTTATGGCCAGGAAAATATCAAAAATCATATCGCTGATACCCGTGACACACTTTGTTACGCAACCAATGACAATCAAACAGCAACCTACGGCCTACTTGAAAAAGAAGCCGACTTCGCTATTGTTGTTGGTGGTTACAATAGTTCAAACACAAGCCATTTGGTCGAATTGCTCGAGCAAAAATTCAAGACTTTCTTTATCAAAGATGCCACTGAGATTGCCTCAGATTTCAGTATTCATAGTTTTGATATTCATAGTCACCAACTACAACACCATCCTTCATTCATCAATAACCAAAGCAAACAAAGAATTGTGCTTACTTCAGGTGCCTCTTGCCCTGATAGCATTGTAGAGGCGGTCATGAAGCGCATCCTCGCTGCTCGATACACAGATCAAGAAATCGAGCAACTCTGCGTACAATTTGCATAAATTTTTCACCATGAAAATTTACACTAAAAAAGGAGATCAAGGTAGCACTGGCCTCATAGGCGGAACGCGCGTTTCAAAAGGTGATGTGCGTATAGAAGCCTACGGAACCGTCGACGAACTCAATTCCTATATTGGCTTGCTTTCTTGCCTCGATATCGATGTGAGAATGCGACAACAACTTCAAGAAATTCAAGACCGACTTTTCACGATTGGCTCTCATTTGGCCGCAGATCCCGAAAAAAACAAAATGCAATTGCCTGACTTGCTCGATACTGATATTCAAAAATTAGAACACTGGATGGATGTCATGGACGAACAATTACCAGCGCTAACTGCCTTTGTGCTTCCCGGTGGGCACCTCAATGCTGCTCATGCACATGTGGCGCGTTGTGTTTGCCGCAGAGCTGAACGCATGGTTGTCACACTAGATGAACTTGAAGGTGTGGAGTCTTTGGTATTAATGTATTTGAACAGGCTTAGCGATTACCTTTTTGTACTCTCTCGAAAAATGAGCCAAGATAAAGGTGCAACTGAGCACACTTGGACGCCTAGAAATTAATTTTTTGTGTTTTTCTCGAATGGGCTTGGTTTTTTGGAAATAAAAATTACTTTTGCCAAAAAAATAACCTAAAATAACGAAACATGTACTGGACACTGGAACTTGCCTCCTATCTCGAAGACGCACCGTGGCCTGCCACAAAAGAAGAATTAATCGATTTCGCTATCCGTACAGGGGCTCCACTTGAAGTGGTAGAAAACCTACAAGACCTCGAAGACGAAGGAGATATGTACGAAAGCATCGAAGAAATCTGGCCTGACTACCCATCTAGAGAAGACTTCTTATTCAATGAAGACGAATACTAAGTATTGAATAAAATTTAATTTCGTAATCCCGCAATAGCGGGATTTTTTTTTTGCGCAATTATTAGCGCAGTAGATGAACAAATCCTTTGATGGTTCTTTCTTCGCCTTTCGGAGTTTCGCGGTACTTAACCAAGTAATTATAGGTTCCGTCCGGGCAATCGGTCCCGTCTGACATCGCGCCATCCCAATAGGCCTTAGGATCTTGACTGAAAAATATTTCCTCTCCCCAACGATTGAAAATGGTGAAGCTATACCCCTTTGGTTCAAACCCTGACGAAAACACCGGGTAAAATGCCGTATTGAATTCATTTTCATCGGGCGTAAAGCAATTAGGAATATAAACCGCTATATTATTCATTACAGTAGCGGTTAAGGTCAGTGAATCTGTACAGCCAATGTCAGTAGTGCTGATCAATTGGACAATATAGGTACCCTCAACAAAAGGCAATTGGTAATCAAAAGAAGCACTTGAATTCTCGAAAGATTGACCATTGATTTGCCAATAGTGGGTGGAATTTCCTTGGGTAACATTATAGATGGTGATCATTGGGGCATCTATTTCAACTTGGTCTGGATTGATAAAGAAATCTGGTACTGGAATCGGATCAATTTGAACAGTGGCTATTTCAGGCAAACTCTGACAATTATTTTGGTCAGTACCTATCACTGAATAACTATTGGTTTGAGCCGGGCAAACAGTCAAACTTCCATCAATATTTTGTGGTACAGACCAAGCGTAACTTTGGGCACCGCTAGGAACGAGTGTTACGCAAGTGTTGGCACACACAAAAGTGTCTGCGACACTCACTACTGGAAGCGCCCATTCAGAAAGCGTCAGTACAACCATGGAATCACAGCCATTTTGATTGCTCAAATGTACCGTATAAACACCCGGTGTAGAAAGCGTTAGGCCATTGAAATTTAAAACGGAATCAGCACAAATAGCCATGGAGAGCAAAGTGGTATCTGCCTCCATCACTACATTTAAATAAACCAAGGAATCGCAACCAAAGTTATTTGTTAACAGACTTGAGTATGTTCCTGCACTGGTGATATTTTGGCCGTAAAAGTTATAGGCCGTTCCTATACACAAGCTCAGGTTACTGGAGCTAGTATCAGGTTGTAGTACTGAAATATTGATTTGATCCTGTGCCGTACATCCTAAGCTATCAGTAATGTTTAAGGTGTAAATCCCGGCATTCTGCACAAAAATACTGGCGGTGCTTGCACCCGTAGACCACAAATAAGAAGCATAAGATCCGGTGGCTTGAATAAGACTAGAGTCACCGAAGCAATGATAACTATCTGGACCTAAATTCACAACAGGTGTTTGCACAGTAACAACAATGGAATCACGCGCAAGTCCACAACCACTTGGCACATCTAGCCAATAAGTACCGGCATTGGAAACGCTAATACTGGGAGTTGTTGCACCAGTATTCCATGTGTAAGAAGTATAGCTTTGGTTGGGCTGTAGTGTAATTGAAGTACCTGCACAGATGAGGGTGTCTGGCCCCAAACTTGGCGGCGTTCCCGCAGCTGGAGGGGTATAGTTGTATACTAAGATTCCATTAGCACCGGCCTGAGCTCCGAAGTTGGTACCAGCGCAAGCAGGCCCAGTATGCAAGATACTCCCAGGATTACCTCCAGTTAGGCTTGGGGTCACATTTGCAGGAGTCGCAGCTTGTTGAAAAACAACAGTACCTCCACCACCTCCGCCTCCAGGTCCATGACAAGCAGAAGCCCACATGGTACTGAAGATATTACCTCCATTACCGCCAGCAACATTGATATTGATATTTGAATTGATATTTTGAGTGAGCAGATAAACACAGCCACCTGCACCGCCCGCACCTGCACCTTCAGAATCAGTATTACCGACTACACTGGCACCACTTGCATTGATTTGCTGGTTATTACCGATAACAGTTGGCGTGATAATAAATACAATTCCGCCGCCATTCGCACCAGCGCTGCAATTGAGTCCGTTGTCTTTATAGCCACCGCCGCCACCGCCACCTAAATAGGCGCGATAGGTTGTGTAATTGAGTGCCAAGCCGCCCATTCCAAAGGCGGTATTCACAGGGCAAGAACCTGAAAATTGATTACCTCCTCTGCCTCCAGCACCACCATTAGCACCACCTCCAGCACCTGGATTTCCTGAATTTGCACCGCCTCCGCCATTAGCTAATGGAGCTCGGTTGCCTTCCATATTGAGCGGAGCAACAGCAATGCCTTCACCTTTTTTTCCGGCAGCGGTGCCAGGGTTTGCAAAATTGGGATCATTGCAAGCAAACCAACCTGTAGTCACCGCACCCCCCACAAAACCTTGTCCTGATACATTGATTTGATTATTAAATGTCAGACTAGTGGTGGCTTCTATAGCAACAACGCCACCTGTTGTCCCGTTCCAAGGGGTGGCCGTTACTGGCGCATTGATGGTAGCCTGAGTATATACTGGTACTCGAATCAGTTGAACCTTCCCCGCTGGGCTGAAAGATTTACAAAGATTTGCAACAAATGTAATTTGATTACCACTGATGGAAGCAATATTGGTAAATTCAAAATTACCCGCACTACCTAAATTTGTTACCTGACCAAAACTTGCCGTGTTGGTGGTATTAATGAGCGCTCCTTTCATCTGAATCAAAAGTACGCGGTCTCCGACTGCAAAACCATTGGCACTCGTTACAGTAACACTATTGGGAGTCATGTTAGTAACCGCAGTGTAAATATTAACTACACCACCAATAGATTGCGCAAAACTTTTGTAAGTGCTGCTTGAAAAATAAAGAATTATGAAAAGGCGCAGTAATGTTTTTACCATATTCTATCTCATTAACAAAACATGCCCACTGACGGACTGAATTTGATCATTATTTAAAGCCTTGAAATCGATTTTGTAAGCATACATCCCTTCCGAAACTGGCATGTAATTTACAGTGCCATCCCAACCCATATCTTTATCGTAAGACTCAAAAATTATCTCCCCCCAACGATTAAACACAGAAAGGTGATAGCTGGCAGGGTCGAAACCTGAGGTAAAAATTGGTTTGAATACGTTGTTGCAAGCATCGCCGTCAGGCGTAAATGTATTTGGCACATAATAAATGATACCACCTTTGATCTGAACCAAAACTTGTGTTTGATCTGTACATCCCTCAGAACTTTCCACCTGCAGGATTACCGTGTAATTTTGATCCTCAACAAATGGATAGGTGTAAGAAAAATCGGTCTCAGCAGATTCCTGAGTAGTTCCATCACCGAAATTCCAGAAAGACAAGGCTGAATTTTGTGATGTATTGGTAAAACTTACAGTCGGGTTATCGTTGGTTAAAATAAGAGGATCTGCTGTGAATTGTGCAAGAGGCTGCGCATAAACTGTAACCGTACTACTTGCGGTATCATAGCAATTAAAAATATTGGAACCTATTACCGAATAGGTAGTGGTTTGCAATGGTGTTAGTGTGAGGTTATTTCCTAGCAGACTAGGATCTGTCCAAACATAATTTGTGGCGCCAGTTACGTCTATAGTTGCCGAGAAACCAGGACAAATTCCTTGGTCAGGCGTAATGCTTAACAATGGCACTGGATGAACCGTGATTTGCAATGAAGTACTGTCTTGACAACCATATTGGCTAGTGCCAATGACTTGGTAAGTTCCGCTTTGAGGGTTGATGATTTGTTGTGTGCTTCCTGAAGTAAAAGTCACGGGACCATTCCATACATAAGAGGCAGCACCTGTTGCACTCAATTGCAAGGTATCATAAGCACAGTGTATGAGGCTATTTGCCGACAATTGTATATTTGGTAAAGGAGCAACTTGAATTGAAAAGGTATCTGTGTAATTGCAAAGGTAAGGATCAATAGCAGTCACGTAATAGGTATTCGTTGAAGTTGGCGTGACACTATAAGTAGGCCCTTGAACCGGTAATACTGCACCTTGTGGTAACCAAAAATATTGTACGTTGCTAAATGAGCTAGACGGGATTTGAGTGGTACTTTGACCCATACAAATCAGGGTATCATTGACACTAAAAACAGGCGATTGAGAAATCGCAATATCGATTGTAGTAATGGAATCGCAACCATTTAGGGTTAATGATGAATCTATGTAAATTCCAGTTTGCGAGAAACTTAATCCATTATAGTTAAAAGGACCTCCGTTGCACAACGTATCTTGAACAACTATTTGATAGGCTGGCAATACAGTAACATCTATTTGATCTGACATACTACAGCCACCTGAACCAACGGTATCGGTTACGGTTAACGTATAGGTCTGAACGATAGGCCAACCCGTATTGATATTTGGCAGTGCAACTGTAGGGTTGGCTATTGTAGCACTACTTAAGCCGGTGCTCGGTGACCAAACATATTGATATCCGGGTAACTGAGCAATCCCAATTTGACCAGGTTCATTGGAACATAAAGTAATGTTTGGTCCGAGATTGACAATTGGGTTTGTTCCGAGTGTTAAGTTTAGATTGACTACGGAGTCACAGCCGTGAATGGTGTTGAGCGTATCTTGGTAAAATCCGGACTGCGTAAGCGGCTGACCGTTAAAAATATATTGCCCTGAACAAGAGGTTTGGTTGGTCGTGAGGGCATATTCTGGTTGTATGGTTACCACAATTTGATCTGTTGTAGTACACAAACCAGGATTGGTTGAAAGAGAAGTCGTGACGGTGTAGGTTTGAGTAATTGGCGCACCAGTGGTGTTGGTGATATTGACTACAGGATTTGCAGCGTTGGCGGCACTCAAACCCGTTGCAGGTGTCCAATTATAGACATAGTTGGCATTTGCAGCAGCACCTATGGCGACATTTTCACCTGAACAAGTAGTGACATCCACCCCCGCATTGGAAGTGGCTTGATCCGTGTAAATAATGACATTACGAATTGAATGCATGTCATAGAGCGCTCCGGTACTCGCAGTGAAACCCATGTAACCTGTAAAACCAATTGTGTAGCTTGCCGTGAGCATGACCACATTATTGACATAAAGTGTTACAAGACCGTTATTATAGGTAATCTTTACTGCTTGGTAATTGCTATTTCTGAGGTAGTTAAGGTTTCCACCTGAATTTTGAACTTTAGGCGTAGCCGCAATACATTCATTATAACCAATGCCATTGAAAATTTGCAATTCAGGGTTGGTACCGCCTTGTGAACAGTTGTCATAGGTATCGATGACTACTTTCAATCCATTAGCAGTCCCTGGTATGCCTAGCCCACCACCAGCGACAAAACCAGTTGGCGGCGTATTGATAAAACAAAAGGCCAAACCGTCTGCAGCATTACCTCCCCAAATACGGTATTCAAATTCAACGGTCCATTTTTGACATTGTGCCAAATTTACGGGCGTATTGTAGAAAACGCCTCCAGATTGGGTGGTGGCAATATTGGTAAGGATGAGCTCATTGGAAAAGTTATCGATATCACCGGGCGTATCTCCGATATGCGCATTTCCTGTTAAATTCCAACCAGTGGTAATCATGTTTGGAGAACCAGTAAGCTGTCCAAAAACATAAGTTTGGGCTGTTAAATCATTAGCCAACAACAGATTAACTAGTAAAATGATAAAAAAATAAAATCTCATCGCGTTCAAAACGTTATAAACAAAGATAGGTTGCTAAATTTAAATATTTTAATTGCTTTTTTATTTCACTTAGTGTAAATTTGACACAAACTAAACTTACAGGCATGAAAGCCACAACAAAAAACCAAGCCCAAACAGAACGATTTCAACCTTTCAATATTGTTGTTTTCGGCGGTGACGGCGACCTCTCAATTCGTAAAATTCTTCCAGCGCTTTTTCACCGAGATTTAGATGGGCAGCTCAATATCCCCTACAATGTCGTTGCAATTACGCGAAAAACACCAGATATCAAAGGATTTCAAGAAAAACTGATTCCTTTTCTTGAAGTGAGTGATCACCACAAATACAGCCGAGCTGAAATAGATAAGTTCTTACAGAAAGTTCATCTCATTCAGGCAGAAAATTCAAATACAGCTGATTACAAAGATCTCAGCGCATTTTTGAATCAATTTGCTGATTACCAAAATATTTACTACTACTCTACTCCTTCCTCTGCTTTTGGCCCTATCACCCAAACACTCAAAGCTTGTGGTTTGGTAACAGCGACTAGTAAGGTAGTTTTAGAAAAACCCCTCGGGCACAGCTTGGCCTCTTCAGATGCTATTAATGCTGAAATTACGCAGGCATTTGATGAACACCAAATATACCGCATTGACCACTACTTAGGCAAGGAAACAGTACAAAACCTAATGGTATTGCGTTTTGCCAACAACCTCTTTGAGCGCGCTTGGAATGCTGAAAATATTGAAAGCGTTCAGATTACTGTAGCCGAAAGTTTAGGAGTTGAAAAACGTGCATCCTATTACGACCAATCAGGAGCTTTGCTAGACATGGTTCAAAACCATCTTTTGCAATTACTTTGTTTGGTAGCCATGGAACCACCTGTTTTACTAGAAGCTGACGAAGTGCGCAACGAAAAATTAAAAGTCTTAAAAGCCCTAAGACCGCTCAATAAAAAAACTATCTTAAAAGACACGGTTAAAGGCCAATATACCAGAGGTAAATCTAACGGGGTTCAAGTCAATAGTTATTTGGAAGATATTGAAAAATACGACTCCAAAACAGAAACCTTTGTTGCGATCAAAACCTACGTGGACAACTGGCGCTGGAAAGGCGTTCCGTTTTTATTACGTACCGGTAAACGCATGATCAAACGTTATTCTGAAATCGTAATTAACTTCCGCGAAGTGAAACACAATATTTTCCCTTCCAAAGAAAAATTGAACAACAACAAACTCATCATCAGACTGCAACCTGAGGAGCGCATCGAACTCATTCAAATGACCAAAATACCTGGTCCGGGTGGATATCGCTACAAACCAATTGCGCTCAAATTAGATTACAACGATTCTTTTAAAGAGCGTTTTCCTGAAGCCTATGAACGCCTGATCATTGACGTCATTCGTGGTAACCAAACGCTTTTCATGCGTCAAGATGAATTACAAGCAGCTTGGGCCTGGATTGAATCAGTTACAAGTAGTTGGAAGGCTGCTAACATGCCAAATGTGCTTTATGAGGCTGGTACATGGGGGCCTGGTGACGATATCCTCAACGATGATGAAACTTGGATTACGAAAACTTGGAGAGAATGATTTCTTTTGAAACGAAACAAGATTTAGAACTTCGCTTGAGTCAAGACATCGCTCAGTATTTGAATCAAGCCATTCAAGCAAAGGGAAAAGCCACCTTATTACTCTCAGGAGGTAGCACACCAGGGGGTGTTTATCGCCTCTTATCAGAGATTAATCTGGATTGGAGCAAAGTAACTGTAGGTCTTGTTGACGAAAGATATGTTGCCCCTGACAGCGAATTCTCTAATCATTTATTGCTCAACAATACCTTATTTCAAGGCAAGGCACAAAATACATCTTTTGTACCTATGGTCAATGACCTGACTGATTATGCAAAAAATGAACAAGAAATTGAAGCCGCATACCGTATTTTTACGGAACCAGACGTCGTTTTGCTTGGCATGGGACCCGATGGCCATACTGCTTCTGTTTTCCCAAATGATCCAGCATCGGTCAAAGCACTCGATTTACAAAGCACTCGTTTGATTTTCAATACCAACGCACCAGCACACCCTACCCAAAGAATTACTTGTTCAGCAGCCCTACTAAGTCGTGCTCAGCACCTCTTATTGATGCTGACTGGTGAACAAAAATTAGAAGTCTTTGAGCATGCTGAAAATTTTAAACTTCCTATTGCAGCATTTCAAAAATACATTCAAGAAACCTATTATACTGCCTCATGATACATCCAAAAATTGCTGAAATCACGGCCAGAATCGTTGAAAGAAGTAAAGAAACCCGTAGTGCTTATCTTCAGCAAATGGATGCGGCCTTTCTCGACGGTGTACACAGAAGCACATTGAGTTGTGGTAATTTGGCACATGGCTTTGCTGCATGCAACTCTCATGATAAACAAGAATTGGCTGCAGATATTACACCAAATTTAGGCATCCTAACGGCCTACAATGATATGTTGTCGGCGCATCAAGTTTACGAGGACTATCCAAAAGACATTAAAAAGTTTGCCAATGAATTCAATGCTGTAGCTCAAGTTGCAGGTGGCGTGCCGGCAATGTGTGATGGTGTAACCCAAGGGCAGCCCGGAATGGAACTTTCACTGTACAGCAGAGATGTCATTGCACTTTCAAGTGCTGTAGGCTTATCTCACAACATGTTTGATGGTGTGCTTTGTTTGGGAATTTGCGATAAAATCGTACCTGGTTTATTGATGGGCGCACTACGCTTTGGACATTTACCAACCATTTTCATGCCTGGAGGCCCCATGCCGAGTGGCATTAGCAATGAGGAGAAATCTCAAATTAGACAAGCATTTGCCGAAGGTAAAATTGGCCGTGCTGAACTTCTGAAGGGCGAAGCTGATTCTTATCATTCACCCGGTACTTGTACTTTTTATGGAACGGCCAACAGCAATCAAATGCTCATGGAAATCATGGGCCTACACCTTCCAGGTTCAAGTTTTGTGAATCCTAATACCGAATTGCGCCATTTATTGAATAAAGAAGCAGTCAAGGTATTGGTAGAAAATATCAAAATTGGCAAGTCCAGGAGTCTTGCAGCTATTTTTGATGAGAAAACAGTAGTGAATGGAATCATTGGGTTGCTTGCTACTGGCGGATCAACGAATCATACCATTCACCTTATTGCCATTGCTCGTGCTGCGGGTATCATCATCAATTGGGATGATATGTCAGATTTATCAGCGGTTATTCCGCTTATTACGAGAATGTATCCAAATGGTGCTGCAGATGTCAATCATTTTCATGCTGCGGGCGGAATGGGTTTTGTTATTCATACCCTACTCGAAAAAAACCTACTGCACGAAGATGTCAACACCATCATTGGCAAAGGCTTAGCAAAATACACCCAAGAACCTCAGATAAAAGATGGCGCTTTGATTTGGGTTGAGGGAGCCAAACAAACCTTGAACACCTCCATTGTACGACCTGCTTCTGAGCCATTTACAGCAGATGGTGGCATCAAGCTTTTAAAAGGAAATCTAGGGCGTTCTGTGATCAAAACTGCAGCTGTTGAACCACAACACCGCATCGTTGAAGCTCCGGCAATTGTCTTTCATGAGCAATCAGACCTCATAGCCGCTTTTAAAAGAGGTGAACTCGATAAAGATTTCATAGCTGTGGTACCATTCCAAGGACCAAAATTCAATGGCATGCCTGAACTTCACAGCCTTACTCCTACACTGACTGTCTTACAAAAGAAAGGATTCAAAGTGGGCCTAGTAACTGACGGGCGCATGTCCGGTGCATCTGGGAAAGTACCCGCAGCCATTCACCTTACTCCTGAGGCATTTGATGGAGGATTAATCGGTAAGATTCAGACAGGTGACCTACTTCGTTTAGACAGCGAAAATGGCATTCTTGAAGTACTCAACGAAAAAGAAGTAGCTGAGCGCACCTTTAACAACAAAGCTAATGATCAGCACTTCTTGTTTGGTAGAGAGTTGTTCTCTAATTTGCGAGCTTCAGTAAGCCAAAGCGAAGAGGGAGCCTCCTTTATTTTGTAGTTTCTTCTTTCCAAATTAGCGAAGCACATACCGAAAGCAGTAAGGCCCCTAGGACGATCGATAAGGAAACCGCCGATTCAATATGAAAAAACGGCGCTAATAACATTTTGACGCCAATAAAGCTCAGGATAAATGCCAAACCATACTTGAGTTTAGAAAACATATGGATGGAATTGGCCAGTAAAAAATACATTGAGCGTAAACCAAGCACCGCAAATATATTAGAGGTATAAAGGATAAGCGGGTCATTGGGTGCAATGGCGAAAATAGCCGGAATAGAGTCAATAGCGAAAATAAGGTCAGTAGTTTCGATAACAACCAAGACCAAAAATAATTTTGTCGCTAATCGTTTGGTTCCTCTTTTTACAAAGAAACGGTCTCCGTAATAGTGTTTAGTAACCGGAAATATTTTTCGAACCAAGCGCGCACCTAAGCTTTTGCCATAATCTTTTTGGTCGTCATCTTCTGTATCAAACAATGATTTAATACCTGCATATACCAAGAAAGCTCCAAAAATTGTTAAAATTAAATTTGGCCTGAAGAAATAGCCCGCTTGCGGATGCATTCCTTGATCGAGGCTAAATTGGTAACCAAACAGTTCAAAGGCAGGAAGGTAGGTCATTTTGATCAAACCTATACCTGAGAAAATGAAGATGGCTCTAAATAACAGCGCACCAATGATGCCCCAAAAAAGAACGCGGTGTTGTAAAATGCCGTCGAGTTTGAAAAACCTAAAGACCAAAATAAAGACAAACATGTTGTCCACTGAAAGCGCTTCTTCTATCCAGTAAGCTGACTGATATTCAGCAAATTTAGTAAAGCCTAGCTGCCACCAAACAACCGCACTAAACCCCATGGAAAGGGAAATCCAGACAAGTGTCCAGCGCAGTGCTTCTTTGTTCGAAATTTGGTGTGCTTTTTTATTGACAAGACCAAGGTCAATGACTAACATGGTTAAAATAACCACTACAAATATTCCAACTAACCAAGGATTGACTTGCATATAAATTGTTTTGGCAAAAATAAAAAAGAAAGCCACATGCAGGCATGTGGCTTTTACTGAAAGAACTATAAAATTATTTTTGCTCGAGTAAATAAGAAACTGCGTTAGCTGCGTTTACGAAGCCGCCAGTAATACAGATTTCTTTCATTTTCAATTTTTCACCGTTTGGCGCGATAACTTTCTTATTGTATTTAGTAGTTGTTGCCATTAAAACCTCGCGAACCTGAACGGCAGTAAGCTCAGGAAAATAACTACGAATCAATGCCGCAACACCAGCTGTTGCTGGACAAGCCATTGATGTACCACTTGCATTTTCGTAGTTGTAGTCTGGAACTGTTGAATAAATGTCAACTCCGGGTGCAAAGAAATCTACGGTAGTTGCACCATAATTAGAAAAATCTGCAATCAATTTCTTTGAGCTTTTTGAACTGCTGCTCGCTCCTACTTCGATCCAGTTTGGCGCCACATTTTTGCTGTTCAAACGTCGTGTAGGATAAGAATCTTCTACATCTTTGTTTTTGGCATCGTTACCTGCAGCATGCACTAATAAAACATCTTTACTGAGTGCGTATTCAATTGCAGCGTCAACATATTCTTTATTTGGGGTCCAGTATTTACCAAATGACATATTGATCACTTTAGCGCCGTTATCAACGGCATAAATAATGGCATTGGCAACATCTTTATCGCGTTCATCGCCATCAGGAACTGCGCGTAACACCATTATGCGCACGTTATCTGCTACACCATCGATGCCCATACCGTTATTGCGACTTGCAGCAATAATACCCGAAACGTGGGTGCCATGCATGGCGTCAGGTCCCTCGTATCGGTTACAACCATAAATTTTTGAACTGAGGTCATTTGGGTTGTCACCAACAATTGCTGTGCGAATGGAGTCAGCGTTTTGCATAGACATTGCAATAGAATTCGCAACAGACTCTTCAGCCGCCTTGATTTCCGAATTCAGTTGGTCAGCAGGAATGATCAAAAGAATTTGCTTCATGCGACCTTGCATTTTTTTGTCTAGGTCAGTATTGGCAACATAAGCAGCATTCCCTTCTTTACTAAATGGCTGCCCCGTTTGATCTTCTACACGACGCATGTAATCGGCCAATGCACGGATATTTTTCAATGAATTTTGCTTTTCATTCATTTCTTCTTCGAATGCCAATTTGATTTTCTCATAGGTCGCAAAGCGAACACGTTCGTTGGCAGGAATATCTTGCGCTTTCTTGCCCTCAAAATATTTGGATTCCATTAAGTACATGCGCGCTAACTCTAAAGCTTCTTTTCCGATATCTTCAGTAGCTCCACCTAAAAATGACCAACCATTGACGTCATCGATGTAACCATTATTGTCATCGTCTATGCCATTTGCCGGGATTTCGTCTTCATTGACCCAAATGACGTCTTTGAGGTCTGGATGATCTGTTTCTACACCACTATCAATAACAGCAACAATGACGGTTGTTGATTTTTTACCTGCGGCATTTAACATTTCATAGGCCTTGGTTGCACCTGTTCCGTAAACACCATCAGCTTTTGGATCTTTCAAATACCAATTCAGATTTTCAGGCTCTGAAGACTCGCTTTTTTGTGCAAATGAAATTGTGGCGAGACTCACAAAAGCTAGTAAAATAAAGTTTTTAGACATGTTTTTTAGTTTGAAGTAACGAAAATACGTTTAATTTTTTGCAGACGAAAATCTTGTTGAAAAGTTACTTTGTGAAGAAATCGTTCAAAACAAAGTTCAGTAGGTTACACTCAAAGTAAACAATTGCTTTAATTTTGTCAAAAAATAAAAAAAATCAACTTACCATGAGTCAAATTGAACGCCTATCTTGCTTGATCATCGGATCGGGCCCCGCTGGATACACCGCTGCTATTTATGCTGCGCGCGCAGACATGAAACCTGTTATGTATCAGGGTCTACAGCCAGGTGGCCAACTTACAACCACCAATGAAGTTGAGAATTTCCCGGGTTACCCTGATGGCATCAGCGGCCCTGAAATGATGCTGCAACTCGAGGCGCAAGCAAAGCGTTTTCAGACCGATATCCGCAGTGGCTTCATTACCAAGGTTGATTTCTCAGGCCCTATCCACAAATGCTGGACTGAAGACAACCACGAAATCCATGCCGACACCATCATTATTTCTACCGGAGCCTCGGCAAAATATCTAGGGCTTGAAAGCGAACAAAAATACCTCAAGTTAGGTGGTGGCGTTTCTGCTTGTGCGGTTTGTGATGGCTTTTTCTACAGAAACCAAGAAGTAGTAATCGTAGGTGCTGGAGACTCAGCTTGTGAGGAAGCACACTATTTATCGAAACTTTGTACAAAAGTGACCATGCTCGTGCGCAAAGAATCGTTCAGAGCCTCTAAAATCATGGCTGAGCGCGTACAAAATACACCGAATATTGAAATCCTTTACAATACAGAAACGCTTGAAGTTTTGGGCGATGGCCAGTTAGTAACTGGGGTTCGCGTCATCAACAACACTACAAACCAAGAAACTGAAATTGCTTGTACAGGATTCTTTGTAGCCATCGGGCACCAACCAAATACAGAAATTTTCAAGCCATTCATTGACCTCGATGAAACAGGCTACATTAAATACGCACAGCCTGGAACATCAAAAACAAATGTACCAGGCGTTTTTGTTGCCGGCGATGCCGCAGACAAAACTTACCGCCAGGCCATTACCGCAGCAGGAACCGGCTGTATGGCTGCCCTTGATGCCGAGCGTTACTTAGCCGCGAAAGGTCATTAATTAACCAAAAACAACTCAATTATAAAAAATGCAGTGCTCAACGCACTGCATTTTTGTTTAATAGCTTAATGAAATGAAAACCTTTGGGTGCAAACCCTTGGTTATAAAAGAATTTATGGGCTTTGAAATTGGTTGTATAAGAATCTAAGGCCAACATATTACAAGCTTCTTCTTTCGCTTTCTGTTCTAGGGTTTTAAAAATAAGTTCACCCACCCCTTTACTGCGGTAGGCCTCCTTTACGACAATATTATCGAGCTCGAGGTATTTACCTACCCACAACTTATTGCCAATCCAGACACCACAAATGGCGATGCATTCGTCCTGATCAAAAACCGCAAGTTGGCTATAGTTATGCGGTAACATTAGATCGAGCTCCGCAGCATATTGTTCCGGAGTTAAGCTCGGATAAAGCACTTGCAACACCTCGAGCTGCTTTAGCATTGGTTGTTTTTCGTAAAGAAATTCTGTTCTCAAATTCATATGGAACCTTATGATTTAAATGCGGTTACTTATTTTAAATGCGTTTCGAATAATTCTAGGATACGACGGTATTCATCGGTCCAAGAACTTGGTTCGGTAAAGCCATGTGCTTCAACCGGATAAACCGCTAAATTCCAGTTCGTTTTACCCAACTCTATCAAGCGCTGATTGAGCCGCACAATGTCTTGAAATTGCACATTGTCATCGACCATACCGTGTAACATCAGCAAAGGATCTTGCAGACCCTCGGCAAAATAAATCGGGGAACTCTGTTGATAGGCTTCAGGATCTGTTTCTGGGTCATTAAGGATATTACTTGTGTATTCGTGGTTGTAATGTGCCCAATCAGTCACTGACCTGAGCGCAGCGCCACAAGCAAATTCTCCAGGTTTGGTAAATAAGGCCATTAGCGTCAAAAAACCGCCATAAGAGCCGCCGTAAATCCCAACTCTTTTAGGGTCAATTCCTAATTGCGTCACTAAATATTTCTTGGCATCCGAGTAATCTTCGAGGTCACGACCACCCATGTGTCTGTAAATAGCTGTACGATACGCACGTCCGTAGCCTTCACTTGCCCGATAATCCAGATCAATTACTGTATAGCCTTTTTCGAGCAGCAAATGATGAAACATGTATTCGCGGTAATAATGACTCCAGCCTTTGTGGGCATTTTGCAAATATCCTGCTCCATGAACAAAACATACTGCCGCTCCATTCTTCAGTGCTTGCTTTGGCTCATATAAGCGTGCATAAATATCGACTCCATCAGACGCCGTGATTGTTATTATTTTTGGGTCTATCCATTGCTGCGCATTGAAAGCAGGCGTACATGAAGAAGTGACTGCTTGCATTTTCGAATTGCTTTGGCATTTTGCTAAATACAATTCCCATGGACGATTGGTGTAACTATAACGGACCAACAAATCTGACTCATTTGGAGACATATACACCTCGTGATAACCATCTTTAGATAAAATAGGCTTCAGCGTTTTACTCCTGATATCCAACTCCCAGAAATCGCGGTTTCCAGGATGTGTTTTGTTGCAGGTTAAGTAAAATTTTGTTTGATCCGAACTCAAAGAAACCCCATGAACTTCAAAATTACCTGTGGTAAGCGCGCTCACTTTTTTACTTTTCAACTCATAGGTATAAAGGTGGGAGTACCCTGTTTCCTCGCTCTGAAAATAGAAAGATGTGCCGTCAATTAACCAGCCCAAAACACCGGGCTCCATGTTCCAAGAAGAAATACCAGGGCCGCCAATCCAGGCGTCGTCGTGCTGATGCACAAGCTCTGATATTTGTGCAGCATTCAAATCCAACATGACAATCCAGCGATCTTTGTTGTCAGCACTTCGGACGTCAATTAAGGCAATTGCCCGTGACTTTGCAAAAATAGCTGCATGAATAAATAGCCTGCGGCCTTCCTTGTAAGTACTGAGTTTTGAAAAATCTAATTGCTGAATTTTTTTAGTCTTAAGATGAACTAAGAAAAGGGCTTCTTGCGGATCCTCTTGCCCTACCTTTGCCCTGGCTTTCATGGACTCTGTGTATCCACTTTTTGTGACGAATTTTGTAACATCCGTGTTGTTTTGTTCTAGCTCAGTGTGTTTGAGTGCCAAAACATATTGCGCTGAAGGGTCAAGTTGCAGGTTTGCGGGGTCAAAACCTAGGTAGATGGTCTGATCTAAAGAAGGGTTAGCTTTTGCTTTTTGCAAATACTGAAAAAGTGCTTTTTGAGCTTCTTCAAGGGAAGTTGGCTCTTTCTTTTTGGGTGCAGTTTGGGTACTAAATGCGGTCAGTTGAGTCAATTGGCCACTCACGAGATCCAATTGATACCATTGCCCTTCTGACAAAAAAGCAACAAACTGAGGATTGGTTTGTCGTTGTATCGAAGAAAGGCCTGCAATGCCATCGAGGTAAACCCTACGTTTTCCTGTTTTTTTATCTACACTGAAAAGTTGCTTGTTCTGATAACAGACTTGTTGGTCCAAAATTGCTTGAGCAGGATCAAATGCAATAAAATCCTGCGCGGCTTCAGCAGAAACCCAACTGCTTATACCTTTGAACGGATCTAAAACGTAATGAGAAACAGCAACAGAGTCTGGAAACTTTCTTTCGTAAAGTACTTTTTTACCATTATATGCCCAAAGAGGATTTTCTGGCAAAGCCCCCACAAAGCCTGGTCCTTTCATGATTTCACTGAGTTGTAACTGCGCAATTACACACGAAGGTGCGATGATACCAAGGGCAAATAAGAATAAGCTTTTCATGTGTTAAAAATAGAAATAATTGTACTTTTGATTCAAAGAATCTGCATGAAGAAATTGCTCTATGTTTTATTGTCTGAAAGAAACTATCTGCTGACCCTGCATCGGTTCTTTTATTTGTTCTATAATTTTGGATTATTGCGCAATAAAGAAGCCTTCAAATTTCATTATTTCGTCAAGAAAATCATCCGACCTGAATTTGTTGTCATAGACATCGGAGCCAACTTGGGTTATTTTGCCAAAACTTTTTCAAAATTAGCTTCCAAAGGAAAGCTCATTGCCATAGAGCCCTTACCTCAGTTTTATGAAATTTTAGATCATTTTATAGGGCACCAAGAAAATGTCGAACTGCATAATGTAGCCCTAGGCCGAGAAACTGGTGTCATAAAAATGGTATTGCCTTCAACAAATGGTATGATGAGAACCGGGCTGCCACATGTGTTGAGACCTGGAGAAGAGCAAACGAAAGAGAAAATACAAGATGTGCAGATGGTCAATACCGCAGACTTCTTTCAAACATTTGAACGCATCGATTACATCAAGTGCGACATCGAAGGACACGAATGGGAAGTTTTTCAACAGCTGACCAATACCATAAATCAACATCGTCCAATCATCCAATTAGAAATCGATCCCAAAAACGAAGCTCATCTTTTTGATTTTTTTGCTCAACTGGCTTATCAACGATATGGTTTGAATGGTCAAATTTGCCAAAAAGAAAATGAGCAGCATTTTGGGGGAGACTATCTTTTTGTACCTCAGGAGAAAGAACATTTAGTTGCACAATGGAACGCTTAGCCTCACTTTTATTCGTCGTATTTCTATTGACGAGCGCCTGCGAAAAAGGAACGGGTTCTTTTGTAATCAAAGGGACTATCACCGACAACACATTTGCGACTGGCTTAGCAGGAGCAGAACTTAAAATTTATAAAGTCCCAATTGGAACTTCTGAGGAAATTTTGATGGAGGTACTGACAGTTCCGGCAAATGGAAACTACGAGTTTAATATCCCGCGAGACAAAATTGAACGCTATATTTTAAAGGTGTTCAAAACCAATTATTTCCCAATTGAAAAAGACATTTATTACTCTGAACTCAGCATCAAAGAACCAAAAGTTGTCAATCTCAATACGGATGCTATGGCTTGGGTAAAAATTCACTTCAAAAATAACAACCCAAGCAATCTCGATCATTTTCGCTATATCAAACAAGAAGGTTTTGCTGGTTGTGAAACATGTTGCCCAAGTACTGCCCAAGATTTTTATGGGCCGCTCGATACCACATTTTATTGCGTCAATAAGGGAAATTCAAATTACTCCATTTTGTATTGGGAACTAGACACGCCAAACAGCGGCACAAAGAGTGCCTATACTACACCGTTTGACACCGCTCAGATTGAAGTGCTTTATTAGCAAGAAACCTATTGTTTTTGCTTAAAAAACTGAGTGCTCAAGCCTTTATTTACCTGGTAATTGCTAAACTCTAAAGTAATTTTCCCATCTTGAGCTTCCTTGGTATTTGTTGGCTTTTTCTTTGTCTGATGCAAATCAGCAGCAACACTTTTAGGCAATTTAAATTTCTTGACATCGATGGTGAAAACCAATTTACTCGGCAAACCGTATTTCACTTGATCCGTGTAAAAATAATCGATATCAAGCGTGCCGTTTGTTTTGCTGGTCACTTGTGCTTTCATGATGACATCTTTAATGGGGTCAATCCATAATTTCACAAGGATGAGATCAGTACTCTCGGTAAGCGGCAACACTGATATAACTTGTGTTTTAACGGATCCTATCATTTTAGTTCCATTCAGTGCACAGGTATATCCTTTTTCGTTAGTTAAAAAAGAAGTGAGGTCGCCCATGCCTTGTTTGGGCAAAATAGCAATTCCTTTCGATTCTACTTTAAACAGGTTCGGTTGTTTGTAATATACTTTTGCATTGACGTCATCGATTTTTATCATTGGAATATTTGCATGAATATGCACCTGAGCGCTGTAATCAGCAACTTTCTCCAACTTCAGACGAACTTCTTTAAGTACTAGATTTGGATCTTGCGCATTTAAAACAAAAGCAGAAAGAGTTATAAAAAAGAAAATAGAACGTAGTTTCATGAGGTAATGTCTTTTCTATTGAATTGAAAAATGGCTAAACCGATAAATAAAATATTGTGAACAATGAGGATCCAAATGGACTCCCAAATTGCTGACCATGGCACAGGATCATTGAAAAAACTACGCCATGAGGCCATGTGTGTTGTAAACAGATAGGGTTTGATATGATCAAAGACAGACACATCTAAAGAGCCGATTATTGTGAATAAAATGATGATCGCCATGGTAGAGACAATAGGACCAATTGAGTTATCAGCAAAGGCTGAAAGACAAATAGATAGTGTGGCGATGGTCAAAAGAGCAAGGTAGGCTACAAAAAATGCCAAACCATAGCGCCAAAGTATATCCGCATCCGGTAAAATAACCAAGCCATCTGAATTCAAAACGATCAAATCGCCGGTACCAAAAACCCAGCGCCCCACAAAAACAGCTAGAAAACCCATCCACAAGACCAAAATAAAGGTGTAGGTAGCGGCGGCAATCATTTTAGAAAGCACCACTTGCGTGCGTGTGATGGGCTTGGTGAGCAACATCCGCAAAGTTCCCATAGCGGCTTCTCCTGAAAGTAAGTCACCGGTCACTAAAGCAACGAGCAAAGGGATATGTACAATGAGCATTTGCAAAACAATAAATGCAATGAGGTTGCCATTGAGAATATGACCGTTAAAAGATAATGTTTGCTCAAAGGAGGCCGTAACAAAAGAGATATACATTTTCCCATCGGCTTTCATGGCAAATAAAATGATCGAAACAAGCAAAGTAAGTGCTGCAATGCCGATATAGCTCCGTGGTTTTGCCAAGATCTTGACAAATTCATTAATGGTGTTTTTTCTAAGCATTGGACTGCGTCATTTGAATGAAAAAATCTTCGAGTTTTCTTTTGGGCTCAAGCGCCATGATCTCAAAACCTTCAGCAACAAGTTTGGCGTTTAGCGAAGGAATATAATACTTCTCTATATTGACCTCCAATGTTTTAGGGCTACTTATTTTAAGTTTTACTTCAGGAAAGTTAGCAGTAATTAACGCTGCCGCACCTGAAGCATTTTCCGAGAGTTCAAGATGCAAAGCCGTTTCTTGCTGATTCATTAGCTGCGCAACATCGCCCTCCACAACTCCTTCACCCCTATTGATGATCACCATTCTGTTGGCTACCAACTCTATTTCTGCTAATTGATGAGAGGATAAAATAACGGTCTTTTGTTGCTCGTTTTTGAGTCTCAAAATCAATTCCCTTACCTCGATAATCCCTTGTGGATCCAAACCCGTTGTAGGCTCGTCAAGGACAATCAATTCAGGCTGATGCAAGAGCGTCTGTGCGATCCCTAAGCGCTGCTTCATGCCATGCGAAAACCCAGCCACCTTATCTTTTTCGCGGCCAGCCAACCCTACAAACTCTAGTTGTTCATAAAGTTGTTTTTCAGAAACGTCTGCACCAGAAATGCGCGCAAAAATTTTAAGGTTTTGTAGCGCACTGAGATATTTGTAAAAATCAGGTTTTTCAACAATACTCCCGATGCCTGACATAATACTTACCCGCTCTTTGAAAAGATCTTTGCCAAAGATTTGAATTTGTCCCGCGTCTGGCTTGATCAAAGATAACATGCAGCGCATTGTTGTACTTTTTCCGGCGCCATTGGGCCCTAAAAAACCAAAGATATCGCCTTTGTTGACCGTGAAACTTACGTCTTTTACCGCAGTAAAATTTCCGAAAGTCTTTTTAAGGTGCTGAACACTTAATATTGGATCGTCATTCATGAAAGAAAGTTAAACAATAAATACCAAAATTGAGGCTATTTGGTTACTTAAATAGTGTTTCAACTTTCTTGAAGCGATATGCAAAAATTTGCTCGAGTTTAGGCCGCACTAGCCAAGGATGAACCAAGCGCCCCAGCAAACCAAAAGGCAAAACATACGTTACGATATCTGTCATTTCTACACCACCTTCAACTGCTTTAAAATGATGTTCATGATGCCAAACCTTATAAGGTCCAACGCGCTGCTCGTCTACAAAAAACTGAAGGTCTTTGACCGTTTTAATTTCCGTAACCCAATTCATGGGAATACCTGCAAGCGGCTTCACAGTGTAGGCAATCATCAGGCCTTCATACATTTTCTGAGGCACTTCAGATTTCACAATAAAACCCATGGTGGGTGGCGTAATTTCCTTTAAATTATTAGGAGAGGAAAAATAGTCCCAACAGGTTTGGAGGTCTGTCGGGATAAACTGAGTTCTTTTAAGTTGATACATGCATTTCAAACAAAATGCAAAAACAAAAGTTCAAAAAAAAGCCCGATTACTCGGGCTTTTGCTTTTTAAACTAATTCTATCACCATTGCCGAAGCACCACCACCGCCATTGCAAATAGCAGCAGCACCTAATTTTGCGTTATTTTGTTGGAGTACATGCAAGAGCGTTACGATAACTCTGGAACCTGAATTTCCAAGAGGGTGCCCCAACGCAACTGCACCGCCATTGACATCAACTTTTTCAGGATTGAGCCCTAGAATTTTCATATTGGCCAAACCAACAACAGAAAATGCCTGATTGAGCTCCCAATAATCAATGTTTTCAATGGATAAATTTGCTTTTTGCAGTGCTTTTGGAATGGCTAAGGAGGGCGCGGTCGTGAACCATTCAGGCTCATGTGCAGCGTCAGCATAGCTCACAATTTTTGCAAGCGGCTTAAGCCCATGTGCTTTGACAGCTTCTTCAGAGGCTAAAATCAAAGCGGAAGCGCCGTCGTTGAGCGTGGAAGCATTGGCTGCTGTAATAGTTCCTTCTTTATCAAAAGCTGGACGCAATCCCGGGATTTTATCCAAGAAGACATTTTTATATTCTTCGTCTTCGGTGATCATAATAGGGTCTCCTTTGCGCTGAGGCACAGCTACTCCTACTACTTCGTCATTGAATCTACCTGCTTGCCAAGCTGAAGCCGCTCTTTTGTAAGAGTTGATTGCAAATTCGTCTTGTTGCTCGCGGGTGATCTCGTATTTGGTAGCACACAACTCTGCGCAATTCCCCATAGGTACTTTACTGTAAACATCCAGTAAACCATCTTTAGTAATGCCGTCAAGCATTGTGATATTTCCGAATTTGGTACCGTTTCTTCCATCAACATAATGTGGAGTTTGTGACATGTTTTCCATCCCCCCAACGACTACGATTTGGTTGTCTCCAGCCAAAATTGACTGCGTTCCTAACATAATGGCTTTCATGCCAGATGCACAAACTTTATTGACAGTTGTGCAAGGCACTGAATTGGGCAAACCTGCACCCAGTGCAGCCTGTCTAGCAGGAGCTTGACCTACGCCAGCTTGTAATACATTGCCCATAAATACTTCGTCGACCAATTTTGAATCGAGATTTGCTTTTTGCAAAGCACCTTGGATGGCGGTAGCACCCAATTGTGTTGCTGGCACACTTGCCAAGCCTCCCATAAATGCTCCCATCGGAGTTCTTACTGCAGAGACGATATAAACTGTTTTTGACATGTTGATTGTTTTTGAGCCACGAATTTACGTAAAAATGTATGTATTTTTGGGGCATGCATCTGCTTTCCGCATTTTCTTTCTGGTGGTCCGTCCCAATTGTTGTTGTTGCCATTCTTGTCAGCTGGCGTTTTTACACGAAAGAAACTTGGCTAGATAAAAAGCGCAAATCATTTCGAATCTTATTGACTTCCCTGCGAGCGAGCACACTTTCAATAATTGGTCTGCTTTTATTAGGTCTCACACTTGAAATGCTAGAATTCAGAACAGAATTACCGATTGTTGTTACCCTGATTGACGATTCTGCCTCGATGCGCAATGATGAACGTCCTGAGTTATTGACCAAAGAAATCAACGGTTTTCAGCAACAACTCAAGGACCAGTTTCAAGGTAAATTTCAACTTGAAACATGCTATTTTGGTGCTGACTTAAAGCAAAAGCCCGGAAATTTTCAGGATCAAAAAACAAACATGGAGTCTGCTTTTGAGCAACTCAGCACCAAATATTTCAACAAAAACATAGGTGCAGTTATCTTGATTTCAGATGGCAATTACAATGTCGGAGCCAATCCTACTTATCAAGCCGCACACTTACCACTGACCCCAGTATATGGGCTGTCAGTTGGCGATACTACACTCAAAAAAGATCAACTGATCAAAAATGTAGCCTACAATGAAATAACTTTTTTGAACAACGAATTTCCGATTGAGGTAGATATCGAAGCATACCGACTAGCCGGAAAAAATGCGCTCGTTCGACTGTTTGAAGACGGCCGCGAAGTTGCCCAACAAACCATCCGCCACCAAGCACAATTTCAAACGACACATACGCTCACTTTTGTACAAAAGGCCAAAAAACCCGGTGTGAGAGAGTACCGCATCGTGCTCAGCGGCCTACCCGGAGAATTTACACTCAAAAACAACGTCAAAACCATCTACGTCGAAGTAGCCGATAGCCGTCATCAAATCCTATTATTAGCCAATGCACCGCACCCAGATATCGCGGCTATATCCAATGCTTTAAAGGGCAATGAAAATTATCAGCTGACCTACAAATCTCCGGTTCAAGCGCGTTCAGAAATCAACAAATACGATCTCATTATTTGGCACGAACCTTCGAATGGTTTCGATGCTAAAGTGCTCAATGAAATCAAAGCTTCGCAAATTTCCACTTGGTTTATTTTGGGTAGTCAAGCTGAAATGACAAGCCTCAAACTGCTACCTCTAGGACTCAACTTACAACTTAAACAACAACTCGAAGAGGTTCAGAGCTCGGTTCAAGAAGGATTTGCACTTTTCGAGGCCGAACAACAATGGGTGCAATTGATCGAACAATTTCCTCCGCTACAAAGACGTTTTGGCGATGTAACTGCGCTCGGCTCTACACAAGTATTATTGAAACAGCGTGTTGGACAAATCCAGAAAAAAGAACCCTTGCTGAGCTTTTCTGAATTCAAACAACAACGTGTAGCATGTTTGCTTGGTGAAGGAATTTGGCGCTGGAAACTACAAGCCTTTCAAAAAACCCAAAGCCATACTGCTTTTCAGTCTTTTATTGGGCAAATCTGTAATTATCTGTTAGTCAAAAAAGAAGGAATGGGTTTACGCGTACAAGTTCCTGTCAGGTTAGATGCTGCCCAAGATTTCCTGTTTAATGCCAATTTTTACAACGCATCTTTACAAGCCATCACGAGCCCAAAGATCAATTGGGAATTGCGCAATGAAAAAGGACAAATCAGAAAAGGAGAACTACAAGCCAAAGGTACCTATTACCAGTATAATGCAGGCAAGCTAAAGCCTGGTAGATATACGTGGAAAGTACAAACAAAGGTAAATGGTAAAATTTATAACAAGACAGGGAAACTCATTGTTGAATCTGTTCAACTTGAGCAACAAGAGTCTGCAGCAAGGCACGCAACGCTACAGCAATTGGCCAACCAGAGTGGCGGTAAGGTTTATGCCTTAAAAGCTTATCAAAAGCTCATTAAGGATCTTGAGGCTAACGAGGATATCGTTGCGGTACGTTCCGAAACTCATCAATTCAATGAACTCAACGATTATATTTTCATCTTAATCTTGCTCTTTGGCTTACTGACAACGGAATGGTTTTTGAGACGCTTCTATGGTGCATATTAAGTTTCCTTGTAAATACAGATCATTATGCGTAAGCTAACACTTTTCATCATATTACTGTTTTCATTTGGTAGTTATAGCCAATCGTCTACCAATAAGCTGCCAATTTTTCAAGATGGAGACTTGATTTTTCAGCACAGTGCTTCAGCGCAAAGCACAGCTGTTCAACAGGCTACCAATTCATATTATTCTCATTGTGGAATCATCTTTTATATGGAAGGAAAACCCTATGTTTTTGAAGCCATTGAGCCTGTTGGAGTTCGCTCGCTAGAAGCTTGGATTGCAAGTGGCAAAGATCAAAAATATGCTGTTTACCGGCTAAAAGACCAGTCTCTAACTGCTTCTCAACTCACTGCGATGAAAACTTATCTCAAGGCGCAACTCGATAAACACTACGATAGCGGTTTCAATTGGTCAGACAAAGAAATGTATTGTTCTGAACTCGTTTTCAAGACCTACAAATGTGTCGGAGTGGAATTGTGCAAACCCAAAGCTCTGCGCGATTTTAATTTAGAGAGCCCGCAGGTAAGAAGAATCATGCAACAGCGTTACGGCACTTCAATCCCCTATGACGAACCAATGGTATCACCCGGGCAAATTGCTGAATCAAATTTGTTATTTCAAGTTCAATAGCAATAGACTATAATGACCTCACTTCAATACACCATTTTTTCTTTCCACGAATTAAGCCCAGCTCTACTTTACGCATACCTACAACTAAGGAGTGAGGTTTTTGTGGTAGAGCAAAATTGTGTATACCAAGATTTAGATGGCCAAGATCAGCACGCGTTGCATGTTTTGGTGCGAGAAAATGAACATCTGATTGCTTGTGCACGCATCTTACCCAAAGACACCAACTACCCAGAAATATCCATCGGTAGAGTCATTGTAGCTCAAGCTCACCGTGGATTGAATGTGGGGCATGCACTCATGGAATATTGTATCGATCAAATTGAAACAATCTATGGGAAACAAGAAATTGTATTATCCGCTCAAGCACACTTGCAAGAGTTTTATAAAAAGCACAACTTTGCAGCCGTCGGAGCTATCTATTTAGAGGACGGCATACCACACATCAAAATGAAACGAATATGAAAATGAAAAAAACAATCTACAGCCTAGCCATTGGTGCACTTATCCTTCAAAGTTGTGCGCATCCAGCAAAGCAAGCTGAAGTTTCCAAAAACCAATACCAGACTATCGATGTCAGCGCCTTGGACAGAACAATCAAGCCAGCTGACGACTTCTTCTTGTTTGCAAACGGGACTTGGATTTCCAAAACCACCATACCCGCAAGTGAATCCAGATGGGGCAGCTTTAATGAGCTAGAACAACAAAACAACATCAAACTCAAAACTATTCTTGAGGACGCCGCCAAAAACCAAGGAGCGGTGGGTTCGCAAAACCAAATTTTAGGCGCTTATTACAAGTCCTTTGTCGATTTAGAGAAAAGAAATCAACTTGGACTATCTCCATTAGACAGCGATCTACTCAAAATTGAACAACTGAAAAACAACTCCCAAATTCAAGAGCTCGTTGCTGCCTTTCACCGCGATGGTATCGGAACATTATTTGGTTATGGCATCGGTCAGGATTTGATGAATGTCAATATCAATGTAGCCTACATGGGGCAAGGAGGAATTGGTCTGCCCAACCGCGATTACTATTTCGAAGAAAAATACAAGAGCATACTCGACGCCTATCAAAAACACATCGAGACTTGTTTCAATTTAGCCGGAATCAAGACTGACCCCGTATCTTTTGAAAATATTGTCAAACTAGAAACCGCCTTGGCTAGCTCCATGCTCAGACCTGCTGAAATGCGCGAGCCGGAAAAAACCTACAACAAGCAATCCTTGGCACAGGTTTCAACAAGTCTTGGCCAAAATTTCAACTTCACAAGCTACTTAAAAGCGGTGGGCTCTTCCCTACCCGACTCAATTATTGTGAGTAATCCGGCCTTCAATAGCAAAGTCGCTGAATTGCTTCAAGACACCGACATCAATACCTGGAAAAACTATTTTAAATGGTCTTTGATCAATCACTATGCTGGTCATTTGAATACGGCGTTAGTACAAGCAAATTTCAACTTCTACGAAGGTGTTCTTTCAGGAAAAAAAGAACAACAACCAATTGAGGAGCAAGCTATTGAAGCCATTACAAACCTCGAAATCGGCGAACTTTTAGGCAAAGCCTTTGTCGAGAAACACTTTTCCAAAGCAGCTCAAGATCGCGTCAACTTAATGGTTGACAACCTCTTGACCGTATACAGAGAACGCATTGGCCAGCTCGACTGGATGACCGACATCACCAAACAAGAGGCGCTCAACAAACTCAACTCAATTGGTCGCAAACTCGGATACCCTTCCAAATGGGAAGATTATTCAATGTTGAAGTTCAACCCAGACACCTACGTTGGCAATGTTCGTGAAATGGCGCGTTACAGCGTGCAGAAAAACTTCTCTGAACTTGGCAAGCCAGTGGATAAAGACAAGTGGGGCATGCCAGCACATATGGTTAACGCTTACTACCATCCACTACTGAATGAAATTGCTTTTCCGGCAGGCATTATGCAAGCGCCATTTTTCGACGAACGGGCTGAAGATGCTGTTAACTATGGCAGAATCGGGATGGTTATCGGGCATGAATTTACACATGGCTTTGACGATATGGGGAGTAAATTTGCAGCCGATGGATCTTTCACCAACTGGTGGACAGAAGAAGACCGTCAATCATTTGAAGAAAAAACGAAACTATTAGGCGCTACTTTTGCTGGTTTTTGCCCAATGGAAAACCACTGCGTCAATCCAGAGCTCACCATGGGTGAAAACATCGCTGACCTCGGCGGACTCACAATGGCATTCTACGCTTACAAAAGAACCGACGAATACAAGCGTCAAGAAATTCGTGAAGGATTCACGCCAGAACAACGTTTCTTCATTGCCTACGCACAACTCTGGAAAATCAAGTATACAGATGCCGAGATGAAAAAACGCTTGGCTACCGACCCACATTCACCGGGTATGTATCGTGTGAATGGACCTTTGAAAAATTGCCCAGAGTTTTTTGAGGCCTTTCAAATTGAAGAAGGACGCGAAATGCGCAACGACGTTAAGAAAGTTGCTCGAATTTGGTAAGTAATTCGGCTTGTGACAACTTTTGTTGCAAGCCGCTTTCCATTTCTTTAAGGGTCAATTGGTCTTGCAGCAACTCCTCTTCACCCATCATCACAACATAACGCACTTTGCGATCGTTGGCATATTTGAGTTGTTTTTGCAATTTGGCTGCGCTCGGGTAAATTTCAGCAGCTAAACCTTGTGCTCTGGTCTTCTTGAGTAAATGCAAATTCTGAGCAAGTGTCGCCTCTCCAAAATTGACAAACAATACATCCAACGAAAGTTCTAGTTCTGCGGGGAATAAATTGAGCTCAGTCAAGACATCGTATATACGATCTGCTCCGAAAGAAATTCCTACCCCAGACAGATTTTTGAGGCCCAAAAGCGCAGTGAGGTCATCATATCGACCGCCACCACAAATACTTCCCATTTTCACATCAAGTGCTTTTACTTCAAAAATAGCTCCTGTGTAATAATTTAAGCCGCGTGCTAAAGTAATTTCAAAATCTAGTTGACCTCGTTGTAGCCCAAGTTGAGCAACTGTGTCAAGTACATATGTGAGCTCATCAAGCCCTTTTTGACCTACTTCGCTATTGGCTAAATAGTTGCGTAATAAATTAATTTTGTCCGTGTTGGATCCTTTGAAGTCAAACAAGGGTTTGATTTGCTGAAGCGTGGTTTCCGTGAAGCCCTTTTGAGCAAGTTCATCCAAGACTCCTTGTTCGCCAATTTTGTCGAGCTTATCAATTGCTACAGTCAAATCAACGATGCGTTCCGCGACGCCACAAACTTCTGCTATCCCACTAAGAATTTTTCGGTTATTTATTTGAATGACAAATCCAGGTAATTGTAAGTTGGTAAGTACTTCATCAAAGATTTGTATCAACTCTACTTCGTAAAGCAAAGAATCTGAGCCAACAACATCGACATCGCACTGATAAAATTCTTGATAGCGGCCATGCTGTGGTCGGTCAGCCCTCCAAACCGGTTGAATTTGATAACGCTTGAACGGAAAATTGAGTTCGTTTTGGTGCTGAACAACAAAGCGCGCAAAAGGAACGGTGAGGTCATAACGCAAAGCCTTCTCGGCGAGTGAATTGGCAAAACGAGGCAAGTTGTCTTGTGCAAGGGCTTCAAGGTCAGCTTTGCGCATTTTCTCGCCGGAGTTAAGGATCCTGAAAATCAAACGATCGCCTTCTTCTCCGTACTTACCAAGTAAGGTTGTGGAAAGTTCAAAACTCGGCGTTTCAATTGGAGCAAAGCCATAACGTCTAAAGACTTTTTTTATTGTATCGAAAAGATACGTCCTTTTTGCTACTTCTGCTGGTAAGAAGTCTCTTGTACCTTTTGGAATTGCAGGTTTTTGTGCCATTTTAAATTGGGGTGTTTTTTAAATAAAGCTCGAGTAAAATTCCATCAGCCAAACCAATTTTTGGAACCACAATGTGCTCTTGACCAAGTGCGGAGAGGGCGGTAATGTAAATTTCTAAGGCAGGTACAATGACATCTGCGCGGTCGGCTTTTAATTGAAATTGTTCGATGCGCTCATTGAGTGTTAAGGCGCTGAGTTTACCATGGAGTTCAATGAGGTCTTTGCGTGAGATTTTTGCGCGTTTACTTGGCAGCATTTTCAGAGCTCTGTTGATATTACCACCTGTACCAAAGACAATATGCGGCTCATTAACTTTGGCATGCGTCAAAATCCACGATTTAAATTCATCCCAAACCTGTGGTTCAACTTTTTGGTTGAGAATCCTTAGTGTCCCTAACTCAAAAGATTGTGAAGCACGTCGTTTACCGTCTTCAAAAACACTGATTTCTGTACTTCCACCACCTACGTCTACCAAAATAAACTGCGTTTGACTTGCCAAATGTAACAGCTCGAATGCATTAAAAATAAGTTTGGCCTCTTCTTCACCAGAGATGACATCAATTTGCAAACCAGTAGCTTGCAAAATTTCTTTAGCCACTTTTTTATTGTTGGATGCTTCGCGCATCGCGGAAGTGGCTACTGCCCTCAACTGATTAACTTCATGGGCAGCAGCGAGTAATTGGAATGCCTGAAGCGTCTGAATGAATTGTTTGAGCTTGGAGGTGCCGATTTTTCCCTTTTTGAAAACATCTTCGCCAAGTCGCAAAGGGCTTCTGTAGTAGCCCAACTTTTGAATTTGTAAGCCTGAGGTGCTCATGCGCACCTCGCCGATGAGCAGTCGTGCTGCGTTAGTACCGATGTCAATGGCTGCAAATTTCATGACGCAAAATTAAACATTGAGACTTGTTTAGACCGAAAATATTCATTTTATTTGTACAGAGCCCATGAAATTGACCCAACAACACTTTTTTCAAACAAAAACAGCCCCGCTCACTGGGCGCTTGTTAGTTGCTGAGCCATTTCTAAACGAACCTTATTTTCAGCGTGCAGTGATTCTTATTGTTCACCATGACCACAAAGAAAGTATGGGATTGGTACTCAATCACCCTACTGAAACAAAAACAAATGAGGTTCTTGATGATTGCCCATGTTCATTGCGCATCTACCAGGGTGGTCCAGTTCAAAGCAATCAGCTCTTTGTTTTACACCATTTTACTGGTATCCAAGGAGCACAACAAATTACACCGCATTTGTATTTTGGTGGAGACTGGCACGAATTGATGGCCGCAATTGAACTACAAAAGCATCCAGAGCGAGCTGTGCGCTTCTTCTCAGGCTATGCCGGCTGGGGGCCCGAACAACTCAATGACGAAATTTCAGAGCACGCATGGGTATGCATCGCAAACTTTGATCACCAATCCTTACTGACTCAGCCCAGCGATACCTTATGGCACAAATCGTTGATCAGTCAAGGCCCTAAATTGGCTACATTTGCACATTTCCCTTTGAATATCAGTGATAATTAGGTAGATTTTCATTGTAATTCCGACTTTTCTTTCTAATTTTGCGCCTCCGTATGGAGAAGCGTGCCTATTCCACGCCGTTATTTTGTTCAACCACTTTTTAGTCGAATAGGGATTAGAAATACAAATTAGAAAGCCACATGGCAAAAAACATTGAAAAGCAGGGAACTGCAGATTTTGATTGGGAAGCACTCCAATTGGATGGTTACAATCAAGTAGAACGCTCTGAACTCGGAGATCGCTACGAAAAAACCCTTACTTCTATCAACGAAAAAGAAGTCATTCAAGGGACCGTTGCAATGCTCAACAAAAAAGAAGTTATTGTAAACATTGGTTATAAATCAGAAGGTGTCGTTGCTGCCAACGAATTCCGCTACAATCCTGATTTAAAAGTTGGAGATGTTGTTGACGTTTATGTGGACTGCCTCGAAGACAAAACTGGTCAATTGATCGTTTCTCACCGCACAGCGCGCATGCACAGTGCCTGGATTCGTGTCAACGACGTACTTCGCACAGGTGAAATCATCACAGGTTACGTGAAATGCCGCACTAAAGGTGGTTTGATCGTAGATGTTTTCGGTATCGAAGCATTCTTGCCAGGATCACAAATTGACGTGAAGCCAATCCGTGACTACGATATCTATGTTGGTAAAAACATGGAATTCAAAGTCGTTAAAATCAACGAAGAATTCAGAAACGTTGTTGTTTCTCACAAAGCACTTATCGAAGCAGAGCTTGAAGAACAGAAAAAACAAATCATTTCTGGTCTTGAAAAAGGACAAGTTCTTGAAGGAATCGTTAAAAACATCACTTCTTATGGTGTATTCATCGACCTCGGTGGTGTTGACGGACTCATCCATATCACTGACCTTTCTTGGGGCCGCGTAACGCATCCAGAAGAAATGTTAGAACTCGATCAAAAAATCAATGTGGTTATCCTTGATTTCGACGACGACAAAAAACGCATTGCACTTGGCTTGAAACAATTGCAACCGCATCCATGGGATTCACTTGATACGAACCTTCAAGTTGGTGACAAAGTAACTGGTAAAGTTGTTGTCATGGCTGACTACGGTGCATTCATCGAAATCGCAGCTGGTGTTGAAGGCTTGATCCACGTATCAGAAATGAGTTGGTCTCAGCATTTACGTTCTGCGCAAGATTTCTTAAAAATCGGCGATAGCGTTGAAGCAGTAGTTCTTACCCTTGACCGCGAAGAGCGCAAAATGTCTTTAGGTATCAAACAATTGATGCCAGATCCATGGAATGACATCGAGATCAAATATGCTGTGGGCACACGTCATTCTGCAAAAGTTCGCAACTTCACTAACTTTGGTGTATTTGTTGAACTAGAAGAAGGTGTAGATGGCTTAATCCACATCTCAGACCTTTCTTGGCAAAAGAAAATCAAGCATCCATCTGAATTCTGCAAAGTTGGTGATGCGATGGAAGTACTTGTACTTGAAATCGACCGCGACAACCGCCGTATTTCTTTAGGTCACAAACAACTTGAAGAAAACCCATGGGATGTATTTGAAAGCACATTTGCTGAAGGTTCAATCCACAGCGGAACAATCATCGATATGAAAGACAAGTCTGGTATCGTTGCGCTTCCTTACGGTGTAGAAGGCATTTGCCCATCTAAGCACCTCAGAAAAGAAGATGGCTCTAACGCTAAAGTTGAAGAAACACTTGATTTCAAAGTGATTGAATTCAACAAAGACGCTAAGAAAATCGTTCTTTCTCACACACGTTTGTTCGAAGAAGGTGAAGACAAGCCTACAACTACAACAAAAGGTGGTAAAAAAGGTGGTGCTGGTAGCAACACAGATCAAGCAGTAAAAGCAATCAATCAAAACTCTGAGAAATCAACGCTCGGTGACCTCGATGCACTTGCTGAATTGAAAGAAAAAATGGAGCGTGGCGAATAAGCCAAGTTATTCCAATAAAACAAAGGGGGTTTCGGCCCCCTTTTTTATTTCATCTCAAATTTATAATTAACTTTAGGCCGTAAAATGGGAACAAGTCAAATTTCGGCTACTGTTAAAGATATTTTTGCTGCGTACCTCGAGCAAAATGGACATCGGAAAACCCCCGAACGCTTTGCTATACTCGCTGAAATTTATCAATACGAAGGACATTTTGACGTAGAGTCCTTATACATCAAAATGAAGAACCACAACTACCGTGTTTCTCGTGCCACCCTCTACAATACCATAGAATTATTATTAGCCTGTAATTTAGTCCGAAAACATCAGTTCGGTAAAAACATAGCTCAATTCGAAAAAGCACACGCATCTAAACAACACGATCACTTGATCCTTACCGACACAGGTGAGGTGATCGAGTTTTGCGATCCAAGAATTCAACAAATTAAAGCCACCATAGAGGAACTCTTTCAAGTAGATGTCCAACATCATTCTCTCTACTTCTATGGCACACAAAAAAAATAATTCGAATTATGGAAGTTAGTTTAAGTACCCATGGCAATCTTTGTCTTTTCAAATTAGAAGGTCGATTCTTTACAGAAAGTGACCGTGAATTAGCTATTGAAAAATTAGACGAAATCACCAATTGGAATTTAGTCATCGACCTCTCCAATTTAGAATATATCAATTCAACGGGCATCGCGTTTTTAGTCAAGACACTGACTCGTGCACGCTTGAATCTTGGCGAAACTGTCCTCTACAGACCAAACGAGCAACTCAACAAAATTTTTGAGTTGACCAGAATGCAACACATTTTCGCAATTTATCAAGATTTAGAACCAATTAAAAAGTTTTTTGAACAAACACAATCATGAAGGTAGACGTATTATTAGGCTTACAATGGGGCGACGAAGGAAAAGGTAAAATTGTTGACGTACTCACACCTTCTTACGATATTATTGCCAGATTTCAAGGGGGGCCAAACGCTGGTCACACCCTAGAATTTGAAGGCATCAAACACGTTTTGCACACCATTCCTTCGGGAATTTTCCATAAAGATGTCATCAATTTAGTAGGTAATGGCGTCGTGATAGATCCGGTAGTTTTTAGTGCCGAGCTCGACAAACTCAAGCCGTTTAACATTGATTTTAAAACGCGCTTATTGCTTTCCAAAAAAGCACACCTCATTTTACCTACCCACAAATTATTGGATGCCGCATCAGAGCAAGCCAAAGGAAAAAATAAAATTGGTTCTACGCTCAAGGGTATCGGGCCTACTTACATGGATAAAACTGGTCGCAATGGCCTACGCGTGGGCGATATCCATTCACCAAACTTCAAAGAAAAATATGAGGCCTTAGTTGAAAAGCACGAAGGTATTCTCAAACACCACGATGACTTCACCTACGACCTTCCAAGTTTGGAAAAACCTTGGTTTGAAGCCATTGAAGTTTTAAAGCAACTCACAGCAGTTGATTCCGAACATTATTTAAATGCTGCACTACAAAGTGGCAAAAAAGTGTTAGCTGAAGGTGCTCAAGGCACCATGCTAGATATCGACTTCGGTACTTACCCTTTTGTAACGTCTTCAAATACGGTTACCGCAGGTACCTGTACTGGACTTGGCATTGCTCCAACAAAAATTGGTTCAGTGATTGGAATATTCAAAGCCTATTGCACCAGGGTTGGAAGCGGCCCCTTCCCTACTGAACTCGACGATGAAGTAGGAGAACTCATCAGACAAGAAGGTCGTGAATTCGGAGCCACAACAGGTCGTCCGCGTCGTTGTGGTTGGCTTGATTTAGTCCAGTTGCGCTACGCCATTATGATCAACGGCGTAACAGAACTCGCCATGATGAAGAGCGATGTATTGGGCGTATTTGAGCACATTGAGGTTTGCACGCACTACCTTGTTGACGGTCAAAAGGTGACAGACTTTCCGTTTGACGTAACGGATCTTCACATTGAGCCGATCTATGAAAAACTAGAGGGCTGGAACTGTGATCTCACCGCGCTTGAATCCTTTGATGCTGCTCCTAAAGCACTCAAAGACTACGTAACTTACCTAGAGCAACAATTAAATATTCCTATTCGCGTTATTTCTGTTGGCCCTGACCGCAAACAGACGCTTCAAAACTAACATGACACAAAATTCCCCAATGCGTTTTGCTTTCTTACTGATGGCATTTGTTTGTTGGGGAACTTTATTGAGTCAAGGTACGCTCCAATTACTACCAGGAACTGAAAAAATATATGCCATCCAAAATGGCATACACCGCCTTGTTGGTACAGTAAGTTTTACTTATCAAGGCAATACCATGTATTGCGATTCAGCTCATTATAATGAGCCCGGAAAAGCCGTAAGAGCATATGGTAATGTGCATATTCAAAAGAATGGCATTAACCTTTATGCAGATTCAATTTATTACAACGAAAGTCTCAAATATGCCAAACTTTGGGGGCATGTCAAGGCCCGAGACAACGCCTATAAAATGAGCGCAGATTCCATGGATTATGATGCCAAGCGCGGCAGAGCCATTTTTAGAAGCGCCGGCAAAATTGAATCGATCGTTTCAGACGAATCAATCGTTTGTCAGCGTGGGTATTTTTATCCGGGTAACGGCTCGTTTTTCTTTAGTGGTAAAGTTCATTATAAGAAAGGCAAACTTGACGTCAAAGCAGATACCTTGCAATTTGCCTACGAACAACAAAAACTCTATTTCTTGGGCAATGCCCAACTTAGCAATGACACCGTGCGCATTTTTTGTCAAAAAGGCTGGTTTCACGTACAGGACGAATATGGCAAACTTTACAAGCAAGCCGAAATATTTCATCAACAACACCTGATCAAAGGCGACACACTTTTTATCAACACCAAGAAAAACGATTACGAGGCCTTTGGCAATGTATTTTACAAGGATACGCAAGAACAATTTGCTTTACTCGGAAAGCGAGCCCTACTATCTGACACCCGCCACAAGGGTTACATTACCGGTGAAGCACTTGGCTTCCAAGTACTTGAAAAAGATACGCTTTACTGGAGCGCTGACACCCTTTACCTAGAACGAGATAGCTCAAACAACAATAAGTACATAACTGCTTATCGAGATTTTAAATTTATTCACCCACAATTACAAGGAAAGGCAGATTTTGCAAAATACGAACTGAAATCGCAAGAATTCATATTGCAAGAAAGACCTATTCTTTGGACAAATTCAGCTGAATTAAAAGCGGATACTGCACGCATCTGGCTCAAAGACAGCACTATTCAACAAATTTATTTAAAGGACCGAGCGAGTATCCTCATGGAACTTCAAAAAGATAGTCTTTACAACCAATTAGCTGCAACAGAACTCATTGCACATTTTGACAGTTCGGGGAATATAAATTTAGTCGAGGCACTAGGCCAAGCTTGGACCATTTTTTATCCGGAATCAAAAAAACAACTCAATGACACCACCATTCAGGTTCAAAGAGAGGGGCTCAATCGCTTGTTCGCAGATCATTTAGAAGTTTCAATTGAAGCTAAAGAGGTGATGAGTATTACTTATTTTGACCAGCCAGAAGGAATTTTTTATCCAATGCAGCAAATAGATCCTAAAGAAAAATGGATCAAGAACTTTTCATGGAATCCTAAAATAAGACCTTTAAAAGTATCCGATCTAAGAAGTGAGCATCCTTAGCTCAATTCTTCGTTGTCGACTGCGGCATCCCAACGTGTTACGCTCTTAACACCCTCAACTTGTTCAAATTTTCTTGTAAGTTGTTCTAGCTGTGCGGTGTCATAAACCAATACTTTGATGCGTCCTTCAAAAACACCATCATTGGTTTCAAAGGAAATACTTTTCATATTGATGTTATTCTGTCTTGAAATAATTTCGGTCAAGCGGTTTACAAGTCCTAATTGATCAATACCAATAATGCGAATTGCTGCAACCCGCTCTACTAAAGCGCTGCTTTGCCAAGTAGCTTTTAAACAACGATAAGCGAGCTTAGAAAGCAAGTGCATAGCGTTCGGGCAGTTGAAACGGTGAATTTTGATGCCACTTGAAATGGTTATAAAGCCAAAGATGCCATCGCCCGGTATTGGACTACAGCATTTTGCTAATGTGTAATCAAATCCTTTGAAATCTTCACCTATGATGATTGTATCAGTATCGGTGTTGATCCCTTCATGCAACAAACTATCGTCTGAGCCCTTGATTTTTTTCGAACGAATTTTGCGCTCTAAAACGATAGCCCCTTGCTGGATATTGAGTTCGCGAAGTTGGGCTAAATCGAGTTTACCTTTAGCAATTTTATAATATAAAGTGCTGGCAGAATCTAGATGAAAATGTCTTTCAAGCGCCCTGATATTTTCTGCTGACATGTGTATACCAAATTGCTTGAACTTGCGCTCAAGAATTTCCTTGCCATCAGCAGCTATTACTTTTCTCTCTTCGTTCAGCGCCTGCTTGATGCGTTGCTTGGCTTTGGCCGATACGACAAAACGTAACCATTCATCATTGGGCTTTTGCTTCTTGGATGTGAGGATTTCAAGTTGATCGCCGTTTTGCAATTGATAACTGAGTGGCACCAACCTGTTATTGACCTTCGCACCAATACAATGGTTACCGATCTCAGTATGAATGTCGTAGGCAAAGTCCAGAATCGTAGAACCTGTAGGTAATACGCGTAATTCACCTTTTGGTGTAAAGACGTAAATTTCGTCGTTGAAAAGATTGAGCTTGAAGTCATTGACAAAATCGAGTGCACTGGCATCAGGGTTGTCGAGAAGCTCACGAATTTCGGCAATCCAGCGGTCAAATTTGTTTTCTTCCGTTTTAGATTCCTTGTATTTGTAATGAGCAGCAAGTCCGTGTTCTGCGATGTCGTCCATGCGTTCGCTGCGAATTTGCACCTCTACCCACCTGCCCTGTGGTGACATAACTGTTGTGTGCAAAGACTCATAACCATTGGCTCTGGGCGTGGAAACCCAGTCACGCAAGCGTTCTGGACTTGGTTGATAGAAGTCCGTCACTACAGAGTAAACACGCCAACAATCGGATTTTTCGCGATCGGGAGGCGTATCCAAAATAATACGAAGTGCAAAAACATCAAAGACCTCTTCAAACGGGATGTCTTTGGTTTGCATTTTGCGCCAAATCGATGAAATTGATTTGGTCCTGGCCTTGATTTCAAATTGATACCCTTGTTCTTGCAGCGCTTCTCTTATTGGTGCGACAAAACGGCGAATAAAGCGGTTTCTGACATCTTGCGTAGACTTCAATTTAGCCTCTATTTCTCGGTAGACATCTGCCTCGCAATATTTCATGGAGAGGTCTTCTAGCTCAGATTTAATCGGATAAAGACCTAAGCGATGCGCTAAAGGTGCATAAAGAAATTTGGTTTCAGAGGCAATTTTAAGTTGCTTTTCTGGCTTCATGCTTTGCAAGGTACGCATGTTGTGCAAGCGATCGGCGAGCTTGATCAAGACCACCCTGAAGTCATCAGAGATAGTGAGGATCATTTTTCTAAAATTCTCGGCTTGGATAGAGGTGTTTTCATCAAATACCTCTGGAATTTTGGTGAGACCATCGATAATTTTTCTGACTGTAGGGCCAAAAAGATCCTCGATATCTTGGAGCGTAAGATGCGTGTCCTCCACGGTATCATGCAGAAGAGCACAAACAATGGCAGTGGGTTCTAGGCCCATTTCTTCAGCACAAATTTTGGCTACTGAAATCGGGTGATAAATATAGGGCTCACCAGACTTTCGGCGCATGTCTTTGTGGGCATCGAGTGCGATATCAAAAGCTTTGCGAATCAGTTTGGTTTCTTCCCGACTACGATCTTTGGTGGCACGCAACAATCCTTTAAAAGCATTGAGGATCTCTATGCGTTCTTGTTCAAGGTCGATATGGCCGCTGCCGTCGTATTGCATTATAGACTTGGAAGTAATTTTGATTTGACTTCTCCAAAACCAATTTTGATGCCATTATTTTCACAATAACCGCGCATGATGACGGTGTCGTGATCCTGAATAAAGCGACGCTCAGAGCCATCTGGCATTTGAATGGGTTGGGTGCCCTTCCAAGCAAGCTCTAACATTGAACCGTATGAATCTGGTGTAGGGCCAGAAATTGTACCCGAGCCCATGAGGTCTCCACAACGGATATTACAACCATTTACTGTATGGTGCGCTAGCTGCTGCGCCATGTTCCAATACATATATTTGAAATTGGACTTTGAAACAATTTTTTCAGGATGCTGCGGTATTTCGATGGCAACTTCTAATTGAATGTCGTAAGATTTATTGCCTTCAAATTTGAGATACGAAAGCACCTCAGGATGTTGTGCTGGCGTTGCTGTGGCAAATGGTTGAAGCGCATCTAAAGTCACGATCCAGCAAGACATCGAAGAGGCAAAGTTCTTCGCTAAAAATGGCCCTAAAGGTACGTATTCCCATTTTTGAATATCTCTTGCGGACCAATCGTTGAACAAACACAAGCCAAAGATATGGTCTTCGGCTTCTGCAGTTGTAATTTGTTGCCCTAATGGTTTGCCATCAAAAGTGATAAAGCCCATTTCGAGCTCAAAATCGATTTGTCGTGATGGCGCGTAGATAGGATCTGCGTTGTCATCGGGTTTGATTTGCCCTTTTGGTCGATAAACGTCTTGACCAGATGCAATGACTGAAGAAGCCCTGCCGTGATAACCCACCGGAATCCAGAGCCAGTTGGGCAACAAAGCATTGGCTGGATCTCGGAACATCATCCCAACATTAGTGGCATGTTCCTTTGAGGAATAAAAATCGGTGTAATCGCCAATTTGAACAGGCATGTGCGTCTCTACTGCACTCACTGGAATCAAGGCCACGTGTTGTTCTTGCTGGAGCCTAAAAGAATTATTAATGTCGAGCAATAGCTCTGAAATTCGATTGCGCAAAGCGCGAACAGCCATTTTCCCGTGTTTCATCATCGGATTGAGGTAATCCTGTTGGAAATCTTGTTGCGAAAAGACTAAATCGTCAAAATAACCGTATTCAGCCATAGCTGCCAAATTCAGCACGTGATCACCAATGCGAACCGCAACAAATTTTTGCGTTGGGCTGCTGCATTCACTCACTACGCCGAATGGCAGGTTTTGAATAGGAAAATCCGAATGAGCGGGTACTTCTACCCAAGATTTTAAATGCGCTTGATTGGCTGTGATTTGCATAAAAAATAATTACAGTTTAGACATTGAATCGGAAGTGCATAATATCGCCATCTTCTACGACATATTCTTTTCCTTCTACTTTGAATTTACCAGCCTCTTTGACCGCACTTTCAGAACCTAGCGTAATGTAATCGTTGTATTTCATGACTTCGGCGCGGATAAATCCTTTTTCGAAGTCAGAGTGAATCACGCCCGCGGCTTGAGGAGCAGTCATGCCTTTGCGAATGGTCCAGGCTCTTACTTCTTTGACACCTGCTGTAAAATAGGTTTGTAGATTGAGTAAGTGATAGGCCTGTCTGATGAGTCGGTTGACGCCGGGCTCTTCCAATCCGAGTTCTTCTAAAAACATTTGACGTTCGTCATAGGTTTCAAGCTCAGTAATATCTGCTTCTATTTTGGCGCCAATAATCAGAACTTCAGCATTTTCAGCTGCAACAGCTTCTTTGACACGCGTCACATGCGCATTGCCAGTTTTGACCGAAGCCTCATCGACATTGCAAACATACATGACGGGTTTGGATGTAATGAGGTTAAAAGAATGAATGAGGTCCATCTCTTCTTGGGAGAATCCTAATCCTCTTACTGATTTACCTTGCTCAAGACCAGCTTTGATTTGCAAAGCCAATTCGTTTTCTTTGATGGCCTCTTTGTCTCCTGACTTAATGATGCGTGCCAAACTTTGAATTTTCTTTTCGATGGTATCGAGATCTTTGAGTTGCAATTCGATGTCGATGATTTCTTTGTCACGAATAGGGTCAACACTGCCATCTACGTGGATAATATTGCCGTCGTCAAAGCAACGCAAAACATGTAAAATGGCATCGGTTTCGCGGATATTGGCTAAGAATTGGTTGCCCAAACCCTCTCCTTTAGAAGCACCTTTCACCAAGCCAGCAATGTCAACGATTTCCATAGTAGTCGGGACAACGCGCTCAGGATTGACGATTGCTTCTAGTTTTTCAAGACGTGGATCGGGAACCGAAATGGTACCGAGGTTGGGTTCAATTGTACAAAAAGGAAAGTTCGCCGATTGTGCCTTTGCATTAGACAAACAGTTAAATAATGTGGATTTACCGACGTTTGGTAAGCCTACGATACCGCATTTTAAAGCCATTATATTGTTTTGTTAGATCAGGTGCAAAGATAGCCAAAAGCAAGCTGTGTTTGGCGGAAATTGGTATTTTTACCCAAATTCTGTTCATGTTATTGAAGTTAATTCCAGCTTTGCTTCTTGGGGGCTTGAGTTTCTACCTTTCAGCTCAAGACAGCACTATGATTCGCCAAATTTATGACGAAGCCCTACTCAGAGGCGCTGCCTACGAAGATTTAAGACAACTCTGTAAGCAAATTGGCCCAAGACTCTCAGGCTCTGCCCAGGCTGAAATGGCAGTCAACTGGAGTTACGAAAAAATGAAGTCCTATAATTTTGATCGTGTCACAAAGCAGGCTATCACCGTTCCTCATTGGGAGCGTGGAACAACTGAAAGCGGTTGGTTTAGGACTCATGATGGTGATCTCACCAAAGTACACTTGCTAGCTTTAGGTGGATCAATTGGTACTAATGGTCTTCTTCAAGCTGAAGTCATTGAATTCAAGCAACTTTCAGACCTCCAAAAAGCCAAACCAAAAGATATTGAAGGAAAAATAGTCTTTTTGAACCAAGCCATGGACGCATCCCAAATTCAGACATTTAAAGCCTATGGAGCCTGCTACGCAATTCGTGGAAATGGTGCTGTTGAAGCTGGTAAACTCGGGGCCAAAGCAGTTTTGATTCGTTCTTTAGGTCTTCCTCAAGATGCACATCCGCACACCGGCTCTATGCACTATGAAAATGACGTAAACAAAATTCCTGCTGCAGCGCTCTCTACCAATGACGCCAATGCCCTCTCAGCTGCGCTTCAAAAAGGAAGTGTACAATTTTACTTAGAAATGGACTGTCGCGATTTTCCGGATGCCAATTCGTTTAATGTCATGGCTGAAATCAAAGGAAGCCTTTTTCCAGATCAGGTAATTACGATCGGCGGGCACCTTGATTCTTGGGATACCGGCGAAGGCGCCCATGACGATGGTGCTGGTGTGATCCATTGTCTTGAGGCACTCAGGATACTCAAAAAATTAGGTTACCAACCCAAACATACGATCCGTGTGGTCTTTTTTATGAATGAAGAAAACGGCAATCAAGGAGGTCAACAATATGCCAAATGGGTCTTAGCGAACCAAGAAAATCAGGTGGCCGCTCTAGAAAGTGATCGCGGCGGCTTTGCGCCAAGAGGCTTCAATTTGGATGGTCCTGAACAATACTTGCAACTGTTGCAAAGCTTTGAGCCAAAACTACGTTCTTACGACCTCCATATTTTTGAGAAGGGCTACGGCGGCGTTGACATCGGACCATTAAAAGCTGCCTATCCCGGCATTCCATTATTTGGATTTGTACCCGATTCACAGCGTTATTTTGATTACCATCACGCCCCGAGCGATGTTTTTGAGTCCGTCAACAAGCGTGAACTCGAACTAGGAGCAGCAGCCATAGCCAGCTTTGTTTACTTACTCGATTTAAATCTTCAGCCCTAATGTGTGGTATCGCTGGTCTTATTGACAAAAAAGCAGACACTTTCCCCACTTCCGTACTCGAACAAATGAGCCTAAAATTGGCTCATCGTGGACCAGACGGCGCAGGTCTAAAAGTGTTTGATAAAGAAAGACTTGGACTGGCACATCGTCGCTTGGCTATCATAGACCTTTCTGCTGCTGCAAACCAACCTATGTTTTTAGACGACCGCTTCTGTTTGGTATTCAATGGCGAGATTTACAACTACTTAGAACTCAAAGAGTATTTGAGTGGTCAAGGGCTCGTTTTCACTACCCATTCTGACGCCGAGGTTCTTTTACAAGCATACCATTTTTGGGGAACGTCTTGTCTAGAACATCTCGATGGCATGTGGTCGTTTTGCATATTTGACCGCCAAAATCAAACTCTTTTTTGTGCTCGCGATCCTTTTGGAGTCAAACCATTTTATTATGTCAATACACCAGCACATTTTGGCTTTGCATCTGAAATTAAATCTTTACTGTGCATACCGAGCTACAAAGCGCAAGTCAATCCGAAAGCAATTGCTGATTTTTTAGCCAATGCACAAATTGAAACAGCAGAAGAAGGATTTTTCAGAGGCATATTTGAACTGCCACCGGGGCATTATTTGAGCTATTCCGTAAATGTGCAAGAATTTAAAATCGCTCCTTATCAATGGAATCAAGATATGCCGTTTGTGGATACCCGAGAAGCTTTAAATGAAGCAGTCATGCGCAGACTTAGAGCCGATGTCCCAATTGGTTTTTGCCTCTCAGGTGGGCTCGACTCCAGTTCCTTACTTGCCATTTCCAAAGCTATCCAAAACAAAACCGCTGTCGAAAGTCTTGCAAATGGCATCACGGCTTTTACTGCCGTTCATCAATCACCTCTAGACGAAAGATCTTGGGCTGAAAAAATGGTAAACCTAACGCAGGTCAAATGGATTCAACAAGAAGTCACTGCCGAAGGGCTCGTTGCGTCGCTAGAAAATTTAATCTATCACCAAGATATTCCGCTACTTTCTTCAAGTACCTATGCACAAAGTGCCGTTATGCGAGCAGCCGCGGGTCAGCGCATCAAAATATTATTAGACGGCCAAGGTGGAGATGAATTATTTGCAGGCTATCAGGTATTTTATCCTACTTATCTGAAAGAACTTCTTTTCAAAGGCAAACTGAATAAATTCTACCAAGAATGGCGCTTTCTTGACAACAGCCCTACTGATAAAAAATACATTTTGAAAGAATGGAGCCTAGACTTTTTAAGTTTGCTTCCTACTCAGCTCACTCGAGGATTCTTCAAAAGAAAGAAAATCGCATTACAATATTTGAAGGAGGCTGAACTTCCTAAGAGAAAACGCTTTAGGTCACTACAAAAACACCTCCAGGATTACAGAGAAGGAGCTGCATTAAAAGGCTTATTGCGCTGGGAAGACCGCTGTTCGATGCAATACAGCATCGAATCGAGAACACCCTTTGCAGATGCCATGTTTTTGATCAAAGCAATAGAAAATGTGAGTCCTGATCAACTCATAAAGAATGGTTGGTCAAAGTATGAACTTCGCATAGCAACACAGGATATTTTAGACCCAGCAATTACTTGGAGAAAAGACAAGAAAGGTTTTTCAGTACCACAAGCACAATGGATGTACCAAACTCAAACTTTTTGGATCGATATTTTGCACGCTAAAAAAGACCTAGATCCTTTACAAATTGTGGATTGGCAAAAATTACTTGAAGATGCGCCAACGATTTTAGGCACGGAACACGAAAGCCCCGCCAAAGATTTCTTATTTCGCTGCTGTAGCTATTTGATATGGCTAGATGTTTTTAAGCTTGGAAAACTTCCTGCTTCAGCGTAAGCGAAAATGATTTGTTCGGCGTTTCGTGTAAGGCCTGTGCTTGGCTTGTGTGACCTCCTGGCAAATAGATGGCACACAATGTATGTTTGACTAAATAGACATGTTGGTGCATGTGTGCAGGCAATCCTTCGTAAATCCCTCTGAGCACCTCAAAACGCGGATATTCCGTGTCTGATTTTGCATCGTGCCAAATTAAGATACTTTGTTCGTCTCTTCGAAGGCTTAGCATGCGTTGTGTATCGCGCTTGACTGCTTCATAGGAGTGATCACCGTCTATAAAAATGCAATCGCAGCTAGCCAGATACGGACTCAAATCAAAGTTTGCCGAATCACCTTCCAAATGCTGAATATTGGTTATTTTTTTAGAAAAAGTTCGGTGCGCAGCAATATAAGCATCCGAAGCACCCAATTGTTGTAATTGAGTTGCAGATAAATTAAGCGTGTATACATTTTGAACGTATGGTGCCACATTTGCCGCACTTTCTCCTCGCCATGTTCCAATCTCAAAATAAGTTTGAACCTGATATTTACGACAGACCAATTGCAGCAATGCAAAATCAGTCACTAAAGAAGAACCTGAAAGAAAAGAATAAGGTTTCACCTCTAGGTGTTGTGCTTCTGGCCATTCAAAAACATCAATCTGTTGCAATTTTATCTGAGCAAAACGTTTCAAAAAAGCAGCTTCGAGCTCTTGTTCATCTTTGAGAATCAAATTGATGAGATATGGTTTTCGAACCAAGAGCCAAAGGCCGTGGAGCAATTTAATTACTTTAGACATGCGTGCGACTTTTTACTGAACGCCCTAAACGTTCGATGAGTATTTTTATTTCGGATAACTGTGGAAAAACATGAAGCTTTCCGCCTGCATTTAGGAAAAAATAGGCCACTACCAAACTCGTAACGATATAGGAGGCGCTCATAGATAAACCAGCTCCGAGTGCAGCATAGTTTGGTATCAGATAATGCGCACTAGCGTAGCAAACAACTAGCCCAATTGCTGAAGCAAGAGCGTTGACCCCATATTTACCCATTCCCGAAAAATAATGCCCTACGATGAGTGCATACGTAAACACCCAAACACCTGGAGCCAAGGCAAGCATTAAAGATCGGATTCCAACAAAAGACGGGCCAAATACAAAGCCATAAAAAGAGCCCGGCAAGAGTAAAAAGACAGCAAGCACCACCAAAGAAACCAACATACCGAAACGCGCCAATTTCTCCGTAATTTGCTGATTATATACTATATCTGAAGAATTGGAAATGACTGCATATTGCCAAAGCGATATACTTGAGGCCACTAACCAGATCGATTCAGTAATAGAACTTGCGTTAGACATGACACCCACTCCTGCTTGCTCTCCTTGTTGCTCTAACATATAAAAAGTGAGTCGGAAACTCAACAACTGCAAAACATGTGCGAGTTGATTGATCAAGCCCAAAGAGAGTATTTGCCGCCAAACATCTGCCCAAGAATTTTGCTGTTCTTGCTTGGCCCATGCTTTTATTAAGTAAAAAAGACTCATGAACAAAGCTGTTCCGTAAGCAACATAGAGCGCATCTTGATAATAAATGGTATGCCAAATACGAACTTGAACAAGAGCAACAACCAGTGTCACCATTGGCACAATTAGCTGTATGACATTATAGGCCTTGAGCTGCTGTTTGCCTAACAAAAGCGAACTATTGACCGATGTTATGGCGCTAATAGCACTAAGCATGACAATGTGTAAGGCAGCACTACTTTGAAAATCAAATTGATGCATCAGGAGTTGATAAGCTCCAAGGCAAACAAAAACAATCCAGACGTTAGAAGCGACAAGCAAACGAAACCAAGAAACCCTTGACGATAGATAAACCAAAGCTGCACCTCCAACAAAACCCTCAAAAATGATGATAATGGCGATGGTAGTGAGCAATAAACTTTGCTGACCTTTTCCTTCTGGCCCTAATATCTGTGAAAATAAAATGGCTAAAATAAGGTTGAGTACTGCAGACCCAACGCGCACTCCAAAATTGGCAAGGATTTTACGAAGCATTTGGCTTGAGCACTTGGGTATAAGCTTCTTCAAACTGAGCTGCAATTGCAGCTGAGCTATATTTATGGATCGCCTCTTGATGCATGGCTGCTGCATCAAAATGATGTTCTTGAATAGCTTTCATCGCCTCAACTAACGCAGCTTTGTCCTCTGAAGGAATCAGGATACCGTTTTTAGCATGTAATATTTCAGCGACACCACCTACGTTCGTTGCAATCATAGGAGTACCGCAAGAAAGTGCTTCAAGCAAGACGCAAGGGAGGTTTTCGTAGCGACTACTCAACACAAAAGCATCTGCAAATTGAAGCAAGGCAGCTACACCTTGCGCATCTTGTGGTCCATGAAAGTGGATAGACTGAGCAAAATCAAATCCTGCAATGATTTGCTGATAAACTGAAAAGTCACCGTCTGAAACCACATGTAATTCAATATTTTGTTGCTGTTTTTTGAGCTCATAGAAAGCATTGACCAACAAATGGAAGTTTTTTTGAATAGGATCTAGGGAAGAAATATGGACAAAACGAAAATTTTGATGCGGCCTTTGGGCTTGTGGAACAAAAAGATCTGTGTCGATTACATTGGCTATGACCTTAGTTGGCGTATTGATACCAAATTCTTGCATCGCAACAGCTAGATCCAACGAAACAGGCATTATCAATTGACTTCTGTTGCCAATGAATTTGAGCATCAAACGCTGCCAGGCACTAGGTTGTGGTTTGGTGTAGGCATGATAGCAAGTCCAGTGTTCAGTAAACAATAAAGGGATTCTAAATCTCCATTTTAACAAAAGCCCCACCACTCCAATCGGATACAAAACAGCGGCATGTATCAGATCAGGCTTTCCAATTGGTGTTTGCTTGGCATGTTTCCAATACGTGAGCAGTACTTGAAAGTAAGAAATTAGTTTACCCACCAATAACATCTTGTTACGAGGAAGGTATATGATTTTCTCGTAATAAGGTGCTTGTTTTTCTTCGATGGTCAAAGATTGGTGTTGATCGGAAAGCACTACGTGCAACATAGCAAGATCTGCCACTGTATTGGCGACTTTCAGATGCTGCGCTACAAAATTTCCTTCAGTAGGTTTCAATTGATTGGGATACCAACTCGAGAGACAAAGAACTTTCGGGCGCTGCTGCATGTGATGAATTTACAGATTTTTTTGATAAACTGCCTCTAGTTGCTCGAGTGCATAATCAATTTCTTCACGCGTTGTGTAGCGAGAAAAAGAAAAACGCGCATTAGGTCTACTCATGTCAGCACCGATGGCTTCAAGCACATGGGATCCTTTGGTAGCTCCGGACGTACAGGCTGAGCCTCCACTCACGGCAACACCTTTTAAATCAAGTGTAAATAGCAGTAGACCTGCTTTTGGAGTAGCTGGCAAGCAGACATTCAAGACGGTATAAAGCGCATGATCGTAAGCAGTTTCTCCATGGAAGCGGACATCTGCAAACAGCACCTGTAAGCGCTCGATCATGTATGTTTTTAAATCGTAAACATGTTTTTGGTGCGCTTCTAAATCAGTGTAGGCCAATTCCATGGCTTTTGCTAAACCAACAATACCAGCGATATTTTCGGTTCCACCTCGCAGCCCTCTTTCTTGAGAACCACCATGAATTAATGGATTGACTTTCGTTTGTTTGTTGACATACAAGAAACCAATGCCCTTGGGCCCATGGAATTTGTGTGCTGCACAGGTGATGAAGTCAATATCTAGGGTTTTTAAATCAAAGGCATAATGCCCCATCGTTTGAACCGTATCCGAATGAAAAAGTGCTCCGTATTGTCTGCACAATTTTGCTACCTGTTCTAAAGGCAACAACGTGGCAATTTCATTATTGGCATGCATCAAGGATACAATGGTTTTTTGTGGGCCCTGCAACAATGCTTCGAGCTCTTTTATATTTATATTTCCCTTTGCATCGAGTTTCAAGTGAACAACTTCGATTTGTTCGTGGTCTTTTAAGGCATCGGCAGTGTGCCCCACTGCATGGTGTTCGGCTGCAGAAGTGATGATGCGCTTTACGCCGAGTTGTGTCACTGCAGCATGCAAAGCCATGTTGTCAGCTTCGGTACCACCTGATGTAAAAATGAGTTCAGAAGGAGAACAATTTAAATATTGCGCGATTTTTCTTCTAGAATTTTCGAGTAGCGCCTTCGCCTGACGGCCAAAAGCGTGCGTTGAAGATGGATTGCCAAAAGTTTGTAAAAGAACCGGAACCATTGCCTCCACTACTTCTGGTGCTACAGGTGTAGTGGCTGCGTTGTCGAGGTAAACATTCATTGAATCGTGTTTTGCCACGAAGATACTAAAATTAGTTTGCTTATCTTTGAGTAATGAATGCTCCTTTAGCTGAACGCATGCGGCCAAAAACTTTGGACCACTACATTGGCCAACGTCATTTGCTAGGTCAAGATGCCGCTCTGCGCAGGGCCATTGAAGCCCGAGTGATTCCTTCTATGATTTTTTGGGGGCCACCTGGTGTCGGAAAAACAACACTTGCAACACTCATCGCTCAGCATTTAGGGCGCCCCATCCATACGCTTTCAGCCATTTCATCTGGCGTCAAAGATGTGAGAGACGTTATCGCGCAAGTTCAAGGCGGCGGTATGTTTCAGCCCAAAGGTTCTATTTTGTTTATCGATGAAATTCATCGCTTTTCCAAAGCGCAACAAGATTCCTTATTGGGTGCAGTAGAAAAAGGAATCATTACATTGATTGGCGCCACCACCGAAAATCCGTCTTTTGAAGTGATTTCGGCACTGTTATCGAGATGCCAAGTTTACACACTAGAGCAACACAGCCAAGAAGATCTCCTTGCCTTGCTCAACAGAGCCATTCTTGAAGACACCCTCTTACAGCGCAAAAAAATAAAGCTGTCGCAGACCAATGCCCTGCTAAGAATTTCAGGTGGAGATGCCCGCAAACTACTCAATGTCTTTGAAATTATTGTCGGAACTTTCAAGGACCAAGAACAAATTGAAATCACAGACGAGGTTGTTTTACAAAATGCACAGCAAAGTTTAGCACGCTACGACAAAGACGGTGAACAACACTACGACATCATCTCGGCTTTTATCAAGTCTGTCAGAGGCTCGGACCCAAATGCAGCAGTCTATTGGCTTGCGCGTATGGTCGAAGGTGGCGAGGATCCTAAATTTATTGCACGAAGGCTCTTGATTTTAGCCGCTGAAGATATTGGTTTGGCCAATCCAAATGCACTTTTAATGGCCAACACCTGTTTTGAGGCCGTCAAAAACGTCGGATGGCCAGAATCTAGGATCATACTTAGTGAATGTGCCATTTATTTGGCTAGTTCACCCAAAGGGAATGCAGCCTATATGGCCATCAACCAAGCACAAGCTATGGTGCAAAAAACCGGGGATTTACCCGTGCCGGTTGCCTTGCGCAATTCTCCGACTCAGCTGATGAAAGAATTGGGTTATGGCGAGGGTTATCAATATAGCCATGACTACCCCGGAAATTTCTACGAGCAAGAATTTTTACCTCAAGAAATCATCGGTACCAATTTCATAAAGCCAGGAAGCAGCTCAAAAGAACAAGAACTTGCCAAGCAAATCAAAACTTGGTGGAAAGATAAATATCAATTCTAATGGGCGCCCTACTCTACTATTTGGTGGTCGCACCACTTTCGCTTTTTCCGCTGAGGGTTTTATACGGCATTTCTCCTATTATCTACCTTACATTTTGCTACCTCATTCCTTACCGCAAAAAAGTCATTATTCAAAACCTCCGCACGGCCTTTACTCACTTAAACGACAAAGAAATAAAAGGACTTACCAAAAAATACTACCGCTTTTTAGCAGAATTGATCCTTGAATCCGTTAAGAATTTTCGTTTTTCCAAGAAGGAGCTATTAGAGAGAATCGTCCTTGAAAATCCCGAAGAACTTGCTCAAATCGAAGCCATACAAAAACCAATTATTTTAGTTTCTAGCCACTTTAATAATTGGGAATGGCTCATTTCGGCCATGGGCCTATGGTTCAAACGCCCTACTTACGGCATTGGCATGCCACTGAGCGCAGCATTTTGGGACAAAAAGCTCACTGAAAAACGAGAGCGCTTTGGTTTAAAAGTCGTGCATGCTGCAAACTATCAACATATTTTCAAGCAACAAGACACCGTTGTTCTCGTACTAGCTGACCAAGCCCCAGCAGATGCTAAAAAGGCATACTGGACGCCGTTTCTTGGTCAAGAAACACCAGTAATTTTTGGTCCTGAATATTTGGCCAATCGTTATGACTGCGCAGTTGTTTACGCAAGTGTAAAAATCATCAAAACAGGACATTATAAAGTTTCACTTAAAGTAATTACTAAAGAGGCTAAAGAGGAAAATTACGGCGCTATCACTGAAAAACACCTCGCACTTCTCACTGAATCAATTCATCATGAGCCTAGTCGGTGGTTGTGGTCGCATAAACGTTGGAAACGACAAAAACCAACGGACCTAAAGCAAATCATGGAACAAGCCAGAGCAGACTTTCATGCAAAATTCAGAAGTTAGTTTGAGATTAGAATACTATGATTAAATACCTCAGCCTATTTTTTGTTTTCATCTTTATTGAATCCGCTTATGCTCAGCATACCGCCTTTATTCCACGCAACAAAGCCAATAAAAAGGAACACGAACGCGCTGTACTTGGCTTACCAAATGATCAGTTAGCAATAGGCTCAAATTTGGCGAATATTCGCATTTTAGACCCTAGTTTACATGTTTTAAATACAATTGCACTCGGGACATCTGCGCAAGAAATCCGTGACCTCGCTTTTTGCGCGGGCAAGCTGTTCGCCATGCAAAGCAATGACAGCAGCTCGCTATATCGCATTTCCCTTCAAAACAAAGCAGTTGAAAAAATAAACCTGAATTGGCAAGGCAAACCGATATTTTTTGACGGTATTGCTTCAGAAAATAACACACTCTTTTTAATCGGAGACCCTGTCAACGGTTCGTTTTGTACTTTTAGATCTTTAGACGGTGGCAACCATTGGGAGCCAACTCCCGGTAGCGTCTCTGCCATAGAGGGCGAGGCCGCTTATGCGGCTAGTGGTCAAACCAATCAAATGCTGAACGGGAATTTCTATTTTGTTTCTGGCGGTCTGTCTTCAAGGTTATTTCAATCCACGAATCTAGGAGATTCTTGGACGCAACACGCCATCCCATACCCATCCTGCCCAACTTGCGGCCCCTATGCCATGGCGCTTAAAAATGAACTTGAAATCATGACTGTCGGGGGTAATTATTTGGAGCCCAATAACGGAGAGCTCAATTGCTACTATACTACAGACGGAGGCAAAACTTGGAAAGCACCCAAGAAAGGTCCTTCAGGCTATCGTTCTTGCGTGATTTACGCAAACGACAAGTATTTTGCTTGCGGCACAAACGGCATCGATGTCAGTAAAAACGGAGGCATTACCTGGAAGAAAATCTCCGAACAAAATTGCCTCAGCATGATCGTCATCAACAAGCAACTCATCGTAAGTCTTGCTAACGGCGGGTGGTTACTGATTGAACATTAAAACTAAATGGTATTATGGATTTTAAAATTCACGTTCAAACCAAATACAACTGCTCACTTGAAAGAGCATTTAAAGCACCAATATTAGGTGATGTGAGAAAGGTTCATACTGGCTTTGGACTCATGCCTGCAGTTACAAAAACAACAAATGACGAGAATTGGGGTCAGATTGGCGCTATCAAAAATATTTATGCAGCAAAATCACTTACCTTCAAAGGTGGAGAGGTTTCCACTGATAAAATACTTGAACGAATTGAAAACAAGTACTGGAAGTTAGAAGTTGTTGTTAGTGAGGAACATTATGGTGATTATTGGAATCCTAAAGAAATTAAAGGTGAAATCTCTGTTTACTACAGCCAAGAAAAAAAAAACATCGAAAAAATATAATGCCTTTATGGCAATTAATAACCAATGGTATCGATCCGAAAATATTATACCAAAAGCCTTTTTGTATAATTTCAAAACTTATCGAGAAAAAAACAAAATTTGGGACCTGAACAAAATTATTTTTTACTTAAACAACGCTGAGCTAACGTATTCTATTGGTGACCTCGAGCGGGGAAACTTCTAACTTTTTGATAGAAGATTTAGACCGTGTATTAGAACTTGATTCGTTAGAAAGTATAACAAAGTGAACCGTAATCAAGTTACTTTCTCAGCTTATGATCCTTACCGAGGATATAAATCTAAAATGGCTTTTAAATCCTTTGGAATCTCCATTGGCTTCAATGGTGGAACGTTTGCACCCCCCCTATTACCAACAGGTATTTCACCGAGGAAAGACTTTATTCCACCTACAAGCAATCTTGAAAACTGTCCGATTATTTCCTTTAAATTATTTCTGCGGAATGCAAAAAGAAGCATTCGCCAATGCGTTCGTGTGTGATCTATTGGCCAAGCTTGACCAAGTATATGAGCACGCTCTAAATGCCACCAAGCTTTATGTAAATCATTGTTACGTTCAGCTTGTTTTGACAACTCATGCTCTTTTATTACTTATTTTCGCAAACCTTGTGGGATGAAAACATGTATCTTCATACGTCTAACATTACATACTTACTCTTCCCCTTTACAGCATCCATCACGTTCCTTGTAACCATTAGGATCAGCTTTTACATAATCAGCATCAAAACCACGCAATGAAATTTCTTTACGGATTTCTTCGGGCGTTATTTTCTTAGCCCAGTAAACTACAGTTGTGGTTTGATCAGCTTCGTTATATGTTACCAATTGGATTCCTTTGACAAATACTAAATCTCCTTCCAGTTTTCCACCACACGTTTCGCATACTTTGCAATGGCTACACGTATTCGGTGTTTTGATTGTTATTGTTTGACGCTTCGTTGCTTTCTGCGCTACAAGAATTTGTGTAGTGAAGAGAAAAGCTATTAATAGAAATGCTTTCATTGTTTCGTGTTTTAATTGTTTTGGACTTTAAAAATAAGGATACTCTCATTCTTCCAATTTCCACTTTCTTAACTCGTAGTATTTCTTTCGTAGAGTAGCTTTTAAAGGATCAATTCCATTCTTTTTGCACCATTGAAAATGGTAGATTGTTCCTGGAATTAATCCGATAACAGGGAATATAGACGACCAATGCCCAACGAGATAAAACAAACCTACGGTAATTCCTGCAATGATTAACCATCCGATGATTTTACGCATTGCAGGTGTTTCTATTTCAAAACGTGCAAAGAAATTGGTCATTACTAATTGAATTACACGTAATTCTGCTAATTCTATTTCGACTCCCATAATCTCCAAGTTACGAAATTTATACTTTCATTCGCTGAATTCGAACAGCATTCAAGATTGCCAGTAAAGCAACTCCTACGTCTGCAAAAACTGCTTCCCAAAGGGTGGCAATTCCGCCCGCTCCAAGAACCAAAACTATCACTTTGACGGTCATTGCCATAATGATGTTTTGCCATACGATTTTCTTCGTGATTTTTCCAATTTTAATGGCTGAAACGATCTTTGAAGGTTCATCGTTCTGAATGACAATATCAGCAGTTTCAATTGTGGCATCGCTTCCCAAACCGCCCATAGCAATTCCCGCATCTGCCAATGCAATTACAGGAGCATCATTCACACCGTCACCTACAAACGCAAGAGTTCGTTTCTGATCCTTCAATGCCTGTACTTTCTCTACTTTATTTTCAGGCAGTAAATCGCCATAGGCATTATCAACGGAAAGCGTTTCTGCTACCTTACTTACAATGCTTTGTTTGTCTCCTGAAAGCATGACGGTTCTAATACCGAGACTATGCAGTTCTTTGATTGCTTGCCCTGCGTCTTCTTTGATCTCATCGGCAATGGTAATGTAACCCGCATACTTTCCATCAACTGCAACTACAACAATGGTTTCTACGATTTTTTCAATCTCAGTATCGAAAGCAATGTTGAATTTCTTCAACAGTTTCAAATTCCCTGCTAATACTACCTTCCCGTCTATGGTTCCCTTCAAACCGTGCCCGTAGATTTCTTCCACCTGTCCAACGTTTGTGCCTTTTGCTAAATCTCCTGCGTGTTGCACAATTGCAGACGCTATCGGGTGCGTAGATTTGCTTTCAATAGATGCTGTGAGTTTCAATAATTCGTCTCTTTCGATTCCTTCTGCCACGATTTCCTGAACTTTGAAAACACCTTTGGTCAATGTTCCTGTTTTGTCCATCACAACGGTGTCTATTTTCGTCATGACGTCTAAGTAATTCGAACCTTTGAACAGGATTCCGTTTCGGGATGCTAAACCGATGCCACCGAAATATCCAAGCGGAATGGAAATCACCAAAGCACACGGACAGGAAATCACTAAGAACACCAATGCACGATACAGCCATACGGAAAATTGGTAGTCGGAAACGAACAAATAGGGAAGCAGACAGATTCCAACTGCAAGGAAAACAACAATTGGTGTGTAGATCTTCGCTAACCTGGAAATGAATAACTGTGTTTGCGATTTACGTGAAGTAGCATCCTGAACCATTTCCAAAATCTTCGACAATTTACTGTCTTTGTAAAGCGCAGTAACCTGAATGTCGGAAACGGATTGAAGGTTGATCATCCCCGCCAGTACAGTTTCACCTTTTGCTTTTTTATCAGGTTTGCTTTCGCCTGTAAGTGCAGCAGTATTGAATGAAGCAGAATCGGAAACCAATTCTCCGTCCAATGCCACTTTTTCGCCTGATTTCACCTGTATAATTTCGCCAACCTGAACCCCTGATGGTGAAACGGTCTTTAATTGTCCGTCACGCATTACGTTAACGGTATCGGGGCGAATATCCAACAAGGCTTTGATGCTTCGTTTTGCTCTTTTTACTGCCAACGACTGAAACAATTCGCCAATAGAATAGAACACCATTACGGCAACTCCTTCGGAATATTCACCAATGAAAAACGCTCCCAATGTGGCAATGGTCATTAAAAAAAACTCGGAAAAGAACGCACCTTTTGAAATAGACTTTACAGCGTCTATCATCACGGGTTTACCAACTGGAACGTAGGCAACGATATACCAAATGAGTTTGAAATAGTCTTTGAAAAAGGTGGGATGAAATACCTGTTCAAATAAGATTCCAGTTAGTAAAAGTGCAAAGCTGATGATACACGGAATATATTCAATCCAAGCGGGTTTTTCTCCGTGCGAATGATCGTGACCATCTTCGTCATCAGGAGCATGCTCTTGTGTGTGAATATGTGGAGTACCGCTTTTAGCGTCTATTTTTTCCTCCAACGAGCAACAAGTCATTCTGCCATGGGCATCGTAGGTATGCACGTGATTCGGATCTGTATTTACCATATCGTTTTATTTATAAAGGGCGAAGACATTGGAGCGAAAAAGAGTTTCTTACTAAAACGTTAAAAACTCCAAGCCCCCGCCCTAAAATGATTAATGTTCGTGTCCTCCGCCACCTTCACTTTTCAGCAAGTGACTTTGAATGTAATAAGCTCCTTTCAAAACTATTTGCGCATTGGCAGGAATATTATGCAACAATGTCACCTGCACAAATCCCAATTGCTTTGTTCCTGTCTTTACCTCAATTCGTTGGAAGTGGTAGCCTTTTCCTGCTTTCTCGGAATGTTCGTGAGCGTCATCGTGATCGTGTCCCGCTTTTTCGTCATGGCTTTTTTCTTCTTCTACTTTTTCAAGAATGAAAATGAATTCTCTTCCGTCTGCTTTGACAACTGCTTCTTCGGGAAGTGACTGCACTTTATTTATCCCTACATCGATCAAGGCATTCACATACATTCCAGGAATGAGCAATTGTTTTTCGTTGAGAATGTCGGCGTGAACTGCAACTGATTTGGTCTCGTTCTCAAAGGCTTTTCCTATGCTGAAAATCTCACCCATGATCTCGGTGTTGTCCTGATTTGTCAAGGTGAAACGCACCTGCTGACCTGGCTTCACTTTCTGCAAATCCTTTTCGTACACCAACAAATCAACGTGCATTTTGGTATTGTCTACAATGCTGAACAATGGTTCGCCGAGTTTTGCGGTTGTTCCAATCTTTACGTTGATTTCGGTAATGTAACCGCTAATTGGTGCTTTGACTGCCATAATAGAAACTGCACCACCATCGCCTGAAAGGTTCAGAATGTTCAATTGCTTTTTCAAGGAAGCATAACGAGCCTTTTCACTTTCGTAATCGGATTTTGCTTTCTGTAAGGTCTTCTTCGCATTTACATTTTCTGCACTCAACGTCTTTTGACGGTCATACTCTTCCGAAAGCCATTCGAGGTTGCTTTTTGATTCCAAATAAGACTGTTGCAATCTGGTAAATTCGAGGCTTTCAATCGTAGCCAGAGTTTGCCCTTGCTTTACGAATTGCCCTTCGATCACTTTGATGGATTTCACTGTTCCTTCAACCAAAATCGTAGCATCTGCCTGATTTTGTGGCGGAAGTTTCGTGTACCCGTTTGCGTGGATTACTTCGCTCAGGTTCTTGTAGGAAAACGTTCCCAGTTCAATTTCGGAAGCTTTGTACTGTGCTTCGTTCAATTCCACTTCTTTGATACTGCTTTCTGTGTGTCCCTCGTGTTCTTCCGTTGCGGCAGGAGTTGTTTGTTCATCAGATGAACGCAACATAAAATAGAGTACTATTCCCACTACGGTAACAGCTCCAATTATATATTTTATTGATTTTTTCATGTCTCGTTTATTTATTCAGTAAATATTGAATAGCGCTGACGCTTTGGTTGTACTGGTTCAGCACGTTCATGTAACTCATTTGGCTCTCTAAAGCGGTTTGAATTCCCTGCAAATATTCCACGTAGGAAATGTCTCCCTGTTCGTAGGAAATGGCAGCGTTTTTTGAAATGGTTCTTGCAGAAGGAAGCACCGAATTTTCATAGAACTCAGCTGCTGATTGCAACGTGGCTAACTGTTGTAACTGCTGAACATATTGGTTCTTCAACTGTGTTTGTAGATAGTCTGCATTTGCCTGTTGCGCCATAACGGTTGTTTTTGCTGAATTCGATTTAGCAACAGTTGAACCTGTAAAAATGGGAATGGAAACACCAAGGGTGAAGCCTTGAAAACGTGGAGCGCCATTGTAATAAACCGTTTGACCGTTCACCTCCTGATTTCCTGTTAGCGATTGGATAAAATACCCTGCACTTACATCGGGGAACAGGTTTGAACGTTCCAGTTTCTGATTCGCTTCTGCCAGTTCCACTTCCTGCAATGCCAACTGTAACTGCGGATTTTCCTGCAAGGCAACCGAGTCCAATGTTCCTAAGAACGGTTCCATTTTCAAAGATTCAATAACCGAAAAATCCGAATTCAACCCAAGTAAGGTTCTCAAACGGCTTTTCTCGGCAATCCGATTCATTTCATTTTGCTTGATCTGCTGTTGCAGTTCCTTTTGCTTGACAATTGCTGTGGATTTCTCCAACTCGTTCACATCACCTGCCTGGTAACGGGAATCGGCAGCTTTCACGAACTTGTTCAATAAGCTGTCCTGAACCAATAATTGGGTGTGAACTTCATTCAGGTACAAGAGGTTGAACCACGATTGACGGATGTAAAACCGAACTTCGTTTTTCGATTGCCCTAACTGGATTTCACTCGACTGAATGTTTGCAACCACCACGTCCATTTTCGCTTTGAACTGGAAGGGATTTATGGACTGCGAAACCATGTAGTTCTGATCGAATGCACGTGTATTGTACTGTCCGAACATTCCTGTAATGTCTGTTTTCGGCAATTCGAATGCGGTGGGTCGCAATTGATTTTGAGCCTGCAAGTTCAGCGTTCCTGCCTGGATCAATTGGTTATTGCTAATTCCTTGTTGAATTGCCTGATCGAGCGTTAAAGTTGGTTCTTGCGAAAACCCGTTGAATGAACCCAACAAGAACAATATCGGAAGGACTAAGGCGGTTTTACCCGACACTTTCAGTTTTCCTTTTTCGAAGAAAATGTAGAGGATTGGAAGAACAACCAGCGTTAGGAAAGTTGCGGTAATCAATCCGCCAATTACAACGGTTGCCAATGGTTTCTGAACTTCTGCACCTGCGCTTGTACTCAATGCCATAGGAAGGAAACCGAGTGATGCCACCGAAGCAGTTAACAACACCGGGCGCAAACGCACTTTTGTTCCTTCTTTCACGCGCTCCAACACATCATGCATTCCGTCTGCTTTTAAGTGATTGAAATAACTGATTAATACAATTCCGTTCAGTACTGCCACACCAAACAAAGCGATAAAACCGACACCTGCAGAAATACTAAAAGGCATATCTCGCAACCACAGCGCGAACACGCCACCGATTGCAGAAAACGGAATAGCCGTAAAGATGAGCAAGGATTGTTTCACGGATTTGAAGGTGAAAAAGAGCAATACGAAGATCAACGCCAAGGCAATAGGAACGGCTACCGACAAACGAGCCGAAGCCTGAACCAAATTCTCAAACTGCCCGCCATAAGTGACAAAATATCCCGCAGGTAATTTCAGTTTTCCATCCAGTTTTTGTTGAATTTCTTTTACTACGCTTTCCACATCCCGACCACGCACGTTGAAACCAACAACAATGCGACGTTTTCCGTTTTCACGACTGATCTGCATCGGTCCTGGTTCGTAATCAATGTCTGCAACTTGTTCCAACGGGATTTGACTTCCTGAAGGAAGGGTAATGTAAAGCATTTTCAGGTTCGAAATATCTTTTCGACTGTCTTCTGCCAAACGTAGTACAATGTCGAAACGCTTTTCACCTTCGTAAACAACACCCGTTTTTTCTCCGGCAAAACCTGCACGAATGACCTTATTCAGATCACCTACGTTCAATCCGTAAAGTGCCAGTTTGTCTTTGTTGTATCGAATAGTGATTTGTGGCAATCCTGCAACTCGCTCGGCTTTCGCATCGGCAACCCCACTTACCGAACTAATAAGTTTCAACACTTCGTCGCCTTTGCTCACGAGCATATCCAGGTCTTCACCATAGATTTTCACAGCAACATCGCTTCGAACACCTGTCATTAACTCGTTAAAACGCATTTGAATAGGCTGTGAAAACTCGGTCGTAACGCCTGGAATTTCTTCCAATGTTTCTTCCATTTTTTCCATCAATTCTTCTTTCGTATCGGCAGAAGTCCAATGTTCTTTGTCTTTCAACAGAATTATCATGTCTCCCGCTTCCATCGGCATAGGATCGGTAGGAATTTCGGCAGAACCAATTTTGGTAACGATCATTTTTACTTCGGGAAAACGTGCTTTCAAGAGCTTCTCGGCTTTCGTAGTTGTTTCCACTTCTTGTGAAAGCGAACTTCCCGAGGCAATAATCACGTGGGTTGCAATGTCCCCTTCGTCTAACGTAGGAATGAATTCACCACCCAATTTCCCGAAAACCATTATGGAGATCACCAACAGAACAACGGCTATTCCTACCACAAATCCTTTCATTTTCAACGCACCGTTCAACAATGGTCTGTAAACGCGTTCAGCACCTTCTATAATGAGGTCGCTGAAATTTTTCTTGTGTCCTGTTTCCTTCTTCAACACGAGTGCCGACATCATAGGAACATAGGTTAACGACAGCAAAAACGCACCTAAAATGGCGAACGAAACGGTTTGCGCCATTGGTCCGAACATCTTTCCTTCAATTCCCACCAAGGCAAGAATCGGAAGGTAAACGATCAAAATAATGATTTCACCAAACGCTGCACTGCTTCTTATTTTAGACGAAGCCTTGTACACTTCTGCATCCATTTGTTCATGAGATAAAACCTCCCTGTTTCGAGACTGTAAACTGTGAATGATCGCTTCTACAATTATAACTGCTCCGTCCACAATCAAACCGAAGTCGATTGCTCCAAGGCTCATAAGGTTTCCGCTTACGCCAAAGAGGTACATCATGGAAACAGCAAAGAGCAACGCTAACGGAATAACTGAAGCAACAACCAAACCTGCGCGCCAGTTCCCGAGCAACAAAACGAGAATGAAAATCACGATCAATGCTCCTTCAATGAGGTTCTTTTCAACAGTACTAATGGCCTTGTCGATGAGTTGGGTTCTGTCGCTAAAGGCTTCAATGGCTACTCCTTCGGGTAAGGATTTTTCAATTTGAGCCATTTTTTCTTTCACTCGGCTCACCACTTCAGAAGAGTTTTCGCCTTTCAGCATCATCGCAACTCCGCTCACCTCTTCACCTTTTCCGTCTTTGGTAACTGCTCCAAAACGGGTACTTGCCCCAATATGCACATCGGCAACATCACGCACCATAATCGGGATTCCATTTTGTGTTTTTACAACGATCTTCCCAATGTCTTCAATGTCCGTAACCATCCCAATTCCACGAATGAAATAGGCATAAGGTTTCTTATCAATGTATGCTCCACCAGTATTTTCGTTGTTCTTTTCCAATGCATCGAAAATCTCTGCAATGGTGGTGTTCATACTTTTTAACTTGTCAGGGTTGATAGCGATTTCGTATTGCTTCAAATAACCGCCAAGCGTGTTCACTTCTGCTACGCCTGGAGTTCCCAATAATTGAGGTCTGATGATCCAATCCTGGATGGAGCGGAGCTCAGTAGCAATGTATTTTTTTTCGTAGCCTTTTTTAGGGTAGACAACGTATTGATAAATCTCCCCAAGCCCGGTACTGATCGGAGCCATTTCGGGCGTTCCCAATCCGGGAGGAATTGCGTTTTCGGCTTCTTTCAAACGTTCGGTAATCTGCGCTCTTGCCCAGTATATATCTACGTCTTCTTCAAACACTACGGTAACTACGCTTAACCCGAAACGGCTGGTAGAACGCAACTCCACAATTTGAGGAATAGGCTTTACGGAAAGCTCCACGGGATAGGTAATAAATTGTTCCACTTCCTGAGTTGCCAAGGTTGGCGAAGTTGTGATGATCTGCACCTGATTGTTGGTTATATCGGGCAGGGCATCAATTGGTAGCTTGTAAAAGGAATAGCTTCCTACTCCAATTAAGGCTAAGGTGAACAAGCCGATAATGAACTTGTTCTTGATACTAAATTGAATGACTTTATCTAACATATTGATTCTTCTAATCGTAAAACAATGGTCGGCGACAAAATGCACGACTACACAAGGCGTTATTTGCCCTGCAACAATTTTTGATTAATCGATTAGCTCAATCTTGGCGGTTGCCAGATAGCGGAATGAAATTCAGAGAAAAAGGTTTGGTAAGGCGGTACGGGTGTTTTTTCTGCAAAGAAGGTATTGTTCTCCGTTATTGCTTCAAATGTGGCTTTCTTTTCTACAACGAATGTAAACGAAACAACTGCATGATCGTGCTTCGTTGGGCATTCGTCCTGCTCGTGGTGTTTTGAACCTTCGTGATGACCTACGCTGAAATGTTCACCGATAAAATCGATGAAACTTAACTCGTGATGCTCTTGATTGTGATGATTGTAGTGGGAGATGAATTCAGGAACAAAAGAAAAGGCGTGTGCTGTTTCGGCTGGCATATTAATTACCAGGATCATAAACAAGACAAACATTTTCTTCATGCTTTTCATCGGGGTTAAATGTAGTGAAAAATTGGATTGTTGTAGTAAAATTATTTAAATGAAGGAATTATTTACAGGATTGCGTTTACTCGCGGTAAAATGTTTGAATAAGAACTTTACTGCCCACCTGGAACCGGACAGTTGCAATTTTTTACCCCCTTTAAAAGTATTAAAAGGATAACTGCCCACCATCAGGCGGGCAGTTATCTATTAATCGTTTTCCTTTTCGTCTTTAGCGTCTATGCACATGAGCCATAAGGCCGGTGATAAAATGTTTGTTGATTATGCCGGAAAAACGCTTGAAATTATTGACAGAGAAAGCGGAGAGGTAATAGAAGTGGAATTTTTTGTTGCCACTCTAGGAGCAAGTCAGTTGACTTATGCGGAAGCCAGTATGGGTCAAAAAAAGAAAGACTTTGTTGAATCTGTTGAAAATGTGCTACTCTTTTTTGGAGGTGTTCCACAAGCGATTGTTCCGGATAACCTGAAGTCTGCCGTAACGAAAAGCCATCGCTATGAACCCAACATTAATGAAACTTTTTTAGATTTTTCTGAACACTATGGAACCACTATTTTGCCGGCAAGATCATATAAGCCAAAGGATTAAGCTTTGGTTGAGGGCGCTGTAAAAATCCTTTACACCCGAATTTATAGCGTACTGAAGGACCAGCAATTTTTTAGTCTAAAATCATTAAATAGTGCCATTAAAACGCTTTTAGAGAAGCACAATACATCAAACCTTACTGGAAAGCCATACAGCAGGATAGAACTCTTTGAGGAGCTTGAAAAAGCTGAATTAAAGGAGCTTCCTGTTGAACGTTTTGAGATACGCAAGCAGGCTATTGTAACGGTGATGAATAATGGCCATATTTTGTTATCTGAGGATAGGCATTATTACAGTGTGCCGTATATCTACATACGAAAGAAGGTCAAGGTTCTTTACAATGAAAAAGTAGTAGAGATCTACGCTGGATACAACCGTATTGCGGTACATCCAAGAATCAAAAGCCCTCATAGCTATAGCACTATAAAGGATTAATTGCAAAGCTCAAAATGGCCAAATCCGACGGGACTTACCTTAAAGAAATCGCTAAAATAGAAAGGCAACAACTCATCATTCTTGACGACTTTGGCTTACAAGCCATGGATAATCAAAATAGAATGGCCTTTTTAGAAATCATCGAAGACCGACACGGCGAAGGATCTACAATCATCACTTCTCAATTACCTGTGAGTCAATGGTATGACATTATTGATGAAAAAACAATCGCAGACGCACTATGGACTGTCTTGTACACCACGTTCACCGATTCGAATTACAAGGCGAATCCATGAGAAAAAAAAGAGGCGCTTTGAACATCGTTTTTTTAATCGAAAAAAAGTAATATTTTTATCACGAAATGAATCTATTAATTCGTGATTTTAGACAAATGAAAATAGCTGGTCAACATACTCCGTTTTGGGGTGGTCAACATGGCCGTTTTCTCTAGTCTTACCTGAAATCATGCAATACAAACTTCTTGAACTCTCAAAAGAAGATGCAAATGAAATTGCCGCAACTAAAACAAGACTTACTCAAGTCAAAAAGGATTTAGATGCCATAGAGGAGCGTTACGCCACTGGCAAAATAGATACGCTTATCTACACCAAGTTCAGTGAAAAATATAAAGTAGAGATATCAAAATTGGAGCAAAAACTCACGAACCCACACCTCACGAGTTCTAACCTTAAAAAATGTATTAAAAATGGGCTAGAAATTGCCCGTAAGCTCAGTGTTTTATGGGAATCTGCGGATGTCTTTGGAAAGCATAAACTTCAACATATCTTGTTTCCGAACGGATTCACTTATGACAAGCAAAATGGCCGAGTTCTAACTTTTCGAACGAACATATTGTTAGAGCTAACTCGTTGTTTTTCAGAAATATTGAAGGAAATAAAAAGCGGAGATCCGATTAATGCTAATCAAATCTCCGCTAGAGTGATAAAATATTTATTCAAACAATTCTTTTAGAAAGATTGAGCAGCAGTTATGCTGATTCACTGAATAAAATTTGTCTAAATATTATTCCTGAAAAAATATTTAAATATGTATCAAAGAATTTATTTAATACATTAAAAAAGCTCGAAGGAAAAATTGAAAAGAAAAATTATGATATTCTAAAAAGTAGATTGGGTGAACTTAATATTGCAAAACGTAATTCGAGCAGGGTGAAATTTAAAAATTTAATTGAGGGAGTCGGAATTGAAATTTCAGACAAAATTTCAAATTTGCTTGATAAAAGAAATGCCATCATTCATAGAGGAGAAATTGGTAATTTAAATGAAGCAATTGAGGACTTTGAATTAATGGATGAATTACTACGCAAAATCATCATCAATATAATTGGCTACAAAGGCTCATCAATAGAGGATGGAAAGCAATTCCATAATCCTCCAGAAAAAATGGTCAAAGATTTGAAAAAGTAACCTATCCACTTATTAAAAATCTGTTTCATCAAAAACCATTTTTTGTCTCCAACATTTTAATGTTTCACAATTATCAGGAAAATAACTTTACAGTTTTTATGAAAACATTTATTTTAGGGTGACCGAAAAATTGATTAATGTTTTAAAACCGTCCTGAGGAAACTTATATATTTATTTTAAATACTGTCCCAATACAATTCAAGAAAATTAATTGAATTAATCATTTCGGATTGCAAACAATTGTACGTTCTAATAATTTTAGGTTGACGATTCAATTGAAAAAATTTATTATCCTTAATTGGAATTATAACCTTTGATGAAGTTTGATCCAAAACGTAAACATCGAAGTAATCGAAGAAACTTGAAAAAAGGGTCTGATAAAGCGGGTCATATTTAATCATCCACTTATTCTTTTCAACAGTATTATCAGTATATGCAACAATAGCCTTATGTGCATCATCATTCGATTCACACATAAAGATAAAAGCTTGAATTTCTTTATAAACATCTCGTGCCAAGGATTCGATACTATCAGGTTCAGAAATATAATGCCATAATCTTTTATAAACAGCCAAGTTATCCCGCCATTTGATTAATTCTTTCTTATTGTGAATGGAAGATTGTTGAATTTGAAGTAGAATAAAATCTAGATTGTAAGTAATCAATTTTGACTGGTTCATTTTAGTTGACTTAAAAGAACGATTAAAGTATTCAAAAAAACAATTAAAATTTCAATCACTTTCTCGAACTAAATAACAGCGATATTATTTCTAGAACTAGTTCTAATTTTTTATTCTTTTTCAACCCCGATTATACTAAACATCACGGCTCCCCAAACTCATCAATCAATACCTTCACATGAGCTGGAGTAAGGATTCTTCTTCCAGGTTCGTAATCCAAATCTTGTAGTTTTTGCTGGATGTTCTTACTGAACTTGATCCAGCGTCTGAGCTGAGCACTGGCACTTTTCTTTGTGATCGTTGGAAAATAAAGTTGTGCGAGCTCACCGAAGCCGTAAGCCCGCACTTTGAAAGATTCATTACTCATATTTATAGTTTTAAACTGGTGCGGAAGCAAAATTGATGGCGCCCATTCCATTCAGTTTGGCGGCAAGTAATTTCATGTCATCCCCTACTTTCTTGTCGACAATTCTGGCGTAATGTTGGGTGCTTTGAAGGTTTTTGTGCCCCAGCATTTTGAAGACAGTCTCAATTGGAACTCCGTTCATCATGGTTACAGTTGTTGCAAAGGTGTGGCGTGCAACGTGAAACGAGAGTTGTTTTTCAATTCCACATAAATCTGCCAATTCTTTGAGGTAGGCATTCATTTTCTGATTACTAAGGATGGGTAGAATTGGGTCATTAGCTCTCAATAGTTCCAAGCGGCTATAATTATTAATGATACTCATCGGAATATCGAGTAAGGGAATATTTGCCCTGCCACCCGTTTTTTGTCTTCTGGTCCTGATCCAAAATCCGCTTTCTTCATTACCCTCTATCTCGGATCTTTTGAGCTTACTCACATCGATATAAGCCAATCCTGTGAAACAAGAGAATACGAAGAAGTCTCGGACACGGTTCAAGCGGTCAAATGGCGAATTAAACGCGATCAGACGCTCGATCTCCTCGTGTGAGAGGTATGGCCTGTCAACTTCCTTTAAAGTGAGGCTAATGCCATTAAATGGATCTTTGAGTAACCAGCCACTTCGAATGCTCAATCTTGTAACTGTTTTGAGGTTTTGAAGGAACTTAATAGTGGTATTGTGATTACATTCCTTGTCCGTCTTCAAAAAGATGCTGAATTGCTGAATCATCTGATAATTGACCGATTTAATCGACACATCTGGGGCCTGATACTTTTTCTTCAAGAATTCCTCAAAGTAGCGCATGGCCCTTGAATGTTTCTGGTAGGTTGCCCTGGTTACCTCCTTCCCTATTAATTTGAAAAGATCTGCAACGTAGTCCTGCCATATATCAATGATTTGTTTTGACTTAGCCGACTTTACACCAAGAATGGCATCACGAAGCATTTGAGGTGTAACCTCATCGGTATACGGCAATAATTCTGTGAATTTTTTATGCGCTTTTACGCGAATTGTTTCCAGGTACTCGTTGAGTATACGAGCTTCATTTGTTCGCCCCAAGGCTCTCGCCCTTGCGGAATCCCAATCATTGGGATTTATACTTCTTTGAAGATTCATAACAACGCGATTTCCGTTGATATTGATCTTCATGAGAACAGGAACTTCACCGTTCTTTTTTGCTTTTGTTCTGCTGATATAGAAGATCAACGAGAAGCTTGCTTTCTGACTTGACGACATTTTGGCACTATTTTTTACATTGTGCCCCCCTTTTATTGTTACAAAATTACATTTCCAAAAGGTAAAAACGAAGCATAACTCATTGTTTTTCAGTCTTATTATGTCTATTAGCGTCTAACTGCTTGGTTTCCTTTTTTCAGTTTCAAAAAGGAAACCCGCTAAGAAACCAAGCTGCTCTACAACCCTAGACTTTACTAGACTGTTTTTAAAAACAAAAAAGCGTGTAAATGCTTGATTTACACGCTTTGGACTGTTTTGGACAATCTTCCAGTGGAGAAGATGGGATTCGAACCCACGACCTCTTGACTGCCAGTCAAGCGCTCTAGCCAACTGAGCTACATCCCCAAAAATTATTTTGCTTGTAGCGTATCTTCCATTGAAGAAGATATTGCTGCTTTGTCAAGTCTGATTTTTGTTCCTTCTGATTGGATCAATACGGTAGCATCTGAGATTTCGAGGATTTTACCGTGAATACCGCCGATCGTAACGACTTTGTCACCGGGTTTTAATGCTTCACGAAACTTCTTTAATTCCTTTTGCTTTTTCATTTGTGGTCTGATCATGAAGAAGTAAAATACTCCGATCATTAAGACAATCATCACCAACTGATTCGCACCTGCTCCCATAGTTCTTTTAAATTTTGCCTACAAATGTAGTTATTTTATTCGACCTTTTATTTCAAGTACGTTAATATTCGGCTCCGTATTGGTCATGAGTGTGACCGCCTTGTGAATGTTCTTGGTGTGCAGTTCGTCAGTATTGATTTCAGCACGAATAATCGTAGACTTGCCCGGTGGAATTGGCTTCTCAGGTTTGTCGACAACTGTGCAGGAACAAGAAGGCTTGATTTCACCAAAAACCAATGGATAAGCACCGGTATTGATCACCTTAAACGTGGCCTTAATGCGCTCACCTTTCATCACCGTTCCAGCCTGAAATATTCTCTTTGGAATTTCCATGGTGGTAGCTTGACCAACTTCGATTTCTGAATTGTTTTTGCAGGCAGTCAGTCCGAAAAGGAAATAACCTGCTAACAAAAATGATTGAATAATTTTCATGAGTGTTGTTTTTTGATAAATCCTAATTCAATAAACCCCTACCCGACTTTTGTATGCGTTTTTCGCTACTCAATTTTTCAATAGCCTTGTCAAGGATGCCATTGATAAAAACATTGCTTTTAGGCGTGCTGTAAAACTTAGAGATTTCAATATATTCATTGAGCGTCACTTTCGTTGGAATGCTCGGGCAAGACTGCAACTCTGTTAGACCCATTTTAAGCAACAACATATCCATTTTGGCAATGCGATCGAGCTCCCAGTTGTCAGCCAAGGCTAAAATATCGCTTTCATGCGCTGCATCTTGCTTGATGGTTTCATGCAATAGGGTCAAGATGTAATCGCGTTCGTCGTCATTTTCCTTGAACAGCGGCATGATTTCAAAATCGGCACCTGGCTTCCAAGATTTCATGGTTTTAATAGCCATTGATGCACACAAATCGAGGTCATCGGCCCAATAGATCGATTTTTCGTCAAAAAAGTTTTGAATAAGGGTTGAATTGGCAATCTCTAGTTTGAAAACTTGCAGTGCAAAACTCATGTCTTCCTCAATACCCTGTTGACCATTATGCATGTGCTCAAAATAGACCTCCGATTCTTGTAAATTGAGGTGCATTTTTCTGAAAATTTCTTGATTTTCTGCCCCTAACCAATTGACCTTTCTTTGTTCTGATATTTTATACAATGAACTAGAGGCTTCTATTGCAGCAACCAACGCGTTGTCCACCCATTTCATGTTTGGATTGAGTTCTTCGGGTGTCGGGCGCATTTTTTTCTTGAGCTCAGCTTGTCTGTTTTGAGCGGCACGTTTCATTTCAGGTAGTGCCAACAATAAGTACAGATACATGTCGTACATCCTTTCGATGGAAAGCAAAAGCTCTTTTTCCGCCTTGGATCTGTCCGAATCAGAACTTTGAAAATAGGCATATAGTGCCTGAAGTACCTTTATTCTTAAATGTCTTCTATTGAGCATAATTAGATGTTAAGACTGCCTTTAGATTGTACGCGTTCTTCGGCCATGCGATTGGCTACCTGATAACTCGGCAAGCCCTCTTGTTTAGAACGAGCTAAAATGTTATCAATGGTAGTGTAAATTTCTTCAGCTTTTTGCTTGGCCCATTCTAAAGACAAACCTTCAACCTCAGAGAAACAGTTGATCACACCGCCCGCATTGAGCGCGTAGTCTGGTGCATAGATAATGCCGCGGTCCATTAAAATTTGCCCATGCTTGGCCTCTTCCTTCAATTGATTATTGGCAGCACCGGCAATAACCGAACACTTTAGTTGTTCTAAAGTAGCATCATTTACGGTAGCACCAAGTGCGCAAGGTGCATAAATATCCATATCGATGCCGTAAATGAGTTCAGGCGCTACTACTTTTACACCGTGTTGAGCACTTAATTTCTTGAGCGCCTCTTGGTTGATATCTGTAATGGTAACATCAGCGCCTTCTGCCACTAAATGACCTACTAGATAGGCACCCACATGACCAATTCCTTGAACAGCGATTTTTTTCCCTGTCAAACTATCAGAACCAAATTGGTGTTTTGCAGCAGCTTTCATACCCATGTAGACACCAAAAGCTGTAACCGGCGATGGGTCTCCACTTTTTCCGGGTAAACCCACCACGTAATTCGTTTCTTTGCTTACGTGCACCATATCTTCAGGTGAAATACCAACATCTTCAGCTGTGATATACGACCCTGCCAAAGCATTGACAAAGCGACCAAATCTTCTGAATAAGGCTTCTGATTTCATGGTTTTGGAGTCACCGATGATCACTGCTTTACCACCACCTAAATTCAAATTTGAAATGGCGTTCTTGTAGGTCATACCACGTGAAAGACGCAATACGTCGGTCAAAGCCTCTTGCTCATTTTGATACATCCACATACGTGTTCCGCCTAAGGCTGGTCCGAGTACGGTGTTGTGTACGGCAATGATTGCTTTTAATCCAGTTGCTTTGTCGTTACAAAATAATATTTGTTCGTGCCCCATGGCAGCCATGGGTTGAAGAATGGGATTCAAGGAGGAATCAACCAACGGAGATATTGTCAATTCAGACATGTTTTTGAAATGAGTTCGTTCACTAATTCTTATTTGACGTAAATTTGCAAGTCAAATAGCTTGGCAAAAGTAGAAAAAAACCATGAAGTCCCTTCGATACATCAATAAATACTTTAAGAAGTACAAATGGCGCTTTCTACTTGGCATCTTGTTTACGGTCATCAGCAACTATTTTGGCGTTCAGATGCCTGCATTTTTTAGTGAATCCATAGACCGCTTTCAAAGTAATCTCAGCCTTCAAACCAAAACAGACTACCTCTATCTTGCCCTTGAACTTGGTGGCATATACATGGGATTTTCATTACTAAAAGGTTTCTTTCTTTTTTTAATGCGCCAGACTATCATTGTTATGTCTCGATTCATCGAGTACGACCTCAAAAACGAAATCTACAACAAATACCAGGTACTAGACCAAAGTTTCTATAAAAAGAATGCCACCGGTGACCTCATGAACCGCATTTCTGAAGATGTCGGTTTGGTGCGCATGTATGCTGGGCCTGGCATCATGTATACCATAAACCTAGTGGTTTCTTTTATTTTGATTGTTACCAAAATGGTTAGTATTTCTCCGAGTCTAACTTTTTACGTCCTTATCCCACTTCCCATTATGTCTATTCTGATCTACAAGGTCTCTTCTACTATGAACAAAATGAGCCTTGAAGTTCAAAAAGAACAATCTTTCTTGAGTACTTTAGCCCAAGAATCATTCTCTGGAATTCGCATTATCAAGGCTTATCAACGCGAACAACAAGTAGCTGATAAAGTGAGTGAATCTGCTGAGCGCTATAAAAAACAAAGCATGCGTTTGGTTTTAGTCAATGCTTTTTTTAGCCCGACTATCATCTTTTTGATCGGACTCAGCTCCATGATCGCCATTTACTATGGAGGACTACTCACCTTTGAAAAGAAAATGACCGTTGGTGGTATTGTAGCATTCATTATGTATGTCACGAACTTGACATGGCCCTTTGCAAGTCTTGGCTGGATTTCATCAATCATTCAGCGCGCCGCAGCATCTCAGCAGCGTATCAACGAATTTTTGCAAACCAAACCAAAAATCAAAGACGATCAAACCCTTACTCCTCTACTCGAGCAAGGTATTGTTTTTGAGCATGTTGGTTTTCAATATGAAAATGCCGAGCAACCTGTACTACACGATATTTCTTTCAGTGTGAAACCCGGAGAAACACTTGCCATCGTTGGCCAAACAGGAAGCGGTAAATCTACCATTTGCAGTTTAGTCGCCCGGCACTTTGACCCTTCGTCAGGATGCATAAACATAGGTGAGCAAGATTTAAGACTACTCTCCTTAAGTCAATACCGAAATGAAATTGCACTAGTTCCTCAAGATGTATTTTTGTTTTCTGACACGATTGCCAACAACCTCAAATTCGGTTCAGAAAATGCCGAGCAATTAAAACTTGAAGAACTAAGAGCAGTATGTAAAAGCGCGCACGTTTTGCACAATATCGAAGAATTTGAACATGGTTTTGATACCATTCTTGGTGAAAGAGGTGTCAATTTGAGCGGAGGTCAAAAACAACGCATTTCTATTGCTCGCGCCTTACTGCGCAATCCCAAATTACTCGTTTTAGACGACTGCCTGAGCGCAGTAGATACTGAAACTGAAGAAATTATCTTACAAGAACTACAGAATTTTTCAAAAAATAGGGCCACAATCATTGTGTCTCACCGCATTTCCACCATCCGAAATGCAACAAAAATCATCGTTTTAGTTGCTGGCCGCATCACTGAAGCGGGATCCCACACCGAACTTTTGAGTCAAAAAGGAGCCTATTTTGATATGTATCAATTGCAGTTACAGCAAGAGCTCGAGGCTAAAAACACCCTGTCTTAAATTATTATTAACAGTTGTTTGTGCGTCTTTTTTTGAAACATTGACGCAATCGTTTGCGTACATTCGACCAAACCATAAAACAAACAACTATGAAAAAACTAATGATTTTTGTAGGAGCTTTAACATTGACTGGGTCTTTGTTTGCTCAAAAGCCTGCTAGTGATGACGCACGTTATTCATTGGAAGGATTAGCTAACCTTAATACCAGCAATGGTATGAGCTTTACAGCGCCTTCTTTACGCTTGCGCTATTTTGCCACAGACAATATTGCAGCTCGTGTGCAGTTTGGCTTTGGTGGTGATGGATCTGCTGTAGTAAGCACACCAAGTAAGGAGACGCATTATTACGTCAACCCTACTGCAGGTGGTGAAAGCGGAACAGTCGACATCGCACGTAGCGCATGGGATTTGAAATTGGGCGCAGAATACCACCTCGCAGGAACAGACAAAATGTCGCCTTATTTCACAGCAAACATCGGGTTTGGTAGTGGATCTGAAGAACAAACTTGGACAAATGTATTCTACTCCAATCCACTTGACCCTACTTCAGACCTCACTTACGCAAATGGTTTTTCTGTTACCGCTGCGGGTGGCTACAGTACATTCAGTTGGGGCCTAGGCGCTGGTTTTGATTACTATGTAGCTGATAACCTTTATTTAGGTCTTGAATTAAACTTAACAAGTACTGCAGTGACCAACGATGACGTAGTTAAAAACGTAACTACGCCAGCATCTGCAACTCCAACTACGTATACTACGCTTGGAAACACCATGACTTACACCAACATTGGTGCTGCTCACGGATCTGTACGCATTGGTTGGAGATTCTAAGCAATCAACACCTTAAAATGCAAAGGGGAGCTTCGGCTCCCCTTTTTTATTGCTTTATTTTTAACTTTGTATCATGGATTTAAGAAAACATGTGGAGGTCTGCTTCACGCCCGGAGAATACCCCTATTACAAAGATGAATTTGAAATTGTCGTTGTAATCGACGTATTACGTGCTACTTCAGCAATTTGTGCTGCTTTTGACAACGGCATCAATTCAATCATTCCTGTCCCTACTGTTGAAGAAGCTTGGGAATACAAACAAAAAGGATTTTTAGCGGGTGCAGAACGCAAAGGTCAAATTGTAGATGGTTTTGACTTCGGAAATTCTCCTTTCTCCTACATGCGTGAAGATTTCAAGGGACAAGACGTTGTTTTAACCACGACCAATGGCACGAAGTCTTTGGATGTTGCCAAAGATGCTGAAATTGTAGTTGTTGGTTCTTTCTTAAATCTAGATGCACTTTGCAAATGGCTCGCTACCCAAGATAAAAATGTACTTTGCTTGTGTTCAGGTTGGCAAGACAAGTTCAACCTTGAAGACACGATCTGTGCAGGAGCAATTTGTCAGTATTTAATCGGAACGGGTAACTACATTTCTGATGAAGACTCTTCTATTGCTGCCAAGTATTTATACCTTTCGGCCAAAGACAATTACTTTGGCTACTTGAAGTCGAGTTCGCATCGCAGACGCCTCAAAAACCTCAATCTCAACGAAGACATCAAGTATTGTCTGACTCCAAATCAAACGGAGGTCATTCCAATACTTAAAGATGGCAAACTTATTAAACACAACGCTTAAACACTGCTATAAGCCACTATTCATAGGCTTGATTTTTTTGTTTTCAGGGGCCCAGCAACAACAAAGCGCACAATGGGGTTTTGCCGGACATCAGCGCATCAATGAATTCGCGGTGTACCTGTTGCCCCTCGAATTGCAGCATTTCTTTATTACACATCAACACGAGCTCATTGCACAAGCCGTGGCTCCTGATCAACGTCGTTATATCCAAGAAGCAGAAGCCTGCAGACATTACATCGATCTTGATTTCTATTACAAGCGCGGAGAAAATCCTTTTTGGAACCTCCCACAAAATTGGCAAGCCGCCAAAGATTGCCACGCCGAGGACACACTATTGGCTCATGGAATTGTTCCATGGCATGTCGTCAATATGAAATACCGACTGCAAAAAGCTTTTGAACAAAAAAATTTGGCGCTCATCTTGAAAAATGCCGCAGAAATTGGGCATTATATCGCAGATGCACATGTTCCCTTACACACAACTCAAAATTATAATGGTCAATTGACCAATCAGTATGGGATTCATGGACTTTGGGAAAGCCGTTTGGTCGAGCTTGAAGCAAACAATTACAACTATTGGATTGGAAAGGCTACTTATTTGAAATCTGTTCAACAAACAATTTGGCAGGCCGTTGCTGCCTCACATGCCGCCTTGGACAGCGTGTTTCTGTTTGAAAAATTGTGCAGCGCTCAAATAAAAGAAGCTGAAAAATACAGCTTTGAACAGCGTGGCAGCGTTATGACTAAAGTTTATTCTCAAAAATTCTGCCAGGCATACCACTCCAAACTTAATGGCATGGTTGAAAGGCGCATGCGCGCAGCTATATTAATGGTAAGTAGCGTTTGGTACACAGCATGGGTAGATGCTGGGCAACCAGATATGAGACAGTTCAATGAAAATGATCCGTTAAAAATTGAAGCACAAGAAAAAGACTCCCTTCCCGTAATGCTGAATCGTTGGAAACAACGGAGTTGTCATTGACAAACTAAGAGCACCCGTAAAAATCAAGTATTAAAAAAATACTAACTCAAACTTCTGTATCGGATGCGTTTAGGGCCAGCATCGCCAACGCGTTTCTTGCGATTTTCTTCGTATTCAGAATAAGACCCTTCAAACCAATAGACTTGAGAATCGCCTTCAAAAGCTAAAATATGGGTGCAAATTCTGTCTAGGAACCAGCGGTCATGGGAAATAACCACAGCACAACCCGCAAAATTCTCAATACCTTCTTCTAAAGCACGTAAAGTATTGACGTCAATGTCGTTGGTTGGCTCATCTAGCAACAAGACATTGGCTTCTGTTTTGAGTGTCATGGCTAAATGCAGGCGGTTTCTTTCTCCACCTGATAGCACACCAACTTTTTTATTTTGATCCGAACCATTAAAGTTAAACTTTGATAAATAGGCTCTTGAATTGATTTTTTGGTTACCCACCTCTACATACTCCAAGCCGTTTGAAACCACTTCAAAAACTGTTTTGTCAGGGTGAATGTCTTTATGAGATTGGTCTACATAGCCAATTTGAACGGTCTCACCGACAGTGAACTCGCCTTTATCCGGGGCCAATTCGTTCATGATCATTTTAAAGATCGTGGTTTTGCCGGCTCCGTTAGGCCCAATTACACCGACGATACCGGCTGGCGGCAATTTGAAATTGAGGTCGTCGTAGAGTAGTTTGTCTCCAAAAGCTTTGGCTACATGCACAGCATCAATGACGTTGTTTCCTAAGCGCGGACCATTTGGAATCGGAATTTCAAGTCGTGCTTCTTTTTCGCGGCTGTCTTCGGATAACATTTTGTCGTAGTTTTGAAGACGCGCTTTACTTTTGGCTTGTCTTGCCTTTGGGTTCATACGCACCCACTCTAACTCTCGGGCCAACATCTTTTGGCGTTTGGACTCCATTTTTTCCTCTTCTTGCAAACGCTTTCCTTTTTGTTCTAGCCATGACGTGTAGTTGCCTTTCCACGGAATGCCCTCTCCTCTATCGAGTTCGAGAATCCAACCCGCTACATTGTCTAAGAAATAGCGGTCGTGGGTGACAGCAATAACGGTTCCCTTGTACTGTTGCAGGTGTTGTTCTAGCCAATCAATAGATTCGGCATCTAGGTGGTTGGTCGGCTCATCGAGGAGTAGTACATCTGGGTTTTGCAAAAGTAAACGACACAAAGCCACACGGCGACGCTCACCTCCGGAAAGTGTTCCAATGAGTTGGTCGTCTGGCGGACAACGCAAGGCATCCATGGCTCGCTCCAGCTTGGTATCGAGCTCCCAGGCGTCAAGGGCATCAATTTTATCTTGAACTTCTCCTTGACGTGCAATCAGTTTGTCCATTTTATCTGGATCTGCCATGATTTCTTCGTCCATGAAGGCATTGTTGATTTCTTCGTATTCTGCAAGAACATCGACAATTTCTTGCGCACCCTCCATGACGATTTCTTTAACCGTTTTATTCGGATCAAGTTCTGGCTCTTGCGGTAGGTAGCCAACGGAATAACCCTGTGAAAACACAACCTCACCTTGAAAAGATTTATCGAGGCCTGCTATGATTTTCATGACCGTAGATTTACCAGAGCCATTCAGACCTATGATGCCAATTTTGGCACCATAAAAGAACGACAGGTAAATATTTTTAATGATTTGTTTTCCTTGAGGTGTCACCTTTGACACACCCACCATGGAGAAAATGATTTTTTTATCGTCTGACATATATGCTATTTTTCGAGCTCAAAATTTTGATAAGACTTGTTTTGTAATACTTTAATTGCCTCTTGTAAGATTTCGTTGGTATCGTTATACACTTGGAACATTTCGTTTGCTCCCCAGAGGTCTTGGGCCAATACAGACTTGAGTCTGAGTTTCAATAAACGTTCACTGCGCTTGTAGTCTGCTGCATTGAAGATAAGCGTGCTGTCTTCTTGGGCTACAAAATCAAAAAACGCTTTCATAAATGCTTCATCACAAGTGAAACCTGACTTAAACTCTTTGATAGTCGGGTATTTTTGCAGCAACTCTTTGCGGTTGGCATTGACATATTTGAAGATAAAACTATTGACGTGTCCTCCTTGAATGAGTTCTGCAAAATAGGTCGAACTCTCGGTGGTATCCAAGGCAACAAAAACATCAGGCATAATGCCGCCACCGCCGTATACGGTTCTTTTTGTTTTGAGCGTTTTGTACATGAGCGAATCGGGTAATTTGATCGAATCTTTAAGGAAAAACTCACCATTTAAATAGCGCTGATTGAGATCTTTGCGGTAAGTCTCTGTGTCTTGGTAAGGCTTTTGAATGTGTCGACCCGTTGGCGTGTAATAACGAGCAATTGTAAGGCGCATTTCAGAACCATCACTAAGGGCCATTGGTCTTTGTACCAAGCCTTTTCCGTAAGATCTTCTACCTACAATCAGACCGCGGTCCCAGTCTTGGATAGCACCGGATAAAATCTCGCTGGCACTTGCCGAGTATTCATCGGTAAGGATGATCAACTGCCCCTCTTCAAAAAGGCCTTTTTTACCAGCCTTCAAGTCATAGCGTGGCTGAGCCCTCCCCTCTGAATAAACGATCAGTTTTTCTCCGGACAAAAATTCGTCGGCCAATTTGTGTGCGGCATCTAAAAGACCACCGCCATTGCTTTGCAAGTCAAAAATGAGGCTTTTCATTCCTTGACTTTTTAAGCTTTGTAGTGCCGATTGAACTTCTTGAACGGTAGTTTTAGAAAAACTATTGAGTTTGATGTAGCCTATCTCTTTATCGATCATATAAGCAGCATCGACAGAGAATACAGGAATCTTATCTCGCGTAATATTGAAATCTAGGAGTTTGCCTTTGCGGTTAACTGTTACCTTCACCTTTGTACCGAGGTCACCCATTAATTTTTGTCTGACTTGATCGTTTTTGATACCGATACCCGCCACATTTGCACCATCCACTTGTACGATTTGATCACCTGGTAAAATCCCTAATTTTTCTGAGGGGCCGCCGGGGATTGTAGCAACAACACTTATGGTATCTTTCATCAGTTGAAAGCGAACGCCAATACCGACAAAACTACCGTTGATGGTCATTTGAGCATCGTCAAGCTCTTCTTTGGGAATATAAGTAGAATGCGGGTCGAGTTCTTCAAGCAACGAGACAATTGCAGACTCGGTCATTTTTGGAATATCTGGTGCATCCACATAAAATCGCTCTACATTTAATAGAACTTCTGTGAGTTTTTGCGAGGCCTTGAGGGCATTGTTATTTTGTTGTCCGAAAGTAAGGAAACTCAACAATGTAAAAATTGAGAAAAAGATTTGGCGCATGGCGTAGATTTACTGAACACAAAAATAAGCAACTACCCTTCAAATTAGCTAATAAGTTTAACTTTGTTTTGAACATATGCAGCAAAAAAGACGCAAACTTCATTGGTATCAAACTCGGCGTGTCAGAAGAGCCACTAAGCGCGTTCTGAAATGGATGGGCTATTCCCTAACTGCCGTTGGATCCGCTATTTTACTTTACGTGGTCTGTGCATTTTTACTTTCTCGAATCAGTATCAAAGGTAATCCGAACAAAAATTCAAGCATTGAAGTTTACTTAATGAAATCAGGCGTCCACACAGACTTCGTAGTTCCTGTTAAGAATCAAATTAAAGATTGGCATACAGAATTTCCATTAGCAAACACCGCCTTTAAAGATAGCCTGAGCACCTTAGTGTCTATTGGTTGGGGAGATCAATACTTTTACATGAATACACCAGAGTGGTCTGATCTCACCTTTAAAACTGCCATCAGTGTTCCGTTTGGCATCGGGCCGTCCGCAATCCATGCAACCTACTACCAACAATTGCTCAATGACCGACCGATCATCAAATTGCGGCTTACATCCCAACAATACAAAAAATTAGTGCGCTACATCGAAAACACGTTGGTTCATTCTAAGCCGGGATGGAAAACTATTTACATCAAAGCAACTAAACCTGGGGTTGTCACTGGTAACGATGCTTATTATGCCGCATATGGGCGTTACTCCTTGTTTTCTACGTGCAATACTTGGGTCAACAACGGATTAAAAGCATGTGAGCAAAAGGCCTGTTATTGGACTGCTTTTGCAGGTGGAATATTTTATCAATATGGGAAATAAACAATTCATCCAACTCTTCATTTTATTATTGCCAACTGCCATGTTTGCCCAAGATTACATTTTATTCATAAATGGCTATAGAGGCCCAAAACACGACGCCGAAATTACCACCAATCAAATTCATCAAAAAGATCCAACTGGCTATTGGTATGCCCTTGACGACTCCATTAAAAAAAGATTTCCAGAAGCCAAAGCACTTTACCTCGATGCACATCATCCAATCAGCACCTCTACTCATTTAAACATGGGAAAGGCTGTTAGGTCCTATGTATTTTCTAGATTTTGCTGGATCAAACGCAAAAGCTCGTGGGTCTTAAATACAACCCCTAATCCAAATGGCTTTGAAATTCGTATTGAAAACGGTAGAAAAGCAGGTGTATTGCTAGAAAAATACTTTATGGAGCATCCTCCTAAAAAAATCCATGTTGTATGTCACAGTATGGGCTACGCTTATTTCTTAGGAATCATTGATATCCTCTCGCCTCATTATCAATTTGGCAAGGCACTCATTTTATCCCCTGAAGCTGCCAATTCGGGCTCCCGAGATTGGTCTTTATTTGATGAAGTCTGGCAATATGGCGCCAATGCCGATGTTTCGGCTGCAAATGCTATCTGTTTACAAGATGGAATAGCCCCACAACAAGCGGTTCCAGGAATAGAAAATTTGCAAGAGCCAACAAAAGGTGGTCGCCTTTACATCCCTAAGGACTATCCTAAACGCAAACTTGGCTTCATCAAGAGCCATCACTTGGCCTATTACGACTGGTTTTATTGGATCCAACCAACTGACCGTGGTTATTTTAGTGCTGAGTAGCTCTTTTATTAAATAAAAAGAAACTCAAAGTTGCAGCTATAAAGAATAAACAAGCTGCAAAACAAATGGCATAGGACGGGTTGTTTTGCAATATATTTTGATACAACCACCCGAAAGTCAGGGTTTGAATGATCATCGGAATGACAATCATCATATTGATGATCCCCATATAAACACCATATTTTTCTTTGGGTAACTCAGGCACGACCATTAAGAAAGGAACGCCCATAATACTTGCCCATGCGATACCAAGACCAACTATATTGATAATTTGGGTGGTTTGTTCTTGCGTTACCGAGAAATTCAAAAGACCAAATGCCGCAAAAAGTAAAGATACAGCGTGCACCTTATGTGCGGAGAATTTAGACAAGATGCGCATCAATAAAAGCGCAACAATAAAAGTAACAATGTTATATCCAGCATTGAGTAAACCAGTAAAACTGACTGCCTGTTCAAAAGCTGGATGAGCATTCATTTTAGTACCGAGCGGTATTTTATAAATCGTTAGTGCCACAGATAGCGCAGCGAACTGCCAATATATAAACAAAGCATACCACTGAAACAAATACATAAGCGCCAATTTCCATAAAACGGAAGGCATCCCTTTTATTGCGCTAAAGATATCAATGATTGGCGCTAGCAGATTTCGCTTTGTTTCTTTCAATATTTTTAATTCTTCATCCGAAGGCGGTACCTCTTTGGTTTTGTACATGGCCCACAAAATAGTTGTAATCGAGGTAATGCCCCCAACAAAAAATGCTACATAGACCCAATATGGTAGGCCATTTTCACTTTTTTGACCAAGCCACTCACTTTTTTGAAAAAGATACAGACAGAGATTAGCTAGCGTAATCCCAAAACCTGTAAAAAAACTCTGGATCAGAAAACCCCGACGCTGCTCATGCGCAGGTAAAACATCGGCTACAAATGCCCGATATGGCTCCATAGCTGTATTGTTTCCGGCATCAAGGATCCAAAGTAAACCCGCTGCCATCCAAATCGTACTGCTGTAAGGGAATGCAAACAACGCCAAGGAACAAAGAATGGCTCCAATGAGAAAGTATGGTTTGCGTCTTCCTAGCCGCGGATGCCATGTTTTATCGCTTAGGGCTCCAATTAGCGGCTGAACCAAAAGACCTGTCATTGGGCCTGCGAGGTTCAACAGAGGCAATTCGTCTGGATTTGCCCCAAGTAACATATAAATTGGATTGATTGCCGTTTGTTGCAATCCGAAACTATACTGAATACCGAGAAAACCAAAATTCATATTCCAGAGCTGCCAAAAACTCAAACGCGGTAGGATTTTTTTCATTTGATCTGCAAATTAAAATCGTAATCAATGTAAGCATCAGCTTTCGTGGCACTTCCTGCTATGATTTCGTGCTCGATGCGCAACACACGTTCAATAAATTCATCTTGAGCTTCATTCCCCCTATTTCTTGCCAAACGCAATTCTTTGGTTTGCTCGTAGTCTCGAGACATAAATAAATGAAAATTGGTGTCTTTCAAAAAAAAGGTATAGGTGCCTTCAATAATGAGCACTTGAACCTCACTGAGGTCCAAATGCGATTCAGCGATGCTATTTTGATAGTAATCAACAGTCGGAATGCTACAATTACCAGCATTTGACTTGAATGCTGAAATCAAGGCGTTTAATCTTTCCAAATTCACTTCTTGTGGCCCAACTTGAGAAATATCAGTGAGCCTTTGCGCATGATTACTAGCAGGAGGAAGTTTGAAAAAATCATCCATGTGTAAAATTTGCGTTTGAATTTTGTTGGCAAATAATTCCTTTGCCAAAGCAGTTGCCATATGTGTTTTACCACTTCCAGATTCACCTGCAATCGCCACGACGATTTTCTGAGGGTCATCAAAAACTTCAAATGTGCTCAGCAAAGCCTTAGCAGCATTCAGATTAAGTAAGTCTTGATTGATTATCTCTCCTATCATATCGAAAAAACAGTTTTGATTTGCGCTGGTGTTGCGCACATAAATAAGTAGCCCGAAGCAGAAAAACACATTTGTTGTTTGCCTCCTGGTTTCAGTTCATTCATAGAAATATATTCTGAGAACCTAAAACCATCCTGCTCGGCGAGATACCCTTCATAGGTGCTCTCAATTTGCCGGGTAGTTTTCGGCGCAATTGATTGGATACCCATTGCCAATATACCTGACATAACTGGCCATGAACCACCATTATGAAAATGATAGGGTTCGTTTTTGAATGAATAATTGTATTGATTTTCAAGTAAGGACCATGCTGCATCTTGTTTTTGAATAACAGGCCAAAATGAGGGGATGACTAGGCGTTGATCGACACGTGCGAATTGCTCTATAAAAGGAAGAATTTGAGGATTCTCAAAACCCAGTAATAATGCCAAACCATTGGCAGCGGCATCCCATTGCATGTTATATTGTGCGGCATCGAAACACGCAGGTAAATAATAGATTTTTTTGTGTTGAAGTGCAGTAAATATCCTTGGATGAATCGTTTTCTTTGTAATCTCTCTTCCGTCGATACTGAAATTTGCTAAAATAGCCTCATATACACTAGTGATCTTAGTTGAAAGCAATGCTTCGGAAGGCCAACATTGCTGACACAGCAACAAGGCCCAATATCTCAATAAGTTATCGTATAGGGTATATCCGGCCAAAATATATTCATCAGCCCAGTTTCCACCTAAAGGGGTATAGATCAAATCACGCGCATTGAATTCCCAGGCATCGAGTAATTGCAAGACTTTAAAAATTTGGTCTTTGAGGCGGTCTTTCAATTCAAAATCATTGGTTTTTTGAATATATAAACAACATTGAATGATCCACCACGTTTGGGCATCAACCCTACCAACCAGGGTTCCAAAGCTTGTTTGCGGTTTGCCGTCTTGGTCTATTGCAACGTTTGACGGAATGATTCCAGATTCGTTTTGCTGAGATCCGAGTGTGAGGATACTGGCCTTAATGCTTGGATACAAAGCCTCATATTCGTGCAATAAGATTGCAAGTGCCGTGATAGCACTATCTCTAGACCATACCCTGTTGTAATTTTCATCGCCCACTGCTGTAGCCAAGAAACCTGCAGCAGTTGCGCTGTTTGATAATACCTGAAAAGCTTGTTCTTTGTACATAGGACCCTCTATAAAAAAGAAATGAGGTGTAAAGTTACACCTCATCTCTTTCACTCTAAAACAAAGTTTTAAAAACGGTAGCGGATGCTAATTGCAGTTGAACGACCTGCAATTGATCTAGCTCTTACGTAATTTGTCTGACCAGCAGTGATTGAACCTTCTTCTGATTCAGTTACACCCATTGCGTTTAAAACGTTATTTGACTGTAACATCACATTTAGGTTTTCAATTGGAGACCAACTGATGTAAGGATTCAAGTAGAAGTATGCACTCATGACCAACTCGTTGTTGTCTTGTGCAAAAGAGCTTCCAGTACCGATAAGGTTTGCACCTAATTGAATATCTTTAGTGATATTGTATACAGGTGTTACTGAGTAAATAAGTGGAGCTTGACGACGTGGTGTCTTACCAACATTGCTTGGCGTTACTTCGTCAGCAGCTATTTTTGCATCGGTATATGTCAAGTTTCCGTAAATCTGGAAGTTTTTCACAGTATAACCTGCTTCTAATTCAAGACCTACAGCGTTGTAAGTACGGTCAAAGAATTTTTGTGTGGTTGCTTCAAAGTTCTTTTCGTCTGTTTGCGCGAAGAATGCAGTTGCATTTAAAAGCATACCATTTTTACGCATTTTGTATCCTACTTCCGCTTGTGAAGTGAAATCAACAACATTGTTCGCAGCTGTCAATCCACCTTGTGGGTTCAAATAGGTTCCGAAAAGAACGCGGTCAGCACCTGCACGACCTCCTTTTGAATAGCGTGCGAAAACAGCACTTGATTGGTCAAGTTGGTAGTTAGCACCAACTGAATAAGAAAGGTAATTCCAGTTGTAATTAACTACACTTGGATTGTTGTTATCAATCATAGAAACACTGTTTTCTACAGCAGAAATAGTTCCGTTTCCATTGATGTCATTCATTGGTGATTGCACAGAACCAGCGTATGTACCATTTGCCGTACCCATGTCATAGCGTGCACCAAGTGAAAGTGTCAATGCATCGGATACTTCGATATCGCCATTTAAATATGGAGCTAAAATGTTATAGGCAACATTATAGTTACGTTGGCAGCAGTTACCCCATGCAGGAACGCCATAAGCCAAAAGACCATTTTCTGTAAGCGCTGTAGCAGCACCTGTTGAATCAACGCGATTGATATCAAGCAATTGACCATAACCGTTGTCAGCGTCAGCAGCACTCATAAGGTAAGAATTCCATAACCATGACATATTTAATTGCTGTGTGGCTTGGTAAAGACCAAAATTCAAATTACCAAAAGAAGTTTTCTTGTTGATATTGTAATCGTTGGTCATGTTGTTGAAATTATTCAATTTAGTATTAAATAAGTGCATCAACATCAATGTTTCACCTTCGTAATTCGATCCGTCTTGATTGGTTACTGTGTAGGTATTACCTGCTCCAACAAGACCTCCGGCAATGGCTTCAGTAGAACCAAAGTTTGCTGGGAAAGGAGCGACAAAGCGACCATTTACACCCGCATAACGCGAACGACCTGTAAGCGTCCAGTCATTGCCTAAATCAAATTTAAACTCTGTACCTACAGCTGTGTAATTGGAAGTCATGCCATCGTGTACATTGACCATTTCAGGCTGGTTGGCTTCGTTTAATGCCACAATGTTAGACATAAATGGCGTTTGTAAACCACCAGTCAAAGCATTGTAACCATTTACAGAACCCCAAACAGGTGCTTCGTTTGAACCACTTACCGTCATCGGCATTGGCATATAAGCTGCTGTATGATCTCTGAGGGCTTTGACGTATACTTTTACATATCCGTTATCGAACTCTTTCAATAAATTGGCTTTGATTTGACCACCGTCATTTCCGTTGAAACCAATATCTCTTGGCCCAACACCTTGGCGATAGAAGCCTCCTACGTGCATGTAAAGACCATCACCTACTTTCGTACCGTATTCTACATCAGAGCGCAGGTTTCTGTAGTCTAGACCTACTGACGTAGCAATAGATCCACCCTCGCGGCGTCCATCTTTAGAAATAAAGTTGATGATACCAGCCGGTGAATTGGAAGCTAATGTAGAAGCAGATCCTCCACGCACTGATTCTACTCTTCCGATGGTTGCATCAGCACGAACAAATTGATCTTGAGTACCAAATGCGATATCACCGAACTGAAGAACTGGCAAACCGTCTTCTTGTATTAATAAATACTTAGACCCTCCTGTTGCGAGTGGAACACCACGAACAGATAAGTTAGTATTACCGTCACCTGCAGATGATTCGGAACGAATACCTGGAATTTGACGGAAAATTTCTGCGGTTGTACGCGGCGCTGAACGCTCAATTTGGTCCGGGCGCAAAGTAGAAATAGAAATAGATGAACTGAGTGCTGCTTTTGGATTAGTCACACCAGTTACCACTACTTCATTGACGTTTTTCACAGAATCTTTCTCCTTGCCAACTTGAGCAAAGGATGTCTGTGCAACACCTAACTGGAGCATCAGCAAGCCAGCAAGGGTTTTTACATTTAAGTAATTTTTGTTTTCCATAGTTTTAGTTTTGGTTCGACCAATTTATAGGAATTTAACATTGGCAAAACACTGAAAAAGGTTCTAAAAACTCGCAATCGTTTGCGCAATCGTTTGTGCAATCGTTTGCGGTTGAATACTTTTTCACATTTTTTTGATTTGTCCTAAAAAAATGGCATACTTGTAGGTATGAAACCGATGACAATTAAAGATTTGGCCAATTTTCTCAAAGTAAGCCCCTCTACGGTTTCACGTGCCTTGAATAATCACCCTGATATCAGCCTTGAAGTAAGGCAACGGGTACAACAGCTGGCTGAAGAGTTACAGTTCAAACCCAATAGTTTCGCGGCCAATTTCAGAAAAAAACAATCCAAGATTATCGCGGTTATTTTACCCAAAATTTACCGTTCTTTCATACCCGATGTCATTGAAGGCATCACCAAAAAGCTCAATAAAAATCAGTACCAAACCCTTATTTTAATTACCGAAGATGAACTAGACAACGAGGTTGCTGCTATAAAACAGTGTTGCGACATGCGGGTCGATGGCATTCTGCTTTCATTGAGTAACCAGACTAAAAATCTAGCACATTTAGACGTTTGTAAAAAACTAGGTATCCCATTAGTTCTTTTTGATAACACCATTGAAAACCATACTTTCCCGACAGTACACATCAACGATGCCGAGGCCGCTGCAAAATGCGCGCAATATTTGAATGAGAAGAAAATCAAAAGAGTTGCGGCTGTTTTTGGTCCAGAAGAATTGAATATTTCCAAGAACAGAAAATTAGGCTTTGAAAGTGAGCTTGACCCGCACATCCAACTCGATGTCTGTTTTGCAAAAGATGCGAATGCAGCCTATCATTTTACCATTGATCAGCTCCAAAACAAACAAACAAATGCATTTTTTGGCATTTCTGACGAAGTACTTTTAGGAATCATTACAGCCATCAAAGAAAATAAACTATCGAAAAAAACTGAAGTAATTGGTTTCTCTGATGGTTTAACCATGCCTTTTCTTCACAAGCAGCTGCATTATATTTTCCACGACGGAAAAATAGTTGGTGAAAAAGCGGCTGATCTTATTTTGAGTTGTATAGAAGATGATCAAAATAAAAGTGAAAATATTGAAATAGACGTCGAATTGTTTGGCATTGAGGTCTGATTTATACTTTATTTCTAACTTTGAGCTAGAAATGCAACACGACCTCAATTTAAAACCTTTCAACACATTTGGCATAGCAGCCAAAGCACTTTATTTTTCGACGTTTACCGATACCCAACAACTCCCGGGTCTTTTAAGTGCTTACCCCAATTTACCTTTACTTATTTTAGGCGGTGGGAGCAACGTGCTTTTTACCGAAGACTTCCAAGGTATGGTTCTACGCAATGAAATCAAAGGAATTGAAAAAGTAGCAGAAGATGAGGCTTTTGTATATGTCAAGTCGGGAGCCGGTGAAATATGGCACGAGTTTGTGTTATACTGTATTGCTCAGCACTGGGCAGGCCTCGAAAACCTCTCGCTCATTCCTGGTTCAGTTGGCGCTAGCCCAATGCAAAATATTGGAGCTTACGGTGTGGAAATCAAAGACGTCTTTCACGAACTAAGCGCTTATCATATTGCCACTGGTGAAATTCATCAATTTAACAACCAACAATGTCAATTTGGCTATCGCGAAAGCATATTCAAACGTGCGCTTAAAAATCAGTACATCATCATCGATGTCACCTTCAAACTCAACAAGCAAGCCAACTTAAAAACAAGTTATGGTGCCATTCAACAAGAGCTTGAAAAATCAAACATCAACAAACCAAGCATTCAAGACATTTCAAATGCCGTGATTGCCATCCGACAATCAAAACTACCAGACCCAAAAGTTCTCGGGAATGCCGGAAGTTTTTTTAAAAACCCCGTTGTTTCTTTAGAGTTGTTTGAAACCATTAAAGCCAAGTACCCAGAAGTCTCCTTCTATCCTGTTTCAGAAACTGAGGTTAAGTTGGCAGCAGGTTGGCTCATTGAAAAAGCTGGCTTGAAGGGCTTAAAGGTTGGGCCTTGTGGTGTTCACGAAAAACAAGCATTGGTCTTGGTGAACTATGGTGGAAGTACTGGTCAGCAGATCTTAGATTTATCAACACAAATTATCGAACAAATTCAACAACTTTTCGGTCTTACCCTAGAACGAGAAGTCAATATTATTCCTACCCATGAAAGTATCCTATAACTGGCTCAAAGATTTACTAAATTTCAGCTATACCCCTGAAGAACTTGATGCTGTTCTCACTGAAACAGGTTTAGAGGTAGAAGGAATTGAACATATTGAAGACATCAAAGGAGGTTTAAAAGGAGTGGTTGTAGGAGAAGTTTTGACTTGCGAGAAACACCCCGACGCAGACAAACTCAAAGTAACTACTGTCAATGTAGGCGCTGACGAACCCCTTCAAATTGTATGTGGTGCACCAAATGTAGCGCAGGGTCAGAAGGTACTCGTTGCTACCGTTGGTACTACTTTATACCCACAGCCGGATCAAGCTTTTGAAATTAAAAAAGCAAAAATAAGAGGTATAGCTTCAGAAGGCATGCTGTGCGCTGAGGATGAACTCGGATTAGGTTCTAGCCATGATGGTATTCTCGTATTGGAAGCACACCATGAAGTCGGTACACCAGCAGCACAGTTATTTAACTTGCAAAACGATGCACAACTCGAAATCGGACTCACACCAAATCGCGCAGATGCGATGGGGCACATTGGAGTTGCTAGGGACATCAAGGCCTATATGCATTTACACCAGCGAGTAAACAATGAACTCCAGTGGCCCGCAGTTACTGAAATAAGCCCTGTTGGCGCAGCGCTTTCAATTGAAATCAAAGATAAGGAATCTTGTAAAGCTTACTACGCAATTCAACTCAATGGTATCAAAGTCGAACCTTCACCAAATTGGTTACAAAGCAGACTAAGAGCGGTGGGCATCAAACCAATCAACAATGTAGTTGACTGCAGCAATTACGTCATGAGAGAACTCGGAACACCACTCCATATCTTTGACGCTCAAAAAATAAAAGGTACCATCTTTGTGCGCCAGGCCTCAAAAGCCGAGAAATTTACCGCACTCGATGAGCAAACTTATTCTTTAGAAGGAACTGAACTACTCATCGCCGATGCGAATGGGCCACTGTGCTTGGCAGGCATCATGGGTGGCAAGGACAGCGGTGTGAACGAAAATACACAAGAAATCCTCATTGAATCTGCGGTTTTTGATGCGGTTAGTATCCGCAAAGCTGCACGGCTACATGGTTTTAATACTGACGCCTCTTTTCGTTTTGAGCGCGGAGTAGATCCTGACTTAACCCTCTATGCTTTAAAACGTTGTATTTATTTACTTCAACAATTAAGTAATGCTAAAATAAGCAGTGAGTTATTCAGCTATAATGGAGCTATCTACCCTCCTATTGAGCTCGAACTTCATTTAGCAAAAGTCAATCAATTGATCGGCACCGATTTAGATTCGTCGGTAGTAGAGCAAATTTTATTAGATCTTGATTTTAAAATCTTAGATAAAAATTCCAAAACTTTAAAGCTACTTGTGCCAAGATACCGTGTGGATGTCACACGCCCAATAGATGTCGTTGAAGAAATTTTACGTATCTTTGGTCTCAACCAAGTACCGCTTCCCGACAAATGGCATTTCTCACTACCTGTTCGGGCTTCATTTTACCCTGAAAAGTACAAAGAAAGCTGTAGTGAATTCTTAGTTGGCCGTGGCTTTAATGAAATATTAAACAATTCGCTTTCCAAACATTCCTACGCTGAAAAATTTCAAATTTCTGAGCAGCAACAAGCCATCCAAGTACTCAATCCTTTGAGTCAGGATTTAGGTATACTCAGACAAACAATGCTTTTTGGCTTATTAGAATGTTTGCAATACAATCAAAACAGGCAACAAAATAACTTGCGCATATTTGAATTTGGTCAGCATTACAACCTTATCGATGGCAAGCGCAAAGAAAAAATGCAATTAGCTTTGGCGCTTTTAGGGCAACATTCCTCAGAGAGCTGGCTGAACAATGACCAAAAATCGGGGCAGTTTAATTTCTTTCATATCAAGGCCGAGGTTTTAGCATTGTTTGACAGATTAGGATTACATGGCCACCTACAAGAACAGCCACTACAACACCCGCACTTTGAAGATGGCATCTCCTTTGAAGTGAATGGAAAAACCATCGCCACAGTTGGCTGGATAAACAATATGATTCAAACTGCCTTTGACCTCAAACAACGACCTTACATCGCGTTACTTAACTGGGATGACCTCCTGCATGTAGTCAAAAAGCAAAAGATTACTTTCCAAGAATTGCCAAAATCATTTGCTGTTAGACGTGATTTATCATTATTGGTTTCCAAAGAAACAAGCTACCACGCTCTTAAAACAGCAGCAATCAATGCAGAGCGCAAATTACTTCAGGATGTTCAGTTGTTTGATGTTTATGAAGGCAAAAACATTGAGCCAGGCCTCAAGTCTTATGCCCTATCTTTCTATTTACAAGATACCCAACAAACCTTGACTGATAAGCACATCGAAAAAGCCATGCAGCAAATCATGCAGGCGCTCGAGAAAGCCTGCAATGCGAAAGTCCGAATGTAATTGTTGTAGATTTAGGCGGTAAGGTAACGCTCCAAATTGGTGTTAGCGACCAATTCCTCTGAACCCAAGATCAATAGTGATTTCACTTTATTGGTTTCTAACCAAAGTTCAAAGTTAGTAATGCCGACACGCAAAGTGCCGTTGATATCAATTTTATGTACCGGTTTTTGTTGTTTGTCAAACAAAGACTTCACCTCTAATATTTCAGCGGATAATTCTTGGTTTTGATTGAAAATGAGCAGACTATCAGTCGCTTCAAAGAAATCAGCTGGTTTTTCTTGGGCTAATATCAATTCTTGGGCATGTACATTTGCCCAGTTTTGAATGGCACTTGAAAATGGATGACCTGCTAATAAATAAATCGACGCTACTTTCATTCTTCCTCTAAAATTGTCCGCAAATATAGTGCTAATAAGCACATCCTTACTTTTCGTAGCCTAAAATTTTGAGGTAATCTTGTGCAGTTTGCTCATTACTAAATACTTCCGTTTGAATTTTTCCATCCTCATCACGGCGGATCAAAATATGTTTGGGTTCTGGAATAAGGCAATGCTTCAAACCCCCATATCCACCGATAGTTTCTTGGTAAGCGCCTGTATTGAAAAAACCGATAAATAAGGTGTTGTTTTTATCAAACTTGGGTAAATAGATGGCATTGGAATGCTGCTCAGAGTTGTAGTAGTCGTCGGAATCACAAGTTAAACCGCCTAACAGTACCCGCTCGTAGTCGTCGTTCCATCTATTGATGGGTAACATGATGAAGCGCTGGTTAATAGCCCAGGTATCTGGAAGGTTGGTCATGAAAGAGGAATCAATCATGTTCCATTTCTCGCGGTCATTTTGCTGTTTCTGATGCAAGACGCTGAAAATAGCGCCACCACTCTCGCCTACGGTAAATGACCCGAATTCTGTGAAAATATTGGGCTCCGGTATATCGTTGTCTTGACAGACGCGCTTGACTTGCGTTAAGATCTCACGGACCATATACGCATAATCAAAGTCAAAAGCCAACGATTTCTTGATAGGAAAGCCGCCTCCAATATTCAAGGAGTCTAGCTCAGGGCACAATTTTTTGAGGTCAGAATAGACGCGCAAACATTTGGTGAGCTCGTTCCAGTAATAAGCTGTATCGTTGATACCCGTATTGATGAAAAAATGCAGCATTTTTACACGCACCCTCGGATTCTCTTTGAGAATTGCTTTGTAAAAAGGAACAATTTCTCGGTAACGAATACCTAATCGAGAGGTATAGAACTCAAACTTTGGCTCTTCCTCAGAAGCGATACGAATACCGATGTTCAATTCTTTGGTAGTCGATTGTATGAGTTGCTTAAGCTCATCGATGTTGTCAACTACCGGGACAATACGCAATTCGTCTTCTTCAATAAGCTGGGCGATATTATCGAGATATGGCTTTGGTTTGTAGCCATTACAAATCACGTAACTTTTTTGCTTGAGCTTGCCTGCCGCGTGTAAACTTTTGACAATGTCGATGTCAAAAGCTGAAGAGGTTTCAATGTGCACATCGTTTTTTAGCACCTCATCAAGCACGAATGCAAAATGAGAACTTTTGGTACAGTAAGAATAATAGTAGTTTCCTTGGTAACCAAGGTTCATGATGGCTTCTCGAAACCAACCTTTAGCGCGCTGAATATTATTTGAAATTTGAGGTAAATAATGGAACTTGAGCGGGGTACCGTGCTCATGAACCAAACGCATTAAGTCAATTCCGTGAAAAAACAAGCGATCTTCGCGTAAGAAGAATTCGTTTTGTGGAAAATCAAAGGTTTGATCAATTAGATCAATGTATTTAGTTCTCATGCGTTTTCAAATAATAACTGAGTTCTGTACGTAAATACTGTCCTTAAGTTTCGCTTCCTGAAACAGTTTTGAAACAAGCGGCAATTTTGTGCAAAAATACTGCTTTTTAAATGGATTTGAAGCGCTCTAAAATACTACTTTTGGGTACAGCAAATTTCCATGTCCTACTTAGACGAATTGAACGAAAGTCAGCGGGTTGCCGTTGAACATATTTATGGCCCAATTATGGTCATTGCCGGAGCAGGCTCTGGCAAAACGCGCGTACTCACTTATCGCATTGCACACATGATGGAGCAAGGCGTTGATCCTTTTAATATTTTGGCCTTGACCTTTACCAACAAAGCCGCAAAGGAAATGACCGAAAGAATTGGTCAAATTGTTGGGGGCGCAGAGGCAAAAAATATCTCAATGGGTACGTTTCACTCGGTGTTCTCTAAAATTTTACGCTTCAATGCTGAGCGAATTGGCTTTCCAAATAATTTCACCATTTACGACACCCAAGATTCAAAAAGCCTCATCAAGGACATCATCAAGGAATTCAACCTCGACGACAAAACATACAAACCCAGCATGGTGTTTGGACGCATTTCAGCTGCCAAAAACAACCTGATCTCACCCGAAGCCTACTTGGCCAATGAAGAAATCCAACTCGAGGACAAACAAGCCCGTAGACCCGAAATCGGAAAAGTTTTTCAAGCCTATGCCAATCGCTGTCAGAAAGCGGGCGCTATGGACTTCGATGACCTCCTTTATTTCACGAATGTGCTCATGCGTGACTTCCCAGATGTCTTGCATTACTACCAACAAAAGTTTCAATATATTTTGGTAGATGAGTACCAGGATACGAACTACGCACAATACCTCATCGTCAAAAAATTAGCTGCTGCTTACCAAAATATTTGTGTGGTTGGTGACGACGCACAAAGCATCTACTCATTCAGAGGCGCCAACATCGAGAACATCCTCAATTTCAGAAAAGACTACCCTGATTTTGCCCTTTACAAGCTAGAGCAAAATTACCGCAGCACCAAAAACATAGTCGAGGCAGCCAATAGCGTGATTAAAAAGAACAAAGACCAAATTTTTAAAACCGTCTGGACAGACAATCAAGAAGGTGGCAAAATAAAGGTACTGCGCTCGCTCACCGACAACGAAGAAGGACGCAGCATTGCTCAAGCCATATTCGAAAAGAAAACCGCTGAAGGCGGACGCTTTCAAGATTTCGCCATCCTCTATCGCACCAACAAACAATCGCGCGCCTTTGAGGAAGCCTTACGCAAACTCAATATGCCTTATAAAATCTATGGTGGGCTTTCATTTTACCAGCGTAAAGAAATCAAAGATTTGCTCGCCTATTTCAGGCTGGCGGCCAACCCCCACGACGAAGAAGCTTTCAAACGCGTGATCAATTACCCAAAGCGCGGCATCGGTAAAACTACCGTAGAAAACCTCATCATCGCAGCCAATAATTACAGCACAAGCATTTGGGAGGTTGTTCGGGATTTCAATCGTTTTCCGGCCGATGTTGGGTCGGCGGCTAAGAGTAAAATTTACGAGTTCGTTACCATGATCGATAGTTTTGGGGCCGAACTTGAAAAAGTAGATGCCTATACCCTAGCCGACCGCATTGCCAAATCGTCGGGCATCATCCGTGAGCTCATCTCCGAAAAAGATAAAGGCCCCGAAGAAGTAGAACGATTTCAGAACGTCGAGGAACTTTTGTCCGGTATTCAAGAATTTGTCAAAGGTAACGAAGACGGAACGCTGCGTACACTCGCAGACTTCATGGTTGACGTCGCTCTGCTCACTGACGCAGACCAAGAAAACCCCGAAGACCGCAACCACATTAGCCTCATGACCATCCACTCTAGTAAAGGGCTTGAATTTCCTCATATCTTTATCGTTGGGCTTGAAGAAAACCTCTTCCCCTCACAAATGGCGCTCAACTCAAGATCAGAACTTGAAGAAGAACGACGCTTGTTCTATGTAGCCCTCACCCGCGGTATGAAAAGCTGCATGCTATCCTACGCCACGAGCCGTTTTACTTGGGGGCAACCCATCATGTGTGAATCTTCTCGTTTTATTGACGAAATTGACCCACAATATTTACAATTTGAATCAGTGAATCGCAATAGCGCTGGACGTTCTTTAATGGGTTCAGGTGCCATTGACCGAGGCTTTAGCGGCGGGCTCAATAAACCCTTGGGTAGCCCTGCACCCAAATTGCGTTCTTTAAAAGAAGTCAGTCAAACCGCAGCAAGCTCAAGACCCACAAACGACACCGGAAATGAGCAGTTAATGGTTGGCACCAACGTTTCACACGACCGCTTTGGAAAAGGAAAAGTACTAAAAATAGAAGGCAGCGGCCCTGATAAAAAAGCCACTATTTTCTTTCCGCAACATGGCTCCAAAACTGTCTTGTTGCGTTTTGCAAATCTTCAAATATTAGAAGACTAACATTAAGTGTAGCAAATACGTAAAATCAAATTAATCCTCCAATAAATCGGGTCTACGATCTTTGGTTCTTTCGTAGGCCTGTGCTTCGCGCCAAGCAGCAACATCTTTTGGATTACCACTCAATAAGACTTCAGGCACTTTCATGCCCATAAATTCTGGCGGCCTGGTATACACAGGTGGTGCGAGTAAATTATCTTGAAAAGAATCTGTGAGTGCGGATGTTTCGTCATTCAATACACCCGGAATGAGGCGTACCACCGCATCTACCACAATTGCTGCCGCGAGCTCTCCTCCACTCAGGACATAAGATCCAATTGAAATTTCTTTGGTAATATAAAGATCTCTAATGCGTTGATCCACACCTTTATAGTGCCCACATAAAATGATGATATTTTGTTTCAAAGACAACTGATTACACATGGCCTGATCTAAAACAGCACCATCTGGCGTCATGTAGATAATTTCGTCGTAGGTCCGTTCAGCTTTGAGTTTTTCAATGGCTTTTGAAATGGGCTCTACACTCATGACCATCCCGGCTCCGCCACCATATTGATAATCGTCTACGTTGCGGTGTTTGTTGTCTGCGTAGTCGCGTAAATTGTGTACGTGAATTGCTGCAAGACCCTTATCTTGGGCGCGCTGCATGATCGAGGCTGCAAAAGGGCTTTCAAGTAATTGAGGGAGGACAGTAATGATATCAATACGCATGCAACAAAGATAAGTCAATTCCATGCATTTTACTACCTTTGCACAAATTCCAATTATGATCCAATTATCTGAGCGTTTACTCGCGATGGAAGAGTCTGCGACCATCGCCATGGCTAAAAAAAGTAGAGAACTAAAAACACAAGGAAAAGACGTCATTTCCCTCTCTCTTGGCGAGCCTGATTTTCATACCCCTGAATTCATCAAAGATGCTGCTGTTCAAGCGCTCAAAGATAATTACACGACTTACACACCTGTCCCGGGTTATGACGACCTACGCGAGAGCATTTCTAGAAAATTCCTCCGCGACAACAACTTGACCTACGCTAAAGATCAAATTGTTGTGTCAACAGGTGCCAAGCAAAGTATTGCCAATTTGGTCCTTAGTTTAATCAATCCAGGAGACGAGGTAATCATTCCTGCACCCTACTGGGTTTCTTATTTAGAAATTGTAAAGGTAGCTGAAGGAGTTCCGGTTGTTATTTCAGCTGGGATCGACAAAGACTTTAAAATTACAGGTGCCGATTTAGAGGCAGCGATTACCCCAAAAACCAAAATGTTAATGTTTTCCACGCCTTGTAATCCAACAGGCTCGGTTTACACCAAAGAAGAATTACAAGACATCGCACGTGTGCTGGCTAAATACCCGCAGGTTATTGCCATGAGCGATGAAATCTATGAGCACATTAATTTCATCGGAAAGCACGAAAGTTTGGCGCAATTTCCTGAAATATACAATCAGGTTGTAACGGTCAATGGTGTCTCTAAAGCTTGGGCCATGACTGGTTGGAGGCTTGGTTATATCGGTGCGCCAAAAGAAATTGCTGCAGCTTGTGATAAAGTGCAAGGTCAATTCACCTCGGCAACTTGCTCCATTACCCAGCGCGCTACCATTGCAGCTATGGATGCGGATCCAGCTACGCTCAAAGACATGATCACTGCCTTTGAAAGTCGCAGAAATTTAGTTCTTAAAGGCTTAAGAAATATCCCAGGGCTCAAAGTCAATAATCCTGGCGGTGCTTTTTATGTTTTCCCGGACTGCTCTGCCTACTTTGGTAAAACTGTGAACGGAAAGACCATCTCCAACTCTGATGAACTTTGTATGTATCTCCTAGAAGATGCTTTGGTCGCTTGCGTAGGTGGCGCCGCATTCGGAGATCCAAATTGTTTTCGCATTAGCTACGCTGCCTCTGAAGAAACCCTTCAAAAAGCTGTAGATCGCATTGCAGAAGCACTTGCTAAACTCAACTAACATGACGCTCCAGGCGCTTTTTGATGCATTCAACGGTAAACGTGTCCTAGTACTTGGAGACGTCATGACAGACGCCTACTTGCACGGCACTGTGAATCGCATGAGCCCTGAAGCACCAGTTCCTGTTGTTGATTTTGCATACCAAGAGCAGCGTATTGGAGGCGCAGGCAATGTTGCCTTAAATCTACAAGCATTGGGTGCAAAACCACTCATCGCAAGTGTTATTGGCCAAGATCAAGCGGGTGAACAATTGCTGCAGTTATTCAAGGAAGCGCAGCTCAATGTAGAGGCCATGCTTTGCTCTTCAAGCCGTAAAACCACGATTAAAACAAGGGTATTGTCAAACAGCAAGCAGTTGTTACGCATAGACACCGAAGATCAACACGATTTGAGCGCGCAAGAAACACAAGATTTAAAAGCAGCTATTTTACAGCAGCTCGAAAATGGTGTAGATGGCATTATCTTAGAAGATTACAATAAAGGTGTACTTACCTCTGAAATGATTCACTGGATCATCTCAGAAGCCAATCAACGAAACATCCCTACTGCCGTTGACCCTAAAAAGAAGAACTTTTTAAGCTACCAACACTGTACGCTTTTTAAACCAAATCTAAAAGAACTCAAAGAAGGCCTCGGACTAACTTTTGATTACACGAGCAATTCAGCAGCACTCGACAACGCATTGGTTGAACTACAAAAACAGCTGAACAACCAGTTTTCATTTGTAACCTTGTCGGAGCATGGCGTTCAGCTTTACGATGGTCAAAAACATCATAAACAACCTGCTCACATACGCAACATTGCCGATGTTTCAGGAGCTGGTGATACCGTCATTGCCACAGCAAGCTTATGTCTTATTTGTGGGGCGCAACCCCAACTCATTGCAGCAGTTGCCAACTTAGCAGGAGGCCTGGTCTGCGAAAGCCCTGGTGTGGTCAGGATCAACAAACAACTTTTACTTGAAGAAGCGCTTCAAAAACTATCATAACTATGTCTGAAAAAGTAGTCAAACCCTACGATTCTGGGAAAACAAAAAAAGAAGAAGTTGCACAGATGTTCAATAACATTTCTGCCAATTACGATTTTCTCAACCACTTTTTATCATTAGGCATAGACCATCTTTGGCGTAAAAAGGCAGTCAAACAACTGCAGTCAAAAGCACCAAAAATGATCCTAGATTTGGCAACTGGCACCGGAGACTTCGCCATTGCCAGCCTGAAACTCAAGCCCACGAAGATTATCGGAATGGATATATCCTCCGGCATGCTTGAGGTCGGGAAAACCAAAATGAAAAAACGAGCTTTTGATCATATCATCGACATGCAGCTTGGTGATTCTGAAAATATGCCCTTTGAAACGGCAACTTTTGATGCCATAACTGTGGGTTTTGGTGTCAGAAATTTTGAAAATCTCGAGAAAGGCCTTGCTGAAATGCTTCGCGTTCTAAAACCCGGCGGAACTGCCGTAGTTCTAGAATTTTCAAAACCAAAAGCTTTCCCAATCAAACAACTCTTTGCGTTTTATTCCAATGTGATGATTCCGCTGTTTGGCAAGTACATTTCAAAAGACGAAAGAGCCTACACTTACCTACCAGAAAGCGTCGCTGTATTTCCTGAGGGTGAAGCTTTCGTTGCTGTCATGAACAAAGTTGGTTTTGAGTCTAAAAAAACCATCAGACTCAGCGGTGGGATAGCCAGCATTTATGTTGGACAAAAACCAGAAGCATAATAAAATCAAACATTTTACGTTAGTAGCACATGCGCTTAATTGCCCTGTTTTTTCTTTTCTTGTCATTTGGATTGTTCGGTCAATCTCAAAAGCAACAGCGCTACAAAAACTTCGACAAACGCTATATTCACTTCGGCTTTATGCTAGGGGTCAATACCTCTGACTTCACTGTCATGCCAAAAACGAATGCCTATAGCCAATACCAATTGCTTTCCTTGACCAACCAAGCGCAACCGGGTGGTCAACTAGGCATTTTAACCACAATTAAACTCGGGACACCCACCATTCGTTTTCGCCTCATTCCTACCTTGTCTTTTCAAGAACGCGTACTTCAATATAAAAGCCTTGATACCAATTGGTTTGCCAACGGATACGGCGAACAACGTGTCAATTCGACCAACTTAGAATTTCCAATGATGTTGCAATTCCGGACTAAGCGCTACAATAATTTTACCGCTTATTCTTTATTTGGTATGCAATATTCCATTGATTTACAATCACAGCAAGATGCCTCTCAAAATTTTTACGACCCTTTTGTAAAAATCAAGAAAAACGATTGGCAAGGACAAATTGGGGCCGGCATTGAATTTTTCGCACCCTATTTTAAATTTGGCCTAGAACTCAAATATAGCCATGGCTTTAAAAGTAGTTTTATCCAAGATTTCACACCGGTTTCAAACCCTATAGATCAGCTCTATAACCGCGCTTGGTATTTTTCAATGATTTTTGAAGGATGACAACCCAATTGCAATTTACTTGCACTCCAGAAGAGGCCCAAGATGCGCTTTACCTCGAGCAAAAGGTTCGACAAGAACTGAGGCTCAAACCCCATCAAACACCTTATTTTCGTTGGAAGAAACGGAGCATTGACGCGCGTCAGCGCCAGATTAAAATCAATGTTACGCTTGAAGTTTCAATTGATACCGAATTGACTCCAAGATTTCAATCTTATGAGTTCAAGAGCCTTGCCACAAAAGCCCAGGTTGTGCACATTGTTGGGGCCGGCCCCGCCGGACTCTTCGCCGCGCTCCAAGCTATTTTGTTTGGCATTAAACCCATTGTCTATGAGCGCGGCAAAGATGTCAGGGCGCGCCGACGCGACCTCGCCAAACTGACCAAAGAACACGTGCTCAACCCAGAGTCTAATTATTGTTTTGGCGAAGGCGGGGCCGGGACCTACTCAGATGGAAAGCTCTATACGCGCTCAAAGAAACGCGGTGATGTTCAAAAAGTACTCGAGTTATTGGTTCAATTTGGTGCTAAAGAAGACATCCTAATTGATGCCCATCCACATATCGGCACCAATAAGCTACCGCAGCTCATCGAAGCCATCAGAGAACAAATCCTTATTGCAGGAGGCGAAATTCACTTTGAAAGCAAACTCACAGATATTATCATTGACAACAACCGCATACAGCAAATTGAAATCAACAATAGTGCAAAAATCAACATTGACAACCTGATATTGGCAACCGGGCATTCTGCCCGAGATATATTTGATTTGTTACACCGAAAACAAGTGGCACTGAAGCCAAAACCTTTTGCGCTCGGCGTAAGGGTGGAACACACACAAGCCTATATTGACGGCATTCAATACCATGGCCGTCTTCATGACGAATACCTACCTCCTGCTTCTTATAGTCTCGTTACTCAAGTCGATAATCGTGGCGTTTACTCATTTTGCATGTGCCCAGGTGGCATTATTGCACCTTGTGCTACAGAAACCCAAGAGGTGGTTACCAACGGGTGGTCCCCTTCTAAAAGAAACAATATTTATTCCAATTCAGGAATTGTTGTAGGAATTGAACCCAGCGATTTTGAAAACGCTACTGACCCATTTGTTTGTCTTGACTTTCAAAAAGAAATTGAAAGACGGTGCTGGGAAGCTGCAGGTAAAACACAAAAAGTTCCGGCTCAATGTCTCAAAGATTTTGTCGATGGCAAAATCAGTACTAGTTTTCCTCGATCATCGTATCAACCCGGAATAGTAAGCGTTAATCTCAAGGAAATCTTCCCCGCGTTTGTCTACAAGCGTCTCCGACAAGCGTTTATTGATTTCAACCAAAAAATGCCTGGCTTTTTAACCAACGATGCCGTAGTTCACGCACCTGAATCCCGCACCTCCTCTCCAGTCCTTATCCCGCGTGACCCCCTTACCTTTCAACACATTCAACTTGCTAATCTCTATCCAATTGCTGAAGGAGCAGGTTATGCAGGTGGCATTGTTTCTGCCGCTATTGATGGCATCAATAGCTTGGAAAAAATTGCTTTAGAAAAAAATGGTGCAGAAGCACCAAAGAAGCACTAACTTTGCATTATGCAAAGAGTTGTCGTAGGACTTTCTGGTGGTGTTGACTCCAGTGTAACAGCTTATCTGTTGCAACAACAAGGCTATGAAGTCATTGGCATGTTCATGCGCAATTGGCACGACGAAAGTGTAACTCTTTCTGACGAATGCCCCTGGATTGACGACTCTAACGATGCACTTTTAATTGCACAGCAATTGGGTATACCGTTTCAAGTTATCGATTTATCCGAGCAATACAAAGAACGCATAGTCAATTATATGTTCAAGGAATACGAGGCAGGCCGTACCCCTAACCCGGATGTACTTTGTAACCGAGAAATCAAATTCGATGTTTTCTTGAATGCAGCGCTTGACCTCGGTGCCGACTTCGTTGCCACTGGGCATTATTGTCAAAAAAGAGAAAATACGGACGGCTCATTTAGTTTATTAGCCGGAGCGGACCCTAATAAAGATCAATCTTATTTTTTGTGTCAGTTAAGCCAAGATCAATTAGCCAAGGCACTTTTCCCTATTGGGCATTTACAAAAAGCTGAAGTTCGTGCAATTGCAGAAGAACAAGGATTGGTAACAGCCAACAAGAAAGACTCTCAAGGCCTCTGTTTTGTAGGTAAAATTGCACTGCCTACTTTTCTTCAACAACAATTAGCTCCCAAAGAAGGTCCTATTATTGAAGTAGATCCAGCGCTACCACAGTTAAAGGCATATCATGAACTGAATCCTTCGATTGAAAATATTGAAGAACTCGCGAAGTCTTTTGAATATCAAATTTCAGACGGCAAACAAGTAACAACTCATCAAGGCGCCCACTACTACACCATCGGGCAGCGCAAAGGTTTGCATATTGGCGGCAGACCTGAGCCCAGTTTTGTTATTGGAATCGACACACGCAATAACATTGTATTTAGCGGACAAAAAGAAAGTCATCCTGGACTCAATCGTTGGGCCTTAAAGCTGGAGAGGAGTGAAATTTCTTGGTTCAATGAGCATAAAACCTTCCAAAAAGAGGGCGTTTTAAAATGTCAAGTTAGAATCCGATACAGACAACCTCTGCAGGAAGCCATTTTGATTCGTAAGGGCGAGGATCACTACATCTTATTTGCAACGCTTCAAAAGGGAATAACACCTGGTCAATTTGCAGCTTGGTATGCAAGTGACGAATTATTAGGAAGCGGCGTCATTGCACACTAAAAAATAGGCAAATAAAAAAAGACCACTCATGGCGGTCTTCTCTATCTAAAAAACAACTTTGATTAGTTGAGTATCAAGGCGAAGGCTTGTGGCTCTTCGATCATTTTGTTTTCTGTGTTGCGAATGCTGTCTAACAATTCAGCAACTTCAAAAATATTTAGTGCACTTTTAGTACCTAATTCACGGTGCTGATCTAGTTTCAGCTTTGCTTGACGAATTGATTTAGTGCGGAGTGATTGTATGCTTGTTGTCATGTTGTTTTATTTTTGGTGCTCTTACGCCATGTTGCTTTTGAAAGTTTCATTTCAAATAAATATTTTCATGCAACAAAGTAAATAACATGAGTTATCTTGCTTATTAACAAGGCTTTAATATAACGTGTCTTCCAGAGTATTTTTCAACATTTTTTGTATATAACTCCCATATAATTGTGTATAAACGTTCTATTGGTTGCTTATATTTGTACTGTGAAAAAATATCTTTTATTTACCGTTTTCAGTTTGCTTTTGTTTGCTTGTGAAGAAACCAGCAAGCAAGAAACACAAGAAATTCAAACGCAAGAATTACCTACCAAAGGAAAGCAAACCCTTGAGCAATACGCCGATCGCATGGTTCGAGCAAAATTGAACATCCAAGCAAACGAAACCTTTTCGATGCAAATTTATCGAGCGCAGCTTGATGCAGATGGCGTTGAAGATGCCATTGTCACTGTCAACCGAAAAGACTTCGCTTTAAAAGAAGCAATGGCCTCTCCTAATCCCGCGAAGCGTGCAGAGCTTGGTTTCATGGGAAACTACAATTACTTTTTCTTCTTTGATGGAAAACTTGATATGCTTTCCCCTCCGCTCGCCATTCCGTCATCACCCTTACTACCGCTGCTTGTAAGTTTTGAGAATATTTCAAGCCCAGACTATCAAGACATCCTCATTGACTTCCGAATCCGAAATGCGAGTTACAAAGATTTTTACACCGTCACAAATCATACACCTAGACGCATTTTTCAATTCAAGAATTTTGACGGACTTGGTACCAATCAAACAGAGGCCTATCATTTTGAATATGGCGCAGGTTCCTATGGGCCACAACGCAATATTTTTGTAATGGAGGCCAAGTTAGAGGCACTTCCAGCGAGCGCAGACAAAAATACTTTTGTTCCCAAGCTCCAAAATTTAGAAAAAATCAAGTATACCTTTTTCTACCTTGCTAAAGAAGGAAAGTACGCAACCAAAGATTCAAATTAAACGGTTAAAAATTACCCCTCAGGGTTACAATGAAATTTCTACCAGGAGCAGATATATTGGAGGCAAAAAGGCGGTAGTTTTGATCCAACAAATTTTCACAAGCTGCTTGTACACTTAAATTTTTGCTGATAATATAATTGACACGCAAATTCAGAGTATACCAACTGGGCATGCCTGCAGGTGTAGCGTAGGAGAAATTATCCTCCCCTATCAAATTGTAGTCAGCTAATTTTTTCCAGCCTGAATATTGTACATAAAACTCAGTTCTTAACTTCATTTTCGTGTAAATCAATGCTGCCTTACCAAATGCTGGTGCAATATGATCCAGAGGATATGGAACAGTATCCGTTAATATACGACCGTTGGTGTAATTATAAGTTGCTTGTAATGCCAGATTATTTGCAATTTTTGCATTCACATATAATTCTGTACCCCACACCCGTGCTTTAGCAGCATTAGTAGTTGTCATCACTTGACTTAACTGTCCATCGAACATAATGCTATCAGCCCCATCAAAAGTACTATTTTGTACAGTAAGGGCATTTCTTAATAAAGTCGCATATAGATTTCCTCCGATCGTCAAACGCTGATTGAGCGCATAGGACAAGCCTAACTCACCATTATAGGCATATTCACTCTTTAAATCTGGATTTGGAACCACAATATTGCCCGGAACTGATTCGAAAACTTTAGTCAGATCATCTACGTTTGGTGCTCTAAAAGCCGTAGCACCATTCAGCGTAAATCTCCATTTGGTACTTGGCATAAAGATCAGCCCCAAATTCCCATTCAAAGCGGTGTGATTTTGTTGGATAGAATTAAAAGGGAAAGGGAAGAAAGTTTGATCATTGAATTTGGCATTCAAGTTTACTTGTGAAAGTCTAAGCCCGTCATTTAAAATGAGTTTGTCTGAAATTTCATAAGTGTGCGAAGCATAAAGTGCGGCACCATTCATGGAAGAACCACCATCTGGGTAGCGTGTATTGAGTGTTGCTCTTTCGCCAGTTAGAATATTTTCTGCAAATGCTGTGGAATTGACCTGATTTAAATAAGTATCCAGACCATAACGCAATTCGTGTTTTCCATGGCGTTTCATGAAATCTGCGTTCATTGTAAAAATGTTCAAATTTTCAATCCGATGATTTCGTGTATCCTTTTCAAACCTGCGATCAATGCGACTTTCTTCAATACTTTGATAAGCCAAAACCAACCTGGCTCTGTCGTAGAATTTGGTTGGATTACTGAGCTCAAGTGTATAGGCAGTTAACAACCTAAACTGAGGTCCATAATACCATTCAGCGAATCTAGGTTTAGAACCCGACATCAGGGTCAAGCGGTCATAGCGATCGATATTACCTGAATTGGACAATTGAAAATTCAACAGGTGCGTCACGCCTTGTTTCTGGACAAAAGTAAATTTTTGTAAAACGTCATATTGATTGTATCCTGAACCAACTTGTAGATTAGAATCTAGGTTGGTTACCATACTATCTTTGCCGTTGATACGGTCTACATACCAATTTCGAACGCCCAGACTACCAATCGCAGCACTGCGTCTTGATCCTTGCCTTAGATCACCATAATTGGCATAAGAAAACGAGGTTAAGGAACCAAAACGTTTGGTTGCAACATTGACTTGTGCATTGGCGGCATAACCTGAGCCTGCACTAAAATAACGCGTATAGGCCCCCGCTTTTACCAATAAATCATTTGTAGCACTCAGTGTGGGATTTTTAGTTTGAAAGGCCATCACGCCTCCAATCGCATCTGAACCATACATGACAGATCCTGGTCCAAAAACCAACTCAACGCGGTCCATATTGGCTTGATCCAAGGTGATCACGTTTTGAAGGTGGCCACCTCTGTAAATGGCATTGTTCATGCGTATACCGTCAATAACAATCAATACTTTATTGGTCTCAAAACCACGAATTATCGGGCTTCCTCCACCCAATTGGCTTTTTTGAACAAATACAGATCCTGAATTTTGAAGTACATCAGCCATTGAAGTTTGTTGTTGAAACTGAATATCTCCAGAACGTATCACTTGAATCCTCTGAGCCACATCTTTGCGCTTCTCAGCCGTTCTATTCGCAGAAACCACTGTTTCGTTTTCTGTTTGAGAATTGGGTTCCATTCGAACTTCAATCAATACTTCAGTCTGCGCAATTGTTTTACTTAACGGCACTACCATCGAGACATAATCTGGATGACTGAGCTCCAATGAAGCGGGTGAAATCTTGAAAGAAATCTGACCATTCGCATCTGTTTTTTGAATACCTAATTCTGATTGAATTTGTACCCCTGAAATAGGTTGATAAGTAAATGCGTCATAGATTTTTAGGGTGAGGTTTTGTGCACTAACCTCGAAAAATACACCAAGAATGATGGCGATCATACATAAGTATTTTGAGTCCAAAACGAGCTTTGGACTAGTATTAAATTTGCTTTTCATTTGAAATTACGTTTAAATCAATATCTTTTTGGGTCAATGAATTTCCAAAGACCTCAAAACTTAAATTCTAAATAGATAAAAGAATTAAATGCCAATTGGTGGACGCTCCAAATTGCATAATGTTGGAGCATTGTAAAAGAAATAATGAGCAAATTTTACGCTCTCCGATTGTATTACAAGAAATTTTAAATCAATAACTGAACTGTGCTCGAGCACCAGCATTGGCTCTTGAAAAAGCTTTATCCAACCCTGTGCAGGATGGCCCGGCGGAGTACTTGTCAAGTTTACAGCAGTAGCTGTAGACAAACTTTCAAATAACTTAGTTTCTTGGATGTCATTGATACATCGGTAATGCCAAATTCCTTTGACTTTTTGTTTGTGAACGACATCATAAAACCTGCCATTCAGCCTGAACTCATGAGGCTTTACCCATTTGAGTTGTCTACTTTCCTTTTCTGAAAAATGAAATGAAATGAGTTGGTTTTCGGGTACTGAAAGTTTGATCGCTTTTTTAATTTGTTTGCGGATCAGGTAATGCTCAATTTCAAAAAATGCAAAAAAACCTATCAATTGATAGGCAAAGAGTACTAGAAAACCGATTTGCAAAAATTTCCGCACGTCCAAAGATAAACTTAAATTTATCCTGAATTAAATCAACAACATGAAATTTTTAAGCTTACTCGTTATTTCATTTTATTTGCTAAACGCATTTGCACAAGCTCCTGGGTCTTTAGATGTGACATTTGCCGGCACTGGATTTGCAAGTTACGGTCCAGTTGCAACAAATTTCTTTGATAATGCACAAGATGTTGTCACCTTACCAAACGGTAAAATGGTCTATTGCGGAACATCGGGGCTTACATCAAATTTAGGAATGGTAGCCGTAAGACTTAATTGTAATGGAACCATTGACAACACCTTTGGAACAAATGGATATTTTATCTACAACGCCCCAGGTGGTTCTTGCTTTGCGTATGATATGGAATTATTACCGACCGGCAAAATCCTGATAGCAGGTGCCACAAGTCTAAGCGCAGCAAATCCACAGTTTACGATGATCAGGCTAAATGCAGATGGAACCCTTGATCAAACCTTCGGTACCAATGGTTTTTTTAACAACGATATTGGTTCAAGTGAAGACTATGCGCGAAAAATCCTCATTCAAAACAATAAAATAATTCTTGCTGGCTCCTCAAAACAACCAGGTTTCAATACAAACAGATTGGCACTCACGCAATGCGATATGAATGGGCAACTCGATGTGTCATTCGGAACAAATGGCACAACCGTTTTTCAAAACGTAGCAGCCAATTCTTGTTCCGGAAATAGTGCCGTAATCGGAAGCAATGGAGATATTTTTATTTGTGGAGACGCGTACATCAACAATGTATATTATCCACTTTTAGCCAAAGTTTCTGCGACAGGTATTCCTTATACTTCTTTTGGAAGTAATGGCGTACTGATTCCGATGAACTTTAACTCACGTTTTTATGACATTGAATTTGACGGTACAAAATTAATTATGGCTGGTCAAAACGGTGTTGGTCCATGGGATTTTATTTTACAGGCAAGAAATGAATCTACTGGAGCATTAGTTACAACTTTTGGATCAGGAGTATTTCCTAGCACCCCAGGAACCACAATTGTTGATGTGGTACAAGCCGATTGCTATTATGAATTATTGATCCACCCAGATGGTTCTTTGCTTGCCTGTGGAACAACAGGTACAGCGGGTATTGGTGCTGCACGCGATTTCATCATTTCCAAATATTCTTCGAATGGAATATTGGTAACTTCATTTGGTACAAATGGACATACCATTACATCTATAGGATCGATGTGGGACGATGCTTATGGAATGGATCTTTATCCCGGGAATAAAATTGTTGTTGCAGGTTTTAGCGCGCAAACCAACACGCAGCATGCGGTTGCACGATATGCATATGGTACAGCTACTCCGGTTGCAGGCTGCATGGACCCCCTATCCTGTAATTATAATTGCTTGGCAACAATCAGCAATGGTAGCTGCCTCTATCCAAACACACCTTGTAATGACAACAACCCAAATACAATTAACGACAGTACGGATGCTAATTGTAACTGTGTGGGGCAAACGGTTAGCGTGATTCCAGGTTGTATGAATCCTTTGGCGTGTAACTACAACCCAGCTGCCACAGTAGATAACGGTACTTGTATTTTACCGGGTTCTCCTTGTGATGACAACAACCCGAATACCATGAATGACAGCATTGATGCCAATTGCAACTGTGTGGGCATGCTGATAGTGCCAGGTTGTATGGACCCCGCCTCTTGCAATTACAATCCATTAGCAAATGTCGATGATTCTTCTTGTTTGTATCCAGGGGCTTTATGCAATGATAACAATCCAAATACCATCAACGACTCCATAAATCCTGATTGCATTTGTATCGGTGATATCGTTGTTTATGGTTGTACGGATCCGCTTTCTTGTAATTATAATCCGCTGGCAAATGTAAACGACAACACCTGTATTTATCCAGATGCGCCTTGCGACGACAATAATCCTGACACATACAACGACCTACTAGACTCAAATTGTAACTGCACAGGAACCTTATATGTCTATGGCTGCATGGATCCTAGTGCTTGTAATTTTGATTCTTTAGCTACAGCCATTGGTTCGTCAATTTGTATTTTCCCAGGAGCACCTTGTGACGATGGTGATGCTATGACAATAAATGATAGTCTTAATGTCGATTGTCAGTGTGTGGGCATAGATATTTCTGGCATTGAAGAACTTCAAAATATTTCAAGTATTTCTCCGAATCCTTCACAAGACCAAATTCAAGTTCACTTATTGCACAACGGACCAGCAATCATAGAAATTTGTAACATCGAAGGAAGGGTGATTCAAGCCATTCAAACAGACAAATTTGCCACCCCTATTCAAGTTAATCAGCTGGCAAGAGGAACGTACTTTATCAAAATTGCTCAGAACGGAAAACTTCAAGTTCACCAACTTATACTGAACTAAACATGAAAGAAAGTCATCTTGACTTTACACAAAAAAGACGTTATTACTCTAACGACTTGGCGGGTAAGAAGCAAGTTCTGATTGCACTTCATGGTTATGGTCAATTAGCCCAATATTTTTGCAGAAAATTTAAAGACCTCGAGCAAACTTGGGGTCTTGTTTTTCCCGAAGGACCCCATCGATTTTATTTAGAAGGCAGTAGCGGACGCGTTGGAGCTTCCTGGATGACCAAAGAGTGGCGAACACAAGATATTCTTGAAAATACAAGCTATTTACTTCAACTCATTGGTGATATAAAATTGAAGTATCCTGATGCCTCAATTTCTTTACTTGGATTTTCACAAGGAGGCGCCACCGCTGCAAGGTTATATCAAGCTCAACCGAAATTGTTTGAAAAGCTCATCTTATGGGCAAGTGTATTCCCACCTGATATCGACGTCGCTGGTTTTTCAAAAGTGGCACAACTACATTTTGCAATCGGTAATCAAGACCCCTACTTTGAAAAAGTCGGAACATCCCAAATCGTCAATGACTATGCCGATTTAGGATTTCAGACCCACATCTTTAATGGGGCGCATGAAATCTACAGCGCTGGTTTAATAGAAATTCTGAACCTTTGATTTATTAATTGTTTGAAAAAAAACTTCCTGATAAAGCTATTTATCATGTTTAGACTCCCATTTACCTACTACCGCTGTTGCAATTGAATTACCGAGTACATTAGTAGCACTGCGAAACATATCGCAAAAATGGTCGATTGGCAAAATTAAGGCCACGCCTTCGATGGGAATATTGAACATGCCGCAAGTGGCAGCAACCACCACCAAACTTGCTCTTGGAACGCCTGCTATTCCTTTGCTTGTCAGCATTAAAACAAGTAACATTGTTAATTGGGTTCCAGTATCCAAAGGCACTCCATAAACCTGTGCAATAAAAATACTTGCAAAGGTCATGTACATCATGCTCCCGTCAAGATTGAAAGAATAACCAAGTGGAAGCATGAAAGATACAATTCTATCTTTGATACCAAAACGTTCTAATTCTTCGGTTAATTTAGGAAAAACGGCCTCACTACTCGTGGTTCCAAAGGCAATGACCAAAGGACTAACAATGCGCTTGAGTAAGGTGCGTAAATGAGCTCTTAAAAAAATATAACCTACCACTAATAATACGACCCAAAGTGAGGCAATACCTACCAAAAATGAACTGAAAAACTTGGTATAGGTAAACATCAATTCAGAGACATCCTTGACGGCAAATACACCAGCAATAGCTCCAAAAACTCCGATTGGAGCAAAACGCATCACAAAATTGACCATTTTTAAAATGATGTGAGATGTTTTATCTAGGGCATTGATGACGGGCTTGACATTATCGCCAATGGAAGCGGCAGCTAAACCGAAAAAGATAGAGAATATGACAATCTGTAAAATTTCATTAGTTGCCATTGCTTCAAATACAGATTTTGGGATGATATGCTCAATAAAGTGCTGAATCGAAAAATCTTGTGTTTTGGCGGTCACTTCAGAAGCACTCGCGGTGTCCACACTCGATAAATGAACGCCTTGCCCTGGCTGTAAAAAATTCACCCATAAAAGACCAATAATTAAGGATATGAAAGAAGCCGTAAAAAACCAAGCCAAAGCCCTTCCCCCTATTCTTCCTACAGATCTGATGTCGCCTAATTTAGCGATACCCACCACAAGTGTTGTCAATACCAACGGAGCAATAATCATTTGGACCAAACGAATAAAAATAGTAGCTAACAATTTGATATGGGTACTAAATTGAGCAGCCTGCTCTGGTTCGTAATTAGCATGGACAAGAGCGCCTAATAGACCTCCGAGCACCATTGCGACAATGATATAAAGCGTTAAACGGTTCTTTTTGGTTTGCTTCGGTGTTGAATGGTGCGTGCCTTGGTGCATGTCTGTTCTATATTTTATTTATGAAGCCATAAAAATAAGAAAAGCTGAACATCTTCCAAGAATAACTTGTTTCAGACATAGCATACAATTTCGTAATTTAGCCTCACAATCAACACATGGCCACAGCACAAGAAATCAGCTTCAATTTCAACGAAGATCAAATGCGCTTGAAAATCAGAGCGCTCGAACAAGAACTAGAAAAAATCGCTCAAGGAGGTGGTAAAGCAAAAATAGAAAAGCACAAAGCTAACGGCAAACTAACTGCCCGAGAACGCATTGCGCTGCTACTCGACCCAGATAAACCTTCTTTTGAATTAGGTGCGCTCGCAGGCTTTGGCATGTATAAAGAACATGGAGGCTGCCCGGCAGGTGGTGTTGTCGTAACTATTGGGTATGTTGCTTCCAGACAATGCATTATTGTGGCCAATGACGCCACTGTAAAAGCTGGTGCGTGGTTTCCGATTACAGGAAAGAAAAACCTACGTGCACAGGAGATTGCGATGGAAAATAAACTGCCGATCATCTATTTAGTAGACTCTGCAGGTGTTTACCTACCCATGCAAGAGGATATTTTTGCCGATAAAGAACATTTTGGACGAATCTTTAGAAATAATGCCAAGATGTCAGCGATGGGCATTACGCAAATTGCCGCAGTTATGGGCAGTTGCGTGGCCGGTGGCGCCTACCTTCCCATCATGTCTGACGAATCATTAATCGTTGATAAAACTGGTACTATTTTTTTAGCAGGATCGTATTTGGTGAAAGCCGCTATCGGAGAGGATATCGATAACGAAACTCTTGGTGGAGCTACTACTCAAACTGAAATTTCAGGAGTCTGTGATTACAAAGTACCCGATGACAAAGCTTGTCTATTAAAAATCAGAGACCTCATGTCTCGGATTGCTTTACCAAACAAAATTGCGTATCAACGCGACGAACCACTAGCGCCAGCTCAAGCCATTGATCAAGCCTATGGAATCGTTCCTGCAGATCGTTCAAAACCATACAATACGAAAGCTTTACTTGAAACGCTCGTTGATGCGAACTCCTTAAGTGAATACAAACCAACCTTTGGGAAATCTATCATCACGACCTATGCCCGAATAGATGGTTGGAGTGTTGGTATTGTTGCCAATAACCGAGAACTCGTCAAAAATGCGAAAGGAGAAATGCAATTTGGCGGGGTTATTTATTCAGACTCAGCAGATAAAGCAGCCCGTTTCATCATGCTCTGCAATCAAAAGAAAATTCCTCTGGTATTCTTACATGATGTCACAGGATTTATGGTCGGCTCAAAAAGTGAACATGGCGGTATCATCAAAGATGGCGCAAAAATGGTCAATGCGATGGCTAACAGTGTTGTCCCTAAATTTTCTATAGTCATTGGAAACTCCTATGGTGCAGGAAATTATGCGATGTGTGGCAAGGCCTATGATCCACGTTTGATTGTAGCTTGGCCTACTGCTGAAATTGCAGTAATGTCTGGAGCTGCCGCAGCAAAAACCCTGCTCCAAATAGAGGTAGCCAATTTAAAAGCACGCGGAGAAATCATTAATCCAGAAAGAGAGAAAGAACTACTGGAAAAAATCAAGCGGAACTATGACGAACAAATCTCGCCGTATTATGCTGCGAGCAGACTTTGGATTGATGCCATCATTGACCCAAAAGAAACAAGAAAAATTATTTCTCTCGGAATTGACATGGCTAGCCACGAAGCAGAGCTGCCATCTTATCAGGTAGGTGTGATTCAGACTTAATACCAGCGTGCCATTTAATCGTCAAAGCCGGGAGTAGTACTTTTTTTACCATTTAAGTAATAGGTGTAACCAAATCCTACGCTCAAGTAACTGGAGTTCTTGACGTATTCTTCGGGGCCGTAACCGAAGTCACCTTCTAAACCAATCAATTGAGGATTAAATGTATAACCATAAATAGGTAAACCAATACTCAACCTAAAACTTTGATTGACATCTGAGGTAAGTATCAAACCGATATTTGGTTCTAAGTAAAAAGAAGTCACTCTATTCGAGGAAATCCCTTGGGAAATTAAGGCATCAGAAACTGCAAAACTCATCACTTGACCAGCTCTGATACCTATATCAGTACCAAATCTTTCTGACCAAAATTTTTCATAACCCGTTTTTAAGAATCCCGAACCGGAATGAATACCACCATAAACTTTCGTTGGAACCCTAAATTCATTGATTGCAAAGTACGAATAATGAACACCCGCACCAAGGTAATATCCTGATTTGAAAGCATACTGGTAGTGTAAATTGGCATGAACCAATCCTTGCATAATCAATTGAAATGGTTTATTTAGCATTGAATTGGGCAAGCACAGTTCAAAAGTAAATGAATCATCTGGCTTTATTTCTTGGGCAAAAGAAATATGAGTTCTTTGAACAAAACAGAAAAACAATGAAAAGATGATTATTTTTTGAACCATTTATTTTTTATTTGATCAAAATACGCAACAGATTCGGGTTCTAATTTCCAAAAGTAAATTGGAAGAATTAAAACAATGAACAACAGTATTTCTTTAACGACAAAACTTAGAAATGGTTGTATCTGAAAATTATTAGTGAACCAAGTATTGAATAATGTAAAGAAAAGAAATACCGATAAAGCATTGGCAATCAAGTATAACTGCCTTTTAGTATATGGATTTAAACCATATGCGCTATATATATAATACCCCCTAAAAATGTTATATAACAAGTAAGCTGCACTGGTCGAAATAGCCGCACCTACCATTCCAAAAATAGGAATCAACCAAAGATTGACAAGATAAACTCCTAAAATTAAAAATAAAGTGAAAAAAAGATCGATACGATATTTCTTAGAAGTCGAGAAAATAACGGCATTGAGTCCGAAATACATATCTACAATCCTTCCCATCATTAGAAAGAAAAACACCCATTTACCAGTAGCATAAGCGGGTATAAATACAAATATTTCGTCGATGACAACCCAAATCGCCAAGAAACCAATTAAAGAAAGTAACAAACCAATCGACGAACTTTTTTGATAAAGATCTTGCATTCCAGACTTATTTCTTTCCTTCCATTGCAAAGCTACAAGCGGCGTAGCAACACGTAAAATGGCCCGATAAGGAAAAATTACTGCCGAAATTAAAAACAACATTGTCGTATAAATACCGGTTTCTGATAATCCTCTAAATTTCGCAATCATAAGTGCATCCATTGAAATTACCAACAACGTAGCAAGCGCATTCACGTATGAAAAACCTGTATAAGACAACATAATTCCACGAAACTTCTTTGGAATTTGAATGTGAGAAATACGGAGCGTCAATTCCCTTTTCCTGAACAAAAAAATGAAAAGATAAAAAGTTGGAATAAAATGCAATAAAATGTACGACCACATAAATTCATCAAAATACAACAACTTGAACCAATACAACAATAGTAAAATGGTCGTACAAAAACGAAGAACAACCTCTTGCAAGAAAACAGGAAGAATGTTTTGCTGCATACCTCTCAAGTAATTTTCAAAAAGTTGAAAATAAACTAAAGCTACACCCAATGGGAGAATGAGATAAAAATAAGTCGTAAACAAAGCTGACTTTTCTCGATATGTATCAAGTACTATATCTTGTAAACCGTATAACAAAGCGCCAAATAGCAATATTCCCATTGCAACTAGCAAACTATTGGCTAATAAGAATCCGTAGTGTTGTTTTTCTCGATTGCGAAAAAATGGGAAGAAACGCCAAGTAGAATAAGTAGTTCCGAGATTTGCAAATTGAGCAAAAAGCAATCCTACATTTAATAAAAGATTGATGACACCAACCTGTGCTGTACTAAAAAGTAAAATAAATAATATGCCCTTGTTCAAATAGCCCAGCACTAAACCAATAAAGGAAAGCATGGATGTTTTGATAGCGTCTTTTTGAACAATTCCCATAGCGTAAAAATAAGCAAAAAAAAAGCCTCA
>DLPC01000009.1 GCA_002478565.1 Flavobacteriales bacterium UBA7468 | reverse complement strand
CATGTTAATGTACTGAGATAATGCAACAACTTCCTATTGTAAGGGTTCGTGATTTAGGGCTCATTGATTACAAACAAGCTTGGGATCTTCAAGAGGAATTGCTAAAGGCTGCTGTTGATTGCAAAATCTCGAATCGTAAAAACGAAACAGAGATAGTACCAGAGCAGCATTTATTGTTTTGCGAGCATCCTCATGTCTATACTTTAGGCAAGAGTGGAGTAGCTGAGCATTTATTACTAGACGAAGCCCATTTGCAAGCAGTAGATGCACAGTTTTATAAAATTAATCGGGGAGGAGACATCACTTACCATGGCCCAGGGCAGTTGGTGATGTATCCGATTCTAGACTTAGAGCAATTCTTTACGGATATCCATAAATACATGCGCTTCTTAGAGGAAGCTGTTATCAGAACGCTGGCACATTTTCAAATTAATGCAACGCGATTTGATGGACTAACGGGTGTATGGATTGATGCGGACACCCCGCGCGCCCGAAAAATATGCGCAATGGGGGTTAAATGCTCTAGATGGATTACCATGCATGGAATAGCCCTAAATGTAGCACCAGATCTTGGTTATTTTGGTCATATTGTACCCTGTGGTATTCAAGACAAAGCCGTAACTTCGATGGCTCAAGAAATGGGGCGCGTTGTTACAATTGCAGAAGTACAACAAGTCTTGTTAAACGAGATGACCTCTGTATTCAATTTTAGTATTCAAACACAATGAGAGAAGAATTATTAGGCCCGAAGGTTGAAGGCATATCGTTAGCACTCGTAGAATTACCAATCGAAGGCGGAGAACCCGAGTATGTGGTCTATATGTTGAGCAACCGAGAAGATATCATTGAAGGCATCATAGTGGCTTCTACGGGATATGGCGTTGACCCGAAAACAGGTCATGAAATCAAGACATCAACGCTACGCAAAGGGATTGAAGTAATGCTACCTAACGAAGCGGCCAGAATTGAGCCCATCATGCCTGATTTATTTGTACTCAACAATGAGTTCTGGATAAGCTTTTGGGCCGACGAAGTGATGTACGATAAACGCTTTGTATTTGAAGCAAATACAATTGATCCAAAGAAGTTTGTTGAGATTCCTCAGCTAAAAGCTAAAGGGATTGTTTTAGAGTAATCATAGCGCAGCATAACACTAGTTCTTTTCAGAATTAGCTCATATTCAAATATTAGTTATTCAAAACGATCAAACTTTTTCCGGTCATTTCAGTAGGTCTTTGAAGGCCCATGCGCTCCAGGATAGTTGGTGCAACATCAGCTAAAATCCCGTCTGAAATTTGAATGGAAGGATCTTCAGTAACCAAAACAACAGGAACCGGATTCAAGCTATGTGCCGTATTCGGGCTGCCGTCTGGGTTAATAGCGTAGTCTGCATTGCCGTGATCTGCAATGACTAAAAATTCGTAGCCTAATTGCTTGCCACATTCCACTACTTTTTGCAATTGTTGATCAACCGTTTCAACCGCTTTAACAATAGCAGAAAATACGCCTGTGTGGCCCACCATATCTGGATTGGCAAAATTGAGACATATAAAATCAGGTTGATTTTGCTGCATGTGTTGTGTGATGGCTTCTCCGACTTCAACGGCGCTCATCTCAGGCTGTAGGTCATAAGTCGCAACTTTTGGAGAAGCAATTAAAAGGCGATCCTCGCCAACAAAGTTTGCTTCACGGCCACCACTAAAAAAGAAGGTAACATGCGGGTATTTTTCAGTTTCTGCAATTCTAACCTGTGTTTTCCCGGCTTTAGAAAGTACCTCGCCGAGGGTCATTTCAAGGTTGTCTTTGTCAAAGATGACGCGGACATTTTTAAAGCTTGCATCGTAGTTGGTCATGGTACAAAAATGCAAGTCAAGCGGATGCATATTGTGTTCGTGGAAAGAATCTTGGGTGAGGGCGACACTTAATTCTCGCGGACGATCAGTTCTAAAATTGAAAAAGATGACAGCATCGCCATTTTCAATAGTGCCGTTTGGATCAATGAGTTGCGGCAAGATGAATTCATCGGTAACGTTGCCCTCGTAAGATGCCCTTAATGCGGCACTTGCACTTTGTGCCATTTCTCCTTGCCCGTTTACCATCAAATGATAAGCTTTAGCCACGCGCTCCCAGCGTTTGTCGCGGTCCATGGCGTAGTACCTGCCAATAAGTGTGGCGATTTTACCTTTTTTGTCTATTAGATGATTTTCTAATTTTTCTAGAAATTCCAGTCCGCTTTTGGGGTCGCAGTCTCGTCCATCGGTAATGGCATGAATAAAATAATTGTCAAGTCCAAAATCTTGTGCCATATCGCATAAACAATGCAGGTGTGCTTGGCTACTATGTACACCACCTTCTGAAACCAGGCCAATTAAATGAACTTTTTTATCGCTGTTTTTGGCATATTGAAATGCCTCAAGAATTGTTTGATTTTGCTGAAATTCGCCATCTCGGATGCTTTTATTGATACGGGTGAGTTCTTGATAGACGATGCGCCCGGCACCAATATTCAAATGGCCAACTTCCGAATTTCCCATTTGTCCGTCTGGCAAGCCAACATCTTCACCGGAGGTAAGTAAAGTCGCATGTGGATATGAAGCCATTAAGCTATCCATGTATGGCGTCTGAGCTTGGAATATGGCGTCTGAAGGGCTGTGGTCACCTAAGCCCCAGCCATCGAGAATGATGAGTCCGAGTTTTTTATTCATATGGCAAAATTACCTCAAAAACACATCCCTTAGGTTGATTTTCTTGGCAACGTACCTGTCCGTTGTGTAGACGCACCAATTCGGCTACTAAATACAAGCCCAGACCACTTCCTGCGGCTTTGCGTGTATCCTCATTTCCAATGCGGTAGAATTTTTCAAAAATATGAAGCCGTTCGCTTGCAGCAATTCCAGGCCCTTCGTCACTGATGGTTATTGTCACAAATTTATCGAGTGCAACTGCTTTGATCTCAATCTGTTGATTTGCTCCGCCATATTTTACTGCATTTTCAATGAGGTTAATAAAAATGGTCTCGAGCATATTTGGGTCAGCATTCAGTTCTAATGTTTGAGGTAAGGCAGCAACAAAGAGGAGGTCTTTGTATCGTTTTTGATAGCGATCAGTCAATTGCTGGAGAAATTCAAGGAGATTGATGCGCTCTTTGCGTAATTCAAAGGCCTTGTTTTCGGCTCTGGAGGTATTGAGGATGTTTTCAATCAATTGCACCAAGCGTTCGTTTTCAGTCAAGGCCCCATCTATGATTTGCTCTTTCTTTTGTTCAGAAAGGTTGTGCTTTTGCAGGGTTTGTAAGTAAAGTTTAAGCGCAGCTAAAGGAGTTTTAAGTTCGTGTGTGACCGTTAATAGAAAGTTGTTTTGTCGTTTTTGCAACTCAAATTCCCGAGAGATGGATTTGCGAATGCGATAGATCCCAAAAATTAATATGATCAAAAAGACTGCACCTTCGCCGATCACCATGCCAATGCGCTTGGCCAATTTGGCATCTTCTTGCGGAATATATGCACTAAGCTGTATCAAGTGATAGCCCCACCAAGCAAATTGTAATACTACATATGCCCCTAAAAAATAAAGCCAGAAGGTGGGTCTTGGTTTTTGAAGCATAAACGCTACCTCTTATTTTTCTTGAAAATACTACCCACTTCTCGACCAATTTTCTGAATAGTTTCAACCCCAACTGCCAATGGAGCCGTATTGATATCGTCGTAGTTAGAAAAGGTTGGATCTGTGGCGTTGGTACCCGGATAGAGCAACAGATAATCTTGTCGTTCGAAGGCAACTTCTATTCCTTGAATGAGTGTGTCAATTTGAGGGTCAAAAGATACGGTAGCAGGCCTACAAGCTACGACGACTACAAAATCAGTATTGCGTTTTTGATAGCTTGGATAAAATTCGTCAATGGCATTGAGTTCATGAAGTTGTATTTCAGCTTCCATTTTATTGGCCGAGGCAACTTTTTCGAGACGTTCAAATGTAGCTGAGCTTCCGTAATGTATGATGGGAATATTGAGTTCTTTACCTAATCTGATGATGCGTTCAGACCAAAGTAAAAAAGTTGGTTCTAATTCGGCTAACAAAGGCGCAACTAGCACAATGCGTTCATAAGAAACACTTGGCTTGCTTAATGAGCTAAAAAAAACTGTTTTTTCACAAGTAGTCAAGAGATGGTCACGGTCATCTCCTACAAGTCGTTTAATAATATTGATATGAGAGGAGTCGTTGACAAGAACTATATCAGCAACTAACTCTTTTGAAACACGTGCTATTCCAGAAGATAAATTATGATCAATGGTTGCAATGGTGTTCAATTTAGCTTCCTGACCGGAGTAATGTTTGACAATATCTTCTAGTGATTTTCTTGACTTACGAATCATGCGTTCGGCATTGTCATTATCCGGATAAACACTGACTACAGAAATAGGATTGATCACTTGTGGATCTGTAATCAGGAGTGCAAAATCAAGTAAGCGCTCATTTCCTTTGAGTTCATTCATATAAACCATCAGGTGTTTATTGCGCAGGCGCATTTCGTTGTCTTCGAGCTCGCTATTTTCTGATAAAGTCAATAATAACCGTTTCCCGGTATTTTCAGTTACAAACGAGGAGGTCATACAAGTGAATAATATAAGGAGTACGGTTCCGTTGACAATATTGATACTTAAAATGCCCTTGCCATCATCATAACCAACCATAATAATGGCTAGTGTGGCTGCGGCATGTGCGGTGCTTAATCCAAAAACTAGTTGTCTTTCAATACTTGAAAGTTTGAAAACGAGTTGGGTAGCATAGGCCGCCAACCATTTTGAAAAAATCGCAAATGTGGTCAATACCCCTGCTATTATCAAAGGCCAAGTACCTTGGAAAAATGCGCGGTAATCTACCACCATCCCCACAAAAATGAGAAAGAAAGGGATGAACAATGAATTGCCGATAAAATCGATGCGATTCATTAAAGTTGAATTGTGTGGGATCAGTTTGTTTAAAACCAAACCAGCGACAAACGCACCAATGATATGCTCCACTCCTGCTACTTCTGCTAAGAATGCGGCAAAGAAAACCACTGATAATACGAAAATATATTGAGAAGTTTTTTCGCTATCTAGTTTGCTAAAGAACCATCTGGCAACACGCGGGATGACAAAAAACATGATCAAGGAGAAAGTGGTAAGGGAGGTCAATAACCTGAACCAGAAACCAAAATCAAGTTCGCCTTTATTGGCACTTGAAATGATAGCCAGTATGATCAAAACAGCGGTGTCTGTTAGAATAGTTCCGCCTACTGTTATAGCAACAGCGCGGTGTTTGGTTAGACCATACTTACTAATAATAGGATAGGCTACTAAGGTATGCGTTGAGAACATACTTGCAGTTAAGAGCGCTGCCATTGGTTCTAGTTGCAGGACTTCTGTACAAAGCGGGTAACCTAGGGTGAGTGGAATGATAAACGTAAAGATCCCAAAACCTAAACTTTTCTGAAAATAACGCTTGAATTGTCGTAGATCAAGTTCTAGGCCAGCCATGAACATGATGTACAATAAGCCAATGGTAGAAAACAATTTGATACTTCCTTCAGCTTCCATTGCTCTGGTTCCAATCAAGCCCAGCCCGTGGGGCCCAATCAGTACACCAGATAAAATAAGTCCGATGATGCCTGGAATTTTTATTTTGCGCAGCACAATTGGTGAGAGCAAAATAATAAATAGCAATATGGAAAAAACCAACACCGGATTTTTCAGCGGAAGCTGAAACTCATGAATCAGGTGTTGGAAAAAGTAACGCATTTGTTTAGCGCTGCATATTCATACCAGAACCTGTGCCAGCTCCTGGAGTCAGGGCATTGACATCGAGATTTTGTTCAGATGGTAAAGCTGGTGGGGTCGCGGCAACTGGGGCTTTGATCAGGCCATGGTGTTCAGCTAAAGCACCCATATAGCTTTGCAAGTTACCGAGCATACTGCCGTAAGGACCTGCATTTCCATAAGCGTCTGACATCTCCCCATTTTCAGCAGCGAGTTGGTCGAGGCCGGTGTAAATACGAGGAAGAACCTTTTTATAAACGCGTTGTACTGTTTTTTCTAGTTCTATAGTAAACGCTGATCTTGGCAGTTTTCCATTTTTATTCAAGACAGTGGTACGCATTTTCAATAAGGCATCTGCCACGGCAATTAAGTCTTCCGCGTTGTCGGTATCGGCGGCATTTTCTATTGGCGAATGCTCGAAGTAAGCAATGATGCTGTTGTAGTTTTCGAGCAACTTCATACCAAGTGCCTCAGCTTTTTTAGTATTACCAAGCAAATAATAGAGCTGTACATACTCATGTAAAATGCCTGCGTTCATCGGTCTGATGGTTTGGCCTTGATACATGATTTGATTGTGTTCTTTGTTGAAATTCAAAGAATTGAAAATATCAACCGGATTGATATCGCCGTAGTCCATGACGCTTTCCTCAGGCATGAGTTCCATAGCGCGGTCTAATACTTTGGTAGCTTCTTTTTTGCGACCTAATGCATAGAGTTGTTCGGCGAGTAGTAGGAAGTTGGCGCGGTACTGTATGGTGTGTCTGCGTGCATAGTAATCGGTCAAAATGCCTGCAGTCATGTTACCATAGATGTAAGTATTGAGCATGTTTTTCTCCATGGCGTTGACATCCATGAGTGCCGGTTCTTGTTTCACAGGAGTAAGGGCATATGCCATACCGACTTGCTTGATGAAACCAGCGCTTAGTAAGGCAATTGCAAATGAAGAACCACGATTACTAGAGAAGTAGATACCGCGTTCCCAGTTATTGTTGGCCACAACATCCATCATCATGACTTCCTCTCTGGTGAGCACTTGATCGCGTTCAGGGTCAAATTCAAACTCGATTTCATTACTAATATTGCTTGCTTTTACTTTCGGGTCTAGCACACCTGAAGTAATGGCATTTTTGCGGTCTACTTTGAGCGCAAAACGCGTTGAAGGGAAGAAACTGAACTTGTTTTGTTCGTCAATGATCATGTTGGCGTCGTCGCGAACAAAGGCCATTGCGTCAGTGAAGTCTACTGTTGCCCATATGCGCTCGAACTGATTGAGGAGATCTTGAAGACTTTGCCCAGAGTTATTTTTAAACTCAACTTGTCCGTTGCGAGCTCCTTCAAATAGTTTGAATACATTTTGATATTTCTCTATAGTTGCCTTAACCATATCCGTAGAGTCAGTTTTGGCAATTTGCATTTTGAGTGTTTCCATTTCTGGGCTTTTAGCCACTACATCCGCAAAAATACCAAGTGCTTGTTGGTCAAAGTATCCGGCAGCTTGGCGTGCCTCGGCTGGGTTGTGCTCCAAACGCAAGTTGAGTACTTTTCTAATGACCTCCTCCGAAGGATTCTGAGAGAACAATTGCAACAGAGGCATGAAGTAAACCTGATCTGTATTTCCGGCATACATCAAAATTTGGTCTTCGCGGAATTTGATTGGTAGCGGATCGGACTCATAGGTCTTGAGTTTCATTTGGTTGGTATACCAGTCTGTACCCATCAAGGAGAGGTTACACACACGGACATCTGTGCGTTCGCCTTCCACTTCTTGTAAATACCATAGCGGGAAAGTATCGTTGTCACCGTTTGTGAAGAGAATCCCGTTTTTACCACAAGAAGCTAAGTAATTGTGCGCTAAATCACGGGCAGTTGTTTTGCCACTGCGGTCGTGGTCATCCCAACCTTGTGCTCCCATAATGACTGGAACAACAAGACCTAGTGCGGCTGCAAAAGCGGCGCGTGTTTGCGCGGTCGGAACAAACTTTTTCAGCATGTCAAAAACGGCATATACACCAATGCCAATCCAAAGCGTAAAGAAGTAGAACGAGCCAGAGTAAGCGTAGTCACGTTCGCGTGGTTCGTATGGTTTTTGGTTCAAATAAACTACAATTGCCAAACCTGTAAACAGGAAGGCTAAGGTTACGATAAAGGCATCTTTTGGCATGCGTCGGTAATGGAACACCAAACCAATGATGGCCAAAATGAGCGGCAAGAAGAAAAACTTATTGTGTGCTGTATTTTCAGTGGTGTAATAAGGTGCGTGTTCTTGGCTTCCGAGGCGGGCTTCGTCTAAAAATGAAATACCGGAGATCCAGTTGCCGTGCATGTTGTCTCCATGACCTTGGATGTCGTTTTGGCGCCCAGCAAAGTTCCACATGAAGTAACGGATGTACATCCAGTTTACCTGATAGCGCAAGAAGTAAGTGAGGTTTTCGCCAAAAGTGGGAAGGCGCTTGCCATCGCGGCCAATTTCTGTACTGGCACCATCATTTTCGTTATAACCTGACCATTTTGCATACAACTGCTTGTGCAGGCCAGCTGAAGCGCCTTCACCGTTGTACATACGCGGGAAGAAAGTAGTCTGGGAATAGGTTGGCACCGCTCCTGTGCGGATACTCGCATTACTTTCGTAATACTTCTCTTCAATGCTGTATGCACCTTTGTTGGCTCTGATCCAGGCCTCAGCATCTGCTTCTTTTGTAAATGCTTTGACCTCAACATCATTTTCAATGACCACAAATCTGCGGATGTAATAGGCAGAAAGATCCTTCCAAGCCGAACGGTCTAAGATTTTTGGACCTTCTTCGGTCATTTCTTCACCGTTGCGGAATGAATTCCAGTGCGGCCCGAATAAGATTGGTGCTGAACCATATTGCTCACGCTTGAGATAGGAGTGAAGCGTAACTAAGTTTTCAGGGTCGTTTTCGTCTAGTGGTGTATTGGCGTTAGAACGGATAACAATAACTGCAAAAGAGCCATAGCCAATCAATAACATCACAAGGCCCATCGCTGCATTATAAAGCACCGTTTTGCTTGTTTTGTAAGCATAGCGAACCACATAAAGGCAGGCTGCAATCAATAATACAAAGAAGAAAATAGTACCGCTATAAAAAGGCAAACCAAGGCTATTTACAAACGCGACCTCAAAATTTGAAGCCATTGCAATACTACCCGGAATGACGCCTTCTTGAATAAAGCCTAGTGTTACAATCGAAAGCACACCTGTAATGAGTAATCCTTTGATAGAGACCTCTTCTTGGGTTCTAAAATATAGCATGTAGCCAATCGCTGGCACCACGAGAATACCAAGTAAGTGGACACCAATAGCAAGTCCTAGTAAGAAAAAGATCAATAGCAACCAACGGTTCGGACGCAACTCTGTGAGGCGCCCACCTTGCTGTGCTTCTTCCATTTCTTCGTCCCACTTTAAGATAGCCCAAAAGATAACGGCTGTAAAGAGGGATGCCATCGCATAAACCTCTCCTTCCACGGCTGAAAACCAGAAAGAATCAGAGAAGGTATAAGCCAAAGCACCAATGCTTGCAGCAGAAAAAATAGCAAATTGGTTGCCACCTGTGAGGGTTTCTCCTTGTTTGAGTACTATTTTTTTAATGAGTAGGGTGAGTGACCAAAACATAAAAAGGATGGTCAATGAGCTCGAAATAGCAGAAAGTGCGTTGATATAAACCGCTACATTTTCAGGAGCAGCAAAAAATGAAAACAAACGCCCGAGCACCATAAATAGCGGCGCACCTGGTGGGTGACCAACCTCTAGTTTGTAGGCAGCAGTGATGTATTCACCACAGTCCCAGAGACTTGCTGTTGGTTCGATAGTCATGAGGTAAACCGCCGAGGCAATTGCAAAAATAAACCAGCCAAGGTAATTGTTCCATTTTGAGTAAGTCATGAGCTCAGTTTGAAGTGTTTAAGTATTGCGAATTTAAGAATAATCGGATGAAAAACGCGTGAAGAAAAAATGAACAATTTAATCCAACTCTTTTTGCGGAAATAAAAAAACTTCTTAAATTTGCACACTCGTTAAACAAAACGAAGTTTATTGGCCCATGGTGTAACTGGCAACACGTCTGATTTTGGTTCAGAAGAGTCTAGGTTCGAGCCCTAGTGGGCCAACAAAAAAAGCCCCCACATTGTGGGGGCTTTTTTTATGGGGTTCTTCTGCGCAGTAATTAACGATTACATCAAGCCATTCAAGAACGCAAAGAATTCGTTTTCAGTTTTGTAGCCGAGTTTTTTGCGTAATTTGTACTTCTTGCTGATGACGCTTTCGTAGGAGATTTGGATCAAGGATGCGATCTCTTTGTTGGAAAGATTAAGGCGAACGAGGGCGCAGAAGTCGGCTTCTTTTTTGGTGAGGGTAGGGTGTGCGTTTTGGAGCTTTTGGAGGAAGTCGGGGTGGAGGGCCGTGAACTTGAGTTCGAATTCTTGCCAGTAGTTTTTGTCTTTGATTTGGCGCGACCATTTTTTGCGAAGGCGATTGATCTCGGGAGTGTGCTCTAGTTTTTCGAGTTGTTTGAGGTCTTCGATGATCGATTCCTGTAGTTCATAGAATTGTAAGCTGAGTGCAGTGAGCTCGCGTTCTTTCATGGATGCAATTTCTTGCTCTAGTTCTACATTGCGTTTTTCTGCTTCGAGCAGTTGTTTGTGTTCTTCGTTTTCTTCTCGAAGGTTATCGAGTTGGATGTTTTGAACTTTTCTCTTTTTTCTTGAAATGGCATATATTAAACCCGCCAAGCTGCTTGCAAACATGGCAATTACAATACCTAGCCAGCGCTCAATGTTAGCAATTTGTAGTTTGAGTTCTAGGTCTTTAGCTTTGAGCCGCTGTGTTTTTATTTTCTCTTGTGTGATTGCTTTTTCTGTATTGCTTAGTAATTTTTCTTGATTGATGATGTCGCGTAGTTTGACTGATTGGCGCCAATGGATATTTTCGTTTTTGTAGTCATTCAATAGGTGGAAAGCCCTGATATAACCGCGCTCGAGTTCTAAGGCTGCGGTAGGATGCAGTTGGGATTTATCTATCGTTTTTTCTAGAATAGTTAGTTTTTGAAGTAGGTATCGAAGTGCCAGATTATCATCGAGGTTACTAAGTAGAAAGGCGGATGTTTCGAAAACGGTAGGAGATTTTTCTTTTGCTTGCAGCGCGATAGTTTGGAAGCCAAAGTTCTTGGCGATTTTTGATTTGGTGAGGAGGTAGGCCTCAGTCAATTTAGCTTTGGCCAATAAAAAGTTGTGACGGTCTGTATGTTCTAAAAGGGATATCGCTTGTTGATACCGGGGAATGGCGAGAAGCGGTTTTTTAATCTCGATGTAGGCATCTCCTAGATTGATGCATACATAAGCCAGGTTCATTTGTTGATCTGGGAATTTTTTATAGTACGTTTCACATTTTCTGTAGAGTGGAATGGCTTTCTTTTGCCACCCTAATGAGAAATAGAGGTTGGCCAAGCGCTGTTTTTGGACATGTAAAAATTTTTGGTTTTCGGAATCTTCCATTTTCCTGATGACCGTCAAGGTACGACGCATAGAGCGGTTCCAATTGAGCGCATAGTAGTCATTGGCGGCCATTTCTCCAAGGACACTATACTGCAATTCTTCTTCGCCGAGTTCTTGATAAATACGCCAAGCTCGAAGTAGTACTTTATTGGCATAGTTATAATTGCCCATGGCTTTGTAGACATTGGCAATGTTGGCGTAGGCACCTGCGCGTCTGACACTCCAGTCTTCTGCGTATTGCAGGGAAGTTCTGAATTGTTGGAGTGCTTGTTTGTGTTTACCCTGGATAGCAAAGTATATCCCGAGATCGTTGTTGTATTTACCTTTCAGACTATCTGCAAGGTTCCCTTTGATTTTTTCAATACGCTTTAGGTAGATGAGTGCTTTACTCGCATCTGTAAATTGATACTTGGCTACGCTGTCAAATAAAGGGTGTGCGTTGAGTGATAGCGTTAACAAAGTGAAGCTAAAAATCCAAAAGTAAGGTCGGGCAATATTCACTACTAAATCAAGGAAATTGGTTGAACTGAACGTAAATTTAACCAATTTTGCCCAAAGTTTGCACATGACAGATCAACGCACAGAACTAGAAAGCCTCGGAGAATTTGGCCTCATTGATGAGCTCACCAAAGATTTTAGCAATGTAAACCCCGAAACCCTACTTGGCGTTGGTGATGACGCTGCCGTCATAGATATAGGTAATGACTTGCGACAAGTTGTGAGTACAGATCTACTGGTAGAAGGTGTTCATTTCGACCTTACTTATATGCCCTTAAAACATTTAGGGTACAAAGCTGTGGCGGTAAATGTTTCTGATATCTGTGCCATGAATGCCATACCAAAGCAGGTCACTGTTGGGCTTGCTGTCTCGAACCGATTTTCTGTTGAAGCGCTCAAAGAATTATATGCAGGCATACATGCTGCATGCGCTGATTATAATGTAGATTTAATCGGAGGAGACACTACATCTTCACAAAGTGGTTTGTTTTTATCAGTTACTGCCATAGGAACCGCCCATAAAGATGAGCTCTGTTACCGATCAGGTGCTGAAGAATTTGATTTGTTGGTAGTATCTGGCGACTTAGGTGGCGCCTACATGGGCTTGCAAGTCCTTGAGAGAGAGAAAGAAGTATTCAAAGCCAATCCAAACATCCAACCTGATTTAGATGGGCATGATTATATTTTACAGCGTCAATTGAAGCCACAAGCCAGACTCGACGTTGTTAAATACCTTAAAGAACTCAACGTGAAGCCAAGCTCCATGATTGATATTTCAGATGGGTTGGCTAGTGAAGTTTTGCATTTGTGCAAGGCGAGTAAGGTAGGTTGTCATGTTTATGATGAAAAGTTACCTATCGATGCCAAAACTTCTATGGTGGCAATTGACTTTAATCTAGATCCAAGCATGTGTGCGCTAAATGGGGGCGAAGATTACGAATTGCTCTTTACAATCAAGCAAAAGGATTACGAAGTCATAGAATCGAATCCGAACTTCACAATTATCGGCCACATCACAAATGCCGCTGACGGAACTTATTATATCGATAAATCGGGGTCAGCAATTACGCTGAGGGCCCAAGGCTGGAAACAATTTTAATCTACTCTAGGTAGATTGATCTGCTCTTTGTGGACTATCGTTAGCGGATACTTTCCTCTGATTCTATTGACAAGTGCCTCGGCTTCGGCTTGTGTCCGAAAATCGCCAACCATCAAGTTGAAGTTGGGCGCCTCAAAGCGCACATAGGTATCAATCTTCGGAAATTCTTGCACAAAAGTGGCACGTGTTTGATCAATGAGGTTTTTATCCGAATCAAAACAGAGCTGAACGCGGTATCCTGGCATCTGTTTGCTACTCTTTGCTGCTGCTTTTTCATCGACACGTGGGTCAACAATAATTTGAATTTGTGCCCGAAGTTGTTGAGCACCAACTAAAAACAAGGAAACGAGAAGCCATTTTTTCATAAGGCAAAATAAGCAAGAAATCTTGGCTTTACAAAAAGCTTATTTAGATTCATTTTAAATTAACAAAAGACCTGTATTTTTTGTCATGAAAATGTCACAAAATACCTTGATTGCCTTAATTTTGCTCCCGATAAAATGCGGTTTGTCCGCACCTTTTTTAAGAGTGAATTAGTAATTTTTTACATGGAAATATCTAACATTCAGATGCTTAAGCGATTCAAATCATTAGCTTTTGCTGCGCTAACGCTCAGTTTTGTAGCGTTCTCAAACTTGGTTTCTGCCCAAGGTGAAGGCCTTTTCAAGGCAAAATGTGCCACTTGTCACATGACCCACAAAAATTCTACTGGACCTAAACTTGCCGGTGTTCGTGCCAAATGGGCAGCTGGTGGTGCCAAAGAAGGTAGCATTTATCAATGGGTAAACAACTGGCAAACAGCTGCCGCCAACGATCCTTATGCAGCTGAAGTGTCCAAGTGGTCTCCTACGGCCATGTCTGCTTTCCCTGACTTAAAGAAAGAAGACATCGATGCCATCATGGATTGGGTAGATGCACAACCAGATCCTGCTACAGCTGGTGCAACAGCCGGAGGCGCTGCTGGTACAGATGCAGCCGCAACAACTGCTGAGCCACTCGAAGAAGAAAACAACTCTTGGATTTGGATTATCATGGGAGTCATTTTCGTGGTAATTATTATGGCAGTAGGTGGTGTGCGTCGCCAACTTAAAATTGCTACCTCAGATAACGAAGAAGAGGCAGAAAAAATGACTTACGGCGAAGAGCTTCGTGCTTTAGCTTGGAAATACCGTTTACAAGTTGGTTTGGTTTCATTGGTTGTAGTTATTTCAATCGTCGTGGCACTTTTCCAATCACTTTATTCAATCAACATTATGGAAGGTTACCAACCTTCTCAGCCAATTGCTTTCCCACACGCAGCACACGCTGGTATCAACGGTATTGATTGTAAATATTGCCATAATACAGTGACGAAATCAAAATCTGCATCTATTCCTTCAGTTAACGTTTGTATGAATTGTCACAAACAAATTGATGGGGAAGGAAAGCCGTTTGCGGGCGAAATCAAAAAAATCTACGCTGCTGCTGGTTGGGACAAAGCAGGTATGAAATATACAGGCAAAACCAAGCCAATTGTTTGGAACAAAGTACATGTGCTTCCTGAGCACGTTTACTTCAATCACTCACAACACGTTGTTGTAGGAGGCCTTGATTGTAAACAATGTCACGGCGACATGACTCAAATGACTGAAACTGTAAAGGTTCAGCCAGTTGAAGACCTCAACAAAATTGAAGGCAATATCCAACTGACACGCAAAACCCTTACAATGGGATGGTGTATTGAGTGTCACGGTAAAAAAGATGTGGCCATTGGAAATGGTAAAAACGCTTACTACGACGAAATTCACCGTCGTCTCAAAAAAGATCCTAAGCTTTATGCTCAATACCTCAATGACGATGGTAAAGTTACCGTCAACGAACTCGGAGGTTGGGAGTGTGCTAAGTGTCACTATTAATTAAAGTATTTAACGTTCTTGTCGAATTAAGACTATGGAAATGACTAAAAAATATTGGAAAGGTATTGACGAACTCAATCAAACGCCTGAGTTTATCAAGCACAAAGAACAAGAATTTCCAAACCAACAATCTGTTGAAGACTTCCTTGCTGATGAAAATTTAGCTGAATCTTCTACAGCGCGTCGTGACTTCTTGAAGTTCTTAGGATTCTCTGTTGCAGCAGCAACATTGGCAGCTTGTGAAGCGCCAGTTACAAAAGTGGTGCCTTACGCTGTAAAGCCAGAAAACGTAACGCCAGGCATGCCAACTTGGTACGCAAGTACTTACTATGATGGTGCATCTTACGCTAGCATCATGGTTAAAACGCGTGAGGGGCGTCCAATTTTCATTAAAGGAAACAAAGATTTCGGTTTCACTAAAGGTGGTACCAACCCACAAATCATAGCTTCAGTTCTTGGTCTCTATGACTCAGAGCGTTTAGCAGATCCACAAGCCAACGGAAACAAGTCTTCTTGGGCTACTGTCGATGCTGCTATTTCAAAAGCAATTTCTGGTGCTAAAAAAGTAACCTTACTTTCTAACACAGTCATTTCTCCTTCTATCAAACGTGCAATTGCTGAAATGTCAGTGAAGTTAAACGGTGAGGGAGGTTCTAAATTCGAGCACATTCAATACGATGCAGTTTCTTATGCAGGTATGCGTGAAGCAAACTTGTCAAATTTTGGCGCTCGCATCATTCCAAGTTATGACTTTTCGAAAGCAAAAACTATTGTATCAGTTGGTGCTGACTTCCTTAGTACTTGGTTGTTGCCGACAGAATTTGCAGTTCAATACGGTACTCGTCGCAATCCAGAAGGCGATTGGATGTCTAAGCATTTTCAATTTGAATCAGTTCTTTCAGTAACAGGATCAAACGCTGATGTGCGTGGCATGATCAAGCCATCTGAAGAAGCAGCTGTTCTTTCTTACATCATTGCTGCTCTTCAAGGGAAGTCTGCCGCAGCAGGTTCGTGGAAAGCAGCAGCAGACAAAGCGGTTGCGGCTCTTAAAAAATCTAAAAAAGAATCTGTAGTTGTTGCTGGTTCTAACCATATTGGTGTTCAACAATTGGCCAACCAATTGAACAACATCCTCGGTACTTACGGTACTACCATTGATCTTGCAAATTCCATCAACTTACACCAATCTGAAGACGCAAAAGCACTCAAATTGGCAGCAGATGTTGCAGCAGGCAAAGGTCCTGAGGTACTAATTATGATGGGCGTCAATCCTGTTTACAGCTTGCCAAATGGTGCTGAATTCGCGAAAGGCCTCAAATCAATCAAAACTTCTGTAGCTATTTCTTCTTATGCAGATGAAACAGCGAGTCTATGTACTTATATCTGCCCTGACCACCACCAATTAGAAAATTGGACTGATCACGAAGCTAAAGCTGGTGAGTATGCAGTTGGTCAGCCGACAATTCGCCCATTACACAATACTGCAAGTGCCCTCGAATCTTTATTGGTTTGGAATGGCGCTGCAAGTCGTGGAGGACAAGACTCAGCAGTTGCTTACGATTACATCAAAGCTACATTTGCTGCGCTTTCTCCTGCCGGAGACTTCGCTTATCTTACACACAACAGCTGTATTGAAAAGCCAGTTGCGCCAGCAGCGTTTACATATACTGCTGCTCCAATCAAAGATTTGCCTAAAGCAAATGGCACTGAAGTAGTTTTCTATCAAAAACCAGCCATCGGAAATGGTGCTTTGGCCAACAACCCTTGGTTACAAGAGCTTCCAGATCCAATTACAAAGGTTACCTGGGACAACTACATCACCATGAACCCGGTCGAAATGAAAGGCAAGTACGCTACTACCTACGATCAAGAGCATGGTCTCAATTTAGCAAAAGTTACAGTTAATGGTAAGTCTGTTACCCTTCCTGTTTATCCACTTCCAGGTCAAGCGCCAGGTACAATCGGTATCGCACTTGGTTATGGTCGCGGTGCAAACGGTGAAAAAATCGGTAAAGCAGCTTATCAAACTAAAGAATACGGCGGGCACGCTACACAAGAAAATGGTCAACCAACTCCAATTGGTGCCAATGTTTTCGGTTTGCTATCAGCCGCAGCAACTATTTCTTACGAAGCAAGTGCTACGGTAAGCCCTGTAGAAGGTACTTACCCAATAGCTGCTACACAAATTCACCACACCGTGATGGGTCGTGACTCCATTGTCCGCGAAACCACACTTTCTATTTTCAAGAACCGTGAAAAAGATGCTTACAATGAAGGTCACAAACTTCAAAAGCTCGATAAACACGGAAATCACGTAGAAGCACCTGTCTCTGAGTTTGACCTCTGGGCGGCGCACCCAGTAGAGAAAATTGGTCACCGTTGGGGTATCTCCATTGACCTTTCTTCTTGTATTGGTTGTGGATCTTGTCTAGTTGCATGTCAGTCTGAAAACAACGTTCCAGTTGTTGGTAAAGACGAAGTGCGCCGTGGTCGTGAGATGCATTGGTTGCGCATTGACCGCTATTTTGCTTCAGACGAAGAAGCCGCTGTTGGTGCCAAAAAAGACAAAGAAACATTTAGCTACGACAACGCTGAAATCGCTGCCTTGAACCCTTCTGTGGTTCACATGCCTTTGATGTGTCATCATTGTAATCACGCTCCATGTGAAACAGTTTGTCCGGTAGCTGCCACAACGCACTCCAACGAAGGTTTGAACCAAATGGCATACAACCGTTGTATCGGAACGCGTTACTGCGCAAACAACTGCCCTTACAAAGTGCGTCGTTTTAACTGGTTCAATTATCCTTCTTACAAGAAGTTTACTGAAGTGAACCCAGCTCAAGATGACCTCGGACGCATGGTACTCAATCCAGACGTTACGGTTCGTACACGTGGTGTCATGGAGAAATGTTCACTTTGTGTGCAACGTATCCAAGCGACTAAATTGGTTGCTAAGAAAGAAGCAAGAGTTATCGCTGATGGCGAATTCGCTACAGCATGTTCTGACGCTTGTCCTACAAACGCGATCGTTGTTGGTGACTGGAATGACCTCAAATCAATGATTCGCGAGAAGTCAGAGGGTGTCCGTGCTTACCAAGCGCTAGAAGAAGTAGGTGTCAAACCAAATGTTTGGTATCAGGTTAAGGTTCGCAACGAAGAAAATTCTTTGCTCGATCATATTCAACAAGTAGCAGAAGCTCATCATTAATCATTCAATTAAACTACTGCAATGCAAAAGGAAGCAGCAATCAGAGAGCCCCTCATCTTAGGTCATAAGACCTATCATGACGTAACAGAAGATGTATGTCGTCCAATTGAGGACAAGGCGCCAAAAATGTGGTATATCCTCTTCGGAATCGCCCTTGTTATTGGTTTGTACGGAGTCGGAAGCATCATGTATCTATTAGGTACTGGTATCGGAGTTTGGGGTCTGAACAAAACAATTGGTTGGGCATGGGATATCACCAACTTCGTTTGGTGGGTAGGTATCGGTCACGCCGGTACACTTATCTCAGCCGTACTCTTATTGTTTCGTCAAAAATGGCGTATGGCGATCAACCGTTCAGCGGAGGCCATGACCATCTTTGCCGTATTCATGGCGGGTACGTTCCCACTCATTCACATGGGTCGTTTATGGGTTGGTTATTGGGTAATGCCTATTCCAAACCAATTTGGTTCTTTATGGGTTAACTTTAACTCTCCACTTCTCTGGGACGTTTTTGCGATTTCAACGTACCTTTCTGTATCACTCGTATTCTGGTACATTGGTCTTATTCCTGACTTCGCAACTATCCGTGACCGCGCTAAAAAACCATTAGCTAAAAAGATGTACAGCATTCTTTCTTTTGGTTGGTCTGGCCGTGCGAAGCACTGGAATCGTTTTGAACTCGTTTCATTGGTTTTGGCTGGTTTGGCTACGCCACTCGTATTCTCGGTTCACTCCATCGTATCTTTTGACTTTGCCACTTCTGTTATTCCTGGATGGCACACTACAATTTTCCCTCCTTACTTCGTAGCAGGTGCGGTATTCTCAGGTTTTGCCATGGTACAAACGCTCTTGCTCATCATGCGTAAAGCAATGGGTCTTGAAGCCTACATCCATACGAAACACGTGGAATACATGAACATCGTGATCATGGTAACCGGATCTATCGTAGGTACGGCCTATATCACTGAGTTGTTTATCTCTTGGTATTCTGGTGTTGAGTACGAATCTTATGCTTTCATCAACCGTGCAACTGGTCCTTACTGGTGGGCATACTGGTCAATGATGACTTGTAACGTAATTTCTCCGCAGTTAATGTGGATCCGTCGTTTGCGTCGCAGCCTTTTGTTTACTTTCTTCATTTCAATCGTAGTAAACATCGGTATGTGGTTTGAGCGTTATGTAATTATCGTAACTTCTATCCACCGTGACTACATTCCAGCTGCATGGAGTATGCACTTCCCAAGCCATATCGATATCGCGGTTTATTTAGGTACCATCGGTCTATTCTTCGTATTCTTCTTATTGTTTGCTCGCTACTTCCCGGTATTGGCTCTCAATGAAGTCAAAACGATCCTCAAAGGTTCGGGTCAGTCTTACAAAGAATCACCAGATTATCACAAACATCATTAAGCAAAGGCTATGTCAGATAAAGTTCTATACGTAATGTATGATGACGACGAAGTGCTCAAGCACAGCGCTAAAAAGCTCGTCTCAAAAGGTGTAAAAATCTCAGAGGTTTTTTCTCCATTCCCAATTCACGGTATTGACCCAATTATTGGTGTAAAAAATACCCGTCTCGGAATCATGGCTTTCTTATATGGTCTAATTGGTCTTACCTTGGCTACTATCGGGATGCGTTATTTCATGGTGGTAGACTGGCCGATGAATATTGGTGGTAAGCCAAACTTCTCTTATCTCGAGAATATGTTGGCTTTCGTTCCAATTAGTTTTGAGTTTACAGTCATGTGTGCAGCACACGGTATGGCAATTACATACTTGTTGCGCAATAAAACATTACCAGGAATGCCCGCTCAAAATCCGGATCCACGCACCACAGATGACAAATTTGTGATGGAAATTCGTTTGAGTGAAAATCACAGTGTAACTGAAGCAGAGCTCGACAGCATGTTGCAAGAGATCGGTTACCTCGAACTCGATAAAAAAGAAATTAAATAAGTACAGGGTCACATGAAAAAGATCGTTTACACAGCATTTAGTGGAGCAGCCTTGACACTGTCATTGCTTCTAAACTCTTGTGTGTCTAATGCAGACAGCCCAGGGTTAGAATATGCACCAGACATGTACCGCACGCCAGGTATTGAAACTTACGTAGACTACGGAGAAGTCCGTGGCCGTATCGATGACTCTAAAAAAGGACGGTTGTCTGCAATGACACCGCCTCGCAATACCATTCCATTTTATGGAACGGATTCAACTGAGGTAAAACTCATGCTACCTTATTTCCGTAAGCCAAATGTAGCTTTCCGCGAAACACACGGCCTTTATGGTTGGGATTACTCAACTGCAGACGAATACACTTTAGCAGTTGCTGACAAAAATCCATTATTGATCAATGCAAGCAATGCTGAAGCGGTTATTACAAAAGGTAAAGAACTCTTCACTGCAATGTGTCAGCATTGTCACGGTGAAAAAGGTGATGGTAATGGTCCAATGGTTGCAAGTGGCGCTTATTCGGGTGTGCCAAACTACGTAGGTATTGCTGCAACAGAGGGTCAAATGTTTTACTCAATTTATTACGGCAAAGGGATGATGGGAGCACATGGTTCTATCTTGAACAAGAAAGAAATCTGGACTATCATTCATTATATCCACCGCTTACAGGATGCCAACTACGGAAAATTTGATGCCACTGGCGCTGCTGTAGTAGCAACTGTTTCAGACACGACTAACGCGAAATAATCAACAGAGCAATGGAATTTCAAATAACCAAAAAAGCGAAAAATGTAGCATTCGGACTCATGGGAGTTGGTTTGTTACTCACAATAATTGGTGCCGCTATTGCTGCGGGAGATCATCATTTCTTTACCCGCTTCATGGCTTCAGCCCTCATTAGCGGATTCTTCTTCTTTGCCATTGGTCTTGGCGCTTTATTCTTCCTCGCATTGAAATATGCAACTGAAACAGGATGGTATGCAGCGGTTAAGCGTGTGATCGAAGCTGTAGCTGGTTTCTTACCGGTTGGTATGGCCATTTTAGGTGTTGTACTTTTAGTTATCACAATTGCCGATGGTGCTCACATCTATTCTTGGATGGACCCAGAAGTTCAAGCTCATGATGAAGTAGTACGTCACAAAGCAGCCTACTTAAATCCAGTATTTTTCTGGATCAGAACTATTGCTTACTTCACAACCTATTTCTTATTCTGGAGAGGTTTCAAACGCCGCTCACTTGAAGAAGATAAAGTAGGTGGCACAGAATTACACTTCAAGAACTACAAGCGTGGTGCATTATTCTTAGTATTCTTTGCGGTGTTTAGTTCAACATCTGCTTGGGATTGGATCATGTCTATTGATGTGCACTGGTTCTCTACCTTGTTTGGTTGGTACACATTCGCAGGTATGTGGTGTTCAACAATGGTCGTTTTGGTTTTAACTACGCTTTATCTAAAAAAATTAGGTCACCTAGAGAAAGTAAACGACTCACACATCCATGACCTCGGTAAATGGACATTTGCTACTTCTTTCCTTTGGTCATACATGTGGTTTTCACAGTTCATGCTGATTTGGTATGCCAATATCGGTGAAGAAGTGATTTACTTCCAAACAAGAATTGCACACTTTAAGTTTTTATACTTTGGTATGTTCATTATCAACTTTGCTTTTCCAATGTTGATCTTAATGTCTCGCGACGCTAAAAGAAATGCGGGTATATTAACTGCAGTAGGTCTGACAATTTTGGCTGGGCACTGGCTAGATGTTTACATCATGGTATCAGCCGGCGCAATGGGACAAAATGCAAACATTGGTGCCTTAGAAATCGGAATGGCATTATTAATGGCTGGTGTGTTCATTTTTGTAATACTACGCAACTTGAGCAAGGCACCGCTTACGCCTGTAAATCACCCATTCTTGGATGAATCTAATCACCACGAAATTTAATCTAACAAGACATTATCTATAAGTCATGGAAAATAAATTGATAGTTTTACTTGTCATTGTTTTAGGCGCAATCGCCATCGCACAACTTGTGCGAGTTTATGAAATTTCTTCGAAGCTTCGTAAGAACCAAGAACACGAAATTTCAAACCGAGACAACAACCTAAATGGCCGCATGATGTTTGGCTTTATGTTTTTGTTATTCGGCTTCTTTATTTACCTGATGTCTGCCTATGGCTGGACTGGGCGTGGTTCTGCAGCTTCTGACGAAGGTGTTGAAATGGACTGGTTATTGAATTTGAATTTTGTCATTATTATTTCTGTATTCTTTTTCACTAACTTTTTGTTATTCTTCTTCACTTGGAGATATGTAAGAAAACCAGGTGTTCCGGCTTTCTATTATCCGCACAACAACAAACTCGAGATGCTTTGGACGGTTGTTCCAGCAATTGTTCTTGCCGTGATTATCATCCTAGGTCTTCAAACTTGGGGCCACTTAACAGGTGAATCTAAGCCAGAGGCCGTAAAAATTGAATTATTCTCCAAGCAATTTGACTGGACTGCACGTTATTCAGGAGCTGACAACACGCTTGGTTTGTACGATTACAAACTTACTCTAGATAACAACGAGCTGGCTTTATTGACTTCTAACACTATTGATTCTTCATTGAACAATATGTTAAATGGTGCAACCGGAATCCATTCCTTACAAAAGCTCCTCAATAACCGCGACACAGTCTTGAGTGACTCCACTGTAGCTGTGCTCCGCACTGATCTTTCTAGAAAAGAGCGTTTGTATCGCTTTCTAACCCAAATGAAGCAAAACCACAATAAAAAGTTGGACGCTTCTGCTTGGGATGACATCATTCAAAAAGATACACTTTACCTTTGTAAAGGGCAGCAATATGAAATAGCATTGCGTGCCAAAGACGTCATCCACTCAGCTTATTTCCCGCATTTCCGTGCACAAATGAATGCTGTACCTGGAATGGCTACACGCATGAAATTTACGCCAAACAAAACTACAGCTGAAATGCGCGAAGAGAAAAACGACGCGACTTTCAATTACATTCTCATGTGTAACAAGATTTGTGGAGGTGCTCACTACAAAATGAAAATGGTTGTCGTGGTTCTTGACAAACCTGCCTACAACAGATGGATGGCTGGCAAGAAATCGCAAACATTCAAAGATCAATATTTCCCTGTAGCAGCTGCTCCGGCAACGCCAGCACCAGCTGATACTACAGCAGTAACGATGAATTAATTTAGCAACGATAAAAAAATAAAAAATGGCTTCACACGACGCACACGCACACGGACATCATGAGGATCACCATCATCATGAGGAGCATTTTGTCTCTAAATACATCTTCTCACAAGACCACAAAATGATCGGAAAGCAGTTCTTAATGACTGCAGTTTTCATGGGTCTGGTAGCAATGATGTTATCGATTTTATTTCGTATTCAGTTGGCTTGGCCAGGAGAAAGTTCAGATTTCTTGAGTTTCTTTCTCGGCGAAAAATGGGCTCCTAACGGTGTTTTGAAGGAAGATATGTACCTTGGTTTGGTAACCATCCATGGTACCATCATGGTCTTCTTCTTATTGACAGGTGGTTTGTCAGGTACGTTTTCAAACATCCTCATTCCGCTACAACTCGGAGCACGTGACATGGCTTCAGGCTTCATGAACATGCTATCTTACTGGTTGTTTGCTTTGTCTTCAATCATTATGTTGGTTTCGTTGTTCGTTGAGTCAGGGCCTGCTATGGCTGGTTGGACGATCTACCCACCATTATCTGCACTACCTCAAGCTGTATCTGGATCAGGTCTAGGTATGACACTTTGGTTGTTTTCAATGGCAATCTTTATTGCCTCATCATTACTTGGTTCATTGAACTACATCGTAACGATCATCAACTTGCGTACACAGGGTATGACCATGACGCGCATGCCTTTGACAATTTGGGCGTTCTTTGTAACTGCAATCCTTGGTGTACTTTCATTCCCAGTTCTATTGTCAGCGGCTTTGCTTTTGATCATGGACCGTTTAATGGGAACATCTTTTTACCTTTCAGATATCATCGTTGGTGGTGAAATGTTAACCAATCATGGTGGTTCACCAATCCTTTATCAGCACTTATTCTGGTTCTTGGGTCACCCTGAGGTTTACATCGTACTATTACCAGCGCTTGGTTTATCCTCCGAGATTATCGCAACCAATGCACGTAAGCCAATCTTTGGTTATAAGGCAATGATAGGTTCTATCCTCGCTATTGGTTTCCTTTCGTTCATTGTATGGGGTCATCACATGTTTGTGACTGGTATGAACCCATTCTTAGGAAGTGTATTCGTATTTACAACGCTTCTGATTGCTATTCCATCTGCTGTTAAGGTGTTCAACTACCTCACTACTCTTTGGAAAGGTTCATTGGTGCTTACACCTGCTATGTTATTTGCGATTGGTCTTGTTTCAACATTCATCACCGGTGGTGTTACTGGTATTATCCTAGCAGACTCCGCACTAGACATCATGATGCATGACACTTATTTTGTGGTTGCTCACTTCCACATTGTAATGGGTATGTCTGCTGTATTCGGAATGTTTGGTGGTGTTTACCATTGGTTCCCTAAAATGTTCGGTCGCATGATGAACACGCGTTTGGGTTATGCACATTTCTGGATTACTATTGTTGGTGCCTATGGTGTATTCTTCCCAATGCACTTTGTTGGACTTGCCGGAGCGCCGCGTCGTTATTATGACTACTCAGCTTACAGTGAATTCGATAAAGGATCATTCGAACTGATGGTAGATTTAAATGAAGTGATCACTGTGTTTGCTATTATTGCTGCGTTGGGTCAAGTTTTGTTCTTATTCAATTTCTTCTACAGTATTTTCAGAGGTCCGGCAGCTCCGCAAAACCCTTGGAAATCAAATACGCTTGAATGGACAACACCTGTTGAGCGCATTCACGGAAACTGGCATGGTGCATTACCAGTGGTTCACCGTTGGCCATATGACTATTCTAAGCCAGGTGCGAGCGAGGATTTCATTCCGCAAACGACTCCGCTTGAAGCTGGTGAAGAAGAGCATTAATATTTTGCTATAAACATACTACAAAAAAGGCCCGAATAATTTCGGGCCTTTTTTAGTTATTGTTCGTTTAATTCTTTTGCAACAATTTCTAATTCTCGATAAAATTCTGGCCCAAAGGCTCTGATGAGTGGTTCTTTCAAAAATTTATAGACAGGAACATTCAACTTTTCACCGCAGGCACAAGCTGGTTCACAGATGTCCCATTTCTCATAGTTAAGTGCGGTATATTCCGAGAATTGCTTCGTACGAATCGGGTAGAGGTGGCATGAAATTGGTTTGATAAAATCAATTTTTCCTTCTCTCTGGGCTTTTTCAATAGCACATTTGGCTGTGTTACTTTGGTCAAAATAGACAAAAGCACATTCTTTCCCGTTGACCAAAGTAGTCGCAGGTTCAAAATCTTCATCGTGATAGACAACGCCGCTTGCTTCGATCGCTGAGATACCCTCAGGCCGCATGTACGGTTTGATGTGTTCTAAATTTTGTTCGATGATCTTGACTTCTTCTGTTGTAACAGGAGCTCCGCCATCTCCTTCGATACAGCAGGCACCTTTACAAGCAGTTAAGTCACACACAAATTGTTTTTCAAAGATTTGGGTGGATACAATTTTATCGTTTATTTCAACTAACATAAAGCAAAGATAACGTAGGATTTGGTGGAATGGAAAAAAGTGACTATATTTGTATCACATTTGAAGATGGTTAGAACGAGGGGACGAAAGTCCCCTCTTTTTTTCCACAAACGTAACCACATGTTAGATCGCAAACTAATTGAATCTTTAATCGCTGAACGCATCGCTGAACTTGACAACGGCCTTTACGTCGTTGACCTCCGTATTTCGCCTAAAAATGTAATCAATGTCGAGCTTGACAAACTTAAAGGTGGTGTCAGCGTAAGTGACTGCATGGCTGTTTCTCGCAATATCGAACACAACCTCGATCGCGAACAAACAGATTTCGAACTACATGTATCTTCAGCAGGTCTTGACCAGCCTATTCGCCACATCAATCAGTTTGCAAAAAATGTGGGTCGCAGTTTCAAGGTACAACCGCTAGAGGGCGAGAAATTCGAAGCCGAATTGGTAAAAATGGCCGATGACAACCTCGTATTCAAGCAACGCATCCAACGCCGCGACGAAGAAAAAAAGAAAAAAGTATGGGTAGAAGAATTCATAGAATTACCCTACGATCAAATAAAAGAAGCAAAAATTGTAATATCCTTTAAATAAGCACCATGAACAGTTTGGAACTTGTTGACTCATTTTCGGAGTTCAAAGAACTTAAAAACATTGACAAACAAACGATGCAGCACGTATTGGAAGATGTCTTCCGTGCGATGCTCAAAAAGAAGTTCAATACAGATGAGCACATCGATATCGTTGTTAACATTGACAAGGGTGATGTTCAAATTTTCTTGAACAAAGAAATAGTTGGCGATGGTGAAGTAGAAGATCCAAATACAGAGATCGCCTATTCTGACGCCATCAAAATTGAGCCTGACTTCGAAATCGGTGAAGAAGTAACCGAAGAATTCAAGTTTGCCGATTTTGGTCGTCGCAATGTTTTGGCTTTGCGTCAAAACCTTATTTCTCGAATCATGGAGCTCGAGAAAGACCAACTTTACAACAAATACAAAGAGCGTATCGGTGAAATCGTTACCGGAGAGGTTTATCAAGTTTGGAAAAAAGAAATCCTCATCATGGACGACGACAACAACGAACTTATTTTGCCAAAATCAGAGCAAATCCCTTCAGATTTCTTCAAAAAAGGCGAATCTGTTCGTGCAGTTGTAGCTAAAGTTGACATGCGCAACAGCACACCGGTAATTATCCTTTCACGTACCGCTCCTGAATTCCTAGAGCGCTTATTTGAGCTCGAAGTTCCTGAAGTATTTGATGGCCTCATCACCATCAAGAAAATTGTACGTGAACCAGGAGAACGCGCAAAAGTAGCCGTTGAATCTTACGATGACCGCATCGATCCAGTAGGAGCATGCGTGGGCATGAAAGGATCCAGAATTCACGGTATCGTTCGTGAATTACGCAACGAAAATATCGACGTCATTAATTATACGAGCAACCAACAATTGCTCATTCAACGTGCATTGTCACCTGCTAAAATTACTTCAATGGAGGTTTTAGAAGACGACAAACGCGTCAAAGTGTATCTCAAACCAGATCAAGTGTCTTTGGCAATTGGTAAAGGTGGAAACAACATCAAACTTGCCGGAAAGCTCTGTGGTTTTGAAATTGATGTTTACCGCGATGGTGAAGTGGACATCGAAGACGTTGACCTCGAAGAATTTGCAGATGAAATCGATAGCTGGATTATCGATGAACTCAAGGCAATTGGCTGCGATACCGCCAAGTCAGTTCTTGAGATTAGCAAAGACGATCTTGTATCACGTACAGACCTCGAAAAAGAGACAATCGAAGAGGTGTTCCGTATTTTACAAGCAGAATTTGAATAACTTTAATACCAATTAGGAGCGCAATAATAGATTATGGCGGGAAAACCGATACGTTTAGGAAAAGCAGCAGGAGAATTGAATGTAGGAATTCCGACAATTGTCGAATTCTTAGGTTCAAAAGGAATAGTTATTGATGCGAGCCCAACAGCACGTTTGGAGCAAGAGCACTTTGACATTCTTTGCCAAGAATTTGCTGCTGACCAAAACATGAAAGAGCAGTCTAAGGCTGCATTGCGTCGTGAAAAACGCGAGTCTTTGTCAATCAAAGACAAGCCACAAGACGAACCAGTAGCTCAACCAGTACAAGAAGACGAAGACGAAGGTGAAATCAACCTCGAAGAAATCAAGCGTCAGGTTCTCAACGAAACTCCAGCTGCACCAGCGCCTGTTGTTGAAAAGTCTGTAGTAGAGCCAAAAGCTTCTGCTGTAGAGCCACAAGCTACTGAAAATAAAGTGAATGTTGTTGGTAAGATCGACCTAGACGCGATCAACCAACGCACACGTCCAGACAAAAAGAAAGACAGCCCAGCTGCTAAAGCACCTGTCAAAGAGGAAAAAAGCGAAGCTCCTGCACCTGCTGCAGAAGTTGTTGAAGCACCTGAAAAACCAGAAGTAGTTGCTCCAGAAACACCGGCTGTTCCTGAAGCGCCAGCAGAAATTGAAACCATTCGTGTGGCACGCCAAACTCTCAGTGGCCCAACGGTACTTGGTAAAATCGAACTTCCAGTAGAGCGTCCACGCACACCAGTGGCTTCCTCTTCAGATGACGCCAACTCAAAGCGCAAACGCAAGCGCATTAAAAAAGTTGAACCGGGCAATAACAATGGTAACAACTCAGGGGGAAATAATCAAGCTCGACCTAAAACAGAAAAAGCCGAGATATCTGAGCAAGATATCCAAAAAGAAATCAAAGAAACCTTAGCTCGCCTCTCTAACCAAGGAGGAAAGTCAAAGGCTTCAAAAAATCGCCGTCAAAAACGCGATAACTACGCACAGCGCCGCCAAGAAGAAATGGCGATGGCTGAGCTCGAAGAGAAAACACTCAAACTCACAGAATTTGTAACTGTTTCTGAGTTGGCATCCATGATGAATGTACAGCCGACACAGGTCATTTCAGTTTGTATGTCATTGGGTATTTTTGCTTCCATCAACCAAAGATTAGATGCAGAAACAATTCAGATTGTAGCTGACGAATTTGGTTTTGAAACAGAATTTATCAGTGCCGAACTTCAAGATGCCATCACGGTAGTTGAAGATCAGCCAGAAGACCTCATCGCACGTCCGCCGATCATCACAGTAATGGGTCACGTTGACCACGGTAAGACATCCTTACTTGACCGCATCCGAAATGCCAACGTTACTGAAGGTGAAGCAGGTGGTATTACCCAGCACATCGGGGCTTACTCTGTTACCCTCAAAGATGGTCGTAAAATGACTTTCCTAGATACACCTGGTCACGAAGCGTTTACCGCGATGCGTGCACGTGGTGCGCAAGTTACAGACGTTGCCATCATCATTGTAGCAGCAGACGACGACGTCATGCCACAAACAAAAGAAGCCATTTCGCATGCGCAAGCGGCTAATGTACCGATGATCTTTGCGATCAACAAAATTGATAAACCAGGTGCTAACCCTGACCGCATTCGCGAACAACTTTCTGCCATGAATATTTTGGTAGAGGATTGGGGTGGAAAATACCAGGTACAAGAAATATCAGCAAAGCAAAACTTAAATATCGATGCGCTCCTCGACAAAGTTTTATTGGAAGCTGAACTCCTAGACCTCAAAGCAAACCCTAATAAAAATGCTGTTGGTACGGTCATCGAATCTTCTCTTGACAAAGGAAAAGGTTATGTTACAAACATGCTTGTTGAAGCAGGAACCATGCGTATTGGCGATGTCGTTCTTGTTGGACGCTACTATGGTCGCGTTCGTGCCATGCACGACGAACACGGTGTTGCCCTCAAAGAGGCAGGTCCGGCCCAACCAGTATCTGTATTGGGTATTGGCGGTGCTCCAAGCGCTGGTGATAAATTCAACATCCTTGATGACGAAAAAGAAGCGAAGTCAATTGCTCAGAAAAGAGAGCAACTCTACCGAGAGCAAGGCTTGCGTACTACTAAACACATTACACTTGATGAAATCGGTCGTCGTTTGGCTATCGGAGACTTCAAGGAGCTCAATATCATTGTGAAGGGTGATGTCGATGGATCAATTGAAGCACTTTCTGACTCATTATTGAATCTATCTACCGAAGAAATCCAAGTAAATATTGTACACAAAGGTGTTGGTGCCATCACCGAAGCAGACGTCAATCTTGCATCTGCCTCTGATGCCATCATCGTTGGTTTCCAAGTTAGACCAACTTTGCCAGCACGTAAACTTGCTGAAACAGAGCAAATCGATATCAGAATGTATTCTGTCATCTACAAAGCCATTGAAGAAATCAAGGCGGCGATGGAAGGCATGCTTTCTCCAGATATCGAAGAGAAAGTACTTGGTTCTGCAGAAGTTCGTGAAACCTTTGAAATCACAAAAGTCGGTACTATCGCCGGTTGTTATGTACTCGATGGTATTATCAAGCGCAGTTCTAAAATCCGCCTAATTCGCGATGGAATTGTTGTTCATTCAGGTTCTTTGGGTTCATTGAAGCGTTTCAAAGACGATGTCAAAGAAGTGAAAAACAACTATGAATGTGGTTTAAACATCGACAAATTCAACGATATCCAAATTGGCGATATCATTGAAGCTTACGAAGAAGTTGAAGTCGCAAGAAAATTATAAACCCTTATCAAAGCTAAATTTCATTAGTTTTGTAGGACAAATAAAATAGAAATTATGGGCAAATTCGGACCAACTGAAATCATCCTAATACTTGCAATTGTTGTATTATTCTTCGGGGGCAAAAAAATCCCTGAACTCATGAAAGGCCTTGGTAAAGGTGTCAAGGAGTTCAAAGATGCTTCCAAAGGCGAAAGCAACACTACAGAATCTTCCACAGAAATCTCTAAAGAAGAAAAGTAAACGCATGTACCGAACGATCGCAGAGATTCAGAGTGCCTTGCATTCTGGCAAGACAGCATTGGACCTCGTCGAGGAACACTTGTCTCGCATCGAAGCACACCAGCACCTCAATGCTTTTCTAGAAGTATTTGAAAATTCTGCCCGCGAACAGGCTGTTGCTATAGATGCCAAAATCAAAGCTGGTACAGCAGGTAAATTAGCCGGTGTTATTGTCGGTATCAAAGACAATATTTGTTACAAAAACCACCGTGTTTCTGCAGCTTCAAAAATTCTAGACGGTTTTAATTCTATTTATACCTCAACAGTACTTCAGCAATTGCTAGACCAAGACGCTATTGTCATAGGCAGACTCAATTGCGACGAATTTGCAATGGGAAGCTCCAACGAAAATTCTGCATTTGGTCCCGTCCATAACAACTTAAAAGCCAATTACGTTCCGGGTGGTTCATCGGGTGGTAGCGCCGTAGCAGTTTCTGCCAATCTTTGTACGGTTTCTTTGGGTTCCGATACTGGGGGCTCTATTCGTCAGCCTGCATCATGGACAGGCACCTTTGGCATTAAACCCACTTATGGCCGCCTGAGCCGTTACGGACTTATTGCTTATGCTTCTTCCTTTGATCAAATTGGTTTTTTCACCAATGATCTCAATGATACCAAATTACTAGTTGAACTCACTGCCGGGCAAGACGATTTTGATGCCACAAGCTCAAGTAAGCCTTATGAAGTTCGACAACAACTACCTGCCAAACTCAAGATTGGCTATATCAAAGAGTGCTTCAATCACCCTGGTCTTGATCCTGAAGTCAAAACCAAGCTCGATGCTTGTGTGGCAGCTCTAAGAGCTGCTGGCCATGAACTTACAGAAGTGAGCTTTCCTTTTCTAGAGTATATGGTCCCGACCTATTACGTTCTCACCACAGCTGAAGCCTCTTCCAATTTGGCTCGCTTTGATGGCGTGCATTATGGGTACAGAAGTACAGATGCTCAAGGAGTAGAAGCTACCTACGTAAAATCTCGCACAGAAGGTTTTGGCCCAGAGGTGAAGCGCCGCATCATGACTGGTACTTTTGTGTTGTCACATGGCTACTATGATGCTTATTACACTAAAGCTCAGCAAGTACGCAGAATTTTGAAAAACAGAACCAATGAGCTGTTTCAAAGTTGTGACATCTTGTTGTCCCCAACAACGCCTTCAACTGCTTTTGAAATGAATGCAGTCAAAGACCCAATTCAGATGTATTTACAAGATATCTTTACGGTCCATGCAAATCTTACAGGTAATCCAGCCCTAAGCATGCCTTTTGGAATCCATTCAAATGGTTTACCATTCGGATTGCAAGTGATGGCAAAAGATTTTGAGGAAGATTACCTTTATCATGCAGCAGCATTAATTCAGGATATACTATGATGAAGTGGATTTCCTTTTCCCTTCTCATCCTATTATCCGCGGTTACGATTGCGCAAAAACCGGCACATCTTGTGCGTCCGTCTGATACCCTAGATCCAGATCCGTTTGTCAATACAGTTCAGCAGAGCCTAAATTTGTTCTATGCAGATTATGCCAATTCTCAGAAATACGATTCCATTATTTCTGCCTTGAATTATTCGCCGGGACAAATACCTACATTTTCGGATTCCATCATTTGTGAGCGCTTGTCTAAAATGAATGAGCTCACACCATTTCACCTCGATTGCAACGCAGCCACGCTTTCAACCATCAAGTTTTTTGCCGCGCAACGCCGAGGCTTTATACGCGTTGCACTTGGGCGTTCTGCCTTATATTTTGATTTATTTGAAGAAAAACTCACAGAATATGGCTTGCCTTTAGAGTTGCGTTATTTGTCTGTGATTGAAAGTGGTTTACGCCCACAAGTAAAGTCAAGAGCTGGTGCACTCGGCTTATGGCAATTTATGTACAAAACTGGGCTATATTTCGGTCTGGATGAAAACTCATACATCGATGAGCGCATGGATCCTGAAAAAGCTACCGATGCTGCTTGTCGCTACCTTAAGCAACTATACGGCATTTACGGCGACTGGAATTTAGCTTTGGCAGCCTACAATGCAGGCCCTGGAAATGTCAATCACGCCATCCGCAAATCTGGAGGTAAAACAACATATTGGGAAGTAAGGCCTTTTCTTCCAAAAGAAACACAAGGTTATGTTCCAAATTTTATTGCAGCGGCCTATATGATGACTTACCATGCAGAATATAATATTATTCCGATGGAGGCGAAAATTCATAATTCACAACTAGACACCATGTGTTTGAAAAGTGGAGTGCACATGCAAACCATCGCCAAACTCACCGATTGGGAACTCATCGAAATACAAAGTCTTAATCCGGTTTATAAAACGACCTACATTCCAAAAATGACTCCAGCGCGTTGTGTTACTGGCCCGCTTGAAAAAATTGGTTTACTCGTAAGTTTTGAAGATTCGCTCTATGCTCTTGAAGAAGCGATTTATCATCCAAAGCCCGTCATCGTCCCCCCACCCACCACCCCCCA
>DLPC01000006.1 GCA_002478565.1 Flavobacteriales bacterium UBA7468 | reverse complement strand
ACAATACTGTGAAATTAACCCTTGATTCTTATAAGAGTCAAGGGTTTTTTGTTTTTTCGCCTTTTCAAATAAGCAGCATTTCTTGTAAAATACCACTTTATTGGTATTTCCAATTGTACGTTGGGGTTGTAGTTTTGCCTCGTTATTTATATTTAATCTAAATAAATGAAGAAGGCCATCCTCGTACTAGGTTTATGTATACCCTTTGTAAACTTCTACGCACAAACAAACGAAAGCTCAGATAGTCTCAGAATTATTGAAACACGAAGCATTTCTATCATCAGTACTCAAAACAAATTTATTGGCGGATCAGGTCAGAAAATTACGCCGGCTCAATTGCAAAAATTAAACCAACCAGACATCAATAAGGTGTTGCGTACCATCCCTGGTGTTCAAGTACGCGATGAAGATGGATACGGACTACGACCAAATATTGGATTAAGAGGCACGCCCGTCAACCGCTGTGCAAAGATCACACTCATGGAAGACGGAATGCTCATTTCGCCAGCAGCATATTCTGATCCTTCCGCTTATTACTTCCCAACATTTACAAGAATAGCTAGTGTTGAAGTCCTCAAAGGAAGCAGTCAAATCAAATACGGACCCTACACCATTGGCGGCGCGATCAACCTGCTTTCAACTCCTATTCCTCTTCAATTTAAAGGGTTTGCACAGGCGAGTTACGGAAGTTTTGGGACCAACCAAGAACGCATTTGGATAGGAGATGCCAAAGGAAATTTTTCATATTTATTTGAAGTGAATCGCATCGCCTCTCAAGGATTTAAGGAACTAGATGGAGGGGGCAATACTGGTTTTGATCGCCGCGATTTTATGGCAAAAACTAGGTGGCAAAGTGCGCCCGAAAAGAAAATTCAACAAAGTGTGAACTTAAAAATTGTACACGTAGAGGAAACCGCAAACGAAACATACTTAGGGCTAAATTATGAAGACTTCATGGAAAATCCATTGCGCAGATACGCTGGTACACAAAAAGATTTGCTGAACCTATTTCACAATCATGCACTTTTACAATATCATATCACCCCCATTAAAAATCTCCAAATTACGAGCGCTGTTTATCTTACCAAAACTTTTAGAGATTGGGGAAGAGCAAATAGTTTCGGTGGAAAAAGCATCAATAATATTCTTGCAGATAAAACAACGAATATTACTGGATACGAAATCATGACAGGGCAAGCAGACGGTGAGGTAGTTTTCAGAAGTGCAGCCCGAACATTTCTAACTAGAGGCCTACAATCTAACGCAAATTATCATTTTAAAACAGGCGCATTAAAACATAATGCCGAATTTGGCATGCGACTACATCAAGACGAGGCAAACAGATACGGCATACAAAGTAAGTATCAAATGTCGAATGGCACCATGATCTTGACTGATGGCGGAGAAATGGGCAATCAAGAAAATCAACTGAGGGCCGCATGGAGTTTGGCACTGTATGCCGATTATCAAATAAGTTATAAAAAATTCTCCTTACAAACAGGGCTACGACACGAAAAGATAGGGCTAGATTTTTCAAACTATGGCACGGCTGATTATGCTCGTTTGGGAACAAACCTCAGCGCTGGTACCAACCAACTTCAAATTTGGCTACCAGGGATTAGTCTTGATTACACCCTCAATGCAAACCAACTTTTATTTATTGGTGTTCATAAAGGGTTTTCACCTCCTGGAATGCCAAGCACCACTTCCACAGCCCAAGCCCAAGCTGAAACAGCCATAAATTACGAAATGGGTTACCGTTTGAGTGGTCAAAAACTTTACGTTCAAGCCGTTTTATTCAGAAGTGACTACCAAAACTTACTTGGTTCTGACAATATTTCTGGCGGCGGAATGGGAACGGGAGACCTTTTTAATGCCGGAAAAGCTTTGGCACAAGGAGTCGAAGTAAGTGCAAAAAAAGTTTTGGAATTTAGCTGGCTCACCACCTTCAAATTCCCTTTGCAAATGAATTATACATATACCCAAGCCCTTTTTCAAGAAACTTTTATTAATGGTGGAGGCGATTGGGGCAGCGGACAAATTACCAATGGCGATTTCATTCCATTTATCACGCCACATTTGCTCTCTTTAAGTGCGGGCGCGGAAAATAGCAAGTGGGATGTTTTGTTTTCTGCTAATTATATTGGCGCTACCAGGGTCAAGCCAGGACAAGACCCATTGATTTTCGCGCAATCCAATGAAAATTATGCCTCAGTTTCAGCTATTCGAGCTTTCACCACTATTGACTGTTCTATTAATTTGCATCTCAATAAAAACTGGGGCTTATATGCTAGCATTCAGAACATAGCTAATAACCAGCGAATTGTGGCCAATCTACCCCAAGGATACCGTCCATTAATGCCGCGCTCCATTGTTTTTGGAATCAAACTCAACCTGAATTAGCAACGCAGGCACTTGGTTAATGCAGGTATTAAGGTCATTTTGACAATTATTCGTAACTTCACCCCTCATTTTTTTGTACATTTAGTCGCATGTGGAGTAAAGTTGCTAGTTTAATTCTTAGAAATCGCCTTTTTATTCTGGCTATCATTGCCTTGATCACCGTTTTCTTTGGGTATTATGCCGCGACTTCTCTCAAAGTTGACAATCGTTTCGGAAACACCCTTCCCAAAGACGACCCTATTCAAATGGACTATGAAAAGTTCAAACTGCAATTCGGCGAAGATGGCTCAACTTTAGTGGTGGCTGTACAAACAGATTCTCTATACACTGAAGAGAATTTTAAAAAATGGCGTGAGCTAGGTTATAAAATTTTAAAGTTCAAAGGCGTTGATAATGTTGTCTCTGAAGCGACTCTCTTTGGAATGACCAACAACATCAAGAAAAATGAATTTGAAATCCATCGCATTTTTTCAGATACCACTTTTAGAGATAAAAGCATAGATTCAATTAAAAAAGAGGTTCGTAAAAACCCTATTTATAAGGGCCTTCTTTACAATGATACCAGCAATGTTTCTTTGTTAATGATCGGCATGGACGAGAAAGTACTGTCCAATCGCAAGAAATCTAATGTTGTATTTAAAATTGAAGAGCTTGCCAAGCAATACGAAAAAACTTTTGGCAAAGTTTACTTTGCAGGACTACCACATATTCGAGTAGTCGTTTCAAAGCGTATCGTCAATGAAATGTATATCTTCTTGGCGCTATCCATTTTCGCATCTTCATTGTTGCTCTATATTTTCTTTAGATCCCTATACGTAGTTTTACTTTGTAATTCCGTTGTATTTGTTTCAGTAATTTGGGCTTTGGGTAGTATCGCCTTCATGGGCTATGAACTTTCTATCATTATGGCGCTCATTCCACCACTGTTAATTGTCATCGGTGTGCCTAATTGCGTCTTTTTAGTCACGCGATACCATCAAGAATATGTGCGTTTAGGAAGTAAAATGCGCGCACTATTTGTGATGGTCAAACGCATTGGTTCTGTTACCTTTTTAACCAATCTCACCACAGCAGTGGGCTTCGTGACTTTTACAAGTTCTGACAAACTTGCCCAATTTGGAATCATCTCAAGTTGGAATATCATGGTAGTTTTTGTGCTTTCGTTGGCCATCATACCGATATTCGCTTCTTTTGCCAAACCACCAAAGCCTCGTCACCTCAAACATCTTTACCGCGTTTATTCACAAGGAATCATAGAATTGGTAGTAAAAATTGTTACCAAATACCGCCCTTGGATATATGTGAGCTCTGTGCTGTTAGTCATCTTTAGTCTATACGGCATGACCAAAATTATTTCCACCGGGAATGTTACTAGTGATTTGCCCAAAGACGACCCTATTTTATTAGACCTCAAGTTTGTTGAAAATAATTTCGGGGGTTCGATTCCTTTTGAAATAACAGTAAACTACAAAGAGAAAGGCCGCTTGTTCAGCTCTGAAACCATGCATAAAGTGGACGAAATTCAGGGCTTGTTTGCTAAGGATAGTCTGTTTTCAAAAAGCATGTCATATGTTGATTTGATCAAATCTATTAACATGGCTTACCATGGTGGCAACCCGAGCAAATACACCATCATTTCTAACCGCGACAAACTCAGACTTAAGAAGTACATCGATAAGCTTGACCTCAGTAGCCTGAATGGTGGTTCAGCCTCACTTAAAAATCTGGTAGACACGAGCAAAACTACTTTGCGCATCCGCATGCAAATGAAAGATTTAAGTGTTGATAAAGTGGGTCCAACACTAGACCGACTCAAAATTAAAACTGACCTCATACTAAATCCTGAAAAACCAACTTTAGAAGGACTTTACACCAAAATTAGCAAAGGAAACACTAGTGCTCTTGACTCCATTATCTACGAACATTCTGGAGTCTATAACAACCTAACCGCGCTGCTATCAAAAGGCAACGATGCACAGCAGATGGCCTTTGACATGAACCCCGAGAAAGTCAAAGATTTTGCCAGCAAAAAAGGCTTTAATTCACTACTCAGACAAGCCATCGACCAAGAATACTACGACCTTGTATTTACAGGCATTAAGGTCGTGCAAACAGAAGGCACCAAATACTTGTTTATCAATTTATTGCAGTCATTGATTTTTGCCATCATTTCCATTGCCATCATGATGGCCTTCCTTTTTAGGTCTTTCAGGATCATTTTGGTTTCCATGATTCCAAACATTATTCCACTATTATTTACAGCCGGAATCATGGGCTATTTTCAAATCCCACTCAAGCCATCAACCATTTTAGTGTTCGGTATTGCATTGGGTATCACGGTAGATAACGCCATTCTATTCCTCGGTAAATACAGACATGAACTCAAGCAGCATGCTTGGGATACGCGCTTTGCCATTTTACACTCGCTTCGCGAAACCGGGTTGGGTATTTTCTATACCTCAGTGATTTTATTCTTTGGCTTCTTGATGTTTGTATTCTCGCAATTTGGCGGAACGAAAGCTTTGGGGCTCCTGGTATCAATCACCATTATGGTTGGAATGGCCACAAACCTTATTATTTTACCTGCACTGCTATTGACGCTAGAAAGAAAGTTCAGCATGCGCTCTTTCCAAGAACCGCTCATCGATATTTATAACGAAGAGACGGATTACGACATGGACAAGCTCGAGATTGAGTTTGCTGCGGAGCATCCCGAGAATGACTAATTCAAAGAAATTTCAAGCTAATTTAAGCGTCTTTGAGCTTTTTAACCATTGTTAAAATTGTCGCGAGTGCAACGGTTTCACCCGTTTCATCATAGACGTCAACCAAGAATTTTACAATCCCTTTAGCAATATCTTCCGGACTGCGTTTTTCTTGATCAATCTTTTCTTTGACCGTAAATCGAACACCGATTGTTGCACCAGGATAAACCGGTTTCGTGAATCTAGCTTCTTCGATGCCATAGTTCAAAAGTACCGGACCTTTTTTCGGGTCTACAAATAAACCCGCAGCTTTTGATAATATGAAATAGCCGTGGGCAACACGTCGTTCAAAAATGGTTCCCTCCAAAGACGTTGCGTCCATATGCGCATAAAAATTATCGCCTGATACGTTTGCAAAGTTGACAATATCGGCATCTGAAACTGTGTGCTTGTGGGTAAATACAGTTTCACCTATTACTAATTCTTCGAAATGTTTTCGGAACACATGCGGATTTGCCTCAGGCATTTCAGCGCCAACTTGAAATTGTTGCGTGATAGCTGTGATAGTCGTTGGATGACCTTGGATGGCTGTACGCTGTAAATAATGCAACACACCGCGCTTTCCGCCCATTTCTTCACCACCACCAGCTCTTCCCGGACCACCATGCGTTAAGAGTGGCATTGGAGAACCGTGCCCGGTACTTTCTTTGGCGCAGTCTTTATTCAACACTAAAATTCTGCCGTGCATACTGGCTGCACCAACAACATATTCGACAGCTTCTTGATTGCTTGGCGTAACAATAGAAGAAACTAATGAACCCTTGCCTAATTTGGCAATCTCAATAGCTTGCTCCATGCCTTTATACGGCATAATGGTTGCAACAGGGCCAAATGCTTCGATATCGTGACAAGCCGTAGCTTGCAGCGGTTTTTCATTTCTAAATAAAATTGGTGAGAAAAACGCACCGGCATTTTTCTCTGCACCATGTACTTCAAAATCATCGAGGTGGCCAAAAACCATTTGCTGAGATTGCGCCAGTAATTCTACATTAGCTCGAACGCGCTCCACTTGTAACTTTGTTGCCAAAGCACCCATCCGGACGCCTTCTTGACTTGGGTCTCCAATTTTTGTGCTGGCCAATTTCGTCGCTATAGCGTTTTGCACTTCATCAAGTACATTTTCAGGTACGATAATGCGTCTGACTGCCGTACACTTTTGTCCGGCTTTAATGGTGATTTCTTTCACACATTCCTTGACAAACAAGTCAAATTCTTCGGTGCCTGGTGTGGCAGCTTCGCCTAAAATCGTGGCATTCAGAGAGTCGGCTTCTAGATTGAAGCTTACGCTTTGCTCAGAGATTCTTGGGAGGCCTTTTAGAAGTTTTCCCGTAGCGGCGCTTCCCGTAAATGTAACTACATCGCGCGCATCAACGGTATCTAAAATCCCTCGGCCTAGACCGCAAACTAATTGTAAAGCGCCCTCCGGTAAAATTTGAGAATCAATGATGTCTCGTACCATTACCTCGGTTAAAAAGCAAGTGTACTCTGAGGGCTTTACTACGGCAGGAACACCAGCCATTAGGTTAACAGCTATTTTTTCGAGCATTCCCCAAATTGGGAAATTAAAGGCGTTGATATGTACGGCCACCCCTTCTTTTGGAACCATGATATGGTGTCCGATAAAAGTGCCGTTTTTTGAAAGCGGCGCGGCACTTCCATCTACGTAATAAGGTAAGTCTGGAAACTGACGACGCAGGCTTGCATTGGCGAATAGGTTGCCAATTCCGCCTTCGATATCAATCCAAGAATCTATTTTTGTAGCGCCAGTCAGTGCTGAAATCTGGTAATATTTTTCTTTTCGTTCCAAAAGAAAAAGTGCCAAAGCCTTCAACATTCGTCCTCGTTCTTGAAAGGTCATTTTTCTAAGCGTATAACCATTTTTTCTACCGTACTCAAGAACGGCTCCAAAATCAATACCTGCACTAGAGGCCTCGCCGATCTGCTGACCGGTTATTGCATGATACAAAGGAGTTTCAACACCCTGACCATCTATCCATTGGCCAAGAACATAGTTTTGATAACGCTGCATGTCAATTTATTTAATCAACCAACGGACAAGATCTGCACCATTGGCATAAATCATTAAAGAAAGGAGAAGGAAAATCCCGATATATTGCGCTACTTCAAGCACTTTTTGTGGCGCTTCCTTTCCAGTAATCATTTCGTATAACAAGAATACAACATGTCCACCATCTAAGGCAGGAATTGGTAAAATGTTCATGAATGCCAAAATAATGGAAAGTAAAGCTGTGGTGAGCCAGAAAGTATGCCAATCCCATAATGGCGGAAACATGTTCCCGATCGATGCAAAACCACCAATTTGGGTAGCCCCTTTTTTGGTGAACACAAATTTAAATTGGCTCACGTAATCAGAAAGTGTATGATAACCGTAGCTCATTCCGATACTAATACTTTGAGCGAAGCCATATTTCTTTTCAGAAAGCGCTGATTTATCTACAAATTCTGAATTAGCAAGGATACCAATAGTTCCATTATCCTTGACTTTAATTGCTAAAGTAGTCGTGTCTTTTGCTTGGCCATTGCGTGCAACTTTGATGTCAACCTTTTTGTTTTTGTTGGCAAATAATATCGCCTGGAACTCATCGTAATATTGAATATTTTGGCCGTTAACCTCAAAGATTTGGTCTTTAGCTTTGATTCCTCCCGCTTTTGCCGGCGAGTCTTTGGTCACCTCAGCAACCACTGTTTTATTAGATCTTAAACTAAAAGCTGGTAGTGCTCCAGCTTGAAAAAGCTCCTCGTCAATTGTAGCTGGTAAGTCTATGTTTTGAATTTTACCATCCTGATGTTGAACTCGAATTTTGCGCGCATCTCTGAGTAAAATCTCTTTGTTGATGTCGTCCAAGTTCAGCGGCTGTTTGCCATTTATTTTAAGGATTTTGTCTCCTGAATAAATGCCATATTTGGCTAAATAAGGATGAACACTTAAACCACTTTCTAATTTGTTTTGATCCAGGGTGACTTGTCCCCAAGTAAATACCACGCCTATATAAATAATGAATCCTAAGATTAAATTCACTGTAACTCCACCAATCATAATGATGAGGCGTTGCCAAGCTTTCTTACTGCGAAACTCCCAAGGCTGTGGCTCTTGTTTGAGTTGTTCGGTGTCCATTGACTCGTCTATCATGCCGGCAATTTTAACATAACCACCCAAAGGAAGCCAACCAATACCCCATTCAGTACTATCCGGATCTTCTGACCAAGATGTTGGCGAAGATTTACTCAGCCATGATTTTTTGGCTACACCTTTAACCTTCTTCCATCTAAAAAAAGAGAAGTAAGGGTTGAAAAACAAATAAAATTTCTCAACACGGGTTTTGAAAAGTTTAGCCGGAATAAAGTGGCCAAATTCATGTAGTGTAACTAGAATTGCCAAAGAGGTAATGAGCTGGGCAGCTTTGATGAGTATTTCCATTTTTTAATTTCTTGTATACAAAGTTAATTTTAAGTGCGAGGTGTTCACTACAATTAGTGTGCCTCCAACCAGTTCGGGGCTAATTTCATTTCAACTTCCATTGGAACTGTTAAGTCTACGGCGCTTTCCATCGCTTCCTTCACCAATTTTTGCATTTGATCTACTTCCTGATGATGCACATCAAAAACGAGTTCATCATGGACTTGTAAAATCATTTTGGATTTAAGATTTGACTTAGACATCGCTTCATGCACAGCAACCATTGCCATTTTAATAATGTCAGCTGCAGAACCTTGTATAGGTGCATTAATGGCATTTCGCTCCGCAAATCCTCTGACGACTGCATTGGCTGAATGGATATCTGGCAAATAACGCCTGCGCTTCATAATGGTCTCGACATAGCCATGTTCTCTGGCCTGAGCAATCACTTTGTCCATGTATGATTTGATGCTTGGATATTGCTCAAAATAGGCATCGATGATTTGCTTTGCCTCGGTCCGTGAAATTTGTAAGTTCTGAGCAAGTCCGAAGGCAGACTGCCCGTAAATGATTCCAAAATTAACGGCCTTTGCTGCACTTCGTTGTTCGCGGGTAACTTCACTAATTGTGGTGTGAAAAACCTTAGCAGCTGTGGCCGCATGGATGTCGTGGCCGTTTTTGAAGGCTTCGATCATGTTTTGATCTTCGGCCAATGCGGCAATAATTCTTAATTCTATTTGAGAGTAATCCACGGCCATCAATTGATAATCTGCAGAACGCGCTACAAATGCCCTTCTGATTTCTCGACCCTTTGCAGTACGAACAGGTATGTTCTGTAGATTGGGGTTGTTAGAGCTGAGGCGGCCGGTGGCAGTGACCGTTTGCATGAAATTTGTGTGAATGCGACCATCTATTTTGTCACAAAGCGTTGGCAACGGATCGACATAAGTGCTTTTTAATTTACGCAATTGTCTGTACTCCAAAATCATTGGAATAATAGGGTGGTCGTGCTCGTGCTTTTGAAGGATGTCTTCAGAAGTTGCGTATTGGCCTGTTTTTGTTTTTTTCGCTTTAGCTGAAATTTTTAGTTTCTCAAATAATATTTCACCTAACTGCTTTGGCGAATCAATATTAAAAGTTTCACCAGCTGCGCTCAAAATTTCTTTGTCTAGCTCAGTTATACGAACGTCGAGTTCTTTAGAAAATTGGTCTAGAGCCGCTGTATCTATTGCAATCCCCTCTTGCTCGATCTCTTTGAGTACACTCACGAGTGGCATTTCCATTTCATAAAACAAATGGTAGAGGTGCGGTTTTTGAATTTCGGGTTCTAATATTTGCTTGAGTTGAAAGGTGATATCGGCATCTTCACAAGCGTAATCTGAAATTTCTTCGGGGCGCAAATCTGCCATATTGCCTTGATTCTTCCCCTTTTTTCCAATTAGGGCTTCAATTGAAATAGGCTGATAGTTGAGATAATAGGTTGCCAGAAAATCCATGCCTTGTTTGGACTCCGGATTGATCAAATATTGCGCAATCATGGTGTCAAATAATGGACCATCTAAATGGATTCCATAACGGTGAAGCACCTTGAGGTCATACTTCATGTTATGGGCAATCTTTTCGATCGAAATATCGAGAAATACTTGCTTGAACTCGTGCAGAATGGCTTTTGCTTTTTCAAAATCTTGCGGAACCGCTACATAAAAAGCTTCTCGGGGCTTGTAACTAAATGAAAACCCGACTAAATCGGCATGGAGCGCGTCGATGTCCGTGGTTTCAGTATCAAAACAAATTGAACTTTGAGTTAGTAATAATTCTAGCAGTTCTTTTCTTTCTTCTGGGGAAGTAATGAGGTGATAGCTTGGTTTTTCTGTGGCGATGGTTTTGTAACCAGCAGTTGGTTTTGCTTCTTGTGGTTCTAACATGCTTTGCACACCGAACAAATCGAGCTGTGGTTCTGAGGAGTTTGAAGTGGCTTGTGTCACTACGATTTCTTCGCCAATGATCCTTTTGGCCAAAGTTCGAAACTCAAGCTCTGTAAAAATGGCTTTTACGGCCTCATTGTTAACGTCACAAACTTTGAGATCTGCTTCATCAAACTCAACTGGGACATCTCTAATGATGGTCGCCAACATTTTGGACATGAGTCCTTGTTCTTGAAAGTTTTCGACATTTTCTTTTTGTTTGCCTTTGAGCTCGTGCACATTTGCAAACAAACCTTCCATTGAACCATATTTAGCGACAAGCACTTTTGCCGTTTTTTCGCCAATGCCGGGAATGCCGGGAATGTTGTCAGAGGCATCGCCCCAAAGCCCTAAAATATCGATGACTTGAAGTGGATGTTGGACTTCAAACTTTTCACATACTTCCTTAATGCCTAGAATCTCAGGCGGATTCCCTCCCCTTCCTGGCTTATAAATAAAAGTTTGGGGGCTAACAAGTTGTGCATAGTCTTTGTCAGGAGTCATCATGTAGGTGATGAAACCATGCTGTTCAGCCATAAGTGCTACTGTGCCAATGACGTCGTCGGCTTCGTATCCTGGAACTTCTAAAATGGGAATGTTAAACGCCTGAACAATTTGTTTGATCGGATGAATCATGGAACGAATGTCCTCGGGCATTTCTTCGCGATGTGCTTTGTATGCTACAAACTCTTCTTGCCGAGTAGTAGAGCCTCCAGGAGGATCAAAAACCACCGCAATGTGGGTGGGTTGCTCCGTTTTTAATACATCAATGAGAACATTTGTGAATCCAAATGCAGCAGAAGTATTTTCACCTTTTGAATTGACCCGTGGGTTTTTTGCAAACGCAAAATAGGCCCTATAAATCAATGCATATGCATCTAATAAGAATAGTTTTTTGGGAGCAACAGGAGTCAGCATTAGAATATAGGAAGGTTAGGCATAAATTGTGCCGGTTGAAGTTTGGTCTCTTTTGAAATTGGAACTGTTTTGTAAATAAAAAACACACCTACTTTTGGATAGCCACTAATTTTGGTCTGAACATCTTGTTTTTTTGCAGATTGATACAATTGAGTCATGAAACCTGGTTCGGGAACAATGCGGGCAGGAATTTGTAATTCACTTGCTTTGAACGCTCTAAGCCTCACTGGCTCATCGATATATAGGTTGCCTATTTTTTGCTGGTCTACGAAGATTTCAAAGGATCCGGGCTTCATTTTGATGGGTACCCATAAATTGTTTTTTACTTCAAAACTTGCCGTGAACTGTACTAATTGACCCGTGAATTGCTTGATAGATGATCCGTTGTAACTTACCAATTCTATAGGTTCTTCGAGGCTTGCACATGAAAATAGCGCAAATCCTAACAATACAAAAAAGGTGTTTTTCAATGTTTTCATTGTTGACTGAAATTTTTGAAAAAATACGGAATCGTTTCTATTCCTTTATAAAAATTAAACAAGCCGTAATGCTCATTGGGGCTATGAATGGCATCGCTGTCTAGGCCAAATCCCATTAAAATAGTTTTAAGACCAAGTTCTTTTTCAAACATGGCAATAATAGGAATGCTTCCCCCGCTTCTAACTGGAATTGGTTTTTTACCAAATGTTTGCTCATAAGCTTTTGCTGCTGCGTCGTAAGCAAATGAATTTGTTGGGGTTACCACTGGTTCTCCTCCATGATGAGGATGTACTTTTACTTGAACACTATTTGGTGCAATTTTTTCAAAGTGCTCTTGGAATAAGCGTGTAATTTCTTCTGGATCTTGGTCTGGAACCAAACGCATCGAGATTTTTGCGTAAGCCTTTGACGCAATGACTGTTTTCGCGCCTTCGCCAGTGTAGCCTCCCCAAATTCCATTCACGTCAAGTGTGGGGCGAATAGATCCACGCTCCATGGTGCTGTAGCCAAATTCACCGTGCGTTTGTCGCAAATCTAAGGCCTTGCAATAAGCCTCTTCAGAAAATGGTGCTTTTGCCATTTCTGCACGGTCTTCAGCAGACAACTCCACAACTTTATCATAAAATCCAGGAATAGTTATATGATTGTTTTCATCGTGTAGGCTCGCAATCATTTGTGTGAGTATATTAATTGGATTGGCCACACAGCCGCCATACAAACCTGAATGAAGGTCTCGGTTTGGCCCTGTAACCTCTACCTCCACATAACTCAAACCGCGCAAACCAGTAGTGATTGATGGCACATCATTGGCCAACATGCCTGTATCTGAAACCAAGATGATATCAGCTTTTAATTTGGCTTTATTCTCTTTGACAAAAATGGCTAGGTTCGGACTACCAATTTCTTCTTCCCCTTCTATCATGAGCTTGACATTACAAGGAAGCTCATTGCTTCTGAGCATGGCTTCAAGGGCCTTCACATGCATGAAAAATTGCCCTTTATCATCACAAGCGCCTCTTGCAAAAATGGCGCCTTCTGGATGAATTTCAGTGGTTTTGATGACTGGTTCAAATGCTGGACTGTGCCACAACTCTAGTGGGTCTGCGGGTTGTACATCGTAATGGCCGTATACCAATACCGTTGGTAGGTGCTTATCGATGATCTTTTCGGCATACACAATTGGGTGGCCGGCTGTTGGATAAATAGCGACCTCATCAAGGCCTATTTCCTTTAAATGTGTTGCTAAATGCGTGGCACAAGCTTGAACGTCTCCTTGAAAGGCTGGGTCTGCAGAAACGGAAGGAATGCGCAATAAATCGAATAATTCGGCCACAAATTTTTCTTTGTTTTGGCCAATAAATTGTTGTGTTTTTTCCATAATCTTTGAATGTTTCAAAGTTGCGAAAAATCGCGGGGTTTTGCTACGTCGTTGATTATATTAATTTTGTATTGCAACTAATTTGCCAAAAAAATCGTCAAACCGACAACATGCGCATATGAAACACTTACTACGACTGCTTTTTTTGCTTACTGTTGGTTCTGCTTTTGCACAACCCATTTCAGTATCTACAACCCAAACACCTCAACAACTCGTTGACAACGTATTACTTGGTTTTGGTGTAACAGCATTTAACGTAACTATAAATGGCAATCCTGCCCTCGCCAATACAGCGCAAGGCAATGTAGGATATTTTACCAATACAAATCCTTCCTTTCCTATTAACAACGGCCTCATTCTCACAACTGGAAATGCAGCTGCGGCGGTGGGTCCAAACAGTAGTGGGTCATTCACTAATAATAGCCCTGCCACTTCATCTGTTTCCACAGACCCTCACCTCAACGACATCGCCGCAGGAAGCGTAACCAATGGTGTTGTACTTGAATTTGACTTCATCCCATCTGGTGATACGCTAGTTTTCAACTACATGTTTGGCTCTGATGAATACCCAGAGTTCTCTCCTTCATCTTTTAATGATGCCTTTGGACTCTTTTTGTGGGGCCCAGGTATTTCCGGCCCACATGTTCTTGCCGGTTACCCAAATGGTGGCGCCAATATTGCAACTATTCCGGGTGGAATCCCGGTAACCATCAACAACGTCGGTGACGTAAACAACACACAATACTACGTATTCAATGAAAACAGCTCTACGCTTACCTACGGAGATGCCATTCAGTACGACGGAACAACTGTTTTACTTACTGCAGCGGCCAGTGTTCAGTGTAACCAATTGTATCACATCAAGTTGGCAATCTCTAACGTTGGTGACCAATCTTATGATTCAGGCGTATTCCTTGAGGCGGGCTCGTTTAGCTCTGCAGCGGTTGATGTAGCTGTTGCCACTGTTTCCGGAGACACCACTATTGTCGAAGGCTGTACCTATGCAGACTTTATTTTCACCCGCCCTCCCGGACAAGTAAACGACACCCTCATTATCAACTACACTATTGGCGGTGTGGCTCAACAAGGTATCGACTACAACACCTTGCCAAACCCAATCACCTTCTTGCCTGGCGAAGACACCGTGATTATCAACTTAACACCAACGCAAGACGGCATCAACGAAGGTTTTGAATCCGTTGTGATTACTGTACAACTCATCAACCCATGTGGAGATACCATAACCTCTTACGGAACCATTTACATTGGGGAAGGGCCAATTATCAACATAACTGGTAATAATCCTACCGTGTACTGTGCCTCAGACAGCGTTTGGCTTGCAGCAAGCGCCTCTGGTGGCTACGCTCCTTACAACTACTCCTGGGAAAACCTTGTCGGGGTTCCGCTAGGCACTAACGACTCTATCTCTGTGAGCATTGGACAAAACGGCACCATGTACTATTTAGTAACCGCCACCGATAACTGTAATTTCACACAAACAGACACCGTTTCAATTACCATGAACCAAACTTTGGCTATTGACACCATTTACATTGGCCCTTCAACCTGTGTTCCGACAGGTTATGTCTCCGTTCAAGCGACCGGCTTACAAGGGGTGCCACAGTATACATGGACTGGTCCGGGGCCAAATGGCTTCATCGATGCTTCTGTATGGCAAAATATTCCTTCAGGATGGTATTACATTACTGTCGAAGACAACGTTTGTTCGGTTTCGGACAGTGCCTTTGTTGACCTACTAGACCCACCAGTAGCACAATTCAGTGCGTCAATTACTGAAGGTTGCGAAACGCTGAATGTCACGTTTACCAATACAAGCCAAAATGCACAAACCTATGCGTGGGACTTTGGAAATGGTCAAACCTCCAATTCAGCAGGTCCAGTTAGTATGTCGTATGATGCCACACAAAGCCCATATGTAGTAACACTAACTGCGTTGCAAGGAGCACAATGTACTGACCAAGCAAGCACTACGATAACGGTCTTTATTTGTGGCTGTACTAACCCAGAGGCTATTAATTACAATCCACTGGCTAATGTAGATGACGGCACATGTATTATTCCCGAACCAGTTGTCATTGCGCCTAATGTATTTAGCCCGAACGCAGACAACAACAATGAATTATTCTATCTAAACACTAAAAACGTAACCACGCTTCAACTCACTATTCTGAACAGATGGGGCAACGTAGTGTTTGAAAAAAGCTCTGTTAACCTCATCAACGACAATCCTGCTTGGGATGGCAAGATTGATGGTGTATTGGCAAGCGAAGGAATTTATTTTTATACATACCTTGCAACTGGCCTAAACGGTCAAGAAGTGACCGGCCATGGCTTCTTGCACTTGGTAAATAAAAAATAAAACTTGGGGGTTCCGAGCATTAATAAGACCGCATTAACTCGGCCAGGTTGGCTTTTGCTAGTTGTTGGTACTCTTCTATTTTGCTTTGTTTTTTTATGGCCTAGTCAGCGACAAAAAGCTAAAGGCCCAGTCGTTTTAGGAGGAACACTACGTTACAGTACAGTTGAAGCATTCAACACCCTGTTTCCGTTATCATCCAATACCCTCGATTATCAAAGAGCACTGCAGTTGGTTTATGAACCCGTGCTCACTGCTGCAGATAATCAACGCGGTTGGGAATATAATTTGGCCAAATCTGTTCGGGTTTCGAAAGATCAAAAAGTCATCACACTTCGTTTAAAACAGGGGGTTTATTTTTCTAAGGATGCTTGTTTTCGATTTAGCTCTCGTGAATTAACAGCTAAAGACCTTGCGTTTACGTTGTCCTTTGCTTGTTCAAAAAACAACTTGAATCAACAAAGTCACCTCTTGACTGAATTAATTGTAGGCGCGAAGCAATTTTACATACAAAATAAAAGTCCATTTTTAAATACAGTTAGCGGTATACAGATCATTGATAAATACACTGTAAAAATTCAATTAACTGCCGCATACAACCACTTCCTATCTATACTTTCCAACAACAGCCTTGGTGTACTTAGTCGGGTTGCCGCTGATTATTATAGGACTGGTTTGCCCGCCCACCCAATCGGAACCGGCGCTTTTTACCTGAACTCCAAAAAGGGTAAAACACTTTCGTTTCTGCGCAATAAAGATTACTGGAACTACGATCGTTATGGCAACCAGCTTCCTTATTTAGACGAGGTCATTATTTATACTGGCGTCTCTAGCTCTAAAGAACACAAACTTTTTTCCGCTAATCAAACCGACTTGTTGTTTGATCTACCCGTAAATCAATTGCCAAGTGCTTTTGGAACGCTACAAGATGCTCAGAAGGGTAAAAATCCTCTTCATGAGGTCTACATTCGGCCTTCTTCGAAAATTCATTACCTCTATTTCAATACCATGAAAGGCCCATTTCGCCAACTACTCGTGAGAAAGGCTTTTTCTTTGGTCATCGATCCAGAGTTAATTTGTGCGAATGATTTAAACGGTGAGGGCAGCCCAATGGGTGGAAGATTCATTCCAGAGAGAAATGGATACCGCAATGAGCTATTAAGAGATTTTCAAGATCAAAATAGTAGAATAACGGATAAAATAAAGTTGGCGAAAAATTATTTAAAATTGGCTGGATTCGGACCAGACAATCCCTTCCCGAAAATTAATTTGGCGGTAAGAGGGGTTAAAAACTCCGTCGCTGGAACATGGTGTAGGGCGGTCCAGAAAATGATCCAAGAGAAGCTAGGAATTTCGGTCCGCTTAATGTATAACAATAATATTAGCAAACAACTCTCTGACACTAATATCGATATTTGGAGGGGCGGATGGGTTGGAGATTATCCTGGTGCCGAATCATATCTTAGGCTTTTTTATAGCGCTGCGCAGAATCCTGTTTTCTTTAAAAATAGTGCCGTAGATCGCTATTATTTATCTTCTATTTTTGAACGTCCGGAAAGTCCTTTGCAAGTGCTGGCTCAGAAAATATGTGAAAAAGAAATCATTAGCAGCTATGCGCTGATACCTGTTTACACTGAAGATTTCTTTATGATTCACAAGCTTCAAGTACGCGGTTTTCAATTAGCTGAATCCGGACTTGTTGACTTCTCAAAAATTTACTTAAAAGGATTTAAAGCCGAGGAGAACTAACGCGGACTTAGCGCTTCCTCTACCCAAGCTTTTCCCCAATTTTCGTGCTCTTCTGAACTCCAGAGGGAGGGATAAAAAATGCGCTTTTGAAAACGTGGCGGTAAATACTTTTGCCAATTGGTACCCCCTGTGGCAGCAACATCTTTATCTTGACGCGCCAAATAACGAACAGCAGATTTATAATGCGCTAAAGGCCAATTGATATTCACATTCACATCGTTTTGACGCAAAGCATTTTGAACTGCTTCATCTTTTTGATCTTCTGAAGAAAGCCTCAAGTAAACTTGCCATAGATTTTTATGCTTGCAATGTTCGCCAAGCGCAATGAATTGGTCTTTATATTTTTGTTCGAATTGAATCAGTGTCAGCGTTTTTTTACCAGTGGCAACTTCTGTGGCACCAGCCTTCCAATAAATGTTTTCAAATAATCGGGCAATATCTTCAACCCCTCTCATGGTTTCACGAACATCTTTGGCTACCAAATTGATAAAATCTGTGCTGTAAATTTCAATTTCGCGGTACTGTGCAGATTGAAAACCTGAAGCGGGCAATAAACTCATTCTGAATTTTAAAAACTCATCGCGGTCCATGCCATCAATCATGATTTCAAAACTTTTTACTAAAGCATCAAAATATCTATTGATGCGTGTAACACGATCAATAAAATGTTGTTTGGTGGGTTTTGCAACTTCGCCCAGAGCTTCAAATTCTCGGAGCGCAAGTTTAAAATATAGCTCTGTAATTTGATGGTACATGATAAAAACCACTTCATCTGGAAAAGATGTCTTTGGTTTTTGTAGACTCAATAGAGTGTCTAACTGAATATAATCCCAGTATGTGGTGACATCTGCATAGAGTAAGCCTTCTAAGTAGGCGTTGAAATCTTCACCGAGCGCGGCATATTTCTCATGAAGTAAGGATAATTTCTCTTTGAGTTCTGGTGTGATTTCCATGGCTAATGATGTTGAAATTGATGCTTCGAAATTAAGGATTTTTATGCTCCAAGGAATAATTACTTTTGTCATAATTCTAATCCTATGATCAACTACAACCCAAAACACTGGCTTTCATTTATTTTTTCTTTTCATAAGAGCGACACAGCTCGCATGATGTGGAAAGAGTTGATATATATAAGTCTCCTATCCATTCTGATTGCGTATATTGAAATTGCATTTTTTCCTGAAGCTATATTTCTTAAAAACCTTACTACTGTCTACTCTCTTCTTGGTTTTGTGATTTCGTTATTACTTGTATTTCGTACAAATACGGCTTATGACCGCTGGTGGGAAGGAAGAAAGGCCTGGGGCGCAATTGTTAATGACTCAAGAAGCTTGAGTTCCAAATTAAGCGTGCTGGATATCAATACTGAGCAAAAGATTTTGTTTCGAGAATTGATTACTTTGTTTGTATTTGCTGTAAAAAATCACTTGCGAAACAAAACACTAAAAAATGACACCAAACTTCCAACATGGCAGAATAGATTTTCATTTGAGGGTCATGAGCCAATCGCAATTCAACAGCAAATGCGCATTGAATTACAAAAACTACTCAAAAACCAAGTGATTAGTCAAGAATTTTGGCTTGCGGTACAAAAAGATATGGATGCCCTTGTTGCTTCCCTTGGTACTTGTGAACGCATTAAGAACACCCCCATTCCTTTTTCATACAGCCTTTTTATCAAAAAGTTTATTTTTATCTATGTGCTTACCATGCCTTTGGCTTTTGTTCCGCTTTTTGGATACTTCTCTGCTTTTATTTCAACATTCGTCTTTTATGCTTTGGTAAGCATGGAGTTACTTGCTGAAGAAATTGAGGATCCTTTTGGTTCAGATGAAAATGACCTCCCTACAGATCAACTGTGTCAAACAATTGAGCAAAACTGCCAACAAATTTTTGGGGTATAAAAAAAAGCGCCGGTTGGCGCTTTCGGTAAGTGAGATTGGATTATTTCTCCTTTTCGTCAAAAATGCGTTTTGGACGTAGTTGTTCAAAAAGACCTAGTGTTAACCAATAAGGAAGGATAAAACCTAACAAAAAGAACAACATCCAAAAGGCCATTCCGCCAATTAAAAGAAACATTACAATACCGAAAGTGCTCATCTTCTATTATTTTTGCAGTTGAATACGCTTCAAAATTACCACAAATTAATTAACAAACAAGAAAAAATGGAATTCCGCATTGAAAAAGACACAATGGGCGAGGTAAAAGTACCTGCTCACCGCTATTGGGGTGCTCAAACAGAGCGTTCTCGCAACAATTTTAAAATTGGTCCGGAAGGGTCCATGCCTATTGAGGTCATTCATGCATTTGCCTATCTTAAAAAGGCAGCGGCGCACGCAAACCATGAATTGGGCGTGCTTCCAGCAGAAAAAAAAGAACTCATTTCTAAAGTTTGTGACGAAATCCTAACAGGACAACACAATGAAGAATTTCCGCTAGTAATTTGGCAAACTGGATCCGGGACACAATCCAACATGAACTGCAACGAAGTTATTGCAAATCGTGGCCATGTACTTCAAGGTGGTTCTTTGAACGACGAACAAAAGGTCTTAAACCCTAATGACGACGTCAATAAATCTCAAAGCTCCAACGATACCTACCCTACGGCAATGCACATCGCTGCTTACAAAATGACGGTTGAAACCACACTGCCAGGGTTGTTGCATTTGCGCGCTGTTCTTCAAGCAAAAGTTGAGCAATTTAAAACTGTTGTGAAAACCGGCAGAACACACTTTATGGACGCAACACCACTCACATTGGGGCAAGAATTCAGTGGCTATGTCGCACAAATTGACAATTCGGTTCGCGCCATAAAAAACGCTTTAGTAGCGGTTTCTGAATTGGCACTAGGCGGCACCGCTGTTGGCACCGGCCTCAACACCCCAAAAGGTTATGATGTTTTAGTGGCCAAAAGAATTGCCGAATTTACTGGGCTGCCTTTTATTACAGCGGCCAATAAATTTGAAGCGCTAGCCGCACACGATGCTATGGTTGAGTTATCTGGTGCGCTCAAGCGTTCGGCGGTTTCTTTAATGAAAATTGCCAACGACATTCGCATGTTGTCCTCGGGCCCGCGTTGTGGTATTGGCGAAATTATTATTCCAGACAACGAGCCGGGTTCATCTATTATGCCAGGAAAAGTAAACCCTACGCAACCTGAGGCGCTAACTATGGTTTGTGCTCAAGTAATGGGTAACGATGTTACGGTGAGTGTTGCGGGGTCAAATGGTCATTTTGAGTTAAACGTATTCAAGCCTGTGATTGCTGCAAACGTATTGCAATCTGCGCGCCTTATCGGCGATGCTTGCGTTTCGTTTGCAGATAATTGCGCTGTTGGTATCGAAGCCAACTTGCCTGTGGTTAAACAACACCTTGACAACTCACTCATGTTGGTAACAGCGCTCAATACTAAAATTGGATACTATAAAGCTGCAGAAATTGCCAAATACGCACATAAAAACGGCACTACTTTGAAAGAAGCAGCGGTTGGTTTAGGACACGTAAGCTCTGAAGAATACGACCAAATTGTCGACCCATCAAAAATGATTGGTTCACTTGATTAATCCATGTATCCTTCTCAGCAAATTTTGTCCAAAATCTAAGATTTAATTGCGTAATTTTGTTTTATAAAAAATATTTAATAAATGTCAAAAATTAAAGTAGCGAACCCAGTAGTAGAGCTCGATGGCGATGAAATGACGCGCATCATTTGGAAATTCATCAAAGACAAATTGATTTTACCTTATCTTGATTTAGATATCAAGTACTATGATTTAGGTATTGAAAAACGTGATGAAACCAACGATCAAATTACTATTGATGCTGCTGAAGCAATTAAACAATATAAGGTAGGGATTAAATGCGCAACCATTACCCCAGATGAAGCACGCGTTAAAGAATTCAATCTAAAGTCAATGTGGAAGTCTCCGAACGGAACTATCCGCAATATTTTAGATGGTACTGTTTTCCGTGAGCCAATCGTTATGCAAAATGTCCCGCGTTTGGTAACCAACTGGACCGCCCCAATTATTGTTGGGCGCCATGCATTCGGTGACCAATATCGCGCTACTGATGCCGTTTTCAAAGGAAAAGGAAAACTCACCATGACCTTTACACCAGAAGACGGTGGTGAAACTCAAACTTTCGAAGTATACAATTTCAAAGGCGATGGTGTCGGAATGGCTATGTACAACACCGATGAATCCATTGCTGGTTTTGCTCGTAGTTGCTTCAATATGGCTTTAACTAAAAAATGGCCACTTTACCTATCTACAAAAAACACCATCCTTAAAAAATACGACGGTCGCTTCAAAGATATTTTTGAAGAAATTTACCAAGCTGAATTCAAAGCACAATTTGAAGCAGCTGGTATTGTATATGAGCACCGCCTGATCGACGACATGGTGGCCTCTGCTTTAAAATGGAATGGCAACTTTGTTTGGGCTTGTAAAAACTATGATGGCGATGTTCAGTCAGATACTGTAGCCCAAGGCTTCGGTTCTTTAGGGCTCATGACCTCTGTATTGATTACTCCTGATGGGCAAATCATGGAGTCTGAAGCTGCACACGGTACAGTAACACGCCACTACAGAGACCACCAAGCTGGTAAAAAAACATCTACTAATCCTATTGCATCAATCTTTGCTTGGACACGTGGTTTGGCATTCCGAGGAAAACTAGACAACAATCAAGCACTTATTGATTTTTGTGAGCAACTCGAGCGTGTCTGCATTGAAACTGTTGAGAGCGGAATCATGACCAAAGACCTAGCGGTTTGTATACACGGAAATAAAGTCAACCATGGCGAACACTTTGTTTACACCGAAGAATTTTTAGACGCCCTCGATCGAGGATTAAAAGCGAAAATGAATTAATTTAGGGGCTTCGGCCCCTTTTTTTATGCGCATACTTTTCATACTCTTTCTAAATTCTTTGGCCTTTGGTCAAGGAATTCCAAACGACTGGCTAGGCGCTTATCGAGGCACCATGGAAATATATAATCAAAAAGGATTACAACAAACCATAGGCGTAGAGTTTGACTTGCAAGCAATGTCAAAAGAAAATTATTGGTCCTATAACATGTCATATATCGATCTTAAAAACAATAATGTCGTTAGCACAAAGTCTTACAAAATCTTGTATAAGGAAGACAGTAAAACATTTTGGATGGACGAAGGTGATAGCTTACTCATTGAAATGAGTTTTCTTGGCAACTGTTTTTATGACCACTTTGAATTGAGCGGTATGTTTTTCAATTCATCGCTCTGTCAACAAGAAAAAAATCTAATGTTCGAAATTACAGGCGGCCAAAACGCACCTAGTTATGAAAGTCCGTTCATAGAAGAAGCAGAAGGGTCTGTTCAAACAATGCGCATTGATTTTTTACAGCGCGTACTGCTAAAACCTAAGCAATGATCCGTTTGGCAACTCTATTTTTAGCGTTGTTCGTTTTGTTTTCGTGTAAAACGATCAAAATTGACCCCCCAGCACCTGAATTTAAGTTTATCACAGAAATTAGCACCGCCGACCCTTCATTTCTTTCTATTGCAACTGAGCTCTCTCTTAAGCCTTATTTAGTCGAGGCGGATCAAGCTTTGGAACAAAAATTCAGTGGAGAAGTCAAACAATGCGAAGGAGTCAGTTACAAATATAATTTTTACCGCGACCCGCTGGTTTTCAGCCTAAAGGACAACGAAGTGCTCAGTGATATCCGAGGAAAGTTTGACCTTAGCTTGTCTTATTGTCCTGGATGCCACGATTTGTTTGGTGAGCCCAATTGCATGGTGCCGAGAATTTATGCTTCTTGTGGGGTCGGAGAACCTAAAAAAGCTGTACAAATTAGCTACCTCAGCAAAATAATAATCAGTGAACAATTTACCTTGCGCTCACAAACCAAGTTAAAGGGTTTTGAGTTACTTGATCCTTGTAAAATCACTGTTTTTCAATACGATGCTACACCTACTATAGAAAAAGAAGTGCGTAAATCTCTAATTGCGCTCGAAAAAGAGATAGACAAACAACTTGCGCTCGCACCTGTTCGAGAAACCATGACAGACGTCTGGAAGGCACTTCAAGATCCTATTTTAGTTGCACCTTACGGTTACTTCTATTTGATGCCATCGCACATTGGCATCGCAGATTTCTCACTCAAAAATGAGGGGCAAAAAGCGTTATTTACTACCCAACTCCTTGCGCAACCGGTCTTTTCGACCAACGAGTTGGAACAACAAGTAAGTAACTTGCCAAAAAACACGCCTCTACCCAATGCGCCCAACACAAGTATTTTTAATTTGCGAACCATCGCATCCTTTGATTCTATCAATCAATACCTTGCCCGCGACTTTGAAAAACAACTCATTCAAATCAACGACAAAAAGTCAATAAGCCTTGATTCTGTAAAAATTTTAGGCCCTCAAGGAGAACGTATGGTCTTGTCTGTAGTGTTTTCGGGTGCTAAAAATGGCCTGCTGTATTTAGTCGTTAAACCATATATTGACGTTCAACAACATTTTAGAATCCGCGAGGTAGATTATGAATTAAAAACGAAAAGTGTACTGTTACATTCGGCCAAATGGCTTTTAAATTCAAAGCTCAAAGAACAAATTGAAAGCAGTGTTGATGTAGATTTAAGCGCGCTACTATTAGAAACAAGATCCGCTATCGAACAACAAATCAACGGAGAAATTAGCCCTGGGGTTTGGTTAAATGGTAAAATTGAAAGTCTTCGGGTTCAAGATCTCTTTTTAACATCTGGGCATCTAATCATTGATGTGCGCTTAGAGGGCTTATTGAAACTTAAAATCAAATAAAGCGTATAAACCGCTGTGAAAATTCTTCTAGGTATTTTTTTCGCCTTCTTAATGAACCAAAGCATTTTGGCTCAAGAACAATCCTATAATCAATGTAAAGGTGCTGTTTTTGCCCCTTTGGACGGTACGTTTCAAATCAAGTTTCTAGGCAAGGCTAAGAGTAACCAAATTTGGTTGGTTTTTATTGCCCCAAACGACGGAGAGGTGCTCATTAATTTGAGGTGTGCAGAATATTTCTCAGGAAAAATTTTCCTGAGTAACGAGTCCATTTGCGATCAAAACAAAGACGGCTCTAATACTTTGAACTTTGAAACCATCCCAAGCGGGAATTACCAAAATATCAAAAAAAAGGTAGAAAAAAATCAGCTCCTTACTCTGGTGCTAGAAAACAAGCCTAAATCAATTGCCAGCTTAGATATAACCACGTCTTTTATCATCAATGATCAGATTGATTTACGACATCAGTTGAACTTAATTTATGATAACGCCCTTCCGACTTATAGTTTGATCATACGAGATGACAAAAGTTCAAAACCCATTTCAAGTAGAATCATTATTCAGGGAAACGCCAATCTCAACGGCACTTATTTTGCTTCAGACTTGCTTTTGAATCTTCCACAAAAAGTAAGAAAAGCTTCTATAAAAATTGATGCTCCTGGTTATTTTCCGATGGAGTTTAAAGAACAAAACTTACCGATGGGCGAAGCCAACTCGGATACGATTCAATTGCATGCATTTGAAAAAGGAGAACTCACTAAATTGGAACAAGTCTATTTCGGCGCGGGTGTTCCAGAAATACTAGAAGAGTCCTACCCCCAATTAAACCGACTTCGAGACTTTCTTTTATTAAATCCAAGTGTTTCGATTGAAATACATGGTCATGTCAATATTAGAGAAGAAGGTGAGGGTGAGGCTAAAAAATTATCAAAACAACGCGCGATGATGGTTGAGAAATATTTAGTCGAGAACGGTATAGCCGCTAACAGGCTCTTTCCTATTGGGTTTGGAGACAGTAAGCCGGTTTATGCCAATCCACAGAATGAAGAACAAAAAGAGGCCAACAGACGTGTTGAAATTCTGATTAAATCAAATTAGCAAGGTATTTTACTAACTCGTTTCGCGTGTCGACCACCTTCAAAAGGAGTATTTAAAAAGGTGTCAACCATTTCGATAGCTTCTTCTATAGAAATAAAACGTGCGGGTAGCGTAATAATATTTGCATCGTTGTGCTGTCTGGCTAATTCCGTAATTTCTTTTTTCCAGCACAAGGCACTGCGAATTTCTTGGTGTTTGTTAGCGGTCATGCTAATGCCATTTCCAGATCCACATAATAAAATTCCTAAAGTACCTGGGTTTTTTTCAATGTGTTCCGCTACAGGATGTGCGTAATCTGGATAATCAATACTTTCTTCTGAAAAACAACCATAATCTTTAACTTCGTATCCTTTAGAAGTTAAGTGTTGAATTATTGCTTGCTTGGTTTGAAAACCTGCGTGGTCACAGCCTATAGGAATCATCGTTTTTTTGATAAAATTAGCTAGAATAAGCCAAAAGTTGTCAACAAATGTGATTTTCTTCAGTCTGCAGCTCAATAAAACCATTCTACTTGTAAACTGTCAGGGAAATAATTTGGTTTACAAGATGTTTATAAAGAATGAAAACCTTATTTGTTTTTTGAAGCTATTTTTCGAAAGCAAATTACAAATGAATTTATCCCTGTTTTTAAGCAAATCTTTTACTTTGTTTATGCACTTAAAATAGGGTTAATTGTTGGTAAACAAGCTGTTAATTTTTTAACAAAACTTCATTTATATTAAATGTTAATTAAACACCTAAGCATCTGTATTACAATTTATTATATATTTAATTATGTTGGTATAATGTTTGTAAATCGGTCATAAACTATTAAACTAATATTTCAGTTCAATTTTATACACAAATGAACAACCTTAATAACCATAGTAAATCTTTTCAAAAATTTATATAAAAAATATAATATATAATTAGTGCTTGCTTAAGCTGCTAATTTTGCTGAACGTAATTGAAACATTAGCTTTATACTATGAATTCAAACTATCAATCTCTCCTTGAACAAATCGATTCTTTTGTACGAAAGTACTACAGGTATCAATTGCTCAGAGGTATTTTAGTGTTTAGTTCATTTTTTTTCAGCGTTTTTCTACTCACTTCTTCCCTAGAGTTTTTTGGAAGATTCTCAACACTAGTTAGAGGAATTTTATTTTTTGGATTTATTTTATTTCATGTCTACTTATTCTTTGACCAAATTTTTAAACCACTGAGTAAGTTGCTTTCTCTTGGAAAAAAAATCAATCATTTACAAGCAGCAGAAATCATTGGGCAGTTTTTTCCAGACGTTGCTGATAAACTTAAAAACACCTTACAATTACATCAAAATTTAGCCGATCAGATAGGGAATATTGAATTGCTTCAAGCCAGTATTCAACAACGTTCCGAAAAATTAAGTCTCATTTCCTTTCAATCTGCTTTACGTTATCAAGATCATAGAAAATACTTAAAGTACCTACTCCCTGTTTTAGGAGTTTTTGTTTCTGTTGGTCTTTTTTTACCTCAATTAATTGTACAAGGAAGCAAACGTGTTGTCTTTTACAACCAAGTTTTTGCGCAACCTAATCCCTATGTATTTGACTTTCTGAATGTCAAAAAATCAATAGAAGAAGGACAGGATTACATAGTAGAAGTTAGAGTCAAGCCTAATTCTGGTTTTAATGAAATACCGAATCAACTGTATTTAGTTTCTGACCAGGGAAAATTTCTAATGAAAAAAGTTCAAAGGAATAAATTTACAGCTCGACTACAGAAACTTCAAGAAACGATAACTTATCACGTAAGTACCAATGAATTTGATAGCCAAGAACAAATTATTCGTGTCACAAAAAAATCTGTAATAGGTTTACTGAATGCTGTATGTACTTTTCCGAAATATTTAAATAAAGCACCTCAAACAATCCAAAATGTAGGTGATTTAAATTTACCAGAAGGTACACAGATACAATGGCAATTAAGAGCTAAGAATACAAAATCAGTCTTAGTTTCATGGAATGGGCAGCTTCAAAGGTTTAATAGTGAGGTTTGTTCGTTTCAGAAGAAACTCAGTACTGATGTTAAGGTCTCTTTTATTTTAACAAACCGACAAACTTTTCGCAGGGATACTACGCTATCTAGAATAACGGTTATTAAGGATGCTTATCCAATAATCGAAGTTTCAGAACAACAAGACTCCATCTACGATGGGCGAAAGTATTTTAATGGATCTGTTAGAGATGACTATGGTTTAAATAATTTACTTTTTGTGTACACGATAGAAAGTGCAAATGGTCAAAAAAGGACTGAAAAAATGGCTGTAAGTCCAGTGAAAGGAACAGCTCAAAACTTTCAATTTGCTGTAGATTTTAAAAGAGAAAAAATACAACTTGAAGATGTAATTAAATACTACTTTGTAGTTAGCGATAACGATGGCGTAAACGGAAGTAAATCTACGCGTAGCCAACTTGGTACTTATGAATTGCCTAATCTAGAAGAATTGAACGAACAACGTCAAGAAGAACAAGCAAAACAGATTGATGATTTACAAGATATTCTTAAAAAAAGTCAAGCATTTCAAAAAGATGTTCAACAACTTAAAAAGGAAGCGCTGCAAAACAAAAATACCAACTGGAATAAACTCAACAAGGTTCAAGAGTTAAAACAACAACAAGAACAATTACAGCAACAATTAAATGAAACTTTGCAACAGATGGAGCAAAGTACCGAGCAGAAAAATCAATTATCACCTCTTGATTTAGAGTTACTCGAAAAGCAAGATTTTCTTGAGCAGTTACTTCAAGAAGTAATGGATGATGAATTAAAGAAACTCTTAGATGAATTAGAGAAACTTCTTCAAGAACAGAATAAGGAAGAAACAAGAGAAAAATTAGAAGAGTTGAATCAGTCCAGTGAAGACATGAAAAAACAACTCGATCGAAGTTTAGAAATGCTCAAGAAAATGCAGGTCAACGAGCGCATTGATGATCTAGAAAAACAACTTGAATCGCTGGCCAAAGAACAAAATGAACTCGAACAAAATAAAGAGGACCTAAACAAAGAGGAGTTGCTGCAAAAACAAAAGGAACTCAATGATAAATTTGAAGGAGTAAAACAGGATTTGAAAGAACTTAATGATCTCAACAAACAATTGGAAAGGCCTCTTGATCTTGATATCATGGATGAACTTCAACAGCAAGTTGAACAAGATTTAAAGGAAGCAACTCAGGAAATTTCCGAAGGAAAAAATAAAAAAGCAAGTGAAAATCAAAAACAGGCAGCAGCTGGTATGCAGTCAATGGCTGCTCAACTGAATGCCAAGCAACAACAAGCGAATAAAAAGCAGCAAGAAGAGGATATGGATTCTTTAAGAGCAATTTTAGAGGGTTTATTAACATTGAGTTTTGACCAAGAGTATGTTCAACAGAGATTTACTAAAGTCAGTACAAAAGATCCTATTTACAGAAAATTAGGAAGAAGACAACAACGCATCATAGATGATACAAAAATTATAAAAGACAGCTTATTGGCGTTGGCAAAAAGACAACCTAAGATTGCCACTTTTATTGATGCAGAGCTCAATGCAATTGCCAAACATCAAAGTTTAACGATTGAGGCCATAGATGATCATCAGAAGAAAGAAATAGAAAAGCATCAACAATTAGCAATGACCTCTTATAATAATCTTGCTTTGTTACTAAATGAAGCCTTGCAAAGTATGCAGCAAGAAATGAGTGGTGAAATGGATGGTAGTGGTAGTTGTGATAATCCCGGCAAGGGTAGGCCAAAATCTGGGCAATCCATGAACCCTGGTGACATGAAAGAAATGCTTAAAAAACAACTTGAGCAAATGCAAAAAGGGGCGCAACCGGGTGGTAAACAACCGGGACAACAACCAGGATCAATGCCAGGTCAAGATGGTAAACCAGGTCAAGGAATGATGGGGCTGGGTAGTAAAGAATTAGCTAAAATGGCGGCAGAACAAACCGCTATAAGGCAGCGTCTCGAACAGTTGCGCCAAGAATTAAATAAAGAGGGTAAAGGATTAGGTAATCAGCTCAACCCACTTATTAAGGAATTAGAAGAGCAAGAGAAAAACTTACTCATGAAGAGAGTGGATCAACAGACGATTCAAAGGCAGAAAGAAATCATGACACGTTTACTGGAAAGTGAAAAAGCAATGATGCAAAGAGGTTTTGAAGAAAAAAGAGAATCGCAGAGCGGAAAAGATTCACAAAAAGGTAACCAAATTAGATTTGAAGAGTATAAAAGGTCAAAATGGAATGATCTTGAATTATTGAGAGGTTTCGACCCTGCACTACAACCCTATTATAAACAACGTGCTGATCAATATCTTCAATTATAATTCCAGACTTTTAGCTTATGAAAGAAGGATTAAATATTGTCAAGGAATTAGTTTTACCGTCTGATTATCAGTCACTTATAGATGTAGAGAAATTAGTAGGTACCGTATGCCAAGATTTAGGCGTAAATGATGAAGCTTTTGGAAATGTACTTATCGCAGTATCAGAAGCGGTAAATAATGCCATTTCTCACGGAAACCAAAACAATCCTGATTTAAATGTTACGATAAACGTGTTAAACGATCCTACTGTATTCTGTATTCAGGTCAAAGATCAAGGAAACGGGTTTGCCTACGATGCACTACCTGATCCTACAGCGCCAGAGAATATTTTTAAAGAAAGTGGTAGAGGTGTTTTCTTAATGAAGAATTTAGCGGATGAGGTTGAGTTCGAAAACCCTGGTAATACGGTAAATCTTTATTTTCAGAAATGATACAAATTATCAATCTTGGTGTTAAAATCCCAAGTTTTATTTCTAAAAAGTCGCTAAAAGAATACCTGAAATCTCTTGCCTCAACTGAGGATAAACAGCTTAAAGACCTTAGTGTAGTTTTCACTGATGATGACTATCTATTAGAGGTAAATAAGCAATACTTGAACCATGATTATTACACCGATGTAATCACTTTTGATTATTCTGTCGACAATCATGTCTCGGGCGACATCATGATTTCTCTCCCTAGGGTTAAAGAGAATGCTGAATCTTTGAAGGTTTCTTATGAGGAGGAGCTCTATCGTGTTGTCTTCCATGGATTATTACATCTTTGTGGATATAAAGATAAAACGCCAAGTGATGAGCAATTAATGAGGAGCAAGGAGAATAAATATCTTGGTATGTTTGTTTCATGTGAAACAAATTAAGAGTACCGCTGTTGTTTCACGTGGAACAATGCTAATATGATGTTAGAAAAATACGATGTTATTGTAGTTGGCGCAGGCCACGCAGGTTGTGAAGCCGCAAATGCGGCAGCGCGTATGGGTAGTAAAGTGTTGTTGGTAACAATGAACATGAATACCATTGCTCAAATGAGTTGTAACCCTGCAATGGGAGGCGTAGCGAAGGGTCAGATAGTGCGCGAAATTGATGCTTTAGGCGGGGGTTCTGGCATTGTTAGTGATAAAAGTGCCATACAATTTCGTATGCTCAACCGTTCAAAAGGCCCCGCAATGTGGTCTCCAAGAACGCAAAATGACAGAGTGTTGTTCTCTTTAGAGTGGCGCTATCTTTTGGAGCAAAATAAGAATGTAGATTTCTGGCAAGACATGTGCGTTGGAATTCTTACAGAAGGAAACAAAGTTGTTGGTGTCCAGCTAGCAATGGGTACTAAAGTATATGGCAAGGCGGTTGTGCTTACAAACGGAACCTTTTTAAATGGTTTGATTCACTTAGGAGAAAAGCAATATGGTGGCGGTCGAGCAGGTGAGAAAGCGGCTGTGGGCTTGACTGAAAGTTTAATCGAACTTGGTTTTGAGGCCGGAAGAATGAAAACAGGTACGCCTCCAAGAGTAGATGGACGTAGTTTGGATTATTCAAAAATGGAAGTTCAACTTGGAGATGAAAACCCCTCTAAATTCAGTTATGGTAGCACACCGGCATTGGCCAAGCAGCTTCCGTGTCACATCACCTACACCAACGATCGCACTCATGAATTGTTGAGAACGGGGTTTGATCGCTCTCCAATGTTTAATGGAGCTATTAAGAGTTCAGGCCCGCGCTATTGTCCGAGTATTGAAGATAAAATTTCGCGCTTTGCAGACCGAGATAGACATCAAATTTTTGTTGAACCCGAAGGGTGGAATACTGTTGAAATTTATGTAAATGGTTTCTCTACTTCACTCCCAGAAGACGTACAAAATTTAGCACTTAAAAGCATTCCTGGTTTTGAAAACGCAAAGATGTTCAGACCAGGTTACGCAATAGAATACGACTATTTTCCCCCGACGCAACTGAGCCATACATTAGAAACTAAACTCATCGATAATTTGTTTTTTGCAGGACAAATTAATGGTACAACGGGTTATGAAGAAGCTGCTTGCCAGGGTTTGATGGCGGGTATCAATGCGCATCAAAAGGTTCATGAAAAAGACCCATTTATTTTAACACGCAGCGAAGCTTATATTGGTGTTCTCATTGATGATTTGATTACAAAGGGCACTAATGAACCGTATAGAATGTTCACTAGCCGCGCGGAATTTAGAATTTTATTAAGACAAGATAATGCCGACGAAAGACTGACCCCACTCGGTTATTCAATTGGTCTTGCTGATGAAAGCGCTTTAGAAAAAGTAGAATCAAAAAAAGAAAATACTAGGGCGCTTAAAAACAAATTAAAAGAGGTTGGAATTACCCCCGCTCAAGCCAATGATATGCTCCTTCAAAAGGAATCTGCACCAATCAGTCAACAGGTCAAAGCAGCTTCATTAATTACAAGGCCGCACATTACATTAGAAGATTTAGTTGGTATTAGTGAACCAATTAAAGAGCTAGTAGAAGAAATCAATGCGGTAGACCCATTAGCCCTTGAGCAGGCGGAGATTCTTTTAAAGTATGAAGGATATATAGAAAGAGAGGAAGAGCAAGCACAAAAACTGCAACGCCTCGAAGATCTAAAAATAAATCCAGAATTAGATTATCGCCAAATCAAAAGTCTTAGTATTGAGGCTAAAGAAAAATTGTCAAAAATAAAACCAGCCACTATCGGTCAAGCGGCTCGGGTTTCAGGGGTTTCTCCTAGCGATATTTCAGTATTATTGATCCATTTAGGCCGTTAATTTCCATTTTAAAGCGATTTAAGCGCCTTTAACCATTAAAAAGGTTAAATCATAAGCGACCAAATACGATGTTGCATTAAACAAAGCCTATAAAAAGCGTTTTTTCTGTCAAAACATCAAAATTTCACTAATTTTAGAAAATGAGTGAAAAGCAAGTAGTTTTTATCGATAGTGTTCATCCTGTGCTTGAACAAAAATTGACACAAGCTGGTATGCGTTGTTTGGATCAAACTAAAACTAACTTTGAAAACCTACTTCCTTTCTTAAGCACCGCTTATGGTATTGTCATTCGTTCAAGATTTACTATAGACGCTAACTTTCTTTCTTTTTGTCCAGATTTGAAGTTTATTGCCAGATCTGGTTCTGGCCTTGAAAACATAGATACCAAAGTATGCAGGGAATTAGGCATACGAGTTTATAATTCACCGGAAGGAAACCGGAACGCCGTTGCAGAGCACGCTCTAGGAATGTTGCTTTCCTTGTTTCATAAAATTCAAAAAGCCGATAAAGAAATCAGGGTCGGAGAATGGAATAGGGAGTCCAATCGAGGAGAAGAGCTCGATGGTAAAACCGTAGGAATTATAGGCTATGGTAATAATGGTGCTGCCTTTGCTAAAAAGCTCAGAGGATTTGATGTGCGTGTATTGGCTCATGACAAATATAAGTCGGGCTTTGGAGATCATTTTGTTCAGGAGTGCACATTGAATGCAATTATGGAACAAGCGGATGTTTTAAGTTTTCATATTCCTCAGAACAAAGAAACCCGATATATTTTTAACGTTGAGTTTGTGTCAAAGATGCACAAACCGTTCTATCTGTTAAATTTATCCAGGGGGAAAATCGTCGAAACAGAAGCCTTGGTAGCGGGTCTGAAAGCCGGAAAAATCAAAGGCGCAGGTCTGGATGTTCTCGAATATGAATCAAAAAGCTTTGAATCCTTTTTTGAGCAAGAACTACCTCCTTCATTTTCTTATCTCATTTCTGCAGCTAATGTGGTGCTAACTCCACACGTAGGTGGTTGGACATCAGAAAGTTACATTAAGTTGAGTTCGGTATTGGCCGAAAAAATACTCGCTGATGAAATCAATTGATTTCAGACCAGTCATCTAAGAAACGGTCCAGTTCTCGGCGATCTTTTTTAGTGGGTTTGCCGTCGGTGAGGCGGTAATTTCTTTGTGCTTCTTGGTAAACCTTGAGTTTTTGGATTTCTTCTTCTTTGGTTTGATCTAGAATATAATCTTTGACTAAAGCAGCGCCGACACGGCGGTCTATTAAATCAAGCACTTTGTATTCGAATTTAGCGCTATGCTTTTGGACCACAATGAGCTCTCCTATTTTAACTTCTCGCGAGGGTTTTACGGTTTGATCATTCAATAGAATTTTACCCTTAGCAATTAATTCTGTGGCCAGGGAACGCGTTTTGGTGAGCCTTACACACCAGACATACTTATCTAAGCGGATTTTCATCGCGAATTTTTTTCGGCAAACCTCGATAAACTAATTGATATGAATGATCAATAAATTCGAAAATCTGGGAGTCTGAGACGTCTTCATGAAAACGAACGGTATTCCAATGCTTGTGATTCATGTGAAAACCAGGTTGGACAGCTGTAAAGCGCTCTCTTAAGTCGATGGCTTTTTCTGGGTCACATTTGACGTTAATAGATTCAAATGAATCGACATCGACAAGCGCAAACATTTTGCCAAAGACCTTGAAAACAAGGGTTTGTTCGTCGAACGGAAAACAGGCCTCGGCACCTAATTTTTGCATGCAATATTGATGCAAAACATCAAGATTCATGCTAAGCCAAAGAAGGGTTTTGCTTACCTAAATTTTTGAGCATGCGCGTGTGATCAGCCAAAGCCGAAACAAATGTTTTGTAGGAATGGTAAGGCAGGTTGTATTCCCTAGCTGTTTGTTCTACAATTTGAGCTATTTTGTTGTAATGAATATGGCAAATTGAAGGAAATAAGTGGTGTTCAACTTGATAATTCAAACCACCCACATACCAAGAAAACAACTTTGCTTTCGGAGCAAAATTGGCCGTATTATAAAGTTGATTGACCGCCCAGTCTGCCTCTACAACGCCAGAATCGTTAGGAATAGGATATGTTGAGGTTGGAACGACATGCGCTGGTTGAAAAATCATGGCAAGAATTAAACCACAAATAAATTGCATCAACAAAAAACCTAGTGCGTTCACTAACCAGCTTGCGCCACCAAAGTATATAGGTAAAAACAAGAATAAAAAGGCATACAAGACTTTAAAAAAGATGATGCCCATCATGTGCTGCGTAAAGCTGACGCCTTGTGCGGCAATAAGGTTCTTTTTCTTGTAACGAAATGCTTGTTGGTAGTCTTTGGTGAGAAACCAAAAAAGCGTCATCATGCCATAAAAGAACCACGCATAGAGGTGCTGGAATTTATGAATGGCGTAGTGCTTCGAGTGAGGTGAGAAACGCAACATGAATACTGGTGGGTCGATGTCTTCATCGTGATCCGTAACATTGGTATATGTATGATGCAAAACGTTGTGTTGAATTCTCCAGTTGCGCGCGCTTCCGCCAAGAATAATCATAACGTTGCTTACCAATGTATTTATCCATTCTTTTTTCGAATAGGCCCCATGATTGGCATCGTGCATGACAGAAAGACCAACTCCAGCCATTCCGAAACCCATTACAAACCATAATCCGACATAAGCCCAAGTTGGCAAATTTTGGTTGAATAGAAAACCGTAAGGAGTTAAAAAAAGAGCTAAAAGTGCAAAGGTCTTAAATACCATTGCTGCGTTTGCTTGTTTGGAAATGTTGTTGTCTTTGAAGTAGCTGTTTACTCTAGACTTCAGGGTTTTATAAAACTCTGAGTTGTGTTCTTTAGAGAACTGTATAGTTGTATTGTTCATTTATGGTTTAAAAATCCAAAGGTAATCAAATAACGATAGCGCCTTCGCAACTACACTAATAGATTTTATTTATGATAGTCCCTGAAGTTCGCACAACTTTCTGTAATGGCCGTTCAGCGCTAATAGTTCGTGGTGTTTCCCGCGCTCGATAATCTCTCCTTTTGATAAGACAATGATCTCATCGGCGTTTTTAACGGTAGACAAGCGATGCGCAATCACAAAGGAGGTTCTTTCTTGCATTAGATTTTCAAGCGCTTGCTGAACAAGGCTTTCTGATTCAGTATCTAGTGCAGAAGTGGCCTCGTCTAGAATGAGAATAGCGGGGTTTTTATATATGGCCCTTGCTATAGCAATGCGCTGTTTTTGCCCACCAGAAAGCTTGTTACCGCGCTCGCCAAGTGGTGTTTCGAAACCGTTTTCAAGGGCTGAAATAAAGTCAAAGGCGTTTGCAACTTTAGCAGCTTCTTCGATGCGCTGTTGGTCTGGTTGGTCGTCGCCAAAAGCAATATTTTGAGCGGCGGTTAGGTTAAATAAAATAGATTCTTGGCTTACCACGCCAATCAAAGCACGTATATCTCTGATTCGCAAGTCTCTTAGGTCAATACCGTCTATTTCTATACTGCCGGAATTCACGTCGTGAAAGCGCTGTAATAAGTCCATTAACGTAGACTTACCACTGCCTGATTCTCCAACGATTGCAACAAGCTGTCCTTTTTTAACTTTCCAATTTACATCCTTGAGAACAGCTTGGCTTTGGTAAGAAAAGCCAACATTATTGAAGTTAATTTCCTGCTCAAAACTTGTTTTTACTTTGCAATCAAGTTGATCCACGATGTTATCTTGAGCGTTCAATAAAGAATTAATTCGGTCCTGAGATGCCTGGGCCTTGGTCATGTTGGCCATGTTGTTGGAAACACTTTGAATAGGCCTGAGGAATTGTGAGAAGACAATGATGTAGGTTAAAAAAACCTCACCTGTTAAACCGATTTGTTTTCCGTCAAGAATGAGTCGTCCGCCGAAAAAAACCAAAGCGAGTAATACTGCCGCACCAAGTGTTTCATTGAGCAAAGGAGAAAGGTCTCTTTTTCGGAAAACTCTTGTGGCTAATTTTTGATGTTGGAGGTTCTTTTCTTTAAACGAATCTGTAATAAACGAAATAGCATTGAAGGCTTTTATAATTCGAATGCCACCTAGGTGCTCATCCATGGAGGCATAAAGAAAACCGAGTTGCTCTTGTGTTTTGTGTGCTGTTCGCTTGAGGCTTTTCCCGATTCTGGAAATAACAAAAGCGGAAAGCGGCAGTAAAAACAAAGCAATAAGCGTTAGTTTAGGACTCATGTAAATGAGGGTCAGCAAATTGATAATAATTGCCAAGGGTTCTCTAAAAATTAATTCTAGAATGCTCACAACCGCGACTTCTATTTCATTGACATCGCTATTCATCCGCGCCATTAAATCACCCTTTTTTTCTTTGCTGTGGTAACTCAAGGGCAATAGAAGTGCTTTTTCAAAGAGTGCAGCGCGGATATCACGAACTGCAGCCATGCGCAATTCTGATTGGGTCCAGACAGCCGCATATCTAAATATGTTTTTCAACAAAAAGGCCAACATCACGGATACGCATACCAAAAACAATGCTGTTTTAGGGGATTCGCTCACAATTTCACGCAGATTGAAATTGTATTGATCTTGAATGTATTCAAAAGGTCCTGACCAACCACCTTTGTAAGTAGGAGGTAGAATGGGTTTTAGTTCTTCTCTTTTTCGAAAAATTAATTGCAGCACTGGTATAAACAGTACCAAAGAGAGTAAATTGAAGATGACAAAAAGCAGGTTGAATAAAATTGTAGCCCAAGCAAGCCCTTTGTATTTGAAGGTGTAATTATATATTTCTCGGTAATAAGACATTGATACAAAGATACATTTTTGTTTAGATGAGACCTTGCACAACAAGTATTCTTACCTTTGCATTATGAGTTCGATTCGTCAACAAAAAATAGAGGCCGTTATACAAGCTGAATTAGCTACTTTTTTTCAGCGTCAAGCAGGCGAAATATGTCTTGGAGCCATGGTAAGCGTTACAGTTGTTCGGGTTACTTCTGACTTGAGTCTAGCCAGGGTGTATCTGAGTATTTTTGCAGGCCCCGATAAAAAAGAAGTACTCGAAAGCGTTCAGGCGAACAGAGGAAAAATTAGGCTAGAAGTGGGTAAAAGACTCAAAAACCTTCGCAAAATACCAGACCTCGTCTTTCATATTGACGATTCGCTTGACTACGCTAATAAGATTGACGAACTACTCAAAAAATAAGTCATTCGAACCGCTTTTTACATAGCAAAGCGTTATCTATTTAATCGTTCTAAACGCTCGATAGTCAGCCTCATTTCTAGAATTTCAGTAATCGGCATTGCTGTTTGTACCGCCGCTATGGTCATCTTGTTGTCTGCCTTTAACGGAATTGAAGGCATGATTTCAAAACTTTACACCTCTTTTGACGCGCCTATTTCTATTTCTCACAATGCAAGAAAGAGCTTTTATTTACGAGAAATTGATACGACAGCACTCTTAAAGACAGCAGGTGTAAGTGCGATCAGCAAGGAAATTGAAGAGCTAGTGGTGTTGCGAAAAAACCAACGTTGGATCAATGCGAATATGCATGCGGTTGACCCGGTATTTTTAAAAAACGCTAATGTTTCAAGGCATCTCATCAATCAAGTAGGTTTAGGAGCCATTCAGCAAAGCGGTTTTGCTTTTTTAGGGGCCGACCTTTTTTCTAAATTAAACCTCGGTTTGGGGTCTGACCAAAACAACATTCAGGTATATGCGCCAAAGCGCAACGCGAAAATGCGTCTTGGTAAATCACCTTTTCATTTACAGCAGCTATTTGTCGAGGGTGCGTTGAACTATAACCAAGAGCTCAATGGATCTGTATTACTCTGGGACTACAATTTAGCTGCTGAATTGCTCAACATGTCGGGTTCGTGTTCAAAAATTTTGGTATACATTGATAAGGAGACAGATTTAGAGTTGGTCAAACAAAAACTTCAAGTGCAGCTTGGGCAAGCGTTTAAAGTTCAAACCATTTTTGAAAAGAATGAATTGATCTTTAAAACAAGTAAATCTGAAAGACTGATCGTTTTTGTGATGCTGCTTTTTGTTTTCGTCTTGGCATCTTTCAATTTGGTCGCCAGTTTGACAATGTTGATACACGAAAAACAGCAAAATATCGTCATCTTGAAGGCAATAGGCCTCAGTAAAAAACAGCGTTTTCAAGTCTTTTTTATAGAAGGCCTTATGTTGTCTTTTTCTGGTGTCTTTATCGGGATCATATTAGGTTTGGTGGTGTGTTGGACACAACAGGCTTTCGGTTGGTTGGTGGTTCCCGGGGCTAACGTACCTTTTCCTATTGTGTTTCACATGACAGATTTTGTGAACATCATCCTAGCAGCCAGCGTGTTGTCTTTTATTTTCACATTTTTTCCCGTTCGATTCTTGCTTTTTCGCAACGACGCGGGGCGCACATAAAATTTCTTGAATTTGTTTCTTTAGTAAACAAATAAAAACTGCTATCTTTGTGCCCAAATTTTAAAAGACAGCTGATGTCAACTATCAAAGGAAAAATTTCACAAGTTATCGGTCCAGTTGTGGACGTTCGATTTGAGCGCGGAATAGCGCTTCCCAACATTTATGATGCACTTGAGGTGTTCAAAGCAGACGGAACCCGTGTAGTTTTGGAGGTTCAAGCCCATGTTGGTGAAAACGCAATTCGTGCCATTTCCATGGACTCTACAGACGGATTCTTGCGTGGAATGGAAGTTATTTCTACAGGTATTCCGATTAAAGTTCCTACCGGAGACCGCATCAAAGGAAGATTATTTAACGTAGTTGGTGAAGCCATCGACGGAATCAATACAATGGACAACGCGGAAGGCTTGCCTATTCACCGCGAGGCTCCAAAATTTGACCAACTTTCTACCGCAACAGAAATCCTTTTTACAGGAATCAAAGTAATTGACCTAATCGAACCATATGCAAAAGGTGGTAAAATTGGTCTTTTTGGTGGTGCGGGTGTTGGTAAAACAGTACTTATCCAAGAATTAATTAACAATATCGCTAAAGGACACGGTGGTTTATCTGTGTTCGCGGGTGTTGGTGAGCGTACGCGTGAAGGAAATGACCTTCTTCGCGAAATGCTTGAATCAGGTATTATCAAATACGGTGATGCATTTATGCATTCCATGGAAGAAGGCGGATGGGATCTTTCAAAAGTTGATCTTGAAGAAATGAAAGAATCCAAAGCAACTTTCGTTTTTGGACAAATGAACGAACCTCCAGGAGCACGTGCTCGTGTAGCGCTTTCAGGTCTTACTATTGCTGAGTATTTCCGCGACGGTGACGGCGAAGGCCAAGGAAAAGACATTCTTTTCTTCGTTGACAACATCTTCCGCTTTACTCAAGCTGGTTCAGAAGTATCTGCACTTCTTGGTCGTATGCCATCGGCGGTAGGTTATCAACCAACATTGGCAACAGAAATGGGTGCCATGCAAGAGCGCATTACCTCTACTAAAAATGGATCAATTACATCTGTACAAGCGGTTTACGTACCTGCAGATGACCTTACAGACCCTGCTCCGGCAAACACCTTTGCTCACCTTGATGCAACAACAGTACTTTCACGTAAAATTTCTGAGCTAGGAATTTACCCGGCGGTTGACCCACTAGATTCAACATCTCGTATCCTTACTCCAGAAATCGTTGGTGAAGAGCACTACAATTGTGCACAACGCGTAAAAGTTACCTTACAGCGCTACAAAGAACTTCAAGATATCATCGCCATCCTTGGTATGGATGAATTATCCGAAGAAGATAAGCTTATCGTACACAGAGCACGTCGTGTTCAACGTTTCTTGTCTCAACCATTCCACGTAGCAGAGCAATTTACTGGTATCCCGGGTGTACTTGTTGATATCCAAGATACAATCAAGGCGTTCAACGAAATCCTTGACGGTAAATACGATCAGTATCCAGAAGCAGCCTTCAACCTAAAAGGTGGTATTGAAGACGTTATTGCTGCCGGAGAAAAAATGTTAGCTGAAGCATAATGACACTAGAAATCATCACACCAGAAGCAAACCTTTTTAAAGGAGAAGTAAACAGCGTAAGCTTACCAGGACTTGACGGAATTTTTCAAGTTTTAAATAACCACGCCCCAATTATTTCTTCATTAAAAACTGGCGTTCTTCAATTTGAAACCAAAGGAAGTGTCGAACAACTCAATCCAAACTTTAAAGTTTCAGGATCTACAGTTTCTATTGAAATCAAGGGTGGTGTTGCTGAGTTAAACAACAATAAGTTAATCGTATTGGCTGACTAAGCCAATTATATAATTTTGAAAAAGGGAATGGTCTTACCACTCCCTTTTTTTATGACATTCTCCGAAAAGAATGTGTATTTTCGTTAGGCCGAATGGATTACAAAGACATCATAGATTTACAAAACCTTCCAAAACACATTGCGTTCATTATGGACGGGAATGGTCGTTGGGCCAAAAATCAAGGACAGCACAGGTTATTTGGCCATGCGGCTGGCGTTGAATCTGTAAAAGAAGTTATCAAAACAGCCAGAGAAATAGGCGTCTCTTACCTGACCATGTACGCGTTCTCAACAGAAAACTGGTCCAGGCCAAGTGAGGAAGTGGAGGGCTTAATGAATTTGTTAGTTGAAGCCATCACAAACGAAGTAGACGAAATGCATCAAAACGGGGTTCGTTTATTAACGATAGGTAACATCAAAGGACTTCCTGGAAAGTGTTATGAGTCGTTATTGGAGGCCATGGAGCGCACCAAAAATAACAAGAACCTTACCTTGGTGCTAGCGCTCAATTATTCAGCCAGGCAAGAGATTCTAGAGGCAGCCAAAAAATTAACAGAACTGGCACAAAAGCAAGAGCTTGATGTTACACAAGTTAAGGAAGAAGACTTTGCTCAGTTGCTACAAACCAAAGACATTCCCGACCCAGAATTACTAATCAGAACGAGTGGCGAGTGCCGTATTAGTAACTTTTTGCTGTGGCAATTGTCTTATACAGAATTATACTTTACAGAAATCCATTGGCCTGATTTTCGCAGAGAAGCTTTATTAGAAGCAATTTGTGCTTATCAAAAGCGAGAACGAAGATTCGGCATGGTTTCAGAACAAATACAAAAAGCTTGATGAGGTTTATAATTTTTTGTTTTCTAAGCGTTTTTGTTGGCATTAATTTAAATGCACAAACACCAAATACCCTTGGTGGCTTGGGTTTTGATTATGCCAACCCCCAAACTTTTGAAATTGGCCCAGTAAGGGTTGTGGGCGCAGACAACTATGACCACCAAGCAATTAAGCTCATCGCTGGCCTGCGAACGGGGCAAAAAATCACATTACCAAGCCAGCAAATCAGCAAGGCGATTCAGAATTTATGGGCAGAAGGCTTGTTTTCTGATGTTGCTATATATGCAGAAAAGGAAGTAGCAGGTATTGTGTATCTCGTGATTGAATTAAGCCCTCGACCAAAGCTGTCTAAGTTTAGATTTGTTGGTGTCAATAAGCGAGAAGCAGATAAGCTTCGTGAGGAAATCACACTATATGCCGGAAAAACGATTACCGAAAATCTCATTTTTGAGACGAAAAGTAAAATCAGAAGCTATTACCGTGACAAAGGATTTTATTACGCTAATGTCAATATTGCAAGACAACAAGACACCCTCATCAATAACTCTGAAATTTTTGTTATTCAAGTCGAAAAGGGCATTAAAATAGGCATTAAAGAAATTGAATTTGTAGGTGTGAGTTCAGTTCCTCTTTGGAAATTGAAGTTAGCGATGAAAGATACCAAGCAAAAAGGTCCGCTTCGCATTTTCAAGCGCTCGAAATATACAGAAAGTAGTTATTCAAATGATAAGAAAGCAGTACTTGCAAAGTTCAATGCGGAGGGTCTTCGAGATGCTTATATTGTCAAGGACAGCGTCTATATGCTCGACGACAAGAACATGAAGATTCGCATTGAAATCAGCGAAGGAGAGAAGTATTATTTTGGCGATATCGAATGGATAGGTAATGCCAAGTACCGCTCGAGTTTTCTTGACACAGTGCTAGGAATCAAGCCAGGCGACCTCTATAACAAAGATTTATTTTCACAACGTTTGTACGGAAACGGAGATGGCCGAGATATTTCTTCCTTATACATGGATCGTGGTTATTTGTTTTTTCAGATTTCACCGGTAGAAACAGGCGTAAATAACAATCGCATTAACCATCAAATTCGCATCATCGAGGGGAAGGAAGCGCATATCGGAAATGTGACTGTTCGCGGCAATACTAAAACCAATGATCACGTAATTCTAAGAGAAATCAGGACCAAACCCGGTGATCTCTTTAATAAAGCAGACATCATGCGAACCCAGCGCGAGCTTGCACAACTGGGCTTCTTTGACGAACAAGGTTTTCAAGTTAATCCAAAGCCGAATCCGGCAGATGGAACAGTGGATATCGAATATGTTGTTGCCGAAAAATCAAGTGACCAAATAGAGCTTTCAGGTGGTTACGGTGGTGCTGGTCCGAACACTTCTGGCCGCGTCATAGGAACACTAGGGTTGTCATTTAATAATTTTTCTACTAAAAACTTCTTTGATAAATCAGCATGGTCACCACTTCCAGGAGGTGACGGTCAACGACTATCCATTCGTGCGCAATCAACAGGGCGCTTTTATCAAGGGTATAATTTTTCATTCACCGAGCCATGGTTGGGCGGAAAAAAACCAAATTCTCTCACATTTTATTTGTCAAACTCGGCCATTTCGCAAAATGGTTTGTTACGCTCGAATAAAGATTACAGCGGGATTTCCATTACAGCAACAGGTGTTTCGATGGGTCGTCGAAAAAAATGGCCAGATGACTATTTTATCGCCTCATATGAGTTGTTCTATAAATACTACGATGTTCAGAATTACTCATTTTTCCCTTTGTTCCAAAATGGATTTGCTAACGATATCGCCTTTAAGTACGTATTGCAAAGAAGTTCTGTAAGTGCGCCAATTTATCCTCAAAACGGATCTAATTTCACTTTTACTTCAACCGCAACATTACCGTATTCTTTAATGGGTCCAGAAAAGGATTATAGTAGCATGAGCACCCAAGACCGCTTCAAATACCTAGAGTATTTCAAGCTTAAATTAACAGGCGAGTGGTTTACACCATTGACACCTGACAAAAAGCTTGTCTTGATGTCTCGTTTCGGTTTTGGTTATATGGGCGCCTACAACAAGCAAAAAGGTGTCAATCCATTTGATCGCTATTTTATGGGAGGTAGTGGCTTGACAGGCATGGGAGCCAATCAGTTTTTAGGCCGTGAAATCATAGCGTTGAGAGGTTATGAGGACAACACACTATCCTCAGCAGGTGGCGACCCAATTGTAGCCAAATACACCTTAGAATTGCGCTATCCAATTTCATTAAACCCCCAAGCGACATTCTACGCACTTACTTTTATGGAAGCGGGCAACACGTACCCATCATTTGAAAAATTTAACCCTTTTAATGTAAAACGAACTGCAGGGGTTGGTATTCGTGTATTCTTGCCAATGTTTGGAATGTTAGGTTTAGATTACGGTTTTGGTTTTGATCAGCTCGACTCTTGGTCTACTGGTTATGGAAAGGGTTCTGACCTCGACATCAAAGCAAAAGGCTATTATCCGAAACTTACCTTTACAATTGGCATGAATTTAGGGGAATTGTAGCATTCACAATAAATTGGTAACTTCGTCGTTCTAGCAGGTCTATGAAAAACTTAAAATATATTGCGCTTTTGATGCTTGTCCTTTCGTTCAGATTGGCCAGTGCTCAAACTTATGCCTATATCGATTCTGACTACATTCTTGAAAATGTTCCAGAGTACGCAGAAGCAAAAGAGCGTCTTGACAAAATGGCCGAACGTTGGACCAAAGAAATCGAGGACCGCTACGCTACAATCAAAGATTTAAAAAGTAAATACGACCGTGAAGAAGTCCTTTTACCGAAAGAGGAACGCGAAAAACGCAAAGCGGAAATACAAAAACTAGAACAAGAAGCCATCGATCTTCAAACGCAACATTTTGGCAGCAACGGAGACTATTTTCAAAAGCGCCAAGAGCTCATCAAACCAATTCAAGACCGCGTTTTTACCGCTATGAAAAAAGTGGCAAAACGCGAAGGATATACTTTCGTATTTGACAAAGCAAACCAAAGCAATTTGCTTTATGCAGAAAAAGAATTCGACATTTCAAATGAAGTGCTCGAAGAAATGGGAATCTCAAAATAAAAAACAGAAAAATGAAAAATGTATTACTCGGACTATTCGTTGCTTTAGGTTTAAATACTTTTGCGCAGTCTAAAATTGCTCACGTTGACTCACAAAAATTACTAGACACTTTGCCTTCTCGCGATCTTGCTATTAAAAAACTTGATTCAATGAAAACAGCTGGCATGCAAGAACTTCAAATCATGGATGCCGATTTTCAAAAAGCATATCAAGTGTACATGACTAGCAAAGACAAGATGTCTGAAGTAGAGCGTCAAATTCAAGAAAGCAAATTGATGCAAAAACAGCAAATGCTTGAAGCAACCCAAACTTCATTAGAAGAAGGTCTTCAGTTGATGAGTGAGGAGTTAAATGCCCCAATCCTAGAAAGAGTACAGAAGGCGATTGAAATCGTATCAGAACGCAAGAAATTAAATTACGTAATTGATGTTTCTGCTACAATGTACTCAAAAGGAGGGATGGACATTACCAATGAAGTAATTGTCGAATTATTACTTCTTGACGCAGCAGCTACAAAAAAATAATCTCAAGATAAGATCTGAAAGGGCAGCCGTAGGTTGCCCTTTTTTTGTTAGCTTTGATCGCAATGCAGCGTACACCTATAGGAGTTTTTGATTCGGGCTATGGCGGCCTTACCGTTTTGTCTGCCATACGAGAACAACTTCCACAATACGATTTTATCTATTTTGGAGATAACGCCAGGGCACCATATGGGAATCGCTCTTTTGATGTAGTTTATGAGTTTACACTCGAGGCGGTTAATTTTCTTTTTGAGCAAGGTTGCCCATTAGTCATACTCGCTTGTAATACGGCCTCTGCCAAGGCATTAAGAACCATCCAACAAAAAGACTTACCAAAAATTTCTCAAACAAATCGCGTCTTAGGCGTGATACGACCTAGCACTGAAGTTTTAGGCGAACTAACCCACAGCAAACACGTTGGAATTTTAGGTACTCAAGGCACAATCAACTCTAATTCATACCCGATAGAATTATCGAAATTTGCGCCAGACATTAAAGTCCATCAGCATGCTTGTCCGATGTGGGTTCCTTTAATTGAGAACCAACAATATGAGCATCCAGCAGGTAAGCAATTTATTTTGGAGGATGTTCAACAACTTTTAAGTTCAAACGCCTCTATTGATACGATTTTACTTGCTTGTACGCATTATCCAGTGCTTCAGGCTCATTTACAACAACTAGTAGGCCCAGATATCAAAATTGTCCCACAAGGGCCAATTGTAGCTGAAAAGCTGGATATTTATTTAAAGGCTCATCCTGAAATGGAACAAAGGCTGAGTAAAAATGCAGAAGTTAGGTTTTTTACGTCTGAAACAACTGCAGTGTTTGATCAAAAGGCCTCGCATTTCTTTGGGTCAAAGGTCGAGGCCACACACCACAGTTTTTAACACTTATATTTTTCGACTTAAGCTAGTCATGGTGCTTTCATTCAGCAGTTTTTGTAGCTCTGGATGTGCAGCATAATAATAAACGCTTTTCTTGAATTTCAAAAGCGTGCAATGATGTTGTTTCAACACTTTAGAAACAGCTTTGTCAAGGGCATTTTTATATTGCCCAGGTACGCCATAAGTACTTTGATAATGCGCTTCTAAAACGCTGATTTCTTCAACCAAAACACTGAGTTCTTCGGGTTGAAGGTAATTGGCAGGTACGCTAAATTCGTTACAAGAAAAGACTAGCCCTAAAAGAAGTACGACGAGGTATTTTTTCATCTTGGTGAAAATGACAATCTTTCGCCGTTAGATCCTTCGTGAATTTGACCGTTTGCGTAAACACAGTTTCCGTTGACAAAAGTACTATGAATGCTATGTGAAAACTGATGCCCTTCAAAAGGAGACCAACCGCATTTGTAAAGCACATTGCTTTTACTGACGGGTTCTCCGGCAGCGGGCTTGACTAAAACTAAATCAGCATGGTAACCTTCTCGGATAAAACCGCGGTTCTCAATTTTAAAAAGAATGGCCGGAGCATGAGCCATTTTTTCTACAACCCTTTCTATTGAAATGATTCCTTCTTTTACCTTATCAAGCATGGCGACTAAAGCGTGTTGCACCAGCGGACCCCCTGAAGGCGCGCTGAGGTATGGATTAGATTTTTCCTCGAGGGTGTGTGGCGCATGATCGGTTGCAATCACGTCAATGCGGTCATCAAGTAGGGCTTTCCAAATGCCTTCGCGGTCCGTTGTTGTTTTTACTGCTGGGTTCCATTTGATGAAGTTCCCTTTTTCTTGGTAATCTGCATCGCTGAACCACAAGTGGTGTACACAGGCTTCAGCTGTGATGAGTTTTTGCTCTAATGGTAGCGTGTTGCCAAATAAATGCGTTTCTTTTTCGGTTGAGATATGTAAGATGTGCAGACGTGCTTTGTGTTTTTTAGCGAGCGCTACAGCTTTTGATGAGGAGAGATAACAAGCCTCTTCGTTGCGAATGAGCGGATGTGCGCTTACTGGAATGTGATCGCCATATTTGGCTTGAAATAAAGCGAGATTGGTTTTAACGGTGTGTTCGTCTTCGCAATGCGTGGCAATAAGCGCCCCTACGCGTGAAAACAAGCCCTCTAATACACTTTCTTTGTCCACCAACATGTTTCCCGTAGAGGAGCCCATAAAAACCTTTACGCCGCAAATTTTAGAGGTGTCGGTTTTGAGTACCTCTTCAAGGTTATCATTGGAGGCCCCCATGAAAAAGGAATAATTGGCAAGTGCGGTCTGACTAGCAATTTGATATTTATCTTCGAGCAATTCTTGCGTAAGTGCATTGGGAACCGTGTTGGGCATTTCCATGAAACTTGTTATACCTCCTGCGACAGCTGCTCTTGATTCTGTGAAAATATTGCCTTTATGTGTAAGCCCGGGCTCTCTAAAATGGACTTGGTCGTCGATGCAACCAGGTAAAATGAAAAGGCCCGTTGCGTCAATTTCTTCAACGTTTTCTGGTAAATCAATTTGGTTGGCAATTTTTTCAATGCGACCGTTTGAGATGTAGATATCGGCAACAAATTTTTTGCCTTCGTTGATGATAGTTCCGTTTCTCAGTATTTTCTTCATTTCCATTTCATTTTTTTCATTTCCCAGACGCCAAATAATGCTTCTTTGAAAATTCCTTTACTCATTTTTGATTCTCCGGCAATACGATCTATGAAGGTTATAGGTATTTCTTTGACTCGGAACCCAAGTTGAATAGCAGCATATTTCATACAAATCTGAAAGGCATAACCCTTAAATGGTATGCTATCCAGAGGAATCGACTGAAGCACCTTTGCCTGATAGCATTTGAAGCCAGCGGTAGTATCTTTGATGTTGATCCACAGAATGAGGCGCACGTAAACACTTGCAAAATAACTCATGAGGATGCGTTTGAGCGGCCAATTTCGTACACGGCCACCCCTAATATATCTTGAGCCAACAGCGACATCAGCACCGTTCTGACATGCCGACATCAACCTTGGCAGGTCCTTAGGATCATGTGAAAAATCACAGTCCATTTCAATGATGTAGAGGTAGTCTCGTTGTAGGGCCCACTTAAATCCATGAATATAAGCAGTTCCCAAACCAAGTTTTCCGGCTCGTTTTTCTAAAAACACTTCCGGGTGCTTCTCCATGAGCATCTCAATGTGTTGAGCAGTGCCATCGGGAGAATTGTCGTCGATAAATAAGATGTGATATCCTTGTTGCAGGCTCATAATAGCTTGCACCATTTGTGCCACGTTGTCCTTTTCGTTGTAAGTAGGTATAATTATGAGGGTGCGTGGCTGGATCATGGTAGTGACAACGAAATTAACGAACAAAAGTGACAAAAAAAAACCGCCACATGGGCGGTTTCATTAATTTGTTTAATGAGGCTTATGCTTCCTCTTCCTCTTCGTCGTCACCAGCATCAGCGCCTTTAACAGCACCACGAGCCATTTTAACGGCAACAACCACTGCATTTGCAGGATCTAGGAATTTAACGCCTGGGATTTCAATGCTATTGACACGAATAGATTGTCCAATACGAAGTTTGGTAATGTCAAGAGTAATTGCATCAGGTAAAGCACTTGGTAAGCCAACTACTTGTAATTGACGGAATACAGTCATGAGTTTACCACCAGCCATTACACCACGTGATGAACCTGTGATACGAACTGGTAATTTTACACGAACTTCTTTGGTGTCATTCAATTCGTAGAAGTCTACGTGCTGAATGGTGTCTTTGGTAGGGTGTTGTTGTAACTCACGGATGATTCCGACTGCTTTTTTGCCTTCAATATCAAGGGCTACTTGATAAACTTCAGGAGAAAAAACGATTTTGTCGATTTCTGTTCGCTTTACTGCGAAGTGAGTTTGCTCACCTTGACCGTAAAGCACACAAGGAACTAGGCCTGCGTTACGCAAAGCCGCAGCATCCTTCTTCCCTACGTTCGCTCGGAGCGAACCGCTCAAATGTGCTGTTTTCATGTTATATTTAATTTAAGAGATTACGAAATGAGAACTAATTGATTCATTGTTGACCAATCTTTTAATAACATCTGCGAAAAGATCGGCTACAGAAACCACACGGATTTTGCTGCTGCTTTTACTCAACGGAATGGTATCGGTGACAATTAGTTCGGTTAATTTAGAAGCTTCAATACGCTCAAAAGCAGGCCCACTTAAAACGGCGTGTGTTGTAAATGCGCGTACGCTTTTGGCACCTTTTTCAATGAGCAAATCTGCAGCTGTAGTAAGTGTGCCCGCAGTATCGCACATGTCGTCGATGATGACGACGTCTTTACCAACGACATCACCAATAACGGTCATTTCAGCGATTTCATTTGCCTTTTTGCGGTGTTTATGACAAAGCGCCAAACCGCAATTGAGTTTTTTGGCGTATGAATTGGCGCGTTTTGCACCACCCGCGTCCGGAGCAGCTACGACTAAGTTTTGTTGGTCAAGGCTTTCAACTTCTTGAAGAAATAGGGTAGACGCAAAAAGGTGGTCTACTGGTACTTCAAAAAACCCTTGAATTTGGTCAGCATGAAGATCCATGGTCATGACGCGATCAACACCGGCAGCCATGAGCATGTTTGCGACTAGCTTAGCGCCAATTGCTACCCTTGGTTTGTCTTTGCGATCTTGACGTGCAAAACCAAAATAAGGAATGACAGCAATAATTTTTCTTGCTGAAGCACGACGGGCAGCGTCTACTAATAATAATAATTCAAAGAGGTTTTCTGTTGGCGGCATTGTAGATTGCACGATAAAGACGTCTTGACCACGTACAGTTTCTTCGAACGAAGGTTGAAATTCACCATCGGAAAAAACACTCACTTTAACGTCGCCTAATGGCGTACCAAAAGACTTAGCAATTTGAGATGCTAATTGTTCAGAAGCTCGTCCAGCAAAAATTTTAACGCCCACCTTAATAGAAATTGGATGCAAAGGTAAGGAATTAAGAAGTAATTTTGTAAACAAATGAGTGAAAACCTGCAATATTCCTTGTTCAAACGCCTAATAAGCTTTGCAAGTCCCTACCGAAAATATTTAATTATTGCGGTTTCTACGACCATTCTATTGGCTGCATTGTCACCAGCTCGTCCTTATGTGATAGGCCAGATCATAGAGCGTTACTTGGTCAAAAATCAAAATCCAAATTTGCTTTTATTGGGCTCGTTATTGGTTTTACTCATGCTTTTGTTGGAGGCCTTACTTCAAGTAGTGGGTACTTATTTTTCAAACTTATTGGCACAATCTGTTATTAGAGATTTACGCAAGAAGGTCATTCATCATTTCATGCAGTTACGGGTATCATATTTTGACAAGAACCCAGTAGGTGCCATGATAACCCGAGTTGTATCAGATACAGAAGCCATCACGGAAGTGTTTTCTTCGGGTATCATGGATATCGCCGCAGATTTGTTGTCTTTAGCTTTGATCATTTTGTTTATGTTTTTAACAAATTGGCAGTTGGCACTCATGACATTGATACCTGTGCCCATCTTAATTTGGTCAACGAGGATTTTTGCAAGAGCGATGAAAGGTTCTTTTCAGCAAGAAAGGGTAGCTGTTACCAAACTCAACACATTTGTACAAGAAAGACTTACAGGCATGAGCTTAGTCCAGCTATTTAATCGTCAAAAGAATGAAGCAGCTGCTTTTGATCAAATCAATGTGGCACACCGAAGTGCGCATATCAAAGCAGTTTGGGCAAACTCCATATTTTTTCCATTGGTAGAATTGTTGAGTTCATTGTCAATCGCTTCTTTACTCGTTTGGGGCGCCCTACAAGCAGCAGGAAAGTCTGAACAAGATGTTAGAAATATGTTCGGTCAAATTTTTGCCTTTGTCTTTTGGATTAGCCAGCTATACAGACCTATTAGAATGTTGGCCGATAAGTTTAATGTGCTTCAAAGAGGTGTAGTAAGGGCTGAAAGAATTTTTGGAGTTTTAGACGAACAAACAGACATACAACAAGACGGACATGCTGAGCAGATTAATTTCAATCAGGATATTCAATTTGTAAATGTGAACTTTGCATATGTGGAGGGGCAACCCGTTCTCAAGAATTTAAATCTCACCATCAAACAAGGAGAAACGGTTGCTATAGTTGGCGCCACGGGTTCGGGTAAAACCACTTTGGTCAATCTGTTGGGAAGATTTTACGAGCATCAAGAAGGCGAAATAAAAATTGGCGAGGTGGCGATTGAAGATATCGCACTGAGCACATTGCGCAAGCACATCGCCATCGTTTTACAAGACGTATTCTTGTTTTCAGACACGATTTTTAACAATATTACTTTAGGCGACCCGTCTATTTCACTTGAACAAGTGATTGCTGCGTCTAAAGCTGTTGGTGCGCATGATTTTATAGACCAGCTACCATTAAAATACGAACAGCCAATTGGTGAGCGCGGAGGAACTCTTTCGGTGGGTCAGCGTCAATTGCTGTCGTTTATTCGCGCTTATGTTTACAACCCAGAGCTCCTTATTTTAGATGAAGCCACATCGAGCGTAGATAGCGAGAGTGAAATGTTGATCAAAACGGCCACAGAAAAGCTCACCAAAGGAAGAACCTCAATTGTCATCGCCCACCGCTTGTCTACAATTAGGCAGGCAAATAGAATTGTCGTGATGGAAAAAGGTGAAATCATTGAGCAAGGCACGCACGACGAACTGCTTTTACAAAATGCACATTACAAGAATTTATACGATCGTCAGTATTTCAATCAGCAAGACCAATGAAAAGATTAAAAGTAGGCGGAGTACCAGAGCATTTTAATCTGCCTTGGCGCTTAGCTATCGAGGAAGGAAGGTTTAAAGATGCAGGCATAGAGTTGCACTGGTCTGACATGACTGGTGGAACCGGCCAGATGATCAAAGGTTTACAAGCGGGCACAATAGATATTGCTGTTCTGCTCACCGAGGGCATTTCAAGGGCAATTCTCAAGGGTCTTGATGCTAAAATTATCGCAGTATACGTACAGACACCTTTGATTTGGGGTATTCACGTTCCTGTCAATCATGGCATTAATGACTTAAGTGACCTCGACAGCAAGACCTTCGCCATTTCAAGAGAGGGTTCGGGTTCACACTTGATGTCTTTTGTTTTGGCCCAACAGCAAGGTTGGGACCCTTCAGCGCTCAGTTTCAACGTTGTCGGGGATGTATATGGCGGGTTGTGGGCGCTCAGTAGCGATGAAGCCCAAGGATTTTTATGGGAAAAATACACTACGCAACCATTTGTGGATCAAGGCAAATGTAAACGTATTGGAGAGGTATTAACACCTTGGCCATGTTTTGTGATCGCTGTAAGCAATGAGGTATTAAATCAAGAAGCGGAATTACTGAATGCCATATTAACAATTATTCAAACCCGTGCTAAGGAATTAAAAAATAGTTCGGATGCAGCAGAAGTAATAGCATGGCGCTATGCACTAAAGCAAAACGAAGTTCAGCAATGGTTGAATAAAACGGAGTGGTCCTATAGCTCTGATGTTGCTACTGCTGATTTTGAAAAAGTAATCAGTACTTTAGGAGAGCTAGATTTAATTTCAGCGGACGAAATGCAAAACTGGCAACAAAAGTTGTTTGTATGAAACTAGTACTCCTTCTTGGTTTTTTATGTCTATTCACCTTCTTTAAGGCTCAAACCGGTGTTACATTACCAACAATGCCCTTAAGTCCGCAATTTGTGACCAATTTGGACCCTTCAAACAACGAAACTTCTGGGTTGCTATATTTTCACGACACCCTCTTCTCTATTAATGATAGCGGAAATGCTCCGGCTATATTTGCGATTGACCCTGTCTCAGGTACTACGCTTCAAACTTGGGCTGTTTTGAATGCGCAAAACAATGATTGGGAAGCACTTACTGCTTCTAATTCCAATTTATACATTGGTGATATAGGCAATAATATGGGATCGCGCTCCTACTTTGACATTTATCAAGTGGCACTTACAGATTTAACCACAACAGATACATTACCCAATCTAAAACTTACTTTTTTCTATCCGGATCAACCATTAGGCCCACTTCCAATTAATGCACATAATTTTGACGCTGAGGCCATGATTTGGAAAAATGATTCGCTGCATATTTTTTCTAAAAACTGGGAAAATTTATGGACTAAGCACTACGTCTTACCTGCAATTTGGCAAGACACCATTGCTGCAACACTAGTTGATTCTTTTCAAGTAAATGGCCTCATTACAGATGCAGCCTATGATTCAGTAAATAATCAGATTTACTTATTAGGCTATCAACAGCAAGCTTCTGGTTTGTACAATACTTTTATGTGGATGTTCTGGGATTTTCAAAATGAGATCTTCAATGGTACAAGAAGGAGATTAGAATTAGGATCAACACTTTCTCTAGCTCAAACAGAAGGAGTTTGCATTACCGGACCCTTTACTGGACTTATCAGTGGTGAACAAATAAATACCATTGTAACGATACCACCAAAAGTTCATAGTTGGAATTTGAATCAATTGATGTCTATCAAAGTTGAGGAGCTAACAAAAGGAGTTTATTTTTCTGAAAACACCCTTTATTTGCCCGAAGGGTTTACAGAAGTGTTAAGTCTAATAGACACCAATAGAAAAGTAGTTATACAAACACAAAAAGGCAAACGGAGTTATAATTTGGAGCGATTAGAGCCAGGAACCTATTATTTATTGGCTCATGACTGGACCTACAAATGGTTGAAAAATAACTAAATAGCTTTTTATATTCTATCAGAACTTAGTCTTGTTCAGTCAAATTGGGCATTTGTTCATTTCTTATATTGCGAAACAATATAAAGAATAACTTAATTGAACAAAACTTAACGCCATGATAGCACTAGCACAATTTGATAACCACTTTTGGTGGGCAATAGCAGCAGTTCTGGGCATTTTAGCAATTATTTTTGCGGTCTTTTTAACCGACAAAAATTAAGCTAGAGCTGTTTTAAAGCTCGTTGGATTTCTTTATCCTGGGTGTTGACCACTCGGTAATACCCATTTTCTGTGAACAAATGACTCGCAATCTCTGCTTTTAAATTTTGAGCAATACGTTTCTTGCTGTGCGAAAATTCCGAAGCTTGATAAACAATATTGAATTCTTTTTGAGCAAAGCGCGTAAAAGATTGTAGCAATGCATCAGTGACTATGAAATCTCGAATAAATGTCTGAAGATTAGTTGGTTGAGGGTGCTGGTTGAGGTAGTCAAACGCAAAAGCATTGAAAGCCCCTGCCCAAAGTAATTCGGTCAAATACATAGATGTACCAGAGGTGTCGCCAGGGACAAAGATATCAGGCATAATCCCACCACCACCGTAAACTATTCTGCCTTTTCGGGTTTTGTATTTCAGTGAGTCGACAAATATGCTTGAGTCAGGTTTGAAATATTCATCTGCATAAGCACGGTCTTCGGCAGCTTTATAAGCATCGTAACCATCTTTGTAAGGGCGCTGAATAGACCTGCCTGAAGGCGTATAATAGCGCGCAACGGTAATGCGAATATTACTGCCGTCGCTGAGGCGTTTGTCTTGCTGTATGAGGCCTTTTCCGTAGGACCTGCGTCCAATAATCGTGGCGCGGTCGTTGTCTTGTAAGGCGCCAGCTAATATTTCGCTTGCTGACGCAGATTGCGCATCGATTAATACCGCAACTTTGATGTTTTCTAGAAGTCCTCCATTGGTTGAGGTGAATTTTTTCTCCTTACTGTGTAGGCCTTTTGAACTTAAAATGATGCGATTGGCGGGTAAAAATTCATCGGCTATTTGAATCGCAGTTTCCATTGTTCCGCCACCGTTACCACGAAGGTCAAGGACCAGTTTTTTCATGCCAGACAATAATAGCCGTTGAGCTGCTGCTTTGAATTCATTTGCTGTGGGAATGGAGAATTGGGCAATTTTTATATATCCTACTTGATCTTTGATCATGTACGAACAATTGACCGTTTGAATGGGAATGATCCCCCTGGTAAGCGTTTTTTGAAGTTTTTTACCTTTGCGTAAGACCGTGACTTTTACCTGAGTGTTAGGTGCGCCTTTCAAACGACTCATTACTTTCTCGTTGGTCATGAATTTGCCACAAGAGGGTTTATTATTAATGGCTATGATGCGGTCACCGCGCTCTAAACCTGCTAAATTGGCGGGCGAGAGTTCGTTAACGTGAGTTACGCAAATGGTATCTCTAAAAAGCAAAAAACGCACGCCAATTCCGCCAAAAGAAGCATTGGTTTGTTCGTCTAGTAATTTGATGTCTTTGGCAGAAACATAGTTGCTATGCGGATCGAGTTTATGTAATAGTTCGGCAATGGTTTCTTCAAAGATTTCTTCTTTGTTGATTTTATCGACATATTGTTGGTCGAGGACATCAAAAATTTGTTCGAGCTTTTGAATTTCTTTATGGCTATTTGTATTTGGCCCAAGTATGTTTGTTCCTATCCAAATTCCTGCAGCTGCGACAAGTGTTAATAGTGCAGGTAACCAATATAAGGGTCTTGGTCCTTCTTCAGACATCGTCTATGTTTTCAATTTGTTGAACTTCAAGACCGGCAGACTTTAAGAATTCTATACCAGAGAGGTCTTTGTATGCTTCTTGATACACAAGCCTTGTAATGCCTGATTGCAATACGAGTTTACTGCAATCTTTACATGGTGAGTGCGTGAGATACAGTGTCGCGTCTTTACAATTGTTTGTGCTGCGCGCTACTTTTAGAATGGCGTTAGCTTCGGCATGAAGCACATACCAATGTGTTTGGTTGTTTTCATCTTCGCAACAGTTATCAAAACCAGCTGGAGTGCCATTGTAGCCGTCAGAGATGATAATGGCATCTTTGACGATGATCGCCCCAACTTGTTTGCGTTGGCAGTGAGAAAGCCTTGCCCAGCTTGCAGCAAGTCGCAAATAGGCCTTGTCGTAACGATGCTGTTTGTCTGAAAGAAGTTTATCCTGCATGTCTGATGTGTCCGCCTAAGTATCCGGTAAATGCAAATAAGATAAAAGCGATAATTCCAACAATCATTATGAATAACTGGATTTGTTTGGCTTTCTCCCATTTAGCGTGGTTTGACCACAAGCCAATGATAGACGCAGCGGTGAGAAGAAAAATAAAAATCAAGGTGTTTTCAGCCATTTCTTCATGTAAATGAATGAGATTTTCTGAAATACCGGGAAGATGCTCTACGTGTTCTTCAGCCGCTTCCCCAGTAAAATAGGCGAGCATGCCCCCAATGCCGCTAATAAGCAACAGCAAATATGCGCTGAATGCTGTGTGCAGTTGAGGCTTGAAGTAAGCAATAAATAATAACAAAACACCAAATATGGAGCCGAGAATAGGTAGGTGATTGGTCAGTAAGTGAATATAGGCTAAGTTCATGCGCTAAGTTTTTTCTTAAAATTACCGAAAAAATCAGTGTGCGTAGTAGGGTGCTATCATGAAATAGACGATGACGCCGGTTACAGCCACATAAAGCCAAATAGGAAAGGCAAATTTTGCCCATTTTTTATGTTTTTGATAATTGCCTTCCCACGCATGTAAATAGGTAAATAAAACCACAGGAATGACCGCTATACTCAAGAAAATATGAGACAACAATAAAAGGATGTAAGCAAAGCGTGTTGCCCCAACTAATCCTAGCTCTTTACCTGAGAGCGCACCATCGTGATCAAGGTCGCCATATACTGTTGAATCAGATGTCATGTGGTAGGCAACATAACACAATAGAAATAAGACACTTAAAACAAGTGCTAATTGGATGGTTTTTTGGTGCTGTTGAACCTTTCCGCTCTTGATAAAGATCAAGGCTAAAATTAATAAACCACCTGTAACAGCATTGATGCCGGCATAGATTGGAGGCAGAAAAGAGAAGTCAACACCCTCTACTTTGATTCCGAAAAGCGCCGCAACTGCAATAGGAATGACGATAGAAATGGCAATGATCCATTTTCTGAGCCCTGTGTTATTCGTTGGAGTAGTTGTATTCATCTTGAAATAATTTTTTTGCTTCTTTTATTAATCGTTGGAATTCTTTTTGATTCACGCTTAAGTCGGGCTGTACGACTTCATAAACCCCTCGTACATGTCCTTTTTTATCCACTAATGTAAATGCGCCGGAATGTGCATAGCCACCCAAAGCATCTGCTTCGCGTCCTGCAAAAATAAGAAAGTGTTCGATGCCAAGTTGATGAGTGAAGGATTCATCGCCACATAAAAAAGCCCAATTTTTATTTTGAATGCCTAATTTGCTTTTATGAGCTTTTAGGACGCTAGGCGTGTCGTGTTTGGGGTCGATCGTAAAGGAAAGGTATTGAAGGTCCTTAGAATAGCGCTTTAGTGCTTTTTCGACGTTTTTAAGCTGTGTATTCATGATAGGGCAAATAGAAGGGCAGGTAGCAAAGAAAAACTCAGTAATCCAAACTTTGTCTTTGTATGTGTCTTTGCTAACTAGGACTGAGTCTTCGTTGAAGAATTGAAAGTCTGGGATGACTTGATAAATAGTGTCGGTAATGGTTTTTCCGTCCACTTTCCGATAATTGAGATCGTAATTACCGAGTATAGGTAGTGGCTTTTCGTGTTTATCCTGGCAGGCGGCTAATAGCGTGAATAGTGCGAGTAGGAGTGGTAAGAGCTTAACGTTTAGCGCGTGCTTTGTCATATTGCTTCATGAGAAGGGCAAGGTGCTCTTTCATTTTTCTAATCATGCCTTCTGTGTGTCCATTCAGCACCATTCTTAGATGGTTCTTTTTGTCAAGCAACATGATGAGTTCATTATAAGAAACACCCCCAAAATACTTTTTATCTCTAACAATAAGATCAACCCCATTGTTCTTGTGGTTGAAAAAGTCTTTGGGTTCGGCAATTACAAGTTGCCATAATTCTGGATCATAACCCTCTACATTGTTGCGAAGCATATCTTGAATGTCAAGTAAAGCTTGTTCGGATACTGGATTACCAAGAGAATCAACGACAATTGATAACATCCGAACTTGTTTGAGCTTTTTACGCTTATTGGTACGGAGATCTTGATAGAGCTTTTGGGTTAATGGAAAGAATGCAAGACCACATTGATAAGGGCAGGTAGTTTGTAAAGTATTTAGTAAAACTACTTGATTTTGGTAGTCTTTAAGTGACTTTGTCTGCTTGCCTTTGTGGTTATAAACAGTAAAGGTTGGTGCTTCCACCAACCCATAATCTGCTAATTCTTTGAAACGGTGGTCACAACCACGTGTTGCCATGAAGATGAGAAAAAGCGCTGGGCCAAAAACTAAAGTCAGTGCTAAAATAGATCTGCCTTTACTGCGGCTGTTGGCTTTTTCGTTCATAAACTATGGAAACATTTTATCCCAAGCTGCTCCGACGGCTGTGCCCTCGTATAGCGCTATGAAAATGAGATAAAGTACAAAAATAAAGTAAGGAATGAGAATTACATTGCGAAGATACCTGCGCTCGTCTCCGAGGTGCATAAATACCATAACGATGTATCCGGCCTTCAATAAAGTAAGCAAGATGAAAATAACCTTTACGGTTGTCCACCAATCTGAAGATTGCTTGATGCTAGCACCAATGAATACTTCGATTACAGTAATAACGGTAAGTAATAAGGTTACTTTGTAAATTTTTTGACGGATGCTCTTTCCAGTGGCTTCGTCGTGATGTCCGTGTAAGGAGTATTCAATTAAGTCGTCTCTTTCCATGATCTGCTTAGCTTAGGAGAATTACAATAAATAAAAGAAGGTAAATACAAAGACCCATACAAGGTCAACGAAGTGCCAGTAAAGACCAGTTTTTTCAACCATTTCGTAGTGACCACGCTTGTGGTAAGTTCCAGAAAGCACACCAAGTAAAATAATGATATTGATGATTACCCCTGAAAATACGTGGAAACCGTGGAAACCTGTGATAAAGAAAAAGAACTGAGCGTATTGTTGCGGGCCATATTCGTTTTGCTTCATGTTAGCTCCGTAAATAACGCGGTTTTCTTCACCAGCATAAAGTGCTTCGTAGTATAGTTTTTCAGCTTCTTTACCTGTGATTTCTTTACCTCCTACTTTATAGGTATTGCCGTCTTTTTTGATGATTAATTTCATGTCGTGATCTGCGGCCTTGTTGATTTTAGCTACAGAACCGTCTGCTAAATGAATTTTACCATCCTCGAGATGACCTTTTTCAGCAGCATGCTGAAACTGGTGCATCAAATCTTCTTTGATGACAGCTCCAACCTTGTGTTTTTTACCAGCTTCAATTACTTGGAAGCTTTCAAGTTCACCAAAGTGACCTTTAACAATGGCAACAGAACCATCTGCTAATTCAATTTTTCCGAACTCAGAACCATGTATAAAGTGTGACCACTCCCAAGCTTGGGAACCCAAAAAGAAGAATCCACCGATGATTGTAGCGATCATCCATTTGGTTACTCCTTTGCGATCCATGCGGTGACCAGCCTCTACGGCAAGCACCATCGTTACCGAAGACACGATGAGAATGAAGGTCATGAGCGCCACATATAATAGCGGATAGCCGTGACCCAAGAAAGGCATTGAATTGAAGGTTTCTTCACCGATTGGCCATGAGTCAAGAGCGTCATGTCTAGTGAAGCCGTAGGCAATTAATAAGCCACTGAAAGTGAGTGCGTCCGACACAAGGAAGAACCACATCATCAATTTACCATAACTTGTTTGGAAAGGGGATTCTTTTCCTCCCCACAGTGTTTTGGCGTCTAATTGTGCAGAATGTCCGGCCATTTTTAAGAAAAATTTTTGTGCAAGTTTAGTGAATAAAAATCAAAAACACGAGTAAATAGAGCCATAATAGGCCTAAAAAATGCCAGAACATACTGCTAAGTCTGAGCGATAAGTGGTTTTGAGAAGAGAATTTACCTGAAAATGAAGCAATTGCGACTTTTAGTAAATAAAGCAAGGCAATACTTACGTGTAGCAAGTGTACGAAACTAATTAGGTACAAATAAGCAGAAGCGGAATCTGCAGATTGCATGGCGCTTAATAAAAGGTGCGGTTTGAGAACGGTACCATTGTATTTTAGTTGGCGGTTTTCGTATTGTAATTCCTTACCAGAGTAGTAGATAGTGAAGTCTTTGCCGTATTGGCCACGCGCAAAGAAATCTCCACGTTTGTCACGGATGTTGAGTGCAAGCTCGCTCAAGCGAAGTTCGTCCGAGTATGTAAATGTGGTACTGTCATTTGCGTAAAGCTGACCTGCTTTGAATAATACAGGATTGCCATTATAAAATAATTCGATATTCGAATTAGGTTGAGTTAGGCGCAGAGCGGTCGTTCGATTGATGCTTTCAAATTGCTTGAAGTAGGCTTGAATTTCTTGAAAATCGCGATCGTTAATAGGCTTACCATTGATTAAAAACTCATTGCCGTCAACCCCTACTAGCTGCCCTTTGTATTTGAACTCATAATAATCACCATAACGGCCATTTGTAACTAGGATATCGTTTACGGGGTTGATTCCTTTTTCAACTAGCTGGTTGTATCCTTGAAATTGAAAATATACGAAAGCCCCCCCAAAAGCTAAAGTGGCAGCCATTCCAAGTTTAAGTTGGCCTTGACGATCTTTTTTAGCACTTTGAATGGCAAACCAGAAAGCGATACTGCTCAAGGCAATAAAGGCAGTGCTGAGGTAAAAACCAGTCGGCATGGGGTACTTTAACCAAAAAGATTTCCCCATTGAAACGTAATAGGCAGATGTTAAACCTGCGAATAGCATTACTATACTGAAGATCCCGACATAAACGAGATTTTTCTTCATTTTTTCCTTGACACTAGGATTTAAATCATTATTCATGGCAGTTTATTTAAAATTTCTATAAAATTATCAGTGCGATCAAAAACATAAATGAATTGTATGATCGGTAAATAAACAAACGAAGCGAACATGAGTTTACGCGCATCTGAAGTTTCACAACTATGATACAATTTATAAGAAAGGTAAAAGAACCAAACCCCAAGTAAACTAGCGCTAATTAGTGTAATGATGCCCGTCCATCCTAGTATCCAAGGCATGAGACTAAAGGGGATGAGTGCAAGGGAGTAGGCCATGATTTGAAATCCGGAAGCCTTGCTTTTGCCATCTTTGGCAGGAAGGAGTGAAAAGCCTGCTTTTTTGTAGTCATCATACAAGACCCATGCAATAGCCCAAAAATGTGGAAATTGCCAAGTAAATTGTACAAAAAAGAGAATGCCAGGGATAAAACCAAATTGATTGGTGGCGGCAATAGCACCTAAAAATGGTGGAATGGCACCAGGGAAAGCGCCGACAAAAACTGCCCAAGGAGACACTTGTTTCATTGGGGTATAGACAAAAACGTAGCTAATAAAGGCGAGCAGACCAAGAAGCGCACTTTTCATGTTGATCAGCCAGAGGAGGTAAGAACCAAAAATTAAAAACAGCAACACTATGATGTAGGCTTCTTGGAGCGACATTTGCCCAGTAGGCAAGGGCCTGCGGTTGGTGCGGTTCATGATCTTGTCAAGGTTACGCTCCCAAATTTGATTGGCGCCATTTGAAGCCCCGGTTACAAGCGTACCACCTAGCATGAGGTAAGTGATTTCAAGAAGGTCTTTACCGCCAGCAAATAAGTAACCACTAAGTGCAGAGAGAATGACTAAGAATGACAAACGAAACTTGGTAAAAACCAAGTAGGTTTTGAATTTTGAAGGTGATTTTTCAGGCGTTTCGGACATCTTTACAAAATTACGTAAACAAGCGCAAAGGGTTCGAATTATTCTTGGTAATATTCATTTTTTATGAAGTAGTCCAAAAGCGCTTCTTTGAGTAAATGTTGTTGCTGCTGATGATTGAGTGCAGGAAGCTGCTGATTGAGTTTGAAATGTGGCCAGAGGTCGGCGTCGCGACCTTCAAAAGTATAGTGCCCATATGGCTCGAGCAAGGTGCAAATAGCAATGTGCATCAGTTCCATTTTTTGTTGTTTGGAAAAAGTCTGGTGCCCCATCCCTAGCTCATTGACACCAACTAGAAATAAAAATGCCGACATATCCATGCCTGGCCCGAAGTCTTTTTCTAAGTGTTTCTGCAGCTTTTGAAAGCGCAACTCGATGTCGTGATCCATGTTGCAAAAATAAGGATAGCTTAGCGATAATAAGGCACAAAAAAAGGGGTTCCTTTCGAGAACCCCTCCTTTTCATCAATCAACTTCTTATTTCTTCACAAATTGCTTAGCGCTGTTGCCAGCTGCAGTAGTAATTTGGATTGTATAGATACCTGCTTTGAGGTTGTCTACATTGATTTCTTGTGTAAGGCCGTTACCAGCAAATTGAGCAACAACTTTTCCGCTAAGATCAACGATGCGGATATTTTGCATGTTGTCGTTTGCTTTAATTGTCATGATGCTATTAACAGGGTTAGGATAGATAGAAACGTTGTTGTTTAATTCTTCCACACCAGCTAAACAATCTGAACAGCTTTCCCAACAAACTTCAGGAACTGTAGCAGTAGCGGCAACGGTGTAAGCGCGGTTTGTGAATCCACCTGATGTAATAGTACAAGGCTCACCTCCAGCAAATTGCTCAGAAACGTTCCAACCATCAACTGTAAATTTGTATTCGATAGCACCAGCTGGAATTGGAATAGTTACATCCCATACGTTGTCTCCGTTTGCATCAGCCATTGGAGTACAAGTACCACACCATCCGTTGAAAGTACCGTTTAAGAATACACCAGCTGCAGTAGAACCACCGCCAGTTACGTAGTCATTCATATCTACTGCAAACGTGATATCGTTTGTACAAACATCACAACTTGCAAAACATACGTTAGGAAGGTTGACATCACCAGCAACTACGTGGTAACGGTTGTTGAAACCATCGTTGATAGGGTCAATACAAGGTTCAGTTCCTGTGAATTCTTCTTGTGCGTTCCAGCCGTCAATTGTGAATTTGTATTCAATGGCACCCGGCGCTAAAGGAAGAGTAACTTCCCAGCTACCGTTACCCATGTCAGTCATTGGGTTACAAGTACCACACCAGTTGTTGAAAGTACCATTTACGAATACACCACCTGTTAATGAACCAGTGTATTGTGACATATCAACGCGGAATTTAACTTGGTAATCCTGAACAGCTAGTGGAACAGTTCTGTTGTATACAAAACGCCACCATCCTGGACCAAAGTTAATGTCTGCGGTCATGGTGTTACCACCATTTGAGAACGCTACGTTGTAAGTGATTGAACTTGCAGCCGCTCCTGGATTTGCGATTTCAGCACCGTTGATTACTTTTGCCAAACCTAAATGTGCTCCTAAACCGTTTACAGTTAGGGTACCGGCTGCAGCATCATAAGAGTATGTGGCTGCACCACCAACGTGTGGAGCAACTGGTGCACCACATTGGTCTGGTGAAACACCTTGCCAACCTTCTAACCAAGTAGCACCATCCATGTAGTGTGTCATGGTTCCGTTAGCTTCGAATTTAATAGAGTCGTCAAAAAGACAAGCGCGTGTGGTGACATCACCAGCACCGTTAGACCACCAGCTGATATCGCCAAGGTTAGGACCAACACCAAGTGAACCCGCTTGTGGAGCGAGTTTCCATGTGCCTTCTACCTGAGCGGTAAAGCTTAAAACTGGTGCAAAAAGCAAAAAGTACAGTTTTTTCATGTTGTTAATTTTTAGGGGTTTTAGAGTTTCTAATTTAGAAAGTTTGGGTTAAATATAGTAAAAAATACAATAAGCAAAAAAATCTAAGTTAAAGCTTTAAAAATCAATATCGTTACTTAGATTAAAAGTGAGTGTTTGATCTGCAATTTTGATTTCAAAAGTTCCTTTTTCTGCTCGCCATTTACCATCGGCAGCAATACGCTTAAGGTCATTAGCACTAAACTTGAAAATAATCGTTTTTGTTTCGCCCGTATTCAAGACAACTTTATTAAAGCCAATCAGTCTTTTTAACTCGGGTGTAGTTGAGGCATATAAATCGCTTAAATAAACCGGAACAACTGTTTTGGTAAGTTGCTTTGTTTCATTTTTAACTGTAACGGAAACAGAAAAATCACCTGTCGCTTCATTTTTGTTGACAAACTGAACATTGCTAATTTGTGCGTAATTATAAGACAAGCCAAAGCCGAAATCCCATTGAGGGTTGTAGGCATTAAATTGTCCAGATTTAGCACGTGCCACGCTTCCAGGATGGTCATAGAATTCAATAACACCGTCATAACGAGGGTAGGTGTAAGGGAGCCTTCCACTAAAGTCTGCTTTTCCGCTGATTAGTTCGCTAAGCGCCATTCCGCCGTGGTCTCCTGGCAAATAGGCTTGAATGATTGCGTCGCAAAGTGGCTCAATGTCGTTGATGATCCTTGGTCTTGCTTCGAGTAGTACAAGCACAACTTTTTTGTTAGCCGCTTTTGCTAAGCGCACTAATTCTTTTTGTTTTTGATCGAGCTGCAGGCTGCGAATATCACCTGGCTTTTCTGTCGAAGGTAATTCTCCTACACAAATAACTATAATATCGTTTTTCTTAAGGGCTTTTTTATAGGCGTCTAAATTGACAAAACGCGAAGCTTCGAAATCATTTTCCAAATAAAGTTCTACCCCTTTTGCATGGCTAATGGTTGTATTAGGCAATTGGTATTTCAAGGCTTGATAAATGTTCAAAACTCCTGGTGTATTGAAACTTGTATCTAATCCCTGCCAAGTGTGTGTCCATGCACCATTGAGCATATTGATACTTGCTGCACCCGGCCCGGCTACCAAAATGCGTTGGTTTGTTTGAAGCGGAAGCACGGCCCCGTCATTTTTGAGAAGGGTAATGGATTCAAGCGCTGCTTCTTTAGCTGCTTTTTTGTGGTCTTCACTACCGAAAAGCGAATATTGATCAAAGTTTGGCAATGGACTTTGGAATAATCCTAATTGCTTTTTGACGTATAATATTCTTCGGACTGCATCATCAAGACGCGCCATGCTGATCTGACCGTTTTTAACTGCAGCAACCATATCCTGACAATAGGTCTTGTATTGCGGATTTGATGGCACCATACTCATGTCAACCCCGGCATTAAATGCCTGAACAGCAGCTTCAGCCAAAGAAGGAGCTGTGCGGTGAACGGTGTGCAACATAATGAAGTCTTCCCAGTCGGAAACAACAAAACCTTTGAATCCCCAATCTTTTTTGAGCGTTTGGGTCAAGAGCTGATAATTGGCGTGTCCTGGGATGCCATTGACAACCCCTGAATTGATCATGAGTGTAAGTGCTCCTTGGGCCACAGCTTCTTTAAATGCAGGAAAATACAATTCTTGCATGTATTTTTCTGGAATAAAAGCAGGTGTGCGGTCGCGGCCGCTAAAACTAGCACTGTAACCAACAAAATGTTTCAAACAAGCCGCTACATGAAATTCATCAACTTCTTTGCCGCTTCCTTGATATCCTCTCACTAGCGCAGCCCCCATTTGGGTACCTAGCACAGGATCTTCACCAAGTGTTTCAAAATGGCGCGACCACAACGGCTGACGACCAAGATCTAGTACTGGCGAAAAATTCCAAGGAATACCAGATGCACGACATTCATAAGCTGTGATTTGCCCCATTCTTTCGGCAAGAGATGGATTCCAGGTTGCAGCTAATCCGATTTCTTGAGGAAAAAGTGTGCCGCCAACGGTATAATTTACGCCATGGATCGCATCAATGCCATAGAGAATTGGAATATTCGTTTGTTTGGTCATGTATGGTTCGTGAACAGAATTCATGATAGAAATCCATTCATCCATACTGAGTGTATGCCATCCTACATTTAAAACAGACCCTACATGGTAGACGTCTATGGCCTCTTTGAGTTTATTTGGATCGATTTGTTCTGGTATGAGTGCCCCTCCTTTTTCATCAGTTTTATGAATAGCATCTAAGGTGATTTGACAAGTTTGCCCGACTTTTTCTTCAATGCTCATACTTGCAATGAGCGCTTCGATGTCTTGCTCAGACGGATTAGTAAAGTGGAGCTTTTCAGCACTATTGAATCCGAAAAGGACCAACAATACGAATAGAGAATACAGGGCTTTCATGGCAGTTTATTTATTGAAATACGCGAACGTAATCTACAAACATTTTTTGTGGGAAAGTAGTGGTTGCATCGGGAGAACCAGGCCAGTTTCCACCAACGGCTACATTCAGAATGATAAAGAATTTCTCGCGGAATTCGCTCATTTCAGCCGGGCTGGTGTCAATAACATGGTATTGGACGTTGTCCACTAACCAATGAATGGAGTTGGCATCCCATTCAATTGAGAACACATGGAAATTATCTGCAAATTTTCCGGAGCTCAGTGTTTTACTTCCGCCATATTGGGCATGAGACCCATTGTTGCTCCAGTGTACGGTACCGTGAACAGTTCTGTCATCGGCACCTGCACCACCAATAAGTTCCATGATGTCTATTTCACCACAAGCTGGCCAACCGGCTGTTGTAATGTTGTCACCAAGCATCCAAATTGCTGGCCAGATTCCTTGTCCATATGGCAATGCTGCTCTGACATCTATGCGGCCGTATTTCCACGACTTAATGCCTTGTGTCTTGATCCGACTCGAGGTATAGTTGGAAGTGTTGAATGTTTCATTTTTGGCGGTGATAGTTAAAATACCATCAGCTACAACAGCATTGTCTTGTTTGTAATATTGCAGTTCGTTGTTGCCCCAACCCCAGCTGCCTGTTCCGATGTCGTAAGTCCAGTCAGAGGAAAGACCAGATCCATTGAATTCATCGCTCCAAACAAGCGTATAGTTCGGGTAACTTAATGGGCTGATATATCCTGAGGTTGGCGCACCAGTACTTCCGGTACTGATTTCAATAAGCACTTCTTCATTGAGTTCAATGAAATCATTTTGCAGTACATGCGCTCTTGTTCGGATTTTATAGGTTCCGCTTGTATTGAAGACATGAACAGCTTCACCGGTTGTGGTTTCAACAGTGATTGTATCGTTGGCGTCAAAGAAGGTTATTGTGAAGAAGTTAGTGCTGTCTGCGCTGGCTTGTACGTGAACTTCGCCGTTGGTGACTGTAAGTTGGGTTTGTAAATTACTAGGCTTGCCCGCCGGTTTAACAACGTCGGGCTCACAAGACATTAAGCCTAGGCTTAGGATTAAAAATAGCATCATTTTCATCGTTCTTCGTTTAAAGCGTTTTTAACTTTAGGTACCACTTTAAACCTCCGGCATGATGCCCATATTGTAAATGCAAGGTTGAGTCTGTTGCACTCAAAATTCTGTAAACCTTTGGTCCGGTAAAGAAGCCCATAAACGCATTATTTGAAATCGTTATGGTTGTTTCGGTGCCTTCTGTTAGTAACCAGCTTTCATTCATTTGATCATCATATGGTGCGGTAAAATCACCTAAATTTTGAAATGAGCCAGGAAAAGAAGCAGCCAAGGAATTATGTAGATAGACGTCTCCGTTGGTAATCATGTCAAACTTGAAGCCGTTCAAATGAAATACGTATTGATCATTGTAGAGTCCGCAACCTGGCTTCTCATTCGGACCTGCAGCCCACCATTCCGGTGTTGGCCCTAATGGGCTTTCTGGATCTGGCCCAACACCCATGTGTCCGGAAGCGCTTGAGTCAACTACCCAAACTTTGTATCCGGGGCCATTAACGCCACCCGTGAGTAAAGTGTAGTAAGGGTTGTTCAAAAGTGTGAAGTCGTCATTGGCAATAGTGACTTGTTTGCTCGAACTGCGGCTACCACCTTTTGCAAAAACGGTGAGTTTGATGGTGTAAGTACCTGCATAAGGGTAGGTTGCTGTAACGTTTGGACCTTGTGCTTTAGAGCCGTTACCAAAGTCCCAGACGCATTGGATGTCCGGATTATTGGCACTTAGTTCAATGATGTTCGCATTAGCGGCAGAAGGATTCATGGTAAATTCTGCATCTGCTTGACTTGGCGCTGGCCCGAGAGTAGGCTCGTATTTTTGACATGCAGCTAACCCGAGTGCAATTGTCAATAGGCTTAAAAATAAGTTTTTCATGGCTTTTAATTTCTTCTAAAGATTAATAACCTGGGTTTTGACTCCAATTGCCACCTGCCAAATCAATTTCAACTTGCGGAATTGGAAATACTTCGTGTTTACCAACAACAAATCCAGGGATATATTGTGCGGCCTGACCTGTTCGTACGAGGTCAAAAAAGCGCAAACCTTCTCCTGAAAGCTCTAATCGTCTTTCATTGTAAACTTTTTCAATGTTGTTTACTGAAGCCCCTGGAATCCCCGCACGTTGACGGATTTGATTCACTAATGCAGTTGCACGGCTCGGGTTGCCCAGTTGATAGTGCGCTTCGGCGGCCATTAACAAGACATCAGCATAACGCAAAACACGGTAGTTTACAGGACTAGTAAGGTCGTTGTCAGGTAAGCCGATTTCACCTTGTTTTTTGATGTATTTGTTGTTGTAGTAACCCGTGTGTCCACCAGCTCCGATCGCATAGGTAATTTGAACTGGATTCGGTTGCGCAGCAATAAATGCTTCAATGTCAAGTACAGTTGCTGCTCTGCGCGGATCAATTGGTGAGAATGCGGCGTAGAGTTCTGGCGTTGGGAGGTTATATGAATTGCCATCGCCGTATACAGGGCCGTTGTATTGTCTGATGCCTTGGAAACCGACCGCAGCGTTCCCTTCCAAACATATCAAGCAGCCATAGCTTCCGCCTTCTGCACCTGTATATTCCACATCAAAAATTGTTTCTGGGTTGTTTTCAGCGGCAACACTGAATAATTGACTGTAATCAGGATATAAACTGTATTGCCCTGAATCGATGATTTCGTCAAAAATAGCCGCCGCTTCGGTGAACTTGTTTTGATAGAGATATACTTTGCCAAGCAGGGCCTTCGCTGCGCCGCGCGTTGCTCTTCCTTTTTGCGCAGCTACAGGGTTCAATACGGCAGCGGCAGCAATTAAATCTGCTTCGATTTGTGCGTATACTTCAGCTTTTGGTGAACGAGGAATTGTTCGGGCCTCTTCGATACCGATGCGCTTATCGATAATGAGTGGAACATCTCCAAAAAACTTCACCAATTCAAAGTAATAATAGGCGCGCAAAAACTTTGCTTCAGCAAGAATGTGTGCTTTTCTTGGAAAGTCAATGTTGTCTTTGTGCTCTAGGATGTAGTTGGCACGAGTTATACCCGTATAATTCCAACGCAATACGTTGCGCAACTCAACATTGACACCTCCGTGCGTCATGTTGTCGATATCGTGTAAACCTTTACTGTCGTTTACACTTTCGCCACCAGCAATGGCGTTGTCTGACGCAATTTCACCTATCCAAAGTGTCAGAAAGGAACTTTGCAAAAGATCGTAAGCACCAACAAGCGCGCGCTCGTAGTCCTCAGGGGTTTGAAAGAAGTTTTCTGCATCCTGAGCATAAGGCGGGTCAACAGATAAGAATTTTTCACATGAAGGCAACATGATAATAGTTGCCAATATTGCTAAGGTAAAGATCAGTTTTTTCATGACTTTCAGCTTAAAATTTGATTTGAATACCACTCATAATAGAGCGGGCTTGAGGATACATTCCGTAGTCAACACCTGCAGATAAAACATTCGAAGACCCTAAATCTGGATCAAAGCCCATGTATCTTGTCAGTGTTAAAATGTTGTTAGCAGCTACATATACACGCAAGGTTTCTACGTGAATTTTCTTGGCTGCATTTTTTGGCAAGGTATAGCCAAATTGTACGTTTCTGAGTCTTACAAAAGAACCATCCTCAACGTAGTAATCAGAGAAGAGGTTGTTATTGGTTGCGCCAGTTGTAAGCCTTGGGTGCTCGTTTGTTGAACCCGGGCCTGTCCAGCGGTCAATTACATAGGCCAATTGGTTGGCATATGGTTGCTGACGCTCGTAATTACGAATGATTTCTTGACCGATTGCGGAATAAACATTTCCAGAAAGGTCAAAGCTTTTGATCTTGAAATTGAAAGCAAAACCCATTGTGAAATCAGGGATAGCAGAACCTAGGTAAGTTTTGTCTGAGTCGTCGGAGAAATTGATTTTACCATCTCCATTTTGGTCTACAAAAATGAGGTCTCCTGGTTGCGCACCTTCTTGTACAACTGTAGCGTTGTCAATTTCTTCTTGTGTTTGGAAAATACCAGCGGTTTGGTAACCAAAGAAATAACCAATTTCATAACCCGCCTGGAAGCGTGTAGCTACATCGCCACCAACGCTAAAACTAGCGCCAGGTATGTACTCTACGCCTGTAGGCACACTTACGACTTGGTTATTGATAGAAGTAAAGTTGAAGCTAAGATTAGTTTGAAGTAAATTTTTAACATCTGATTTGTAAGCTACTTCAAATTCCCAACCTTTGTTTGAAACGTCGCCTGCATTGATAATTGGTGGGTATCCTCCTGGGCCATAAGACCCAATGATTGCTGAAACGTCTGGTTGGAATAATAAGTCAAAGGTGTTTTTTACAAAATAGTTGGTGCTAAAGTTGAGTACTTTCAACCAAGTGAGGTCAATACCAACGTTGAACTGACGAGTAGTTTCCCACTTAAGGTCTGGGTTTGCAGGTCTACCAATTGCAATTCCTTGCGTGATGAGGTCGTTGAAGACGTAAACTCCTTCACCGTTGAGCAAAGCACGATAGGCAAAGTTTGGAATTTGGTCATTACCAGAAACACCATAGCTCATGCGGAGTTTCAAGTAGTCAATGCTTTTGCTTTTGAAGAAATCTTCGTCAGAAATAAGCCATGCACCTGAAATGGTTGGGAAAATCCCATAGCGGCTATTTGGTCCGAATTTACTAGAACCATCTCGGCGTAAAATCCCGGATACCATGTACTTTTCTTTGAAAGCATATTCTCCCCTAAAGAAGCCAGATACAAGTCTTTCTGTAAATTCCCAAGAGTTGGTGTTGTTTAGAAATCCGCCTTGTGCTGTATTGGCAGAAATGTCGGCATAGGCTATAGAATTATTTGGAATACCATAAGCAACACCACTTAAAGAAGATCCATCGCGTTTGAAAACCGAGGCGCCAAGTGTTCCTTTTACTTTGTGGTTTTCTCCAAAAGTCTTGTCGTAATTCAAGAAGGCTTCATAAGTAAGGTCTAGAAAGGTAGAGCGCTCTTCGTATACAGCTGCACCGCGGTCTATAAAGACGCTATCTGCAATTTCTACCTGAGGTGACTCGAGCTCAGCATTTGCTGCGGTATTCGCATATTTACCATCCCCGTACCATACAAGTGGTGAAAACACCTTGGCTTCAACGTTTGCATAGTTGTAATTAAAGCGATTGGTCAAGGAAAGGTTTTCGTTGAATTCGTAAATGAATTCTTCTTTTCCAACGAATTTATTGGCTGTGCTCCAGTTGTATTGATTCTGAATTTGTGCAATCGGGTTGATGATATCACTGACTTCTTCCATGTAGGAAAAAGTATTTGGACCACTATATACAGGCTCATTTGGAAACGCATTGATTGTATTGTATAGCACAGAACCAATACCGTTTTCAGGTAAAGTACTGCGCATATCAGAAGAAAAGAGCAATACAGAATTGAGTTTCAGTTTGTCAGACATATCTGTACTGAAATTCATACGGGCATTGTAACGGCCAAAATTGGCCTTGTCTCCACCGACAATACCGTCTTGGTTGAAATAACCTAAACCTATCGAGTAGCGCGTGTTGAGTGTTCCTCCATTTAAAGATAAGTTGTGGCTTTGAACAGGAGCGTTGCTAAATACGGAGTCTTGCCAGTTAGTTCCGGTACCTAAATTTGTATTGCCAAATGGCATAGCTTGACCACCAAAGGCAAAAGCTTCATTTTTAATGACTGCATATTCTTCAGCAGTGAGTAAATCGAGGCGTCGTGCGGTCTGTTGCATGCCATAATAGCCGTTGTATTCGATGCTTGGCTTTCGATTGACAGATCCGTTTTTTGTTTCTACAATGATGACTCCGTTAGCTGCACGAACGCCATAAATACCTGCAGTAGCATCTTTTAGCACGTTGATTGATTTGATATCTGCAGGGTTTAAGGCATTGAGTCCTTCTGAATCGTAGACGACACCATCAACAAGAATAAGAGGGTCATTGTCTCCAAAAGTGGACAAACCGCGTATGCGGATATTTGAAGAGCCGCCCGGAGAACCTGAATTACTTGAGATGGTTACACCAGAAACTTGACCTTGAAGCGCTTGATCCATGCGGGTCATGTTCATTTTTTCGATGTCTTCACCTTTTACTTTGGATGTGGCGCCAGTAAGTTCTTTGGTTTTGGCCGAACCATAACCAATAACCACAATATCTTTAGTGTCCTGTGTAATAGAGGTCAATAGGATGGTCACGTTTGTTTTTCCGGCTAAAGGGTATTCTAATTTTTCGTAACCCATTGCTGTCAGCACCAAAATGGCACTATCAGGATTGTTTACTGGGATTTGAAAAAGCCCTTTTGCGTCACTGAGGACAGGTTTGCTTGTGTTTTTCACAAGAACTTTCACGTATGGAATGCCCTCTGAGCGCTCATTGAGTATGGTACCGCTTACAGTTTTGGCTTGTCCATAGACTTGCGTGACACCGATGCTACACAACAGTGCCATGACGAGTTTTCTGATCATAGTCGTTTTAGTTTTAGAGTGGGTTAAATATAGAAAAAATTTAATTATGGTAAAAAGAACAATAACAATTGTTATAATTCAGATAATCAGTATTTTACTAAAAAAGAAACGGAGACACTCCTCTCCGTTTCCTGATTATTAACCTGTTTAACGCTTCGTTTAGAGTGAAAGCGAGATTCGAAGATACAAATATTATTGTAAAAAATACAATAAGTAAGAATTTCTACATTTTAAAACTGTATCCCACATCCTTTTTCAGTTCTTTATATGCCTCAACATCGAAAGAAAAGAGTTTGGCAGGTCTGTGTTTTACATTTTTTTGCTTTTCGTTTAAAGCAAGCAGCGGTATGTTTTTAATTTTCTTTCTGAAATTAGCCTTATCCATCTCTTGATTAAAGGCATATTCATAAAGTTGTTGGAAATCACTCAAAGTAAAACGTTCGGGCAGTAAATCAAAACAAACGGGTTCGTTTTGAAGTTTTTGCTTGAGCATTTCATAGGTGTTTTCCAATATATGATTATGGTCGAATGCTAAAGTCGGCATATTGTTCATGGAAACCCAACTGATGTCATCGGCCCAAGAGGAAGCTTTTACTTGAAAGTCTTCAATTCGAACCAAAGCAAAGTGTGCAATAGTTATTACTCTTCCTTGTGGGTGCCTGTTGGGATGACCAAAGGATTGTGATTGGTGCATTTGAATGTGATCAAGCCCTGTCAATTCTTTCAAGATTCGCTCTGCCGCAACAGGAAGATCTTCATCGGGATAAACGAGGTCACCAGGGATGGCCCAATAATTATCATAGGGTTCCATTGCCCTTTTGATCAGCAGCACTTTGATTTCGCCTTCCTCGTATCCAAAAATGATGCAGTCAACAGAAAACGCGGAGGTGAAAAAGTCGTTGAATTCTATTTTATACATAAGCTTAGTGTCCGGCTCCTGTGCTTTCAAAGGTTTGAACGCCTTTGCTTTTTAATATAGCAGCGGTGCGAATTGCAAAATAAATTAAATATGCGAAACAAGCTACGCCAACCCAATACGATTGTTGAATGCCAAGTAAATTTTTGTCGGCTAAGGTACCTTGAGCCAACGTAACGAATCCACCACCCATGATCATCAAAATGAGTAGACTAGATGCTGTATTGGTGCGTTTTCCTAAGCCAGCAATGCCTAAGGTAAAGATGCACGGCCAAAGCGTACTACAAAATAAACCTACAGAAATAAAGGCAAAGACACTGATGTAGCCGGAACTAAAAATCCCAATGATAAGTGCCAAGGAACCTAAAGCGGAATACAACACCACCTGGCGTACCGGGTTGCCGTTTGAAATGAAATCGGCTGCAATAAGTACGAAAACCATACCAACGTAAGGCAGCAAGGTGGAAATATCTGACCCACCAATTGTATTAGCAAGCGCAAAAATACTAAAGGCAACCAGGGGTAATAAAACACCCATTAGGCGATTAAATAGTTTAGATTTTTCAAAGACACCTGCTGCTGATGCCCAACGTCCAATCATCATGCTGGCCCAGAATAATGATACAAAAGGTGCCACTTCGCTTTCTTTTTTGCCTAAATGTTGTTTCATGAATTCAGGTAAATTACTTGCCGTAGCAACTTCTACGCCTACATAGACAAAAATGGCAATCATGGCCAAAAGTACTTGTGGTTCACGTAAGGTACTCAAGACTTCACCAGGTTCATTCTGGCTATCGTCACCGATGCGGTCTGGAAGGTTGGAGAATTTAAAAAAGAGGGCAGCCAAAACAAAAACGGCTCCTAAAACAAGATACGGGATTTGAACTGCGTTTAAGTCTAGTTCTGAAGGGCCGCTTGGGCTTCCAAAAATGGCAAAAGAAACAATAACTGGCCCTATCGTGGTACCAAGATTATTGATTCCGCCAGCCATACTCAAGCGCACATTGCCTTTTGCAGGATCACCCATTTGAATAGCGAGCGGGTTGGCGGCCATTTGTTGAAAAGCGAAACCGATACCAACGATAAACAAACCACCTAATAACATTGGAAATGAACCACCGTTTGAAGAAGCTGGAATAAATAGTAATGTTCCGAGAGCGGAAACCAAAAGACCTAATGCTAGGCCATTACGGTATCCAATGCGATTGAATAAATCTCTTTTGAGCAAAGAGGAAGTAGCAAAATAGATGAGTGAACCTACGGTATAAGCCACATAAAAAGTATTTTGAATCCAAAGCACCTTACTTTGTGTAAGGTTTAAGGCTTTTTTAAATACAGGGATAAGGATGTCATTACTTGCGGCAACGAAGCCCCAAAAGAAAAAGATGACAATCAGCGTAGCGAATGCGCTGTAGTTAGTTTTTTGCATGGTATTGGTTAAAGTTTTGGTCCAAATTACAATAATTTGGTTTTAACCGATATGCTGCTGCAGATTTTTTTCTTGATTCAGGTTGAAAATTTGAGAAATGGTAGCGACAATTGACGCTGTATCGAAGCGACAATCTGCCCAAAGTTCTTCTTGGGTTCCGTGATGAATGTATTCGTCAGGGATTCCTAAGCGGATGACTTCAGCATGATATTTTTGATCTACCATGAATTCGAGTACTGCTGAACCAAAGCCGCCCATCAAGCAGCCGTCCTCAACTGTGATGACTTTTTTGAATTTACCGAAAACTTCGTGTAAAAGAAGTGTGTCTAGGGGTTTCACAAAACGCATATCGTAATGAGCAATAGAAACTCCTGAACCTTTAAGCGCTTCGATGGCTTCTTGTGCAAAATTACCAGGGTGTCCAATGGTAAGAATAGCGATGTCTTCACCCGCGGTTACTTTTCTGCCCTGACCAACCTTGATTTCTTTAAAAGGGGTCTTCCATTCGGTCATGACACCGTTTCCACGTGGATATCGAATCGAGAACGGACCTTGATCAGGAAGCTGAGCAGTATACATCAGGTTGCGCAACTCTTCTTCGTTCATTGGCGCAGCGACGGTCATGTTTGGAATCATGCGCATATAGGCGAGGTCATATGCGCCGTGATGCGTGGCACCATCTGCTCCTACTAATCCTCCACGATCCAGACAAAATACTACATTCAAATTTTGCAAAGCGACATCGTGCAATACTTGATCAAAAGCGCGCTGCATGAAGGAGGAGTAGATGTTACAAAAAGGCACCATTCCTTGAGTAGCAAGACCGGCACTGAAAGTAACGGCGTGTTGTTCGGCAATACCGACATCAAACGCGCGTTTAGGCATGGCTTGCATCATGATATTGAGCGAACAACCTGAAGGCATTGCGGGCGTAACACCCATGATTTTTTCGTTTTTTTCGGCTAATTCAACGATAGAATGGCCAAAAACATCTTGGTATTTTGGTGGTTGTGGTGATTTTGGTACAATTTTGACGATTTCACCGGTTTCTTTGTTGAATACACCTGGTGCATGCCATTTGGTAGGGTTTCCTTCTTCAGAAAATTTATAGCCCGCTCCTTTACGTGTGATACAATGTAAGATTTTAGGGCCGGGAATATCTTTAAGGTCTTCTAGTATTTTGGCTAAACCGATTACGTCGTGGCCGTCTACTGGGCCGAAATAGCGGAAATTGAGCGCTTCAAATAGGTTCGATTGCTTGAGTAGGGTGCCTTTCAATGCGTTGGAAACCTTCGAGGCAATGGTTTGCGCATCAGGGCCAAACTTGGAAATTTTCCCTAGTAATTTCCATACCTCGTCTTTTACTTTGTTATAAGTATGAGAGGTAGTGATATCAGTTAAGTATTCTTTTAAAGCCCCTACGTTAGGGTCAATGGACATGCAGTTGTCATTGAGAATAACGAGCAAATTGGCATCTTTTTCGAAGCCAGCGTGGTTGAGCCCCTCAAAAGCTAAGCCGGCGGTCATGGCGCCATCTCCTATGACTGCAATGTGTTGACGGTTTGTTTCTCCTTTGTAGTGGTTCGCAACGGCCATACCAAGCGCAGCAGAAATGGATGTAGAAGAATGCCCAACACCAAAAGTATCGTATTCGGATTCTGAACGTTTTGGGAAGCCAGAAATCCCGCCTTTGTTGCGGTTTGTATGAAATTTATCGCGGCGGCCAGTCAAGATTTTGTGCCCATAGGCTTGGTGCCCAACGTCCCAAACGAGTTGATCATAAGGGGTATTAAAGGCATAATGGAGGGCTACTGTAAGTTCAACTACACCGAGCGAAGCACCGAAATGCGAATTGCCAATTTCTGAGATGACATCAACAATATATTGACGCAACTCTTGAGAGATTTGTGGAAGTTGTTCTTGGTCAAACTTTTCACGGAGATCACTAGGTACAGTAATTTGAGCTAAAAGAGGACCTGGCGTATAGGGGTGGTTTGACATAGTAACAAAGTTAAGCGATTCGGTAACTTAAGAAACACCCTAACGCATAAAAAGTTCAATTAGTGCGTGCTATTGGCTTTTAAGTTGTTTTTTTCCATTGAAAAAACGAAAAGCACGAATCCTAAAATGAGTAGGTTGTGGAAGAAGTGATTGATGATGGCTTTGGCAAAAGTAATGTTGCTACCTATAAAGAAAATCACCAAGCTTAAGCTCAAGTACAAAAAGAACTTTTTGAGGTTATATGGAATCGGGAAATGGCGCTGCCCAAGAAAATAAGAGAGGGTCATTTGGAAACCATAAACAATGAGTGTAGCCCAAGCGCTCGCCATGTATTGATACTTCGGAATGTAATAAACATTAATAGCAATTGTCAAAATTGCACCCGCAATGGTAATATAGGCGCCGTATTGTGTCTTTCCACTAAGTTTGTACCAAATACTTTGGTTGTAATAAATACCCAGAAAAATATTAGCAATCAACAAAATAGGCACCACTTTCAACCCCTCCCAATAGGCCTCTTTTTGTATGAAATGCTTGAAAATATCGATATTCAAACTCACCATTAGAAAAACCGCACAGACCATAGCAACAAAAAGATTCATGACCTTCACATAAACTGTGTTTCGGTCTTGGTTTTGCATTTGACGAAAGAAAAAAGGCTCAGCCGCATAGCGATAGGCCTGCAAGATAATCGTCACTAACATGGCCAATTTATAACAAGCGCTGTAGATGCCAACCTGTGACTCAGCATAAGTCAAAGAATCGGGTATACTGGGGTCGTAGAGGAGGTGTTTTAAAAGAATGCGGTCAAAGGTTTCGTTGATGATGCCCGCGAACCCTGCTATGACTAATGGAACGGCGTAAATCCACATGCGTTTGTATAGCGCCCAATCTTTAACTATTGCTACTTTGAAAATGTGATCATATAATAACAACGGTTTGGCGAGGGATGCGACAAGATTGGCAAGCAAAATAAACAAGATGCCTTCCTCAGGTCTGTCAGCACTGAAAAAGAAAATCATGGCGATGAGGTTAAGCCCAATATTTAAACCAATGCTCAGCATTTGAATCCCGGCAAAGCGAAGGGCTTTTTCCTCGGCGCGCAACTTTGCTAGCGGTAAAGCTGTAATGGCGTCAATCATGACAATTGTGCCTAATAATACGACATATTCGTTGTGTCCTTCAAAGAGTAAAGCTGTAGCGATGTCGTTGTTGAAAAACAGTAAGGCGGCATAAAAGAGCACGTTGACTCCAACTACTGACCAAAATGCAGTATTGTAGGCCTTTTCTTTATCAGCTTCATTTTGCAAGAAACGGAAAAAAGCCGTTTCCATTCCAAAAGTGAGCAGTACTATTAAAAAGGCCACCCAGGCATACAATTCAGAGATGACCCCGTAATCTGAGGTTTGAGCAAAGTAGTAGGTGTGTAGCGGAACTAGCAAATAGTTGAGCAGGCGCCCAATGATAGACGGTAAGCCATAAATGGCAGTCTGACCAGCTAGTTTCCGAATAGGGTTAGCCATTAAGCATTAAAATTTGGCTTGCGCTTTTCAAGAAATGCGGTGGTTCCTTCCTTGAAGTCTTTGGTGCCAAAACACTTTCCAAATTCTTCGATTTCTACATGATATCCATTGACGCCATCTTGAAAACCAGCGTTGACACATTTAATAGCAGCAGCAATTGCTAAAGGTGAATTTTGAACAATTTTAGCAGCAATTGCTTCACAATGCGTTAGTAAATCAGCTTGTTCTACAACAGCGTTGACCAAGCCCCATTGAAGTGCTTCGTCTGCTTTGAGCATGCCAGCTGTAAAAATGAGTTCGTTGGCTTTGCCGCGCCCGATGAGTTGAGCCAAGCGTTGTGTACCGCCATAGCCAGGAATTACGCCAAGTGATGTTTCAGGCAAGCCCATTTTGGCATTGGAACTTGCTATTCTGATGTGTGCAGCCATTGCTAACTCAAGCCCGCCACCAAGTGCAAAACCATTGACGGCTGCAATTACTGGAGTTGCTAAATTTTCTATAAAATCAAAAAGACTTGACTGTCCTTTTTGTGCCAATTCACCACCTTGTGCAATATTGAAGTCGGCAAATTCTTTGATGTCGGCTCCGGCTACAAATGCTTTTTCACCACTACCTGTAAGGATAATTGCTCTAACGGAGGCATCATCATTGGCCGCAGCCAAAGCATCGTGCAAAGCTGCAATTGTATCTTTGTTGAGTGCGTTGAGTTGTTGTGGTCGGTTGATCGTAATATAGGCAATTTGATTGCGAACCTCGGTCAGAACTAGCGTTTCCATTTTCTTGTTTTTGAAAGGTAAAGATAGTTAGAATAATCTTGCTGAACTGATCAATGCGGTAGGCTTATCCTAAATGTTGTGCCCTTTTCAGGTTCAGAATGTAAGACAAATACTTTTCCTTTGTGGTATTCCTCTACAATGCGCCTTACCAAAGTAAGCCCTAAGCCCCAACCTCGTTTTTTAGTAGAATAACCTGGCTCAAAGATGGTTTTGAATTGCTTTGGCGTAAGGCCTTTTCCGGTATCTGAAATATCGATATGCACCCATTCGGCTACTTCTTGAACGTGAATACGTAGTGTGCCAATACCCTCCATGGCATCTACGGCATTTTTACAAATATTTTCAATAACCCATTCGATGAGTGAAGCGTTGTGTCGTACGAGTAAAGGACGTTCTCCGGAGAGGTCATATTGAATGTCTACTTTTTGAGAAAGTCGGGCTTTTAAATAATTCAAGTTATTTTCAATGGTTTCTGCTAGGTCTGCATCGATCAGTTTGGCACCCGAACCAATTTTAGAAAAACGATCCGTGATTTTTTCCAAGCGCTCGAGGTCTTTGTGCATTTCGCGCGGAATCATTGGGTCGATATCTTGTTGTTCTAAGTGGGCCACCCAGGCCATCATAGAAGAAAGTGGTGTACCGAGTTGATGCGCGGTTTCTTTGGCCATTCCTGCCCACACCTGATTTTGTTCAGCTTTCCGATACATTGAAAACAGTAGATACCCAATCAGGACAATGAGCCCAAGGATGCCAAATTGCAAATACGGAAGCCAAAAAAGTTGCTTGACTTCTTCAGAGTCTTTGAGGTAGAGCAATTTTCGCTCACCGTTGTAGCGTAATTCAATCGGCGGATACTGCTTAGCCATTTCGGCAATGGTCTTGTCAATTTGATTTTTAGAAAGTGCTTTGGCTCCGAGGTTGCTCGCTATAACCGTGTTGTTTTTGGGTTCATATAGTAATACTGGGACTAAATTTTTTTGATCTGCAAGATCTGAGTTAAAGGATTGAATGAGCGAGTCAGAATGGGCCTGGAGGCGTAAAAGTTCTTTTGAATAACCATAACAAAGCGTCATGTACATGTCTTCAAAAACTTGAATTTGATAGAAACGGCTTGCGGCTATCCACGATTTTGCCAGTTTTTGAATGGAGTCGGAATAAAAGTTATTGTTTTGGGCAGAACTAGCTCCTTTCCTTTCAATATTTCTTGATTGAGAAATGCTACCGTCGTCATTCAATAAGATAAATGGGATGTCTTTGTTCGCTTCAATGATTTGTAAGGCAAAATCGATGTCCTGACTCATGTTGAGGTCTGAGGCCCCTAAAATGGTGCGATTAGCCTGTACGACCAATTCCATTTTTTGTCGCTCTTTTTCTTGAAGTGCATTAAAAATCTGACTGCTTAAATCCACGAGCTCGGCTTTTTTGCGCAGGGCTAATGCCCATTGCTGTGCTTTTTGACGTTCGCGGTCACCGATTTTGCGAATACTTTGGTTAGAATAAAACAAGCTCGCCCCAACGATAAGGAGTGCCAGTAATATAAGCAAGAATTTCCAGCGTTGTTTGGAGGTGTAGAGGTCCATCAGACGAATTTAAGCAAAAATGAGGGCAATCTTATTGGAGCACTTCATTTTCAATACGCAAACAAACGGAATTAAAGTTAAAATGTTGTTTGATTTGCTCGCTTTTTACTGTTTGAAATTCTTCTGTGAAAATGCGATTAATTGCTGCATTCAGTGAGGGTTTGCTGCGATAGTCAAAAAGACAGCCGCCGTTGTAAAGATTGATTAATTCGGCTGTCCCACCATTATTGGCGCCAACAACCGGACATTTTGCACGCAAAGCTTCCAGGGTGGTCATGCCAAAAGTTTCAAAAGCTGCAGCCATGATAACTAAATCTGCGGCAGCATAAATTTCATCTACTTCTTCTTTGAAACCTGCCCAAATGACCTGTTTTGCTTTGGGGTGTGCAGATATTTTTAATTGGAGCTCTTTTTCAAAATCGTTTGGCTCATCTGCTGTACTTGCCCCAACGAAAATCAGGTATTCGTTGTTTGCTGGTCTCTGAGAAAACATGTCCCAAACGAAATCTTGTCTTTTTTTAGGATCAATGCGCCCGACCACAACCAATAACTTGGCATTCAAAGGCCATTGAAGGGCTTTCCTTGCGGTTAATTTTTCTACTTCAGTGGATTGATCATATTCGATACCGGAGGGAATTTCTTTAATTTTACTCGAGGCCACTCGGGCATTTTCTTTGACTTGTTGTACCAAATAGGGCAATGGGCAAACCCAAGATGTGAAAAAGCAATACCTCAAAGTTCTAAACCATTGTGTTCGGGTTCCGCCTAATGCCATTTCCATGAAGTAATGGACACGAATTTTTCGAAACGAGAAAAATGCAATGCTTGCCGCCATGCTCATTTCTCTATTATTGCGAAAAATGAGGTGATCAAATCCGTTTTTAATGAGGGCTTTTGATATCTTCCAGGCAAAAGCCCACTGATAATGCCCCGTTTTTTTCTGAACTATATAATAAGGTATACTTAGTTTGCTTGCATTTTGCATGATTGGACTATCTTTTTGTCCGATAATCATGACGCGATGCCCGCGGTCTTGCATCGCTTTCGCATTGCGCAGTTGGTTCATTTCTAAACCTCCCCAACCTTTAGACAAACACAAGTAGGCGATATGTTTCATAACAAGCGCTGCGAAATTAGCCAGATTTGAGGTAATTTTACCAAATGAATCATTTGAAGCACTACTTACTCAAACCTTGGTTTGTTTTTCTTCTCAGTTTTTTACTGATTGCCATGCTTTTGATTTTCATAAGCCCTAATCTATTTGAAGGCGAGGTCGTTTATGAAAGAGGGGGGAGGCAATACATTTTACAAGCACCGCTCAGTTTGGCTTATTTTTTAGGAATGGGATACCACCCCTCTGAAATGAACAATGTAGTTGATTTTTACCTCACTAAGCGCGGCTATATGTTGGCGTTTAGTTTGCTTTTTGGCTTTCCGATATTGTTTGCATACCGCTCGTTCTTAGAAAAGAGGAATCGAGAAAAGAAGTGAAAAAGCTTTATCGATAATTCCTGAATTATAAACTTTTGGTGCGGCCACCGTCGACAGGCAGGTTGATGCCATTGATGTAAGAGGCCTTAGGAGAAACCAAGAAAGCAACAGCCGCAGCAACTTCTTGGGGTTCTGCAATGCGTTTCATAGGACTTTCTTGCCCCATTTCTGCTAATATTTCTTGCACCGATTCACCGGTTTTATTTGCTTTGACACTGGCAATTTCTGTGAGGCGCTGAGTGTTGGTTGCCCCAGGTAAAACATTATTAACTGTAATACCAAAACCACCAAGCTCATTTGCTAGGGTTTTGCTCCAGTTGGCAACGGCGCCACGTATCGTGTTTGACACACCTAGGTTGGGAAGTGGCTGCTTCACGGAAGTAGAAATGATATTGACAATACGGCCATAACCTTTAGTTTTCATGCCTGGTAAAAGGGCTTGCATTAAAATGTGGTTGCAAATGAGGTGCTGATTAAACGCAGCTAAAAATTCTTGCGGATCTGCATCGACAATTGGCCCGCTTTTTGGCCCCCCAGTATTATTCACCAAAACATGCATCTGACCATTCTTTTGAATATGCGCCTCAACTGCATTTTTCAGACCTTCAGGGTGTGTAAAATCAGAAATAAAATAAGTGTGGTTTTGGCCCTCAGATGAACTCAATGTAGCTAAAGCCGCTTGAAGCTTTTGCTCATTACGAGCGGTTAGGCAAATAGTAAAACCATCTGATGCTAATTGTTGGGCAACCGCTAAGCCAATTCCTTGAGTGCTTCCACAAACAAGCACCTTTATTTGATTCAATTCGTTATTCATGATTTCAAAAGTACATGAAACTCATAAGAATAGTTAAAGTTTTAATTTTTGTTTTTTAGATATTTAACGATATATTTGCGAATCTAGATTTTTAAACTTCTATAAAATGGGTATTACTACTAAACTTAAACCACTACATTTCTTGGCAGTTGTTTTAATGTTATTGAGCACCACCAACCTTGTGGCTCAGCTCACTGGTACAAAAACAATTCCAGGAAACTACGCTTCCATCGAGGCAGCCGTTACCGATCTTAACACACAAGGTGTTGGTACAGGCGGTGTAACATTTAATGTTGCATCTGGATACACTGAGTCTACCACTGCGCCAATTATCATCACGGCCACTGGTACAGCTGCAAATCCAATTGTTTTTCAAAAAAGCGGTACGGGCGCAAACCCAGTAATCACACGCACGGATGCAGGTTCGATAAACGGAACTACTTTAGGAGCAAACCTTGATGCGATCATCATTATACAAGGCTCTGATTTCCTAACTTTTAACGGGATAAACCTTACAGCAGGTGTTGCAAGCTCGACAACTACTGGGGTTGAATATGGTTTCTATCTAAGAAAAGTAGATGGCACAAACGGTTGTAAAAACATTACCATCACCAATTCTACCATTACAATGAGTAAAGGTACCTCTGCGGTAGTAACAGGTATCATGTCATCTAACAATGATGCGCTTTCTTCTACAACTTCTGCAACGGGGATTACAGTAAATACAATCGGCGGAAGAAATGAAAACCTAACCTTTACAAATAATACCATTCGCAATGTTCATGTTGGTATCTACCAAAGGGGTTTTGCAGATGCAGCACCGTACAACTTTTATGATCAAAACATAGTTGTTACAGGTAACACTTTCCAAAACTATGGAGGAGGCGCAACGGGTACAGCCTATGCACTATATGGTATATACTACACTGACGTCACGGCAAATAACAATACCATTAATAACACCGCTTCGGGTGGAACAGGTTTTACAGGAACCTCTTATGGTATTTTCCTTTCTTCTTCATCCAATCAAGGAACGTGTACTGCAAACAATAACACAGTTACACTGGCTCACGCTGCTGCCACAACATCTTCAGTTCTTTACGGAATTTATTTGTCAGGAAGCAACCCAACTACAGCAACAACTGGTTCTTCAACGATTAACTCAAATACCTTGTCATTTGGACAAACAGGAACAGGCACCATATATGGTATGTATATTGGTGGAAACAACCCTGCAAATACAATCAATGGCAATACGTTGTCTTTCTCAACTACGAAAGCTTCTGGTTCTGTGTACGGATACTACCTATATTACACAGGTACTGTATCGAACAACTCCTTTAGTGGCTTGACTTTCACAACAGGAGGTTCTGTTTATGGATTTTACACACCAGCAGGTTTTTCCACAACTAATTATGCTTATCAAGTATACAACAACACGCTATCGAATATTACGAATACAGGTACAGGCCTAGTTTACGGTTTCTATATGTATTATGGAAATGCTCAATCCAATGTATACAATAACAACATCACAAACATTACAGCCGGAGGAACACTTTATGCTTTATATTCATATTACTCAGGTGCAATCAATGTTTATAACAACAGTGTAACTAACCTCACTGGAACTGGAACAGCAAACGTGTCTGGTTTGGCTATTAATTATGCAAATGGTGCTAATTACTTCAAAAACAAATTTGCCGATATCAAAACCACAAATGCCGGAGGATCCGCTTACGGAATTTCTGATATGAATCACTACGGCACAATTGATATTTACAATAACGTTATTGGTGATATCAAAGGAACAGTTGCGTCAAGCACCACTGCAGATCAAGTTCGAGGAATTTCACTTACAAATGTTCAAGCAAATAGTACAGTCATTATTGATTACAACTCCATTTACCTAAATGCTACTTCAACAGGAGCGAACTTCTCTAGTTCTGGTATTTATCAAACATCAAGTGCTACTGCTACTTCGGGTAACCTTCTGTTAAGAAACAACATTGTTATCAACCTTTCTGGCACAACAGGTACAGGTATAGCTGCAGCATTCAGAAGATCAACTGCTACTCAATTGAACAACTTCGATGCAGCCTCAAATAATAACATGTTGTTTGCTGGTACACCAAGTGCAACGCGTGTCATTTACATGGAAGGCACAGCTGTTCAACAAACGCTAGCTAACTACCAAACTTTGGTTGCTCCACGTGATAACTACGGTATGACAGGTGAAGCCTTCACTTATTCAACTGCTGGTTCTTTCTTCATGAGCTTGACCGCATCAAATGCCAACTTCTTGAAACCAGTTGCAGGTATCACAACTCAAGTAGAAGGTGGTGCATTGCAAATTTCTGGTATTACTGATGATTACACGGGCGCAACTCGTGCTGGAAATACAGGTTATACAGGAACAGGTGCTGCTCCTGACCGCGGTGCATTTGAATTCAATGGAATTACAACGGCACCACAAATTACGGTAACGGCGTCAAACCCATCTGCAGCGGTTTCTTGTACACCATCGGCCCATACATTTACACTAAACATTGCCTCTAGTAGTGCAGTTACTTCAGCTGTTCTATCTTATGCATTCAATGGTGTGGCTCAACCGAACATTACCCTTGTAAATACGTCAGGTACAACTTGGACAGCAACGATTCCTGTTGCAACGCCAGTAACCGCTAGTGTAACTTGGTCTGTTGTTGCAACCAATTCATCTGCAACAACATTATTCAATGGCCCAACATACGCAGATGCGCCGTTATTAGGTATAGTTGCGGTTGCTTCTGCAAACCCTGCAACAATTTGTAGTGGTCAGCCATCTAGCTTATCTGTTTCATTGGCAAATACAAACCCAGCAACAAATTACCCAGTTCCTGTGGTTTCTAATCCTACAGCAGACGAAGATTTAGGAAACGTAACGATTACTCAAGGCGCAACAACTATTCTTAATAACACCTCATTAATCAATGATTTGACCGGTACTATTGGTGTTGCTACTGGTACAGCAGGATCTTTCTCAAACTTTACAGCTTTTGGTCCATATACGCTTAATGCTGGGCAGTCTTACAATTTCTCTTTAGCAAGTTTAACAACCGGATTCGGTTACCAGAACTCAATGGCAATTTTCATTGACTACAACAGAAACGGTTCGTTTGCAGATGCTGGTGAGATGGTTTATACTCCAGCTGCTACTACTGGTGGCGCTCATACTGAGACCGGTTCTTTCTTAGTTCCTGCCTCTGCTCTAAACGGACAAACACGCATGCGTGTAGTTTGTATGGAAACTTTGATTACTAGCTATGCACAAGTTATAGGTGCATCTTTCTATGGTGAATATGAAGATTACATGTTAAACATTGTGTCTTCAAATAATGGTGGTGGTGCAGTTCCTGCAATCACAGCTTCAGCGTGGTCAGCAGGTGCAACTGCTGTTGGTTCAACCAACCCACTTTCTGTAACGCCAACTACAAACACAACTTATTCAGCGTTAGTTTCTGCAGCAGGTTGTCAAGTAACTTCAAACACAACTGCGGTTACCGTATTGGCTTTGCCAACAGCTCCGGTTGTAACTAACTCTACACACTGTGGTTTCCAAATTCCTACAGCAAGCGTTGCTTCTGTTGCAGGTGGCGGAGGTACAGGTGCCATGAACTGGTACACTGATGCCGCAGCAACTACTTCTGCTCAGGCTTCTAATTTCGGCCCATTGGCAGTTTATTGGAGTAATAACTTCGCAACATCAACTCTAACTAATGCCGCACTTTCAGGAGTTGCTTCGGTAACCGGAGGTGAATTAGTATTACATACAAACATTGCATCTCAGTCTGGTGGTTTAACAGTCAACGCATCAGGAGTGAATACCAATAATCATGAAATTTCGTTCAAGTATACAAACCAAGGTGCAGGTGTAACCAATACTGCAGATGGTATGGCATTCAGTTTTGGTGACGATGTTGATGCATTAGCTACAGTTCCAAATGCTGAAAACGGTACAGGTACGAAACTAAAAATTGCCTTTGATTCTTACATAAATGCAGGAAATACTCAAGGTATTTATTTGATGTATAACTGTAACGTCGCTAACCAAACACCAACAACACCAGGCGTATTGGCATATGTACCAAATACTTCTTGGATCGAAGCAACTTCTGATGTTTTGGTTACCATTAACCCTGCTGGCGTCTTAAATATGACAATCAACGGTACGGCGATCTTTACTAATGTTCAATTGCCAGCTGCCTTTGTTGCTGCAAACAAAGCTAACTGGGCATATGTATGGCGTTCTCGTTCAGGCGGTATTGCTTCTGGTTCTATCTTAGATGATATTGTAATCAAAAGAGCTCCAATTGTTGCAGGGCCAACAACTTATGGTTCAGTGGTGTCTTCAACTACTACTTTCTATGTCAATGAAAATGGTGCAAACGGTTGTTTGAGCCCAACTGTTCCGGTAATTGTAACAGTGACAGCACCACCGGCAATTAATATTGCATCTTCAAATGTTTCACAAGCAATTTGTTTGGGTGCAACAAATACATTTACAGCATCATCTACTGCTTCCCCAGCTTATACGTATTCTTGGAATACGGCAGCTTACCCTGGAAGCGGTATGAGTGCTCCTTCTACAGGTGCAACGCGTACATTGACACCAACAGTAGCAGGTTCATATACTTATACGGTAACAGGTACAAATGCAAACTGTGTAAACCAAGTGAATACAACCTTAGTTGTTAATCCTAACCCGGTAATTACTGCAGTTACAGCTACACCGGTAACACCTTGTCACAACAGCTTGGTAAACTTGAATGTTTCAAGTATTGTTTCTGGTCCTCAGGTTGAGCCTACAGGATACTGTAATAGTAATGCTACAAGTTTAGCAGATGAGGAGGTATATAATGTCACTTTTGGTACATTAAACAATTCTTCTACCTGTGCTACATTAGCGCCTGGACCAGGTTCACTAGATGCTCGATATTCAAATTATACGACAAGTGTAGCGGCACCAAATATTGTTGCTGGTAGTACTTACCCGCTTTCTGTTCAAATAGGAACGTGTAACCTTACCTATACTTATAATAACATGGTGAAAGTATTCATTGACTATAACCGCGATGGTGATTTCTTTGATGCTGGTGAAACAGTCTATGCTTCAGCTACTTTTACAAATGGCCCACACGTTGAGACTGCTAGTATTACAATTCCAACAACGGGTATTGTAGCAGGTCTTACAAGAATGCGTGTAGTCTCTATGGAGACAACTGTTATCGGTAACGTAAACCCTTGTGGAACTTATTCTTGGGGAGAAACAGAAGATTATCTAATCAATCTCCAGGCAGAAGCTGGACCACTTTATAACTATGCGTGGAACACAACTCCTGCTATCACTACTACATCCGGAAGTTTGACGCTTTCTAATACAGGGACAACTCCAACTACAGCATCTTATGGTATTTTACTTACGGATGTTGCAACAGGTTGTACTTCTTCAGGAACTTCTAATACAATTACAATCAACCCTCTACCAATTGTAAACGCTGGTGTGGATCAATTAATTTGTTCAAATAATGCTACAGAAGCAGCAACTTTGTCAGGAGCTGCAACTTTTGGTACTGGACTTAACTACGTTTGGAGTGGTCCTGTATCAGGTGTCACAAACGGAGTTCCTTTCCAAATTGGTGCTACAGGTACATTTGTAGTAACTGGTACAGATGTTAATGGCTGTGTGGATACGGATGATGTACAAATTACATATTCAACAATTCCAGCGGCGAACGCAGGTGTGGATCAAGCAATCTGTTTGAATCAGACAGCAACATTCAATGCTACTGGTTTAGCTCCATATACTTGGACAATGACCAACTATGCGAATAGTGGTATTGCTGCGCCGGTAACTGGTAGCACATTAGTAGTAACACCAACTGCACCGGGAACATATACCTATCAAGTAAACGTTCAAAACTCAGTAGGTTGTACGAACAATGACCAAGCGGTGTTGACAATTTACGCTCTACCAGTAGTTAATGCGGGTGTGGACCAAACAATTTGTAATGCTTCTCCAGTAACACTTTCTGGATCAGGTGCTGTAACATATGCTTGGACAACTACACATCCAAACCTATCACTTTCTAACGCGACGCCATTCTTCCCTAGTCAAACAGCGACTTACACTGTTGTAGGTACAAACATCAACGGTTGTCAGAACCAAGATGTTGTTGTAGTTAACGTGTTGCCACAACCGATTGTGAATGCTGGCCAAGATCAAACAATCTGTGCGGGCACTCCTGTAATCCTAAATGCTACAACTACCTTGGCTTCTCCAACAGCGGTCGTAAGTCCGTTTACATGGACCGGTGGTTATGCGAACAACTCACAGTTTGTCCCTGCAAATAGCCAAACTTTGACAGTTTCAGTTGTGGGTGCAAATGGTTGTACAAATCAAGACCAAATGTCAATTACAGTCCTCGCTTTGCCAACAGTGAACGCTGGTGTTGACCAAACAATTTGTGCTGGAACTGGCGCTACGCTTAATGCAACTGGAGCAGCTACTTATGTTTGGAATAACAACGTAATTCAAGGTGTTCCTTTCTTCCCAACAGCATCACAAATCTACACTGTTACAGGTACTGGTGCTAATGGATGTACAAACGTGGATCAAGTTCAAGTCAATGTATCTACTGGCCCATCTGTAACTGTTTCTGCTGCTCAAACTGTTTGTGCTAATGCCGCTGCAACATTTAGTGCGGTGCCACAAAACAGTCTAGGTGGATACTGGACAACTTCAGGTAATGGTACTATTTCACCAAACATTTCTAGCGCGGCCATCACTTATTTGCCAGCTGCAAACGACCCTGTGGTTGTTACCCTTACTTATGTAGCGACCAATGCTTGTGGTAGCTCTTCAAGCGCAACTAACGTAAACGTATTGCCAATCCCAACTGTAAATGCTGGTCCAGATCAAACAATCTGTGAAGGATCTTCAGTAGTATTGAATGCAACAGGAAACGGAAACGTAACATGGTTGACACCAAACGTGAGTAATGGTCTTGCATTTGTTCCTGTAACTACAACAACTTATACGGCTACTGCTACAGGTTTGAACAACTGTTCTAATCAAGATCAAGTCACAGTTACTGTAGTTGCCCTTCCTGACGTAAACGCTGGTAATGACATCACTATTTGTTCAGGCGAAGAAGTTTCATTAACGGCTACCGGAGCAACAGCATACCAATGGACAGGCGGTATTGCTAACGGAGCACCATTTACGCCGGGTACAACAGCAACCTACACGGTTACAGGTACTACCACAAATGGTTGTGCTGGCACAGATCAAGTTACAGTTTATGTCAATGCAACTCCAGTTGCAATTGCTTCAATTGTTGATGACGTTACCTTAACTGCAACGCCGGGCACTTATAACTATCAATGGATTAACTGTGCTACAGGCACTGCTGTTCCAAATGCATCTTTTGCTACATTCAATGCATTGGCAAACGGAACATACGCAGTTATCGTGAGTACACCGCAAGGATGTTCAGACCAATCTGATTGTATTACAATTGATGCAGTAAGTGTTGAGCAAATTGCAGAAATCCAAATGAGTGTTCAACCTAACCCAACTACGGGTGAATTGAGCATCTCTATGCCAACTGATCTATCTGCAAAAGCGCAAGTATTTGACGCTCAAGGTAAATTAGTGATTGACTTAACTAATGTTTCAAACGGTTCTGTATTGAACCTTACGAACATGACAACTGGTGTCTACATGATTCGCATTACAGCTGCAGATTCTGTACAAACATTCAGAGTGGTTAAACAATAACTAAAACCTATTGAATATTCGAAAGCCACCCCTCGGGGTGGCTTTTTTGTTGGGGTTTCACTATCTTTATAACCTTAAAATATTATTATGAGAAAACTCTACACGCTAGGATTATTTTTCTTTTTGTTGACTCAGATTTCATTCGCACAATTTGTCCAAATTGGAACTGGTTCTGCAACGGCAAGTTATTTAACCGGCCCGATTTATCGTAGTGCTGCTACTTCAACATTTAATTACTCGAAGTACGCGTATATCTACACTTCAACCGAGTTGGCTGGGATTCCTCCAGGGTCGATGATTACCATGATCGAATGGCAAAAATCTGCAGGAACCATTACTGCTCCTAATAATTTTGAGATATTATTGGCAAACAATAGTGCAACAACACTTACAACGGGTACAGCTTGGACGGCATTAACCGCAGGAGCAACCTCAGTTTACAACAATACCAATCAGGGTTTTGTAGCAGCTGCACCAGGATGGGAGTCTTTTACATTAACAACTCCTTTTATCTATACTGGCGGCACCCTGCAAATTATGACTGATCATGTCAAATTTGGTACAGCAAGCGGAGCAGTTAATTTCAATCGTGATTTGGCAACAGGACTTGCTTTAGGCTGGGCTTCAGGAACAGCTGCTACGGCAACTACTACCCTTTCAAGCGCATCTTACGGCAATTACAGACCTGTTATTAAAATACACTATATTCCTGGTACAGCATGTACTGGAACTGTAGTTGCTGGAACTGCAAATGCTTCTGTGTCTGCGGTTTGTCCTAGTGTGCCTTTTAACTTATCGCTTAGCGGAAACACCTTGGCTTCTGGTATTACTTACCAGTGGCAATCTGCACCAAGTGCTACAGGTCCATGGACCAATATTGCAGGTGCAACAAATAGCAGCTATCAAGCGGCACAAACTGTAGACACGTGGTATCAGTGTGTTGTTACTTGTACAGCTTCAAGCTCGACCGCGACTTCTACGGTAGTAGGTGTCACCACAAATTCATTCGTCAATTGTTATTGTACAAGTTCTTCTACATCTGCTTTGGATGAAGAAATATTAAATGTAACACTTAACACTATAAACAATACCTCAACCTGTGGTGTTGCAGCACCGGGCCCTGGATCAGTAGCCGGGATGTATTCTAACTTCACTACAACAGTAGCTCCTCCGGTACTTGCACCGGGTGTCATTTATCCTTTCTCAGTACAAATCGGTACCTGTAATGGAAATTATAATAACTGGACTAAAGCTTGGATTGATTTCAACCAAAATGGTTTGTTCACAGATCCAGGAGAAGAGGTCTATTCATCTACTGTAGCCGTTCAAGGTCCGCATTTAGAAATAGGTACTATTTCTGTTCCTACTAATGCACTCCAAGGAATCACGCGTATGAGAGTTGTAAATGTAGAAACTACGGTAGCCACAAGTGTCAACCCATGTGGAACATACACTTGGGGAGAAACTGAAGATTACTTCGTTAACATCATTGCGCCTCCTACTTGTCCACAACCAACCGCACTTAGTTTAGTTTCTTCAAGCTTAAATGACGCAGTGATTGATTGGACACCTGGTGGTACAGAAACACAATGGCAAGTTGAATACGGCCCACAAGGATTTACGCCTGGAACCGGAACTTTAGTTTACACTACTGCACATCCATTTACTATCGGATCATTAACTCCTTACAGTTTTTACCAAGCGAGAGTTCGTGCAGTTTGTACACCAGGTGATTCTTCTTATTGGTCTCCGATGATCTCTTGGAACACTTATAACCAAGGTCAGTATATCCAATGGGATAACACTTGTCCAACCGGAGGATTTGTAGATATTTCTTCTACAGGTACGAACGCTAACCTTATGGATGATACCGAGCTAGGCATTACTTTGCCATTCCCAATGCTTTATCAAGGCATCTTGGTTACTAACATGACAATCGGAAACAATGGTGGTGTAGTTCTCGGGACAACAACAGCTCAGGTTGCATATACAATGCCTGCATCTGGAAATGGTTTATATCCATTCATACAGGATATGGGTTCTTCAATTGCGCCAAATGGTGTATTCTATCAGCAAGTCGGCACTTCACCAAATAGCAAGTTTATTGTACAGTGGAATAATGTAGCACATTACGCTTTCCCGGTATTGCCTGAAGGCGCCACTTTTGAGTTGATCATCGATGAGGCAACACAAGAGATTTACTACGTATATGACGATGTAATTTTAGGCAACCCAACTACATGGGATTATGGAGCAGATGCTGAGATTGGTGTACGCGGTCCACAGAATGTGAACGTATCGATGAACAACCAGGCGTATTTACAGAACAACAGCTGTGTACACTTCTATTATGTAGATTGTCCGAATCCAGTTGCGTTGACAACATCTTATATTTTCCCTAATGAAGCAGCGTTCACATGGACGGCAAGTGCTGCAGGCGAGACATCATGGACGGTAGTATATGGCCCGGCAGGTTTTGACCCATTGACAAGTGGAACAACATTAACAGTTACTGCTGCATCCGTACAACTAATGAACTTGATTCCACTAGGAAATTACGACATGTATATTTATGCATCATGTAATGGTGGTTTACAAAGTAATGGTTTGTTCTTTAACTTCCAGACACCACCAATTTGTTCAAACCCAACAGGTTTTGCAAGTGCTGCAGGAGTAGATAGCTTGATGAGCAGCTGGAGCTGGGCACCATACACTTCGTTCTATCCATCAACAGGCTTTAACTTACAAGTAGTAGCACAAGACTCTGCATTGTATACAGGTACTGTTTATGCCTTAGACAACAACTTTACAGATACTACCTTTAATGCAGCATGGTATCCAGGTCAGGCAGTAGATGTTTATGTACAAGCGGTATGTGGACAAGATACATCAGCGTATGTAGGCCCGATCAGTTTGATCATGCCAATTAGTAATGATAATCCATGTGGTGCATACCCAATTACTGTCGGTGCGCCGGGCTTGTTGTACAACAACACAGGTGCTACTGTATCAGCAGAAGAATTACAAATTGTTCCGCCAGTAACAGGAGCACAAACGACAACAGGTTGGGCAAATGATGCCTTGAACCACACAACATGGTTTAAGTTCGTAGCACCAGCTTCTGGAAATGTTCGCATTGACGCAACAGGCGTTGAGTACAATGGCCAGATTGGTGTATACTTCGGAACAGACTGTAGCATCGTACCAAGCTTTACCTTGGAAGGTGCCAACGACGATGAAATCGACGGCACAAGCGAAGCACCAAACTTCACGGTATGTGGCCTTACACCAGGTGTTGAATACTACGTATTGCACGACGGTTCAGGCGCTGCAGGATCCTACACGATTGCAATCAGCGAAGTGAGTGTATATGCAGGGGTAGAAGGCGAAGTGATGAATATCTGCTACGGCGAAACAGCAAACTTATTCTTAGGCATTGCTAACTATACGTTAGGAGGGGAGTGGGTAGCCACATCACCAGCGGTAGTTCTCCAAGGCTCAGACTTCAACTCAACAGACTACGCCTCAACACAAACCTACACGTTCAACTACATCGTGAGTGATGGATGTGCGACAGACCAAGCAACAGCAACAGTAACCGTTCATGCTATGCCAAGCGCAGGCCAAGACGGCAGCATCACCGTTTGTTTGAATGAGCCGTTTG
>DLPC01000002.1:348-14363 GCA_002478565.1 Flavobacteriales bacterium UBA7468 | reverse complement strand
CTTTACTGATGTACTCTAGAAGTTTATCATAACCACCCGGGAATTCAGGTTCAACATCGTCAATAATATCGTAAACAAGACTATCTTTTGCTTACGTTGTTGGCACTTGAGAAAATACCGCACTCGCAAAACAGACCGAAATTAAAAGTTGAGCTAATTTCACTTGGAATTAATTTGACATTAAAAGTATTGAAATTATGTTTTGGTCCGTAATTTTGCTTTGTTCAAATGGGATTTATACGTATTTTTGTTTTTCATTTTATACGTATGAACACAAAACTCACACTTTCTATTGATGAAAGTATCATCTTGAAAGCCAAAGCTTTCGCAAAAGAAAATGGCAAAAGCTTATCACAGCTTGTTGAAAATTATCTAGGCTCTTTGGTTCAGTCTAAAAGTCAACGTCTTGAAGAACCTTCTGTACTTTACCAATTAAAAGGCGCTTTCAAAGACCATGAAATTGGTGACTACAAAGAAGAACTCCAAAAAGCCTTAGCTAAAAAATACCTTTCTGAATGAAATCAGTATTATTAGATACAGATGTCTTGTTAGATTTCTACTTAGACCGCAAACCATTTTCTGACGACAGCCTTCAACTTTTACTCAAATGTGAACAAAAACAATGTCGTGCATTTATAACACCCCTTATTGTCGCCAATACTTATTACATTCTGCGTAGACATGCAACGCATAATTTTGTTGTCGAAAGACTACAAATTTTACTGAACACAATTACCGTTTTAACAATGGATCAAAAACAAGTGTTTGCAGCACTAGATTCCAAATTCACCGATTTTGAAGATGCGTTGCAATATTTTTATGCCATTCAAAGCAATAAAGTAGATGCAATCATCACACGAAACACTAAAGATTTCAAACAGTCAAAAATTCCCGTTTTTTCACCACAAGAATTTCTAGCCACATTATCATAGCCCTACCCCGCCAACTCCAAATGAGCTTTAAGTGAGTCTAACGCGTAGCCGGCAACTAGCGCATGAAAATCAGTAGAATCATGGTGGAGTTGCACTTTTTCTAGGGCGTTGAAATAGGCTAATCTGTTTTTCTTTCCGCCTTTGATGTTTACAATTGTATATCCATTTTGTAGTAGTATGAGATTCATGATCAAACGCGCTGTACGGCCGTTGCCATCAATGAAAGGGTGGATACTAACAAGGCGCTCGTGCATCTCGGCTGCTAAAATGATTGGGTGTAAATGATCAAGGTTTTGTTCATAGAAAATAAAGTAATCTTCCATTAGTTTGTCAAGTAAGTAGGGTGCAGGAGGTATGTGCTGGCTTCCCGAAATCATGACTTGAACACTGCGCAACTTCCCAGCATGCGAATCTTGGATTCCTTTTAAAACGAGCTGATGGATACGCTTAACAGTCTGAATATTCAGCTTGATTTTTTGCTGTACCAAATCTTCAATGAAATAGATGGCTTCTTGATGATTAATGGCTTCCAAATGTTCGTGCATGCTTTTGCCACCAACGGTAATGCCTTCATTGATCACTAAATGTGTTTCTTGTAAGGTAAGTGTATTGCCTTCGATCCGATTGGACTCAAAAGTATAAGCCGTATGAAAATAGCTTTGAATTTTTTTGAGTTGCAGTGGATCTAAGGGTTTTTTCTGTTGCCAGTTTTTTTGAAGTGCATCTATTGAAGCGAGCTTCCCCAACATTTTTTTGGAGGGCGGCGCAACTGAAAATTCGCTGTCGTTTAGCAGATAACTTATGCGTCTCTCTGCGAGAAGTAAAATTTTAGGAGCAAGTTGAGGGTAATCTTGAACCAATGCCACTATTTCTTCTGATAAATAATAGGCTAATAGCTCGCTATGGGCCACATCAAGCGCAGCTGCTAGTTTTTGAATCTGAAGCTGATTAGGTTTGCGTTTGCCGGCTAGTATGCGGCTCATGAGGCTGGCGTCAACACCTACCTGCTGGGCTATCTCGTGAACTTTTAGGCCTTTCTGCCGATAGATTTCTTGCACATTCATTACATGACTATTTTTGTCAAGTTAAAATTAATCATTTCTTTCTAGCTCGCCAAATAAGGTAACCAGTAATTGGAAGAGCAGCAATACACAAGCTTGCCAAAAACGCCAAACACTTACCCCAAAATCCAAGAATAGAACCTACATGAATATCGTAATTAATGCGCTGTAAATATTTGGCAAGCGTTGTGTCTTTTAACCGCCCCCAATGGTGGTCAACGGATAATTCTTTATCGTGTAACGGATCGTAATAATGGTAATCTATTTGACCATATGTCTTTCGATCATAATTGATATTATATGCTATTGCTCCATTGTACTGTTCTGGAATATGAAATTCTAACCATTGGCCCGTTCTAATTTGCCGTTTTTCTTTTTCAAACAGAACATCTATTGTTGCAATTTGGTGTTGATCTGTAATTTTTGCTGTCAAAGTAGGTTCGCTATATGCTTGAAAAGTTTCTCCTAATGATGCTACTTGGTAATAGGCGCTCTCAAACCAAGCAAAACCCCAAACCAATCCTGTAGTGGCAAAAACCAATGCAAAAGCACTGACATAAAAACCAATGATCGTGTGCAAGTCGTAATTGCGACGCTTCGGATTTTTAGTTTGCTTAAAACGCCATTTTTTAGGGCTCCAATTTCCTCTACTCCACCAAACCAATAGTCCTGAAATAACTACAAAGGCAAAAACCAAAGTAGCCCATGCCACAAGCGGCTGGCCGATCCACTCTGGTAGCCATAAATAAAAATGGCCGCGAAGTACCCATGGAAAAAACCCTTCTTCTTGGTCGGTATCCGCTAAAATTTGTGCGGTGTAGGGATTAAGGAACGTGATGCGGTAATAAGCATTGTATTGATAAAAGATAACTTTTGCAGCTCGTCCTGGCTCGTCAAAAAGTATGGCATGAATCTTTTTATCCGGGTGCAACACTTTTGCTTTTGCCAGTAAAACACTGGGTTGCAAAAAAGATTGTTTTTGAACTTCTACAAACCGATATGGCTGAGAGAGGTCTTGTATTTCTTCTTGAAAAGCATACAATGCCCCCGTTAGAGCCACCACAAACACAATTGGCCCAGTTAATAAACCAAGCCACCTGTGAAGTTTCAATATAATTTTTCTAACCATTAAAAGCGAAAATTTAAGCCCAAAGTAATCGCACGTAATTGTTGTGCTGTAATGGTAGACCATCCATTGTAATAGCGAGTATTCAATAAATTATCTGCTCTTAAAGTAAGTGTATAGTGCTCTGCCATATAGGCTACAGAGGCGTTCAAGACATGAAATGAAGGAAGTGTAAAAGTACCTGTATTTGAACGGTTCAAGGTAAAGTGTTCACTCGCTGCATTACCTCCAAATCCTAAAGTGAGCCCTTTTGCTTTTCCTTCTATCAATGAATAGCTCAACCAATAATTGAGTAATTGACGAGGACCCGCTTCCTCCGGACGCAAACCTAAATAGCCATTTTCTGGGGCATCTTTAGTTACCTCTGCATGGTTATTACTATAACCTGCAATAAGATTCAAACCTTTCACTGGATTAGCAACTAAAGAAAGTTCAATCCCTTTACTCACGACTTCTCCACCTTGAATCATCCCATTCACGTTTGTTGGATCGGTCATGACTTTATCTGAAACTTGAATGTGATAAGCCGAAACACTGAGGGCCATCCTATTTTTAAACAACTCTGTTTTTAAGCCGAGTTCTGTTTGATTTGCTTGCTCTGGACGCAGTATCTGCATACGAACATTTGAGCCATCTGCATCTGCAACTTGAACCGGCGCTTGATTCAAAAAGCCGTTCATGTAGTTTGCAAAAATCGCTACTTTATCTTTAACCGGCTGATAAACAAGTCCAAATTTAGGTGAAACAGCGAATTGACTTTTTACTTCCTGAGTGGACCAATAATTTGTCAGGCCACTGAAACGATCTATGCGTAAGGTTGCTGAAACAGATAATTGTGATGTCAAGTTGATGACATCGCCAAAATAAGTGCTCAAGACGCGATTGCTTGCTGTGCTCACACCTTCACTAGAAGAAACTAATAAAGAATCAACCCCGACTTGAGTCAGTATTCCTGAATCAGTTCCAGTGCTCATTGATACGAGGCCGTTGGCAACCCAGCCCGTACTCGCGTTAAGAATGTTCGATTCATAAGCATCTAGGCCTATTAATATGCGGTGACGCATTGCTCCGAATTGAACATCACCGATAAAATTTTGCTGAATATCAGTCATGCGCGTTTCACCACTGCGTTTAGAGATATATCGACCAAAGGTATTACCATCTGAAAAATCCCAGAGATAATGATAGTATCCTTTGGTCTTGGCACTGCTTCGCGTAACGATGGTTTGTGACTTCCAATTTTTATTGATTTGATAAATACCTTGAGTCTGAAAAGCATATGCGGGGTTCTCAATACTGAGTTCATTGGAAGTAAACGAGCGCTCGTAGTAAGGGGCAAAAGTTTCGATAGAAGTAAAAGAAAGAGGCGCATACCTGCTCAAGAATAGCATTGGTGCATTGGCACTTTTAGCTGATTGAAATTCAGTATTGATCCAAAAAGTTAATTTGTCAGATGCCTTTAACTTCAACGACGGGGCCAAAAAGATGGTTTTTCTAAATCCAGCATCTTGAAATGAGCCTTGTTCATTGAAAGCGGCATTTAAGCGGACAGCAGCATTTTCTGAGATCGGTGTATTGTAATCTGCAGTTATTCTATTTTGACCAAAACTACCCATTAGGTAACTGAACTGTCCACCTTTAATATCATAGGGTTTTTTAGTTGTAATGTTGACTAAGCCACCATAAGAAATCATGGGGCTACCAAATAGTGCGCCTGATGGGCCTTTGATTACCTCGACACTTTCGGTATTTGCAGGGTCGAGTACGCCACTGTTGTATGCAGGTACTCCGTTTATCATTGTTGGTTGGACTGAAAAACCGCGCATTGTATAGAATTCTGCGCCATCACCACCACGTCCTGTAGATTCCCAAAGTCGTATGACGCCGGTTGCATTTTTAAGTACATCATTGAGTTCTGTTGCTAGTTGGTCTTGAATCAATTGTTTGGGAATCGACTGATAAACTTGAGCATTTTCTAGACTCTTGAGCGGAATTTTTGCTACAACAGCGTTTGAATCTTTAAAATAAACGTTGGTCTTGCCACCACGGACAAATACTTGGTCTATTTCTTGGATTTTCTCAGGAACTTGCGCTAAGCTTTGAAATGCTAGGAGGCCAAGGGCCGATAAAAATAAAAGTTTGGTCATTTTTTGCATCGTTGAAATGATTTTTGAACGATACAAAGTTTTTATTTAGAATGATTCTAAACAATACCTTAAAAATGGTATTCCTCGTTTGATATTGTAAAATACCTCAAAAGTGGTAGTGCTAAACCAGAACGGATGCCATTATACCCATCAATTCCTCACTCGCCTCCACGTGTGCCATATGACCACTATCGAGCAAATAGATGCGCGGGCCTTTGATTTTTGCTTCGAGCTCATCGACACTCACCAGACGATCGCGCTTGCCATGAATGAAGATAAATTGCTCTGGATGCGCATTGACAAAGGAGGTGAAATCTGTTCTTTCGCGCATAGCCAAAGCAGCAAAGGCAATGGATGCTGGTGTCATTTCATTGGCCTCTTTCACAAGATCCTTTATAAAATGTGGATGACTTTCAGGATTAGAAAACAAATTGGGGATCGCTTCTCTTATAAAATGGTATTTCGCTTTTTGGACTATTGCCGCCACACGCAAGCGATCTTGCTTTTTTTGTTCGGAATCTGACCAGCAATTGGAATTGAGCAAAATCAGTTTTTGAAAGCCTGGTTGCTGACTCAGTTCTAAACCAACATAGGCACCCATTGAATGACCAACAACAATAAAATTTAGGATATCAAGGTGTACGAGCACTTTTTGCACTTCCTGGGCCATCGCATGAATCGAAGGGTTTGGATCCTGAAGTTCTGATTTTCCGTGTCCGGGCAAATCAATAAAAAGCTTTGTAATTGGCAATTTGGAAAGTGGAAGGACGTCCCACATTGAAGATGATTCCAAAAAACCATGCAAGAAAACCCAGACTGGACCTTCTCCTTGAAGTTGATAATGAAGCATTGAAATTAGGCGTTCATCAAACTCTCGATCTCTTCCGCTTCGATCGGAATATTACCCATAAGATTGAAAGGTGTGCCGCTGGCCTGAACCACTACGTCGTCTTCGAGTCGAATGCCTAAACCTTCTTCCGGAATATAAATTCCAGGCTCAACAGTAAAGACCATATTGGCGGCAATTGGCTCATGCCACAAACCTACATCGTGGGTGTCGAGGCCCAAGAAATGTGAGGTGCCGTGCATAAAATACTTTTTGTAGGCTGGCCAAGCAGGATCTTGATTTTTGATGTCGTCCATGGAAATCAAGCCCAGATTGACCAATTGTTCTTCCATTAAGTGCCCAACTTGTCTGTGGTATTCGGCCATGATAGTTCCTGGTACCAGTAATTTTGTTGCTTCGTTTTTGACATGAAGTACTGCATTATAAACTGCTTTTTGGCGCTCAGTAAAACGGCCATTTACTGGAATACAACGCGTGAGGTCAGAACTGTAATTGGCATATTCAGCACCGACATCGAGTAAGATGACGTCGCCATCTTGACACTGCTGGTTGTTTTCAATGTAATGTAAGACGCATGCATTTTTACCCGAAGCGATGATTGGCGTATAAGCAAAGCCCTTTGAGCGCTTGCGTAAAAACTCGTGTGCCAATTCGGCCTCAATTTCGTATTCCCAAACACCTGGTTTGATGAAGCCCAATAATCTGCGGACACCTGCCTCAGTGATGTTACAGGCTGTTTGCATGAGGTCAAGCTCAATTTGGTGTTTGACCGATCGGATCTTGTGCATGATTGGCGCCGATTTATAGACCTGATGCGCTGGGTAGTCTTGCTTGACTTGTTTGATAAAGCGGTCTTCGCGTGTCTCAACTTCTGTGTTGGCACGCAAATGCTCATTGGTGTTCAAGTAAATACCCTGAGCCTCGGCCATGAGTTGCTTGAAAATCGTTGGGAATTGTTGTAACCAATAAACAGTCTGGATACCAGAAGTTTCAAACGCTGTTTGTTTGGTCAACTTTTCACCCTCCCAAATGGCAATGAGTTCTGATGTTTCTTTTAAAAAGAGTACTTCTCGGTGAGCCGGGTTACTTGCATTTGGAAACAACACAAGTATAGATTCTTCTTGATCAACACCCGACAAATAAAGGATATCGCGGTGCTGTGCAAATGGCAAAGTACTGTCTGCTGAAACCGGATAGATATCGTTAGAATTGAAAACTGCCAAAGTATTTGCCGCCATTTGAGCCGTAAATTTTTGACGATTGGCGATATAGAGTGCTTTGTCGATGCGATCGTATTTCATAAGGTGAATTTGAAAGTAAATTTAAGGGTTCTCTTTGAACCAACTGGAGTAAAGCACATAATTATTGGCAATGCGCTGCACCTCGCCAGCAAATAATTCTGGAGACAGTGTTTTGATTTTTTTCGCGGGAATACCGGCATAAATGCTCCAAGATTCGACGCGTGTCCCTTCCGTAAGAACCGCTCCGGCAGCTACAATTGAATTTGCCTCAATGTAACAGTTGTCCATGACGATAGAACCCATTCCAATAAGAACGTTGTCTTCAATGGTGCAACCATGAACCAAAGCATTATGACCAATGGAAACATTGTTGCCGATGTTAAGTTTGGTTTTTTCATACGTACAATGCAACACAGCTCCATCTTGGATATTGACTTTGTTGCCCATTCGAATGGAATTGACATCACCTCTAACAACAGCTGAAAACCAAACAGAACATTGTTCGCCGATGATGACATCACCCACCACAGTAGCGTTTTCTGCTAAGAAACAATCAGGGCCAATTTGAGGGGAAAATCCTCTGCAAGCTTTTATAAGTGCCATAAAGCAAAGGTAGCAAAAGCCCTTGTAACTTAATACGTAAAGTTTCGTATAAACCGCGTTCTTATTTCTCGACATGAAGCGTCTTATTCAAAGTAAATGGTTTAAAATTCCCTATAATATTGCGCTGTACAGTTTTGCAGGTTATGGAGTCGTGTTGGTTGGTATCTACTTTGCGCTGAAACTCAGACTTACTGATGACAAAGGCTTGGTTGACAACAACAACCGCTATTTCCAAGAAATGCATGACAAGTACAATCAAAACTTCAAGGTGGATAGTGCTTCATTGGTCAAATACCGCAATGAAATTCTGCAGCGCATTAATCTTGTCAATGAATATTACCCAAAAAATGCGCGCACAATTTTAGATGCTTGGGCTCAATCAAAAAGTGAAAAAATTGCATTTCAAATGTTGGCTGCGGTCGATCTGAAACTCAAAGACAATAAAAGTTATCAAAGAAGACTGCGTGAAATACTGTCCAAAAACAATAATCAGAACATGGCCAAAGGCGGCAATGCGTTTGAATGGATGAATTTCATTGAGTGGTCCTATTTCAAGGAGGCCGTTGCCAAAGACAAAAAATACATTGACTCTGCTGCGGCAGCTTGCGGGGTTGAACCTCGAATGATTGTCGCTTGTTTAGTGGGCGAACAAGTGCGCCTATTTAATTCTAGAAGAGAGCGCTTCAAGGATCTGGTTGCTCCATTGAAAACTTTGGCGCTAGAAACCAATATGTCGTTTGGGGTAACTGGCATCAAAGAACAAACTGCCCGAAATATTGAAAATTACCTTCAAGACCCAAGTAGCCCTTTTTACTGCGGCGCAAAATACGAGCACCTACTCGACTACGATTCTACAAGAAATTACAATAATGCTCATAACGATACACTGAGTTTAAGAGTAAAACGTCTTGTTCAATACAAAGACCACTATTATTCATACCTCTACGCCGGAATTTTTATCCGCCAAATAGCCACGCAATGGCAAAAAGCAGGCTACCCCATTGACGACCGTCCTGAAATTCTTGCATCTATATTCAACCTCGGTTACAATAAGTCTAAACCCAAAAAATACCCATCAGTCGGCGGCTCCAACTTCATGATCCGTGACAAAGAATACACCTTCGGTGGCGTAGCTTATGACTTCTATTATTCTGGCGAATTATTAGAAGAATTCCCATATTTGTCAGAAAAAATCAGCAAGTAGACATATAGATTTTATATAGATAAAATATGGTTAGGGCCTGTATTTTGGGAGAATAACCCGTTTAGCCCTATCTTTGTTTTACAATTATAACTATATGCAAACTTCACTACTCAGTCGTGGCAAACAATTGCTACTCACTATTTTCTTTGCAAGTATCTCATTTTTAGCGGTTTCGCAGAACCTAATTACCGTTCCATTTAGTAATGGTTTTGTTGGAAATAATACCGCAAACAATGTTTCCTCAAACTCTTTTTACCTATCTGGGGTAAGTGGTCTGGGGTGGACTAACATACAATTCGCACAAAACTCCTCTTCAAATATCTTTGTTGCGCAGGGTAATGATATCATCGGTATGGTATTGATTACGGACAATAATGGCGTAGAGCATACAGTTAACGGATTTGTTAAATGGAGAGCGCCTAGTGGATCAGTAACTACGCTTTGTTTTCAACCACAAACAGGAACGAATCTCACACTTGCGACCAATGGCAATAACGGTTCAGCAACATACAATATTACAGATACTAAATATATTGGACTCACTTTCAACGGTCAAACCCTCACTATTCCTCAATCGGGAAATAGCGCAGGGGAAGTTACTGGGAATGCTGCAACTTCGGGACTTTTGGATTTATTGAATAATTATTTAGCAACTTTTGGAAAGTTGTCAGTGGCAGATGTTACAGTAAACGAAGGTGCTGGCACGGCAACAGTTACTGTATCACTTTCTGCGTCAAGTACAAATACAATCACCGTTGTTTATACAACTTCAAATGGAACAGCAACGGCTGGATCTGACTATACTGCGGCCACAGGAACTCTGACTTTCGCACCAGGTCAAACTTCAAGAACATTTACAATCTCAATTACTGATGATGCAACAGTTGAAACCATTGAAACAATAAATGTTACATTATCAGACCCAATAAATGCATCTATTTTGGATGGTGCAGGCGTTGTTTCAATTACTGATAACGATAGCAATACTCCTGCTTCGAATGCAGGTGCAGACGCAAGTATATGTGCCGGAAACACTTTTACAACCTCCGGTGTTGCCAATAACGGAACAATTGCTTGGACAACTTCCGGTACAGGTACTTTTACGAATGGGACAACTACAACTGCCACTTACACGCCAAGTGCAGCAGATATTGCCGCCGGATCAGTAACTCTTACAATGACTGTTACCGGAACTGGCTCAGCATCTGACGCAATGGTCTTAACAATCACTCCGTTACCATCAGCAGGTACGCTCTCAGGGAATCAAGCGGTTTGTGTGGGGGCTACAACAACATTTAGTTCAAGTGTAAATGGTGGTTCTTGGTCTAGTTCAGATATTACAGTCGCTAGCATTGATGCAAGTGGTGTAATTACAGGTGTTGCCGCAGGTACGGCTACAATTACCTACACCGTTACTGGAACAGGGGGTTGCGCAAATGCAACTGCTACTAGAACGGTAACTGTAACAGCTGCGCCATCGGCTGGAACACTTTCGGGTAATCAGAATATTTGTATTGGGGCAACTACAACATTTACTTCCGCGAACAATACAGTAGGGACTTCAATAACTGGAAGGGCATTAGATTTTGATGGTAGCAATGATTATGTATCTGTTCCTGCAGGGGTTTATTTCGAAGATAATACATATACTATCGAGGGTTGGGTTTATGTCAAATCTCACGTTTCGTACCAACGCTTCATTGATTTTGGAAATGGCTCCAATAATAGCAACGTTGTTCTAATGCTAAGTGAGTCAACAAATGGTAAACCTGGTTTTGTGAATTTTAATGCATCAGGTCAACAGGAGTATATTATAAGTAGTACAACATTACCCTTAAATCAATGGGTTCACATAGCAGGCGTTAGAAATGGTGCATTTGCAGGAATTTATATAAATGGTGTCCTTACAGCCTCCAGTAATTCATGGTCATTGAATACCGTAAATGCAACACGTAATAATTGTTATATAGGTAAAGATAATTGGGGCGGTGCCCAAACATCTGATGTTAAAATGGGTGAATTAAGAATTTGGTCCAGTGCTAGAACACAGGCGCAAATTCAAGACAACATGAATGCAACACTTTCGCCGCAAGCGGATTTAAGGATGCTATATAAATTCGATCAAGGTGTGGCAAATCAAACCAATACAGGAGTAACTTCTTTGACAGATTACAGCGGTGCTAACTACTTAAATGGTGCGCCAGTGAATGGCACATTGAATAACTTTGCATTAACTGGAAGCACTTCAAACTGGACAAATGGTAGAACTGTAACGACAACCGGAACTTGGTCAAGTTCTAATTCAGCCATTGCTACTGTTGATCCTTCCACTGGGGTTGTAACCGGAGTTGCTGCAGGTACAGCAACTATTACATATACAGTAACTGGTACTGGTGGTTGTGCAGATGCAACTGCGACTAGAACTGTAACAATCAATGCACTTCCAAGTACACCAACGGTGAGCTCGCCTCAACTTGTTTGTCCGGGAAATACCGTTGCTGATTTAATTGCAACTGCTGGCAGTGGAGAAACCATTCAATGGTTTAGTGCCGCAACCGGAGGATCAGCACTAGCCACATCAACTGCACTTGTTTCGGGAACTACTTACTATGCGCAAGCAACCAACGCAAACGGATGTGTTAGTAGCAGCCGTAGCGCCTTAACAGTTGTTTTCAACAATTCACTTCATTTTGATGGAACCGATGACTACGTAAATGTTGGAGATGTCATCGAGGGCTTCTCGGATATCACGACAGAAGCATGGGTTTATTGGCAAGGTTCTTCCCTAGCTTATTCTGAAATCTTTACTAAGGAAGGCGTTTCCGCTATGGCAATCACAAGCGCCAATAAGCTACACGCCAACTTTGGAAACGGTTCAACTTGGATTGCCGGGCTAGACTCTCAAACACCAATTCCTTTAAATAAATGGACCCACGTTGCCATAACACGTCAAGGAGGAACAGTTAAAATGTTCATCAATGGTGTTGAAGATGCTGCTACTGTAACAAACACAGCTACCGGTCAAAACGCTTCACCGCGCATCATAGGTGGTAAAATGGTAGGTTCTTCTACTAACAACACATTGTTTAATGGTCGAATTGATGAGGTACGTTGCTGGTCAGTGGCAAGAACAGCTGCTCAAATTAGTGCAAACCTTTCAACTCAATATGTTGGTAACGAAGCGAACTTACTTGCCTATTATAATTTTAATCAAGGGGTTGCAAGTGGCAATAATACTGGAATTACAACTTTAACAAATAGTGTATCGGCCGGAACTAATGGCACAATTACTTCTTTTGCACTAAATGGCGCTTCAAGTAACTTTGTTGCGGGCTATTTCCCAGAAATTACTGGAAACAATACAGTTCTTGCGGGATCTACGCTTCAACTTTCAAATGCTGTGAGTGGCGGTACTTGGTCTTCATCCAATACAAACACTGCAACAGTGAATAGTTCTGGATTAGTGAGTGGCGTTGCTGCAGGATCGGTAACCATAACCTATACTTACTGTGGGCAATCAACCACCTACGCTGTAACTGTTCAATCAGCAGCTGCAATTTCTGTTAATTCATCATCTCTAACGAGTTTTGCAAGTTGTTCAGGTTCGGCATCTGCTTCTCAAACAATCAGTGTTTCTGGTTCAAGTTTAACAGCCAATGTTACAGTAACCGCACCTAATGGATATGAAGTTAGCTTGAATTCAGGTTCGGGGTATGCTAGTACTGTTACTATTACAGCTAGTGGAACACTATCCGCTACAACAGTTTATGTAAGACTTGCTAGTACTGCTTCAGTAGGAAGTGTAAATGGCTCCTTGAGCATTACATCAACGGGAGCAACTGCACAAACTGTTTCGTTGACAGGGACGGTTACTGCTGCACCGTCCGCGGGAACAATCTCTGGAACAACAGCGATCTGTGCTAACGGTTCTTCAACACTCTCTTCTTCTGTAACGGGTGGTAGCTGGTCTTCTGCTACTCCTGCCGTAGCAACTATCAATGCTTCAACGGGTGCAGTGGCAGGTGTTGCTGCTGGTACTTCTGTCATTACTTATACCATTACTGGAACTGGTGGTTGTGCTAATGCTACAACTACTGCAACAGTTACTGTTACTGCTCTACCTACAACTCCAACAGCTACAGCAACGCAACCAACTTGTGCCGTAACTACTGGTACCATTACTTTTGCTACTCAAACTGGTGTTGAGTACGCAGTAGGTGGTGCTTATCAGGCTTCTAACGCATTTACAGGTTTAGCAGCGGGAACTTACCCAATCACTGTAAGAAGTACAACTGACAACACTTGTATTACTGCTGGCACTTCAATTACACTAAACGCTGCACTTGGTGCACCTGCTGCACCGACTGCCTCTGTGACTGCACAACCTATTTGTGGAACACCAACTGGAACTATTGTAGTAAGCGCACCAACAGGTGCATTAGAATATGCAATCAATGGCGGTACATACCAAGCTGGGTTGACTTTTGCTGGTCTTGCTCCGGGCAACTATACTGTTACTGTCCGCAGAACTGCAGACATCTCTTGTGTTTCCGCTGCATCCTCTTCAATGACAATTAATGCTGTACCTAACTGTATTCCTGTTGCAAACAACGATGCAGCAACCACCAATGAAGATACGCCAGCCATATTAAATATGACGAGTAATGATGTCGATCAAGATGGAACGATTAACGTCAATAGTGTAGATCTTGACCCAGCAACACCTGGTCAACAAACGTCGATCAGTACAACTGCGGGTGTATTCTCTGTAAATGCTGGGGTGCTTACCTTCTACCCAGCTGCAAACTACAATGGCCCTGCATCCATTACCTATACGGTTAATGACAACAGCGG
>DLPC01000002.1:0-198 GCA_002478565.1 Flavobacteriales bacterium UBA7468 | reverse complement strand
GGATTGAACAACAGTTCTGTAACTGTAACTGTTCCTTCTGCTAACGGTACTACAAGTATTAACCCAACAACAGGTGCCATTACTTTTACACCTGCTGCTAACTTCTTCGGTACAACAACCTTCACTTACCAAGTTTGTGACAACGGTACTCCTGCGCTTTGTGCAACAGCTGTGTTAACCATTACTGTCAATGCAGTG
>DLPC01000004.1 GCA_002478565.1 Flavobacteriales bacterium UBA7468 | reverse complement strand
GTCAAGATGGCCGTTTTCTCCAGTATAATGTAGGAATACGACAAATTGATGCAAAAAATTATGAACTAGTAAATTTTGAGATAAATGAGTGAAATGATCAACCTTCAAGAGTTTACGAAACTTATTAACACTTTCAAAGAAAATTCAGGCGGAGAACCTAATCTAAGTTCAAGTGCTCCTAATACCAAATCAAATGGATTCAGTGGGTTCAAAATTGTACTTGGGGTGGTCGTCTTGGGTATAATTGGATATGAAGTCTATCAAATATATTTTAAGTCTTCATCAGATGACAACTGCAAGCATTGTTAATGCATAGTTATTGTTTTATTATCTTAACAGGTTCTGAGCTATCGAGAATAAGAAAATATACACCGTCTGATTTGTCATTTATATCCGTTACAAAAAGTGGGGCTGTTATTTTTCCTGAAGTAATTTCTATGCCTTCCAAACTAATTATCTTGTAACTTTTACCTACAAGTTCTTTATTATTTATTTCAACACTGAATATACCTGAATTAGGGTTTGGAGAGATTTGGAAATCATTATTTATTAATTCTTCAATGCCTAAATATTGACAACTCCCGTCGTCATAATTGGCATATGGGCTGTAATTCAATGCTAAATAGTCAGTACAACCATACATGGTATAAATGGCGTCACACGTTGTACCACAAAATTCACTAATATTTTCAGCAATAAAATCATCTATCTCTACCATTGTTGTAGGGCTATTATACCACTGTACTGGGGTATTTGATTGTTGTGTTGCAAACCAATTATAAAAGTTATCATCTACTTGAATACAGTGTAAATTTGGATTGCCATAGAACTTCAATTGTAGAACGTTATTAGTTGCATTATTTTTTAAATTCAAACATGTTAAATTATTGTTTTGAATTTCTAATGTTCTCAAAACAGCAAGACCCGCTAAATTATCAGAATTAAAATACTGGATATTATTATGTCCTAAATAATAATGTTCTAAAAACGGACGGTTATATAGATATTCGAGTTGAATATTATCAATATTATTTTCCGTTGCATAGATTTTCTTAAGTAATAAAAAATCCTGGATGCCTTCTAGATTTGAAATTTGCAATGAGTTTGGAATACCTACAGTATTTGATATATCTAAAACTTGAAGGGTGTCAATCATTGAAGTTTTAACATAATTGTTAAATTGATCATCAATTCCTGCAGATATGAGTTTATTTTCAAAATTATCATCGGGTATGAAAGTACATGAATCTATTGGCGTAATTAATGCGTTAACCAATGACATATTAGTAGAATAGCAGTTGTAAACAGTGTCAATTGCCTGTGCATAAAAAACACTATCACTGTATAAAAAAGGAGTTGTATAAATATCCCCTTGATATAAAATATTTGTGCTTAGAGGGTTACTATACCAATTTATCGTTGAATTTATCGACGCAGATGCTTCAACTTCTACTGTTCCGATACCACAAGTATAACCATCTGTAACAGAAACAACAGACGGTAATGAGACATTTACTACCTCAATTTCATCAGAAAATACTAAACAACCATTATTATTAAATTCTTCCAATACTAAATAGAAATTCGAATTAACTAAAAATGATGGGTTTATACCATTTCCAAATCCCCAATTAAAGTTAGAACTCGAACCTCCGTAAATTATATTGACTGAATCACCATGACACACATAATAGTCATTTCCAGCTAAATTATTTATAGTTGCTTGATCAATAATCTTGTATATATGATTATTGGTTGTAGTGCTTCCACCAACAGACCCTTTTGTGATGAAATTTACGTTACCCAAAATATCAACACATAACCCTCCATATCCACCGTTATAAATGGATGTTTGTAAAGGTGGCATATTTGTATTCGTTATTCCAATTACACCATTACCTGCTATTGTATACATTAACCCATCGCAATCATTTATTTTTTTGATGTTTGCATAATCGACAAAATAGATATTTCCATATTTATCTATGTCCAGGCTTAATGGCGTTTGTAAACTTGAATTAATAGGGTTGCAATTACTACAACTTGATCCAACATTACCATTTCCAGCAATTGTAGAGATTATTCCGTTCTCAATTTTACGAATCCGTTTATTTCCAAAATCAATAAAATAAATGGTGCCATTTGGTAGAACCTTTATATCACGAGGACTGTTCATTGTTGCACTTACAGCCCATGAATTATCTCCAGAAAAGGAAGGAGTACCTGTTCCCGCAATTAATTCATGAATTCCTGAAGAATTAATCTTATAAATTTGATTTGAGAATTTTGAATAAAACACTTCTCCATTTAATACAGAAATAAAATCTGCTTGAATGCCAACTGATCCATTAACCAACTCTATGTTTAATGTTGTTGCATTAATTTTAAAAACTCTTCTAGAATTCACATTAGCGACATCAAGAAAATAAATGTCATTATTAACGTCTACAGAAACACACCAAGGATCAATGTATGAATAACTCAATGCAGGACCACCTAAGGTATTTGTACAGCCCGAATTACAACCTGCTAAAGATGTAATTATTCCTGTGTGTCTGTCAATTTTTCTGATTCTATTCCCAAAGGGGTCGTTGGAGTTTCTATGCGCAACAATAATATTTCCATTATTATCTAAATCAATCGATTGTGCAGCAACAGTTGCGTCTGCAGCAGGTGAATTTTCACCATAATTATTTAAGCTTGGACTATACTGAATTCCACCACATATTCGCTGAGTAATTTGTCCTGTTACATTGCTATAAAAAATCAATAAAATGATGGGTAGTAATTTGAAGGTATGTAGCAGCATATGGACGAATTAGGGAAATCCATATCAAAGCTACATACATTTTTTAAAATCACAATTTAAAGGGATTCAGATTAGATTTCTCTTTGATTTTTTTGAGAAAATGCTTCATTTTTAAAATTTTAAAAATCTCCGAGGTCAAAAACTCGAATTAATTCAAATAAACATGGATTTCGTTGAATTAAAATCAACAAATCATTGCTATAGGATTCACCTTCTCTTTTAATAGAATTAGCAATATCTACATTAATTTGATCTAAATCTGCTAAATCATACCCTTTGGATTGATCCAAAGAAATTGTACAATTCACTAAGTACTCGGAAACAATTAGATTCAAATTAAATTGCTTTGAAATGCTTTTTGCTCTTTGACTCCAATCAAAATGAAAATCAGTATCAGGGAAAACTACAACATTTCTACCCATTAGCACCTTGATTTTTTCTGCTTTGAATTCTTGAATACCACCTGTCGCCAACCAAAGGTAATTTGGATGTTTTATAGCCATGATAATTGCAGTTTTCTCAGATTCAACTATACATACAGTTTGATTTGGAAAATGTGATAGTAAATGCTCTCCAAATAAAACTTGTTTTAAATTAAATTCTTTCAAATTTAGAAGCCTGTGTGCCCATGTCATTAATGGATGTGGCTGTTTTATACGTTTTCCTGTACTGGCATCATATTTAATGACTTTTGCAGTACGAACTTCATTTTGAATACTGATTTGCCAAAATACTGTTGCGCCATTCCATTTTCTTGATGTGCCAACTTTATATAAAGCAAATACTCTTTGAATGTCCTGTTCAGAAAATAAAGTAATTAAATACAGATAAAATGCATTTCTTTCATATTCCTTTTGAGATTGCTCAACATAGTAATCTGGAATTAAGGATGGCGGCCCATCCTTTTTTGAAAGAAACCTTATGTTAGGCAGCGCCAAATCTAACATAATGTCGGGATTTGTATTTTGCGGATAATTAAAATATCCGCATGAGTTTGATCGATCACAGCGACCAAACTCAGCAGATAAATAATTACCTAATTCATCGATCATCCGAACGTAACGTTTCTTTTCACATTTTGGACAAATAAACTTCTTACTTGAAGGGTCGAGTTGATATTTGTTTTTCACAGAATTAGGAATTAAGGTTTAATAAAAAGGGGGTATACCCCTTTTATGCATTTGTTAATTCTTGATTCTGAAGTAAGAATCTTTATTAACACCTTTTGGTTTTGTAAAAAACTCCAACTTCAAATCTTTCAAGTTGAAAAAGGCTTTAAGTTTATTGCTGAAGGTCCGTTGCATGAACTTTTCATTACCCTTCTCATAAAGGCTTTTATAATCATCATATAAAGCAGTTGTAGAGTATTCTTGACCTATTTCAAAATGCTGTTCTTGGGCCCAATTAAAAAAATCCTCTCCAATTAGTTGACGAGATCTATTTTCAATTACGTTTATGGCAGGATTATAAACAAGACCTTCTGATAGATATAATTGCAAACATTCTATCATGTACCAAAAAAAACAATTCCACTCTTGATTATCCCATTCATCGGTGAAAAATCGTGCACCATGATATTCGATAATTGGCTCTTCAATTCCAGTAGCTATTCTATTTGAGTAAAATGGTGCTAATTCAGCAATAAATTGTCTTCGTTTCCTTGTTTTCCCTGTGCAATCCAATATAATATTTGAACATATGATGATTTTCGGTGAATGCGACGCAGGAATCCTTAAAGAGTCTTTGAACTTTTTTTCAATATTGAACCCATCGGTTGTTATTGAATTGAATCGATCAATATCCACATGTTTACTTACATCATCAAGCCACAAAACTTGTGTAGAAAAATCGACCTCTTGAAAATCAAAACGATTGTCACCTTTAAACTTTTTTCCATCAATTTTTATGGTATGCCGAATATGGGATATGGCATTAGCTATCAACCCCTTTCCTGTACCGCCTTGCGGGTTGTTTAAGTCGGTAATCATTTCATCATAAAGAAGGACCATTTGTCCGCCTGAACTATGATGGTAAGCGTGAAGTAAATACCCAATGGCACTTCTAAGTGATTTAATCCTACTCGGGTCCTGATTGCAAACATTTTCAATGAACTTTGAAAAATTACCTCCAATTTCTTTGTTACCAATATTTCTTGAAATAATACTATCTCGCCAAACTGTTCTGCCTTGTAATTCAGGAAATTCGAGTTTCAAAATGGAATTGGATGTTACTTCAATTAATCCGTTTTGAAATGGGATGTATGAACAATCAGCTGTATCAATTAGAAGTTCTGATTCGTCCTTTTCAAGATACCCTAAAAAACTTTCATTGATGACGAGATGTGTTTGCTTGTAAAAAATCTCTAATTGGGCCTCTCTTGAATACGTTTCTTTAAAGCCTTCAAATTCAACAAATAGAGGGGGTAATTGATTTAAATAATAATTCAATACCTCTTTAATTTCCTTGACAGATATCTCGTCAAGAACATTGTCTCTTCTTCGCACCAAAACATCGACATTAAAAACTTTTTTAGAGAAAATCCCGAGGTGTTTTAGGAGTTCGAGTACACCTCGTTTATATACCCCAGTCAAATAGATTTTTGGATCTCTCCCTTTGATCGAAAACGAGAAAATATCCATTGCGAATTTATTATCCCCAAGTGAAACGGTGTTTTCATTAAAGTGGCCGTTTATCATTTCCACTTGGCTCAATAGTTTTTCTAAGTGGTTTTCTAACCCTTCGTCAAGATTTTTCATTTCTTCTTGTTTTTAAGGTTAGTAAATTCGATCGCCAACATTTCAGCTACTGTTGGCCGACCATCCTTCATCCATTGTAGAATTTCTTCACGTGAAAAAGCAAGAGGTCTCCCTGTTGAAATAACGGGTATTTCTTTACGACATACTTTGGAATAAACTGTGCTTTCCTTATATCCTGTCAAGCTAATAACTTCATCAAGATAAATGATGTCACTTTTGGGTTCCTGAATTGTTTCATCAGGTTTTAATAAATAGCTATTATCTAAAGCAATGGTCTTGCTTAACTCTTTAAATTCCTCAACTGTAAGGGAGTAGAGGGGTCTTACATCTTTGTGCATAATTTTGCGTTTTTTTAAAAATTAATAAAAGCGCATTGGCCAATGCAAGCACAAAGAAATTATGGATTTCAAGTTAATTCAAGCAATTAAACTCTGATTAGAGATTGTTCAGAGTTCAGAGTATTGAAGCACTTTATTTTATTAGGAATTATTTAGAACCAACTTTGAACCCTTTCAGAGTTGGAGAATTATAACTCCTGTAATTTTCTTCCAAAATCGATTATTAATTGTTTTTTTTTGTCACCTCCATTTGCATTTGAAATTTGGGTGTAATTATCTATTGTGAGAGTTGTCCCACGAGAATTAACCTTGAAACAATTTTGAGCAATTTGCCATTTTTTCAAACCATTATAGTCTTTATTGTTTACTTTTTTGGTTATTTCTACTATTGTCCATTTAAGTTCAATAAATGTCCCTGTCCATTCAATAAATGAATTTTCATCCAAGCCCTTTGTATGAAAAAGTTGACAAAATTGCTGTAATGAAGTTTGTTTACTGATCAGATTATTTTGTCTTAATAGATTAAATGCTTCAATAAAAGAACTATGGTTTGCAAGTTTACTTTCATTAGTATTTTTTAATTCCAGTGGAAAAGATCTGATTTGCCTTATTTTGTTCTCTTCTATTTTCTTCAGATCAGGCACTTTAATATTTCCAATGATATACTTATCAAACTTTGCAATTTTAATCTCTAAATCTGCTTTGATTCGAAGTATTTCATCCTGATTAAAAGGCCCTCTACTTGAAATCTCATCAAGCAAGGATTTCAGAAAATACATCCGTTTTTCAAATAGAATCAAAAAAGAAAATTCTTTCAAAATTCTTTTCGAAAATTCATTGAATAACTTTTTATCTCTTATTTCTAACTCAGGTATTACTATTACTTCAGGCTCAGTGTTTTCATTGATTAAGGTTATCATCCCTTGATCAATCAAATCTTTAGAAATTTCCAAATACAACGAAACATCTTTAACTTTTTCATCAATTGGATATTTGGATAGGTACTGATAATATAAATTTCTAAAAACAGGTTGCTTTATAAGTTTTGAGAACAAGTTTTGATATTTGATGTCCTCTGCCAATTTCCTTAATAACCCGTAGTCAACAACATTATCCTGAAACAAATGCTTTCTGATGTAATACTGCTGAAACCTTACTAAACGATTTATTCTGAGGTAAAAATTCATTAGAAATTTAATTTTGGAATAGCATTCGTAGCCTTAATTTTCATTTCATCAATAATCTTCGCATACACTTGAGTTGTTTTCAATTCTCGATGACCCAAGAGTTTTGACACTGTGTAAATATCTGTTCCGTTTGATAGCTGAAGTGTGGCATAGGTGTGACGGCCACAATGGAAAGTAATTGTTTTACTAATTCCTGCTCGCATCATCCATTGTTGTAACTTTAAATTATACCAAGCACTATACTTTAACCCTAAGAATAGGTGTTCGTTTTCTTTTCCTGGTTCACCTAAAAGTTCTCTTGCTTGATTTGAGATAGGTAATGTTTCAGTACCCTTAGTTTTTTTCTGTCTGAACCTGATAAACCAGTATTGTTGATTTTCAGAGTATTGTAAATCTCCCCAATACAATGGTAAAATATCAGACCATCTTAATCCTGTTAAGCAACTGAATAAAAACGCTTTTTTCATCTGTGGCACATCACATTCGGCTTGTGCAGCTCTCTGCAGTTCTTCAAAAGTGAGGAATTCTCTTTGAACCTCACCTTCTTTAAATCCTTTAACTTGTCGAACAGGATTTTTTGTGATGAGATCATCCATATGTGCTTGATTCAAACACGCTTTAATCTTATTAAAATAGGAATGGAGTGAATTTTGATTTAATGGTTGATTGGATTTTTTCTTGGCTACATGCTGTAGATAATACTTGAAATCATTCAGCCATTTTGCATCAACTTGATTGATTGGAATTCCATTTGGACAGAATTTTTTTAAGTGTTTATAAGCACTTAACCAATTCCCGTAATTATTCAAACTTTCATATCGATCATCCGTTAACTGTTTAAAGTAAACTACTAAATCAATGGATGATTTATCATTCTTTTTTAGTTCTGCCAAGCCATTATTATCCATTGCCAAATCGAGAGTCATTTTAGCACGAATACGTTCAGCGGCTTCTAAATTTTCCTTATTTGTTTTTTTCTGTGTAGGTGTCGAAGGATTTTCGTACAGAAATAAATCTAAAACACGGTTGGTTCTTTTATTCTTAGCATTTGGATTATAAATATCTAAAAACAACCTGATTTGACCATCCTTTGGTTTGCGTTGTCTAACCTTAATTGTCATGTGTGTATTTGTGTTAATTTGAATTAATCAAACAAATATAACACATAAATTATCAAATAAACACAATAATATTCAATTTTGTGTTTTGATATTTCCGAATAAATTTATGCTAATAGCTTATTTTACAATGGTTTTAATTGATTTAGTTTGATTTGATTTGATATAATTACTTTCCGATACAAAACTTCGAGAAGATGGTGCCGAGGATGTCAGTATCCACATCAATTTGACCCGTGATGTGGCCGAGTTGGCGCATGGCTTCGCGGATGTCCATGGCAATGAAGTCAGCGGTGGTGTGGCCTTGAAGCCCTTCTTGGGCGCGCTCTAGAGCAGCAGCCGTTAGTTGAAGCGCAGCATGGTGACGGGCGTTGGAAACGATGGTTTCGTCTTGGATGCTGAAATCGCCGAGCGTGAGTTGAACTAACGCATTTTTGAGCTCAGAGATACCCTCGCCAATGAGTGCGCTTATTTGCAGATCAATTTTGTTAATCTCGTCGGGTGAAATGGAAGTTTCGAGGTCGGCTTTATTTTTGACCAATAAAATATGCTTATCGGGATGAAGATTTTTTAAAGACGCGACCCAATCTTGGGTTTCTTGGAGGTTCTGAATGTCGCTCGTATCGGTTAGACAAAGGACAATTTTGGCTTGCTCTATTTTTTGTTGAGAGCGCTCTATGCCAAGCGCTTCAATTGTTTCGGTTGTTTCTCGGATTCCGGCGGTGTCAATCAAGCGAAACTGGATGCCCTCGATATTCAAAACTTCTTCAATGACATCTCGGGTGGTGCCGGCAATGTTCGAAACAATGGCCCGGTCTTCACCTAAAAGTTGATTGAGTAAGGTGCTTTTACCTGTGTTGGGAGCGCCCACAATGGCAACCGGAACTCCATTTTTAATGGCATTTCCGAGTTCAAACGAAGCCGCCAGACGACGCACTATTTTTAATACATCCGCTACCAAGTTTTTGAGCGCACTGCGATCGGCAAATTCGACGTCCTCTTCTGCAAAATCGAGTTCTAGTTCAATGAGAGCAGCAAAATTGATGAGCTGCTCGCGCAGTTGTTGTAATGCTGAAGAGAAGCGCCCGCGCAATTGCTGCAAGGCTACTTGATGGGCCTGTTTGGACTGTGCTGCAATGAGGTCAGCAACTGCCTCTGCCTGAGAAAGGTCAAGGCGTCCGTTTAAAAAAGCACGTTTGGTAAATTCACCAGGTTCGGCTAATCGACAGCCAACTTCAACCAAGCGTTGTAACAAAAGTTGTTGGATATATGGCGAACCATGGCAAGCCAACTCTACACTCTCTTCGCCAGTAAAACTCTTGCCATGATCAAATAAAGTGGCAAGTACTTCATCTAGGCGTTCTCCGGTTGCTGAAAGCATCCAACCAAGATGAACGGAATGGCTCGGTAAGGAATTCAGGTCCTTAGAAAAAGTCTTGGAAACTAATTGCTTGGCGTTGACTCCTGAAACACGAATAACCGCAATAGCGCCTATGCCATTGGCAGTGGCTAATGCACAAATCGGGTCATGTGAAAGGTCATTCATGTGACAAAGTTACACAATAAAAATTCCCTACCTTTGCCCTCAAATCAACTCTTATGTCACTTCAAGCAGAAATTAAAGAAATCCTAAGCCAATTAGGTATTCAAGAAAATAATCAAGGGGCTTCCACTGGTGCCAACTGGATTGCATCAACAGGGGCAAAAATTGCTTCTGTTTCTCCGGTAGATGCACAGGTCATCGCACATGTGAATATGGCCACTGAAGCACAATACAATCAAGTTATCGAAAAGGCTCAAAGTGCTTTTTTAGAATGGAGAACCGTTCCGGCTCCTAAACGCGGAGAAATCATTCGTCAGTTAGCTGAACGCATTCGTTTTTACAAAGAACCACTCGGTAAACTCGTTTCTTACGAAATGGGTAAATCTTTGCAAGAAGGTTTAGGTGAAGTTCAAGAAATGATCGACATCTGTGATTTCGCAGTTGGTTTATCTCGTCAATTATATGGCCTCACGATGCATTCTGAGCGACCGGGTCACCGCATGTATGAGCAGTATCACCCACTAGGAATCGTCGGAATTATTTCGGCCTTTAATTTCCCAGTTGCCGTTTGGAACTGGAATACAGCCTTAGCATGGGTTTGTGGCGATGTTTGCGTCTGGAAACCATCTGAAAAAACACCTTTAACTGCCATTGCTTGCCAACACATCACCCAAGAAGTTTTTGCTGCCAATGGGGTACCTGAAGGAGTTTCAGGGCTTGTAATTGGCGATGGCGAAATCGGAAAACTCATGGCCAACGATAGCCGTGTGCCACTTGTATCTGCAACAGGCTCTACGCGCATGGGTAAATCTGTTGGGGCAGCAGTGGGGCAACGCTTGGGTCGTTCCTTATTAGAATTAGGGGGTAACAACGCTATTATCATTACCCCTTCTGCCGATCTTAAAATGGTCGTTCCTGGTGCCGTATTTGGTGCTGTAGGTACTGCTGGGCAACGCTGTACATCTACGCGTCGTTTGATCATCCATGATTCAATTTATGACAAAGTCAAAGATGCCTTAGCAGCAGCATACAAGCAATTGCGCATTGGCAATCCTTTGGATCAAAATAACCACGTTGGGCCGCTGATCGATCAAGATGCCGTAAACAACTATCTCAATGCTATTGAAGCTGCCCAAAAAGAGGGTGGAAAAGTAGTTGTGGAAGGTGGTGTGCTTGCTGGTGCAGGTTATGAATCTGGTTGCTACGTAAAACCTTGTATCATCGAAGCAGAAAATCATTTTGCCATTGTACAACACGAAACATTTGCACCAATCCTTTATATTATGAAGTATACAGGTAGTGTGCACAACGCAATTGCCATGCAAAATGGGGTTCCGCAAGGATTATCTTCAGCGATCATGACCAACGAGCTCAAAGAATCAGAAGCATTCTTGAGTGCAGCTGGTTCAGATTGCGGAATCGCAAACGTCAATATCGGTACTTCAGGTGCAGAAATTGGTGGCGCCTTTGGTGGCGAGAAAGAAACAGGTGGGGGCCGCGAGTCTGGTTCAGATGCCTGGAAAGTTTACATGCGTCGTCAGACCAATACCATCAACTACTCTGATTCCTTGCCACTCGCGCAAGGCATCAAGTTTGATTTATGATCAACTAAACTTTTTTTGAAGGGGCTTTTCGGCCCCTTTTTTTATGCTATTCTTGACCAGTAAAAACCTCGCAGAAATAAAAAAAGTATTGCTGTTAAAAGTATTATTGAATGCATAAAATGGGGCTAATATATACATCCCTGTTTGAACATGCAATTGCCATACTTTGATGCCAATAGTTGGGCAAACGCCGATTCTAAATTGATGAAGGTCGGTGCGAATAGCAGCATTCAATCCATAGGTGAAATCAAAATTACCAGTGCGACGCCATAGTCCCAGATCGTATCCAATGACTGGATTGAGCCTAGAAAAATCATAGGTTAGGTTGATCCCATGATGTAAGCCAACGGTATTATTGTCTAAAAAACCAATCTTCTTTTTTCGTTGCAACTCCCAACCATACTCAAATGCATAAAAACGCCCACTTTGGAGGCCAAAATACGTACCCGATTTGATGGTCTTCTCCTTTCTATCGAGGCTTAATAAGTTATTCGTGGCTGAACTCAATACAGAATTAAGGCTTTGTGAGAAAGCCCATTCAAAACAGAAAAAAAATAAGGAGAAGTACAGTAATTTCATGGCATTATCTAGAGTCTGATTGAGGTAAAGATGGGATTTGTTGAAGGTATGACTCAAATAGATATGCTTCGGAAACCCTTGGTAAACCTAATTTCAAAAACTGTGTATAAAATGGTATGGCTACTGATTGCTCTCTTTTTTGTGCTGAAATCATAGACTGATTTTTATCCAGTGCCAAAACAAATACCAAAAGTGTGCCAATTAAAAATATCCACTGTAAAATCCCAAGCAAGGCGCCTGCCAAATTATTGAATATCGACAATTTGACAACTTTGAGGGCTGTTTCAAGCAATTTTCCACCAAAATATACCCCGGCTCCAATGCCTAAAAACAAGATGACAAAGCAGACCGGGACAAGTGTGGTTTTTTCCCAATGAAGTGTCTTCATGCCAAAATCAACAAGAACATCGTTGAGTTGAAATGCAGCGTAGAGGCCAACTACAATTGCCAGTAACATAAACAAAGACATGATGAGGCCGCGCTTGTATCCTTTATAGGCACCATAGGCTAAGGGTGCAAATAAAAAGAGGTCCAATAAATTCATGTCGGAAAATTAATAGAAAGTTTGTAATCTTGTGCCATGCTGAGTCCGTTCAATGATGAATATTTTATGAAACAGGCCTATTTAGAGGCTCAAAAGGCATTTGAAGCCGATGAAGTCCCTGTAGGTGCTGTAATTGTTTGTAAAAATCAAATTATTGCCCGAGGCCACAATTTAACGGAACAACTTACCGACGTTACAGCCCATGCTGAAATTCAAGCCATCACTGCAGCGGCACAATATTTAGGTGCAAAATACCTCAAAGAATGCACGCTTTACGTGACGCTTGAGCCTTGTTGTATGTGTGCCGGGGCGCTGTATTGGTCTCAGATTGATAAAATAGTTTTTGCCGCTCGCGATGTAAAAAGAGGGGCCGGTGCAAGCGGCGCGCAATTGTATCACCCGGGGACGCTAGTCGAAAACGGCATCATGGAAGCAGAATGCAGCCAACTACTCAAAGACTTCTTTGCCAAAAAACGTTAATTATACAAGGTTTCATGCAGTATTTCCATGGTTTTATCCAGATGAAAGCCTGGTACATGAAGTGCCGCATATTTGACTAATAATTTCAAACCTTCCTTGTAATTTTCATTGGAATAAACAGCTGATTCTTCTGGCCAAAATTGTGCCTTTAAAAACAAAACAAGTTGAGGGTCGTCCACGCTATCGATGGATTCAAGAGGTGCGGAATCAAAAACCCCTCTTCTCAAATCAAAGCTTTTGGGATTTTCAGCATCCAACAAAGGTGCATAGCCCATTGTCATTAAGTACTGTGCTAGAAACGAAGTAGGAAAAGACTTGTTGTTGATGTTGGTCTCGAGCAGGATTATTTGGGCTCTCAAAAAATCAAAGAGTGCGGGGTCTGGGCCTTGATGCCTGAGTGTTTGCTTCAGAATATCAGCCAAAAAGAATATCAAGAGTACTTTTTGAGGGTGTGCATAAATTTGAAACGCCGACCACGCAAAATCCAGTTGATTGATGATGCCGAGATCTGATTCAGGTCTTTTGAAATAACTGAGCTCGTAAAGCCCCAACTGATTCAGAGCCTTTCTTTTTTTCAGACCACCTTTAAAAATATACGATTGATAGCCCCTTTCTTGGGTATAAAAATGCAAAATGCTGCTACTCTCAGAATAAGCTTGTTTGTCAATGAGTAAGCCGAGCTCTTTTGCTTTCAAGAGAAAAGAGACTTAAGCAAAAACCTTAATTTTTGCATCGACTTCAGTGAGTTCAGACCAAGTGCCCATGTAGGTCACGGCCCTCACTTTGCGGTTGTCAATCCAAACGTATTCTTGTCCGTCTTTGATGCGGGGTTTATCCATAACCAACCCATGGTACAAAAAGCCATTTTCTTTGAGCCATTTTTCAGTTACTTCGCGGTCCTTAGCTTCACGGGCAGTAAAGAAAGTAATGATGTTGCCTTCTTGATACCACTTGTTGATCACTTCCCTAGAATTTGGGAAAACTTTGGCACTTGGGTATAATTCGCTCTCTTCGTTTTTGATGTCGTCACAGATTGTTCCGTCAATATCAATTAAGAAGATTTTTGTAGGATTCTCTTCTTCTAAATGCAATTTGGCAACCACTGCATGTTTCACAGTTGTTTGGTCACTGACTTTACAATTCGGCTCTAATTCAAAAACAACCTCAGAACCTTCACTAACTGAATAGCGCCCACTTACGATTTTTTTAATCGAAATGTCGTTGATTTTGTAAGCACCATGCTCATTTACAACAAACCATCCTTCCTCACTATTAGGAAGTTGTGGATCCACTAATTGGTAACTTAAGATTCCTTTCATCGCGCTTTTGAATTAAAACGCAAAGTTAAAAGGATTTTGGGTTCGACACCTTATCTTTTTGCTGCTTTGAAGTCAATTTTGTAGTAGAAAATTGGGAAGAAGCCAAGCTGTGTTTTCTCAGAGTAAGGCAAAAAGGTCCCGTTCTGCTGGTCGATAAAATCTTGGTTGGTCAATGCTGGTCGGTATGCCAAAGTCAAGAGGTTTTTTGTACCCAAAATATTTACCAAATCGAGTCCGAACTCGTGCGTAACACGGTCTGCGTTTTTACGCCAAGAAATCTTGAGGTCAGCACGGAAATAATCGCGGAATTGCAGCTCATTGAACATGGAATCTTGGAAAATGATTTCCTTCATGCTATTCGTTGTGGCAATATCAACCAAACCATAACGTTTACCGCCTGCGGCAGTTACTTTTCCACCAATTCCGATAACACTGCGTTCGCCCACTTTGAATTCTTTTCCTCCTAAGAAATTCACCACATAGTTTCCGTTGTAAGAGGTATTGCGCAAAATGCCGTCGCTGCCGCGATATTTTGAATCGTAGACCGTTCCTGAGAATAAGAAAAAGAACGTTTTATCAAAATACTTTTGTACCGTCAATTCTAGACCATAGTTGTAACCATCTCCAGTATTTTGTAGTTCATCTATGAAGAGTCTTGAGAAGCCACTCCCCACATTAATCATAGAGAATGAGGAAGGCGCGACAGTTACAGGAATATTGTATAAATATTGATAATAAGCCTCTGTTTTAATATTAAATCCTTTATTGAAAGACTTCTCGTAACCAATTCCAGAATGGGCACTTCTTGAGAAATCCATATTGATATTACTATTTGGATTTGAAACACCAGGTAAAACCTTATATGCATAAGTATAGTAAGGCTGAATCATGCTGTGCATACCGCCACCAGCAAAAATAGCCTGACCATTGTCCATGCGGTATTTCCATCCAACACGCGGTTCGAATGGACTGATGCTATTCGTAAGCGTAAAGTACTGCGCATGGATACCAGCGGTTAAGTCCATGTTGTCAGAAACTCGCCATTTCCACTGCACAAAAGGTTGAATAATTGCAGCTGAACCTTGATAGTTCCAGCGCAACTCATAATTATCAGGTATATCCAGGTTGTACAGACAAGAATCTAGAAAATTCATGGAAATCAAATCAAAACTGAGGCCTGCTTTCAATAAATGTTGCTTATTGAATTTATGATTTACTGCTGTATATCCGCTTAATTTTTGAACCTTGAATTGATAGGCCATCATCGGATAAATAGAATCAAAAACAATTTCGTTGGTAAGCGTATCAATGCGTCTATTTCTCAAATATTCGTGATTCGTTCTTTGAGTTTCTTGACTAATCGCCAACGTCGTGGAAATAAAAGTCTTTTCATTGATACTCTTTTTATAATTCAAACCAGAGGTTATCATGCTTGTACCAAAATATTGGTCGCGGTCACCTTCTCCGTAAAGATCTTCAGTGTATTCCTTAAAATCTGAAATTTTAATGGCGATGTCTGAGCTTCCTCCCATACCAAATAAGGCTAATTGACCACCGTTTTTCAAAATCCAATTGAATTTAAAGGCGCCATCGTAATATTTAGGAATAGCGTCTGTCCCTAAATTGATGTTTAATTTTTGGAAAATGGTAAGGGTAGAATACCTCCCCATCACTAAATAACTCGATTTGCTGTTTTTACTTAAGGGGCCTTCGGCAAGGAATTCTGTACCAAGCAGACCAAACTGCCCTGTAAATTCATGCTGATTATTATTTCCATTGCGCAACTTCAAATCAAAAACACCCGAAAGACTATTGCCATATTCAGCTGGAAAAGCACTCATGAAAAAATCAGAGTTGGCAAGCATTTTATTATTTAAAAGTGAGACTGGACCGCCAGAAGTACCTGAGATGGCGAAGTGATTCGGATTAGGGATGTCTATGCCTTCAACGCGATAAATAACTCCAAGCGGAGAGTTTCCGCGAACAACGATATCATTTCTAGAATCGTCAGCACCATTGACACCGGCAAAATTTGAAGCCATACGAGCGGGGTCCATACGAGAACCTGGATAACGATTGGTTTCCTCAACACTAAATTGCTGTGCCGACAACACCGCCATTTCATTGAGCACTTCCCCTTGTTTTCTTCCCACGACACGAACATCTTTTTGCTGAGAAACTTTTTCTTGTAAGGGAATCTGAAGCACCAATTCTCTTCCTGAAGTAACTTCAATGGTTAACGTTCGTGAATCATAAAACGCCGCACTTGCTACAAGTTGATGCTTCCCAACAGGTACTTTAGCAATATTAAATGTGCCATCTGCCGTAGAAGCTGCCATGTATTTTTGACCGCCCACTTCGATAAGTAATTTGGCGCCACTTAGCGGATAAATTGTTTCGCTATCAAAGACCGAACCCCTTACCGTTTGAGTAGGTAATTGGGCAAATATCAGTCTATTAAACACTAAAAAAGTGAGTAGTAGTTGTAGTTTCATAGGTAGTAATTTGAAACGAATATAGGATTATTTTTTTTTCGAACGACCAAATGATGTTTTGCACGGTTTTTGTCAATGTGGACATTATCCTTAACTTTAGAAAAAAAATTCATGAAAGCAATCGCCCTTTTTACACTATTAATTGTTGGTCAATTGAGCTTTGCTCAGAAAGCCACCATGACTTGGTACACCGATATCAACCAAGCAACAGAAATCTCGAAAAAAGAAAACAAACCAATGATGTTGTTCTTTACAGGTTCTGATTGGTGCGGTTGGTGTCATCGTTTACAAAATGAGGTCTTCAAAACACCTGAATTTGAAAAATGGGCTAGGGAAAATGTCATTTTAGTCGAACTCGATTTCCCGCGTTCCAAACCACAAACTGAGGCAATCAAAACCCAAAACCGCAATTTACAGCAGCAATTTGGTGTGCGTGGTTATCCTACTTGTTGGTTTGTGAAGCCTGATAAAATGAGTGACGGCAAAATGAATTTAGCTCCTATCGGTTCTAAAGGATACGAAGCTGGTGGTCCAATCAACTGGATCAACGGTGCCAACCAAATGATTCACCCCAACTAAAAAGCACTATTCGAATTTCAGATCTGAAAATTCGTCGTAATTAAAACCCCTGGATGCCAAGAAGCGAAACAGCTTTTGCTTGCGCATCCAGGGGTCTTTTTCTTTATAGAGTTCTTGCCATTTGCGCAATGCAACATCTTGAAGAATCCCAAAATAGTTTTCCTCATGATACATGTTTTGTATCGCTTGGGCAATGACTTCGCGGTCAATGCGCTTTAATTGAAGGCCTTGCTTGATTTTATTGACCCCCCAATGTTTGATGCGTAATTTGCCTACAGCATAGGCTTTTGCGAAACGCTCGTCATCTAAAAACTTGTTTTCAATCAAGGAGTTGATGACCTGTATAATTTCCCCCTCTTGCGCACCTAGGCGCTTGAGTTTTTCTAAAACCTCGTGGCTACTGCGCTCCTGATATGCACAAAATGCCTCAGTTTTCTGAAGCATTTGTGCAAAATCATAAGCGCGAGGCGCTGTCATTATAATGGGATTTCGTTGTTGGCTTTGTCAACAAAAGTGTACTGAAGTAAGTGGTGAGCAGTTACGCCACGCACCGGAATCCAGGTTTTGTACTTGAAGAACCAACGCAATTGCTTGCTTAGAATTCCTTTCTTAAAGAAAGCTTCAAGATATGGATGCACTAACAGTGATACGCCTTTTTCGCGGCGATCATTGAGCAAATAGTCGAGGTTGTTTTCGATTTCTTCGGCAAATAAGATGCTGGCTTGTACTTCGCCGCTACCATTACAGGTAGGGCAAGTTTCAGCAGTTTGGATGTCCGTTTCAGGTCTGACGCGTTGACGCGTGATTTCGATAATGCCAAATTTAGAAGGTGGAATCATGTTGTGCTTGGCACGGTCTGATTTCATGAATTCCTTCATTTTATCATAGAGAATTTTGTTGTTCTCGCGGTCATGCATGTCGATGAAGTCCACACAAATGATGCCACCCATGTCGCGCAACTGTAGTACACGAGCTACCTCTTCTGCAGCCTCAATATTGGTTGCTAAAGCGTTAGATTCTTGACCATCTGAGCCTTTGCGGTTTCCGCTATTGACGTCAATGACGTGCATGGCTTCGGTGTGCTCAATAATGAGGTAGCCTCCGCTTGCAAGTGGTACCTTTTTACCAAAAAGAGTTTTAATTTGCTTATTGATGCCGAAGCGCTCAAAAATTGCAACTCTGTTGTCGTAGTTACGGACAATTTTCTCACGTCCAGGGGCAATTTCTGCAATGTAATCCTTCATTTGGATGGCCATTGTTTCGTCGTTGACGTGAATATTGGTAAAATTACCATTCAACAAATCGCGTAGAATGGAATTGGTGGTGTTGAGTTCTCCGAGCACGCGTCTTGGGGGCTGAGCCCCTTTGAGATTTGTGTGGAGGGTGCGCCATTTTTCGAGTAGATTCGAAAGGTCTGTTTCGAGGTCAGCGGTCGATTTTTTTTCGGCAACCGTACGAATAATGACACCAAAATTTTTCGGTTTGATGCGGTCCATGAGTTCCTTCAAACGCTCCTTTTCAGAAGGATCTTTGATTTTTTGACTCACAGAAATTTTATCTGAGAAAGGTACGAGTACGAGGTAACGTCCAGCAAGGGTTACTTCAGAACTTAAGCGAGGTCCTTTTTGAGAAATCGGCTCTTTGGCTACCTGAACAAGGATAGCCTGGGAAGAGGAAAGGATGTTCGATACTTTTCCTTCTTTCGGGATTTCTTTTTCTAGCTTAAAATATTGAAGATCAGCTACGTTTTGTTTTCCTGCTACACTGTCTTTCACGTATTTTGAGAAAGAAACATATTGAGGGCCAAGGTCATGGTAGTGCAAAAAGGCATCTTTGTCATAACCTACGTCAACAAAAGCGGCATTGAGTCCATTTGCTACGCGTCGTACCCGTCCTAAATAGATGTCGCCTACAGAGAAGTCTGTGTTGCCGCGATCTTCGTGCAACTCAATTAACTTCCCGTCGCGCAGCAATGCTATCCAGACGCCGTTTGAACGAGCGTCTACAACGAGTTCTAAATTCACTTGAAATTATTTACAGGATGAAACAATGAAAGCTCAAAGAAAAATCAATGAGCTCTCTATGCGTTTACATATGAAAGAAGAAATTATTTTTTCTTCTTGTGGCGATTTTTTCTAAGTCTTTTTTTACGCTTGTGCGTCGCCATCTTGTGTCTTTTTCTTTTTTTACCGCTTGGCATAATGAGTATATTATATGTTTAGTACTTTGTTACAAAAAAAATGCACCCCCGCAAAGGGAGTGCAAAGGTAATACAAATTTCAGTAAAAAAGAAATCTTATTTCACCTTAACCTTGTTCTTCACTTCATCAACGAAAGTTTTTGAAGGTTTGAATGAAGGGATGTTGTGCGCCGGGATGATAATCGTAGTATTCTTAGAGATATTGCGACCTGTTTTTTGAGCGCGTTCTTTCACTACGAAACTTCCAAATCCACGTAAGTACACATTTTTTCCGTCAGCCATAGAAGCTTTGATGTTGTTCATAAAAGCCTCTACTGCACGAAGTGCTTCTGCTCTTTCCAATCCGGTTTCTTCTGCAATATTTGCAACGATATCCGCTTTTGTCATATCTCTTTGGTTAATTGATTAGGTGATTAATAGCGGCGCAAAAATACTTCACAGAAACATTATATGCGTAATTTTCCGAGAATTTTTCTCAAATATTATGCAAGTACTCGGTCAAGAATTGGTCAAATGGTATGAAAATCACCACCGCAACCTCCCTTGGCGACATACCAAAGACCCTTATCAAATATGGCTTAGCGAGGTAATTTTACAACAAACTCGGGTCGATCAAGGGTTGCCTTACTTCTTAAAGTTCGTCCATACATTTCCGACAGTTGAGCTGCTTGCCAAAGCAACGGAGCAAGAGGTTTTGAGTCTATGGCAAGGCTTAGGGTACTATAGCCGCGGTAGAAATTTGCACAAAACTGCGCAAATCATCGCACATGAGTATAACGGAGCTTTTCCGAATTCATACGAGGGTTTGCTCAAATTGAAAGGAATTGGGCCGTATACCGCAGCAGCTATTTCCTCCTTTGCTTTTGATTTACCACATGCTGTTGTCGATGGCAATGTTTTTAGGATATTGAGCCGTTATTTTGGAATAGACTTAGCCATTAACTCTTCGGCCGGTAAAAAAACGTTTGAAAAAATTGCTGGAGAAGTATTGAATATCAAACAACCGGCATTACACAATCAAGCTATCATGGAGTTTGGTGCGCTCCAGTGCAAACCAGTGGCGCCCAAATGTTCGGAATGCCCCTTGCAGTTATCTTGCGCTGCGTTTGCTGAAAACAAAGTACACCTCTTACCTGTGAAGGAAAAAAAGATCAAGATCCGTCATCGATTTTTTGTTTATCATGTGCAAACAGACCAAGAAAATCGACTGGCGTTGGAGCGCAGAGTGGCTGGTGACATCTGGGAGGGCTTGTTTCAATTTCCAATGATCGAACTCAAAAGTTCTGAGGAGCAAATCACTTATCTTCAAAGCTTTGCAACATCTTGGCAATCGCCAAAATTCAAACATGTGCTTACACATCAAAAAATTGAAGCCTATTTTGTATTAGCCCCATTGCGAGAGAAAAAGGAAGAAAAAATACATTATTCACTTCAAGAAATCTCTGAACTTCCGTTGCCGCGTCTAATTGATAAGTTTCTGGAACAACACCGAAAAGATTTACCTATTTAGCAGTCGCTTTCTTGTTAACTTTGTAAAAAAACAACAATGCTCTTACTCACTCATCAATCCAAACATAAACAGCCATCTGTACTTCGCTTCACAGAAAACACAGAAGCCAACAAAGACTTCGATTATTGCAAAACTAAAACACACTTTGAATTCGAAATCAAAGCTGGACAAAATGCTGAGTCATTGCGTGTGTTAGCGGACAAAATCGAAAAGTACTTGCATGACGAGGCTGTTTGCCTTCAAATTGAAAATGGCGAGCCCACAGAAGTTTTCGCCTTTCTCGAAGGGCTTATGCTTGCCAATTACCGTTTTCTACAACATTTTAGTCAACCAAAAGCAGGCGTTTTTGCCGAGGTAGTGGTACCCAAAACGATTGACAAGGCAAAGATCCAAGAACTCACTAACATTACAAAAGCCGTCTTCAAAACTCGCGACCTAGTCAATACGCCAGTATCTCATCTCAATGCCGAGCAACTTGCAGCAGCAGTAGTTGAGCTCGGAGCTGAAGCAGGATTTCAAGTTCAAGTACTCGAGGAAACTCAAATTGAAACCCTCAAAATGGGTGGTTTACTTGCCGTCAACAAAGGCTCAATTGATCCGCCAACATTTACTGTTGCCGAGTACAAACCAAAAAACGCCAAAAACAAACAGCCTATTGTGTTAGTTGGTAAAGGCGTTGTTTACGATACAGGTGGCCTGAGCCTCAAGCCAACTCCTGGCAGCATGGACACCATGAAAGGCGATATGGCCGGAGCAGCAACTATGGCGGCCGTCATTTATCTGGCTGCTTTGGAAAAATTGCCGGTTCATTTAGTAGCACTTTTGCCGGCTACTGACAACAGACCTGGCGGAAACGCATATGCGCCCGGTGATGTCATTACAATGTTTGATGGCACGACTGTCGAAGTACTCAATACGGATGCCGAAGGCCGAATGATCCTAGCCGATGCATTGGCATATTCTAATAAATACAATCCGCAATTAGTCATTGATGCCGCTACACTAACTGGCGCAGCACTCAGGGCAATCGGAACCGAAGCGAGCATCATCATGGGCAATGCAGAAGACAAAATTTTTCAGCAACTCGAAGCCAGTGGTTATGCAGTGCATGAGCGCGTGGTTCGCTTCCCTTTCTGGGACGACTACAAAAAACATATGAAATCCAAAATTGCCGACCTTAAAAACATCGGTGGCCCGAATGCCGGAATGATTTCAGCCGGAAAATTCTTAGAACATTTTGTAAAAGCACCTTACATTCACATGGACATTGCCGGGCCAGCTTGGCTAGATGCACCAGAAAATTATAAAGGTGAGGGTGGCACCGGTGCCGGTGTTCGCTTGCTTTATCACTTTCTTAAAAGCCTTCACGACTAATGGACAAGGAACCACAAGTAACAAATAAAGAAAAAGAGGTTTCGCAGAAACCGCTTGTCAAAGTTGGCCTCACTGTAGGTGATATCAACGGAATTGGCCCTGAGGTTTTGATCAAAGCACTCAAAGACAACAGAATTTTAACCGATATTATTCCGGTTGTTTACGGATCAAACAAGGTGGTTTCATTTTATAAAAAACAGCTCAATCTTCATGATTTCAATTACCAAACTTGCAAATCTGCCGACGAAATTGCTCCAAAGAAAATCAACGTCGTAAATGTATGGCAAGATGAAACTGAAGTGGAGCCCGGGCAATCAAATGCCAACGGCGGCAAATATGCATTGTTATCATTAGAAGCAGCTACCAAAGATTTGGCAAGTGGAAAAATTGATGTCATCGTTACCGCACCATTTTCGAAAGAAAATGTAGCGAAAGCCGGTTTTGAATTCCCCGGGCACACCGAGTATTTGGCCGAGATGTCTGGTGCTAAAGAAGCACTCATGATATTAGTATCCGGTTCTTTACGTGTGGCATTAGTCACCACACACATTCCAGTCAAAGAGATTTCAAATAAGCTGAGCAAAGAACTCATCGTTCAAAAAATAGAAGCTTTTGAGCAAAGTTTGAAAAAAGATTTCTGCTTGGTCAAGCCCAAAATAGCAGTTTTCGGACTCAATCCTCATGCTGGAGAAAACGGAAAAATTGGTGAGGAAGAACAACAAATCATTGCGCCAGCAATTCAGCAAGCCCGACAAAACGGCATATTAGCCTTTGGGCCCTATGCAGCAGATGGCTTTTTTGGGTCTAATGCCCGACAACAATACGACGGCGTACTAGCGATGTACCACGACCAAGGGCTTGCAGCTTTTAAAGCTTTGTGCTTTGAAGATGGTGTCAATTTTACGGCAGGTCTACCGATAGTCAGGACAAGTCCAGACCACGGTACTGCTTTTGATATCGCAGGAAAACAACTCGCGGATGAACAAAGCATGCGCAGCGCAATCTACTTAGCTGTAGACGCCTACAGAAACAGAAAAATTTACAAAGAAATCACTGCCAACCCACTACCCTTTTCTAAAGATGAAAAAGGTAGAAAGGAGCAAGATTAGTATCAGTTTCACACGAAGCTCATTTTGGATTTTATAAATCAAAATAAATTCCTTAATTTTGCCCTTCGTTTTTGTTAGTGAAATTTTCAACATGAATAATCCCTACGCCATACCGTTTGTCGGACTCAAGCTTGGGATTCACGAATTTGAATTTGACATTGACAAGTCGTTCTTTGAATCATTGCCGTATTCACTCATAGAAGATGGACGTTTAATCGCCTATCTCGAGTTAGAAAAAAAAGAAACTATGCTCATCGCCAACATTGGCATTGATGGTTTTATTTTTTCGAACTGTGACCGCTGTGGCGAACCGATCAATCAAGAAATAGATGGTGAATTTACCATTTATTATACCTTTGGATACGAAGAATCCGAAGACGAAAACTTAATTGTCATCGCTCCTGAGAGTTATCAAATTGACCTCACACAGCCCATTTATGAGCTCATCACACTTTCCTTGCCAGCAAGAATGGTGCATGAAGAAGAAGATTGCAATGAAGAAATGGTTGCCCTTATTGCCAAGTATCAGCAAGTGGCCCCAGATCCAAACAAAGACAACGACGACGACGACATCGACCCAAGGTGGTCTGCATTAAAGAATTTAAATTAAAAAGCGATAAACTAAAGAAAAATGGCGCATCCTAAACGAAGAATATCGACCACACGTCGTGACAAACGTAGAACGCACAAGAAGGCTACTGCTAACCAAGTAGCTACTTGCCCAACAACAGGTCAGCCGCACCTTTTTCATCATGCACATTGGCATGAAGGAAAACTCTACTACAGAGGGAAAGTTGTAGCCGAAAAAGCTACAGACTCCATCGAGGAGGTACAATAAGTTCTAATTTTCTCCCATGAAGATTGGGCTTGATGTCTCCGGTGGCGATTTCGCTCCGCAAGCGACAATTGATGGTGCATTATTAGCCAAAGAAGAATTGGCTAATGATGTTACTATTGTTTTGCTTGGTGACGAACTCGTTATTCAAAAAGAGTTAGCTGCACGGGGCAAATCACCAGCACTTTTCGAAATTATCCATGCACCTGAGGTCATTTCCTATCATGACCACCCGACACGTGCATTACCCAAAAAACCGAATAGCTCCATCGCTATTGGCTTTGACATGCTTGCAAAAGGACAACTTGATGTTTTTGCAAGTAACGGCAATACAGGCGCAATGCTTGTGGGCTCAATGTACAAGCTCAACACCATTCCGGGTGTTATCCGCCCTTGCATCACTTCCACTTTGCCAACAATAAATAATGGCAAAACTGTATTGCTAGATGTTGGGTCGAATGCCGATTGCAAATCAGACGTTCTTTATCAATTTGCTGTATTAGGTTCCGTATATGCCTCTACGGTTCTCAATATTCCTAGCCCTAAAGTAGCTTTACTCAATATCGGTGAAGAAGATTCCAAAGGCAACCTACTCTCTATTGCCACCTTTAAATTGCTCTCAGAAACTGACGAGATCAATTTTATTGGGAATATAGAAGGGCGTGATATTTTCACGGGCACAGCAGACGTAATTGTTTGCGATGGTTTTACAGGTAATATCGTATTGAAAGAAGCTGAAGGTATTTTTACACTCATGAAAAAGCGTGGCATCAAGGACGAATACTTCGATCGTTTTAATTACGAAAATTACGGAGGAACCCCAGTTTTAGGAGTCAAAGGAAATGCCATTATCGGGCATGGAATTTCAAATGATATTGCAGTTAAAAATATGTTGCTGCATGCGCACGAGGTTGTTGTATCTGACCTCGCTGTTAAAATTAACGAAGCATTTAACTAAACCATGGGCAAAATTACCGCTGCCATTACCGCAGTTCAAGGATACGTTCCTGAACACATCTTATCCAACGAGGATCTTGCTAAACTTGTTGATACCTCCGACGAGTGGATCACGACCCGAACAGGCATTAAAGAACGCCGCATCATGAAGGATGGGGCGAGTTCTGACATGGCTGCTGCGGCTGTAAAAGCCCTACTCGATAAAAAGGGTATTGACCCACTAGATATCGAACTAGTCATCGTCGGGACAGTTACACCAGATCATCCATTTCCTAGTACTGCTAACATTGTTTGTGACAAAGTAGGCATGAAAAACGCCTGGAGTTATGATGTCAACGCAGCTTGCTCAGGATTTCTTTATGCCCTTTCAACCGGTGCTCAATTTATCGAGAGCGGTAGACACAAAAAAGTATTAGTCATTGGTGTAGATAAAATGACATCCATCATCGATTACCAAGATCGCACCACCTGTGTAATTTTTGGTGACGGCGCCGGTGCGGTATTACTCGAGCCAAATGACGAAGGTAACGGAGTCATCGATTTCATTTTAAGAAGTGATGGTTCGGGTAAACAATACTTACAACAACCAGCAGGTGGTTCCGCCCAACCTGCTTCTATCGAAACTGTCGAGAATCGTTTGCATTATGTCAAACAAGAAGGTCAAGCAGTATTCAAATTTGCGGTTACCAATATGGCCGATGTCTCTGCCGAAATCATGGAACGCAACAACCTCACTAGTGACGACGTAAGCTGGCTAGTACCGCATCAAGCAAACTTACGCATTATAGATGCCACAGCTAATCGCATGGGCCTGACCAAAGAAAAGGTCATGATCAATATTCAAAAATACGGCAACACAACTGCCGGAACCCTTCCACTTTGCCTTTGGGATTATGAAAGTCAACTCAAAAAAGGCGATGTCTTAGTCCTTTCAGCCTTTGGTGGAGGATTTACTTGGGGTGCTATTTACTTGAAATGGGCCTACAATTCATAATTAAATTAACTTTGAAAAAAATATTGCTATGAATCTAGAAGAGATCAAAGACCTCATCAAATTAGTATCGAAATCTGGGCTTGGAAAAGTTGAAATCGAGCGCGAAGGATTTCGTATTTCTATCAAAGGAAGCCAATCAGAGCAAGTATTGGTCCAGGCTGCACCTATGATGGCCGCTCCTGCTCCAGTTGCTGCTGCTCCAGTTGCGGCAGCGCCAAGTAATGGTGAAGCTACCCCAACAGCAGCGTCTGACGACAGCAAGTATATTACAATTAAATCTCCAATGATTGGAACATTCTACAGAACCCCTGGCCCTGACAAAGATCCGTTTGTCAATGTCGGAGATGCTATTCAGCCGGGTATGAAGCTTTGTATCATTGAAGCCATGAAAACTTTCAATGAAATTGAATCAGAAGTTTCTGGTAAAATTGTAAAAGTACTCGTAGACAACGCTAGTCCAGTAGATTACGATCAGCCATTATTCTTGGTTGACCCAGCTTAAAAACAGCATTATGTTCAAGAAAATTTTGATCGCCAATCGCGGTGAAATCGCGTTGCGCGTTATTCGTACTTGCAAAGAAATGGGCATCAAAACAGTAGCGGTTTATTCTACTGCTGATAAAGATAGTTTACCCGTTCGCTTCGCAGATGAAGCAGTCTGTATTGGCCCCCCTGTGAGTTCACAATCATATCTCAGTATTCCTAATATTATTGCTGCAGCTGAAATCACAAATGCTGATGCCATTCACCCGGGCTATGGATTCCTTTCTGAAAATGAGAAATTTTCAAAAGTATGCCAAGAACACGGTATCAAATTCATTGGTGCGTTACCTGAGCAAATTGCCGGAATGGGCGATAAAGCAACTGCCAAAGCAACTATGATTGCTGCAGGAGTACCATGTATACCAGGATCTAAAGGTCTACTCAAGGACCTTGATGATGCCTTTGTCACAGCTGAACAAATCAAATATCCAGTAATCTTAAAAGCTACCGCAGGTGGTGGTGGAAAAGGAATGCGCATTGTCTGGACACCAGAGGAAATGGAAGCAGCCTGGGATTCCGCGCGCCAAGAAGCCGGAGCAGCCTTTGGCAACGATGGTATCTACATGGAGAAATTCATTGAAGAGCCCCGCCATATTGAAATCCAAATTGCCGGTGACCAATACGGCAATGCTTGTCATCTTTCAGAACGCGATTGCTCTATTCAACGTCGCCACCAAAAGCTCGTAGAAGAGACGCCATCTCCGTTCATGACAGATGAATTGCGCGAGCGTATGGGTGAGGCCGCTATCAAAGCAGCCAAAGCAGTGAAATACGAAGGAGTTGGAACGGTTGAATTTCTAGTGGATAAAAACCGCGACTTCTACTTCATGGAAATGAACACGCGCATTCAAGTAGAACATACCATCACCGAAGAAGTAATCAATTTTGACCTCATCAAAGAGCAAATCAAAATTGCTGCAGGTGAAAAAATTTCTGGGAAGAACTACTACCCAACAATGCATGCTATTCAGTGTCGTATCAATGCAGAAGATCCCTACGCAGACTTCCGCCCGAGCCCAGGTAAAATTACCGATTACCACTGCCCTGGTGGTCACGGTGTCAGAATTGACGCGCATGTCTATGCAGGTTACTCCATTCCGCCACACTACGACTCCATGATTTCTAAATTAATCGTAGTGGCTCAAACAAGAGAAGAAGCAATTTTAAAAATGAAACGTGCCTTGAGCGAATATGTCATTGGAGGTGTTAAAACCACCATTCCGTTTCACCAAAAACTCATGGAAAATCCGGACTTCAATGCCGGTAATTTTACCACCAAGTTCATGGAAACTTTTGAATATTAAAAATAGGGCTTCTTCGGAAGCCTTTTTTTTGCCTCAAAGGCAACGCTAGTGCACGAAATCCGTTACCGATTTGTTATCTTTAACGGCACTAAACCTGAACTACTAAATTCCATGCGTTTTTGGCATTCATTTTTATTATTTCTAATTTTAATTTGGGCCCCACTTCGCGCTCAATATTGTACTCCGCCTACAAGTTTTACGGCCATAACGCCAACAACAACTACTCAATTTACAGCTAACTTTCCTGCCGGAACAGCACCCGTTTTTACCTTCACTGCAACAGCTGGCTGCACCTATACCTTTGCCACCTGTGGACTAAGTAGTGTTGATACCTACCTAAGAATTTACAATGCAGCAGGTGCACTTGTACAAGGATGGGATGACCAATGCGGTTTTTTACAAACCAATGCTGTTTGGCTTTGTCCCGTAAGTGGGGCATACAGCATCCAACTCTCGCAGTTTTTTTGCAACCCGCTTTTTGGTCCTGCTACTGTTTCCTATTTTACAAGTTGTCCGACTACAACCTGTACCAATCCTATTGTCAATGCAGGTAATGACCTCATCCTTTGCTCCGGTGGGTCAGCGCAGTTAACTGGCGCCGCTTCAATTGGAACTGGATCGGGAAGCACCGCTCCCCTTACTTTTTCCTGGAGCCCCGCAACAGGTTTAAGTTCCACCAATGTGCTCAACCCAATAGCTACACCTTCTGTTACTACTACTTACACACTTACTGCGACACAAGGATCTTGTACAAGTACAGATCAAGTAATTGTCACGGTAAATCCGACACCAACAATAACTGGTGCTTCTCAAACGTTTTGTGCTGGATCTTCTGTTACATTAAATGCTACAGGTACTCCAAGCGGAGGGTCTTTTCTATGGACTCCAGGGGGTCAAACTACCAATTCCATTATTGTAAGCCCTACTGCAACAACATCCTATAATGTTCAATATACAGTTGGTGGCTGTAGTTCAAACAATACCATTACTACAACACTCACCAATGGCCTCGATTTTGTCAATGTTCAGTCCCCAGGAAATAGTTCAATTTGTGAAGGGCAAAGTATAACCATATACGGTCAAGTATATGAGGCTGGGCTCACTGAACCTGTGGGGCAAGGAGCAGGAATTACTGTTCAGTATGGTATTAGCAGCGTTAATACGAATCCTGCCACATGGCCAGCTACGGCATGGAACAGTGCCACTTACAACCCATTATCATTGGTCAATCCGAACAATGATGAGTATCAAGCGACTTTAAACAACCTAGCTCCAGGAACTTATTACTATGCGTTTAGTTACACCTATAACGGCTGCACAGTATATGGCGGATACAGTTCAACTGGCGGAGGTGCCTGGAATGGAACGAGCAACATCAATGGTGTTGTAGTAGTGAATCCAAATGTAACAACAACTTTTAGTCCCATTTCAGCTATTTGTGCGGGTGGCGCCTTTCCTACGCTTCCTACGAGTTCAACTAATAATATTACAGGGACTTGGTCTCCTGCTCCCAACAACTTGGTTAGCACCACATATACTTTTACACCGAGTCTTGGGTTGTGCGCCCTTCCTGCAACCACCACTGTTGTAGTAAATCCTTTGCCATCATTGAGCATTACAAATGCCGCAAGTTCGACCGTTTTAAACTGTACACAAACTTCCATTTCACTGACTGCAGTCGGTAACGGCACTTTTGCATGGGCTAATGGAGTCACACCAATATCAACAGGTTCATCAATAAACATAACCACGCCCGGAACCTATACTGTCGGAATTCTCGACCAAAACGGTTGTACCGCCACCAGTAGCATCATCATTACTCAAGATATCACCTTGCCTACAGCGCTAATCACTACAAGCCCAAATACACAAGTACTAACATGTAGCACGCCAACCATTACGCTAAATGGTGCTGGTGGGAACGCTTATTCGTGGTCAAATGGGACAACCACTATCTCAACCACAAACACAGCAACCATCACAACTCCAGGTACCTATACTTTAGCAGTAACGGGGCTAAATGGTTGTATTGACACAGAGGTGATTGTCATTACACAAAACATTACGCCTCCAGTGGCAGTCATTCAAAATACAACTGGTACAAGCACACTCAATTGTAATGTCACCTCAATTTTACTCAATGCAAGTGGCGGAGTTAGTTACAGTTGGTCGAATAGTACCAATGTGCTCAGTAGCACGAGCAATTTAACAGTCACTACGGCAGGAACATATACCGTAACAGCAACAGGCACAAATGGCTGTGTTGATACAGAGACTATCACAATTAACTTTCAAGCCAATACAACACCTGTATTTAACGCCATTGCACCTATTTGTGCTGGAGGCACTTTCTCGCTGCCATCGACTTCAACGAACGGTGTGAGTGGTTCCTGGAGCCCAGCTCCTAATTTTAATACGACTACAACGTATACCTTTACACCCACACTCGGCTCTTGTGCCAACCCCGTCAACAGTACCGTTGTTGTCAATCCTTATCCTGTAATTACTGCACAAAACGATACTATTTGTGCTGGAAGTGTAGGAACTATTACGACCCTTGTTTCCATTCCAGGAGGCACCTACAATTGGTCGCCCTTGCTCAATAATCTGTCAAGTCTTAGTATCTCTCCGAGTTCTACCAATTCTTATCAAGTTATTTATACTGTTGCTGGTTGTACAGACACTGCGTTTGCAAGCATCATTGTCAAACCAGTACCTGTGGTTACGACACAAAATGCTAGTATTTGTGCGGGACAAAGCGGAACAATTTCTGCTGCTGCCAATTTAGCAAATGGTAGTTTTCTTTGGTCGAATGGTAGCCCTAGTCCGTCTCAAACGCTCAGCCCTGTTGCAACCACAAATTATAGTGTGGTTTATACTTTAGACGGCTGTAGTTCTATACCATCAACTGCTACCATTACTGTACTACCAGTTCCGTCAATTAGTGTTAACAATCAAACTATTTGTGCGGGTAGCTCGGCTACTTTAAACGCAAGTGCGACTCCTTCAGGGACTTTCTATTGGGGGCCAAACGCGAGTGCAGGAAACGCGAGTTTTTCTTTATCTCCAATTCAGGATACCAGTATCTCTGTTTATAATGTACTTAACGGTTGTTATAGCGACACCGTTTTTGCACAAATTACAGTAAATCCTTTGCCAATTAGTACCTTCAGTGCTTCGATGAATGGTGGTTGCGTCCCAATTGAAGTAACCTTTACCCCTGACCAGAATAATTATGACTCCTACTCTTGGCAAAGTAATTCTCAAAATATTGGTTCAGTGAGTTCTCTGACATACACTTTTAATGGTGCTGGAACCTATAATATTTCACTCACGACCACGCTAAACGGCTGTACAAGTTCAAGCTTTTTAACGACTCCGATTCTCGTTGATGCTTATCCGGTGGCCGCTTTTGAACCATCATCAGAAATGTTTACAGAACCCAATCAAGGCTTGTCTTTTTGGAATAATTCTAGCAGTGCTCAAACTTATTTCTGGGATTTTGGAGATGGCGCTACATCCAATGAAATTGCTCCGTTTCATATTTTCAATAACCAAGAAAATCAAGGGATTACCGTAACTCTGGTTGCTGCTTCAAATTTAGGGTGTACTGATACTGCTACGTATCTCATTGAATTCGATCCTGGTCTGGTTTATTATATTCCAAATACCTTTACCCCAGATGGAGATCAATATAATCAAGTATTTAAACCGATCTTTACCTACGGAATAGATGTGAATAATTATCTTTTCGAAGTATTTGATCGTTGGGGAGAATTGATCTTTGAATCCAAGAATCCAGCCATTGGGTGGGACGGAACTTATGGCGCCAATGGCAACCAATGCCAAAATGGTACGTATATTTACAGAATTACAATAAAGGTGCCTGCACTTGATGACAGAAAAGTGATTGAGGGGCACATAAACCTAATTCGCTAATGGTTAGAAAACTACTACTACTACTTTTCATCTATACTGGATTACAAATAAGTGTCTCTGCACAAGGAACACCAATCAGTGTTGGTACACAAGTAACAACATTTACCAGTATGATCCGCGGTTATCATTTTACCGCACCTACCAGTTTTACTATTTGCGGCTTGTATATTCCACCAGACGCAAACCCAACAGGAACACAAACTATCCGAGTAGTGAAATTTACCGCTGGGCCACCACCTGCTTTTGCAGGAACAACCAATAATTTCATTCAATTATTTACCATCTCTAATGCACCAGCCACCCAAGTTGTTGCCTGCAATATTCCAGTTGCAGCAGGTGAAATTATTGGTGTTTATGGTGCCCGCGGGGCAAACTGCGTCAATAGTTATGGGCCTGCAAATTTTGTAACGAGTATCAACGGATTCAATACCACTCTTCAACGAAGCGGCATGCAGTCTTGCCCAGCAGGAACAGGTGCGCCAATGGCCAATATTTGGTCCGAGGTAAACTATAATATCGGGCGCATTAGTATGTATATCAATTGCTGTACGACTCCTGCGCTTACCGCAAGTAATACAAGCCCTATTTGTAGTGGTCAGAGTTTATCTTTTGGTGCGGTACCGAATCCGACAGGCAATAACTACACCTACAGCTGGACAGGGCCAAATAACTTCACATCTACGGTTCAAAATCCTACAATTCCTAGCCCTACACTATTAGCAGCTGGAACCTATACCGTTACTTTGACCGTTCCTAACTGTGGAACAGTCAATGCAACAACCACGGTTACGGTCAATCCAGGGCCAGCAGTAACTGCAACACCCGCCACAATTTGTGTGGGCGGCTCAACAACGCTTACTGCAACTTCTGCTGTCAGTGGAGGGACCTACAATTGGTTGCTCAATGGAACATCCATAGGTACGGGGGCAAGCGTGAGCGTTTCACCCACAACCACCACTACCTACACTGTGGAATACACAGCTAACGGCTGTACCGGGACCAACACCGTTACTGTTACTGTTGAGCAAACACCTCAACCTACTGTTACTGTTGATTCTGTATGTGTTGGTTCGACCGGAACACTCTATGTAAATAATGTCAGCGCGGGCGGGACCTACTTATGGAGCACCGGTGCAACAACTGCCAGTTTATCTGAAGCCCCAACAACAACGACCAACTATAGTGTGGTTTATACAAGTGCTAATGGTTGTGTGAGCCCAAGTGTCACCGGAACAATTGTTGTCAAACCATATCCTGTTATTACTGGAGTCAATGATACCATTTGTTTTGGTAGCGCTACTACTTTAGCTACAAATGTCGATTTAACCGGAGGAACTTATTCTTGGAACCCTATTGCGGCTAGCAGTAGTACTGTAACTGTAACTCCTGCAACGACCACTACCTACACCGTCATTTATGACTTATTGAGTTGTCAAGATACCGTTCAAATAACTGTTTTGGTCAATCCAATTCCAGTGGCTACAACTTCTAACGCGGTTATCTGTTTTGGAGACACAGTCAATTTAGTGGCCAGTGCTAATTTACCCGGCGGTACTTTTTTATGGTCAAATGCCGTTGCAAATGATACCAATACGGTGTGGCCAGCGGCCAGTACAAATTACACGGTTACGTACACGCTCAATAACTGTACAAGCCCCGCAGCAACTGCACAAGTTACTGTGAATCCTATCCCTGTTGTCACTTTAAATAGTGCAACTATTTGTGAAACTGACCCTGTTACCATTACTGCTACTCCTGACTTACTAGGCGGAAGTTATACTTGGGGGCCTAACCAAATTGCCGGTGGAGCCATTCAGACACTGACACCCCTACAAGACACCACGTTGAGCGTAGTTTATACCCTAAATAACTGCCCTAGTTTACCAGCAACAAGTACAATTGTTGTCAATCCATTGCCTGTAGTAACTTTCAGTGCTACCCCAATTGAAGGTTGTGCACCGTTAAGCGTACAATTTACAGCAGATGATCAAAGCAATGCGACTTACAGTTGGAGTACAAGTAATGCACTTGGTGCTTCAGGAGCTACGCCAACAATTACCTTCCCTATAGGAGGTACATTTGACGTTACACTTGCCGCGACTACAGCTTTGGGCTGTTATGATATTCATACCGAAACCAACTATATTTATGTAGAGGACCTCCCGGTTGCTTCTTTTGAATCTCCAATTTCTGTCTTTACACAAGAAGCGCAGTATGTGATGTTTGATAATCTCTCGCTCGGCGCGACAAACTACGTATGGGATTTCGGGGATGGACAATTTGCTTATGATTTTGAACCTTCACACGTATTCCAAAATACAATGAATGGTTATACCATCACGCTAACAGCTTTAACTGATTTGCAATGTTCAGATGCCACCACGGTGAGTATAGGCTACCAATACAATGAATTAGTTTACATTCCAAATACCTTTACACCAGACGGAGACCTCAATAACCAAGTGTTCTGCCCAGTCTTTTTCTCTGGGTATGATCCCGCCAATTTTGAGCTAACGATTTATAACCGTTGGGGCGAAGTCATATTTGAAAGTCATAATGCACAAGTCGGTTGGGACGGAACCTACGGACCCGATGGCATTGATGCACCAATTGGCTTATATCAATACCGTATCGTCTACAAAAATCCTGATTTGGATGAGCGCAAACTCATTACGGGTCATGTGAACTTACTGCGCTAATCCTAGATAAAGTCCTATCTTTGAAGCTGACCTGCAGATCAGCTCATGAAAGAACGCAGTTTTTATTCCAACTTATTTTTTTCTTTAGGTCTCAACCTATTGATCAAACCTGCAGCCATTTTTATCATAGATGCTGCAGTTCAAAATGAAGTTGGCTCCGAATATGGTTTCTATTTTGCGATTTTCAATCTGAGTTTAATACTTTCAATTTTATTTGATTTCGGTGTCAATAACCTAAGTACCAAACTCGCCGCTCAAAACATTGAAGCAGCCAAGCAGCAATTTAGCAGCATATTCATATTTAGGTTTGCCCTGATGATATTTTACATCATAGGCCTCTTCTGTATCAACCTATTTATACGCTTGAGCTGGAATGATTATACATTGATCTTATTATTAGGATTGAATCAATTTTTAATCGCCAACATAGCGTATTTCCGCAGTTTCTTTGCTGGGATGCATCGGTTTCGTTTGGACGCATTGTTCAGTGTGCTCGACCGTTTGTTGCTGATTTTCTCAATGGGGTATCTGCTGTACGTATACCCTGATGGCTTCAAACTCGTAGATATCCAAACGTATGCTTTCTTGCAGTTTGCCGGCTACGGACTCACCTTTTTACTGGCGGGTTTGACAATTTTCAAGACCATTCAACCACCGCTTCTACTTCCTAATTGGCAATTGATAAAAACACTTGTAAAAACTGCTTTTCCTTATGCACTGCTCATTGTGCTCATGATGCTATATACACGGAGTGATGCCATCATTCTTAACTGGTTAGCTGGGGTAGAAGCTGCCAGTTATTATGCACAAGCCTTTCGGCTCATTGATGCGCTTTACATGTTTGCAATGGTATTTGCCGGACTCCTTTTGCCTATGTTTGCTAGATCCATAAAGTACGCTCCTCAAGATATTCAAGGATTATCGCATCAGGCCAGTAAATTACTACTTGGGGCAAGCCTCACCTTTATTGTGTTCGCCATTTTTCATGGGGGATTTTTTCTAGATCTTATTTATACGCACAGTTCCGTTTTTCTACATGACATATTGTGCTTTCTGAGCATTGCATTTTTCGGCTTGGCTAGTAACTTGATTTATGGATCGCTGCTGACTGCAAATGGATCTCTCAAACTATTAAATAAAATATCTGCCATCGGAGTGCTCATCAATATTGGTCTAAATATTTGGTTGATCAATGAATACCATCAGTTCCAAGCAGGTTTTTCAGCAATGGTAGCAGCATTAACGCAATTATTGATGGCTGGGGTCCAGAGATACTACTGCTACAAACTTTTTAACATCCAATTTTCTAGCAAACTCTTTTTGCAATTTGCAATGCTTTTCTTTTTGCTTTCAATCTGGTACTTGGTAGTTGCTTTTAGCCCAATTAGTTACTCTCTGGGTAAAAGTTCCTTGATCATCCTTGATGTGATTATTAGTTTTGTATGCATGACACTCTTGCGCTTAATCGACCTAAAAGAACTACTCAAACTATTGCAAAATCGCGATGCCATGAAATAAATATGGAATTTCGCAGTTAATGTCATAGCTTTGAAAAAAATTTGAGGACTCAATACGAATTATGGAAAATCAAAACCTAACAGAACAGCGCAACGCCCTACTACTTTTCCTCTGGAATAACCGAAAACCTCTTGTTTTATTTACTGGTGCTGCAGCTGTTATCTCCATTATTGTTTCTTTTTTAATTACACCGCTTTTTCTATCGACGGCTATTGTCTTTCCCGCGGCTTCAAGTAACGTTTCCTTTTCTGAGCAACGCAACGTAAAAGCTGCAGCCATGGACTTTGGTGAAGAAGAACAAGCTGAACAACTCGTGCAAATTCTTTCATCATCCCGTATCAGAGATCGTATTGTCAAAAAATATGACTTATTTGCGGCTTACGATATCAAGAAAACAGATCCGAATAAAAATTACAAGCTCAATAAAGCTTATAACGAGCACTTTTCTTATGCACGAACGCGCTATGGCTCTATCCAGATAGATGTCCTTGACGAAAGTCCACAACGTGCGGCAAATATGGCCAACGACATCGTAGACCTCATCGATACTATCAAAAATGAAATGATACGTGAGCGCACCTTGCCGGCATTCCAGATTAACCTGCGTAAAAAACAACAAATGGAAAAAGAGCGTGACTCTATCCTGAGCAAATTGGAGTCATTAGCAGCACTAGGTGTTTTACCTAATGACGCGCGCGCTACTTTATACCAAGCACTCGTTGATTCAAAAAGCCCTGCGGAAAAAGAAGAAATCAGAAAGAAAATTGAGTTGAACAACAAATATGGTTCTATCTACGACGGTCTTGAATACCAGCGCAACGAAAAAATTGTCAAAATCGAAGACTTCCGCGTATCCTATGAACAAGCTGAATCCGATGCCAATGCTAACTTTACGCACAAATTCGTGGTAGAGCGGGCTGTTGTGGCTGACCGCAAAGAAAAACCAAAGCGCATGATCATCGTCTTGGTATCAACCGTTGGTGGCTTTTTATTTGGTTTATTCTTCCTTTTAATCAGACAACGCATTGCAGAGCTCAAACTGAATGCCTAAATGGTGAGAACCAAAACATTCCTTTTAATTATTTCTTTGCTTGGCTTTTTAGCCGTAAGCGCAGCGTTAATTTGGCAAGACCTTGCTGTTTTGACCTTATTTCCACTTGGCTTCTTAGGAGTTTATTTTGCTCTTTTTGAAACAGAAAAACTCTTTTTGAGTTTGGCTTTTTTAACACCCCTCTCTGTCAATATAGAAGAATATACCCAAGCATTTGGTTTATTTGTTCCGACCGAACCCTTACTTTTTGGTCTCATGTTGTGGCTGAGTGCCCTTCAAATTAAACGCGCCTTTTTACCCCTGCATATTTGGAAGCAACCTTTGATTTGGGCCGTAATTGTCTATATTGCATGGCTTTTCGTATCGGCACTTGCAAGCTCGCATCCGGTTGTTTCTCTTAAATTCATACTCGCCAGACTTTGGTTTATTGTGCCAATGCTATTTTTTGGCAGTTACTTTTTTCAAAAGCGCAAAAATAGATTCGCCTTTATTTGGCTCTTCATCATCGCAAGTGTCATTGTTATCTTATATACATTGATCCACCACTCGATGTATGGTTTTGGCGAAAAAGAAGGCCACTGGGTGATGTCGCCATTTTTTAAAGATCACACCATTTATGGCGCCATTGTCGCATTAATTCTTCCTTTGGCAGTAGGATTATATATTTATAAAAAGCACCACCCATTATTACAACTGACATTGATTAGTTTAATTACCATTATACTTGTTGGCTTGGTTTTATCTTATACGAGGGCTGCTTGGCTGAGTGTCTTTGGTAGCATTGGAATTGCCATCATTCTGTATTATAAAATTTCTTGGAAACCGATTGCGGCTTTTGGTGTACTTGCACTGTTAGTTGTGCTTTACAGATGGGATAACATCCAAATGGAATTAGAGCGCAATAAGTACGAACATACGACTGAAGCTTTTGACGAGCGCTTACAAAGTGCGGCTAATATTTCTACAGATGCCTCCAATCTTGAAAGGATCAATCGTTGGAGCTGTGCCATTGAAATGTTCAAACAACGACCAATTATTGGTTACGGACCGGGCACTTATGCTTTTGAATACGCCCCCTTTCAAAGACCAGAAAATCTCACCATCATATCTACCAACTTTGGCGATATGGGTAATGCACACAGCGAATATTTAGGGGCTTTGGCAGAAACGGGCAGTATCGGCTTATTGACCTTTCTAGGATTAGTATTTTTCATTTTTTATACGGGCATCCAATTGTACCACCGTATTTCACCTGCCTACAAAGAAGATCGGATTTTTATATTAACAAGTATCATGGCCTTGAGTACCTATTTTATCCACGCCTTTCTGAATAATTACTTGGATACAGATAAGGCAGCAGTACCCATTTGGGGTATTTGTGCGATGTGGTTAGTCTATGAAGCAGAGCTTGGGCCGATTAACGGCCAATCCAAAGTGACGGATTGAGCGTAACTGGATTGACCCCCACTACTTGATGTACTTCAAAATGGCAAATGGAAACTCCGCCGTCATTGAGTAAAGATCCGATGGCTTGTTTTGTGTTGACCTTACTGCCCACACTCACATAAGTTTCCGCCAAATTACCATATACTGTTCGGTATGCCCCATGTTTAATGATCACCACCTTGCCTGCACCCGGCACAGAGAATACGGTGGTCACTTCTCCTTCAAATACTGCGCGTACCCTTGAACCTCTGTTGCAAGTAATGTCGATGCCATTGTTATTCCATTCGACACCACTGAGCGTTGGGTGGTAGTTGCGGCCAAAGCGCTCCGTAACACTTCCGTTGTCTACCGGCCATGGTAAGCGGCCACGATTGGCCTCAAAACTTCTACCGATTGCGGCGCCTTCGGTAGAAACAGGTGTGGCCACCACTTTTGGCGCTGATGTAGTCGTAGTTGCAGGCTTTGATCCTCCTGTTTTTGGAGTTGCCGCGGTTTGAGTAGTAGGATGTTCCGCAGGTTTAGGTTTGGCAGCATTTGCCTTTGCAAGTTCAGCCTGACGCGCTGCCTCTCTTGCTTTCTCTCGAGCAATATCAGCCCTAATTGCGGCATCAATTTGTTTTTTGAGCTGAATTTTTTTCTTTTCGTCCTCTTTCAATTGCGCAATCAATGCTTGCTCTTCTTTTTTGAATTTTTCGTAGGATTTTTCTTTCTTAAACTTGTCTTTTTCAATGGCCGCTCTTTCTTGCTTTTTTTCCTCGAGGGCCAATTCTTTGATTTGTTTCTCGTCTTCGATTTGATTGATCTCCTTTGAAATCAGTTCCTGATGTTGCTTGATCAAAGCCACTTGCTTTTGCTGTATAGCGGCTACCTTTTTCAGGTAACGATTGCGGCGAAGCGCTTCGTTGTAATCATTTGAAGACAACAAAAACATGGCTTTGTTGTAATTGCCCCTGTGTTTGTAGGCATACAAGAACATTTTGCGGTATTGCTGCTTGAGTTGATTCAAGCGAGCTTTGAGCCTTTTGACCTGCATCTTTTTTTGAACCATCTTGATCTCGGCACTGCGCACTTGGTTGTCAAATAAATGCACCAAAGCTTCACGTGTTTTGATTTGGTTTTCAATGAGCCTAATTTCATTGAGCGAAGCCTGGCTATTATTTTTGACTTTATTAAGTAGCTTTTTAGTGTTGGAAATTCTTTTCTCCAACTTTTGCTGTTCTTTTTTAAGCTGTTGTTGGTCTTGTTGAGCGAAACTGAACGTTGACAACAAAAGCATCAAACATAATCTAATCACATTTTTCATAGCTTTCTGGTATGACGATGATTAATTCTTGAGGCTCATTTACTTCCACTTTGTCATAAAACAAAATGATCGCCATTGATTTTTTTGGTGTCCTGATGTCAATCTTAACCTGAAGAGGGATATCAAAACCGCCAATGGTTTGTCTTTCCATATACGCAACAGTCACCTCAGTAGAATCTTCTACACTTATTATGCGCGTTTGTTTGAGGTGTTTGGCATCGGGTGTCAGTTGATACTGAATCATGAGGTCATCGCGCTGCTTTCGTTCCGGTTTTTTACGGTCGCGTTTTTTATGGGTAGAAATACTATAATTGAAGGGATCGTTGTCTACGAAATATTTTTGTTCTTGGCGGTAATCTAAGGGTTTGCCCAAAATAATCTCCTCCAAATTTTCATAGCTAAAATCGACACCAAACATATCTTTGAGGTAATCTAGGGAAGTCACCGAAAAACAGCGATCACGCTTATTGACAACGCTTACAGAGTCTTTGGTTACCATTGCCGTAACAACCGGAATTTTCGCATAGGTAATGATGGCGTTAACCGCACTATCCGCCACAATTTTTAACGATGTTTTGAGCGAAACCTCTTTATCACCTTCTTGGTAGGTCACGTTTAACTTAGAATAGAAAGTTTTTGGCTCTAGTTGAGACAAACTATCGATTCTATCAATAAGTTCTTTATCCTTGATTTTGGGAAGTTTAGAAAACTCTTCTGTTTGCGTCGTTAAAGCTTCACCCGACTTACATGCTGCCGCTGTCAAAAGCAACAAAAACGAAAATATGATTAATTTATAGTGCTTTAACATACGTTTTGGTTTCTATTTTTTCGTTCAAACGGATACTGCCGTCACCGCAGTTTTTGGCCCTTTCCCAACTTTTGACTGCATCTGCTGTAGCGCCTATTTTGAATTGGAAATCGCCAAGTAATTCAAGGTAACTTGAGGAAACCAATAGATTTGGGTTTTGTACCGATTGTAAAATTTGCAGCCCTTGTTGGTAATTGCCGACTTGAAACAAAGCAAAGGCCTCCTCTTGCTTATACAAATCGTTGGCTGGGGCTAGTTGTCTTAATTCTTGGATGCGTGCCATGGCACTTTTCACTTCTATTTGATGCAAAAGCAATTGATGAATATATTGTAATTCTACTGCAGGATTCGATTTACTGAGTTCTAGTGCTTTTTTAAAATGCGATAGACCTTCAGTCGTTTGTCCAAGTCCAAATGCTGCAACACCTCGTTGTGCCCAAACTTCAGCCAGCAGGCTCGGATCATTGACAATGACATTGGCACACATATCTAAGTTTTCTATAGCAGTTTGATAAGTCAAGGCCCGATTAGCGGCCAAAGCAATGAAAAAGTAAGGTAAGGGTTGATTTGGAAAAATTATGGCCGCTTCTTGAGCATCCTTTTGTAAGGAGGACCATTGTTGTTTTTCAAAGGATAACAATAAAATTTGATTCCAGACGGGATATAAGTTAGGGTCGATTTTAACCGTTTGTTGATAGGCAGCAATTGCTTTTTGTAATTGCCCCGCTTTGTAATAATAATCGCCTGCAATTGAATGCGATTTTGCTTCATTCGGATAGGTTTCCGTCATGTAATTGACTAACGGCTCAAGTTGGTTGTCTGGGGTTTGTTGTTCATTGAGTAGCATGATCAAAATGTTCATTTTTTGATCCAAGCTTGGGCCTTCAGCTAAAATACCTGCTTGCAAATATTTTTTTCCTTGCACGCGGTCTCCGGAGCGATAGAGCATTTCACCATACATCAGCGACGCCACACCATTATTAGGGTCCGCGGTTACTAAATCTTTGAGGATTTCAAAACCTTGTTTGTAATTCTGGGTCTTGAAATAGTGGTCTACTAAATTGGCAAGGATACTCGGCTCTTGCGGAAATGCTATTCTTGCTTCTTCTAAAACTGCTACTCCTTCCTTTTCTTTCCCCATTTGAATATAGAGTCTGAATTTTTCAAGAACTGTATTTGGATTTGCACCCAACGCTTGTTCCATTTTTTGTATCAAAGCCAAAGATTTGGCAGGTTTTTGAAGCTGTTGATAGGCTTGAAGGCACCCACTATAGTAGTCGATATTTTTAGGGTCAACCTTTAGCAGGGCTTCAAAAACTTCGGCAGCCTCAGTGTACTTGCCCATTTGACCGTACATAAATGCAAGCTCGCGCTTGTAGTGCATATTCTTGGGGTCAAGGGCTGCCGCCTGTTCGGTATGATACACTGCTTCAGCATATTTTTCTTGTTTGAGATAAGTTTCAAACATGGCAAAATGCAAAGCAGCATCTTTTGGATTTTGTTGTAGACAAATCTTGAATGCAGCGAGTGCTTCTTCATGTTGCTCATTGAGCATTGCTCTGACGCCTGCATGAAATTGTTTGATGTAGGCAGGGTCCGAAGTTGCTGGTGTTTGTTGCACCTTGCAAGCAACTAAAGCAAGTAAAACAAGAAGAAAAGAGATCTTATTCATGGACACTGCTGAAATCTCCAAGACTAAGGTCTTTTGAACGGCCTCTATACTGAGCATTGGAGCCAATCATTGCTCCGCTGATTTGGACTTTAACAATTTGACTTTTTTCTCCGATGATGCTATTGCTAACCACCGCTTCATTCAAAATTGTGCCAGCGCCTATGGAAACATGCGGGCCCACAACAGAGCGCATGATTTGAACGCCCGGGCCAATATAGCAGGGCTGAATGACAACACTTTCAGTTATTTCTGCAGCATGTTGCTGCAAACGCCCAGCCTCTTGGTCGTGTTCTAAGACGCGTTGGTTTGTTTCAACAGTAACCTCTTTATTGCCGCAATCTAACCATTCCTCAACCGTTCCAGGTTTGAAGGCAACTCCTGCTTCAGTCAGTCTGCGCAAAGCATCTGGCAATTGGTATTCTCCACTTTTAATGACATTATTTTCAATGAGGTACTCCAATTCTTTACGCAAACGCCCACCATCTTTGAAATAGTAAATGCCAATCATGGCCAAATCAGAAACAAAAGTTTGTGGTTTTTCTACGAAATCGATGATATGACCCTGCTCATTGAGTTTCACGACGCCAAAAGCACTAGGGTCCTCGATTTGCTTGACCCACAAAATGCCTTCGTCTTCCTGAGATATTTTAAAATCTGCCTTGAAAAGTGTGTCAGCAAAAGCAACCACCACCGGCCCCTCTAATTTTTCAGCGGCGCACAAGACGGCATGCGCTGTTCCGAGAGGCTGCATCTGATAATGAATAGAGCCTTTTGCGCCGAGGCGCTCGGCAACGGCCAATAGTTCTTTCTCGACTGCTTCGCCGAATTCGCCAACAACAAACGCAATTTCATCAATGGGTTCAGCACAAACCCGAGCTATATCTGCGACCAAGCGGTGAACAATTGGAATCCCCCCAACTGGCACAAGTGGTTTTGGGATGGTTAAGGTGTGGGGTCTGAGTCGGCTACCGCGACCCGCCATTGGGACAACTACTTTCATTGAAATTATTTTAGACCCGTACTTCCAAAGCCGCCTTCGCCGCGTTCAGAAGTTCCGAGTTCAGTAACTGGAATTAAATTAACTTTTTCGACCTTACAGAAAACCAACTGCGCGATGCGTTCGCCATCTTCGATGGTAACGGTTTCTGAAGATAAATTGACAAGGATGACACCAACCTCGCCACGGTAATCGGCGTCAATTGTGCCTGGGGTGTTCAAAACAGTGAGGCCTTTTTTCAGGGCCAAACCACTTCTTGGTCTTACTTGACATTCAAGAGTGGGGTCCATCTCTAAAAACAAACCCGTTTTGATCAAGGCACGTTGCATTGGCGCAAGACTTACCGGCGCCGACAATAATGCCCTGACGTCCATGCCAGAAGCCCCAGTTGTCTGGTAAGTTGGCATTTCATGGTGCCCTTGATTGACGATTCTTACTTCATTGCTACTCATCTTTCAAAAATAAAGTAATTCTTGACGCTAACTTTACCTGTTTTCTAGGATTAATCAACAGCTTACTATGGACAACATCCTTCGTTTTTGAGCTCAATTGCTTACTTTTGTTCAACAATTCAGTGATTATGTTAGAAATTCAGCGCATCAGACAAGAAAAAGACGCAATTATTGCAGGTTTAGCCAAAAGAAATATCGATGCAAGCAGCACCCTTGAAGAAATTTTAGACATCGACCAAAAATGGCGTACTGCTAAAACAGCCCTCGATTCACTTGCCGCTGAAATGAATCAAATCGCTAAGTCTATCGGTGAACTTTTCAAAAGTGGCAAGCAAGCAGAGGCCACTGAATTGAAAGCCCAAACCGCTGCACTCAAAAGTAAAGAATCCGCTCTTAAAGAAGAGGTAAATACTTTAGAGGAAAGCCTTCAAAAACTGCTTTATACTTTACCTAACGTACCTCATGAAATGGTCGTGAAAGGTAAAGATGCCAACGATAACCAAACCGTGCATGAAGCAGGTAAAATCCCAACTTTTGACTTTGAAGCACAAGCCCATTGGGACCTCGCCAAAAAATATCAACTTATTGACTTTGAATTAGGTGTCAAGGTAACAGGTGCCGGATTCCCCTTTTACCGCGGTAAAGGCGCGCGCCTGCAGCGTGCACTCATTCAATTTTTCCTAGATGAAGCCATTGCAGCCGGATACGAAGAATTTATCTCACCACATGTTGTAAACGAAGCAAGCGGTTATGGAACAGGGCAACTTCCAGATAAAGAAGGTCAAATGTATTACATCAAAGAAGACGACCTTTACATGATCCCAACTGCTGAGGTTCCTTTGACCAATATTTACCGCGATGTCATCCTTCCTGGCCCTGATTTCTCTATCAAAATGTGCGGTTATACACCCTGTTTTAGACGCGAAGCAGGTTCGTATGGAAAAGACGTTCGTGGTCTGAACCGTTTGCACCAATTTGACAAAGTTGAAATCGTCCGCGTTGAGCATCCCGATAATACTGCAAAAGCACTAGACGACATGATTGCACATGTTGCTAACTTACTAGACAAACTTGAATTACCTTACCGTATTTTACGTTTGTGTGGTGGAGATATGGGTTTTGCATCGGCCATGACCTACGATTTTGAAGTATTTTCGGCAGCACAAGAAAAATGGCTGGAGGTCAGTTCGGTATCTCGCTTTGATACATTTCAATCAAATCGCTTGAAATTGCGTTTCAAAGATGACAAAAAAACAACCCTTTGCCATACCCTAAACGGTTCAGCGTTGGCACTTCCGCGTATTTTAGCGTCCTTGCTTGAAAACCATCAAACTGCCAACGGTATTGCCATTCCAAAAGCACTCCAATCCTACACCGGATTTAGTGTGATTGAATAACAATTCTTGGGCTCAAATTGCGTTAATTAAGGGCTTGTGCCCATGAAACCGATACTCATTAGGTTCTTTTTCTTTTTTGCATGTTCCATGTTGGTCCATGGTTTTGCGCATGCGCAATCGAATCGCAAGTATGTGGCGCTTGCACCAAACTTGAAAAAGCAATTCCTTGATAGCCAAGCCATTTATTTGCCATCTATTGCATTTTATGCAGATGCGCGTTTTCAAGAATGTATACAAATTACGCCCGAGAAATATCACTTAGAAACTAAAAACAACCTTTTTTCTTGGCTAATAGCCCCTTCAGATACTATTTACATTTGTTTTCAAGTTTTTCCGTTTCAGCTCGAGCAAACCTGGCAACCCTATCCCATACAAATCAATCCGATAGATTTTGCGGCTGCAGAACGTGCTAAATTCCAAATTACCACAACGAGTTCTCAAGATTTTTTTGGTGGAAATAGCATTCAAAAGAATGGTAGTTTATCCAGAGGGGTGGGTTTTGGCAACAACCAAAGTTTAGGGCTACAATCGGCACTCAACCTTCAGCTCAGTGGTCAATTGACGCCAAATTTAACACTCACAGCGGCACTTTCTGATGCCAATATTCCGCTTCAAGCATCAGGAAGCACAAATCAACTCAAAGAATTTGACCAAGTATTCATTCAGGTTCACAACGAAAATTTAAAAATCATTGCCGGTGACTTTTGGCTCAATAACCCGAACTACAGTGACTTTCTGATCTATAAAAAAAGAGGTCAAGGATTAACTGGTTCCTATCAATGGAAAGTTAAAAACGGACAAATATATACCCAGACCACAGCCGGCCTTTCCAAAGGGAAATTTCAAAGACAAATTATTCAGGGTAAAGAGGCTGTGCAAGGTCCGTATCGACTTACAGGCGCTAATAATGAGCCTTATATTATGATTCTATCAGGGACTGAAAAGATTTACATCGATGGCCGCTTACTAACTAGGGGGCAAGAATACGATTACATCATAGACTATAATACAGCCGAACTCACATTTACCTCCCGTAATATGATCACCAAAGATGTGCGTATTGTGGCTGAATTTCAATACGCCGATCAAAATTATAGCCGAAGCTTATTGCAACACACTAGCCGTTTTGAAAACAAGAAAATACAACTTTGGATTGGGGCCTATCAAGAGCAAGACCTCAAAAACCAACCACTTCAACAGATATTAACTTCGGAACAAAAACTCAGCTTAAGTCAGGTTGGCGATCAATTGAACACTGCCGCCATTCCGGGCTATGAAAACGTTGGTTTTTTAGAAAATGCCAACATGTATCAGATGAAAGATTCTTTGGGCTATGACAGTATTTTTGTGCTCAGTGTCAATCCTCAATTAGCGCACTACCGCTGTACTTTTACCCAAGTTGGCGCACAGCAAGGAGACTACATTCTTGCGGGTATCAATGCTTCAGGGGCTTATTATCAGTGGGTCAAGCCAGAAAATGGGGTTTCACAAGGTAACTACGCACCGATTCGCAAAGTAGAGACACCGCAAAGAAAACAAATGCTGAGCTCTGGGCTTGCGCTTCAATTGACACCTCGGCTGAAAATATATACCGAAAATGCACTCAGTGAAAATGACCTGAACTTATACTCTTCGTTAGACGACAAAAATAATTTGGGCTTTGCCTCAAAAGGAGGCATTAAATATGTCCAAGAAAAAACAACTGATAGTGTTTTACGAAGCAGAGAGAGTGCCCTCAATTATACCTTTTTAGGCCAACAATTTATCCCTATTGAGCAGTTTAGGGCCGTAGAATTTGACCGCGACTGGAATATCAGGGGGCAAAACTTAGCCGGTCAGCAACTGCAACTAGAATTCGTTCAAAAATGGAACAATAGCCTCAAAGGAACTACACAAATCAAATTAGAATCCTTCCAAATCGATAGCCTTTTTAGGGGCAACAGGTGTTATACAGATGGTATTTGGAAAAATAGAGGTTGGCAGGCCAAGTGGGATGGATTTGCTATGCAAAGTAAACTTGGCACCCAACAAAATAATTTTGTTAGGCATAGGGCAAAATTCAGCAAACAAATAGGTGCTTTTCAACTAGGATTCACAGATGACCACGAATGGAATGTATTTGAAGTGCAACAACAACTGAGCGGACAATCCTATCAGTTTTATGATGCACAGGGCTACCTCAGCTTTCAAGCTAAAAAAGGGATGGAACTGAAGGTTTTTTACCGAGAGCGCTATGACTGGCGTCCTGAAACTACAGTGCTCAGTGCAGCTGCCAAAGCTCGTTCTAGTGGCCTTGAACTCAAATGGGACAGCCATCCAAAACACCAACTTCAGGCCATATTAGGAACTCGGCAGCTTTCAATCATCGACTCTACGCTTATTGATCAAAGCCCAGAAAATAGTGCAGTGGGCCGCATAGATTATAATGGAAAGTTTCTTAAAAACGCACTGGTAATCAACACTTTTTATGAGTTAGGATCAGGGCTCGAACAAAAAAGACGATTTCAGTATTTACGTGTTAATGATGGTCAAGGCGTCTATGCTTGGATCGACTATAATAACGACGGCATCAAAGACCTCAACGAATTTGAAATTGCACAATTTGTTGACCAAGCGCAGTACATCCGAATTTTTGTGCCAAGTACAGACTACGCAACGGTTTATGCCAACGAATGGAATCAAAGTATCCTCTGGAGGCCCGAACAAATTTGGCGCAACCGCAATGGTGTTCTAGGTGTGTTATCCAAATTCTCCAACCAAACAAAAATTCGTGTTCAGCGCAAATTGAGTGAGGCAAATATAGCGCAGTGGGTCAACCCATTAGCAACGCAAATTGCGGATAACTACTTGCTTTTTGCCAATGCACAGCTTTCCAATTCTATTTATTTCAACCGGAGCGGACAACGCTTTTCAGCAGCCTACAACTGGAGTAATAACCAAAGTAAAACACTTTTGGCAAATGGTCAAGATGCTAGAAAATCACTGTTGCATCAATTGAATTTACGCCTCAACTTAGGAGAGGCATTTGCCTTTGAAGGCACCCTAAGTAAAGGTCAAAATGCGGCTTTTGCAGATTATACCTCTGGTCGCAATTACGAATTAAAAATAGCTGAATTTAAACCACAACTCATTTATCAGAAAGAAAGCCAACTGCGTTTAAGTTTGACCGGAGGTCTCACACAAAAACAAAACAATCCAATTTATGGTCAAGAAAAGAGCTTGGCGCAATCGGCAGATTTTTCCTGGAAAGTCAATAAATCTGAACAATCGAGTATTACCGGAAATATCAAATACATCCATTTCAACTTCATTGGCAATCAGCAATCGGCTGTGGCTTATGAAATGTTAGAAGGTTTGCGAGCTGGCGCCAACCTCACTTGGGGGCTTAATTTTCAAAAAACACTCGGTAAAAACCTTCAATTAAGTTTGCACTATAGTGGTAGAGCAGCGCAGGGCCAACGCAGTATTCATACTGGTGGAATGGAACTTCGGGCGTTTTTCTAACCGTTGTTATTTAGCAAGTTGAGCTTGTACAAAAGCCCTTGCCTGCGCATCTGTTGCTACAAAATCTTCATATTTCGGATGCAGCACATTCGGAATGCTTTGCATACAGTACTCATTGAGCTGACCAATTTCCAAAAACGAAATTTTTCTGTCAAGAAATGCTGCTACGGCCTCTTCATTGGCTGCGTTTAAAGCACAAGCGGCAGTCCCTTGTGCATTCATCGCTTGATACGCTAAATCTAGATTTTTAAACACCTTGCGGTCAGGCTGCTCAAAAGTTAGTTGCGGATAATCCATGAAATTGAAACGTGGAAAATCGGTCTGAAAACGTGCCGGATAAGTTAAAGCAAATTGAATAGGAAGCTTCATGTCGGGCAAGCCCATTTGCGCTTTCATGCTACCGTCTTCAAATTGTACCAAACTATGGACAATTGACTGCGGGTGCACAATGACATCGATCTGTTCTGGTTGCAAACCAAAAAGCCACTTGGCTTCAATGACTTCCAAACCTTTATTCATCAAACTCGCAGAGTCAATAGTGATTTTAGCTCCCATACTCCAGTTTGGATGCTTCAGTGCTTGTTCTAAAGTTACGCTTTGGAGTTGCTCGTGTGTAAACCCTCTGAAGGGGCCACCTGAAGCAGTGAGGTATATTTTTTCAATCGGGTTGTGGAATTCGCCAACAAGACATTGAAAAATGGCAGAATGCTCAGAATCAACTGGATAAATATTAACCGCTTTTTCTTTGGCTAAATTAGTGATCAATTCACCTGCAACCACGAGTGTTTCTTTATTCGCTAGGGCAATTGTTTTTCCCGCATTGATGGCATGGATGGTGGGCTTGAGGCCTGCATAACCAACTAAAGCCGTGAGCACCGTATGTACTTCAGTAGACTCTACCACCTGACACAATGCGTCTTGTCCGGCATATACATGGATATCAGCAGCCCAGAGTGCGTCTTTTACTTTCTGATACTGACTTTCGTCAGTGATAACCACTGAATTGGGTTGGAATTTTAAGGCTTGCTCAATGAGCAAATCAGCATTCTTCCCAGCCGTTAAGACCTGTAAATCAAAATAATCTGGGTAAGCTGCCAACACCTCAAGTGCTTGCGTTCCAATTGACCCCGTCGATCCTAAAATGGCAATGCCCTTTTTTTCTTGCATAGACAAAGGTAACAATTGTGCTTGAAGAAAGTTTGGTCTACTCCACCGTCACGGACTTCGCTAAGTTGCGAGGTTGGTCGACGTTGCAGCCACGCATAACGGCAATGTGGTAAGAGAGGAGTTGGAGCGGGATTGTTGCTACAAGGGGCACTAAGAATTCATCTACCTCAGGAATTTCAATGACGTGGTCAGCCATGTTGCGGACTTGTTCGTCTCCTTCAGTGACAATTGCAATGACTTTTCCTTTGCGCGCTTTGACTTCTTGGATATTGGAAACCACTTTTTCATAAGAGGTGCCTTGGGTAGCAATCACGATGATCGGCATGTTTTCGTCAATCAAGGCAATTGGTCCATGTTTCATCTCTGCCGCCGGATAGCCTTCAGCATGGATATATGAAATTTCTTTAAGCTTAAGCGCACCTTCGAGTGCTACTGGGAAAGAACTGCCTCGGCCAAGATAAAGCGCATTAGCGGCATCTTTGTAAATCGCTGAAATTTGCTCAATGGCAGCGTCAGATTCAAGGACGCGTTTTACTTTTTCTGGGATGGACTCTAATTCAGCTAATAATTGACGGAACTTAGATTCAGAAATAGTGCCTTTTTTATTAGCTAAAGATAAAGCCATGAGCGTAAGCACTGTTACTTGAGCTGTAAAGGCTTTAGTAGATGCCACCCCAATTTCTGGGCCAGCATGGGTATATGAACCTGCATCAGTGATACGGGCGATAGACGAGCCCACAACGTTACAAATGCCTAGGATAGTTGCTCCCTTTGATTTGGCTAATTCAAGAGCCGCTAGCGTATCTGCGGTTTCACCAGACTGGGAAATGGCAATGACCACATCGTTTTCACTGAGAATAGGGTTGCGGTAACGGAATTCGCTGGCATACTCGACTTCAACATTGATGCGGGCCAGGTCTTCGATGAGGTACTCACCTACTAAACCAGCATGCCATGATGTTCCACAAGCCACGATGATGAGGCGATTGGCAGAGATCATTTTTTGCTCGTATTCACGGATACCGCCAAGTGCTACCCATGCCTCTTCAGAGTTCAGGCGACCTCTGAAACAATCTTGAATGGAGCGCGGTTGTTCATGAATTTCTTTGAGCATGAAGTGCTCGTAACCACCTTTTTCAAGGGCCTCAAGTTCTAACTCGAGTTCTTGGAAAAATGGCGTTTTTTGCTGATCCGAAATATCATAGAGTTTGAGGCCTTCTTCTAGGTCAATAACAGCTACTTCTTCGTCATCTAGGTAAACTACTTTCTTGGTGTACTCTACTATTGGTGTCGCATCAGAGGCACAATAGTAAGAACCATCTGCACCGATACCAACTACGAGCGGGCTGCTTTTTCTGGCAGCAACAAGTCTGTTTGGATAATCTGAAGAAATAGCAACAATGGCATAGGCACCAACGACATGGTTCAGTGCCAAGCGCAAAGCTTCGCCATACCAAACATTTTCTTTCTTTTGGATGTAGTCTATTAAATGTACTACAACCTCGGTGTCTGTCTCGCTTTTGAAGACATAGCCATTTTTAAGCAATTCTTTTTTAAGGACATCATAATTTTCAATGATGCCGTTATGGATCAGGGCAATTTTGCCATCCATTGAGGTGTGAGGATGCGAATTGACATCTGAAGGTTCGCCATGTGTTGCCCAGCGTGTGTGTCCAATACCGGCGTGTCCATCACAATTTTGTGTGGCTGCAAATGCTTCTAGGTTACTTACCTTGCCAACGCGCTTGTAAACGTTGAGTTGACCATTGTTTGATAAAGCTACACCCGAGCTGTCATAGCCACGGTATTCTAATCTTTTGAGTCCTTTGACGACAATTGGATAGGCCTGTTGTTTGCCGATGTATGCAACTATTCCACACATAATTAATAAGTTGTGTAAGTAACGACTAGTTTGGGTTTCTTTTTGTTGGTGGTTTCAATACCATTGAAGACAATGCGTTCTGCTGAATTTCTAAAGAAAAGTGGTGAAATTACAATCCCGGTATTTTCTAATTTGCCATTGACAAGCGATTGCAAATAAGCACGGATATCTAGTTCAAATTGTTTTTTGGAATCGGAATATAGACCTGCAATACCAAGTGAAGTATAGTAGACATCAGCGGCACTTAGTTTACTCGCAGCAGTAACGCGTGAGCCCGGTTTGTAGCGGTAACCAGTTTGGAATTGAACCGGTAATGTGAGGTCTGCACGGTGAATGATGATGTTTTCTGGAAGTTGGTCTAGCCCTGGAATTTTCACCATAGCGCGCAATTTATTGGCTTGGGCATAAAATGATTTCTGACCCAAAGTGCTATCGGCTAAAATAGCAGCAATCGGTGTATTGGCTTGGTCATGGCTAACATTTGTGAAGTCAGCGCAATTGGAATTAATATTGAAGTCGTAGGTCTTTGGGACGCCAGCCAACTTGAAATAGATAGTCATTTTTGACGCCGGATTGTTATTGATGTCGAGGTACAAAATGGCGCCTTTACCCGAGGTTTGTGCAGTATTGTTCACTTTAACCTGAAAGCCTTTGAAGAAATCTTGAAATGCTGCATTTGAAGCAAAAGTACTTGGGTTGCTAATCGATTGGTTGATGAAAGACCAAGCTTTGTTGGTGTCAAGGTGGATACGCAATTGTGGATCAACCTCTTTGCCAGCCACTATCGTAGGATTGATCGGGTCAGGAATGATGGTTCCTTGGCCTTGTTCTACCCAGTTTTGGCTAAGCGTATTTAAGGTAGAAAATTGATAATATTTGGTTGTTGCAGCATTTTCAATAGAGTCCGAGAGTTCATATACCTCAAAATTTTGAGCGCTCAAATCTCCGTAATAGCCTAAGTATTCAAAAGCCAAGACAAAAGAGTCGATGACAATTTGAGCAGGATCGCCGAAGTTTGGATTGAGGCCAGGAAGCCTGAACTCAGTAAAAACAGAAGCTTGTACTTTGCCGAATTTTGGGTCTATGTAAGATCCCAAGAGCACATTTGAAGCATTTTTAGTTTCGGTGGAATCTTCAAGGATGGAGTAGGTAATGAGCTCAAAGGTATCAGTAGTGACGCCATTGAGTAAGGCATTAGGATCGATGATGTCTTTACCTAAATTGGGGTTCTTTTTGGTACAGGCTGTCACAAAAAGCAACAAAATTGCAAGTGCGCTTATTGCTTTCATGCTGTTTAGGCTAAAACGTTAGACTCAATCACTTTATCAAAGAAAGCTGAAAGCTCTTTGCCTTGATGCTCTTCAGCTACATAAGGCATCTTAAGAGCGGAGCACTCATCGTAAAGCTTTTGTAATGGGGCAGAAAGATTTTCTGCAGCGATATTAACGCCATCGCAATGTGATAAAATTACTTTTGTAATGTTTTCAAAGCTGCTGTCTTTTAAAGCGTCAGTAACATCTTGAGGGAAACCATCAAAAGTCAATTTTTCTGCAAAACGCGGATCCCAAGGCTCGTCGAAACTTTCATTGTACAAACTGTAAACTACTTTAGTTTCTTTGAAATGAGGGTCTTTGTTGAAAATATGCTTGATATAAAGTGCCATTACACCTGTAAGCCAACCATGACAATGAATGACGTCTGGTTGCCAACCTAATTTTTTTACGGTTTCAAGTACGCCTCTGCTGAAAAACATGGCGCGTTCGTCGTTGTCCGGGTGAAACTTACCATCTTCCTCTTGCAAACATGTTTTGCGTTTGAAGTAGTCATCGTTGTCAATGAAATAAACCTGCATGCGGGCTGCTGAAACTGAAGCCACCTTGATAATAAGTGGGTGATCGTTGTCGTCGATGCTGATGTTAAGACCCGATAAACGAATCACTTCATGTAATTGATGACGTCTTTCGTTAATTGCACCAAAACGCGGTGTAAATACACGGATTTCTTTACCTGCATCTTGAACTGCCTGGGTGATGCGTCTAGCGCTGCCGGAAATTTCAGATTTTGGTAAGAAAGGAAAGATTTCTTGAGAAATAAATAGGATTTTCTTCTTTTCCATTCAGTTGAATATGCTAGCAAAATTACGAATTAATCATGAACTAACCTAAAAAGCTCTAGCTTTGTCCGATTTGAATCAACACTTTAGACGAAGCAATGCAAACCTTTGTTACTCGAGATGAAATTACCAACTGGCGAAAGCAACTAGCGCGAGACCAAAAAAAATTAGGTTTTGTGCCTACGATGGGGGCATTGCACGATGGTCATTTGTCATTGGTTAAAAAAGCCAGCGAAGAAAACGACGCTGTGCTCGTCTCAATTTTTGTAAACCCCAAACAATTCAACCAACAGGCTGACCTTCAGGCATATCCAAGAATGTTAGATGCAGATATAGCCTTGCTACGTGCACTTCCTAATGTGGTTATTTTTGCCCCTAACGAAGCTGAAATGTATCCTACTGGATTAGCGTTTGAACCGATGCAGCTAGGAGAAATTGGTACTGTTTTAGAAGGTGCCAAAAGGCCTGGTCATTTTGACGGAGTAGTTCATGTAGTCCATCATTTATTTGCACTTATTGCACCTGATCGGGCCTATTTTGGAGAAAAAGATTTTCAGCAGTTAGCTGTGATCCGCAAATTAAATGAACATTATCAGTTTGGTATTGAAATTATTGCTTGCCCAACAAAAAGAGATCCCGATGGTTTGGCGATGAGCAGCCGCAACTTAAGGCTGTCTGCCAATGAGCGCAACAATGCACTCTCAATTTTCAAAGCTTTGACTCTTATCAAAGAAAATGCAGGAAAACTACCTATTGACGCCGTGCGTAACCAAGCCATTCAAATTATTGAAGAAGCTGGTTTGATGATTGATTACCTAGAAATTGTCGATCCAAGAAGCTTAAAAATATGTCAGTCCTGGCAACAAATTCAACTCTGTTGTGTAGCCGCTTTTTGTGGAGAAGTAAGACTCATTGACAATATGTTGTGCGAATCCGTTAAATTGCCTTAATTTTGCGCCGCTATTTATTATGTACATCGACGTCTTAAAATCGAAAATTCATCGTGTCAGAGTGACACAAGCCGACCTCAACTATATCGGTAGTATCACCATTGATGAAGCCCTCATGGAAGCTGCAAACCTCATCGAAGGAGAAAAGGTCCAAATTGTCAATATCAATAACGGCGAGCGTTTTGAAACCTATGTCATCAAAGGTGACCGCGCTTCCGGCATGATTTGCTTAAATGGCCCCGCAGCACGAAGAGTTGCAATCAACGATATCATCATCATTATTAGTTATGCCATGATGGATTTCGAAGAAGCAAAAAATTTCAAACCATCTTTGGTTTTTCCTAACGAACAAACTAACTTGCTCTCTTAAAACTCAATGAGTAAGAGACTTGCCAACCTACATCACAAAATTCTCAACTGGGAAGACGCCCTGCGCTTAAGAAATGTTTGGGCACTTAAAGGCGAAAAAGTCGCGTTTACCAATGGGTGTTTTGACATTCTGCATTTAGGCCATGTGAGTTATTTGGCTCAGGCAGCAGATACCGCCCAACACCTCATCGTTGCTATAAATACAGATGCGTCTGTTAAAGCTCTAGACAAAGCACCAAATCGGCCAATAAATCCGGAAATGGCAAGAGCACAAGTATTGGCTGCACTCAGTTTTATTGATGCCGTTGTATTTTTTGAACAACACACTCCTTTAGAAATTATCGAAACTTTGAAGCCAGACGTGCTGCTCAAAGGTGCCGATTACAACGCCAACCAAACCGATACAACGGCCAAAGATTATATCGTTGGTGCAGATTTAGTCAAGTCATATGGCGGTCTAGTACAAACAATTCCTTTTGTAGACGGCTATTCGACTACCGGAATTTTAGCGAAAGGGAAATTTTAGTCCTATCTTTGTGGCTGAAATTTTTTAGTCATGAGCCACCCCGAACTTTCTGAACAAGAAATCCAAAGACGCGAATCGCTACACAAGCTTCGTGAGTTAGGTATTGATCCATATCCTGCAGCGCTCTACCCAGTAGATGCATTTGCAGCTGACATCAAAGAAAAGTTCGAAGATGGTAAACAGGTTTGTTTGGCCGGAAGAATGCTGTCTCAACGCATTATGGGTAAAGCTTCTTTCGCTGAAATTCAAGATGCATCGGGCCGAATTCAAGTTTATTTCAACCGCGACGAAATCTGTCCCGGAGACGACAAAACCCTTTATAACGACGTTTTCAAAAAATTACTTGACCTCGGTGATTTCATCGGAATCAAAGGACAGGTATTTAAAACGCAAGTCGGAGAAATCTCTGTCAATGTTACTGAATTTTCTTTGTTAAGTAAGTCCTTGCGCCCGCTTCCCTTACCCAAAACTGATGCAGCCGGTGTCGTCCATGATGCCTTCACTGACCCCGAATTGCGCTACAGACAACGCTATGTGGATATGGTCGTTAATCGACATGTAAAAGACGTTTTTGTCAAAAGAACGAAACTATTTAACGCCATGCGTGAGTTCTTCAATCGCGAAGGTTACATGGAAGTTGAAACCCCAATTTTGCAAGCCATTCCGGGTGGTGCTTCAGCCAGACCATTCATTACTCATCACAACGCACTTGACATTCCGCTTTACATGCGCATTGCCAATGAGCTTTATCTAAAAAGACTCATTGTGGGTGGCTTTGACGGTGTATACGAGTTTTCTAAAAATTTTAGAAACGAAGGAATGGACCGCACCCACAATCCAGAGTTTACCGCCATGGAAATCTATGTAGCCTACAAAGACTACAACTGGATGATGGACTTCACCGAACAATTGCTAGAGCATTGTGCCATAGCTGTAAATGGCAGCACTATTGCCCAGTTTGGAGAACACACCATTGATTTCAAAGCACCCTACAATCGCGTTACGATGCGCCAATCCATCATTGATTTTACCGGCTTTGATATCGCAGGAAAATCGGAAGAAGAATTGCGCACTGCTGCCCGATCTATGGGGCTCGAGGTCGACGAAACCATGGGCAAAGGAAAGCTCATCGACGAAATTTTTGGTGGAAAATGTGAGGGCAACTATATTCAGCCTACTTTCATTACAGACTATCCGAAAGAAATGTCTCCGCTTTGTAAAGTACACCGAGAAGATCCTAGTCTTACTGAACGTTTCGAATTAATGGTTTGTGGTAAAGAGGTAGCCAATGCTTATTCTGAACTCAATGACCCTATTGATCAACGTGAGCGCTTTGAAGAGCAACTTAAATTACAAGAACGCGGAGACGACGAAGCCATGTTCATAGACCAAGATTTCTTGCGCGCTTTGGAATATGGCATGCCCCCAACAAGTGGGCTTGGCATCGGCATGGATCGACTGATCATGTATTTGACCAATAATGCTTCGATCCAAGAAGTCTTATTTTTCCCACAAATGCGCCCAGAAAAATCGGCACCCAAAGTTGTACTTAACGACACCGAAAAGCAAATATATCAGAAAGTACAGTCAGAAAAGCAACTTCTACTAGGCGAACTCCGTGCTGCTTTTGAAATCAGTAATAAACTCTGGGACACATCGATCAAAACATTAACCAAGAACAATTTGGTCAGTGTTTTTAAAGAAGATGATTTACTTTGGGTGAAATTAGCGGAAGAATAAAACACTGTTTTTTACTTCGCAGTTTTTTTGCGGACTAAATATAGCGTTTCACAAATTCCCATAGCACAATTCCTGCGCAAACACTGACGTTTAAGCTATGTTTAGTGCCAAATTGTGGTATCTCAATGATATGGTCGGCAAGGTCTAGCGCCTGTTGGTCAACACCATCCACCTCATTTCCAAAAACCAGCGCAAAACCAGGCGCTTTCAATGCGTTAATATCTTGTAAAAGAGTGGTCTGGACAGCTTGTTCCACTACCCCAATGTGGTAAGCTTTAGCCCGAACTCGCTCTAGCGCTGCCATTAAATCGGCCTCATAGGACCATTTGACTGTATCTGTTGCGCCTAACGCTGTTTTATGAATTTCACGATGAGGCGGTTGGGCAGTGATACCACATAAAATTATCTCTTCAATATTAAAAGCGTCTGCAGTTCTAAAAAAAGCGCCGATATTATTTAGCGAACGAATGCTATCAAGTATAACGATAATCGGAAATTTCGGTTGCGCCTTAAATTGTGCCTCATCTAGGCGTTGGAGTTCCCAAAGTTTGAGTTTTTTTGTGCTGTTTTCGCTCATGAATAGCTCAAAAATACTGCAAAATTGTGGAAAAGTAGCCTCAGAAGCTGCTCGAAAAACGGCTATCTTTAACTTCTAATTTGAAACGTGGCAAAAAACACACCAGAGAAAAGCTCCGAAACGCCTTTGATGAAACAATACAATCAAATCAAGGCGCGACACCCAGAAGCCATGTTGCTTTTTAGGGTTGGTGACTTCTATGAAACATTTGGAGAAGATGCTGTCAAAGCAAGCCGTATTCTTGGCATCATCTTGACCAAAAGAAAAAATGGGGCTGCAGCCGAAATGGAATTAGCCGGCTTTCCTCACCATTCTCTAGAAACATATTTGCCAAAATTAGTGCGCGCAGGGCAGCGCGTGGCCATCTGTGACCAACTCGAAGACCCTAAAATGACCAAAACCATCGTGAAGCGTGGCGTCACTGAATTGGTTACACCCGGCGTCTCTTTCAACGATCAAGTCCTCGAACAACGCACCAACAATTTTCTATGCGCCCTTCATCTTGAAAAAGCCGAAATTGGCTGCGCATTTTTAGATATTTCCACCGGCGAATTTCTAGTGGCGCAGGGGCCTGCTAGTTATATCGACAAACTGATCAGTGGCTTTAAACCTGCTGAAATTATTTTCGCAAAAAGTCAAACGAGCAAAGTTCATGAGCTTTTTGGCAACGATGCTTTTCATTTTAGAATTGAAGATTGGGTATTCAGCCCTGATTTCGCTCAAGAACAACTCAACAAACATTTTGGGACCCAATCACTAAAGGGTTTTGGGCTCGATGACCAAGCACTTGCCATTATCGCTGCAGGGGCTGTTTTTCATTACCTTTCCGAAAACCAGCAGCAGCAGTTAGGTCATATTACAAACATAGCCAGAATAGCTCCGGATCATCACGTTTGGCTTGACCGTTTTACCGTCAGAAACCTAGAGCTCATTTATTCTGCGCATGAAAATGCCGTTACACTTTTCAATATCCTGGACCAAACTAAAACCCCAATGGGTGGCCGTTTATTGAAACGCTGGCTAGTATTGCCTTTAAAAGATAAGGCGCCTATAGAGGAGCGCCTTGAAATTGTAACAGCCTTGAAAGCTGCTACTCCAATTCATCCTGAACTCGATGACCGCCTCAGAGAAATTGGCGACCTCGAGCGTCTCATCTCAAAGGTGGCAGTTGGCAGGATCAACCCAAGAGAAGTTCAGCACCTCAAAAGAACGCTGCTGCACATTCAACCCATCAAACAAATGCTCGTTGACCTTCCACAAAAAGGGCTACAAGCTTTATTGAAAAATTTAGACGCCTGTCAAGCACTCATTGAACTCATCGATTCAAATCTTACCGAAGAACCTGCCGTTCAAATTGGCAAAGGCCCCGTAATTAAATTGGGTCGAGATACTCAACTCGACGAGTTTCGTGAAATTTCCACAAATGGCAAAGACTACCTTGAAAAAATTCAAGAAAGAGAAGCAGCCGCTACGGGTATTCCGAGTTTAAAAATTGCTTTCAATAATGTTTTTGGGTATTACATAGAGGTGCGCAACACCCACAAAGACAAAGTGCCCGAAACCTGGATTCGCAAACAAACCCTTGTTTCCGCCGAGCGCTATATTACTGAAGAACTCAAAGAATACGAACAAAAAATACTCGGAGCCGAAGAGAAACTCCTTGCCATAGAACAGCAAATTTATCAGCAGTTAGTCTTCGCTATGGGTGACTACATCGGGCCCATTCAAAACAACGCAAAACAACTTGCCAAGCTCGATTGTCTTTATTCTTTCGCGAAAGTAGCCCTTCAAAACAATTACTGCGAACCACAGCTCAATGAGGGTTTACAAATTGACATCAAAGAGGGGCGGCATCCGGTCATTGAAAAACGTTTGCCAATAGGTGAAAGTTATGTCACCAACGACATCATGCTTGACAACGACAGTCAGCAAATCATCATGATTACCGGCCCCAACATGAGTGGTAAAAGTGCTATTTTAAGACAGACTGCACTCATTGTACTCATGGCTCAAATGGGTAGTTTTGTACCTGCTACTTCTGCCCAAATTGGCATCGTCGATAAAATCTTCACACGCGTAGGGGCCTCCGATAATATTTCTTCCGGTGAATCGACATTTATGGTTGAAATGAACGAGACTGCTAGTATCCTCAATAATATTTCTGAACGGAGCCTTATTTTACTCGATGAAATCGGCCGCGGAACCAGTACCTATGATGGCATTTCAATTGCTTGGTCAATTGCTGAATACTTACATGAAAACGCTAAAGCTCAATGTAAAACGCTCTTTGCCACACACTATCACGAGCTCAACGAAATGGCCAAAAGATTCAAGCGCATACACAACTTTAATGTGAGTGTCAAAGAACTAGGCAACCAAGTGCTTTTCTTGCGCAAATTAGTACCAGGTGGTTCTGCGCACTCTTTTGGAATTCATGTAGCCAAACTTGCCGGGATGCCCAATGCAGTCGTTAAGCGTGCCGAGGCAGTTCTGAAAGATTTAGAAGCTAGTCATGCAAATGTCGGTTCGAAGTCAAAGCCAGACACATCTAACATTCAACAGGATGTTCAACTGAGCTTTTTTGCACTCAATGATCCTGTGCTTCAGCAAATTCACGACGAACTTGTCCAAACAGATATCAATGCGCTCACGCCCGTTGAAGCCTTATTAAAGCTCAATGAAATTAAAAAACTCACCGGTGCATAAATTATTACTGTTTGGTTTTTTGTGTGGCCTATTAGCGGCATGTCGGGTAGAAGTTGCCCAACCTGAAGTCAATAAAGAACTTCGGATAGCGAGTAATTTTCTGAGCCCTAAACAACAAACCTATTTTCGTGCCTGGCAAAAAAAATCCGGGATTAAAATTGAATTTTTAAACCTAACGACCCACCAAATCCGTTATCGCATCGAGAAAAAACCCTGGAATCCGGGTTTTGATTTAGTTTGGCTGAACGGCCTAAACGCCTATGCACAACTCGACAAAACACCTTTTCAAGAAAGGTATCCAGACTTTGCACAAATACCAATTGGTCTTTCCTATGTTCCAGATAGCTTAGATCAGGTAAAAAACTTTGTTGAGCTCAGCAAAACTAACCTATGGGCTGCTGCCGATAACGATAGTTATGCGCTTTTAAAGGCTCATTTCTCATTCGCATATCGAAACCGCGAAAAAAATCAAAAGCAACAGAAAGCTTATACAGCTATTCTCAGAGGATTAAAAGAGCGCAAGTTGGCTTTCAGCGGTGCCAATGAATACCACACCAATATGCTGCTTTGTCGTTATGATACCTATCATCAGCAATTGAAGCCTGCAAACAGAAAACAGCGCATTTTATATCCAACGTTTTTTAAATACAGTGGGGTTGCCGACCGCAATATCATTTGCATTGTACAACAAGCCATGAACTATTCGAGTGCCAAACGTTTTCAAGCTCATTTACAAAAACAGCTCCAGAAGAACCCCAAATTCTGTCAAAAACTAGGTATTAAAAAAATCGATTCCAACTCCAAACTCATTTCTAGCAAAGCAATACTATACTACCTTAAGAAATGACACCAAAGTGACACTGCTTTGAGTGGTGTTGTGTAATTTTGTAAAAAAAAGATATGTATCCAGCAGAACTTGTTCAACCAATGAAAGAAGACCTAACCAATGTTGGGTTTCAAGAATTATTATCCGCTAATGAGGTCGATAAAGCCATTAACGAAAGTACTGGCACACTATTAGTTGTTGTCAATTCAGTTTGTGGATGCGCCGCCGGCAACATGAGACCAGGCGTGAAGCTTTCCATTCAACACGACAAAAAACCAGCGCAATTGACTACCGTTTTTGCAGGTGTAGACCAAGATGCTGTTGCACAAGCCAGAAAGTACTTTTTGCCTTATCCACCTTCATCACCATCGATTGCTTTATTTAAGGATGGGAAATTGGTTCACTTTCTTGAAAGACACCACATTGAAGGCGGGAGTGCACAAATGATTGCAGCTAATCTTCAAGCTGCCTATGATGAATTTTGCTAGTCGAGTCTGAACAACTCAGCAGCAATTCCATCGGCATGTAATTTACCGCTATCAGTTAAAATGATTTTTTGCTGATCTAATTTTAACCAACCAAGACGCGCAAATTCTTCTATTTGCGCGTTTTCTTTTTGGGTCCAACCTGAAGTTAAGCTTGTTGTATCTAGCCCCCACTTCGTTCTCAATCCCAATAGTATTTGTTCGTTTCGGCGTTCATTTGCACTGAGACTTTCAACTTCAAACCAATTTTCATTTTTACCCACCCCTTTTAAGTAGGCAGTATTATTTCTGATATTCCAACGGCGCACTCTGCCATCAAAAGAATGAGCGGAGGGGCCCAAGCCGATGTATGGCTTGAATGCCCAGTAGCTAGAATTGTGTCGAGAATGAAAGCCGGGAAGCGAGAAATTAGAAATTTCGTACTGCTCAAAACCCTTGTCATTTGCTAAAGCGAGTAGGCGCAGAAATTGTTCGCTTTGTTGTGTTTCATCTGCAGGTTGCAATTTTTTCTTGCGGACCAAATGATTAAGCGCTGTTTTGGGTTCTACCGTTAAACAATATGCAGATAAATGCTGCACATTTAAATTCAGAACCTCCTCAATGGTTTGTTCCCACTGTGGAAGGTCTAAATTAGGCAAGCCGTAAATGAGGTCCACACTGATGTTATCAAACCCGATGTTTTGCGCCAACTTCACCGCAAAGAGTGCATCTTGCACCCCGTGTGCCCGATTCATCCAACTAAGCGTTTGGTCTGACAGTGTCTGAATGCCAATGCTCAAACGGTTAATTCCTAATTGCCGCCACGCAATCAGGTTGGTTTCGTTGATGTCCTCGGGGTTTGCTTCTAGGGTGATTTCTACGTGGCTATCCAATGCATAATTTGCACATAAAACTGCAAGAAGCTCAGAGAGCTCATCAGTACTTAGTAAACTAGGTGTTCCTCCACCAAAATAAACAGTTTGTACCGTTCCCTGAAGTTCTGGAGCCCTAAGTTGTATTTCAAGCCTTAAAGCTTCCAACAAAGCACTTCTGTAGGATTCAAAAGTGGTAGAAAAATGAAAATCACAATAAGTACAACGCTTGCGACAAAATGGAATGTGCAAGTATATGCCACTCATGTGCGAAACTAATTCTTAATGAGTTTCTGTTGAAGAACCTGACCATTAGCGCGTTTGAAACGAAGGATATAGGCCCCCGCATTTAGCGCAGCCACATTCATTTTACACGAAATTCCATGATGGCCCTGCGCTAATACAACCTTTCCAAACATATCGACAATTTCGATTTCTACTTGCTCGTTTACTGACCAATTGATCTCTAAAGTTGTTTGAGCTGGGTTTGGTGCAATTTTCCAACCAAAATCAAGTTCTGTATAGCCTGCATCATCTATATTTTTTATAACGACATAAGTGCTGTCCCCGAAGTCAGCATTTGTTAAGGTAAAGATGACATTGCTATTGTGATCAGTAACTGTTAATTCACCATCTGTACCGCCCCATTGCGAAGCGCCCATACCGTCACCATAAAAATCATAAATCACTAATGTATAACAATCGGTTGCTACCATTGGAACTGTAAAATCATAAGTGGTGTTATCTTGTAATGGATTGGTAGCATCGTTTGGCGCAGGAAAAACTCCTGTTCCGAAATTACCCGCAACATTTTCATTTCCTTCAGACCAAACAACGACTCCATTAGAATTGAGCAATGCCAAATAGGTTTCACTCGCATAATCATCAGTTAATAGTGTAACATGAATTGAATCAATAGTTTCAGGAATTGCTTGAATAGTGAGGTTTACTGCTGCAGTATTATTATTTGGGTTTTCATCTTGGGCCTGATTTGGATTAGTGACAGTTGCACTAAAAGAATGCGCACCCGGAGCAAGTTGAATTTGAGGTAGGTTAATGGTTTGGGCCTGCCATTGCGCAAGGGTTCCTGACCAATTATATTGTTGTGCTGTTCCGTTATCAATCTGGTATGAAATCTGGGCGCTGGTAATCGGTGTTGTTCCAATGTTCATGATCGACACCGAAGGCAAATAATTTGTCCCGCAAAGAGCCAAAGCCGTTAGCTGAGGAGCCGACAACGCCGCATCTAACGCAACGACAGTTGTATTGTTTGGATCAAAGCCATCAATAAATGCAGCCCCCGACGCATTTGGATCTAGCCAAAATTTAAGCTGATTTGTACTGTTGCTACCTGTTGGCTCCCATGAGTTTGCTACGCGGCCGTAGTAATCTGGGGCCGTTTGATTTTGACAAGAAGCGCCGCCGCCCCATAATTGTCCGATAATTCTGTGATTTTGATCAAATAAAGGAGAACCCGAAGAACCGCCTTCTGTTGTGGTATTTCTATCCCATTGAACAGTCCAAGTTGAATTAGCTTCTGTTGAACCCATCCCTTGTGAGATACTTGGAGAATTGTCATCGAAGGAGATTTTTTTGATATCACCTGATGGATGATGAATAGAAACAGTAGAAGTAGGAATGGTACCGGAGTTGTCCCAGCCCGAAAAATAAGGATTGTAGTCTAGTGGAACGCTGCCATTGACTAAGCCACCCGTGATTTCTACCAAACAAAAATCAGAAGGCGTACGGCGTGCCCTGAGCACAGCACCACTTAAAGATTGAAACGTTGGGGATGATGCCGGATTATTGCAACCAGTAGCTTGCCAATTGAAACGGAAAATCCAGTTTGCTGGATTGCTGTAGCAATGGTTGGCGGTAAGTACGTATGGTTTTCCGTCGTTTAGTGTGTTATTGATCAGTGCGCCAGAGCAAAAACCGCTGCTTCCAGATACTAACATAACGGCACTATTGCGTTGCTGTGTCCATGGCAAGCCATCATTGCAATTGACATTCATGTTGCAACTTCCTGAACTACCGAATGCTTTCTCAATGAATTCATTGGCTGTTCGGTATCCGTGTGTCACGACACCGATCTGGATGTGTCCTGTAGGGTTTTGAGGAGCAACATAATACTCCAAAACGGCTTCTTCACCCGGAATTAGTTCAGTTCCGAGTTGCCCATCATAAATATGTTGTTGCGTAAAGGCCCCTAAAATAAAGTCTTTACTTGGGTTGTAAGTAAAGAGTTGATTTCCTTCAGGAATATTTGTCTGCTCAAAAGTGAGATTAACGGTTAAAGCGCCATGGCATTTCACCTTCAGCATCCAAAGTTTAGCACCATTTGGCAACTCATACCAAGTACCGGCATTTGTGGTGTTGATATTGGTATAATTATTGAATCCAAATCGCCAGGGAGCAATTCCTAGTTCGTCTGTTTGGGCGTCTTCAGCTTGTAAGGCAGCAATGTTTGGTTGGCTAAATGACCACTCTTGAATGGTTTTCTGATCAAGTGCTTGTTTGTTACTAATGGGTAAGCCACCGTTTCCTTGAATTTGAGCGAGTAGTATTGTGGTGGAGAAGAGAAAAAATAAGGAGTAAAATAGTTTCATAAGAACAGCATTTGGTACTTGAATTCGAAAGTAGCACTTTTTGATTGAAAGGGCCTGTATTATGACGAAAAAACTGCAGTACAAGTTGTATCTTTGTCTTATGTCTAAGCCATTTGTTATTGGTATTTGTGGTGGGAGCGGGGCTGGTAAAACAACCCTTCTCAAGCGCATTTCAGAATCTTTGGAAGGATGCAGTTCTTCGGTTTTTTCTATGGACAACTACTATTTACCGATAGAAAAACAAAGCAAAGACGCCAATGGAATTGTAAATTTTGACTTGCCAACTGCCCTAGATCAGGAAAAATTGAGTGCAGATTTAACAGCACTAATTGCAGGCAATCCTATTGAAGTCAAAGAATATTTTTTCAATGTTCAGGGCAATAAAAGTGTATTACTCACTATTCAGCCCAGCGATATCATCATTGTCGAAGGTTTATTCACCTTACATTATCCAAGTGTTTTCCAACAACTTGACTTCAGTATTTACGTCGATGTAGACCACGCCATTCAACTAGACCGCCGTATTTATCGCGATCAAGAAACACGCGGCTACAAACGCTCTGAAATCATCTATCAATGGGACAACCACGTATTGCCGTGTTACCAACAATTCATCGAGCCCTATAAAGACGCTGCCCATTTTATTTATCGAAACGATCACCGCTCAGAGGAAGACTTTTTGCTTTTGACTCAAGAACTGCGTAACTTGTTGCCTGCGCGCTTTGTTCAATGAAAATAAAAAACCTCCATTTTCAAAATTGGAAACTAAGCTACTTTGGTTCAGGTTTGATTTTCTGTGCACTCTTTATACTCGGTTCGAGTTCGATCAATCAATTTCAGAAAGCAGCAATTCAAGAGCAATTTTTAGAACTCGAAGGGCGCGCACAAACCGAAGCAAAGCAGCTTCTGGCACAAATAAAAGCCAATAAAAAACTAACGCATTCTCCAGAATTTTATTATCATATTTACGATGGTGAGCGTCTGTTTGGTTGGCGTAACAATCAAATGCCGGTAGGCAGATACAAAAGTGATCTATTTCCGGCGAACGGTCTCGTTAAACTTAAAAATGGCTGGTACTTTACTACAACACATTTTGATGACAGCCTGAGCTGTTGTATTAGTTTTTGTTTGCAAAATACCTACGAACTACAAAATGATTATCTGAAAGGGGGAAACCCAGTATTTTGGGCACATCAATTCCAGGTGTTATCCAACGGGCATGCCAATGAGGCAATCCATAATGCAATGGGAAAAGTAGTTTGTTATGTTAAGCCAAATACCACAGACAACACTGCCTCATTATTACTTTTGGCGGCGCCATTGCTCTTGATTGTGGGATTATTTTTGATTCTCTTCAACCTCCATCATGTTTTTCGTGGGCATATTTGGGCTAGCTCCATCATATTAGTGTTGCTTTTGGTGGCACGGCTCATATTTTATGAGGCAATTTGGCCGCTTCAATTACAAGATTCAGATTGGTTTTCGGCAAGTTTTTTTGCTTTTGACGAATGGACACCCAATTTTTTCGGATTCGTTATCAACGGCTTGTTTGTTGGCTTCGCAGTTCAATTTATTATTGGGTTTTTCAGCAAAACAAAACTAGCGGTTTTTAACATCCTAATCTGGTTCTTTCCTATCGTTTTTTGGAGTTGGGTAAATGGTCAGCTAGGGCTCATTCTTGAGCATTCCAAGATCCCAGTAAACTTTGAGCATATTTTTGAACTAAGACTCAGTTCCTTCGTATTCTTTACCCTAATTAGCTTGAATTTTTATCAGTTTCAACTGATCCTTTTACATGCGCTTCGCCATCAGTTTGATAAGAAAAATAACCTGCACCGAGGCCTTCTGCTCGGGCTCGTAATCAGCCCATTTGTATTGCTGTTTCTCTTTGACACTACCTGGTTTAACCTACTCCCAATTTTCACTATTTGTTTGAATTTTCTATTTGGAAAAAACACTGAATTTTCGTGGTTTAGATTGAGTCGGCAATTGCTCACGTTGAGCTTGGTATCATTTTTTCTAAGTCTTCATTTACAAAAAATTGTCAAACAAAATGAAATCGAGAATAGACGTTTATTTGCACAACAACTTGCCTTAGAAAGGAATATTAATCTCGAATTATCCTTCTCACAAATTTTACCTGAAATACAAAAAGAGAATTGGTTACTTGCCGACTTTGACAGTCTAAAAAATCAAATGACGAAGGTGAGTTTTGAGCACATATTGAACCAAAAATTTTTCCAAGGTGTATGGGATGGCTTTGAAATTGAATCCGATCTTTTTGACTCACAACATCGACCTTGCTTTGGCAACGATACGTTGCGCTATGCCAAACTTTCTGAATTGGTAAGCATGCATGGACTTCCCTCAGAAATTGAAGAGTATATTTTTTTCATGCCCCATGAAGAACAAGGACTGAGCTATATCATATTGCTGCCACTCAAAAATCAAAAAATACTCTGCCTCACACTCATATCGAAGCGCATACCTGAAGAAATGGGCTTCCCACGACTACTCATTTCTGATCAAGCTGGTATTTCAAAAAGTTTGGAACAATATTCAATCGGTAAATACGCCGAGGGGCGTCTTATTCATCAAACCGGCGATTTCAATTTTCCGAATACCCTTAGCTCATTTCCTAAAAAAATACTTCAAAAATCCTTTTTTGAATTTCGAGGATTTGAACATACAGTCATTCTAAGTGGCTCAGATTCTGCTATTTTCATTGCTACTAAAAAGAGTACTTGGCTCAACCTGATTACCAGTTTTGCCTTTATTTTCGTTTTTTGGGGTGCGCTAACCATCGCTTTGAACATGATCAGCGGGCAAGGTTTTCTCATTGGAAAAGCCTGGAGTTTATCTCTTAAAATTCAAATTGCTTTTCTAGTTATCCTTGTCATTTCCTTGTTTCTATACGGCCTAGGTAGCTCTATTTTCATTGGTCAACAGTTCGATTCCTATGCGCAACAAGCGTTAAAAGAAAAACTGCATGCTGTCAAAATTGAACTCAATAACCAACTTGGGCAACTTGATACCTTGGATGTAGACAAAATTGGATTTGAATTAGAAGCGAAAACTGCCAAGTTATCTACGGTTTTTAATACTGACCTATTTATTTACGATGCTGATGGTTTTCTAATTTCATCGTCAAGGCCAAAATTATTTGCGTTTGGACTCGTAGGTGAGCACATGGATGCAACAGCCATGGATGCGTTAATTGGGAATAAAAACAGTTATTTCTCGCACCAAGAGCAAATTGGAAATTTAAAATACCGAAGCGCCTATCTTCCTTTGATGAATGAAAAAAGAGACCTGCTTGGTTTTATCAATTTACAGTTGTTTGGCCAACAACAAGCTTATGAGCAACAGATTGAAGAGTTTTTGAAGTCCGCGGTTAATGTTTTTATTTTACTCTTGGCCCTATCCGTTTTTATTGCACTTATTGTCAGTAACTGGCTCATCGGGCCGCTACAATTAGTGGCTAAATCAGTTAAAAACATAGAATTTGGAAAGAAAAACCAGCGTATCTCTTATCAAAATAAAGATGAAATCGGGGCCATTGTTCAGTCCTATAACGAGAAACTTATAGAATTAGAAACCGCTGCTTTAAAATTGGCCAGAAGTGAGCGTGAAAGTGCTTGGCGCGACCTTGCGCAACAAATTGCCCACGAAATTAAAAATCCATTAACGCCAATGAAGTTGAGCATACAACATTTATTGCGTAATCTTGAGAATGGGCATCCAGATACCCTAGAACAAGCCAAAAAAGCACTTCCTTCACTCATCGTGCAAATTGACGGACTTGCGGCAATGGCCAATGAATTTGCACAATTTGCTAAGTTACCGGAGCCAGAATTTGAACCAATAGATCTAAAGCAACTGATCATCAATACCTTACCGCTATTTGAAAATAATTCTGTCATTGATTTGAAATGCACAGGTTCTAAATTTCAAGTATTGGCCGATAAAAAGATGTTGGGTCAAATTTTAAATAACCTGATCACCAACGCTTTACAAGCCACTCAAACGACTTTGCAACCAAAAATTGAAATTGCTTTATTTTCGGATGCTAAAGAAGTTATCCTTGAGGTCAAAGACAACGGAATCGGTATCAATGATGCCACAAAGGAAAAGATCTTTACACCTTACTTTACGACAAAATCTTCTGGTTCTGGAATTGGACTAAATGTCGTGAAACAAATTTTGGAAAAACACAACGGCCACATCCATTTTCATTCTGAAGCTGGCAAGGGTAGTTGTTTTGTAGTTGCCCTTCCTCTATTTTCTAAAAGGCCTTAAGTCATAGATTAGCACATTACCAGACGCATAAAGCTGGTGCACCAAAAATGGTTTGATGTCTACATGGGCTGTATCTTGTTTTAGTACCAATAGTTTGCTCGCTCCTTGGTTGATCAAGCCATGGATTTGTGGCACAAAAGGTTGGTCTCTAAAAAGGCTGTAATTGCTATATCCAATTCTATCGATTGCAGTTAGATGCACGTTTGGATACGGATCAGAAAAACAAAAAACAGTATCAGAAGGGCTAATAAATCGTTGAATCATTTGCTTTTGTGCTTGGAGCTGGCCAAGAGTTTCTCCATGATTGAAATAGAACCAGGTTCTGATGTCTTTGAGAAAGAAAGAGGATAATGGGGTGTGTTTGACAATTACATTATGATTTCCCGCAACTACTTGGGTGTATGATATGGCGTTTAAAAAAATAAGCAACAATCCAAGCAGCCCAATTCTCTTTCGCCAGCGTTTAGACGGCACAAATAGAAAGCCATATTTCATATAAATAGCCATCAATATGAGTGGTACAAACAATATTTCAATTAAATAGTAATCATGGAAATCAAAAACCCAAAACCACAAAATGAAATAAGAAAATAGCCCGATAAAACTGATGACAATCAACCAACGCAAATAGGTCGGAATTTGTTTTTTAAAAAGTGCCCAAAATGCTATGATAGTCAGAGGTATTAATATCAGCTGATGGTATAATTCTTTCACATGTTCAGTGAGGACCAAATTGACGATTCGAATTTGTTCCTCGAGGCTTACCTCCCAAATTGGCCTGATTGTAGTAGAGAAAATAGTTGATTCGTAAAACGCATTATACCATATGGCGTACCTATACCATAACAAGCTAGCTAATAATGCCAAGATGCCGCTTAAAGAAAGCCAATAAAATCGTTTGTCTGTCAAATACTGCTTCCAACTATTAGTAAAAAGCACGTGGAAGAACAAAGCACCAACAAAGGCCAAAACAGCGATGAGTGCCGTGACTTTAATTAAAATCGCCAAGCTTAAAAAAAGCGAAAAGGAAAGAAAGTTTTTCCAGTTTCTGTGCTGCAAATAAGCAAAACAGGCACTTGTGGCTAATAGTAAAAAAGAAAAAGAATAAACATTTGGCAATACTGTATCTGAATAATAAATCAGAACAGGTGCACTAAAAATGATTGCGGAAAATAGCAGGGCTTTTTGTTTGGTGCCAAAAAACCAAAATAATAAACGGTGCAAGGAAGTAATTGCTGTAACTAGAATTGCAAGACTCATCAACTTAGATATCCAGAGCTGATAACCTGTAATTTTCCAAATTTGACCAAGCAGATAATATATAATCGGGAATTCGGCAGCAGCATTGCGGTTTCCTGAAGGAGAAATATAATTGGTTTGCGGCTCTAAGAAATTTGCACCACGCATGTACTGAATAGCTTGAGTCAGGGAATCAGACTTTCTACATTCATGTATAGGTAAAATATCGCTGGTGAAGTGCTGCCAAAAAGCATAAAGAATACTTAAAACGGAAAGCGTTAAAATAATTTGAAGTCTAAGATCTAGCTGCTTCCAAAAACTTTTCATGTAATAAAGATAGTAGCTATTATTCAAATAGCGGTATGCGAATCGGTAGTGTTAACTCCGAAACGACTGCTTGTCCTTGTTCGTTTTTTGCTGGCGACCAATGAGGCATTGAAACTAAGATTTGTTGCAAGGGGCTTCTCAAAATTTCGAGATCTTTTGTAGTGAATTTCAAAAAATCTATTGCCCTAATTTTTCCATTGATATCAATTAACAACCGTACATAAATTCTCCCTTCGGCGCCTATTTCATTGAGGTATTGAAACACTGCAGTTCCTGCTATTTTCGAATCAACATATTTATTGAAATCATTGACATTGCTACCATAAAATGCAGCAGTTGCAGGAAAATTGACAATGCTATCACGTATAGATTTTGGACTTGTAGGCGGCAATAAAACGTCTATTGGCTCACTGATATAACCAGGCGGATCGAGTGGTTCAATAGGTGCATAGGGGTCATAGGGGTCATAGGGGTCCGGATCTACTGGTTCTGGTAAGATAAGAACGCATGAAAATAGTTCTTTTTCCTCCTTTGGTTTTATTTTAATTGGAGTTTGAGCTTTGGAGCTCAAATTCTGCTCATTATTTTTAGCAAACTTTTGTGCTTTAATTTTTGAATGGGTTTTTGTTTGGCCATTTTCTTGACAGGCGACAATGCACATAAACAAAATCGAAAAAAACAGCCAACGTATCATCATTTTAAATCCTTTCTCACAAAGAACGCACAAACAATTGATTCCTTACCATTTTAGACTAAAGAATGCAAAGTAAGACAAGCTTTGTTTGCGTTGAGTTTTTTAATTATCTTTCATCAGTTCAAGTTATATGCTGTTTAATTCTATCGACTATATTTTTTTCTTGCCAATTGTTGTTATTGGCTATTACTTTCTACCTCATCGTTTGCGTTGGATCTTGCTTTTTGTGAGTAGCTGTTTGTTTTATATGGCTTTTATCCCTAAATATATTCTCGTACTCTTTGCCATTATTTGCATTGATTACTTTGCTGCGCTTTGGATGGAAAAGAAACAAGGGTTAGCGCGAAAACGCTTATTGATTCTTAGTTTATTGGCTAATATTGGCATATTAGCGTTTTACAAATATTTTGGCTTTGCTAACCAAACCCTAATTGAGCTATTTGCCCTAATCGGAAAAGAATTCAAGCACTACGATCTTGGTATCATTTTACCCATTGGACTTTCCTTTCATACTTTTCAATCGATGAGTTATACCATCGAAGTTTACCGCGGGCAACAACAAGCAGAAAAACATTTAGGTTATTTTGCAAATTATGTCCTGTTTTTTCCTCAAATGGTTGCCGGGCCAATAGAACGCTATGCATCTCTTGGTGAAGAATTACGCAAAAAACAAACGTTGCAATATCAAAATTTAAGCGCTGGCTTCCGATTAGTCCTGTTGGGTTTTGTCGTTAAAATGGTTGTTGCAGATAACCTTGCGCCTTTTGTTAACGAGATTTATAGCGCTCCATTATCATATAATAGTTGGCAAATTGCCATTGCACTTTTATGCTTTTCATTTCAGATTTATGCAGATTTTTTTGGATACTCACTGATCGCACAAGGCAGCGCCAGATTACTAGGTATCAATATCATGGATAATTTTAAAACCCCCTATTTTGCTGAAAACATTAGTGAGTTTTGGCGACGGTGGCATATTTCTTTAAGTACTTGGTTCCGTGATTACCTGTATATTTCTCTTGGGGGAAATAAAGTAAAATACGCGCGATGGATGCTCAACACTTTGCTTGTGTTTGGAATTAGCGGGCTATGGCATGGGGCTAATTGGACTTTTATCATTTGGGGATTGTTACATGGCTTTTATATTATCCTTGAAAAACCTGTTAAGAAATATACTAATGCAATCATCACATTTGTATTTGTAAGTATTGCATGGGTCTTTTTCAGGGCGCCTAATTTTACGATTGCCAAAGATATCCTAGGTGTCTTATTTAGTTTCAGTTCATTCGGAACACAGCAGGTCAATTTATGGACCCCATTGTTGGCATTGGCATTGATGTTCGTTTTAGATCTTTTTTACCGTAAAAAGCGCTTTGATTTGGTTGTAGATGAGCTATCTGTTATGCAACGCTGGGGAATCTATTTCTTCTTGATCTTTATCCTGTTGTTTTTCTCCGGCACTCAGAAATTTACATTTATTTATTTTCAATTCTGATGAGTAAGAAACTTTTATTTCGGTTTTTCGCACTCACTATTGGATGTGTGCTTATGAATCAATTTTACAAATCATATTTTTTCGAGCGCGACCTCCAACAGTACAGCCCCGAAATTTTAGAATTATGGAAACAGCAAAAGCACGCTGATATCATATACTTTGGTGAATCTTCAAATATGACCGTCAGAGATACCGATGTGGTTAAAAAAAATATTTCCGAAATCGTTAATGACCTTCTTCATGATACCCGAGTTGCAGCAGTGAATAAACCTGCAACACATGCTGGTATCTATAAAGAGTGGATTAAAAATATGTGCCCAAATCAAACAAAGGCAATCATCGTTACACTAAATTTAAGATCATTCGATGCCGATTGGCGTTATTCAGAGCTTGAAAGTGCTTTACAATCAGGCGTAGTTCTCATTAAACCTTATCCGGCGCTGATGAATCGATTTCTCTTAGCGCTCAATTCATTTGATCATAAAACACCTGAAATAAGAAACAAAGAAAGGCTTCACGAATGGGAAACGCTTCGATTTGATTTTCCTTTCGAAGTTCCGTATTCAACAGTTCGACAATGGGATGACGCAATGGCAAATGGTGGTTATTTAAAGCCTGATGGCTCTTGGGATTTAGAAAAAATAGAACTTGCATGTCACTACATAAAGTCTTATGCCTTTCAAATTACACCTGAAAATCCGCGAGTTCAAGACTTCGACGAAATTGTTGCCTATTGTCAGAAGAACAACATAAAATTGTATCTGAATTTATTAGCTGAAAACACCGAATATGCCAGAAATTTAGTAGGGCCCGTTCTGGTTCAAATCATGCGCTATAATCGTGATTTTTTATTGAATCGTTATGGCTCCAAAAAAGGAGTAACTGTCGTAGATAATTTAGAACTACTTAACGGTCTTGACTTCAGTGATCAGAATTGGACAACTGAGCATTATGGCTATGACGGGCGTTTGAAAATAGCTAAAAATCTTGCAAAAGCAATAATTCTCACAAAGAACGCACAAACAATTGATTCCTTACCTTTGTTAGACTAAAAAAAACAAATGCAGCGCTATTGTCTTGACCCATGGAAACGCACACGCGTAACTACCAAAGAAGTTCAAATCGGAACCCTTAGTTTGGGCGGACACAATCCCATTCGTGTACAATCCATGACCACCACCGATACAATGGATACGGAGGGGTCAGTAGAACAATCAATTCGGATGATTGATGCTGGCTGTGAACTTGTTAGGATCACAGCGCCAAGTAAAAACGAAGCTGAAAACCTTAAAAACATCAAAGAAGAATTGGCCAAAAGAGGATACAACACACCTCTTGTTGCCGATATTCACTTCACGCCAAATGCAGCAGAAATCGCTGCAAAAATTGTTGAAAAAGTTCGGGTTAATCCAGGAAACTACGCAGACAAAAAGAAATTCGAAGAAATTGAATTTACAGATGCAAGTTACGAAGCTGAACTCAAACGTATTGAAGAAAAATTTACGCCACTAGTTCTTCTTTGTAAAGAACACGGGACTGCCATGAGAATTGGCACGAATCACGGTTCGTTATCTGATAGAATTTTAAGTCGATATGGCGATACTCCTGAAGGCATGGTTGAATCTGCGCTTGAATTCATTAGAATATGCGAAAAACATGATTTTGACCAACTGGTCATCTCCATGAAAGCAAGTAACACGTTAGTAATGGTTCAGGCTTATCGCTTACTGATGGCAAAAATGCTTGAACGCGGCACTATTTACCCATTACACCTTGGCGTAACCGAAGCTGGTGATGGCGAAGACGGACGCATCAAGTCTGCCGTAGGCATTGGTGCACTTTTGGAGGATGGCCTGGGAGATACCATCAGGGTATCACTTACTGAAGCCCCAGAAGCAGAAATTCCCGTTGCTCAAAAATTAATTGCGAAATACGACGCCTATCAACCTTTAAACTTTTCTGTTCCAACAACAACACTTCAATACGACCCTTTTAGTTACAACAAAAGAAGCACTACGGGCATTCATAATATTGGTGGAAAAAATGTTCCTGTTGTTTTAGCCGATCTCTCGCATATCTCTGATATTAAGCAAGCACATTTCTTTGGATTTGGCTACCAATACAGTATTCCACTTGACAAATGGAACATTCAAGACCAAGCGGCAGATTACGTATACATCGGAGACAATGTGCTTGATTTTGAAGTTCCTGGAACGCTCGGCATCATCGTTAATTACGACCTTTGGAGAGCTGAATACCAAAATAAAGCCGGATACTACCCACTAGTCTTGACCGATCAACTACATGAAATCGATGCTAAACAAGAATGTTTTATTCCGTTAGAAGCTGATGAAGCTCTTCCAACTAATTTCTCTAAATTCCCAAAAGCAATCGTGATTCTAAACGCACGTCACGATAATAAAACTCAGCTGTTCCGTCGATTTTTTCTAGAACTACAAGAAAAGGGTTGCGCTAATCCAGTCATATTGTCATACCAGTACAACACTGATGAGCTAGAAACATTCCAGCTTTACGCTGGAGCAGACGCAGGGGCCATTTTTATAGATGGCTTCGGAGATGGCATTTGGCTGAATGCTAACCTTGGTGCTCAATATATTAATTCAACAGCTTTTGGTATCCTACAAGCAACAAGAACACGTATTTCTAAAACCGAATACATTTCTTGTCCTTCATGCGGCCGAACACTTTTTGATTTGCAAGAAACCACAGCCAAAATTAGACAACGCACTTCCCACCTTAAAGGAATTAAGATTGGTATCATGGGCTGTATCGTCAATGGCCCAGGTGAAATGGCCGATGCAGATTACGGTTATGTTGGAACAGGCCCTGGGAAAATTAATCTCTATAAAGAAAAAGAGATTGTGCGCCGCAATATCAATGAAGCAGAAGCGGTTGAAGCCCTTGTAGGGCTCATTCAAGAATATGGTGATTGGCAAGAACCGCGCACTTAAAATTCAGGCTCACATCGAAGTTCCATCCACGTATTATGTTCAGGATGATAAAATCCTAACTGAGTAGCATGCAGATAAAGTCGATCGGCTTTTTTACCATACAAATCATCTCCTTTTATTGGGCAGTTGAGCCCTTGATGGTGGGCTGCATGCACCCTTAACTGATGTGTTCGACCAGTTTTTGGATGGAGTAAAATTCTGGTTTGACCCTTTTCCGAAGAAAGTACTCGATAAGTAGTATGTGCAAAACTTCCGTGTTCAAAGCACACCAACTGCCTTGGACGATCATCTAGGTCAACCCTCAAAGGCAGCTTGATTTCTCCCTCCTTTTGATGGAGATTACCGTCCAAAATTGCTATATATGCTTTTTGAACTTTTCTCAATACAAACTGTCGTTGTAGCCTTTGGTGCATCAACTTTGTTTTGGCTGCCAACATAATACCAGATGTAGACATATCGAGTCGGTGCACCAGTAAGGGGCCGTCGGCGTTTGGAAATCTCTTCTTAAGATCCTCTAAACAATTTGGCTGAGGATTTTTACCCGGGACAGATAAGTACTCGGGGCTTTTGTTAATTGCTACAATCCATTCGTCCTCATAAATAACCTCTAATTCTTTGGCAGGGTGAATCGCGGTAATTGGATTTGGATCAACGTCGAGTCCTTGCAGCATATGGCCTAAAATGGGTTCGCATTTACTTTTACACGCAGGATAAAAGTGCCCATGAATGCGCACCTCAGAATCGGGTGACATTCCCCACCAAAATTCCGCCATGCAAATGGGCTTTAATTGATGTAAAAAAGCATATTGCAATAATTTCGGGGCTGCACATTCTCCCGCACCAGCCGGAGGCGAACCCGCGAAAAGTTCGAGTACATTTTTTGCCTCTCCCTTAGCATTTAAAAAAGTATAACGCTCAAAAATACGGCGTTGTAAATCTGCAGAATGTGTGGCGCGTTGGAGCCGAAGTTCATCTATTTCTTGCTTCGCCTTTTTAATTTTGAGCTTTAACTTGTCCAACTCGGAGCTAGCTGTTTTCTTGTATTCCTTGAGCAATCTGCTTTCGTGCATACTTTGCTTGGCTAGTTCTTCAGATCGTTCCAAAAATCCTTGTTCATTGCCAATATACGTGGCGCGCAGCTCGGCCCGAAGGGCTTTGGCGCGCTTGTTATTTTGTAAAACTTCAGCTAATTTGTCTTCCCAATATTTCTCTAAGTTTTGCAGGGATTCATTCAGTGTATTCAGTTCAGTTGCTGATTCTAATTTTTCAATAGCAAGCGTTAGCTCATTGATTTCTATTTCTTCGCGACGGAAAAAACCCTGCGCTTCGAGCAAGTCAAATACTGGAGGCACAAAACCCAAATGATCATTTGAATTACCTAGTTTTCCGGAAAATGCAGCCAAATACCCCAATTGCCCATTGCCATCTTGAACAACCAATACGCCAAACATTTTCCCGATTGCACCTCTTCTTTCTGTCCGATCAAGCCCGAAATCGTGGCCGTAATCTGTGGTTACTAATTGTGCTTGCAGGCATTGAGCAGCATGAGCTGCCAAGGGATGAAGATCATAGTAAAATGGGAAAGTAAAGCGCAGCGGAAGTGCTTGGTTTTGAAATTCGTCTGCAAGGGGAATAAACATAAACAAAGGTCAAAAAAAAACGCCCTCGTTGGAGGGCGTTTCTCTATTTCTTTTGAAAGAAATTATTTGATCACAACATTTTTAGTAGTTGTCAGACCTTCTACAGTAATAGTAACGATGTAGCTTCCTTTAGCAACATTTTCAGTTGAGAAAGAAACAACTTGTGTACCATTAAGGTTAGTCATGTTTTTAGCAGCGATAACGCGACCTTGAAGATCCATTAATGCAACTGCGTAATCATTGTTTGTAGCTTCGAAAGATACGTTTACTTCAGAAGAAGCTGGGTTAGGATAAACGTTCATAGCGATTGTTGCCATTTCGTCCATTCCTAAAGCCCCTGTTTTGAAAGCACGTGTATCAACTGATGCAAATTCACCACCTGAAGCGATTGTAGTACCGTTAGCATCTACTAATGAGAAAGCACCGTTACCGTAAGAACAGCAGATACCGTCACCGTATGAGTCAGTGATTTCAAAAGTATAACATTGGCTAGGGTTCAAAGTTACAAGAACTGGAGCTTGAACTGTTTGACCAGCTTGACCTGTTGTCATGTCATTCCAGTTACCACCACCTTGTGCTACAGTTGCACCAGCACTGTTTTTGATAGTCCAAGCTGTTTCAGAAGCGTAGTAGTCAGTAGTGATGTTTACAGTAACATATTGTGAAACTGCGTTAGCAGCAGCAGCTACTGTCGCGTTAACACCGTTGTTTGCAGCTGAAGCATCACCAGCAGTTGTAACCGTTACAGTTAGTGCACCACCAGTAAAGTTAGCAATTGGTGTACAAGTTACGTTGGCAACACCGTAAGTAGCTAAGTTACCGCTGTAAGTACCTGTAGAAACTGTAGTACCGCCTTGAGTAATAGTTACAGTTGCAGCAGTTAAAGCAGATGTACCGTTGTTTTGGATTTGTACAGATGGTGTGTAAGCACCTTCACAGTGTACCAAAGCACCAGTGTAGCCCAAAGCAGCAACATCAGCAGGAGCAGATGCTGGTGGAGGACATGCTGAAACCGTAGCATACAATTCTGTACCGTCTAATTGACCTACCTCTTCGATGATGCGGTTAGGGCAAATGCGGTAGATTGTTGGGAAATAAGCGATGTTGTAATCGTTGTTGATTTGGTTTGCCGCAGCAGAAGCTGGGTTTGCCATTGGGAATTGTACTTGGTTACCAGCAGTTGGTTCAATCCAGTTACCGATAGCACCAGAACCATCTAACATCGTTGCATCGGCAGTAGAGCCGTCACCTTCGATCCAGATTACCATAACGTCATCTGTAGTTGAAGCAGATACACCTGGAGCACCAGCTGGGCCGTGCGCAGCATAAACATCTTCTAATGCACCAGAAAGGTGGTAGTTCCAGCATGGACCACACCAAGTTGCAGAGACATCTAAGAATACAGTGTATCCTTGGTCAAGGTAGTCGTACAAAGTGTATGAACCATTGCTAGTAGTACCAGCAGTAGACAACCAAGACTGGTAAGCAGTCACGGTAAAGTTTGGAGCAACGCTTCCTGGGGCTAGCTGCGCATTTGCACTAACACCTGCAAGTAACATCGCAGCTGAGAATAATAGTTTTTTCATGCGTTAAAATTTAAGTTTGTGTAAATATAAAGAAAATCCGTTCAAGGAAAAAAGCGAAATAAGGAAAACTAAGCTTGAAGGCTATTTTTTCTTGAGTTGCTCTTTGATAAATAACTCAATTGCCCCTACCATTGAAGGTGCTTTCGGATGAGGCGCATGTACATCGAGGCGCAAGTTATTTTTTAAAACCGCATTAGCGGTTGTTGGGCCAAAAGCTGCTATGGCAGTTGTGTTTTGCTTGAAATCTGGGAAGTTTTTGAACAAAGATTCTATTCCTCCCGGACTGAAGAAAACCAACATATCGTAATACACGTCTTCTAGGTCAGAGAGATCGGCAGCAACTGTTTTATAGAGAATCGCTTTGGAAAAAGGAATATTGTACTTTTCTAAAGTAAGCGGAATGTTATCTCTAAGTATGTCTGTACAAGGCAATAAGAACTTTTCGCCTTTTTGTTTTTTCATGAGTTCAGCTAGCTCCTCGATAGTTTGCTTGCCAAAAAAGATTTTACGTTTGCGGTATGTAACGTATTTCTGCAGATAAAGCGCAACGGCTTCGGTAATACAAAAATATTTCATGGTATCCGGAACTTCAAAGCGAATAGCCTCAGACATTCTGAAGAAGTGGTCTACGGCTACTTTTGAAGTTAGGATTACGGCCGTGTGCTCACTGATATCTATTTTTTGGGCTCTGAATTCTTTCGCATCGACTCCTTCAACCTTGATGAAAGGACGGAAATCTATTTTGAGTTTATATTTATCAGCTAAATCAAAATAAGGTGATTTGTCACCCTCGGGTTTTGGCTGAGAAACAAGAATGGTTTTAATGGCCAATTTGCAAGTATTAATTATGTTTTAGCTTATAAACCAGCGCCATACTAAAAGCATAGGCAGGATTTCCAAGGCGCAAAGGTACAAAATTAAATAATACCATTCCAAATTTGCTTGTTGAGCAATGCGCCAAGATTTGAAAATTCGCCAAAAATAAACCAACAATGAACAAAAGATAAACACATTGTTAATCAGGTTGTTGGACTGCCCATTAATCGTCCATAAAAAAGCCAATGCCAAAAAAAGCAAGCCTGTAAATGACCATACTTGTCTGTTAACCTCAGCAAATGCAGTAGTCCATTTCCATTGGCCAACTAGAAACAAAACAAGACGGTAAACCAAACTTTGAAATAACACCCATGAAGCAACTACGATCAAACTAATAACAAGCGCTTCTAATCTATTGTAATACTCAGCTATAAACAGGTATACACAAAGATTCAAGGACAGATAAAAATTAATGAAAAAAAGCACCTGAGTCTGTGGACGCATCTTTTCGTCATCAAATCCAAAGCTCTCAACACGACTAGTTTTCCAAAATCGGCGCCACGACAAATTTACAGCATTAGGGGTGCTCAGTCTAGCATAAGCTATAAATGCTAATGATAGTAACGAAATAAATAGTAGATAACTATTTAATTGAGAACCTCTTTCTATTAATTCAAATGATTGCATGAGCAGTTTTCAGAACACAAAAATAATTCAAATTCTGATGCTACAGCTGCGCAGATTATTGCTTACTTTTGTGCCAAACATCAATCATGAAAACTGATCAATACCAACACCCCGATTACTACAACATGGACGACTTGCTCTCTGACGAGCACAAACTAGTCCGTGACGCAGCCAGAGCTTGGGTCAAAAAAGAAGTATCTCCAATCATCGACGAGCACTACGAGAAGGCAACTTTTCCGATGCACATTTTAAGTGGTCTCGGAGAAATCGGTGCTTTTGGGCCTTATATCCCAGAAGAATATGGAGGTCCTGGTCTTGACCAAATTTCTTATGGCCTTATCATGCAAGAACTCGAACGCTGTGACTCAGGTTTGCGCTCAACGGCTTCTGTACAGTCATCTCTTGTGATGTATCCTATTTGGAAATATGGTTCTGAAGAACAAAAACAAAAATACTTGCCAAAATTAGCCACAGGCGAAATGATGGGCTGCTTTGGTCTTACCGAACCAGATTTTGGTTCCAACCCAGGTGGCATGATTACCAATTTCAAAGATGCAGGTGATCACGTCATTTTGAACGGAGCTAAAATGTGGATTTCAAATGCACCATTCGCACAAATTGCCGTTGTTTGGGCTAAAGACGAGAGCGGACGCATTCACGGTTTAGTTGTGGAGCGTGGCATGGAAGGTTTTTCAACACCAGAAATGCACGGGAAACTTTCCCTGCGCGCCTCTGCAACAGGCGAGCTTATTTTTGACAACGTAAAAGTTCCAAAATCAAATATTTTACCAGGTCGTTCTGGTCTTGGCGCTCCATTGAGCTGCCTTGACTCAGCGCGCTTTGGTATTGCTTGGGGTGCACTCGGCGCTGCCATGGATTGCTATGACCAAGCTTTGCGTTATTCCAAGGAGCGCACTCAGTTTAACGTGCCAATCGGCAGCTTCCAATTGATCCAAAAGAAACTCGCTGAAATGATTACTGAAATCACAAAAGCACAGTTACTCACCTTCAGACTTGGTCAATTGCGCAATGAAGGCCGTGCTACTTCGGCTCAAATTTCGATGGCAAAAAGAAATAACGTTGAAATCGCATTAAACATCGCTCGGGAAGCCAGACAAATACATGGCGGAATGGGAATAACAAGCGAATACTCTATGATGCGCCATATGGCAAACCTAGAGTCTGTTGTTACCTATGAAGGCACGCACGATATTCACTTATTAATCACAGGTATGGATGTAACAGGAATTCCTGCATTCACCAGAGAAATGCCGAATCTTTAATATTTAGAGTTCATCACTTTCAGAAAGCGTATCCCCTCTGATCAGGCGGATGCGCTTTCTTGCTTCTGCACCATACAAACTACTTTTGTACTCTAGTAAAAGCTTCTTGTAGGCCTCAACTGCGGCTTCTTTTTCTAATAAGCGTAATTCTAAGATTTCTGCTGTTCGAAATAAAGCATCATCTGCTAAAATATCTTTACCATGAAGTTTGAGTAGGTCCGCATAATAGCCTAAGGCCTTTTGCCATTCTCCTCGTTGCTCCAAAGCTTGGGCTTTTCGGTACAAAATATCATCGGCAAGCGCATGATAAGGAAACTGGGTTTGTATGCTATCAAAGAGAACAAACGCCGAATCGTAATGATGTTGGGCAATCATGCGATCAGCAGTAGCAAACCACAACATCACTTGATAATTGCTATCCAAACCATAGTTGTCAGTGATAAAGACTGCCAATTGGATAGCATCGTTAGAAATAAACTTTGAGGTAGACTCCTTTAATACATTTAGTTGGGCCTGTGCAAACTCAAATTCACCATCGTAATAGAAGATCTTTGCATTTTTAAATTTAGCTTCACTGCCAATTGTTTCAAATTTGAAATCGTTATCAATTTGCATGTATAGCAAAGAAGCCTCCCAAATATCGCCATCTAGCACATAGATATCGGCCAATAACATTTTTGTTTGTGCCCGTTGCATATCTGTCAAGCCAGGCAATTGGCTCAGCACTTGTAATTCTTCAATAGCCTTTTTAGCTTGCCCTGCATAAAATGCACGAATTTCAGCCAGCTGTAAAGAGAGTTGAAAACTCACTTTGCCTTTTCCTATGCGCTGCAAGGCCGCTTCAAAATCTAGAATGCTTTGTGTGATTTCTTCTGCTGTAAAAGATCTAAACAGCGTGATTTGCTGAAAACGGGCATTGAGCAAAGCAAGTTGTGCTTCGTAAAAGTTAGGCCTATCAGTTCCCAAATCTAGCACATATTGATAACAGCGTTTTGCTTGGTCAAATATGGCGTTCTCCACACAAATATGACCCATTTCAAGGACTTCACGGCCCTCGCCTTTCGAACGCTTGTCTAAGGCAATAACCTGTGTTACCGCTCCAGTGAAATCTCGATTTTGGACGAATAACCAAATGAGCATTTGACTGTACACAATTGGGGCATTCGCCTGCTGAACCTGTTGCAGCAAGACTTCTTTAGCCAAGATAAAATCTGGACCATTCGCATTAGAGAGATCCATGCGCGATCCAACCGCCTGCTCAATGGCATCAATAATTCCTGGTTGCTGACCCAGATACTCTAAATAAGATAAAAGCATCTGTCGCTTATCGCCCATTAGAGCGTACAAATCTGCAAACTGAAAGTTAAATGGGTAGAACGGAGCTAATTTTTTACCTTGATCTAAGGTTTTTTTGGCGTAGTCCAGTTTGCCCTTTGATGCAAACGCCTGATATACCGCTATAATTTGACCCGGATTTGGGCCTAATTCATTTAAAATGTCGTCGTATATTTTTTTAGCTTTTACTGTTTCGTTAAGTTCTTCGTAAAAACTACCCGCAAGCAAGCGTACGTCGTAATCTTGCTTATTTAAATTGATTTGCTTTTTGAGGACTTTTTCCGCAGTTTTATCATCCTTTTGGGCGCGCAAACAGGTAAAGTATGGCGTAAAGATGGCCTTGCTTTGATCTGTTTCGTAGAGTTTTTGATAATAAATGAGAGCCTTGTCAAATTCTGAATTATTGAAATAGTATTGCGCTAATTGTAAGTCAGAGTTGTTCTGTGCAAACAACGGAAGTCCAAATGTTATACAGAAAATGACAAGCAAATATTTCATCGGCGTCGCGAAGCTTTTTCTACCAATTGATTAGCCAATGCATTGACAGGCGGATACAAGCGCTGGTAATCATTAAAGAATTGCGTTTTTGCCCTTTCGAAGTCCGTGGTTAATGCGGCTAATTGTTCAACTTTATTGTGTTCAAATTGAATGAATTCATCGTAGCGTTGGCGCTCGCCACGGCCCTGTTGGATATCCTGACTCAATGACTTCAATACAGCTTTTTCTTCTCGGATCCCCGCTTTGATTTTATGGTATTGCTTCATCAAAGGCTTAATCGATCTACGCATTACTTTAAAGGCGTCTAGCTGCTGGGCTAACTCCAAATTGATCGTGTCCAAATACAAATTCTGCTTGATTTTAAGCTCTGTTTGCATGGTATTTACTTTGAAAGTTGAGATATCTTGTATGCGCTTATCTTCTAATTTCCTAGTAAGTTGAGCAAGTTTTTTTTGCTCTTGTTGAACGCGTTTGATTTGTTGTTCTTTTTCTAAATCCGAACAAGCAGCTAAAAGACCTATAACTGCAAATAAAACAAGTAATCTTTTCATCCGATTTGAATTAAATAAAGATGTAAGCCCGCTGTGATCAAAGTGGCCAGCACAAATCCAGTGTACACTTCAATTTGACGGTGTTTTTTTAGATAAAGTCTTGCTGACATCGTAAGACCAGCAGCAATTATCGAACCAATTAACCACCAAAGAGTGAAGTCAGTTTGCGAGGCAGTATAAACTGCTAAGAATCCAACGAGAATTCCGGCACCGGCAGCGTGTAATGAAATTTTAATCCATCGATTGATCAATAAAAAAAGACTTGTAATAGCAACGCCCGACAACGGTAGGGCATAGTAGTATCTGGGTAGATAAGCATCTCCTGCTTTGTATGAAAGTAAAAAAAACAAAACAAGAGAATAAATCAACATAATGATCAGCGGTAGACCTCTTTCTCCTTGTTGCTCAATATCGATTGTACTGATGACTTTGAAACGATGTAGTAAAATAAATGAAATACCAGGTGCTACCACACTGAACATGAAGAAGATTGTAAAAAGCGCCCATTTGGTTGGAAGTGGGGCATAATACAAGGAACTCATGCTGTATTGCGTGCTGATGGCCGGTGCAAATAAACTGATCAAAATACCATAGGTAGGCATAAATAAGGGTAGAAAAACCCAAGAAAATAAATGTGATAGTATCCTCATAGTTCTTTGCGCATCCTTGCCACAGGAATTTGTAATTGTTCACGGTATTTTGCTACAGTTCTTCTGGCAATATTGTAACCTTTTTCTTTTAATAAATCCATCAATTTTTCATCGGTGAGTGGATTGTGCTTGTCTTCGGCTTCAATGGCATCGGACAAAATTTTCTTGACCTCTCTGGTTGAAACCTCTTCGCCTGAGTCCGTTGACAAAGACTCTGAAAAGAAATACTTTAACGAGAAAATTCCGTAATTTGTTTGCACATATTTCGAATTGGCTACCCTAGAAACTGTTGAAATGTCTAGCTCGACCATATCGGCGATATCTTTCAAAATCATTGGTTTGAGTTTGGTTTCATCACCACTTAAAAAATAAGCTTCTTGGTATTCAAGAATTGCGCCCATAGTAAGCAAAAGCGTTTGCTGACGTTGTTTAATCGCATCAATGAACCATTTTGCGCCGTCTAGTTTTTGTTTGACAAATTGGAAAGCCTCTTTATCCGATTTGGAGTTTTTAGCTCCTTCCGCATAACTGCGCAACATGTTTTCGTAGTCTCTGTTCACTTTCAGATCCGGAGCGTTACGGCTATTTAAACTCAACTCTAAACGACCCTCGTGTTCAAATAGCGTAAAATCAGGAACTATTTGCTGGTAACTCTTCGCAGCATCGCGCATTGAGCCGCCCGGCTTTGGATTACAGCGTAAAATTTCGTCGATGGCTTCTTTCAAATCATGATCCTCGATTTCTAATTTTTTTGCAATCCTTTCATAATGCTTTTTGGTAAACTCTTCAAAGTACTTTTCGACGATCTTAAGGGCAGTAAACTTGACGATATCCCCGTCTTGCTTGCGCTGCAACTGAAGCAATAAGCACTCTTGAAGGTTTCTTGCTCCAACACCTGCAGGTTCTAATTCCTGCACCAAAGCTAGCACTCCTTCTACCTCTTTTTCGGAGGCGTCAATGCTCATCGAAAACGCCAAATCATCAACAATTGCATCAATTGCACGGTTGAGATAACCTGATTCATCGAGGTTACCTACAATTAAATTGGCAATGACGAATTGTTTTTCGTCGAGGTAAAGCAAATGTAATTGTTCAATCAGTCGTTCTTGAAAGCTTTGTTCTCCGGATAACGGAATCACACGTTCCTCTTCGTCTCGAGACTGATTATTTGCTTGTGTTTTGTAATCTGCGATGTCGTCATCTAGATAATCGGACAAATCAAATTCGTCGTTGTCATCTTGATCATCGTAATCATCTTCTTGATTATCGTAGTCGTCGTCTTCAAGGTCTTGACCTTCTTCTAAGGCAGGGTTTTCTTCGAGCTCCTGCTTGATGCGTTGGTCGAGTTCCATGGTTGGCACCTGCAACAACTTCATCAACTGAATCTGTTGAGGAGACAGCCTTTGTTCTAATTTTTGTATGAGTTGTTGACGCAATGCCATTATTGTATTTTCTGCTTGATTACTTGATAGATTTCCAAAGTAGACATGTCATAAACATAAATCAAGACGTGCATGTTTTCTGCGTTGTAATTGCCATCAAGTTGATTTGGCACCACAAAGCTATAGTTCACATAATATTTTCCGTTGTTCAAGTCTGCTGCAGTGAGCGGTCGTCCAAACGGCATATTGTTGAGGTTTTTGCGATGGATATCGCGGTGCACATAGTTGTAATTGTGCGTGTTGTCCGACATTTTTTGATCACCAACCAGTGAATCTTCTAAAACGTAAGCAACGATGCCCAATTCGTTGGTCAGGGTCGGATCAATTTTATCAATTTCAACGTGCAAAAAGGCGCCTTTTGTAGATGGATAATAGTTCAACGCTGATTGAAGATTGACTTTCAAATTATTCTCAGTCAAAAGCGTACTCGTCATGGAAGACCACTGACCCGGGCTTTGAAAAATAACTCCGCCGTTAGAAACCCTACTAACTGGCCCGCGCGGATTGCCTATAAAGCCACCATCGTTTTGGCCAAACCATGTTCCAATTGCGAGGCCATCTGGATTCGTAAAATCAAGTGTGTATTCTGCATCTACCGTCTGAAAATCACCTATACCATCTACACCAGCGTGAATAGAGGCGACATATACTCGGTTCGGGTTGGCCTCATGCAATTGATGCGCCAGGTCTGCCGCTGCTGGGCAAAATATACACTTATGACCAGTAAAATCCTCAATTAGGATATTGCGATTCGTATTGGTGTTTTGCGTAAAAGTCGGCCACTCATTAGCGACATAGTTAGACCAATTTCCAGGATAGAGTGTTGTATCTAACTCGAGATTTACAACAGGTGGATAAGGGTTCGAAATGCGATCGCAAGATGGCAAGAAAAACATCCCTAAAGAGATGGTGAAGGCGAGAAATATAGCGCTGATTTTCATATTAAAAACTATGCGTTAAGTTGATCATTAAGCCATTATTGGCCGGAACAGGTCGGCAAACTCCTCCGACACAAAATAATCCGGCACGTTGACGGCCATAAGAAACGGTTATGCGTGTGGCATCTTTGATGTAACCACAAGTAATAATAGGGTAATTGACACGTTTTGACGCATCTATATTTCCATAATTATACTGGTTCATGGCTGAGAAAAACCATCCCGGAGAAATGGTATATTCTACCAATGCCGTTGCCCAATTACCTTTATCATTGAGTCCGTCTTTATTTTTTGCAACCCACATCCCTTGAAGTTCCCAGCGCAACGCATGGTGTGTATTGATTTTATAAGTGCCCTCCAAAACAGCGATTCTTGCGTGAATGATTCCTTTGGCATCACTAACCTTTACAACATCATTATTGATTTTGATATCGTAATAACTGAAGATACCGCTCCACTTTTTATTGAATTTTTTGGTCACATTAAAGTTGATGTCTTGCCAATATAAACTATCACTCAAATCAAACGGTCGGGTATGATAAACCACTCGAGATGAATCATTGAGGTCTATGCCATCAAGCGTTTGTTGAGGGCGGTAAGTTGTTGAATAGTTTAAACTAATAGTAGTTCCGTACTTTCCACCTAATTGAGAACCCTTTTTGAAGGTATAAAGTACATCTGCTTGATAAGCTACTTCTCCCATTGGTTGTGTAGCGTATGGATAAAGTGTAGCCACTAAATTGTAAGTGTGGGTCTTGTTTAAAGAAGGTAAGAAGTTGATCAATAAATCTTGTAAATCTTTGGTGCGGTCTGAGCGGAAACTCATGTTATCTACCGATTTTCCAGAAATCAAAATTCCTAGTCCTTTTTGAGTATAGCGCAAGTTAAAGATCGCGGCGTGCCCGTTGTTATATATGTATTGGTTGTCAGAGGAAGGGTCTTGTTCTTTTTGTATGTATTCGGCATCTGCGTAGAAATTTTTGTAGCTCAATTTGACACGGCCGCCATAAGCACCCACATTTTGAGGGAGTATCCAATCAGGGTTGTCATCTTCCTGAAATTTACTTACAAACGAAGCACCTAAAACGACATCTAATGCCGAATTTTTCATGGATTGAATCCCTTCGTTGAGGTGAAACTCACCATCAACTCCTCTAACTAATCCGGCGCCGTGCACAATTTGTCCTTGTTGGAAAGATAAGCGCTGAGTGCCATAAACTCCTTTTAATACCCAGCCCTTCCCTGGTCGAACAATGACGCGAACACCATCCAAAAGATTGTCATAGCCCAAGTTACGGTCTTCATAAGTACGCAAGGCAAGTCCCGATCCAAATTGCTCATAAAAAGTGCCTAATGTAACGTCAACAAAATCATTCTGATAACCCACATAACGCATTCCGATACCTGTGCCATCAAAGCGATTCGGATATCCTTGTATTCTTGGTAGATATGATTCGAGACGCATGCCTGCCTTGAAATTGCCTTGTGTATAGAACACATTCATGTAAGAATTTAACAAGCCCTTTTGAACGGGTTGTTTGGCATTAATGACAGTGTCTTCATTGAGATACTGGAAGGTGGTTTCCATGTTTCCAGTAATATTGCCTTGGGCCTGTACAATATTGCAAAAACAGGTAAACCCTAGGAGTGTAAGAAAGTATTTCATGCGCTTATTTTCCGCTCAATTTGAGCAATTCTTGGTACAATTTTTCTTCATCACCTGGCGCGTAATTATTGTGAGAATAAACAATATTACCGTCTTTATCGACTAGAAAAGTATGTGGCACATTATTGACGCCCATGGCTCTTTTGAAGTCCCAATTGGGATCCATCAATACGACGTAATCCCATGCTTTTCCATTCACATAAACTGGTACTTGACTTTTTGTTTTTTCATCATCAATAGCAACTGCAACCAGGGTTACACCAGTTTCTTCAACCCAATCCGCATAAAGCTCATGTACGGTGTTGAGTTCTTTCTTGCAGGGTGCACACCAAGTTGCCCAAAAACTAATAATAACTGGCCCATTGGCAGTTAATTCTGCCGTATTTACAGCCTTACCTTTCATGTCTACTAGCTTCACTGCTGGTACTTTTTTGGCGGGTGTGGTTTCAATCTGAGTGTCCTGAGCAGTTGCTTGAGTGGTTAGAAAGGCTGCAATTAGAGAAAATAGAATGTTTTTCATGTTTGAATTTTTGAGTTCTAGACAAATACCTTGCCGCTTTCAAAAGTATAAAAAAAGCCGCGATGGAAAAAATGGCTTAAATTTTGTATACTGCGATGAAAACCTTATTTTTGAACAAATACGAATTTTACATGAAGGCTTTATTTCTCTCTCTTTTCTTATCAGTAAGTCTTTTTGCTTTGTCTCAAGATGGTATTGTTATTCATCTTGATGGTCAAACTGCCGATATTTCAGGTCAAGCACACAGTGTAGCAGTCACTAGTGGCGCCGCTTTCGACATACAGTTTCACGTAATCAACGAGACTGGACAAAATGTCAATTGGCGTGTTTCTCGCAAAAAGCTTATCATTCCTAACAACTGGAACGAACAACTTTGTTGGGGCCATGCTACTGATCCTTTCGGAGGCACCTGTTATTCCTCTTCTCAAATGAATTCTAATCCTTGGACCACCCCAGCTAACCAAGGTGCTGTTGCATTGTTGCCTACAGAATATGCGAAGCTTAAAATTACCACTGACCCCGAAGACAATGCTTACGGCCAAGCCCACTATCGCTATTATATCACTACCAACGGGCTCTCAATGCTCGACTCAGTAGACCTCATCGTTGACTACACTGCGAGTATTAAACCGGTAGTTAAAGAAGAAATCAGTATCACTGTAGCACCGAACCCTTCCACAGAATACGTGAATATTCAATTTACCGGATCAGAGCAGCTGCAACTTAAAATGATGGATGCCTTGGGTAATATCATTTCTCGAGAAGTACTCTACGGAAATCGCAAGCTAAATGTAAGTGACCTCAACAGTGGCGTTTATTTTTTGGTTTTTGAAGCCCCTGGTTCCAAATCCATTACACGCAAACTCGTTGTCAGACACTAATGTCCAAACGTAAACCCAAACACACCCCCAACGAAGCACCCCGTAAGAAAGCTGGCATCACCAGTCTCGTTATGCGTGTTTTTGAGCAAAACCCCGGAGTCGAGCTCACCCACAAACAAATTGCAACTCTTCTCGATGCCCGAGATCCTCGTTCCAGACAAGTCGTCTTTGACTCACTATCTGTGTTGGCCTCAAAAAAAGCCATCCAAAGGATCAATCATCACACCTTCAAATTAGGAGAAGCAAACCATCCACTAGAAGGAACCATTTCCGTAACGCAAAAAGGCGCCGGATTTGTTACGGTTGAAGGGCACGAAAAAGACATCTATATATCTCCCAGCAATATTGGCCAAGCACTAAATGGCGACAAAGTAAAAGTGCGGGTTTTTAAAAAAGGCCCTAGCCGTGACGAAGGTGCTATTACACAAGTTACTGAAAGAGAACGCATTCAGTTCGTAGGAACCATCCAGATACGTCAAAATGACGCCCTCATGGTGCCAGATAATGCCCGTTCAGGAATTGAAATTAAAATTCCCACAGAAAAGCTAAATGGTGCTCAACACGGTGAAAAGGCGCTTGTCAAGATTACAGTATGGCCGCAATCTGCCAATAAGCCTTATGGCGAAGTACTTGTCAGGCTTGGTAAATCGGGTAACAACGAAACCGAAATGCTCTCGATTTTATACAATCAAGGCATTAATCCGGTATTTCCTGATGCAGTGATGCTTGAAGCAGAACAAGTTGGGCTTGAACTTGATCCAAAAGAAGTGGCCCAACGCCGCGATTTCCGTCCAATTCTTACTTTTACTATTGACCCCTTCGACGCCAAAGATTTTGACGACGCCATCTCATTTGAAACACTTGAAAATGGGAACATTGAAGTTGGTGTGCATATCGCAGATGTAAGCCATTATGTTCGCCCAGGATCTGCTATGGATCAAGAAGCACTGTTGCGTTCTAACTCTGTGTATTTAGTTGACAGAGTCGTCCCCATGCTGCCCGAACAGCTCAGTAACTTAGCTTGTTCTTTGCGCCCTCATGAAGATAAATTTGCATTTTCTGCCGTTTTTGAAATCGATGAAAAAGGTAAAATACTCCGAGAATGGTTTGGAAAAACAGTGATTCATTCAGACCGACGATTTACTTATGAAGAAGCACAAGAAATTCTTGAAGGTAAAGATGGAGATCATGCTACCGAACTCAGAAAACTAGATACCCTCGCTAAGCAATACAGAAGTAAACGGCTCAAAGATGGTGCGCTAAGTATTGAATCCGAAGAACAACGTTTCAAACTTGACGAAAACGGAAATCCAACCGGCGTGGTAATTAAAACGTCCAAAGACGCTCATAAACTCATTGAAGAGTTCATGTTACTTGCCAACAGAAAAGTGGCTGAAAGGCTCTCCCCTAGAAAAAAAGGCGAAGAGAATTTCCCTATGATTTACCGAGTACACGACACACCGGATCCATCTAAGATGCAACTTTTTGCTGTTTTCATCGAAAAATTTGGCCATAAAGTAGACATCCATGATCCGCTCAACATCGCCAAAAATCTCAACGAATTGTTCGAAGAAATAAGAGGTGAAAACGAATTCTCTTTGGTGCAATCAATGGCCATTCGCTCCATGGCAAAAGCCAGTTACGACACCTTAAATATTGGCCATTACGGCCTGGCATTCAAACATTACACACATTTCACCTCGCCTATTCGCCGTTATGCCGATTTAGTAGTGCATCGCATTTTACAAGAAGACCTCACCACCAAAAAGCATAAATACGGTGCTGAATTAGGTGCTATCTGTCAAAGAATCTCAAAGAATGAACGCAAAGCTGCAGAAGCAGAGCGCGAATCAACAAAGTACTTTCAATCTGTATTTGCACACGATTTTGTTGGTGAAGTTTTTGAAGGGACCATTTCAGGAATTGCTGAACACGGCATGTTTGTTCGGATGGATGATATTTATTGTGAGGGGATGGTCCCAATGATGGCAATTCCAGGCGACCGCTTTTATTTCGACCAAGAAAAATTCCAAATTGTTGGTGCCAAAACAAAGCGCACTTTTCAGTTTGGTGACCGCGTTAAAGTGAAAATTGATCAAGTTAGCACGCGTAAAAGACAAATAGATCTTGATCTTGTGTCCTAGTACAGGAAGTTATTGTACGGGTATCGTATTTTAAAAATCTCCTTTACCTCGTGGTATAACACTTCGCGCAACTCCTCTACATTTTGTTTATCTGTCGCTGAAATAAAGACGCATTTTGTTTTACCCATCTTGGACATCCAGGACTTTTTCAAAGAATCAAGTGTGCGAATGTCTTCCTCGAGCTCATTGAGATCGGCTTGCGGCGGTTGGTAAGCATCGATTTTGTTAAAAACAATAATCGTTGGCTTCTCGGTTTTGTCAATTTCATTCAGGGTTTCATTGACAACCTCATAATGCTCTTCAAAATTTGGGTGTGCAATATCAAGCACATGGACTAGTAAATCAGCTTCGCGAACTTCATCAAGCGTTGACTTAAATGATTCCATTAATTGTTGCGGTAGCTTTCTGATGAAACCAACAGTGTCTGTTAGCAAGAGCGGCATGTTGTCAATCACAACCTTGCGGACCGTAGTATCTAGTGTTGCAAATAGTTTGTTCTCGGCAAAAACATCAGACTTTGACAATAAGTTCATGATGGTGCTTTTTCCAACATTGGTGTAGCCCACTAGCGCCACACGCACCAACTGGCCGCGGTTGCTTCTTTGAACGGTCATTTGCTTATCAATCTCGCGCAAACGCTCTTTCATTAACGCAATGCGCTGTTGAATGATTCGGCGGTCTGTTTCAATCTGAGACTCTCCCGGACCACGCAAACCGATTCCCCCTTTTTGTCTTTCAAGGTGGGTCCACATGCGGGTAAGGCGTGGCAGCATGTATTGCAATTGCGCCAACTCTACTTGTGTTTTGGCATGAAAAGTTCGGGCACGACTCGCGAAAATGTCGAGGATTAAAATGGTTCGGTCCAATACTTTACATTCTAATTCTCTTTCAATATTGCGCAGCTGAGACGGGCTCAATTCATCATCAAAAATGATCAATTCAATGTCAAGCGCTTTCATGTACTGCTTGATTTCTTCAAGCTTTCCGCTTCCTACATAAGTACGTGGATTTGGATAGGGCAATTTTTGGAAGAATTTCTCTACTGTAATAGCACCGGCGGTTTCGGCCAAGAACTCGAGTTCATCGAGGTGTTCTTGTGCGACCTCTTCTGTGACTTCTGAGGTAATTACCCCAACGAGTACACAGCGTTCTTCTACGGCATCAACGGTTACATGGCCTTCCATTATTTGCGCAATCCTTTAACGTGTTTAGCAACAAGGCTTATATTTTCTTGGGTTTCAAGCAATGCTTCCATAGGCGGCATCGCATTCTTGCCTTTTTTAATCATTTGGATTATTTCGTTATCCGTGAGCTGTGATTTACTTAAGTCTTTAGCGCCGCTAGATCCGAGTTTACCATCTTCTCCGTGGCACTGCGCACAATGCATCGAGTAGAGACTTGCTGCTTTTTCGGCTGGCGTTTCTTGGGCTTGCGTTGTCTCATGGCTCGAGGTGTTTTGACATGAAAACACCAGTAAAAATCCAGATAAAAAGGTAAGAATTCTTAGAACCATCCTGCTCCTGATGCTGTTCTGAAAGGCCAAGGGATGAAAGCTAAAATAAGAATGAGTGCCAAAACATACCATAATTTAATGGCCTTAAACTTGGCAGCGCTCTCTGTTGCTTTTTTCGACTTGCTATGGCCTATTGTTACCAAAACAATGGCAATAAGCATGCCCATTAAATGTTCCATCCCATAGAAGCGATACATGGCAACTTTCATCCAACCTTCCGTAAACTGTACTTTTGCAGAAGTGAAATAAAGAGCCAAACCAATTAACAATTGGGTATGCAGTGAAATCATGGCAAACATGTTGACCAAACGATGCTTCTTTTCGTAATTATTCGCCGTGAAGGCATTGTAAATTGCCAATAACAAAAGGATCAATGCAATCCAACGAAGTCCAGAATGCGCACTTACTAAAATATTCATATTGTTGGGTTTAGAGGTTTAATCGTTGAGTTTGAGAACAGCTAAAAATGCTTCTTGTGGCACTTCTACCTTGCCAACTTGACGCATGCGTTTTTTTCCTGCTTTTTGTTTTTCAAGTAACTTTCTTTTACGGGTGATATCACCACCGTAACACTTGGCTGTTACATCTTTGCGCAAGGCCTTAATGGTTTCTCGGGCAATCACTTTGGCACCGATTGCAGCTTGGATTGGAATTTCAAACTGCTGACGCGGGATAAGTTCTCGGAGTTTGATGCAGATTTTCTTACCCAGATCAAAGGCGTTGCTGCGGTGCACTAATGCAGAGAGTGCATCGACCTGCTCGCCGTTGAGCAAGAGGTCCATTTTTACTAAATCTGATTCTTGGTAGCCAATTGGATGGTAGTCAAATGAAGCATAACCTCGTGAAACAGACTTGAGGCGATCGTAGAAATCGAAGACGATTTCAGCAAGCGGCATTTCAAATGTGATTTCAACGCGGTCTTGAGTAAGATAAACTTGATTTTTGAGTTCGCCTCGCTTTTCAATACATAGGGTCATTACAGAACCTACATATTCAGTTTTGGTAATCACTTGCGCTTTGATGTATGGCTCTTCAATGCGGTCCATCCCTGATGGATCAGGAAGTTCAGAAGGATTATTGACCACCAAAACTTCATCTGGGTCTTTCTTCATGTAAGCTTTGTACGACACGTTAGGCACGGTGGTGATCACTGTCATGTTGAATTCGCGCTCGAGACGTTCTTGGATGATCTCCATGTGCAGCATTCCTAAGAAACCACAGCGAAAGCCAAAGCCAAGTGCAGCAGAAGACTCTGGTTCAAATACGAGGGAAGAATCGTTTAGTTGTAGCTTTTCCATTGAATAGCGCAACTCTTCGTAGTCTTCGGTATCGACTGGATAAATACCAGCGAAGACCATCGGTTTGACATCTTCAAATCCTTTGATCGCAGTTTCACAAGGGTTTTCTGACCCAGTAATGGTGTCTCCTACCTTGACTTCATTGGCAGCTTTAATTCCTGAAATGATATAGCCAACATCACCAGCCCTTACTTCATTTTTAGGAGAAAGGTCCATTTTAAGAATTCCGACTTCGTCGGCGTTGTAGTCGCGGCCGGTATTTAGGAAGCGGACCTTTTGTCCTTTTTTAAGCACCCCGTTTTTTACGCGATAATAAGCAATAATACCGCGGAATGGATTAAATACAGAGTCAAAAATCATGGCCTGAAGCGGGGCGTTTTCGTCACCTTTTGGTGCAGGAATGCGCTTAACAACAGCTTCGAGAATTTTATCTACGCCTAATCCGGTCTTTCCGGATGCTGGAATGATGTCTTCTTGATCGCAACCAATGAGGTCAATAATTTGGTCTGATACTTCTTCAGGCATGGCGCCAGGAAGGTCCATTTTATTGAGAATTGGGATGATTTCGAGGTCGTGCTCAAGAGCAAGATAGAGATTAGAAATAGTTTGTGCTTCGATTCCTTGCGAGGCATCGACGATGAGCAAGGCGCCTTCACATGCTGCGATTGAGCGCGACACTTCGTAAGAAAAGTCAACGTGCCCTGGAGTATCGATGAGGTTTAGAATATACTCTTGACCTTCAAATTTATAATTCATTTGAATCGCATGAGACTTGATGGTAATGCCGCGTTCGCGTTCAAGATCCATGTCGTCAAGTGCCTGGGCTTGCATTTCTCGATCTGAAATGGTTCCGGTAGTTTGTAAAAGGCGGTCTGCAAGGGTGCTTTTACCGTGATCGATATGGGCAATAATGCAAAAATTGCGGATGTGATTCATAGGCAACAAAAGTAAGCAAACTATGCCATATAACAAGACGGAAATAAGCTCTAAATCGCTGTAAATCTTTGAATGTTCGTCTCCGGATGCAATGGTTTTTGATCGAGCATAAATGAAGCCAACTCTTTTGCTAAAGTTGGGGCCATCATGTATCCTTTGGTGCCGAGTCCGTTAAAGATGTAAACTCCTTGATATTCAGGGTGCTCTCCCATTAAAGGGCGCCTGTCTAAAACAGTTGGTCTAATGCCTGCTTTTTGCTCCAATATTTCGTAATCATAGCTGCCTAAACTTGACAACATTTCAATTAATTGGTTGCGCCCGGCTTCTGTGATTTCCAAGCTTGCATTGTTCCATTCGTAGGTAGCGCCTACTCTGTAATGCTGGTTGTCAAGCGGTAAAACAAAACACTTTCTGTTCAATGATTCTTTGGATTGAATCTGTTCACTTTTAATTGTTAAGGTTTGACCTTTCGTTTGTTGAAGAGGCAAGAACGAAAAAGTAGCTTCTGATTTTTGTTGATAGCCAAGGCAAAAAATGACCTTATCGTAGGTAATATTACCGTATGTCTTGGCTTGCGGATTCCACAAATTAGGGTCAAATGCCTCGGTGCGCAACATGCCATTGCGCTGAAAAAAGGCAGCATTCGCTTCTACCCATTTGGCGGCATTGATCCAAAAAGCATTTTTCACCCGACCACTTCCAAATGAATTGTGTGCACCCTGATGCGCCAGGTCTTCCTCAGAAAGCGGATTTAAATACGCCGAGTACTCAATCTGTACTTGACGTTGCTCCCACATTTGTCTTTCTTGTAGGGAAGAAAAAAAACGACGAATCACTATTGGGTGGTAAAGTTCTTCACCAATTTCTTGGCTAATCTCCTGATAAAATGCTTGCGCCTCTGGCAAAAACTCATCAAGACGCCATGACTTATTCATCCTTCTGAATACCATGGGATTAACCATGCCCGCCGCAATGCTACTTGAATGATTTTCACCTGAATCAATAAGATGAACATGTTGCCCTCGGCGCATTAATTGATGCGCCAAACAAGTGCCTGCAAGGCCCGCGCCAAAGATTAAAATCCGTTCCAAAGGTTCGTTTAATTAGTAAATGCGAAGCTAAGCAAACTTATCTGAATTTGAGGATTGACATCTCGAATTGCCTTGACCAAAGCTTCGAGCGTGGCACCGGTGGTGATGACATCATCAACAATTAGAACATGTGCATTTGAAAGATTTGTGCCAAGACCTTTAAAAATATCTTGAACGTTTTCCCAGCGGCCAAATCTGTCTAATTGTGTTTGACTTTTTGTGTAGGTCTTCTTTTTTACTAGATGCTGAAGTATCGGTTTTTGCCAGCGCTTCGAAAGTCCGATGGCCAACAATTCACTTTGATTATAGCCCCTAGCAAATTTCTTTCTCGGGTGTATCGGTACTGGAAGTAAATAATCACAAGTAGTGATCGCGTGGTCTTTCAATAGTACTGCCATGTGTTCACCAAGAAAAATGCCAAGTGGTGCTTTGAAGTCGTATTTCAAGGCCCTTATAAGTGACTGACTTACTGTTCCTTTTCCATAATAATAAAGTGCCGAAGCGTGTTTAATATGAACCCTACCCTGAAATAAGCGCTCTAGTTGATTTCCCCCTTTTTCTTTTTCAAAATAGGTGGGTTTGAGTTGTTCCCAACATCCGAAGCATAAATATTTTTCTGTGCTTACCAATTCTTTATTGCAATGCAAACAGACATTCGTAAAAATCAGATGACCGAGGCCGTCTGAATAATTTTTAAGCACCAAACTGAGATTGCGAAAGTATTTGATCATGTGAATAGTTATTCAACAATAACGTGTTTAAAACTGCTTGAATTGTATTCGAAATTTCAGTGGTGAGTTTGTTAATTTTAAAGTGGTTTCTTTTCATACAAAAATTATCGTTTCAAACAGTCAATTTTCTTCCGAAAAATTATCAATACCCGCTTTTAAAACGTGTGAATATCTTTCTTAAGCTTGTTGAAATCCGTGGAAGCGTTGATGTAGAAAGGATTGCGCAAATTGGTGTTGAAAACCTCAAATAAATGTTAATTTCTTTAATTGATTCGAGACCGAATTTTAACAAATTTTGTATCCCTGATTTAGTCTGAAAAACCGTAACCAAAACTCTATGGAAAAAGCATTACACGAACCTATACTAGAAGAGAATAAAAGTCGTTTTGTGCTGTTTCCCATTCAGCACGATGACATCTGGAGCTTTTACAAAAAAGCCGAGGCCAGCTTTTGGACAGCAGAAGAAATCGATTTATCTCCTGATCAAATTGACTGGGAAAATAAATTAAATGATGACGAACGTCATTTCATCAAGCACGTTTTGGCATTCTTTGCTGCATCAGATGGCATTGTCAATGAAAACCTTGCTGAACACTTCCTCAACGAAGTACAATATACTGAAGCCAAATTTTTCTATGGTTTTCAAGTAACCATGGAAAACATCCACTCAGAAACATACTCGCTTCTGATTGACACCTACATCAAAGACACTCAAGAGAAGAACTACTTATTCAACGCCATCGACACCGTTGATTGCGTTCGCAAAAAAGCAGACTGGGCACTCCGTTGGATTGATCAAGGATCATACGCCGAGCGCCTTGTGGCTTTCGCTGCTGTTGAAGGTATCTTTTTCTCTGGTTCATTCTGTTCTATCTTTTGGTTGAAAAAACGAGGCCTAATGCCTGGCCTGTCATTCTCTAACGAACTCATTTCAAGAGACGAAGGTTTGCATTGCGATTTCGCTTGTTTGCTTTACACCAAACACCTCGTTAATAAACTTCCAAAAGAAAAAGTACAGGAAATCATTACCAATGCTGTAGAAATCGAAAAAGAATTCGTTACTGATGCGCTACCTGTTAAACTCATTGGCATGAACAGCGACCTCATGGGTCAGTACATCGAATTTGTTGCAGATCGCCTTTTAGTGGAACTCGGCAATGAGCGCGTTTATAACGCCACCAATCCTTTTGACTTCATGGACATGATTTCAATCCAAGGAAAAACTAACTTCTTCGAAAAGCGCGTAGGGGAATATCAAAAAGCTGGGGTGTTGGCCGGCAAAGAAAATCAGACCTTTAGTCTCGACGAAGATTTCTAAAAAACCTAAACTAACTATAAATTAAAGGAGCACATGTACGTTGTAAAAAGAGACGGCCGAAAAGAAGCCGTAAAATTTGACAAAATCACTGCCCGCATCATCAAGATGTGTTATGGGCTTGATCCGCTAGTATCACCCGAAGCAGTGGCTATGAAAGTCATCGAAGGGATTTTTGATGGCGTAACTACCACAGAACTAGACAACCTAGCTGCTGAAGTTGCTGCTGCAAAAACCATCGACCACCCAGACTACGCATTGCTCGCTTCACGAATTGCAGTTTCTAACCTTCACAAAGAAACCAAAAAGACCTTCTCTGAAGTGATGCAAGACATGTATCAATACATTGATCCAAAGACCAACGAAGCTGCTTCGCTCCTTGCAGACGACGTCTATGAGATCATCATGAACAACAAAGAGTTACTTGACTCAAGCATCATCTACGACCGCGATTTCCGCTACGATTACTTCGGTTTCAAGACCTTGACACGCTCCTACCTCATGCGCTTGAACGGAAAAATCGCTGAAAGACCACAACAAATGCTCATGCGTGTTGCCGTTGGTATCCATAAAGAAGATGTCCAGTCTGCAATCAAAACTTACAACCTCATGTCTGAGGGTTGGTTTACACACGCTACACCAACATTATTCAACTCAGGTACACCTAAACCACAAATGTCTTCTTGCTTCTTGTTAACCATGAAAGAAGATAGCATCGGTGGTATTTACGATACACTCAAATCTTGTGCGCAAATTTCACAATCCGCTGGTGGAATCGGTTTGTCTATCCACGACATCCGCGCAACAGGATCATACATCAAAGGTACCAACGGAACCTCTAACGGTATCGTGCCAATGCTTCGCGTTTTCAACGATACAGCGCGTTACGTAGACCAAGGTGGCGGTAAGCGCAAAGGTTCTTTTGCCATTTACATTGAGCCTTGGCACGCCGATGTTTTTGATTTCCTTGACCTCAAGAAAAACCACGGTAAAGAAGAGCAACGTGCCCGTGACCTCTTTTATGCGCTCTGGATTCCAGACTTATTTATGAAGCGCGTCAAAGAAAACGGCGAATGGACACTTATGTGCCCACACGAATGCCCAGGTCTTTCTGATACGCACAGTGCTGAATTCGAAGCGCTTTATACCAGATACGAACAAGAAGGAAAAGGACGCAAAACCATCAAGGCACAAGACCTTTGGTTCAAAATCCTTGAGTCTCAAATTGAGACCGGAACGCCATACATGCTTTACAAAGACGCGGCAAATGCCAAGTCTAATCAGCAAAACCTTGGTACAATCAAATCTTCCAACCTTTGTACCGAAATCATCGAGTACACTGCTCCAGACGAAGTTGCAGTATGTAACCTAGCTTCATTGGCTTTGCCAAAGTTTGTGACGGAAGAAGGTACTTTTGACCACGATAAACTTTTCGAAGTTACCTACCAAGCAACCCTCAACCTCAACCGCATCATCGACAACAACTTCTACCCGGTAGAAGAAGCACGCAACTCCAACATGCGCCACAGACCTATTGGTCTTGGTGTTCAAGGCCTAGCCGATGCATTTATCATGATGGGCTTCCCATTTGAGTCGGAAGAAGCACGCGCATTGAACCGCGAAGTATTTGAGACGATTTACTTTGCCTCAATGACTGCCTCTAAAGACTTAGCAAAAGTTGACGGTCCTTACGAAACAATCAAAGGTTCTCCAGTTTCTAAAGGTGTTTTCCAATTTGATATGTGGGGCGTAACGCCGACCAATCGTTGGGAATGGGATCTTCTCAAAGCCGAAGTTAAAAAACACGGTGTCCGTAACAGTTTGTTGCTTGCGCCAATGCCAACCGCATCTACTGCACAAATTCTTGGCAACAACGAATGTTTTGAGCCATATACATCCAATATTTACACACGTCGCGTGCTTTCAGGTGAATTCATCATCGTTAATAAGCACTTACTCAAAGACCTCGTCAAGGAAGGCCTCTGGAGCAAAGACATGCGTCAGAAAATCATGGCTGCGAACGGATCTATCCAAAACATCCAAGAGATCCCACAACGCCTCAAAGATCTTTACAAAACAGCTTGGGAAATTTCTCAAAAAGCAATCATTGAACAAGCTGCTGATCGCGGTGCATATATTTGCCAAAGTCAATCGCTCAACATTTTCATGGAGAACGCCAACTTTGGTAAATTAACTTCCATGCACTTCTATGGCTGGGAAAAAGGCTTAAAAACAGGTATGTACTACCTCCGCACAAAAGCAGCAACTGACGCCATCAAATTCACCGTTGATAAAACTGTTGTTGAAGAACCTAAAGCACAAAGCATCGAAGATCAACAAGCAGCTATCGCTTGTTCACTCGATGACCCAGAAGGTTGTGAAATGTGTTCAGGATAGAAGCGGCGCTAGCCGGTTATATGCTGAACGAAAATTCATGAACGTAGTGAACTAAATGTGTTCAGGATAGAAGCGGCGCTAGCCGGTTATATGCTGAACGTAAATTCATATAAAATAAGGCCTACTTTTTAGTGGGCCTTTTTATTTATAGCGTAACTTTGCATTTTCCTAAAATAAAATGACAAATTCAAAAGCTATTCAGCGCGCATTAATCTCTGTCTATTACAAAGATGGTTTGGCGCCTATCGTGCAAAAATTACACGAAAACAACGTTGAAATATTATCTACAGGAGGAACCCTTGCGTTCATTAAAGAACTTGGTGTCCCAGTTACTGCCGTTGAAGATGTCACTCAATTTCCTGAAATTTTAGGTGGTCGTGTTAAAACTTTGCATCCTGCAATTTTTGGTGGGATTCTCAATCGCCGCGACCTCCCTGCCGATCAAGCACACATGGCCGAACACAAGCTTGGCCCAATCGACTTAGTCATTGTTGACCTCTATCCATTTGAAGAGACACTGAAGAGTGGCGCAAGCCATGCCGATATCATTGAAAAAATTGACATTGGCGGAATTTCTCTCATTCGAGCGGCAGCTAAGAATTTTAATGATGTCGTCATCATTCCAAGTGTTCACCAATATGGCCAATTTTTAGATATTTTGAATCAACAAGGTGCAACAACAAATCTAGACCAACGCAAATCTTTTGCAGCTGAAGCCTTCCATGTTTCTTCCCATTACGACACCTTGATTCATCATTATTTCATGAATCAAGAAAGTTCATACTTAAAAATTAGTGAAGAAAAACAAAGTCCGCTTCGTTACGGCGAAAACCCCCATCAAAAAGGAGTATTCTTCGGTGATCTCGATGCACTTTTCACCAAACTTCATGGTAAAGAACTTTCCTACAACAATTTACTTGATGTCGACGCAGCAGTTCGTTTGATGAACGAATTCAAACACGATCAACCAACTTTTGGTATCCTTAAACACAATAACGCTTGTGGGCTTGCTACCAGAAATACACTCAAAGAAGCCTATGAGACCGCATTAGCAGCTGACCCCGTTAGCGCTTTCGGAGGAATTTTAATTGCCAATACAAAAATTGATATTGAAACCGCGACCCTTATCAATGATTTATTCTGCGAAGTACTCATCGCGCCATCTTATTCAGACGAAGCCATCGCGCTTTTACAGTCTAAAAAGAACCGAATTATTTTAGTCCAAAATGACATTGAACTTCCCACCACCCTTGTGCGCAGTGCATTAAATGGATATTTAGTTCAAGACGCAGACTTGGCCACTGAAGGTCCTGAAAACCTAGAAGTTAAAACAAAAGTAGCCCCAAGTGCTGACGAAATTCAAGACCTGCTTTTTGCTAATAAATTAGTGAAGCACACCAAATCAAATACAATTATCTTGGCGAAAAATGGCCAATTATTGGCTAGCGGTACCGGACAAACTTCACGCGTGGATGCGCTCAGACAAGCCATTCACAAAGCAAAATCTTTTGGCTTTGACCTCAACGGTGCAGTAATGGCTAGCGACGCATTTTTCCCATTCCCGGATTGTGTTGAAATTGCACACAATGAAAATATCAACGCTGTTATTCAGCCAGGAGGCTCTGTTAAAGACGATTTATCCATCACTTATTGTGATGCAAATCAAATGAGTATGGTCTTCACAGGAGTGCGCCATTTCAAGCATTAAAAGACTCCCTGAAATAAATTTGAAATTGTTTCGAAATTAATGTAACCTTTCGATGCTATTTACGAATACGTGAAGGTTACAACATAAATTAGCGCTTAACATGGGCCTTTTTAACTTTCTTACACAGGAAATTGCCATTGACCTCGGTACGGCAAACACCCTAATCATCTGGAACGACAAAGTTGTCGTTGATGAACCTTCTATTGTTGCCAAAGACATCCAAACCGGTAAGGTGGTAGCTATTGGTCGAAAGGCGCAGCAGATGCATGGTAAGACACACAAATTGATCGAAACGGTACGTCCGCTCAAAGACGGCGTAATCGCTGACTTCCAAAGTGCCGAACAAATGATCAAAGGGATGATTAAAATGATCAATCCGGGAAGAAGTTTGTTCAATCCAACACTCCGCATGGTAATTTGTATTCCATCGGGTATTACGGAAGTTGAAAAACGCGCCGTACAAGATTCAGCTGAACATGCTGGCGCCAAAGAAGTTTACCTCATTCACGAGCCTATGGCTGCCGCAATCGGTATCGGTATCGATGTAGAAGAGCCAATGGGTAACATGATTATTGACATAGGTGGTGGTACCTCAGAAATCGCCGTAATTGCACTAGGTGGTATTGTCTGTGACAAATCTATCCGTATTGCCGGAGACGACTTCACCAACGACATCGAAGAATACATGCGCCGTCAACACAATATTCTTGTCGGTGAACGCACAGCCGAGCAAATCAAAATTGAAGTTGGAGCAGCCCTACCAGAGTTAGAAAACCCACCTGCAGATTTCGCTGTTCGTGGTCGTGACCTCATGACTGGAATTCCAAAAGAAATCATGGTTTCTTACCAAGAAGTTGCCCACGCCCTCGACAAAACAATCGCAAAAATTGAAGAGGCCATCCTCAGTGCACTTGAAATGACTCCTCCAGAACTTTCTGCAGATATTTACAAAACAGGTATCTACTTAGCTGGTGGTGGTTCAATGCTTCGTGGTCTTGATAAAAGAATTTCTACCAAAACGAAGCTCCCGGTTCATATTGCCGAAGATCCACTCAGAGCCGTTGCCCGAGGAACAAGCATTGCACTGAAAAACATCGACAAGTATCCTTTCCTAATGGGCCGTTAATTTGGTTCTATTCGGATAGCGCCCCTTCGATTTCTTGCTTGAATTTCTGTACTAAGTCATTATAAGCCTGCCCTGTTGCTGGGCCACTAAATCCAGTATGGATTGCAATAACTTTTCCTTGAGCATCCACTAAGATAGAAGTTGGGAAGCTCATAATTCCATTGAGCATTGGAAAATAAGCAGCCGCAGCTTCTTTACTTGAAGTGCCTGCTAAATACAATTCGTAATTGATTCCTAATTCTGTTATGAATTTTTTGAGTCGGGCTCTTTGTTTCTTCGAATCATTACCCACCTCAAAAGCCAAGCCTACCACTCGAAAGCCCTGCGGTCCATATTGTATTTGAAGTTCCTTCAATAAATTAGTCTCATCGATGCAATTTGGGCACCAAGTTCCCATGATTTGAATGAGCGTCACTTGATTTTGCTTGTTTAAATCCAAATTAACCTTTCGACCATTTAGTTTTGTCAGTCCTTTGAGATATACGGTTTCATCACGCTTGACTAAATAAGTCAAACTGCTTTCATCGCGCAATTGAACAGCAGCATCACGCGCGGCAGTAAAAGGCACACTATAACTTGCTCCACTATAGAAGTTGCCTGTCATTTGGTCTGAGTTTTGAAGGGTTGCTTCTACGACAAACGCCCAATAACCTGTATAGGTCTGCAGTTGAAGTGTATTTCCAGAAATATAACCATTCAAATAGCGATAATCTCCTGTTTCACTTAAGAAGCTGCCCGAAACGAAATTGCCTCTTTTTTGCTCAAAGACGCCAACGAGCGTTTCTTCATTTGGGGTGCCAGGCGCAAAAACTACGCGCCACTTTCCTTCCATATTTATTTGATTGATTTCAGGCTCAGGCGAACTCAAAATGCCGTGGTACAAATGAACGGGATAGCGTACTGGCGTTTTTTTATTGTAATTGACCCACCAGCCGCGCGCAGCAGTGTAGTCCTCATTAAATGCAATTCTCCATTCTGCATCTTGAGCCGGAAAACCATAGATGATCGTGTCTCCTACCCGTTTTTTTACGGACAACTGATAAACTTCCTCTCCGTTATAAATGGTGATAGGCGCTTTCGGATCTTTGCTTGGAAGCCCAGCAGATACTAGCATTTGTAAACGATCATTGAGTTGTATTTCAGCTACAAAAGGATGGTAGGTGCCCTGTTGCGCAAATGACAAATTACAACCAAAAAGCGTTAACCATATTGCGAAAATAAGCTTACACATAGACAGAAAGATAAGAAAGGTGAGCTACGAAATTAAAAGAAATAAACTATCTTGCCTATGGTATGCAACTTTTTGAAAACAACCACCGTCAATAGAACCGAGTCATGGATGAACGAGAGATGATACTAGGTTGTATAGCTGGTAGTCCGAGGGCTCAAAAAGCGTTGTTTGACATTTATGCTCCGAAACTACTCGTGATCTGCTTGCGCTACATGAAAGAACTTCCTCGTGCGCAAGATACTTTACAAGATGCCTTCGTTAAAATATATGGCAATTTACCAGCTTATAAATTTGAAGGTGTATTTGAAGGTTGGATCAAAAAAATTACAGTTAACACCTGCCTTGATCAATTGCGCAAAGACAAAAAATTATTAGCCGATATTTCTTTGGACGATGTCGGTTTTAAAATTGCACATCACGATCACAGTGTAGAAAAACTCATGGCAGATGACTTATTAAAACTCGTTCAAAGTTTACCCGACGGTTACAGAACCGTTTTTAACTTGTTTGCTATTGAGGGCTTTTCTCACCAAGAAATTGCCAAGCAACTTCACATTAGTGAAAGCACTTCAAAAACACAATACCTCAGGGCCAGAGCATATTTGAAAGACCGCTTAGAAAAAATTGACCAATGATGGAAAAAGACGACATCAAAGATTTATTTGCAAAAGGATTATCCGAGCACCAAATTTCGGTAGACCCTTCTCTTTGGGCTGCTGTTTCGTCTTCTATGGCCACAACAGCTGCTAAAACCGGCCTTAGCCTACTCGCAAAATCTATTATCGGCATGAGTGCAGCAACTATCGCTGTCACTACTGCATATTTCGTTTACATCCATTCATCAAAGGCGGTAGGTCCAGCTAAAAAAACAACGCTTCATCAAATTGAGAAGCCAATACAATCCACCCAGCCCGAACTTGAAAATCAATCAAATAAGGATGCTGAAAACGGTTCAATCAAAGTTGATTTAAACGCTAATGGGGGAAATCAAATTAATCATAATGATTTGGCAACGCCTCAATTCTTTGAAATCAACGATACGCATTTACCAAATACGGTTGTTCATTTAACACCAGCACTTTCAAATAACAATGCGCCTGTCTCAAACGCAGTAAACACTGCAAATCTTCATCAAAATCAAAATACACAAGCGGTAACTACTGCTGTCATTCATTATCCGCACCTAACCGCACAACCCGAAGCAGCTACTTTAGCACCGAAGCGTGCTAACACAAAACCAATACTTCCCAACATCTTTACGCCCAACAATGATGGTCAGAATGATGAGTTGTATATCAATTGGAAAGACCATGACGTTTCAGACTTTAGCCTCGTTGTGCTCAATGCTGCTAGTCAAGTTGTTTTCCGCACCAGCAATCCAGAATTTAGATGGGGTGGCACAGATTTAGGCGATGAAAAATTGGCACGTGGCACTTACATTTACTTCGTCACTGCAAATATCAATGGTGAATCTTGGCAGCAGTCTAGTAGCCTTCAGATTCAATATTGATTTTTTTGCTAACTTTCCGAATGCAACTTATCTACTGCATTACTAACGGAAACAAAAAAATTCTTCGTCAAAATCAAGAATTACTCTCCAAACTCAAAAAGATTTTTGGCGAAGCTTTTAAGCTTTACAATAGCCAAAATCCGGATGAAGCCCTTTCATTTATTAGACAAATAGATTCAAGTTGTACGCACCTTATTTGTGTTGGTGGCGATGGTACATTTAACACATTGGTCAATGGTGTATGCAGCCACCCTAACCCTGAATTTTCACCAATACTTGGTGTTTTACCAAATGGAACGGGTAACGATTTTTATCGTTCAGCTGGATATCCAAAAGGATTTGACTTCTTAAAAGAAATTCAAACAAAAAACTTTGAAAATTTTGATGTCGGGGTGCTCAAAACTGAGACTGAATTACGCTACTTCGCCAATATTGCAGACATTGGTTTTGGAGGAGCCGTGGTGCTGCAACTTCAAAATTTCAGAAAGCGATTCGGGCCCAACTTTTCATATGGATTGGCCATCATAAAAACATTTTTACAATACAAAAGACCCCAAGTTCAGATTCGTAGTGCACATTTTCATTATGAAGGTGAGCTTTTACTCGCCGCATTCTGTAACGGTAGTATTTTTGGAGATGGTCTATATATACATCCCGGAGCTAAAATAACTGATGGAAAGCTCAAGCTAACCCTCCTTGGTAAGGTTTCCTTATTTGATTACTTAAAAAATGTACTCAAAGTGAAGCGCGGCCAACAAATCAAACATCCTGAAGCGCATTATTTAGAAGTTGCTTTTCCTATCGAACTCAACTGTGTAAATCAAAGATTACATGCAGAAACTGACGGGGAATATATTGGAGGGCAAAAATTTGAGATTTCACTCTTGCCTCAGCGCCTTAAGATGCTCAGCATTCAGAAGCACAATTAAAGTTTGCTTATCTTTGAATTCAGTGAAAAGATCGATTATTATAACTGCAGGTGGTTTGGGTAAACGCATGCAAACCGAGATTCCTAAACAATTTTTATTGCTTGGAAATAAACCTGTGTTGATACATACTTTGGAGCGCTTCCATGCCTTCGATCCAGATGCTCAAATTTTAATTACGCTTCCTTCAGATTGGTTTTCATATTGGGAAAACTTACTTGCAGACTATCAAATCAAAATCCCACATCAGTTGATCGATGGCGGTCAAGAGCGCTTTCATTCGATTCAAAATGCCTTGGCTTTTTGTACTGGCGACCAAATTGCTGTTCATGATGGCGTTAGACCTCTGGTAAGTATTGAAACTATTGAGCGTTGTTTTGCTGCATTAAATAATGCCGTTGCTGTAGTTCCAGTTTTACCTGCTAAAGATTCCATTCGTAAAGGAACTTTTGAAAAATCATGCTCGGTAAATAGAACTGAATATTTCTTGGTTCATACGCCTCAATGTTTTGCCACTTCGACGCTAAAACAAGCTTATGAACAATCATTTACAAATGTTTTTACAGATGATGCAAGTGTCGTGGAGTCCATGGGAGTTGAACCTTTATTAGTCTTAAGCAATGAGGAGAATGTTAAAATTACAAGCCAACTTGACCTTCAACTTTTGAACGCCCTATTGAAATAAATATGTTGCAAGCCCCTCCATCATTAAAACCAGGTGACCTCGTCTATTTGTGTGCGCCTGCAAAAGCAATTGAAGAACACTATATCGTTGCGGCTGAATTATGGCTGGCATCTCAAGGCTTCAAATCTGAAAGAAGTAAGCATATTGGTGGTCGCCATCATTATTTCTCTGGCACGACATTGGAAAGGCTTGCTGATTTTCAAGCAGGTTTAGATCATCCGGAAGCAAAAGCAATTTGGTGTGTTCGTGGAGGCTACGGTAGCATTCAATTACTGGATGGCATTCAATGGGCGCAGTTTATACGCGAACCAAAATGGTTAATCGGATTCTCAGATATATGTGTTTGGCACCATAAAATCCAGCATCTTGGTTTTCAAAGTATCCATGGGACGATGGCACTCAACGTTGAAAAAAATAGTGCTGCAGCGCTTAAAAGTTTAAGTTCAGCCCTATTCGGTAATGAAACCAATATTGAGCTGCCAAATAACCCCATGAATAAAAATGGGCAGGCCACTGGCACACTAATCGGTGGGAACTTAAGCATCCTATTTAGTATGTTGGCAACACCTGAAAGCTATGACTTTTCTGATGCCATCTTATTTATCGAGGATTTAGCCGAACACCTCTATCATATCGATCGCATGATGCACGCCTTGCGCAAACACGGCGCTTTAGATCGAATCAAAGGGCTAATTGTCGGGGGAATGACAGATTTAGAGGATACGGATGTTCCGTTTGGAATGAGTTTGGAAGAACTCATTTTGAGTCATTTTCAATATCGCAAGATGCCTATCTGCTTTGATTTTCCTGCCGGACACATCGATGACAACCGCGCTATAATTTTAGGATCAGAGATAGCGTTGTTCGTCGATGATTCCTGTGCTCGTATGAGCTATCTAAAATGATTCTAAATAGCTCTAACAAAGCGAATATCTGCTCAACAAATGCCGGTTTTATCTGTTCATGAGTTAAATTTGCATCACTTCAAATGATATATACATATGAGTAAATCTGCAATCTTTAAATCATCAATCGGTAAAAAGGTGTTTATGGCCCTCACCGGTTTATTCTTGTGCACCTTTTTAGTAGGGCATTTGCTCGGAAATCTCCAACTTATCCTTAAGACTGGAGAAGAAGGACGCCGTGCTTTCAACGAATACGCCTACTTCATGGGTCACAATCCGTTTATCAAAATCTTATCTTACGTTACCTACGCAGCAGTGCTGATACACGTAATTGATGGTATTTTACTAACTATTCAAAACCGCAAGGCACGTCCTGTTCGTTATGCTTATAGCAAGCCAGGTGCCAATTCAAGTTCTGCAAGCCGAAGCATGGCCATTCTGGGCACACTTATTTTGGTGTTTTTGGCTACACACATGGCTAATTTTTGGTGGAAAATGAAAGTGAAAGAGGAAGTTCCTTTACATACTTACACACTTGAAATGAAAAATCAAATGATGGGTGCCGCCAATACAGAATTATATTACACTCATGTTCCAGGAGTACAACCTATTCCTAAAGACCCTAACAACATTATAGAAAAAGGCACAGACCTTTACATCAAAGGAACTAACGTTAAAGTTGCCGAAGGCTACCGTGACCTCCATTCTTTGGTTATGGATTTCTTCAGCAAAAGTAAAAACGAAGGTGCACTTTTTGCTGTATTGTTTTACGTGATTTCAATGGTGGTTTTGGCTTATCACCTCCTTCACGGATTCCAGAGTGCTTTTCAATCTTTAGGAATCAACCATCCGAAATACACCCCGCTCATTAAAAAATTGGGAGTGGCCTTTGCCATCATCGTGCCATTATTGTTTGCAATTATCCCTGTAATTATTTACCAGAACCACTAGGAATTAGGCTATGTCAACATTAAATTCGCGCATTCCGGAAGGTCCAATCTCAGAGAAATGGACCAATCATAAAAACCACATGAAGCTGGTTGCACCTAACAACCGTCCAAAAATCGATATCATCGTTGTTGGTACAGGTTTGGCTGGTGCTTCGGCGGCGGCTTCTCTTGGTGAGATGGGTTACAACGTAAAAGCGTTTTGTTTCCAAGATTCCCCGCGCCGTGCGCACTCTATTGCTGCACAAGGAGGGATCAACGCTGCAAAAAACTATCAAAATGACGGTGACTCGATCTATCGATTATTTTACGATACCATCAAAGGTGGTGACTACCGTGCTCGTGAAGCCAACGTATATCGCTTAGCTGAAGTATCAGGCAACATCATCGATCAATGTGTTGCTCAAGGTGTTCCTTTTGCACGCGAATATGGAGGTCTTTTAGACAACCGTTCGTTTGGTGGTACTCAAGTACAGCGTACATTTTATGCTGCAGGGCAAACGGGTCAGCAACTTTTATTAGGCGCCTATTCTGCATTATCTCGTCAGATCGGTTTAGGCCGAGTGAAAATGTATCACCGCCACGAAATGATGGATCTCGTTAAAGTAGATGGTAAAGCCCGCGGAATTATTGCTAGAAACTTAGTTACTGGAGAACTCGAGCGTCATTCAGCACATGCCGTTGTCTTGGCAAGTGGAGGTTACGGGAACGTGTACTTCCTCTCGACAAATGCCATGGGTAGTAACGTTTCTGCTGCTTGGAAAGTACACAAAAAAGGAGCAATGTTCGCAAATCCTTGTTTTGTTCAAATTCACCCGACTTGTATCCCAGTGCACGGAACCAATCAGTCGAAGTTGACCCTGATGTCAGAATCACTAAGAAATTCTGGACGAATTTGGGTGCCTAAGAAAAAAGAAGATGCAGAAGCTATTCGTGAAGGTCGCTTAAAGCCAACACAAATTGCCGAAGAAGATCGCGACTACTTCCTAGAAAGACGCTACCCTGCTTTCGGAAACTTGGTTCCACGCGATGTAGCATCAAGAGCTGCCAAAGAGCGTTGTGATGCCGGTTATGGTATTGAAGCCAATGACACTAACGAAGGTGTTTACCTCGATTTCGCGACAGAGATTCGCAACAAAGGCCGTCAATCGGCATTTGCTCAAGGTGATCACAATCCTACAGAAGAAAAAATTCTTGAACTCGGTAAAAAATGGATCGAAGAGAAATACGGTAACCTCTTCCAGATGTATCAAAAAATTACCGATGACAATCCATACGAAACACCTATGAAAATTTACCCAGCTGTTCACTACACGATGGGCGGTGTTTGGGTAGACTACAACCTTCAAAGTTCTATTGAAGGCTGTTTTGTTACCGGTGAAGCAAACTTCTCTGATCACGGTGCCAATCGCTTGGGTGCTTCTGCACTCATGCAAGGCTTGGCTGATGGTTATTTCGTATTACCTTATACCATTTCAGACTATTTAGCTAACGACATCAGAACCGGTAAAATTCCAACTGACACCCCTGAGTTTGAAACAGCTGAAGCAGAGGTTAAAGCAAATATTGATCGTTTCTTGAATAACAAGGGAACTAAATCAGTTGACCACTTCCACAAGCGCTTGGGCTTGATCATGTGGAATAAAGTTGGGATGGCCAGAAACGAAGCAGGATTAAAGCAAGCAATTGAAGAAATTGCTGCCCTCAAAGAAGAGTTCTACAACGATGTTTTTGTCCCTGGCGACGCTAATGAAATGAACCCAGAACTCGATAAAGCTATGCGTGTTGCTGACTTCATTGAATTAGGACAACTTATGGCTGTTGATGCTTTGCATCGCCAAGAATCTTGTGGTGGTCACTTCCGTGAAGAATATCAAGATAGCGAAGGGGAAACACTTCGTGACGACGAAAACTTCAAATATGTAGCCGCTTGGGAATACCAAGGTGGTGACGCTACCAAAGCAAGCTTACACAAAGAAGCTTTGAATTATGAATTTATCAAAATTGCAGCGCGCAACTATAAATAAGAAACGTATGGCTTCAAAATACATCAACATTACGCTCAAAATCTGGAGACAAAAAAATACCAACGCAAAAGGTGGTCTAGAGACCTACAGCCTAAATCAGGTATCTACAGATAGTTCTTTTCTTGAAATGCTTGATCAATTGAACGAGCAACTCATCAACGAACAAAAAGAACCAATTGCATTTGATCACGATTGCCGAGAAGGTATTTGTGGGATGTGCTCTTTATATATCAATGGACGCGCTCATGGCCCGGAAACCGGTACCACTACCTGTCAATTACACATGCGTAGTTTCAAAGACGGCGATACCATTTATGTAGAGCCATGGAGATCACGTGCTTTCCCTATTATCAAAGATTTAGTTGTTGATCGTTCAGCTTTTGATCGTATTCAACAAGCTGGTGGATTCGTATCTGTGAACACTTCTGGCCGCACCATGGATGCCAATGCTATTCCGATCCCTAAAGCAGATGCTGACAAAGCTTTTGAAGCGGCAGCTTGCATCGGTTGTGGCGCTTGTGTTGCAACTTGCAAAAATGGCTCAGCCATGTTATTTGTAGGGGCTAAAGTTTCCCAATACGCCTTGCTCCCACAAGGAAAGGTTGAAGCCAAGGACCGTGTGCTCAATATGGTTCGCCAAATGGATGAAGAAGGTTTTGGTAACTGTACCAATACTGGTGCTTGCGAAGTAGAGTGTCCTAAAGGCATCTCGCTTGAAAACATCGCGCGTATGAACCGTGAGTTTTTAACTTCATCTCTTTTATCAGAAAAATAACAAAGTTTAAATAAGGCACAAAAAAAGGGCGGTTGAAATTAACCGCCCTTTTTTAATATCAATTAGTTTATTTAAGCTGCTGTCCTTCTTTATTGTACCAACCTTGGTTGTCTTTGATTTCAACAGGCACATTTGACTTGTCGCTGAGACGTTTTTGCGTACGCATCCAGTAGTAAAAACCAAAAAAGCCTAATACGATTAGGATGTTGTTGAAATAATTTTGAACGAATTCAAAGAATCCAAAAGACCATTGAAATGTATCACCAATTTTGTAAACGAAATCTGTCCAAGTCATTGTTATCTGCTTTAGTTAACACAAATGTACTACAAATTTTAGAAATTGTAATACCCCATTAAATTTCTCCCATTAAGGCTAAAGTTTCTTTCGATGCTGCCTGTTCAGCCTCTTTCTTTGAAAGCCCCTTCCCCTTTCCGTAGGCCGTATGATTAATTTGGACCTCCATTTCATAATGCCACTTACCGTCATTGAATTGTTCATCTAAAAGTTTGAACTCTAAACTCAATTTTTTTCTTTGGCACCAAATAAATAGGGCTGACTTAAAATCAATTTCTTCCTCTAACAACTGTGCAAGATTCAGGTATTTCCTGAGCACATTATTGCGAATGATTTTTTTGGTTTGTTCATAACCAGCGTCGAGGTAAACAGCACCTACTAGTGCCTCCAAGGCATTTCCTTCAAGACCTGACAAATTAATGCTTCTGCTTTTATTATAAACTAAATGATCGCGTATGCCCATCCGCTCTCCAATTCCAGAAAGTGTTTTACGATTGACGATCTTGGATTTGATCTTGGTGAGCTTACCTTCGTCTGCATCGGGATACTTTTCAAAAATATAAGCCGCTACAATAGCATCTAAAATGGCATCTCCTAGGAACTCAAGCCTTTCATTGGCTTGTAATAATGCTTCTTCTGCAAGCATGCTTTTATGCGTGAGTGCTTGCTTAAAAGGCGCTAAATTTTTGGGCTTATAGCCAAAATGCTTCATGATAAAGCGAATGAGCTTTAGTTCATCAGCAGTTTTTTTCTTTGAAAACAAAGGAAATTTCAGCAACTTATGCGTTGAATTTCTTGACGATGATGGTGGTATTGTGACCTCCAAAACCGAACGTATTGGAAAGTGCAATGTTTACCGTTCTAGCCTGTGGCTTATGGAAGGTAAAATTCAATTTTGGATCGAGCTCAGGATCGTCTGTAAAGTGATTGATAGTAGGCGGTATCAAGTCATTTTTGACAGATAAAACACAGGCTACTGCTTCAATAGCACCTGCAGCACCGAGAAGGTGACCTGTCATTGACTTAGTTGAGCTAATATTGAGGTTGTAGGCATGCTCGCCAAAAACGCTTTGAATGGCTTTTACTTCAGCGATGTCACCTAATGGAGTAGATGTACCATGTACGTTAACGTAATCTACGTCTTTAGGATCAATTTCTGCGTCTTCTAAGGCTGCCAACATTGTGTTTCTTGCGCCAATACCATCTGGATGAGGGGCAGTCATGTGGTAGGCATCTCCGGACATTCCTCCGCCGATAACTTCCGCATAAATTTTTGCACCTCTTTTGACTGCGTGCTCGTATTCTTCGAGAATTAAACAACCTGACCCCTCGCCTAAAACAAAACCATCGCGATCGAGGTCAAAAGGACGAGAAGCGGTCTCTGGTGATTCGTTGCGTGTCGACAATGCTTTTAAAGCATTGAAACCACCCATTCCCATTTCATTGACACCCGCTTCTGAACCACCAGTTACGATTGCGTCGGCTTTACCTAAACGTATGAGGTTGAAGGCGTCAATTATGGCATTTGTAGCCGAAGCACATGCAGAAACACACACATAATTTGGCCCGCGAAGACCATATTTTATAGAGATGTGTCCTGCTGCGATATCAGCAATCATTTTTGGAATAAAGAAAGGATTGAAACGCGGCGTTCCGTCTCCGCCAAAGTAATCTCTGGCTTCTTCTTGGAAGGTTTTAAGACCCCCAACGCCCGAACCCCAAATGACGCCAATGCGATCAAGATTTGGATTGGACTCAAGCAACGCAGCATCTGCCATAGCTTCCGTGGCGGTAACTATGGCATACTGCGAAAATTGATCAAGCTTACGCGCTTCCTTTCTGTCAATGTGGTCTTCTACATTGAAATCTTTTAATTCACAAGCAAACTGCGTCTTAAATAAAGAAGCGTCAAATTGTTTAATGGGTGCAGCTCCGCTCTTTCCTGCCATTAGGCCATCCCAGTATTCTTGTACTGTATTTCCTATAGGGGTGAGCGCACCAAGGCCCGTTACAACAACTCTTTTTAATTGCATACCTGTAAATTAGTAGCGTGAAAGATTACACGTTTGCTTCGATGTAAGCAATAGCGTCACCAACAGTTTGGATACCTTCTGCTTTATCGTCTGGAATAGAAATGTTGAATTGTTTCTCGAATTCCATGATTAACTCAACGGTGTCGAGTGAATCAGCACCCAAGTCATTTGTGAAGCTAGCTTCGTTAGTTACTTCACTTTCTTCAACATTCAGTTTATCTACGATGATCGCGATAACTTTAGCTTTGATGTCAGACATTTTTTAAAATTTAAAGGTTTCAGCTTGCAAAGAAAAAAACTATCGCCCAATAAACAAAACTTATATGAATTTAATTTATCAACACTTGAGGGCTCAAATACTTGGAATCACTCACTATGCTTAACTTTGTTGACGAAATGCAAACTAAAATAATCATTTTTATTTCCGGGGCCGGCAGCAATGCAAGAGAAATTATCCGCTATTTTGATGGAAATGAAGCAATTACTGTGTGCGGTGTAGTCTCAAGCAAAGAGAATTCGGAAATGGCGCAATTTTGCGAAATACACCGTGTTCCTTTCCTGCACATTTCAGGACAAGACTTTTCTGCTTACCTAGATTTTTGTCGAAACACAAAAGCACAATGGATAATATTGGCCGGATTCCTCAAAAAGATCCCAACTGACCTTATAGAAGCATTTCCTGAAAAAATCATCAATATTCATCCATCCTTGCTTCCCAACTTTGGGGGTGCGGGGATGTACGGTCAAAAAGTGCATCAGGCTGTCGCTGCAGCAGATCAAGCGTTTAGTGGAATCAGTATCCACTTAGTGAACGAAGAATTTGATAAAGGAAAACTTTTGTTTCAACATGCTCAAAAGCTTCCAAAAAATGCAAGTGCAAATGAAATAGAAAAGATCGTCCGGGCTTTAGAAATCAAATATTTTGCCGCTGATATACAGCGTTATTTAACCCAGCTTGTCTAAAAATTTACTCTTCACCTACGTTTTAATGAAGGGCTTGCTCTAAAAATTGAGCAAAACGGAAGCAGTCTTCGTATGAATTATAAAGCGGGGCAGGCGCAATTCTTATCACATTAGGTTCTCGCCAGTCGGCAATTACGCCCAAAGCGGTGAGTTTGTCAAAAAGTTGACGACCCTGACCTTTAGCCATTATAGACAATTGTGCTCCTCTCTGTTTTGGAGATCTAGGGGTGATCACTTCAAATTCACATTTTTCTTTGTTGCGTTCAGAAACTAAATGAATCAGGTACTCTAAATATGCAGTAAGCTGGTTTCTTTTTTGACCAATGCGATCCATGCCGGCCTCTTCAAAAATTTCAAGTGAAGCTAAATGTGCTGCCATACCCAATACGGGGGCATTGCTCAATTGCCAACCTTCAGCACCAGGTATTGGGTCAAAACCAGGCTCCATTTGAAAACGCACCTCTTTGTTGTGTCCCCACCACCCGGCAAAACGTGGCAAGCTTTTGTTGTTGGCGTGGCGTTCGTGTACAAACATTCCAGATACACCCCCTGGTGAAGAGTTCAAATATTTGTATCCACACCAAGCTGCAAAATCGACATTCCAATCGTGTAATTGAAGATTGACATTTCCAGCTGCATGTGCTAAATCAAAACCTACCACTGCCCCAACTGCATGACCAGCTTTTGTAATTTTTTCCAAATCGAAATACTGTCCAGTATAATAATTTACACCGCCAATCATAACTAAGGCTAATTCATCTCCTAATTCTTGAATCTTGGCAAGGATATCTTCCTCTCTGATGAGTTGCTCTCCGTCGCGAGGGCCCACTTCTACCAAGGCATCATGAGGCAAACCGTGGAATGACACCTGTGAAGCCAAGGCATATTGATCGGATGGAAAAGCTTTTTCTTCACAAAGAATTTTGACGCGCTTACCTTCAGGGCGATAAAAAGACACCATTAATAAGTGAAGGTTGGTCGTCAAAGAATGCGTGATTACAACTTCAATTGGAAGAGCTCCTACAATTTTGGCGGCCATTGCAGTCAGGTTTTCATGATATGAGAACCAAGGTCTTCTTGAAAGAAAGTGTCCTTCAACACCAAATTTGGCCCAATCATCAAGTTCTTCTTGCAAATATTTTGCAGCAGTTTTTGGTTGAAGACCTAAAGAATTACCCGTCAGATAAACCGGATTCTCTGTATGAAAATTTGGAAAATAAAAGCGCGAACGAAACGCTGCTAATGGATCTTGTTGGTCTAATTGTTTTGCAAAATCGAGGCTATCTTGAAATTCCATATGCGCGGCTTTATTCGTACTTTTGTTCTCGCAAATATACACAAGAATGAAGACTCCCTCTCCGATTAACCGCAGCCGTTCGGCAGAATTGTTTGAAGCAGCTAAAGAATATTTCCCAGGTGGTGTAAACTCACCTGTTCGTGCTTTTAAATCAGTGGGTGGTACACCATTATTTATAGCCAAAGGTGACGGTGCTAATATCTGGGATGAAGACTGCAACGAATTTATTGATTTCTGTTGCAGTTGGGGGCCGCTTATTCATGGTCACAACCATCCCTACGTATTTGAAAAAATTGTTGCGGCGCTCAGTAACGGTGCTAGCTTTGGAGCGCCAACTAAAAATGAAAATGAATTGGCTGCATTTATGCTCCAAAGATTGCCCTTCATTGATAAAATTCGATTCACAAGCTCAGGTACTGAGGCGGTCATGAGTGCATTGCGCTTGGCTCGCGGTGCCAGCGGAAAAAATAAAATTATCAAGTTTGAAGGGTGCTATCATGGGCACGTCGATGCTTTATTAGTCAAGGCCGGTAGCGGTCTAGTGACTTTCGGCACCTCATCGAGTGCAGGTGTACCTGAAGCATTTGCAAACGAAACTTTAGTCTTGCCATTAAATGACCTCGCTGCTTTAGAGGCTTGTTTTGAAACCAATCACCACGATTTAGCTGCTGTAATCATTGAGCCAATTCCCGCTAACAACGGCCTCATTTTGCAAGACCTCAGCTTCTTAACACAACTACGCGAACTTTGCACCAAATACAAGGTGTTTTTAATTTTTGACGAAGTCATTTCTGGATTCAGAGTTGCATTCGGCGGAGCAGCCGAATATTACAATATTTCTCCTGACATTGTTACCTACGGAAAAATCATTGGTGGAGGGCTCCCTGTCGGAGCTTACGGCGCTAAAAAAGAAATCATGCAATTCGTTTCGCCAGAAGGGCCAGTATATCAGGCAGGAACACTTTCTGGAAATCCAGTAGCAATGGCAGCTGGGCTAGCACAACTCGAACTTTGTGCAACGCCAGATTTTTATACCAAACAAGCTCAAAAAACCACTGCTTTTGTTGAGGGTATTAACGAATTTGCTGCGCAACATGGCTTTCCAATGGAAATGGTTAGTATTGGTTCTATTTTCTGGTTTTCATTCAATGGTAAAAAACGTATTGCCGCTGCAGAACAAATTGACAGTGACATGAGTGCCTTCAATTTTATGCATCATTTCCTTCTGGACCGCGGTGTTTATTTCGGTCCGAGTGGCTACGAAGTTGGGTTTATCTCCTCTGCACATACGCCAGAACAATTAGCATTTGCCCAAGAAAAAATCAAAGAAGCGTTGTCTGCGTATTATAATCAAATGTAATCGCTAGCTTTAAACCGTGAATTTAGTAACCGGAGCCACCGGATTGTTAGGCAGTCATGTACTGGTCGTGCTCGTTAAAAACGGGCAGCATTGCCGTGCGAGCTTTCGCGATGCGGCAAAAGTACAAGCAGTCAAAAGACTTTTTCATTATTATTTCAAGGAGGAAGCAGAAGAAAAATGGGCGCTTATCCAATGGGTTCAAGCTGATCTAACTGATTTGGTCGATATCAATCAACTCGTTCACGGGACAGATTTTGTCTACCATTGTGCTGCCCTAGTTTCATTTTTTAAGGCCGATTTCGAGCTTTGTCTGCAACAAAATCGGTATGTAACCGCAAGCCTTGTTGATTTTTCATTAAAACACAAGGTCAAGCACTTTTGTCATGTGAGTTCCACCGCAGCAATTGGAGGAGCTGGTAAATTAGTCAATGAACAAACCAAATGGCAAGTTGGCGGTAAGCACAGCGGCTATGGTATTTCTAAATTACTGGCTGAAAGAGAAGTTTGGCGAGGTATTGAGGAAGGCTTAAATGCCGTAATCGTTAACCCTTGTGTAATTTTAGGCCCTGCGGCCCAAGGTAGTCCTTCTCTTCAAATACTCGAAACTGCCAAAAATGGTCTTTTATTTTACACTTCTGGTAGCAATGCTGTGGTAGACGCAAGAGATGTCGCGCTTGCTATGGTTCGGTTAGTTGAAAAAAGGGTGCACAATGAGCGTTTTTTAATTGTTGGGCCACAACAATCTTTCAAAGCGCTTTTCACGCAATTTGCATTACAAATTGGCAATAAACCTCCAAAAATTGCTGTATCCAAAAGACTCACCTATCTTTTTGCCATAATGCATGAACTTTGGTGTCATGTTAGCGGCAAAAGATCTGGCCTTAGTATAGAAACCGCAAGGTCTTCTCATCAAAATGTGCAGTACGATATCAACAAAATTAAAACTGAATTGTCCTTTGAGTACACGCCTCTTGATCAAATTATTTCAAATATGATTGAAGGCCAGGCTTTCATCACTAAAGAATAGAATTTTGAATCGCAAATTGATTCTTTTTATTGGCATTTTCTATATAGTAGGAATAGTAGGAATGTACTTCCCAGCCTACAGGACTTTCTTTGTGAATCTATCGTTTTTTCACCTTATGTTGTCGTTCCTTGTGCTTTTATTGAGTCGAAGCACATACGGCATTAAATTTTGGGGCTTTGTTGGTCTTGCTTTTTCAATCGGAATGTGTGCCGAATGGATTGGTGTACATACTGGAATCTTATTTGGAGACTACAATTACGGGCCTGTTTTGGGTCCTAAGGTTTTTGCTGTTCCGATCATTATTGGCATCAATTGGGCCATGTTAAGCATTGTTTCTGCGGCAATGTTGCACAAACTTAAACTCAATTTCTACTTAGAGATTTTCGTGGCGGCACTATTTATGGTCTTCCTTGATTTTCTGATGGAGCCCGTGGCCATCAAGCTTCATTTTTGGAATTGGAAAAACAACCAAATACCATTTTACAATTATGTTTGTTGGCTTCTTGTTTCGCTCCTTATTCAATTTGCATATCGAAAATGGAGGCTAAATGAAGCAAACAATGTAGCTATTGCATTGTTTTTTTACATAATAGCGTTTTTCAGTATTTTAAATCTTTACTTATGATTTGGTGGGGTCCATTGGTTTTACTCAGTACATTTTTCATCATGGAATTCATGGCGTGGGCCACGCATAAATATGTCATGCACGGCATCATGTGGTATTTCCACAAAGATCACCATCAGGTTGAGCCTGGTTTTTTTGAAAAAAACGATGTGTTCTTCCTTATATATGCCATTCCATCTTGGCTTTGTATTATGCTTGGTATGATGAATCAAAACTTATTTCCCGTTTGGATTGGTTTTGGTATTGCCGCTTACGGTTTGGCTTATTTTCTCATTCACGATGTCTATATTCACCGCAGATTCAAATGGCTCCGAGACATTGAGCATCCTTATTTCTATGCCATTCGAAGAGCACATAAAATCCATCACAAGCATTTGGGAAAAGAGCACGGAGAGTGTTTTGGTATGTTGCTAGTGCCTATTCGTTTCTACATTGAAAGTGCCAAGCAATTTAAAAAGCAAGAACGCGCATGAGTTTATACGGTTGGGTTATTTTATTGTCTTTTGCTGGGCCATTTGCGCTTAGTTTTGATAAAAAAGTTGCCTTTTTTAAAGAGTGGTCTATTGTACTGCTTGCCTCTATTTGTGTCGCTGTACCTTTTCTGATTTGGGATGAATTATTCACACAATGGGGCGTTTGGGGCTTCAATCCGCGCTATCTCCTTAAAGTTTATTTTGGTCATCTTCCACTCGAAGAAGTACTGTTCTTTTTTGTCATTCCTTATAATTTTATCTTTTTGCTTCGCGTCATTCAAGCCTATTTTCCAAATCGGACTGTGGCGAAACTCCCACAATTATTCGCCTTTTTATTTGTGTTTAGCTCCACCCTTTGGGTGCTGCTTTTTGCAAAGAACTATTATACTTTTTTAGCTTGTGCATTAAGTGGCGCGCTTACTTTGCTCTGTCGTAAAAAAACATGGTACCAAGATTTCATGTGGGCATATCTACTGTGTTTACTTCCATTTTTTATCGTCAATGGCATTCTTACAGGTGCAGTCACGGACGAGCCAATTGTCTGGTACAGTGGTTCTCACATCATTGGTTGGCGCATGATCAGCATCCCTTTTGAAGACCTCTATTACAATTACGCGTTGTTATTACCACTCACCTGGATCTATTTTTCTTTAAAAAATCGCAAGGAAAATGCATCTAGAATTTTGAAAAATTAAAATTATCGTTAACTTTGTCGCCCCTAGCAAAGCAAAGGCTGCGCAATAATGGGTGTCTTAAGCGAGAATAGCTCAGTTGGTAGAGCACGACCTTGCCAAGGTCGGGGTCGCGGGTTCGAATCCCGTTTCTCGCTCTTTTGAGCTCGAGTGGTGGAATCGGTAGACACGCCGGACTTAAAATCCTGTGGGCATTTGCCCGTGCGGGTTCAAGTCCCGCCTCGAGTACAATACTGTGAAATTAACCCTT
>DLPC01000022.1:556-112898 GCA_002478565.1 Flavobacteriales bacterium UBA7468 | reverse complement strand
TGAGGCTTTTTTTTTGCTTATTTGTTACTGGCCCTTGCCAATTGCAAAAATTACAGGAATCTTAGAAAGATCATAAGCTTTCTCACGCCAATCAACAACTGCCATAGTGCGTATAGATTGTGTAGGCAAAGTTAAATTAGAGGCAATACAAAGTTCAGTTAAATCCCCTAGCTCATTTAGTAAGTCCTCGAGCACATTCATATTTCTGAATGGGGTATCCATAAATAGATGGGTTGTACCATTTCTTTTGGTATCCATTTCAAAGTCACGTAATTTTTTCACGCGTTCTTTGCGTTCCTTTGGTAAATATCCGTGAAAAGTAAATTGTTGTCCGTTGAATCCGCTCCCCATTAAGGCAAGAAGGATAGATGACGGCCCAACGAGTGGTTTAATTTGGATGTTTTGTGTGTGTGCTAAATGGACAAGTGCTGCTCCAGGATCTGCAACACCAGGACAACCGGCTTCAGAAATCACACCGATATCTACTCCTTTAATCAGGAATAGTAGAAGATCCATTAATTCAGCTTCCTTAGTGTTTTTATTAACGACTCTAAACGTACATTCATCAATAGGGAAATTGCGGTCCATTTTACGAAGTAAACGTCGTGCACTTTTGATTTCTTCAACAGCAAACACCCTCAATTGTGTCGCAATTTGCATAACCTCTTGCGGTAAGATATCTTGTGTGCTCTCCCCTCCTAAAGTGTTAGGAATAAGGTAAATAGCGCCTTTTGCTAGTTTGCTTGACATGTTATTTTGTATAGTTTTTTAATTTGGCAAGAAATGAATCGGTAGCACGATCTAGTAAGTCGTAAACAAATTGGAAATCTGTCTCAGTACCGTAGTACGGATCAGGTACTTCTTCGAGTGCCTCGTCTGAAAGAAAATCTAACAGTAGGTGAACTTTTTCTTGAGATAGCTGATCAGGTGCAAGCGCACATACATTTCTGTAGTTTGATTTGTCCATGACTAATATGTAGTCAAAAGCAGAAAAGTCGTGATTTGAAAATTGTCTAGCACGCAAGAAGTCAATTGGGGTACCGTTTTTTGCAGCAGTTTTGATCATTCGGTGATCTGGTGCTGAACCTACATGGTAGTTGGCTGTACCTGCTGAATCAACTTCGATGTCTAGGTTGTTTAGTGCTACTTTTTGTCTGAGTAAACCATCTGCCATTGGTGAACGACAGATATTCCCAAGACAAACCATTAAAACACGGATACTCAAGAGCTTATTGTATAGTGAGTTTCTTCTCTAGCTCTTCGAGGTAGTGACGGAATTGTTTATCTGTTTCAGAAAGATTTACAACCGTACGACATGCGTGAAGTACTGTGGCGTGGTCCTTACCTCCGCAATGTGCACCAATACTCGCGAGCGAAGATTTGGTCATTTTCTTGGAGAAATACATAGAAATTTGTCTGGCCTGAACAACCTCGCGCTTGCGCGTTTTGGATTTGAGCATTTCAATTGGCAGATCAAAGTAGTCACAAACGACTTTTTGAATGTACTCAATAGAAACTTCTCTGGCGGTGCTACGGACAAATTTGTCGACCATTTGCTTCGCTAACTCTAGCGTAATCGCTTTTTTATTGAGTGAAGCTTGGGCAAGCAATGTGTTGAGTGCACCTTCAATTTCGCGCACATTTGTATTAATGGAATAAGCTAGATATTCTACAACTTCGCGTGGAAGTTCGATACCGCTACCGTACATTTTCTTTTCTAATATGGCGATGCGTGTCTCGAGATCAGGCGTGCCGAGGTCGGCAGACAAGCCCCATTTGAAACGAGAGAGTAATCTTTGCTCCATTCCTTGCATTTCAACGGGTGCCTTATCAGAGGTAAGTACAATTTGCTTACCATTTTGGTGTAGGTGATTGAAAATGCTGAAGAATACATCTTGTGTACGCTCTTTGCCGGCAAAGAACTGGACGTCGTCAATGATCAGGACGTCAATCATTTGATAGAAATGAATGAAGTCGTTGGTCGTTTGGTTTTTGATGGCATCAATGAATTGGTGCGCAAATTTTTCTGACTGAACGTAAAGAACTGTTTTATTTGGGAAGTTCTCTTTGATAGAGATTCCGATGGAGTGGGCAAGGTGTGTTTTGCCAAGACCAACCCCACCATAGAGTAAAAGTGGATTGAAAGCAGTTCCACCCGGTTTGTTAGCTACAGCAAAACCAGATGCTCTGGCTAAACGGTTGCATTCACCTTCCACAAAGTTCTCAAAAGTAAAATTGGGAATCAGGTTAGATTCAATGTTTACTTTTTTGAGACCTGGAATTACAAAGGGGTTACGTATTTGCTTTTCGTTAACATTAATTGGCATGTTAACGGGTGCATTTTTTAAACTACTGGCATTACTAGTAGGTAGCTTTACGGTATAAGGATTGCGAGACTGCGTGTTGTTTTCCATCACGATGCTGTACTCTAAAGTTCCTTCTTGACCGAGTTCTTTCTTAATTACTTTACGTAGCAAAGTAATGTAATGCTGCTCAAGCCATTCGTAAAAGAAATGCGATGGTACTTGAATGGTCAAAATATGGCCCTCTAATTTGACAGGGACAATTGGCTCAAACCAAGTTTTAAATGCCTGCAAAGAAATGTTGTCTTTGATGACTTTTAAGCAGGATTCCCACGCACTTTCGTGACTTGTATTCATAGTAGTTCTATTGTTCTCGTTAGTTTGTTTAATTTTCGTGTTTTACGAAAAGTTGGGTGAAATAATGAGAGAACAAATATTTACATAAAAAAGTTAAAAAAAAAGTCGGTTACCTATTGATTATTAAAAAAAAAAGACTTGTCTGTAATATTCTTTTAATATTGGCTGAAATGCCCGATACCTTGGTAAATTTACGATAGAGAAAGTGATTCTACAAATTTAATTGCACTGACAAATGACAAAAATAATAGAGCAAAGTTGCGAACATTTGAAGTTTTCAACAAAATTACGCGTTCGGTATGCCGAAACAGATCAAATGGGCTACTGTTATTATGGAAATTACGCAAGTTATTTTGAAGTGGCAAGGGTGGAAGCGCTGCGCGAAAAAGGAATCTCCTACCGAGAACTGGAAGAATCAGGAATTTTATTACCAGTTACTCATTTTGAAATTCGATATTTTCAACCTGCGCTCTATGACGATTTACTAGAAATTCAAACAACGATCACACAGCTAAAAGGGGTCAGAATAAGCTTCAATTATCAAACGTGGAATGAAGACGGAACCTTACTCAATGAAGCGTCAACCCAACTTGTATTTGTCAATGCCAAAACTCAAAAACCAATGGCCATTCCGGCAAACATACTACAACAACTTAATCAGTAAGAGCAATGAGCACATTTGAATTCAAGTTATTTGAACAACAAAATAAAAAACTCAGTTTTTTACAACGCCAAGGAGAAGTCCGTGTAGGAGCTGTTTTACAAGAAAATAAAGTCGAAGATGCCAAGTATGTCCTGATTGGAATTGAGGAAAATGCCGGTCCTCAAGCTAATTTAGGTAGATCGGGCAGTGAAAATGCATTTAAAGCATTTATGCGCGTGTTTTTGAATACCCAGGTTCATGAACAACAAGCTTTTCAACAGCTCGCATATCTAGGGAAAATTGTACAAAATACGGCTCCTCAGGATCAATTAGAAGCAGCTCAGATGGTACTACAGCTTGATGAATTGTTGTTCGAAGTACTCTCTCAACAGCTCAACAACGGACAAATTCCGATTATTGTAGGTGGTGGACACAACAATGCGCTTCCCCTCATTCGCTGGGCAGCAAGAAAAGGACCAATTAGTGTCATCAATATAGATGCTCATGCCGATTTGCGCACTACTGAGAAAAGACACAGCGGCAATTCTTTTTCTACGGCTATTATTGAAAAACAGATCTCCAATTATGGAGTTTTTGGCTTGCATGAGGCGTTTAATAACCAATGGATCTGGACGCAACTTCAAAATCAGCAAATTACGCATCGTTTTTACGAGGACTACCTACAAGGACCCTATCAACTCAACGAGGACGTTGCTAATTTTATTCAGCATCAAAAAGGGCCAATTGGGCTAGAAATTGATATGGATGCAATTGCCAATATGCCGAGTTCGGCGCAAAGTCCGTCGGGTTGGCGTTTGGATGAGATCAGAGCATTACTTTATAAAATTGGACATATAAAACCTGAGGTTGCCTATTTAAACTTGACTGAAGCCGCGCCACAAAATGAGGATGATGACTTAATTGTAGGCAAAGCATTAACCTATTTATTAAGAGATTTTATCAGCGCATTAAAATAAAAAAGAGAGGCACTTGGCCTCCCTTTAAAATTAACCTGTAGCAAAGTTAATTGAGTTGCTGCTTCTACGTCATTAAAGCTTCAAGGTTACATACAATTAACACTTGACCCTTGAAAAAGATCCGATAGCTGAATAAATGGTGTGCCTTCGGCCTCTATTTTTGTGTCAGATGGATCAGAAAACCACGCTTCAAGCACTTGTTCGCCTTATGGATGACCCCGATGAATTGATATTTCAGCAGGTCAGACAAGAACTCATGAAAATGGGCACTGAGATCATTCCTCAACTTGAAAGTTCTTGGGAGCAAGATTATTATGGCTTGCTTTTTCAAGATCGCATTGAAAATCTGATACACGATATTCAATTTGAAGAAGTCAAGTCTCAGTTAAAAGCATGGTTGCAGTCAGCAGACAAGGATTTGTTAAAAGGTGCAGTGGTGATTGCCAAGTATCAGTACCCTGGTCTTGACGAACAAAATGTACTCAATCAAATTCAAATGATTCGCCGCGACATTTGGCTAGAGCTCAACGACCACCAAACTGCATTTGAACAAGTAAAAATCTTCAATCGCATCTTCTTTGGCATGCACCGCTTTCAAGGAGCAAGTCATCAAGTACCGTCACCCCATCATTCCTTGGTCAACGTAGTTCTTGAAAATAAAAAAGGAAACCCTTTAAGTCTGTGTTTGCTTTATAGCGTAATTGCGCAATCCTTGGATTTACCTATTTATGGGGTCAATTTGCCAAACCATTTCGTTTTGGCCTACATGGATAGCAAACATTCAGCTTTATACACAGCTGATGAAGATGCTTATGGTGTATTGTTTTACATCAATGCTTTTGCGAAAGGAAGCATTTTTGATGCCAACGAAATCAAAGCTTTTTTAAAGGGAATACATCTCAATCCTGAACGAAGTTATTTCGAACCCTGCTCCAATTCAGCTATCTTAAAACGGATGCTCAGCAATTTGATCTATGCATTTCAGCAAGCAGGTGCAGCACAAAAAGTGAATGAACTTCAAGAATTACGCGCGCTTATCCCATAATCCAATTAGACATTTCTTTGTATTTTTGACTAAAACAAAGCATGTCCAACAAATATACTGTGGCAGAGCGTTTCATGCGCTATGTTCAAATAGATACCACCGCTGACCCTACTTCTAAAAGTTTTCCTTCAACTGCGAAGCAACGCGACCTCGCTGAACTATTGTACAACGAATTGATCGGATTGGGTTTGCAAGATGTTTTGCTCGACGAATGGTCTTATGTTTTTGCGACAATTCCATCCAATGTGCAACAACACTTACCAACTATTTGCTTTTGTTCTCATATGGATACAGCGCCAGATTGCAGTGGCACGAATGTCAAACCCATCCTTCATCGCAATTATCAAGGCCAAGACATTTCTCTTCCCGATGACCCAACGCAAGTACTGAGCCCAACTCAACACCCCTATTTATTGAAAAAAATTGGAGATGATATCATCACGGCGAGTGGCTTAACCTTGTTAGGCGCTGATGATAAAGCTGGCGTAGCCATCATTATGGAACTTGCTGCTTTTCTTCAAGCCAATCCTCAGATCCCACATGGCCCAATTCGTATTTTATTTACGCCCGACGAAGAGGTTGGCAGAGGGGTTGAGCACCTTGACATGCAAAAACTCAATGCCGATTTTGGTTACACGCTTGACGGCGGCCCACTTGGCGATATTGAGGATGAAACTTTCTCCGCTGATGCCGCTACATTGAAGTTTTACGGAGTCAGTGCTCACCCTGGCTATGCAAAAGGAAAGATGATCAATGCCATAAAGTTAGCAGCAGCATTTATCAGTAAATTACCTAGCACTCATTTATCACCTGAATCTACCAAAGGTCGAGAAGGTTTTGTGCATCCTACAGCCATTGATGGTGGGCTAGAACAAGCAACGGTTCAGCTCATCATTCGAGATCACGACACACAATTGTTAGCCGAATATGCTCAGTTACTAAACCAAATTGCTCAAGAAGTCGTTGACCACCACCCAGGCAGTAGTTTTGAGCTCCAAATTCATGAGCAGTACCGCAATATGAAAGAAATTTTGGTTGATTATCCTTTTGTCAGTGACTACGCTGAACAAGCGATGTTAAAAGCTGGTCTGACACCCCAGCGCAACATCATCAGAGGTGGTACTGATGGCTCGCGTTTATCATTTATGGGCTTACCTTGCCCTAATATCTTTACAGGTGAAATGGCCATTCATTCTAAATTAGAATATGTCAGTGTTCAAGACATGGAAAAAGCGATTGATACCCTCGTCGAATTGGTTCAAATCTGGGAAAAACACGAATGGAACCAAGCTTAATTATCAAAGAACTGCAACAGCAGCAATTCAAACCTTTGTATTTTTTACATGGGGAAGAGTCTTATTACATTGATATGCTGGCTGAAGCCATTCAACAGCATGCCCTCCAGGAGCATGAAAGAGATTTTAATCAAACAATTCTTTACGGCAAAGATGCCGATTTACTCGCCTTGATCAGTGAATTGAAGTCTTATCCCATGATGGCGGAAAGGCGTTTAGTCATTTTAAAAGAAGCCCAAGATTTCAAGAAAATTGATGAGCTCGAAGCCTATGTAGATAACCCTACGCCAACAACGGTATTTGTGGTCTGCTACAAAAACAAAGCGTTTGATGCCAGAAAGAAACTGCTTAAACCATTCGCAAAACTAGGTCATGTTTACAAATCCGATAAAATACGCGAATACCAACTCCCCGATTGGATTTCTAAATATGTAAGATCTAAAGGCCTGCAGCTCAATGCCAAAGCAACCATGCTCTTAGCAGAATATTTAGGTTCGGATCTCGGACGAATCGTCAATGAGCTCGATAAACTGAGTATAGTTGTAGGGCCAAATCAAACAATTACTGAACAAGATATTGAAAAGAACATTGGCATTTCCAAAGATTACAATGTATTTGAATTGGTTAACGCCATATCCAGTAAACAAGCTGACAAAGCCTTTAAAATCGTACAATATTTTGAATACAATCCTAAAGCCGGAGAACTCATTGTAGTGATTCAGTCTTTGTTTAAATTGTTTTCTCAGCTCATGCGTGTACACTTTACTCCCAATAAAAGCCGAGAAGCTATTGCGAGTGCTGTTGGTGTCCATCCTTTTGTTGCCGGTGAATTACTCAATGCACGGCAAAATTATGACCCCAAAAAAATCGCTGCCATTATTGCCCTCTTACATGAGTACGACCTCAAGTCTAAAGGTGTAGGAAATAGTTCTATGGATCAGGGAGAATTGCTCAAAGAGCTCGTTTTCCAAATACTATACACATGAGTCTTTTCTTTGCTCCAGATATATTAGCAAGCTCCACTCATTATCAAATGAATGAGGATGAATCTAAGCATTGTGTCAAGGTCTTGCGCTTGGGTCAAGGCGCCAAACTCACATTGGTCAACGGTAAGGGGCTAGAATTCAGCTGCATTCTAAAAGACCCGCATCCAAAACGCGCCTTATTAGAAATCCAAGAGGTGCTGACGCATCCGCAAAACAAGGAGCTGCATATTGCAATGGCCCCTACTAAAAACATGGACCGAATCGAGTGGTTTTTAGAAAAAGCTACTGAGATCGGGATCAGTAAAATAACATTTTTATTTTGCGAGCACAATGAGCGCAAAACAATCAATCTTGAGCGCTTACAAAAGATAGCCATTGCTGCCATGAAGCAATCTAAACGTTTTTATTTACCAGAAATTATTGATCTGGTTCCTTTTGAACAATTCGTACGGACCAATCCTAATGGTTATTTCGGGCATTGCCACGAGGGCGCCAAGGTACCATTTAGCGAGGTGCAAAATACAGCAGTCTTTTTGATTGGCCCAGAGGGTGATTTTTCGGTGCCAGAAGTGAAATTAGCACTAGATCAAGGCTACAAGGCGATTCATATGAGTGACTTCAGGCTCAGAACCGAAACTGCCGCACTACTCGCCGTAGCGCATTTGGCTCAGCTCAATTCATAACGATAAGCTGCGAAAGCCGCCTCGTGTTTCTCGTCAATGACTTGATTAAAAATCAATTCTTTGTGGTATAGTGCTGCATTGAAATCTGGAAAGAAGGTGTCAGCACCATAGATTTTATCGATGTGCGTCAAAAACATTTCATGTACCAAACCAGACTCAAGCGCAAGCTTGTAAATTTCGGCACCGCCAATGATAAAAGCTTTTTGTCCAGGGGCTAATTCTAAGGACGCTACGCAATTTTCGAAGGAATCAAAGACCATACAATCAGGAGCATCAAAATTGGTTTTGCGGCTCAAGACAACGTTTGTGCGTCCGGCAAGTGGGCGATATTTCTCAGGGATAGAGTCGTAGTTTTTACGCCCCATGATCACGACGTGACCTTTCGTTGTTTCTTTGAAAAAACGCATGTCAGCGGGCAAATTCCACATGAGGTCGTTGTCCTTGCCTATGCCATTTGCTGCATCAAGTGCTGCAATGAGTGAAAGTTGCTGGATCATATCGCGACGGCTGCTTTGATGTGCGGATGCGGATCGTAATTGAGCAATTCGAAGTCTTCGTACTTGAAATCGAAGAGGTTGGTGATTTCAGGATTTATGCGCATGGTTGGCAAGGGCCTGAAATCACGGGTGAGTTGTAAGTTAGCTTGTTCAATGTGGTTGCTATATAGATGCGCATCGCCTAAGGTATGAATAAATTCACCAGGTTGAAGGCCACAAACCTGAGCCATCATCATGGTGAGCAGGGCATACGAGGCGATGTTAAAAGGCACGCCTAAAAAAGTATCAGCACTGCGCTGATAGAGCTGACAACTTAATTTACCCTCAGCTACGTAGAATTGAAAGAAAGCGTGGCACGGCGGCAAAGCCATTGAATCGATGAGACCAACATTCCAGGCAGAGACAATCATGCGTCTGGAATCAGGGTTATTTTTAATTTGCTCAATGACTTGCGTAATTTGGTCAATATGACGTCCATCTGGTGCAGGCCAACTGCGCCACTGAGAGCCATATACGGGCCCTAATTCGCCATTTTCATCGGCCCATTCGTCCCAGATACTTACGCCATTCTCTTTTAAATAAGCAATATTGGTTTCTCCTTTTAAGAACCATAAAAGTTCATGAATAATGGATCTGAGGTGTAGTTTTTTAGTGGTGATGCAAGGAAAACCCTCTGCTAAATCAAAGCGCATTTGGTAGCCAAAAACTGATATAGTACCCGTTCCAGTGCGGTCTTCTTTTTTGACACCGTGGTCTAAAATATGCTGCAAAAGATCGTGGTATTGTTTCATGTTGGACTTTAATTTTAACGCACTACGAAAATAGTAATTATTTTAGCCTTGATAATAATTTTTGTTCGGATGATTCGAATTGTGAGCACTTTCATATTGATTTCATTGACGCAGCTTGCTTTTGCACAGTCTAAACCTCTAAAGCGTAAATATCGAGGTACTTATGAAGGAGAAATACCAGCCTACAAAGCAATTATAGGAACAAAAGAAGTGCTTGTAAAAAGTCAAAACATCAAACTTACAATTGCGAAGGATAGTGTATTTATGGCTATCGGACAGTACAACTATTCAAATAAGTATAAAATCCAGAGTAAGACGCAAAACATTGAGGTGTACTTTGAACGCGAGGGTTCTATGATTGAGGAAGTCTTGATTTTGGATACCCAGACTAAAAACCTCACAAGGAAGGGGCTTTTCCCACAGCCTGATGCCATTTTAGTAAGAAAGAACAAATCAGCGAAGCGGTAGCCAAATGCTAAATGTCGTGCCTTTGTCAGGATTACTGCGCACATCAATTTTACCTTGATGGGCCTCAACAATCAGTTTCACGTAATACAAGCCGAGTCCAAACCCTTTCACGTCGTGGATATTTCCGGTTGGTACTCTGTAGAATTTATCGAATATTAGTTTTTGGTCCTCTTTTCGAATGCCTATACCGTTGTCTTGAATTTCTATGCGATAGCCTTCTTTTTCTTCTTGTATCGACATTTGAATGGCGGGGCTCAACTTACAATATTTAACCGCGTTGTCAACCAAATTAAAAAGCACATTGGTTAAATGAACTGGGTCTGCAAAAATACGTGCTTGATCTGAAAGGTAATTGAGCTGAATTTGTCCTCCGCCCTGCGCCTGATTGAAATTAAAATTTTCTCGGACTTCTTCTAGTATTGCTATGAGATCGATTTCTTCCTTATTCAGGATTACTTTGTCTTTATCGAGTTTGGCAATATTCAAGACACGCTCTACTTGTTTTTCTAGGCGCTTGTTTTCTTTGTAAATGATACTGGCATATTTGCGCATTTTTTCTTCATCTTGTGGCAATTCAAGACGCAACAATAATTCGCTCGACAAGCTGATGGTAGATATAGGCGTTTTGAGTTCGTGGGTCATGTTATTGATAAAATCATTCTTGACCTCTGACAAACGCTTTTGACGAATAATAATTCCTAAACTGAAGGCGAAAAATACCACCACAAAAATGACGACAATCAAGAGATAAGCGATGGGCGAAAAGCTCGAAGCAGCTTCAATTTTATCTAGCTTAAGATTGGGAAAGAAGACCGTAAAGTAATGGCCGTCTTTGGTCAAGTTCAGGCTCTCAGGGGTAATGTCTTTGAGCGGAAGTTGCTGCTTGGCATAAATAGAATCTTTGTCAAAGGTAATGAGCCCTGAAAGCTCGATAGAATCTATAAAACAGTCGTAGATGCCATAAAGAAAATCTTGTTGAATATCTTGGAGATAGAACTCTTTTTTCAAAAGCGTTTCTAAGTAGAAAGGCTGTATTTCATCGCTGATGTCTACGGTGTAGTGCTGATAACTAACTTGTTTAATGGCACCATAAATATTGTTTGGATCTTCGTTTTGATTTAATTGTGTCAGGACGTTGCGAAGCGCGGCTCGGGCTTGTTGGGCAAACTCTCTGAGGTTAAGGCTGTCTTCGCGTTGCTGAATATCAATATATTCTTGCTGTAGTTGACGCGTATTGTGGATCCAAACAAACTGAACAGTCAAGATGCTAATGAGGGAGAAAATCCCTAAAATAGCAACGGCATTGACTGTTCTGTTTTTCATCGTTTAGAAGCCATTTACACCATTTACAGTGGTGTATTTCAGCACATTTTTCTTCTCTGGGTGGATGCGGGCAAATGCGGACTGCACAGCTAGTGTACCTTCATGGAAACCACAGAGAATGAGTTTGAGTTTATTTTCATACGTATTGACATCGCCGATAGCGTAAATACCTGGGATATTTGTGGAGTAATCCAATGTATTGACCTTGATGGCACTTTTTTCGATTTCCAAGCCCCAATCGGCTATTGGCCCCAAGCTTGGTTTCAAACCAAATAGTGGGATGAAATGATCTGCTTCAATACTGCGCTCCCCATCTTTTTGGTGAGTAATAATAACCTGTTCGAGTTTTCCGTTTCCTTGTAGGCCTGTAACTTCCGCTTCGGTTACTAAATCAATTGCACCAGCTTCTGCCATGTCAATGACGCGTTGAACGGAGTCAAGGTGTCCTCTAAATGAGCTGCTGCGGTGCACTAAAACAACGCGTTTTGCAATTTTTCTTTCAGCCAAATAGATGGACCAATCTAATGCCGAGTCTCCACCTCCTGCAATGACACAAACTTTGTCTTGGTATATTTCAGGATTTCTGATGATGTACTCTACACCTTTGTCTTCAAAATCAGTGATATTATCGATAGGTGGTTTGCGCGGTTCAAAAACACCAAGGCCTCCGGCAATCATGACAATCGGGGCCTTGTGTTGGGTACCTTTGACAGTAGTCACGATAAAATGACCATCTTCATCTTTGTCAATGGACAAGGCAGCTTCTCCTAGTGTAAAGCCAGGTTTGAATGGTGCTGCTTGCTCCATGAGGTTATCGATGAGCTCTCCGGCTAAAATGGACGGAAAACCTGGTATATCGTAAATTGGTTTTTTCGGATATATTTCAGAGCACTGCCCACCAGGTTGGCCTAGAGAGTCAATAAGGTGGCAACGCAATTTGAGCAGACCAGCTTCAAAAACTGTAAATAGACCTACAGGGCCGGCTCCGATGATGATAATGTCAGTTTGAATCATAATGTTAATTTGACGCTGCAAATTTACTGAAACTTCAGCAATGCTTTTGCAACTTAAGTGATTGTTAATAAGCGGGAAAAACAGGTTTGTTACCCAAAATAGCTTCGATGCGGTTCATGACTTCATCGGTAAGGAGTGCTTGTGCTTCAAGTGCTTTTAAGTTCTCCTGAAGTTGTGCTACTTTACTCGCGCCCAAAATTACGGTAGAAACATTTGGATTTTTGAGGCACCAAGCCAAGCTCATTATTGGCAAACTTAAGCCAAGTTCTTTTGATAGCATTGTTAATTCTTTAACAGCCTGCATTCGCTCTGGTGTGAGGTTTCTCTCTTTGAGCCACTCTAATCCTTCCATTCCTAAACGTGTGCCGTCAGGAAATTCTGCATTGTATTTTCCGCTCAAAATTCCGCTGGCAAGAGGAGACCAAACGGTTGTTCCGAGGCCAACAGTCTTGTAAATTTGAGAAAACTCAACCTCTACTTTTTCACGGACAAACATATTGTATTCAGGTTGCTCCACTATAGGGCCTATCAAATGATTTTGTTTGGCAAACATGTGCGCTTCCATGATTTCTTGCGCAGACCATTCTGAGGTTCCCCAATAGAGAATTTTCCCCTGCATGATCAGCTGATGCATCGTCCAGACTGTTTCTTCAATAGGCGTTTGCTTATCTGGTCGGTGGCAATAATATAAATCGAGGTAGTCGAGTTGGAAACGCTTGAGGGCCGCTTCACACGCTTCTACCAAATGCTTTCTGCTAAGACCTTTTTGAGTAGGTAATTCGCCGCCTATTCCAAAGAATGCCTTGCTACTCACAATATAAGAATCTCGTGACCAGCCTTTTTTCTTGAGAATTTCCCCCATTACTTCTTCACTTTTTCCGCGCGCATAGATTTCGGCGTTGTCAAAAAAGTTGATGCCGTTGTCATAGGCAAGTTGCATGAGGTCTGCGGCTGTTTCATCGGCAATTTGCTTGCCAAAGGTTAACCACGAACCAAGTGATAGCCGGCTTACTTGTAATCCACTTTTACCTAAATTATTGTATTGCATTTCCATGTTTTGTAATTGCGTTTTGTTTTTGTCTGTGTTTGATAATTCCGTTTGCGAGTACCACTAGTATGATGAGGGTGGCACCCCAATAAAACGAAGAATTGAGTAATTTGTGCTCTTTGAGCAGAAAAATTGCCAAAATAATGGTGTATATAGGCTCCAAATTGATACTCAAAGAAACTGTAAATGCACCAAGCTTTTTAACGATATCGATGGTTGCTAAGAAGGCAAAGGAAGTGCAAAGTATGCCTAAAAACAAGAGCCAATAAAAGTCAGCGGCAGACATTTGAAATAAGTTAAAATCGAGTTTTCCTTTGGTAAAAAAGTAAATACTTAAGGCAATAAAGCCCGTACTGAGTTCGGTTAGGCTCAAAGATGCAGTATCAGTTTCTTGAGCCAATTTACCATTTGCCACAGAAAAAATTCCAGCACACAATGCAGAAATAAGTCCGACTATAACTGCCGTTTTTTCGGCTCCTGTAAAATCATGGGCAACGAAGTAAATACCACCAATTACAATCAGTCCCAAAAAGCCTTCTAGCCACGAAAATTTGCGTTTCATAATCAGCGGTTCAAGCCATGTAACGTGCAGTGTGGTAGTGGAAAGACACAAAATACCCAGTGAAGCAGTAGACATTTGAATTGCGGTATAAAAGGTAATCCAATGGGTGGCTACGACCAACCCAACAAGAATTGTCAATAACAATTGTTTGCCTTTTGGGGCCGACCATCTTTTTTTATATAAAATATAGAGGGCAAGGAATACTGCGGCAATCCAGAGACGGTGCCATACGATGAGCAGCGCGTCAAGGTGAATGATTTTTCCAAGAATACCTGTAAAACCCCACATAAAAATGATGAGGTGCAGCAATAAATGGTGTCGGTATTCTTTAAGCAAAATATTGTTATAGAGCTAATTAGCGTTTTTTAGACCATTCCTCAATGGATTTTTGATTGGCCGTTACGTAGGCGTTGTCGCCATCTGCTTTAGCTGCCTCCAAAGACATCTTAGCGGTCTCGATGGCACCTTTGTAGTCTCCGTTTGCGGCTTTGAGTTGTGCATTGAGGCGTGTCATCCAATAGGCAGAAGAGCCGCGGAGTTCAACAGCCTTATTCGACCATTCCAATGCTTTTTTCAAGTCGAGGTTTTCGTTGAAATAATAGGTGGCAGCAGCATGATAATCATTAGCACTTGGACCTGCCATTGTTTTATCAATACTTGCCAAAACTTTACTTTTGGTATTCAACGAAAATGGAACTGAAACTTTTGTATTTTCCCATGCAATTTCAAGGTTAGCACCACTATTGGAAAGGCCGTCAATATTGATTTCCAGGTTTTCTTGAAAGTCTTGAATTTTTTGGACCGGCGCAGAGATTTGAAGCGCCACTTTTTGAGCATCCCAAGTTTCGGGCAAGCCCCAATTGCTGTAGTCGTTATAAAAATAGATTTCCCAATTCTGCTGACCTGGTTTGGCAAAAATGGCATAAGTGCCAGCTTTGAGGGTATCTTTTCCAAAAATTAGCGCTTCTGAACAGGTCAGTTTTGTATTTTCATTGGCACCTAAACGCCACATGGCATCAAAAGGAATGAGGTCTCCAAAAATGACACGGCCTTTGGCACCAGGCCTTGAGTAGTCAATTTGAATATCTGCTAAGCCTACTTTTTGCTGAATTTTAGTAACAGGACTTGCCTTTGGTGTTAGGACTTGTCCAAATACCTGAGCGCATAGGATCAAACTGGCAATTAGGGTAATTTTTTTCATCATGATTATTTAAGGTTCTAACAAGTTATCTAAAGTCTTGTTCAAGGGCACTTCGATATCCCAATTTGCTTTGACTTTGATTTTTTCGGGGTAAATATAAAGGGGTTCTGAACGCAATTTTTCAGGAGGTCTGATCGGATCCCAATTCCCATTTCGATTGAGGTCCTTAAAAAGGTGAAGGCTATAAAGTCCGGGCATTAAATCTGTAACCTTCGTCAGGGAATTTGTCAGGGAAAGCGTTCTGATCAGTTGCTCATTTTGATAGATAGCCAAAACGGCACCCTCTGAAATATTGGGCCAATTGAGTACTAAGCTGCCGAATTTCAAAGTGCTATCAGTTCTTGCCGTTTCTTTGTTGGCTAATGTAGAGGTGCTATCTTTTGAAGAGAAGGGTTTGGTTAAATAAAAATGTAAGGTGTCGTTTTGTTTGTCAGATAATTGCAGCATCTTGAAATACTGATCTTGGCTCTCTTTGGGGCCGCAAGCGCCATCTGCATCGCTATCAACAAAAGCTTTCAAGTAATAGGCACCATCTTTTAATCCTTGCAGTTGCAGCTTGTTATTTTCGGAAAAAAGGCCAATATATCTCGCATTTTTGCTAGTGTCGGATTCAAAAATGGCTAACATTACCTTCTCTGTTTTTTTTTCAGCAAAGGGCATTGTAAAATCTGCGTTCAAGGTCATAGAATCGAGGTATTGCCCTGTAGAGAAGGTCCAAGTCATTAAAGAGTCATTGCCCTCAGTTATATCTGCAATTCCACCATTACTCATGAGCGTGTAAGTCGTTTGAGCCTGAAGTGGATCTAAAAAATCAATGGTAAGTGTCTTTCCTTTGACAGCAAATTGTAAACGGCTGTCGTTGGGCATAAGGGTAATGGACTTCTGAGGATCGACAACTTTGATAAACTCGTCAAAAATGAGCACTTGTTGGTTTGCATTCACATTGAGTTGCTTGTTTTGAATACTGGAGCTCAGAACTTTAGGTGCAAAGTTATCTGTTGGGCCACCAGTAATGGTTCCCACCTGCGCACAAGCACTCAATAAAACTAAAATTATAAGTGCGTAGCGAACCATTGGCAAATTTTTTCAAGTTCAAGTTGATCTATTTGATCAAATGTAGCCAATTCAGAGCTATCGATGTCGAGTACACCAATGACTTGGTTGTTTTTGATCAGCGGCACTACAATTTCACTCTTTGACAAAGCACTACAGGCGATGTGACCCGGGAATTTTTCAACGTCTTCTACAACAATGGTGGTGGCAGTAGCCCATGTGGTTCCGCAAACACCTTTTCCTTTTTGAATCCTGGTACAGGCAATAGGGCCTTGAAACGGGCCCAGTACGAGTTCTTCATCTTCAACAAGGTAAAAGCCAATCCAAAACCATCCAAAAGTTTCTTTCAGTGCTGCACAAAAATTAGCCATGTTGGCTGTTGCATTGGATTCGCCTTCGATGAGCGCCTTGAGTTGTGGGAAGAGCTCTTGGTATCGTTGACTTTTATCGTTGCTTGAAAAAAATAATGCTTCTGCCATATCAATAGCTACAAATTTCACGTTTTTAGGCTTATCATCAACCGATAACTTTGTAAATTTCCCACATGTTAGAAAGAATTCCTCTCGAAAAGATCCTTTTTTTGGATATTGAAACCGTTCCGCAAGTTTATCAGTTTCAAGAGCTCGATGAAAAAGGCCAAGCATTGTTTGAGCAAAAGAACCGTTTTCAGGTGAATCCAGAGAAGGGAATAGACCAAGTTTACAATGAACGCGGTGGAATCTTGGCTGAGTTTGGAAAGATTGTCTGTATCTCGGTGGGCATGGTTCACGACAGTGGGCAGGGGAGGTCTATACGCTTGAAATCATATTATCACGACGACGAAGAAACACTGCTCAAGCAATTCAAGCGTTTATTGGAAGAACACTACAACTCACCCTATCACCTGCTGTGTGGGCACAATGCCAAAGAATTTGACATCCCTTACATCTGCCGTCGCATGCTAATCAATGGTATTTCTTTGCCTTCTATTTTACAAATTGCGGGCAAAAAACCTTGGGAAATCAACCATTTAGACACGCTCGAATTGTGGAAATTTGGCGACTACAAATCTTTTACTTCTCTTTCTTTGCTGTGTCATGTATTTCAAATCCCTACCCCAAAAGACGATATTTCTGGTGCTGATGTGGCGCGTGTTTACTTTGAAGAGAAAGATTTGCAGCGCATCATGATCTATTGTGAAAAGGATGTGGTAGCGCTTATTCAGCTGTTTTTGAAGATGAAAGGCGACAGCCTAATTCCAGAGAGCCAAATCAAAACAACCTCTTTGGATTAGTAATTTCAAAAAATGTAGACATAAAAAAACCGGCTTAAACCGGTTTTTGTGAGTGATACTGGATTCGAACCAGTGACCCCTACCCTGTCAAGGTAGTGCTCTAAACCAACTGAGCTAATCACCCGGGGAGTGCAAAGATAGCAGTTTTTTTAATGATGCAAAGTCAATAGTGCGTAGATTTACAGCAGCATGAGTCACGATAAAATCATTTTAGGCATCGATCCAGGAACCACAGTCATGGGTTATGGCCTCATTCATGTTCAGAAAAACCAGCTTAAAATGCTCAATTTCGGAGTCATACAGTTGCACAAATTACCCTCTCACCCGGATAAATTAAAACGAATTTTAGAACGATTGAATGGCATTATTAACGAGTATAAACCCGATGAGATGGCCATTGAGGCGCCGTTTTTTGGAAAAAACGTGCAATCCATGCTCAAATTGGGACGTGCTCAAGGTGTCGCCATTGCAGCGAGTTTAAATCATAATATTCCGTTTGAGGAATATTCTCCGCGTCGCATTAAGCAGTCCATTACGGGCAGCGGTAGTGCTTCTAAAGAACAAGTTGCAGCAATGCTACAAAAATTACTCGCCTTCCCAGAAATGCCGAAATATTTAGATGCAACCGATGGCCTTGCCGTTGCAGTTTGTCATCATTTTTCAAAAGGAATAGGGGAGCACAATAAATCTAAAGGAGATTCTTGGACAGCATTCTTGTCCCAGAACCCAGAGCGCTTAAAAAAATGAGTCACGAAAAAATATTGGTTTTTACAGATGGTTCTTCAAGAGGAAATCCGGGCCCTGGTGGCTTTGGCATCATTTTATCCTTCGGTAAGAAAAGATTAGAGCTCAGTCAAGGATTTCGCAAAACAACCAATAATCGCATGGAATTGTTGGCGGTGATCGTTGCCTTAGAGCATATCAAAAACCGCAACTACAAAGTGGTCATCCATTCAGACTCGAAATATGTGCTCGATTCCATTACCAAAGGTTGGGTTTTTGGTTGGGCCAAAAAAGGCTTCAAGGACAAAAAAAACCCAGACTTATGGCAGCGATATTTGGCCTTACACCCGCATTTCAAATTGGAATTTGTGTGGGTCAAGGGACATGCAGGGCATCCGGAAAACGAGCGCTGCGATGAGCTTGCGGTTGAGGCCGCTACAAAAGCACCATTTGAAATTGATGCATGGTTTGAAGCAAACCCGAGTTAGGATTGTTGCTGTTCTTAATGGAGAACTGAACTATACCAACGTTCGATATCTTCCAAAGCTACTCCTTTTCTTTGAGCAACATCGGCAACTTGCTCTTCAGTAATTTTACCCAATCCGAAATACTTCGCGTCGGGATGCGCGAAATACCAGCCACTTACGGCAGCTGTTGGGTACATCGCTAAGGATTCCGTGAGTTCAACGCCAATGGCATTACGGGCATCTAGCAATTTGAAAATCCCTAATTTTTCTTGGTGATCTGGGCAGGCAGGGTAGCCAGGTGCGGGTCGAATTCCTCTGTATGATTCTGTGATCAGATCCTCATTGGCTAGTTGTTCTTTTGGTGAATATGCCCATATCTTTTTGCGCACTCTTTCGTGTAGGTACTCCGCAAACGCCTCTGCAAGTCTATCAGCCAAGGCCTTGAGCATAATGGAGTCGTAATCATTGTGCTCGTTTTCGAATTTTTGAAGTTGTGCCTCTATACCAAAGCCTGCACACACCACAAATGCGCCTATGTAATCAGTCACTGAGCTTGACTGCGGCGCAATGAAATCTGCAAGCGCCAAGTTGGGTTGCCCAAGGGCTTTTTTGGTTTGTTGCCGGAGCGTATGTTGAATATGTAAAAGCTCGGAGCTTTCAGGATCTAGGATGTAGATGTCGTCTTCTTTTGAATAGGCCCTGAAAATACCACTGAGCCCTTTACATTCAAGCCAGTTTTGGCTACTAATTTGCGCCAACATTTTTTGGGCGTCTTCATAAACCTTTTGAGCAGTGCTTCCTACAACTACGTCTTGTAAAATTTGTGGAAATTTACCGTGCAGATCCCAGGTTTGGAAAAATGGAGTCCAGTCTATGTAAGGTATCAGGTCAGCAACACTTGGTTGATGCAGCTGAACACCGACACTTTTGGGTTGCTGCACTGTTGTTTCATTGAACACTAACTGTATTTTATTTTTTCTAGCGTCTGCTAATGAAAGTAATTCTTTTGCTGCGCGGTGTTTTTGGTGATGAACCCGCAGCTTTTCGTAGTCTTGTCTGAGTTCTTCAAGAAATGCGTCTTTTCGGTTCCCGAGTAGTTTTTCTACAACGGTTACTGATCTTGATGCATCGAGCACGTGAATGACTGCACCAGATGGGTAATGCGCTTCTATCTTAACAGCAGTGTGTACTTTTGAGGTAGTAGCGCCACCGATAAGCAAAGGAATTCGAAGCCCTGCTTTTTCCATTTCTTTGGCTACATGGACCATTTCGTCCAAAGATGGCGTAATGAGTCCGCTCAGCCCGATGGCATCCACATTATGTTCAATTGCTTTTTCTATAATTACATGCGCAGGCACCATCACTCCGAGGTCGATGATTTCGTAATTATTGCAAGCCAAGACAACACCCACAATATTTTTTCCAATATCATGGACATCACCTTTGACGGTTGCCATCAGGATTTTTCCTGCTGCCTGTTGTTTACCATCCTTTTCTGCTTCAATGTAAGGCAGTAAATAGGCCACTGCTTTTTTCATGACCCTCGCCGATTTCACAACTTGTGGTAAAAACATTTGACCCGAGCCAAAAAGATCGCCAACTTCGTTCATGCCATCCATGAGCGGGCCTTCAATAACTTCTATAGGTCTGGAGTAAAGATGCCTAGCTTCTTCGACATCCTGGTCGATAAACTCTACAATACCTTTAACCAACGCATAAGCCAACCTTTTTTGAACCGGGTTTTCTCGCCAGGTCAGATCGGCAGTTTGTTGCCTGACACTGCCTTTGACTGTTTCTGCGAAAGTCAATAAGCGTTCTGTAGCGTCAGGCCTTCTGTTGAGTAGAACATCCTCTACACGTACTAAAAGTTCAGGTTCAATTTCGCTGTAAACTTCAAGCATGGTTGGATTGACAATCCCCATGTCCATTCCGTGAGCCGTTGCATGATATAAAAAAGCCGCATGCATGGCTTCTCTTACTTTGTTATTACCTCTGAAAGAAAAAGAGACATTTGATACACCACCACTGACATGCGCACCAGGTAAGTTTTCACGTATCCATTTAGTCGCTCTGAAAAAATCGAGTGCGTTGTTGGCATGTTCGTCCATTCCGGTTGCAACCGGAAAAATATTAGGGTCAAAAATGATGTCTTCTGCCGGAAAGCCAACTTCGTGGACTAATATGTTGTAAGATCTTTCACAAATTTCAATGCGTCTCTCAAAAGAATCTGCTTGTCCGTCTTCGTCAAAGGCCATTACAATGACCGCTGCACCAAAGCGCTTTATTTCTTTTGCTTGAGCGATAAAATTAGCCGAACCTTCTTTCAAAGAAATTGAATTCACAACACCTTTGCCTTGTAGGCACCTGAGGCCAGCTTGTATGATTTCCCATTTGGAGGAGTCAATCATGATTGGGATGCGCGCGATGTCGGGCTCGGCAGCAAGTAAATTAAGAAAACGCACCATAGCCGCTTTACCGTCGATCATGCCTTCGTCCATGTTGACATCTAAAATTTGGGCTCCACCTTCTACTTGTTCTCGGGCCACAGCTAAAGCTGCGTCGAAGTCATCTTCCTGGATCATGCGCAAAAATGCACGGGAACCCGTCACGTTGGTGCGTTCGCCGACATTGACAAAATTACTTTGCTCTGTGATGATCAGTGGTTCTAAGCCGGATAACTTTAACATATCAATGAGTCCATTTTCGAGGTGAGTATTTCGCAGCAACTTCAGCGATTGCAGCAATGTGTTCTGGGGTAGTGCCACAACAACCTCCGATGACATTAACCAAGCCTTCCTTTAAGTACTGTTCAATTTGAGCTGCCATTGCCGCTGGGCTTTCGTCATATTGACCAAATTCGTTGGGTAACCCTGCATTGGGGTGGGCACTTACTGCAAAAGTTGCTTTTTCGTTGAGGACCTGCAAATAAGGACGCATCATAGAAGCGCCAAGTGCGCAATTCAAGCCAATACTGAGCAAAGGCATGTGTGATAATGAAATTAAAAAAGCCTCAGTAGTTTGCCCTGTCAAGGTACGCCCAGATTGATCGGTGATGGTGCCAGATACCATAATGGGTAATTTGATTCCTCTTTCTTCAAATACGAGGTCACAGGCATATAGCGCAGCTTTGGCATTGAGTGTATCAAATACGGTTTCAATGAGTAAAATATCAACACCGCCATCAATTAAAGCACCTATTTGTTGGTGATAGGCTGCAACGAGGTCGTCAAAAGTTACAGCCCGAAAACCTGGGTCATTGACGTCTGGTGAAATAGAGGCGGTTCGGTTGGTTGGGCCAATAGAACCTGCTACAAAACGCGGCCTATCTGTAAATTCAGCCGCAACTTCTTTAGCAATTTTTGCACTTTGAAAATTGATTTGGTAAACCGCATCTTCAAGGTGGTAATCTGCCTGAGCTATGGTTGTTCCGGAAAAAGTATTTGTTTCGATGATATCGGCGCCAGCTTTCAAGTAAGCGCGGTGGATTTCTTTAATAATTTCTGGCCTTGTAATAGAAAGTAGATCGTTATTGCCTTTTAAAGAATCCGGATGATTTTCGAAGGCACCTTCGCGAAAATCAAATTCTTCAAGTTGGTAGCGCTGAATCATAGTTCCCATGGCACCATCAAGAACAAGTACGCGTTGGTTTATTGCAGAAACGAGGTCACTGTTGATCATAATATTATTGGCGAAAGGTAGAAACAGTGCGTTTCAACTTATCTTTTCCATTACTGGATCGGATTTGGCACCTTTACCATTACTGGTGAGGTTGCCAAGGTTTCATAGGGCCTGTCCCTCCACCTTTCTTTATAAGTTTATTTAAATGAACTGCTGCAAAATTAAGCACTAAGTTTAGCATATCAAAAGCAAAGTCACTTTAAATTGGAAGTTTGTAACGATTTGCTCCTAAATGTTTAATTTGTTCCATTAATTCTAATTCAAAGAGCGTTGTACTGATGTCCGAAACGGGATTTTGAAGTTGGAGAGCCAGCTCGTCAATAGACCATGTACTTCTTTTCTGAAATAGTTGAAAAATTGCAGCTTGTTTTGGATTCAAATGCACTACATTTTTTGACTTTGGTGCCGCTACATTTCCCCAATCTAAGAGCATGAGCAGGTCTTCAGCGTTGTTGATGAGGTGTGCTTTATTGGCTTTGATCAACGCATTGCACCCTTCCGAATTTGGATAGTGTACAGCACCAGGAAAGGCACAAACCTCTCGGTTGTAGTCGTTGGCAAGTTCAGCGGTGATGAGCGAGCCGCCGTTCTTTTTACTTTCAATGACAACAACGGCATCCGACAAACCTGCAATGATGCGGTTGCGCATCGGAAAGTGCATGCGTTCTGCCCTAGTGCCAATTAAAAATTCAGAAAGTAGCCCTCCTTGTTTGGTCATGGCAAGTGCTAAATCACGGTGTTTTGCAGGGTAAATGCGGTCCAAACCGTGCCCTAAAACACCAACGGTTTGCAGTCCATAATTCAAGGCTTGTTCGTGCACGTCTGCGTCTACACCTTGGGCCAAGCCACTCACAATTAAAATATCTTTGGGTAATGCAGCCAACAACTCTTTAACGATTTGTTTACCGTAGTTGGTTTGCTGGCGGGTACCAACTATGGCAAGTGTACGGCGCTCATTCCATTGCGGATCGGTGCCGCGGTAGAAAAGCCCCAAAGGGGCATCTTCACATTCTTTGAGCTGTTTGGGAAATGCAGCATCGCTAGAAAAAAAATACTGAATATCGCCCCTTTTTAGATAGGGTTCTTGGGTTTGTGCTGCCAAGAGCGCTGCATTTCTGTTGGCCAATTCAAGTTGCTTGAGCGAAATACTTGTTTTGAGTTGAAGTTCTGCGAGTGCAAACTCAAAAAAGTCTTTCGGAGAATCTAGGATTTTTAACAATCGTTTGGCTCGAATGGGGCCAATGCCATAAAGTTGTGTAAAGGCAATTTGATAGATGTAATTGGGCTGCTTCATTTTTTGTATTAGATTCGGGTAAAATTAGATGGAACTGCGCGCAATAACTTCAGTAGAATTACTGTATTTTGAGTAGTTTTTTCGCACTAATTTCGCTACAAACTTATCGCATGAAAAAGCACTACATCCTATTGTTTTTCCTGATACACGTCCTTTGCTTTTGGGCTCAAACACCTGAAAATAGTGGTCCGGACACGCTCTCTGAAAACTTGAATACGCAAGACACCCGAACCATAGTTGTTTCGGCATCTAAGCGCAGACAAAAAATCGAAGAGGTACCAGTCTCAATGGAAGTAATTAAGCCACAGCTCATTGATCACAAAGGTATTACTGACCTTGAGCAAGCTGTTGATCAGACGCCAGGTGTTTATACCATGGATGGCCAGGTGAGCATCAGAGGCGGTTCAGGTTTTGCCTACGGAACGGGAAGCCGTGTCTTGTTGCTTTGGAATGGTATGCCCTTGCTTTCTGGCTATGCAGGTGACACCCAATGGAATGCCATTCCAATGGAACAAGCCAGTCAAGTGGAAGTTCTCAAAGGTGCATCTTCGGTGATGTACGGAAGTGGTGCATTAAATGGCATTATTGCCCTTTCTGAGAAAGAACCTGGTTTAACGCCTCAAACGCGCATCAAACTTCAAAATGGTATATATGGAAATCCCAAAAGGGCCTCATTAAAATGGTGGACTGCTCCTCCAATGAATCAACAATTGGAAGTTTACCATAGCGCACTCAAGGAAAAATTTGGCTATACGATTTCAACGGTTGGCTTTCACAACGATGGCTACCGAATCGGAGAAGCGGAGTCAAGGGCACGCGTTTCGGGAACAATTTTTTTAAAGCCATTACTTCAAAACCGCCTCAAACTTTCGCTTGGCTATAATTATCAACTACAAAAGACAGGGAGTTTTTTAATTTGGGAAAGCGATTCTTTGGCATACACACCAAGTGGATATGGCGATACAACAGTAGGGGCCTCCACACTGAGTTATAATTTTGGTCAACGCCTATTTATAGATCCTAGTGTCAAATATATTGACCAAAAGAAAAATGTTCATCAACTCAAAACGAGGCTTTATTGGGTCGATAACGAAAACTTGTCAAATGTCAATCAAAGCAATGCTGCAACAGTTGCTTTTCTAGATTATTCTTGCCAAAATAAAATAGGATCCATCGGAACTTTGAGCTCTGGTATTTCGGGAATTCACAACCAAGTGAATTCATTACTTTTTGGTAATCACCAGTCAGTAAATTACGCAGCCTATTCACAACTTGACCTGCACTATCGCAAACTCGATATCACAGCTGGCGTCCGTTTAGAGTATTTTAAAATGGATCAACTCACGCCAGATTCCAAATACAGTATCCCTACCAAAGATACACTCACACTTCCTGTTTATCCGGTTTTTAGAACTGGCCTTCATTACGAACTAAAGCCTTTTACGCATCTCAGAGCCAGTATTGGTCAAGGAATTAGGTATCCGTCAGTGGCAGAACGCTTTACCCAAACCTCAGTTGGCGCCTTAAATATTTTTCCAAATCCGAGCTTAAGACCTGAGGCCGGATGGGCTGCTGAAATAGGCATAAAACAAGGTATAAAAATTGGTTCCTGGAAAGCGATGTTTGACATGGCTTTGTTTGTCAACCAATACAGTAACATGATGGAATTTTCGTTTATTTACTACAATCCAATAAGTCAACAACCCCTCAATCCCCTCAATCCAAGCCCTGCAGACATCGAATTTCTGACCAGTGGCAATTATAATGTGAGCGATTGGGTGGGCTTTCAAGCCCAAAATGCTGAAAAAGCGCGCATTTCTGGCCTTGATTTATCGTTCAATTCAATGGGGAAATTAGGCAATGTAGAATTGATCACGCTCATGGGCTACACCTATATGAACCCCATCTCCTTAAATACGAATCCTCTTTATGTTGCTAATTTTTCAGATACAACAACGAATATGCTGAAATACCGTTTCAAGCACTTGGCTAAAGCCGATATAGAGGCAGGTTATCAAAATTGGAGCATCGGTTTTTCAGCACGTTATAACAGTTTTATGCGCAACATCGACCGCGTTTTTGAAGATGACGTTGATCCTTCGCCAATTTCAAGCGTTTATATTTTACCTGGCCTGAAAGCCTACCGTCAAAAATACAATCAGGGTAATTTGGTACTTGATTTTCGATTGGCTTATGAATTTCAAGAAAAATACCGCTTGTCTTTTATTGTCAACAACTTCTTGAATGCCGAATACGCTACAAGACCAGGCGATATCCAGGCACCAAGAAATTTTATTGTTCAAATTCAAGCGAAGTTCTAATTTTGACTTCCAACAGCAAGTAAATGAAAGTACTCGGCATTATCCCAGCTAGATTCGATTCTTCCCGCTTTCCGGGCAAACCACTCATTGATCTCAAGGGTAAAACCATGATTGAGCGTGTGTACGAGGGTGCTCAAAAAGCACAGCTGATCGATAAGTTAGTTGTTGCTACCGATGACCAAAGAATTGTTGCTGAGGTGGAGCGCTTTGGGGGTCATGTTCTCCTTACAAAAAGCACACACCAAAGCGGTACGGATCGCTGCGCCGAGGTGCTTGAGCGTTTTCCTGATTATGACATTGTGATCAATATTCAAGGAGATGAACCTCTCGTTAGCGCCCAACAACTCGATACCTTACTTGCAGCATTTACTGATTCCAATACTCAAATTGCCACTTTGGTAAACCCCGAAGTGAGTCAAGAAGATTTAAATAATCCAAATAGAATCAAAGTCGTAGAGAATGCCCAGCAGCAAGCGCTTTATTTTTCACGCAGTGCACTCCCAAATATGCATTATGCCAAAAGTGAAACCTTTCCTTGGTTAAGACATATCGGGTTATATGCATACCGTGCCCACGTTCTTGCTGAACTTTCTCAACTGTCACCTTGCCTTTTAGAACAAGCCGAATCTTTAGAGCAACTCAGGTGGTTGTACTATGGCTATGCTATACAATTGATCCGAACCACCATAGAAACACCCAACATCGATGTGCCCGAAGATGTACAAAAGGTTTTGCCTTTTTTGTAATCTGAACAGAGTTTTGTAAATTTGTTAGATGCAGGGTTTTGAAGAAATCTTAATTGAACTATTGTTGCGCCATAATTGTGTGGTCGTGCCAGGTTTTGGTGGCTTTGTAGCCAAGCAGGTATCCGCCCAAATAGATTTTGAAAAAGGTTTGGTTAGCCCACCTAGAAAAGAGCTTTTGTTCAACCGCTTTTTGCTCACTGACGATGGTCTTTTTCTAGCTGAATATTCTCGCAGAAATGGTTTGTTTTACGAAGAAGCTAAATCTAAACTACAAGCCTACACCGACCACCTCTTGCAATCTTTGCGAGCAGGTGAATACGTGAAAGTTCCAAAAATTGGAACTTTTTCCCGCGAACACGATGGCCAAATTCGCTTCGAGCAAGACAGGTTTTTCAACTTATTGCTCAGCTCTTATGGTCTTGGTAATTTGAGTTTTGTCGCGCACGAAGCAGAAGTGAATAACGAAGCACCTGTTATTAGTTTGCAAACTCAGTTACCAGAAAGAAAACCCATTAAATGGGCAAGAATTGCAGCAGCAGCTTGCTTTATACCTATGGCTTTCTATTCAGTCTGGATTCCAGCTAAAACTCCAGCGCTGAGCTCTGGTCTTTTTTCCATATCTGATTTTAATCCGTTTTCACCAACCGGAGCGCCATCTTATCAGAAATTACAACTTGGCGTTGACGAGATGCCCGAAGTTCAAAATCAAGAAGCATTAGCACTTAAAAAGACTTCTACTGCCAGATATGCAGATTACTACTGGACATCTAAAGTACACTTCAAAGTCAAATTACCGAAAGAAAAGCCTCAGGCTCAAGCTCCTCAAATCGCGGCACCTGTTTCCTCAGGTTTTGACGTAATAGTGGGTTGTTTTTCCAATCAGCAAAATGCCCAAAATTTACTTTTAAAATTACAACGAGATGGTTTTGCCGCTAGGATCATTCCGGGTGGCACCCTCATTAGAGTAAGCGCCGGAAATGCACAAACTGCTCAGGACTTAAAAGCGCTACAACAACGTGTCGCATCAAGACAACTACAAGGTTGGATCTACAAAAACTAAAATAAACTCATGAAAAAAATCTTTAGCATTTTACTATCCGTAGGGATCAGTACCTCCATGTTTTTCGCACAATCTACCAATGTAGAGGGCAGTAAATATCAATTTAAAAAAATCGTTCATCTCGATGCAACACCAGTTCAAAGTCAGGGACAGACGGGTACGTGCTGGTCTTTTTCGGCCACTAGTTTTTTTGAGTCAGAAATTCAGCGACTTGGCGCTAAAACCCCTGTTGTTTTATCAGAAATGTATGTTGTGCGAAAAGCCTATGAGCTAAAAGCAGAGAAATACGTCAGAATGGATGGTAAAATCAACTTTGGTGAAGGTGGTGCTTTTCACGATGCACCTTTAGTTATTTCTAAATTCGGAATTGTCCCTTTTGAGGTATACACTGGACTAAACGGTACTGATAAATACAACCACGGTGAAATGTTTACCCAATTAAATGCAGTCATGAACGATATCATCGCTCGTTTGGGTACTCCAGAAGGTATTACAGACGATTGGAAAAGAAAATACAATTCTGTCTTAGATAATGGAATAGGTAAGGATGTCACTGAATTTGAATACAACGGCAAGAAATATACGCCACAATCCTATGCCGCTTCCTTAGGTCTTGACATGTATAATTATGTTTCCTTGACTTCTTTTACCAATCACCCAATGAACAGTCAGTGTATGCTTGAAATTCCAGACAATTGGGCTTGGGGAACAAGCTATAATGTCAGCCTCGATGATTTAGTAGAAACTACTATTGCCGCACTCAAGAATGGCTACACCTTAGCATGGGGCGCAGATGTTTCTGAAAAAGGATTTAGTTTCAAAAATGGATTGGCAATTGTGCCTGCTGACCCTGCTATGATTGAGGTTGTTGGCAAGGATGATAAAAGATTCAATGATGCGGGCGCCGAACGCAAATCCAATGCATTTCTCGAGCCAATGAAAGAGTTGGCCATAACACCAGAATTGCGTCAGAAAGGCTATGACAATAAAACAACCACAGACGACCACGGCATGCATATTGTTGGTTTGTATCAGGATCAAAATGGCACTCGTTATTTCCTCGTTAAAAATTCTTGGGGCACGAACAACCTTCCAAAAGGCTACTTGTATGTCTCTGAAAATTATTTTCGTTACAAGACCATCAATATTTACTTACACAAAGATGGTATACCGAGCTCGGTTAAATCTAAAATCAAGCTATAAACAAGTATAAAATACTGATTAACAGGCGAAAAAGTGTTCAAAGTGTCATTTGAACACTTTTTCTTTTTTATTGTTATTTTTGTAACAAATACAATAATAAAACTATGAAAATCGTCGGTGTTAATGGATTCGGTAGAATTGGGCGTTGTTTCACAAGAATTGCCTTACTAGATCCACAAGTTGAAGTTGCATTAGTCAATGATTTAGCAGATATTCAAACGCTAGCTCATTTACTCAAATACGACAGTATTCATGGGCCATTTGGCCTTGAGTTCACCATTGAGGGCAATAGTTTGGTATTTAGCAATGGTAAAAAAATCACATTTATCAACGAACGCGACCCTGAACAAATCAATTGGGCCGCTGCCGGTGTTGAAGTCGTAATTGAATCAACTGGATTATTCCTCACACGTGAAGCGGCCTCCAAGCACCTCAAAGGTGGCGCTAAGCATGTTGTCATCAGTGCACCAGCCAACGACGAAGATATTCCATCTGTAGTTCTTGGTGTCAATGATCATCAAATTGATTGGACTGAAACCGTGATTTCCAATGCTTCTTGTACCACAAACAACGCTGCGCCAATGGTAAAAGTGCTCAAAGAATTGTTTGATATTCAAGTTGCGTATATTTCAACGGTACATAGCTATACCTCAGACCAACGGCTTCACGATGCACCTCACAAAGATTTGCGACGTGCAAGAGCTGCGGCCAACTCAATCATTCCTACTTCAACGGGCGCAGCAAAAGCCATCACCCGTATTTTCCCTGAATTAAAAGGTAAAATTACTGGTGGTAGTTTTCGCGTACCGGTATCAGATGGTTCTGTAACGGAAATGACGCTTGTTACTAATAATGAGGTAACAGTAGAGCAAATCAATGCCGCTATGAAAGCAGCTGCGGCCGGCCCATTAAAAGGAATCCTGAAATACACTGAAGACCCAATCGTCTCTGTTGATGTGATTGGCAATCCACATAGTGTTGTTTTTGATGCAGGCCTAACAACCGTATTCAACGGCCTCATCAAAGTTGCTGGTTGGTATGACAACGAAGCGGGCTACTCCAATCGTTTAGTGGACGTCGTCAAAAGATTTTAAGCTTCGATGGCCTGTACCCCAGGCAAGACTTTTCCTTCAAAATATTCGAGTAGCGCACCTCCGCCTGTGCTCACATAACTCACGTCGTTTTGTAGGCCAAATTTTTGAACGGCAGCAGCGCTGTCTCCACCACCTATCAGACTAAATGCGCCATTTTTTGTGGCTGCTGCAACTGCGAGCGCAACTGCTTTGGTTCCTTGCTCAAAAGCGGCCATTTCAAAAACACCCATTGGGCCATTCCACAAAATGGTTTTGCTATTTTGCAAAACTTCGGTAAATGCTTGTGTAGCTTTTGGACCTATATCTAGGCCCATCCAATTTGCTGGAATTTCATCCGAAGGCGTTTGTTGTGTGGCGGCATCTGCTGCAAAACGATCTGCAATAATGGCGTCTGTTGGCAAGTGTATTTGAACACCTTTTTCTTTTGCGGCTGCTAATATTTCTTTACAAGTTTCTAGGCGTTCTTCTTCGCACAATGACGCACCTATTTCACCACCCTGCGCTTTGAAAAAAGTATAAGCCATTCCACCGCCAATAATAATGTGGTCGGCCAAATTCAAAAGGTTTTGAACAATAAGCACTTTGTCTGATACTTTTGCACCACCCACAATTGCTGTAAATGGTTTCTGAGCCTCGTGCAACACTTTTCTTGCGTTATCGAGTTCGCCCTTCATCAATAAACCACTCATTTTATCATTTGGAAAAAAGGCAGCAATCTGAGTTGTACTGGCATGTGCACGGTGTGCTGCACCAAATGCATCGTTAACATAGCATTGTCCGTGTTGTGCTAATTTCTTGGCGAAGTCTTTATCACCTGCAGTCTCTTCTTTGTAAAAACGAACGTTTTCGAGTAATAATACCTCGCCGGGTTGCAAGGCAGCACTTTTTAAAAAGGCTTCTTCACTGATACAATCTGAAACAAAAATTACTTTTCTTCCCATTAGTTCGCTCACTTTTGCAACAATTTGTTCGAGAGAAAAAATAGCTTCAGGCCCATTTTTTGGACGTCCAAAATGGGAGAGTAAGACCACGCTTCCGCCGTTATTTAAAATATGATTTAAAGTTGGTAAAGCGGCTCTGATGCGCTTGTCATCAGTGACGGCACCTGTATTTTTGTCAAGAGGTACGTTGAAGTCAACTCTTACAATTGCACGTTTATTTTGGAAGTTGTAATCTTGAAAAGCTTGCATAATGGGGTGGTGTAAAATTATTTTCTGTTAAATAAGCTGCCGTTTGCTTGCGCACTCGGCATGATGGTAATGTCTGCAATACTGACATGAGCAGGTCTGCTCAAAATAAATGCAACTGTTTGTGCAATATCAGTGGCTTGTAAAGGTTCAAAGCCATCGTAAACTTGCGTAGCAGTTTGAGCATCTCCTTTGAAACGCACCAATGAGAATTCAGTTTGAGCAGCACCTGGGGCGATGTTACAAACCTTAATTTGTTTCTCGAGTAAATCTATCCTCAAAGATTTCGAAATGGCGTCAACGGCGTGTTTGCTTGCACAATACACATTGCCTCCGGCATAAACTTCCTTGCCAGCAATTGAAGATAGATTAATCAGATGGCTAAATGGGTGTTGGGCCAAGAGCGGAATCACGGCATGGCTCATATAAAGCAAGCCTTTCACATTGGTGTCTAGCATGCGGTTCCAGTCGTCAGAAAGACCTTGGTCTAATGGGCCTCTACCCACGGCAAGCCCAGCATTATTGATCAAGACAAAAATATTTGCTGAAATATGCACGGGTAACTCCGAAATACACTTTTGAACAGCGGTTTCATCTCGAACATCTAGCGGTGCAATGTAAACTTCGGTTTTATTTAGTTTTTTTTGAAGTTCTTGGAGGCGATCTATTCTTCTTGCGAGTAAGACCAGACCGTAGCCCATGTTTTGGAGCTCAGTTGCAATGGCTTCTCCAAATCCGGAACTTGCACCGGTAATGATTGCATATTTCATACTGCAAAATTGACAAAAAAAACGCAGTTGCTTGTCAAAATGTCAGCATTTTCAACTTGGCATTTTTATTGACAAGCAAGAGCAAAACAGATAAAAAATGAAAACAGGTCAAATACATGTTCAAACGGAAAATATCTTTCCGATCATCAAAAAATTTCTTTATTCAGATCACGAAATTTTCCTACGTGAATTAGTCTCGAATGCCGTTGATGCGAGCCAGAAGCTCAATGTTTTGGCTAAAAACGGAGAATACAAAGGTGAACTTGGCGAGTTGAAAGTTGAGGTCATCCTAGATAAAGAGGCCAAAACCCTTACCATCCGCGACAACGGAATTGGTATGACAGCAGAAGAAATTGATAAGTACATCAATCAAATTGCATTTTCTGGTGCCGAAGAATTCGTTGAAAAATACAAAGGCAAAGAAGGCGCTGAGCAAATCATTGGCCACTTTGGTCTTGGTTTTTATTCTGCTTTTATGGTGGCAGAAAAAGTTCAAATCCGAACACTAGGACGCTATGAAGGCGCACAAGCTGTTCAATGGGAGTCTAACGGTTCTCCTGAATTCACGCTCACTGAAATCGAAAAACAACAACGTGGCACTGACATTATACTTTACATCAATGAAGAGTCTGCGGAGTTCTTAGAAAAACAGCGCATTCAAGGTATCCTCGACAAATACTGTAAGTTTTTGCCGATTCCAGTATTCTTCGGTACCAAAACAGAGTACATCGATTCTCCTGAAGGTGAAAAAGACGACAAAGGAAATGTCAAAAGAGTGGCTATTGAGGTGCCGAATCAAATTAATAATCCGAGCCCTGCCTGGACAAAAGCGCCTGTTGATCTCAAACAAGAAGACTACGACCAATTCTATCGTGAGCTCTATCCTATGACTTTTGAGCAACCGCTCTTCCACATTCACCTCAACGTAGATTATCCGTTTAACCTCACGGGGATCTTGTATTTTCCAAAAATCAAGGAAAATGTCGAGGTGCAACGCAACAAGATCAACCTTTACAGCAACCAAGTTTTTATCACCGATAGCGTTGCTGAAATCGTACCAGAATTTTTAACACTACTTCATGGTGTCATCGACTCACCAGACATTCCATTGAACGTTTCTCGTTCTTACTTGCAAAGCGATGGCAATGTCAAGAAGATCTCTGCGCACATTACAAAAAAAGTCGCTGACAAACTTGCCGAGATGTTCAAGAAAGACCGCGCAGATTTCGAAGTGAAATGGCCAGATCTTCAAGTATTTGTACAATATGGAATGCTGTCCGAAGAGAAATTTGCCGAAAAAGCCAAAGATTTCAGTCTATTCAAAACTACCGACGACAAATTTTATACACTCAACGAGTACATCGAGCAAGTAAAAGCCTTACAAACTAATAAAGATAACAAAACCATATTGCTCTACACCAATGATGCTGAGGAACAATATGCATTTGTTAAAAAAGCCAAAGATCGCGGATACAGTGTTTTGGTGTTAGATGGCCCATTGGCGCCTCACTGGATTTCTAAACTCGAACAAACCAACGAGAACATCAGTTTTGCGCGCGTAGATGCCGATAGCCTTGATAAGCTCATTCAAAAAACAGAAGAGTTGCCATCAAAATTGAGCAAAGAAGAGGAAGAAAAACTCAAGCCAGTTTTTGAAGCGCAAATTAACAAAGAGAAATTTACAGTTCAATTTGAAAGCATGAGCGAGCAAGAAGCGCCTATCATCATTACGCAGCCAGAATTTATTCGCCGCATGATGGAGCAGCAAAAATTAGGTGGAGGCGGCGGTTTTTATGGCGCTTTCCCTGAAATGTTTAACCTGACGGTCAATGCGAATCACCCAACGGTGGGCAAACTCTTGCAACAAGAAACTGAAGCTCAAGAACAAAGCGTGAAACAACTCGTTGACCTCGCAATGTTGGCACAAGGCCTTCTTAAAGGAGCAGCGCTCGATGCCTTCATTCAACGAAACATCGAACATATTGCTTAATTGCGTAGCTTTGAACACGCTTTAAATTTCAGATTTTGTACAAATGGATTTTGGGCATCGGCGCCCTTATTTTAACTCGTAAGATTGGCTTGGCTTTTTTAGGTTTTGCCATCGGATCCTTGATCGATCAATACCAACAAGGGGCAAGAAGTGGTCAAACGAACGGTCAGGGTACTGCCCAAGATCCATTTGAATTTTACCGCAGGCAAAGTTCTAAATACGACTTACCAACGATGCTCATGGCGCTTTCCGCAGCGGTTATGAAAGCAGATGGTAAAGTATTGCGCATCGAACTCGACTACGTCAAGAGTTTCTTTTCAGCACAATTTGGCCGCCAATTTAACGCCACTCACTTGCAAACGCTCAAGCAATTCCTTGACGCGCCAAGCATTCCCCTACAAGAAATTTGTCACGACATCCGCAACCGCATGACACCTGAAGTGCGTACGCAATTGGTACATTACCTCTTTGGTATTGCGAAAGCTGATGGCGACGTAGGTACGGCAGAATTCAATGTGATTTCCAGAATTGCCACAATGCTCGGTATTCCCGCCGTCGAGTTCGAAAGCCTGCGCAATATGTTCTACCGCAACGTTGATTCCGATTATAAAATCCTTGGCATCGAAGAAAGTGCCACTGACGAAGAAGTTAAAAAAGCTTATCGTAAAATGGCGGTGGCGCATCACCCAGACAAGGTGGCCCATATGGGTGAAGAATACCTGAAAGGTGCTCAAGAGAAATTTCAGCGCATACAAGACGCTTACGAAGCCATTAAAAAACGCCGAGGATTCAAATAATCATGAAATATACTGAAGCATTTGCCGAATTACAGCGCTTGGTCCGAGAGATGGAAAGTGGCCAAATTGAAGTTGACCAACTTGGAGCCCAAGTCAAAAGAGCAACCGAATTAGTTGCGGCATGCCGAGCTGTACTCACAGAAACCGAGGCAGATGTTCAAAAAATACTCGATGACCTCAAAGAAGGTCCAAACAATTTAGCAGAAGAACACTAACTTTGCACAAAGCATTTTATGTCTGACAACCGTTACCAACAGCGCGGCGTATCTGCCGGCAAAGAAGATGTCCACAACGCCATCGCTAAACTCGACAAAGGCTTATTTCCACAAGCATTTTGTAAAGTAGTCCCTGACTACCTGACCAATGATCCCAATTATTGCATCGTGATGCACGCAGACGGCGCCGGAACCAAATCATCTTTGGCCTACGCTTACTGGAAAAAAACGGGTGATCTCTCCGTTTGGCGCGGTATTGCCCAAGATGCACTCATCATGAACATCGACGATTTATTGTGTGTTGGTGCTACAGGCCCTATTTTAGTGTCAAGCACCATCGGCCGCAATAAACTACTCATTCCAGGTGAAGTTCTGTCTGCGATTATCAACGGCACCGAAGATTTATTGGCTGAATTGCGATCTTTCGGCATTGACATCCATTCAACAGGCGGAGAAACTGCCGATGTCGGGGACCTCGTGCGTACCATTATCGTAGATTCAACTGTGGTTTGCCGCATGGAGCGCTCCAAAGTCATTTCCAATGACAACATTCGCCCAGGCGATGTCATTGTTGGTTTGGCTTCTTTTGGTCAAGCTACTTATGAAAATCAATATAATGGGGGCATGGGCAGCAATGGCCTTACCAGTGCACGGCACGATGTCTTTCATCATTCATTAGCAGACGAATTCCCAGAAACCTACGATAGTTCTCTGCCAAAAGATCTCGTTTACAGCGGATCAAAATTACTCACCGACAAAGTAGAGGGCACTCCACTAGACGCTGGGCAGTTGGTTTTATCACCAACAAGAACATACGCGCCAGTCATTAAAGCCATCTTAGATCAATTTCACGACCAAATTCACGGGATGGTGCATTGTTCTGGAGGTGCTCAAACTAAAATATTGCACTTTATTGAGAACCTACACATCATTAAAGACAATCTTTTTCCAACACCGCCATTGTTTCACATGATTCAGTCAGAATCCAAGACGCCATGGCAAGAAATGTACAAAGTTTTCAATATGGGACATCGCATGGAAGTTTATGTGCCTGAGGAACTTGCAGCACAAATTATAGCAGTTTCTGAGCAATTTGGAATAGCTGCACAAGTAGTAGGAAGGGTAGAGGCGGCACCAGCAAAAATGGTGACTATCCGAAGCGAACATGGAGAATTTAACTATCAAGGTTAAAAAAAATCCAAAAAAAGCTTTTAAAAACGGAATGTTTTTGTACTTTTGCCATCCGTTCATTGAACACATGGTGGGATGGGTGAGAGGCTGAAACCAACAGTTTGCTAAACTGTCGTACGGGTAACTGTACCGCGGGTTCGAATCCCGCTCCCACCGCCACTAAATTTAGACCGTATCGAACTTCAGTTCGGGGCGTAGCGTAGTCCGGTCATCGCGCCTGGTTTGGGACCAGGAGGTCGCAGGTTCGAATCCTGCCGCCCCGACAAGGGGGATGAGCAATCATCCCCCTTTTTTGATTATAACGGTCCCGTAGCTCAGCTGGATAGAGCAACTGCCTTCTAAGCAGTAGGTCTTTGGTTCGAATCCAAACGGGATCACTCTTAAACCTCACAGTAATGTGGGGTTTTTTTATTTCAATTCAACTCCTCCAAATTAAAAACAACAAACCGCTGAATAGGACGCCGAAACTGCGGCGGGCGATGGTAATGCGGCGTTGTAACTTGTTGTCGTAGCCTTCGATGTCGTAATCATCTTCCATAGACTCGAAATCAGCTGAATTGCTTTCATAGATGAGTTCTCCATGATAGTGGTCATAAATTTCAAGCGTGGAATATTCAAATTGGTGGTTTTGAATTCGTTCTTCCCAACATTGAGGTTCGCTAACTAAAGAATAATTTTCTATTGAAACGTGTTTGAGGTTGTTGGCCTCGCAAATAAAGCTCGGAAAGGTTTTGAGGTTCGCTTTTAAGGATAATTGAAACAATTCTGGAACGGCTACATTTGTGATGCTGTCCAATGATGGTGTGTTTAATTCTATGACACCGACTAATGGTAGTGAGTCCGCAAAGATCAACTTCCTTAGAACTTGACTTTCAATGGCTAAAATATCGAGATTTTTAAAACCGGGTAAAACCAATATGCTGTCGACATATTCAAAGTCAAGATTGAGTTGTTCTTGTTGGGTATTTTGTTTACCAGAAAAAAATTCGTCGATGTCTTTTTGATGGATGTTTTTGCCTGTGAAATAACCTTCCGACAAGGTGAATTGCCCGAAGCTAGTTAAAGAAAGGAAGCAAAAAATGAGCAGAGAATAAAAATTCATGATTTAAGAATGAAAGAGTTTGTATTTTTTGAAAGGTACTCCTTTTTTGATTAAGTGGGCATGGTATGCACTAGGAATGTCGCAAGTTCTGGCTGGTAAAATCAAGGCAATTAAGATGCGATCTATCTGAGAAATGAGGCCCAGAATGATGGTGGTGGTCAGAAGAATTGAGGAGTTCCATCCGAAAAGAAAAGTAAAATTCAGCAGTAGAAAAATGCCAAAAAGCTTAGAAAAGTAATTGTGCGCGCAACCGAATTTTCTAAAGCGCAGCCAATAAATGATATCCGGAATCCATTCCAGGAGTAAAAGAGGTATAACGATTGACCAGCGCTGCTCAATTTCTGTAGCAAAACCAATCCAGATACACCAACATGCACAGAGCCAAAAAATCAAATCGACGTTGCTGTCCCAGAGCCTCAGGGATGGTGTCGCAACATTATAATGCCGAGCAATAATGCCATCAAAAACATCGGAGATGAGCGCAAGGTAACAGCAAATGACGATGAATAAATAGTATGCTGGGCCCAAATTTGCGAGGTAAAGTAGCAACGGAGCTAAAGCTAAGCGGAACAAAATAAGTGCAAAAGGAAGCTGTTTCATAAATCTAAGATAACTTTTTGGATTGCATTTGCGTATCGATATCTTGCTAACTTTAACAAAAACAAACTATGAAAAAACTACTTCTACCTATTTTACTTTTTTGTGGTGTTCAGACACTACACGCTCAATTGAGTATTGATGCACAGGTTAAATATGCCTACAATTCCAGTGCTTTATTCAATAAAAACATCTCTGATTTAGGCGCTTCACAAGATTATGATTTTGCCTTTAATTCTAATTACGGCGCAGCTGTGAATGTGAATTATGGTAAAATAGGTATCGGTGCAGAACTGCTTTTAGGCTCACTTAGAGGTGCTTATCAAGGTACAATTGTTTCAGCAAATTCGTCTTATACTTCAGAAGTAAATTTGGACCTGACACAAATTCCAGTTTACCTTAGAGTAGGTGGTGCAAAAGGATCTTTTGGTGAGTTTGGTGTGGTATTACACAATGTGAAAAATGCAACCTACAGCGCAACCAATGACGTGAATTTGTCTAATTACTCTTTTGATGCAACGTCACGCTACCAAAGTTTTATGGGCTATATGGTAGGTGTTGGTGGCAGAATGAGTTTGCCTAAAATTCCGGTGATGTTGTCTATTAGTGCGAGATTTATGTACAGTACCGCAGATGCAAAAGGTGTTGATGCGCTTGGCTTACCTTTGGATGGATATCCAACTTATTACAATACCAATGCAGCGTCTGTAGGCTTGCACGCAGGACTTGTTTACAGCTTTGAACAATAATCAGTATTCCTTAAAATAAAAAAGGCGCCCGAAAGGCGCCTTTTTTGTTGGAGAGTTATTGTTTCTAGTTCTTTACAAGATGAACAAAACCGTGTAAAGTATATTGCGTTTTTTCTTTGTTATCGTATTCGTATTTTTCACTGTTCGGAGTAACCATGTAGAAGTATACACCTTCTTCAAGTGGTGTTTCGCTTTGATCTGTTCCTTTCCACTCGTTCTGGTAGTTATTGTTTTCGTAAACAAGATTGCCCCAACGATTGAAGATCTGAATACTTACTTGCGTGTAGTCTTCTTTGTTTTTGATAATCAAGAATTCATTGATGTTGTCGTTGTTTGAGGTCAAGACATTTGGTACCACTAATGGACATTGGTTGTAAACACGCACCACAGGTGAGGTAACAGATTTTGCACATTGGTCCATGACATAAACTTGGAAGTTATTGAGGTAAGGCTGCAAAATATTTGGTGCTACAAAAACGGTATCGTTGTTTGGGAAATTGCCCGGCCCCCAGAGGTAATTGTAAGGTGGTATACCGTCAATGACCGTACAGAAGATGTTGGTTCCTTCACCTAAATCAGCACAAACATTGAGAGAATCCACGGCGCCAATGCTCATAGGTACGTAATCAATGATGTTCAAAGAGATGGATGTGGTGTCAAATGTACCATCGCAAGGGCTTGGAACAATTACATTGAAGTTTACGGTTTCAGTACCTTCTGTAATGAGGTCGAGAATAGCAGAAATGCCTATTGTGTCAGAGGCAACTCCGGCAGGAATAATAAGTGTATCGTTGATGAAAGGGTAGTCATCGCCATTGGTTGCAGAACCACTCAGGTTGATAAATACCATAAGGTTTGTGGTAAGGTCGGTTCTTTTGACAATAAAGCCTGCAAAACCGCAGTCTTCGATGAGTTCGGTTGGCCCGGTTACATCGACTTCAATTGGCACCTCAATCTGGCAAGCGACCACGCGATAACCAAAAGTTCTGATTTTGGTATTGATCAGTACGCCGTTGCGCCATTCTTTAACTGCTACTCCTGCCACAAAATTTCCAATAAGGTTTGGGGTGAAGGTCATCATGCCCGTTACAGGATCAATAGTTACACTTGAACCAGCGCCAAAAGGCACAAATTCAGTAAATGTAGGGTTCCAACTCACTGGGGTATATGGTGCAGCAGTTTCTGGGTCAGGAACCACATTTGTGAGGCTTCCGCCAAGGAACGGCGACATGAGTTCGTAGCTCAAGGAATCTCCATCCGGGTCGTAAGCAGAGTGGTCAAAGTCAAGGGTATTTTGTGAACACAAAACAAGCGGTGGGTAGTTAATGAAGCGCGCACCTTGATTGTGCACTGCCACTAAGGCTTGCCCAGGAACATAGGTTGTAAGCGTAATGCCATTTCCTGCGGGGTCCACGATGTTGTCAATGGCGCCGGTCCAACAACAACGCTGATAAGAAATGTAGTAGCCTCCCGGGCTCAGTGGCATAGTAACAGTATCGACATATATGGCGCGTTCTACACAGATATCATTTGGGACGGTTACACACGGGTCATCATATACAACAGGAAGAACATTTTGAGAAAAAACACCAATGTAGCGAACGGTGTAAATGCTTCCGTCGGCATTAAAAATGGTGTAGTTTAAAGGGTTGTCAAAGGCAGTGGCTGAGTTACAGTCACGGTAAATTTCAATGGTGATTTTATACTGATTGTTACCTAAGGAATCGTAATAGATTTCACCACCAATGATGTGGCTCGCCCAGCTTGAGAAAGCACTTAGAAGAGAGAAAATCAGTACAAAGTAAAGTTTTTTCAGAGTCATGTTTTATAATTTGAGCACGAAGATACAAACTAAGCTCTTGAAAGCCATGTGATAAGTTTGTATATTCGTCGTTTATGGTCAAATTGAGATACTTTATCGCCATCTTCTTGAGCATTTGGGCTTGTGTTGCACAAGCTCAGACAGAAGAACAATTGCGTAAAGCACTACAAAAATCCACAGACAAGACGTCACATTTGCAAGCAAGGTTGCATCTGCTTTCGTTTTTAGAACAAACGAACAAAGCAACTTGGATCAAAGAGCTTGAACTTATTGAAGAACAATCACTTGCGTACCCCAAAAAAAATGATCAAAATATCATTGTTTTATTGCTTTGTGAAAAAGCGCTTTATCTGGGCGCTACCAGAGAGGCGGCTGAAATATTTCAAAGCAATTTAAAGTCTTATGTTTTTGCCGACAGGCAACTTGAATGGCGACGAAAATTACTTGCTTATGCTTTTGGAGTTGAGCAAAATGACCTCAGTTTTAAAAATTTACTGTCTCACAGTAGACGCTTTTTGAAAAATAAAGAGACAGCACAACTTTATCAAATTCAAGCCGCCAAATACTTGGCGCTGGGCCAAATTGATTCTGCCCTTGTTTTCAGCGATCAGGCTGTTCAAATTGCAAAAAGGTCAGTGGGTAGTTGGACACTCATTAATGCTTTACAAGCACAGGCTGAGGTTTTATGGCAAGCCAATTTGTTAGATCAAGCAGTGCAACGTTCCATCTTTTCCTTGCAATTGGCTGAGGAAGCGCAGCTGCCTTATTTTAAAATCAGACCCCTCATCTTAATTGCCGCTATTTCGCTAGAGGTAGGGAATGTGGAACAAACGCTTGCTTATGCCAAGAGAGCTCAAAACTTAGCCAATAAATTCCAAGATGAATTGTATTTGGGCTTCACTTCCTTGATCCTCAGTGAGCATTATTTGCAGGCTCAGCAAACTACAAGGGCTCAAAATAGTCTCAATTATGCGTTGGCATACTTTCGTAAAATCAATAATCTTGAAGCGCTAAATAGGGCTATGCTTTGTCAGGCCAGCATCGTTGATGCACTCAATCAAGATGCCAATATTTATTTTCTTGAACTAGAAAAGTTTTTGCCGACCTCAACTCACACAACGCTTTCAGACAAGTTTCATTTGGAGTATGGCAAATATTTTTTAAAGAAAAAGCAATTTGGTTTAGCAGAAAAACACTTCAAAGCCGTCTTGGACCACATTAAATCAAGCGATCAAATCAGACCCCAAATAGCAGTTGCCTTTGCCTTGTTAGCAAAAATAGAAGCCCAAAAAGGTAATCTCAATGCCGCGATGAAATACCAGCAGGCCTATTCAGATTGGTTGGCAAAAAGCCCTGTGTGGCGCAGTGCGGCGCGCATCGAGGAAATGACTTCTAGTAACCTCAGAGAAGAGCGTGAGCGCTTGATTGATTTTCAGCGTGCATCTATTGAAAAAGCTCAAAAAGAAAGGAAAATCATTGAACTTCAAAAAGATAGACAGCTCTTTATCTCAATTATTTTTATTGTGGCAATAATCTTTGGTGTGGTCATATTCATACTCCGAATACAACAGAACCGCATCAAGCAGGAGCAACGTGAGGCAGAACTTTCACAGACTTTGTTGCGCACTCAAATGAATCCGCATTTTGTCTTTAACGCAATGTCCGTGATTCAAAGTTATATCTACGAAAACGACCCTGAAAAATCATCACAGTTCCTCGTGAAGTTTTCCAGACTAATGCGACTGATTCTTGAAAATTCTCCGAAAGAATTTATTCCAATTGAATTAGAGATTGAAATCCTAGATAAATATTTGGCCACTCAAAAGATGCGCTTTGAAAATCGCTTTGAATACACCCTTGACATCAGCGATGATTTATTATTTAATAAGGCAATGGTGCCTCCAATGATTACGCAACCGTTTATTGAAAATGCCATTGAGCACGGGCAATTGCATACCGTAGAAAATGGTCACATCATTGTTCAGATGCGTGCAGATGGACAGTCCTTGCTGCTTAAAATTGAAGACAATGGTGTAGGTCGCAAAAAGTCTCAAAAAACCAAAAAAATCAGGACTCACAAGAGTATGGCGATTGATATTACGAGAGAACGTATAGAAATCATCAATAAAAAGTATAAATTTAACGGAAGTCTTGTTTTTGACGACCTCAACAAAGAAGAACAAACCGGGACTGTCGTAAAGTTGGTGTTACCACTGCGCTATGAAGATTCCATTTAAGCTGCAATTATGAGTACAAAAGTTTTGATTATCGACGACGAAAAGCCAACGCGTACTTTCATTCGCAAAATGCTAGAATCCTTTGACTTGAATCTCAATATTTATATTGACGGAGAAAATGTCCAGAGTGGAATAGAGGCCATAGAAGATATTCAGCCCGATATTGTTTTACTCGACATACAGATGCCTGATGGCAATGGTTTTGATGTTTTACGAAATGTCAAATACAAAAACTTTGAAGTCATCTTTATCACAGCATTTCAAGAATTTGCCGTGCAGGCCATCAAGTTTTCAGCACTCGATTATATCCTCAAGCCAATTGATGCTGAGGAATTGCATACAGCGCTTACGAATGCCATACAGCACCTCGATCACAAAAAAGAGGAGAGTCAGTTCAACGTATTGCAACACAACATTCAACCACAGCACAAAAGAAAATTAGTTCTCAAGACACAAGAGAGTATTTTTGTGGTTGAAATTGACGACATCGTGCATTGCGAGGCAGACAAAAACTATACGTTTTTCTACTTAAATGACGGAAAAAAGATTCTCGTTTCCAAAACACTCAAAGATTATGACACCATGTTGGCAGGCTTCTCATTTTTTAGGGTGCATCAATCTCATCTCATCAATTTGAATTACGTAGAGCGTTATGACAAACACGATGGCGGGTCAGTGATTTTAAAAGACGGGAGTTCTGTTCCGCTTTCCCCGGCGAAAAAAGAACAATTCTTTAAAAGTCTTGATCAGTTATAGAGCAGCGAGCGCTTTTTCTAAATCTTCGATGAGGTCTTGGGCATCTTCAATACCAACACTCAATCGGATCAATGAATCAACGACACCACTTTGTTCCCTGACTTCTTTGGGGATAGAGGCGTGGGTCATGGTTGCGGGGTGTCCGATCAAAGATTCTACACCTCCTAAAGATTCGGCTAGTGCAAAGATCTCTACATTTTGAACAAAGCTGAGGGCATCTTCCAGACGGTCACCTTTTAATGTAAAGGAGATCATTCCTCCAAAACCGCGCATTTGCTTTTTAGCGACTTCATGATTTGGATGGCTTTCAAAACCTGGCCAGTATACTTTTGCAACCTTAGGATGTTGTTGTAAGTAGTTGGCAATTTGCGCTCCGTTTTCACAGTGTCTTTGAACGCGAAGGTGTAAAGTTTTGATACCTCTCAGTACTAAAAAAGAATCCATAGGAGCAGTTACAGCTCCTGAAGAATTTTGAATACGGTACATCTCAGTGGCTAGCTCATCGTCATTGCAAACCAAAGCACCCATCACGACATCAGAATGACCACCTAGATATTTGGTAACTGAATGCATTACAAAGTCAGCACCGAGGTCCAATGGATTTTGCAAATAGGGTGTCGCAAAAGTATTATCCACACAGAGCAAGGCATTTGCCTTCTTTGCGATCTGAGCCATTGCCTCAATATCGATGATGTTCATCATGGGATTGGTTGGTGTTTCAACCCAAATGAGTTTAGTGTTGTCATTTACAAGTGCCTGAACATTGGCAGGATCTTGCATGTCAACAAAATGGAAAACAATTCCGTATTTGGCAAATATGGTATTGAAAATGCGATACGAACCGCCATATAGGTCATTTGTAGAAATGACTTCATCGCCAGGATTGAGCATCTTAATGACGCAATCGATGGCAGCTAAACCCGAGCCAAAACAAGCACCGTGTTTTCCGTTTTCAATAGCAGCAATATTTTTTTCCAAGGCATGACGCGTTGGATTGAGTGTACGTGAATATTCATAGCCTTTATGATTACCAACCCCTTCTTGAACATAGGTAGATGTTTGGTAAATTGGGGTCATGATTGCACCAGTTGCTGGATCCGGATGTACGCCGGCATGGATGGCTTTAGTAGCGAATTTCATTGTCGATTGATTTTTGGACAAAATTAATAGAATCTTTAAGGAAGGCCTAATTCGATGGAGGGGTCCCAGAAAACTTTTTCAAAGTTCTGAATTTGATCGCCTATTACTTCTATTCCCTCTGACTTTAAAAGTAAGGCCATTTGTTCAGGATTTTCAAAATGATGCTTACCGCTGAGTAAGCCCACCCGATTGACCACCCGATGAGCAGGCACATTGGGTAGGGAATGACTCGCATTCATAGCCCAGCCTACCATTCTTGCCGCTTGCTTTGCTCCTAAAAAGTTGGCAATTGCGCCATAACTTGTGACCCTACCCTTTGGTATCAACTCCACTACTTGGTATACTGCCGCGAAGAAATCTTTATTTTTGGCGTTTAAACTCTGCTGCATTACTCAAAGATATGAAAGGATTACTAACCATTGGACTATTAATTTTTGCAAATGTGTTTATGACCGTCGCTTGGTATGGGCATTTAAAATTTTCTGAAAACAAAAAACTTTGGGGCACTGGCCTTTTTACAATCATAGTGATTAGCTGGGGCTTGGCTTTTTTTGAATATTGTCTTCAGGTACCTGCAAATAGGATTGGTTTTAAAGAAAATGGAGGGCCATTTACCTTGCTCGAATTAAAAGTAATTCAAGAGGTCATTACTTTGGTTGTATTCGTAGTATTTTCTCTATTATTTTTCAAAAACGATGCGCTTCGCTGGAACCACCTTGTCGGATTCGTCTGTTTAATTTTTGCTGTTTACTTTATTTTTAAAAAGTAAGGCACAAAAAAAGCCACCCTTTTGAGGTGGCTTTTTATTATTGATGTAAAGTTACTTAGTGCTTTTCGCAGCAAGCCGCTTTTTTGTCGTTAGACTCGCAAGTTGCATTTGCCCCGTGGCAAGCAGCTTCTTGACCACTGCAAGACATTTCACATTTTGCAGCATTTGCTTCTTTTTTGTCGCCGTGACCATCGCCCAAGATAGGTGCGATTACCAAACCAACTAAACAAGTCAATTTGATCAAGATGTTCATTGACGGACCAGAAGTATCTTTAAATGGATCACCAACGGTGTCACCGGTCACTGCCGCTTTGTGCGCATCAGAACCTTTAAAAGTCATTTCTCCGTTGATCATAACACCAGCTTCAAATGATTTTTTAGCGTTGTCCCATGCACCACCGGCGTTGTTTTGGAAGATTGCCCAAAGCACTCCAGAAACAGCAACACCAGCCATGTAACCACCAAGTACTTCAGCAGCCATTGGCCAGTTACCAGAGATGAAACCTGTACCTAGACCAATCACAATTGGAGTTAAGATAGTGAGTGCACCCGGCAACATCATTTCACGAAGTGCGGCTTTAGTTGAAATCTCTACACATTTCCCGTATTCTGGCTTACCAGTACCCTCCATGATTCCTGGAATTTCACGGAACTGACGACGAACTTCGTTCACCATATCCATTGCGGCACTACCTACTGATTTCATCGCAAGCGCAGAGAAAACAACTGGTATCATACCACCAATAAACAAGGCGGCGAGTACAGGCGCTTTGAAGATGTTGATTCCTTCGATACCCGTAAATGTCACATATGCTGCAAATAAAGCTAAAGCTGTAAGGGCAGCAGATGCAATAGCAAATCCTTTACCAACAGCAGCAGTTGTGTTACCTACAGAGTCAAGAACGTCAGTTCTTTGACGTACTTCTTTAGGCAATTCGCTCATTTCAGCAACGCCACCTGCGTTATCAGCAATTGGTCCGAAAGCATCGATTGCTAATTGCATTGCAGTTGTAGCCATCATCGCAGATGCAGCGATAGCAACACCATAGAAACCAGCTAATGCGTAAGAGCCCCAAATTGCAGCAGCAAATAAGATTACTGAAGAGAAAGTAGAAATCATACCTGTAGCCAAACCAGCGATAATGTTGGTAGCTGCTCCAGTAGATGAATTTTGTACAATACCTAAAACTGGTTTTTTACCAAGTGCAGTGTAATATTCAGTGAAGTAAGAAATAAGATAACCTACAGATAGACCCACCAAGGTAGCGTAGAATACATGACGGCTTGGGATTTCCATAACACCTTCACCAAAGAAATTCATTTGAATGGTTTCAGGAAGCATCCATTTAACTAAGAACCATCCTGCGATGGCAGAAATCACAATTGATGAAATGTTACCAATATTCAATGCTTTTTGTACTTCAGCTTCTTTCGCGTCATTTGAAGAAATACGCACCAAGAAAGTACCGATGATTGAAGCGATGATACCAACACCGGCAATCATGATTGGCAATAAGATTGGTCCCATACCTTGGAATCCTGTTAATGCTTGACCGTTATCGGCCATGTCTTTGATAATGTAGTTACCAAGTACCATGGATGCCAAAACTGTAGCAACATAAGAACCAAAAAGGTCAGCGCCCATACCTGCAACGTCACCAACGTTGTCACCAACGTTATCGGCAATAGTGGCTGGGTTACGTGGATCGTCTTCAGGAATTCCTGCCTCAACTTTACCAACGAGGTCAGCACCAACATCGGCAGCTTTCGTGTAAATACCACCACCAACGCGTGCAAACAATGCAATAGACTCGGCACCTAAAGAGAAACCAGCAAGGGCTTCAAGAACCATTGTCATTTTATCGTAGTCCCATGCGCCTCCTTGTAAGAAGTAATTCAAAAAGCCAAAGAAGAACAAAGACAAACCTAAAACGGCAAGACCTGCAACACCAAGCCCCATCACAGTACCACCACCAAAAGAAACCTTGAGTGCGTTTGGTAATGAAGTTTTAGCGGCTTCTGTAGTTCTAACGTTGGCATCAGTTGCAACACGCATACCGATGTTTCCTGCAATTGCAGAGAAAATAGCACCAATAATAAATGCAGGTACAATTAACCAGTGCGTTGTTGGTACAACAGTTGAAATGCCAAACAGTGCAACAGAGGCGATAACCACAAAGATGGCTAAGAGTCGGTATTCTGCGGAGAGGAATGCCATGGCACCCTCTTTAATGCTTTTGGCGATACCTTGCATTTTTTCGTCACCGGCTGGTTGTTTTTTTACCCATGCCATTTTAACGAGCATGAACAAAAGCCCGATAAGCGACAATCCAATAGGAATGTAAATTGCGTTCATAAATTGTTTTTAAATTGAAAAATACGGGCAAAAGTATAGTTTTCCGCCTCGAAAAGCAAATACGTAATTAAAAAATAAGGGTTACATTAAGTGCCCTTAATTTTTGAAAATCATGTTTTGGTTTTATAAGAATTTGCCAACCTTTTCTTTGAGTGCATTCAACGGAAATGCACCACTCTCTCTCCATAGTAACTTTCCATCTTTAAAAAGGATCAAAGTTGGAACTCCTCTAATTTTCATTTGGTCAGCAATAGCAGGGTTTTTGTCAACGTCAATTTTAAGTACCCTTACTTTTTCGCCGTAAAATTGTTTGAATTGCTCGAGTGTAGGAGCCATCATTTTACAAGGACCACACCATGTGGCGTAAAAATCTACAAGAGTTGGTGTTGGTGATTGAATAATATCATTGAATTTTCCCATGTCACAAAATTAGTGGGTTTGTTCGCTGATTTTGTAACCTAAGCTACATTTAGATTGGATCGGCTTTAAAAATAAAAAGGACCTGAGAAGGTCCTTTTTAAATCCGTTATTCGTTATTTATTGCTTTGTGTAAGTTGCTACACAAGTGCCGCTGCCGCCAATAATTGGTGTGGTATTGTCATAAGTGTAGGTGATTGTGATGGTGTTGGCTTGGTCGTTGATGGTTCCGACACCTGAAAAAGTAACTTGACCAAAAGTGAAGTCGATGGTTTGTGTTGGGATATTGATATTACTACCATTTACTGTTGCATTTGCTGTTCCTCCAACGATATTGAACATATTATCGATGAGTAGGTCGTTGGTTCCTGCGGTTCCTGTTGCAAAAATAGGCGCTGCTGCAAGTGGAAAAGAAGTACCACAATCACTAGTAACATCCCAAGTTACGAGCCAGTTGTCCATACCGATGACAACATTTACAGTTCTTGTTGCAGTAGCTGTACCGTTATCGTTTGTTGCAGTATAGGTAAGTGTATAAGTTCCTTTAGTATTGGCATCAACAGTTCCAGAGGTTGTTACGGTAGCGGCAGAACCATCCGTATTCGTTGCTGTTGCGCCAGCGTCATTATAGGCGCTTCCGACACTAATTGTTTCTGGATTATTTCCATTAACCGTAATACTTGGCGCATATTTACATGTACCGTCGTCTTTTTTGGCTTCAGTGCTGAAATTTACAGCGTTTGGATCTGTACAGCCTTTCTTTTTACAGCTTGTGGCAGTTCCAATAAGAAGTGCAGCCACAGCAAATAATGAGAGTGTTTTTTTCATTTTTTTAGTTTTAGATGTTTCGAAGATAGGAAACATTTGTTCAGCGGACAAAAAACGCATATGGTTATAGTTTATTGCATAAAAAAGCGGCGCCCCAAAGAGCGCCGCCTTCCAACCAAACGATAGGTGTTAGTCTTGCAGCACCTCTGCTTGACCATTTGGTGTTGCAAGCGCGTTTTTTATTTTTTCTTCGAGCTCTTCCATGAGTTCAGGATTGTCTAGGATCAGTGATTTGATGGCATCACGGCCCTGACCAAGTTTGGTTTCACCATAGGAGAACCAAGAGCCACTTTTCTTGAGGATATTGAGGTCTACACCGAGGTCAATGATTTCACCAACCTTGGAGATTCCTTCACCGTACATGATATCGAATTCTGCTTTGCGGAAAGGTGGTGCCACTTTGTTTTTCACTACCTTAACTTTGACGCGATTACCGATGATGTCTTCACCCTCTTTCAGTTGGGTAGCTCTTCTGATGTCAATACGTATGGAGGAGTAAAATTTAAGGGCATTACCACCTGTTGTCGTTTCAGGATTCCCGAACATGACACCAATTTTGTCGCGCAATTGGTTGATGAATATACAGCAGCAGCCAGCTTTGTTGATAGAACCAGTAAGTTTACGTAAGGCCTTTGACATGAGGCGAGCTTGAAGACCCATTTGGGAATCGCCCATTTCACCTTCGATTTCTGCTTTAGGGGTAAGGGCCGCAACGGAGTCAATAATGATGAGGTCAATGGCCCCTGAACGGATGAGGTTATCGGCAATTTCTAGTGCTTGTTCTCCGTTGTCTGGTTGCGAAATAAGGAGGTTGGCTACATCTACACCTAATTTCTGGGCATAAAATTGGTCAAAGGCGTGCTCGGCATCGATAAAGGCCGCAATGCCACCTTGTTTTTGAACCTCAGCAATGGCGTGAATGGCAAGGGTTGTTTTTCCTGAAGACTCTGGGCCATAGATTTCGACTACGCGTCCTTTAGGGTATCCATTGATCCCGAGTGCAAGGTCTAGGGTGAGTGATCCGGTTGGAATGACATCTACTTTTTCTACAGGAGCATCTCCTAATTTCATGACGGCACCTTTGCCGAATGTTTTGTCAAGCTTCTCCATGGTCAATTGGAGTGCTTTGAGTTTTTCGAGGTTTTGTTCTTTTGACATATCGTTTGTTGTTTTGAGCCAGGCTCGGTGAATAATTTTTACAAAGTTGCAAATAGAAGAACGTAATCAATTTACGAACTTCTTGAAAGAAATTAAAAACAAGACAAGACTTCGTTTGCGTGGTCTTTGGTGTTTGGTTTTTCGAGTACTTTGATGAGGGTATGGGTTTCATCAAAAATGAAAGTCATGCGGTGAATACCGTCATAAACACGACCCATAAATTTTTTAGGACCCCAAACGCCAAATTGCTGAATGATTTGCTTGTCGGTATCAGAGATTAGTGGGAAGTTGAGCTCGTATTTGTTGACAAATTTGGTATGCGAAGCAACACTGTCGGCACTAATACCGATGACATGAACACCCGCGGCAACAAGTGCTTCTTGACCGTCTCGGATGCTACAAGCTTGAGCTGTACAACCCGGAGTGTCGTCTTTAGGGTAGAAGAAGATAACTAAACGCTTACCTGCGTAAGAATCGCTGCTGATGGAATTGCCATTTTGGTCAAGCCCAGTAAAGGATGGAAGCTTGCTTCCGATAGTGAGAGTATTCATAATGTTTAAAAAATAATCTGTTTAACGATGAAAAACTAATCAAATGTAAAAACTATTCATGAATAACAAAACATGATGCGCAAAAAAGTTTGCGGCTTGTCAGTATTTTAACAGACGAAAAATAAATACACACCAAGAAATGATGCTAATTGCGCCACCAATTGGCGTGATTGGCCCCAAAATTCCGACACTCAGTCCGGCGTGTTTGAGCGCCACAATTCCGTAGATTGAGAAACTGAATAAAAAGAGTCCTATCAGCATTGCTTGTAAAATGCGTTTTATAGGAAAAGTAAAACGATCAGTATGCAGGGCAAGAACTAAAGTACTGAGCGCTAAAAAAGATTGGTAGCGTACGCCGACTTCGAAAGTTTGTAATAAATCTACAGTTAAAATTGCTTTGAGGGCGTGTGCGCCAAAAGCACCAAGAATGATAGATAGCATTAAAAAAAGACTGGCAAGAATCGTACTTTGTTTTTCCATTCTACGAAGTTGTAAAAAAAAGTAAAATCATGCCGTATCTTTGCAGGGATGTTTCGCAAATATTTTTATTTCTTCCTGACACTTGCAATGCTTGCTTGTAGCCAAAAAAAGCAAGATCATTTCGATTACATCCAATACGAATTATTCGATTTGAACCCCTACGATCTTCCGGCCACCATCATGCTACCCGATGCATCAGCCGGTATCGGCACCTCATTAAAACCAAAAGTTACTTACGAAATCGGAGGTTTCAAATGGCGAATCGATGTTGGGCGCAATTACACAATGTTGATTGAAGATTACGGTGACAACTCATTGCGTTTTGAGGAATTCAAAAGAAAATTATTTAAGCCGAATCGCTATTTTGATATCAAAGTTGTAGATCAAAGTCCAAATACGCTCATCTATAAAAGAGTAGTAAAGGGTGCTTATGTCGAACAGCCAAATGAAAAATACCATATTTATAGTGTCTGCAAAATTGCCGACAATTACTATGAAATCATGAATCGTGAACAAGGCGACTCCAAAAGGGTTGTAGACTTTATGTTTCATAGCATACAATCCGTCAAATCAAAATAAAAAAACATGACCAGAGAAGCAGTACTCGAGGTGTTAGGAAAAATTATCGAGCCCGATCTTAAAAATGATCTTGTCAGCCTCAATTTAATTGAAAATTTACAGGTTGAAAACCAAACAGTTTCCCTTGAAGTACGTATTTCAAATCCGGCTTTGCACGCTCGAAAACGCATGCAAGAAGCAATTGAATTCAATTTAAAGCGTGTTTTTGGTCAACAGATTCAAATTCAATGCAAAATTCAAGGGCTTGATGCCGAGAGCAGAAGTGCAAGAAGAAAAATTCTTCCAGATGTTAAAAAAATCATCGCCATAGCTTCTGGTAAAGGTGGTGTGGGTAAATCAACTGTTACGGCAAACCTTGCTGGAGGCTTAGCCAAAAAAGGATACAAAGTGGGCATTGTAGATGCAGATGTACACGGACCATCTATGCCAACAATGTTCGATTTAGTGGGTGACCGACCAAAAATGGTCGACGTCAATGGGCAATCCTTGATCAGTCCTATTGAGTCGAATGGAATCGGTATTTTATCAATAGGATTTTTCACCAACCAAGACGACGCAGTTGTATGGAGAGGGCCAATGGCAGCTAAAGCATTAACGCAACTTTTTACTGACGCCCATTGGGGAGAACTCGATTTCTTATTAGTCGATTTACCTCCAGGCACCTCTGACATTCATTTGTCTTTAATGCAAACGGTTCCGCTTGATGGGGTAGTGATTGTCAGTACACCACAAGAAGTAGCATTGGCCGATGCCAGAAGGGGGATACAAATGTTTCGCCTAGACTCATTCAAAGTGCCTATTCTTGGGATCGTTGAAAACATGGCCTACTTCACGCCTGCAGAGTTACCAAACAATAAGTACTATATTTTTGGAAGAGATGGCGCTAAAAATTTGGCAGAAGGCATGCGTGTACCATTCTTAGGAAGTATTCCATTGGTTCAAGGTGTTTGTGAAGCTGGTGATGCCGGCAGACCCGCTGTTTTTCAGCAAAATACACCTAGCACACAAGCCTTTGAAGAATTAGTTCATAACTTTGAATTAGAATTACAGCGCCTCGAAGCTGCCACGCCAAAAGCAGGACCTAATGAATAAAGAACAACTCCGAATCAAAGTGCTCGATGCACTAGACCAACTCCGCCCTTTTATGCATGCTGACGGAGGCGATATGGAATTAGTTGATATCACAGAAGATGCCATCGTTCAAGTGCGTTTGTTGGGTTCTTGCAGCGATTGCTCGATGTCTCAAATGACCATCAAAGGTGGCCTAGAAGAAGCGCTCAAACTTGCAGCTCCTGAATTGAAAGGTGTCGAGGCAGTCTAAAGATGAAGGTGAGGTTTGTTGTCATCGGCAAAACGGCATTCGACGACTTAAAAGTTGGGGAGCAACGCTATCAAAGTAGACTTATACACTATTGTCAATTCGAAAGAATAGATCTACCCGATATTAAGAATCCAAAAGCGTTGTCAAAAGCACAAATCAAAGAGAAAGAAGGCCAATTGCTACTCGAAAAAGTTCAACCTACAGATTTTTTGGTTTTGTTGGATGAAAATGGCCAGCAATTTAGTTCTGAGCAGCTGGCTAGTTGGATTGAAAAAAAGCAAATGCAACACGCAGGTTATTTTTTATTTGTCATCGGGGGTGCTTACGGGTTCAGTGATGCCGTCTATCAAAGAGCAAACTTTAAAATCTCTTTGTCAAAAATGACATTTTCACATCAGATGGTTCGCATGATCTTTTTAGAACAACTTTATAGAGCATTCAGTATTTTAAAAGGTGAGCCTTACCATCATGCCTAATTCATTGCGCTTACACGAACTCATTTTTAAAAAACCTGCCGGAACGAGCAGAGGGGTTTTACATACGAAACCGTCTTGGCTTTTTACTTTTCAAATGAAAAGTGGTCAAGAGCTCATTACTGAATTTCCTGTCATTCCCGGTTTGTCGCCAGAATATAAAAGTCATGCACAGTATGAAATAGCTTTAAATGCTTTTTTAAATGATGCAGTTCCTTTTATCGAAAGCTGGGCTCAGACTGCATATCAACAGCATGCTGCATGGCACAACTTACTCGAAAAGTGGCAACAATTCCCCTCATTTATTTTTGGGATTGAAATTTTAGTTTTTTCTCTTCGAACTGAAGGAAAACCTGTTTTATTTGATTCTGCTTTTACGCAAGGGCTAGCCACTATTCCAATTAACGGATTGGTTTGGATGGATACGCAAATAAGCATGCGTGAACAAATCCAAGATAAAATAGCACAAGGATTCAAGGTTGTCAAATTGAAAATTGGAGCCATTCAATGGGCTGAAGAGTTGGCTCTCATTGAAGAAATTCGCGCACATTTTTCTGAAGAACAGATCACTATTCGCGTAGACGCCAATGGTGCATTTTCTCCAACGCGTGCCCTTGAAGTTTTAGACCAGCTGAAGCAACTTCGGGTGCATAGTATCGAGCAACCCATTCAAGCGGGTCAACTGACTCAAATGGCAAGTTTGTGTGCGAAACAGCCCATTCCTATTGCACTTGATGAAGAATTAATCGGTGTTTATGACTACAATGAGAAAGTGTCGCTGCTTCAACAAATTAGGCCGCAATACATCATCTTGAAGCCAAGTTTGCACGGTGGTTTTAGTGGTACGCAAGAATGGATTGCTATTGCTGAAAGTTTAGGAATAGATTGGTGGCTCACGAGTGCGCTTGAAAGTGCAATTGGCTTAAATGCCATTGTGCAATTTGGGGCAACCTATCCTTTGAAATTAGCGCAAGGATTCGGAACGGGCGGGCTCTACACAAATAATTTTGAGAGCAATTTGTCAATTCAAAATGGAGAAATGCACTGGATCAGCGCCCCACACAAGGACTAATTTCTGTGCAGTTCTGATAAACCATGTCGTGTAAAATCAATTGAGCCGCGAGGGCTAGTTGCGTGTAGTTTTGAGAGTTGTTGCCAAAGCCAGCGGCTGAATTTTGCCACATTGCTTTGATGAGTTCTTGAGATCCTTCTGTTGGTTGTATTTTATTAACAACTGCAGCAACATTCATGGCGCCAGCATGATACACATGCAACACAAAAAGCCTGAACCAAAGGTCCGTTTCATTGTAGGTAATTTGATGCGCAGCTAAAATTTTCTTGGCTTCGGGAATGCAAATTTTGCGAATGAGTTGAGCAGCACCGTAGGCAGAACGGTCAAAATCTTTTCTTTCGTCTATTTGATCATTAACAGTTAAGCCTTGTGAGCGCGCCACACTTGGCATAAGCTGAAATGCACCATAGGCTCCTGTAGAAGATTTTCTCATTTGTGCGGGGCTTTCAATCAAGAGGATAGCTTGTGCATACCATGGGTCTACTCCAAATCGTTCAAAAGCCGAAACGCCCTTTGCTAAACTTGGATAAACCTCATTGAATTTATAGAAGTCATTTTTGCCGGTAGTCACATAGATTCTTTCTGTCGACGGCAATCCATAGGCTACCCTGAGTGCTTGTCTGGTGCTGTCTTTTTGTGCTTCCGTCTGACGATTCCAATCTCGGTTAGACATTTTTGCCAAAACTTGACGTGTGGCAGCAACATTTACCAAGCAAGAGTCTGGGGCAAGTAACATAATCTTTTTCCAGAACTGTGCTTGAGGCAGCTGATCCCAGCGGTCTTCAAAAAGGGCTTCGGCATGCATAATGGTCTGAACGCCATGGGCTTGATACACGGTAATTTTGTCTGCTTCCCACTGAGAAAGCGGTTGGGCAAAGAATTGTGAGGTCAAAAGTGTCAAAAAAAGGCCGGAGAGCAGCTGGAGTTGTTTCATTTTCTAAAAATACTCATAACCCTATTCTACAAAAAAGTTACAGTGATATAGTTTACACAACCTAGTGTTGAAATTGCTTAAATTTACACATGCAAACGCTTAAAAAGTGGCTCGGATTCCCTTTGATTCTTCTTGTAAGAATCTATCAGCTCATCATTTCTCCATTATTTCCAGCAACCTGCAGATATACACCGACATGCTCATCTTACATGATTGAAGCTATAAAGGTTTGGGGGCCATTCAAAGGAACCTATTTAGGGCTCAAAAGAATCTCAAGTTGTCATCCAAGAGGTGGCTTTGGATATGACCCTGTGCCTAAACGCGATCCGGAAGCACCGAACGCTGCTTCAGTACCTCATAAGAATGCAGATAACTGTCAAAATCATTCGCACTAGCGAGTCTTTCAGAGGCCTCGTAAGTACTTGTTTGTTCAGTAGGATTTTCCAGAAATGAAAACCATTGGTAAATCAACTCAACACTTTCGCTGCGTCTAGAAGGAAAATCAGTCGTCTTGACGGCACAATAAAAATGTAAGGTCTTTTTGGCTCTTGTAAGCAGCACATTCAATCTCTTGCTTCCTTGTTGCTGATTCATAGGCCCAAATCTTAGATTAAATTTGCCTTCTTGATTTTTACCAAAACCAAAACTGATGAGCAAATGATCGCACTCTTCACCCTGAATTTGCTCTAGAGCTAGGAAAAATGCCTGTCTATGATTGATTTTTTCGTCCAATAAAGCTTGATCTTGAGCTGACAAGCAATCGTAAATACACTGTAATTGCTGCTTTGAAAATGCAACAACCCCGACCTTCTCCTGTTCTTGCAAGCGCAGTTTTAACGCTTGAGCCAGTGCTTTTGCCTCCGTTTTATTTTGGCGCTCCTGATAGATTCCGTTTGGAACATAATGCTGGAAAATGGCCTGTTTATTCATGTCCAACGAAGGCCATGTTTTCAGCTCATTTTTGTAAAAGTGCTTATTTGAAAATGCAATTAGGCTAGGGTGTTCACTCCTATAGTGGTAGCTCAATAAATGTCTGGGCAAATGAAAAGCTGCCTGATGTAAAAGATCAATGACGCCTTCTGGTTGCGTTGAAAAATACGAGCTCGGGCGCATTTGTTCGGGGTCTCCGGCTATCATGGCAGTTTTAACTCTTTGCAATGAGCCAATAGCATGGCTGAGCGGAAGTTGGCTTGCTTCGTCAAATAGGCCAAAATCGAACATAGCAAGCTCCATAGGGAGGCAATTTGCTACTTGCGTTGGGTTGAGAAGCCATATGGGGTAAATTGCGTACAACCAAGGCGCTGCAGGCCCTTCTAATAAATTTCTTAAAGGGATAAATTGCCTCGTTTTAGCCATCTCTTTAATAAGCAAGGACTTGCCTTTTCGTAACGATTGTCTTTCATTTTTTTGAACCTCTGTCAATTTTCTAAGAGGCATGTTTAACAAGGCTTCGAGTGCTGTAAAATGTTCTATTTGCTTGTTTTTTACACTTTGGGCAAATTGTTTTAGTTTATCTTTTTCCTCCGAAATAGCAACATCTAGTGCTGTGATGAATGCCTCATTGCCCCATTGATAAAGCAATGGATAATGCACGCGAACATAGGCCCAAAATTCTTCTTTTAGGCGCTTGTAATTTGATTCATCCTGACCAAAGCTTTCCCACAAATTGTGTGGAATCTTTTGTAATGCAGGAAAGTGATTGGTGAAGGATTCCCAATTGGAAGTAAGGGCCAATTCAAAATCTAAAAGCGGCAGCTCATTGGCTTGAAATAGCGCACGATGTAAACTGTTAAATCGATAGATTTGAGGCTGGAATTTCAGATAGTTATCGCGTTCTTCAACTGGCAATTTACGATACCATTGAAATTGTTCCCAATTGACTTGTTTGATGAATTGCAATACAATTTTAACTTCCTGCTCGCTAATTTCAATGCTATATTGCGCTAATTTGAGCTCAGCCTGATGGAGTTGTGCTTTAATTTGCCAATATTTAGCTAAGGGTTTTTCAAATTGTTCTATAGGTGTTTGTGCGAGGCGCAGCCAAATTTTAGAAACGGAGCGCCACTTTCTTTTATTGAAAAATCCCTTCTCAGCTGCTAAAGATTTTAACACGCGCCATTCTTCTAAACTAGGTATTTGAAGCCAAGCACTAAGCTGATCTTCAAGATGAATCCGTTGTTTTTCTGTATTTAAATAGCTATTGAGTACTTTGCTTAACTTATCTTGATCGTGGTCAAGAAGGGAAGCATATTTTTGGAATACTTGGGTTTGAAATTGATGACATATGAGGCATTTTTTGGTGAGTTCCTCGAGCGCTCCACATTTTTCGATATTGAATTTATTTTGAAGATTCCCGAATAACGACTGCCATTCTCGCCAATCTTTTTCAAGAATTTCTAGCGGTTGTTGCGCCCAGTTTTTACTCAGTTGTGCAGCGATTTTCAGTAAGTCATTTGGTATTTTAGATTGGTGCTTTCGAGCGTGCAACCAATGGAGCCAGCGGTCTGAAATTGTTGCTTTTGGCCGATTAATTTTGGGCCCAAAGCAATCTAGAAGTTCTTCCAAACTGAGTTGGGCCTCTTGTTCAAGTTGCTTTCTTTCGCACCAATATTGGGCGGCTTTATTGCTTTTCTCAAAGTTGGAAGGTGGCGCAGTCAATTGCGCATTGAGCAGCTTGTGAAAATCTGTTTGTAACTGCTGAAAAAATGAGGCAAGTTCATTTTTGTTTGGAGCAAGCAGACAGTAATCTCCAAGACCGGCTTCTGTCAAGCGATGTTTCAGGACCTCTAGAGCGCCACGTTTTTCACTGACCACTAATGCTTTCTTTTGCTCAAAAATAACTTGCGCAATGAAGTTACTCAAGACCGCAGATTTACCCGTTCCTGGTGGTCCGTAAATGACGATGGAATTAGAAGCAGCAAGTTCAATGGCCTTTTTCTGATCGGGATCCAGCGTAGTTATTTGCCCTTTGATTGGTACTGTATTGTCACTTTGAATTTCTCGATCAAAATCACCAAGTACTTGCAGTAAGGCAGGAGAAAATTCATTTTGAACACGCAAAGCCTCCCATTCCCTTCTGAGTTCGTAGCGTTGCGGATGAAAATTTCCGATAAAAGATTCATCGGTGTAGGCTGTAAAAATACCGCGTTCAACTAATTTTAAAATCCAATCGTTATCGGGCTGATCCGGTGCGTCTAATTGCCATTCATTTTTGAGCAATAACTTAATGAACGGATTCAATTGGGCTTGATCGGCAAATTCAATGGCTTTCTGATCTAGTTGGATTTTAGTGAGCTCAAAAAGAAAAACAGGTGTTTGAAGCGTTTTGCTGCCTTTTTGCCAATGCAGCGTGCCTTGCGCAAAAGTCAAGGCATCGATGCCTTGTTCGCGCTTCAGTTTTTTATATTCCTTAATGATATGATTACTTGTTGGCGTCTGCTCCCAAAGCATTTCTCGATCACTCAAAACCTTTTTAGGATCAATATTTACAAGTAAATCGTCGGTGCGTAGCAAAGTAAGCTCTGATTCCCAGGTGTGGTAATATGCTTCTATTGCTTCTGACATGACGTAAAGTTAGCATCTCTAACTCGAATAAAAAATCTAATTTTAGCTTCAAACTTCAACCATGAAATTCTTACTCAGTTCAATAGGCTTACTTTTTTGTTCGCAGCTTTTTGCACAAATTACACTTACAGTTGCCGATCACGCCAATGCAAATGATACCGTACGCTTTAGTCAGGCAGTGCTTGTCCCGCTCGATCTTCAGGTTACTGGGCCTAATTCAAACTGGGATTTCTCTCAACTTGTGGCGCAAACACAAACATTAAAAAATTTCGAGCCACTGGATTTCAATTCCTTTTTGATTATTGCAACCTATGGGCCAATCGCAGCTACGCCTTACCGCGCGAGTTATCACAATCCTTCAACTGCCTTGCCGATCGATCAATTTTCAGCTTTTTTACCCATTGAGTTGTCAAATTTGACACAGTATTCAAAACGAACCACCTCTGCCATAACAAGCATAGGCTACTCGATTGACGTGCAAGGGCAGGGCTTACCATTTAAGTCAGACACCATTGAAACGCGTTATGAATTGCCTTTACAGTTCAACGACACTTACAATTCACGTGGTTACACATACGTTGATCTCAATCCGGCAGCTGACATCAAATTTATTCAACACCGCCAACGTACTTCAACGGTCGATGGTTGGGGAAATATTACTACGCCATTCGGAACTTTTCCCGCACTTCGAATCAGGCATGATATCACTGAAACAGACTCTATTTACCAGACTTTTTTTGGCCAAGGCACTTGGATTGCACCGCCAACCTTTCAAACGACGGAATACGAGTGGTGGACAAATAACAAAAAAGATTACCTGTTGAAAGTCATTGAAGGTGGTTTTGGTCAACAGGGGCAGGGAGTCACCTCTATTGAATACCAAGATCAATATTTAGGTCTTGACGCCGGAATCGCAGACCTTAACCAACAGCTCATCTTGTCTCCCAATCCTTGCACAGATTTACTTTTCTTTCAGACCCCATTGGCTTTTGACTACATTGAAGTTTATGACCAGTTGGGAAATTTGGTACAAACTTTTATCAATGAAAGTTTGGTGGGTTATTTAGACTTTAGTGCTATGCCAACGGGTACCTACACGATGAGGTTTTATTCGACAAAAGCACAACTCTTTAGAAAGCTCATTAAACTTTAATACCTTTGTTTCGGCAAATCAGTCTATCGCTTTTCATTTGAAAAGAGGAAAGTCCGGGCAGCACAGAGCATCGTACTTCCTAACAGGAAGGTCTGTAAAAAGTGATTTTTATGGAACAGAAAGTGCCGCAGAAAGGTAAACTACCTCGGCTTGCCGAGGAAAAGGTGAAAAGGTGGGGTAAGAGCCCACCGCTTGTTTAGCGATAAACAAGGCAGGGTAAACCTTACGAGCTGAAAGACCAAATATACCGGGGTATGCGCAAGCAGAAAGAGCGGCTCGCTTGACTCGGAGGGTAGGTTGATGGACTCCATCCGTGAGGGTGGAGCTAGATAAATGATAGACACCAACGCTGCGTGCAGCCAATGGTACAGAACCCGGCTTATGATTTGCCATTTTTTATTTATCACATGATTCCACTTGTTCAAGAAATCCAAAAGGACCTAGAAAACGTCAAAGATCCTAGCCGCGTCGAGCAGATGGAGGCCTACATGAAAAATCATTTTTCCTTCATAGGCGTTATGTCGGGCCCGAGAAAAATCGTTTATCAACAATTGAAGCCCCGCCTGCAGCAATTGAATCCAGCACAAACCTGGGAGCTCATTGAGGAGTGTTGGGCCAACCCCTACCGTGAAGTGCAATATATTGGCATTGATCACCTGCTTGCTAGCTATAAAAAAATAGCACTAGAAACAGATGGCCCTCAATTTACTTTCATCCTGACAAACCAAACTTGGTGGGATACGCTCGATTTATTGGCCTCTCATGTTGTCGGCCATTTTGCGCGTAAATTTCCAGCTGCTTTTTCAGAATTAGCGAAGGATTGGGAGGCCTCTGAAAATTTTTGGCTGCATCGGACTTTATTGATTCATCAGCTGAAATACAAGCAGCAAACAGATCTACATTTGCTACAATACTACATTAGAACTTTCAAATCCAACAAAGAGTTTTTCATTCAAAAGGCGATCGGATGGTCATTAAGAGAGGTTTCAAAATGGAATCCTGAATGGGTAAAAAAGGTAGTAAGCGAAGAGAACTTATTGGGATTGGCACGCCGTGAGGCCATGAAATATGTCCCACAAGACTAAAATTGCGACGCCTGTTTCTGGAAGAATTTGTATTTTCACACCGTATGAAACCACGCAGTATTATTTTTCTTTTATGTGCTTTATTTTCTGTTGAATTGCATGCGCAATTTGGCCCTGAAAATGGCCTAAAAGCCTCTGAACCAAGCTATATTTTGCTTCAAAACGCAACACTAGTTGTCAAGCCAGGTGAAATTTTAGAGTCCACAGATTTACTTATTCAAGAAGGTAAAATCATCAAAATTGGCAAGCAGCTCAAACAAGCTGGTGCTATTGAACTTGATTATGCCGGTAAAGTCATTGTGCCCTCCTTTATTGAACTTTATTCCGATGTAGGTTTAGAGCCTTTAAAATATCAAGGCAATGGTTGGCGCCCTCAGATGGAATCAAACAAAGAAGGAGCTTATTATTGGAATGAGGCCGTTCATCCTGAGCTCGTCGCTGCTGCCGCTTATCAATATCAGCCAACGAAGGTAGACCAACTACAACAGGCAGGGTTTGGTTTCGCTCTAACGCATTACACTGATGGAATTGTAAGGGGGAGTGGAGCGTTGGTATCATTAGGAGCAACCTCTATACACAAGCAAATCATCAAAGCTAAGGCAGCTCAGTATTTTTCATTCGAGAAGGGTGGAAGTCAGCAAAGTTATCCCTCTTCACAAATGGGTTCCATAGCATTATTGCGCCAGGCCTTCTATGACCTCAAATTTTACAAAGAAAATTCACAAAAGCTCGGTCATTCTCAATCTTTGAGCGAATGGTCCAATATTGAAACTGCTCCTGCTTTTTTTAAAACGACAGATAAGTGGGAGATTCTTAGGGCTGAGAAAATTGCCAAAGAGTTCAAAATACCGTTTATTTACGTTGGCTCTGGAAATGAATATGCAATCTCTCAAGAGCTTAAAGATATAAATGCAAACCTCGTTTTACCTTTAAATTTTCCAGAGGCATTTGATGTCAAAGACCCTTATTTAGCAAGTCAAATTGCGCTTTCCGAGCTCAAACATTGGGAACTTGCTCCGGCCAACGCTGCTGTGCTAGCCAATGCTCAAATCCCTTTTTCACTCACCACACAAGGGCTCAAAAACCCAGATTTATTTTGGACCAATTTGCGAAAAGCTATCCAACGAGGACTTACGCCAGACCAAGCACTTGCAGCGCTCACGACCATTCCTGCTCAATGGTTAGGAATCTCCAATCAAATAGGAACGCTTGAATACGGAAAATTGGCAAGCTTTTCTGTCTACAATGGAAATCCGTTTACCCACGAAGCAACTTTACTAGAGTCATGGAATCAAGGCGAACAAAAAATTTGGAAGACTCCGAATGTTGCGCAAATCATTGGTACTTATGCCATTCGTTTTGAAGACCAATTATATAACCTACAAATTAGTGGTACCCCTGAGCGTCCACAAGGAAAAGTTTGGATCATCAAAGGGGGAGATTCCTTGCATACAAAGGCAAATATTATCCTTACACAACAAGATATCGCCATACAATTTTTGTCTCTCGGACAACAACACCAGCAATTGATTCAATTGCACGGTAAGGTGCTAAAAAACGGAGCCGTTTTTGAAGGAGAGGGGACCAACGAGCAAGGATCTTGGATCCGATGGTCTGCCATACAAAATAAAAAAACTGAACTACCAGCGCTAACGGCACTTAAACAAGATACCCTACACAAAAAAGTGGTTTGGTACCCAAATATGGCCTTTGGAAATCAAAGCATTCTCAAAGCCGAGACACTCCTCTTCAAAAATGCGACGGTTTGGACCAATGAAAAAGAAGGGATTCTAGTAGGCGCAGATGTTTTGGTGCAAGACGGTAAAATTGTCAAAGTAAGTCGACAATCTATCAATGCTCCTGCTGGTGCTCGAATTATAGATGCCAAGGGTATGCACTTGACAAGCGGCATTATTGACGAACACTCACATATTGCTATTTCGAAAGGTGTCAATGAAGGTGGTCAGGCCATCACCGCCGAGGTGAGTATTGCTGATGTTGTAAATCCAGACGACATCGATATTTACAGGCAGTTAGCCGGTGGTGTCACTGCGGCCCAATTGCTGCACGGCTCAGCAAATCCTATTGGTGGCCAGTCTGCTTTGATCAAACTGAAGTGGGGGCAAACTCCTGACGAAATGCTCATCGACAATGCGCCAAAGTTCATCAAATTTGCATTGGGTGAAAATGTCAAGCAAGCCAACTGGGGAGATTTCAATACGGTGCGTTTTCCGCAAACTAGAATGGGTGTGGAACAAGTCTTTTACGATGGTTTTTACCGTGCTAGAGCATATCAAGACGAATGGACGGCCTATCGTTCGGGTATGTTAAAAGTAGCGCCAAGAGTAGATCTTGAACTCGAAGTTTTAGCAGAAATTTTGCGATCGGAAAGATTTATTACTTGCCATTCATATATTCAGTCTGAAATCAATATGCTCATGCATGTAGCGGACTCCATGGGTTTTAGAGTCAATACCTTTACACACATCCTCGAAGGTTATAAGGTAGCTGATAAAATGAAAGCCCACGGCGTTGCTGGCTCTACTTTCTCTGACTGGTGGGCCTATAAATTTGAAGTCAACGATGCCATTCCTTACAATGCAGCACTCATGCAACAACAAGGGGTTTTGGTCTGTATAAACTCCGATGACGCAGAGATGGGCCGCCGCCTCAATCAGGAAGCAGCCAAAGCGATCAAATATGGTGGTATGACTGAAGAAGAGGCTTGGAAGTTAGTCACGCTGAATCCGGCAAAAATCTTACACCTCGACCAAAGGATGGGCAGTATCAAAGCAGGTAAAGATGCCGATTTAGTGCTTTGGACGGCCAATCCATTGAGCATTCAAGCCAGATCCGCTATGACAATTATTGAAGGTGTGGTCTATTATGAAGAGGAGCTCCAAGAAAAGAAATTGGTGTCCATTCAAAACGAGCGCAACCGTATTTTAGCCCTTATGCTCGCTTCCAATGAACTAGGTGAGCCAAGTAAAATTCCTCAAAAGAAAGTTAAAAAACACTTCCATTGTGACACGCTTGGTGAAGAAGCGGATGCGCAAGAAAATTCCCATTAATATGAAACAGTTACTCTTGCTTTGCTTTTTAAGTTGGTCAATTATAACCTCTGCCCAGCGTATTTTGTTACTAAACGGAACTGCACATATTGGCGATGGTCAAGTCATTGAATCGGCTGCTATTGGAGTGGTTAATGACCGCATTGATTTTGTCAAAAACGCCCTGACACAAACCTTTGACCCTACAAAATGGGACACCATCATTCAGTTAAAAGGTCAGCACGTATACCCAGCATTGGTTTCGGCGAATAATACACTTGGCCTAACAGAAATAGACGCGGTAAGAGCCACCCGAGACTTCAATGATGTGGGGGTATGGAATCCGCATGTGCGCGCCCAAATTGCATTTAATGTTGAGTCTCGTGTTGTCGAAACAGTCCGAACAAATGGCGTTTTGATCAGTCAAGCGACTCCAAGAGGAGGTTATATTTCAGGGACGTCAGCACTCATGAATCTTGCCGGCTGGAACTGGGAAGATGCCACGATTGTTGCCAATGACGGCATTCATTTAAACTGGCCCTACAGTAAAGAAAGCTATCAAAAAGAAAAACAAGAAATTTATCGCTTTTTTGAGATGGCAAAAGCATATGCCGAAAGAAAAGACCAACAGCCCAACGACCTTCGAATGGAAGCCATAAAAGCGTGTTTCAACGGACAAAAAAGAGTTTATATCCATGCTGAATCTTTGCAACAAATCGTTGATGTCATCGAGTTTGCAAAAAAGTTTGAGCTCGCATTTCCGGTTATCGTTGGTGGTACTGAGGCTTATTTAATTGGCCCTAAACTCAAAGACTCAAAAATTCCAATCATGCTAGGCCGAATTCATAGTTTGCCGCAGCATGAAGACGATCTCACTTACCAACCCTATCGCTTGCCTTCCTTACTCAAAGCGCAAGGCATATTATTTTGCTTACAGAATGAAGGCGATATGCAGCCCATGAATACACGAAATTTACCATTTCAGGCAGGCACTACAATGGCTTACGGCTTGACTGAAGAAGAAGCACTGCAAACCATTTCATTGAATGTTTGTAAAATTGTAGGAATCGACCAAGATTACGGCACCCTCAGCGCAGGTAAAAAAGCCACATTTTTTGTATCAAAAGGCCCAGCTCTTGAAATGAAAACGAATCAGGTTACACTGATTTTGATCGATGGAAAGTTTTGCACTACCTCGAATTTTCAACAGGAACTCTATCAGAAGTATCAAGATAAATACAAGCAATAAATTTTCTTGTAACAAATCTTGTTGCTGTTCGTCTCAGTATTGTCAATATGACTGTACAGGAATATAATACGTGTGTCAGAGAGTTCTCGGATGGTCTCTATCGTTTTGCTTTAAAAAACGTCAGAGATGCCGAACTTGCTCAAGATTTTGTACAAGATGCATTTGAAAGGCTTTGGCTGCGCATAGATACCGTAGATTACCAACGTGTAAAATCTTATTTATTTCGCACAATAGTCAACTTACAAATTGACCGCAGCCGTCGTAATAACTTGCAGCAGCAGCATCTTAATTCCTTACCTGACCCGGTTCAGAGCCCAGGAGTAGCTCACGATGTTCAGCGAGTCATCGATGAAGGCGTTGCAAGGCTCAATGACATTCAACGAACTGTACTCACCTTGCGCGATTACGAGGGTTACAGTTATCAAGAAATTGCCGAGATAACTGATTTATCTGTGGACCAAGTAAAGGTTTATATTTTCAGAGCACGCAGATTTTTAAAACAATATATTGGGAACATGGAGGTACTGATATGAAATTAACCGAAGAACAACTTGCAACATTAGTTTTAGCCTATCACGAAGGCGAACTCACTACTGAGCAACAAGCCCAGCTAGATGCTTATCTTGTTGTAAATCCTGATTTTCAGTCTGAACTCCATGACGTCATTTACCTTAATCCAGAACAACAAAACTATCCAGGCCCATCTTTACTCAAAATAGAATTTGAGAAGATCACTACTTATGAATCGGAGGAGGGGCACCCCTACGAGAAGTTGGCAATTGGTCAGGTTGAAAATCTGTTGACTACCGCTGAAGAAAAAATAGAAGCATCCTTACAAAATGATCCACGATTTGGTAAAATAAAGCATCAAATCCAACAAACGATTTTAAAACCCGATTTACAAATTACATACCCTCGAACGAATCAACTCCTTAAGGAAATTCCAGTACGCAAACTCAATAATAAAATGCTCTATTATGCGGCAAGTTCAGCTGCAGCACTGATCTTAACATTCTTCATTTACAACCAACAAAGCGCTCCTTACCCAACAAGGATGTTGGCTCACAAAAATAATTTAAAGAAAAGCCCCAATAAAAAAATGAATCTTGAGCGCGCAAATCGCCAAGATTTATTTTTGGTTCAGCAAGCTTCAGCCCAGACATATAATGATGATCTTCAAAACCTAAAACAATCAGATTTTGTTTTAACTCATATTCATGAAGGTCCTCAGGCACTTACGACAATTGAAAATCCGAATGAAAACACCGCAAATATTGACTTTGCAATTGTAGATCCAATTGAATACGAAACCACAAATCCAAAAGATCAAAATCAAATTTTCCCACAGCCAACACCAAGTCAAGGGATTCCTGCTTCAAAAGCATTCACTAAAGAGCCTGTTACAGTGAAAACTTTCCTCTTGCAAAAAACCAACGAACGCATTTTTGGAACAGCTACACCAAGCACAGATATGCGCTACGAAACGATGGCACGCTATGCCAGTGAAACAATTGGTTTGCCGGTCAAATATGCTGTAGAGGAGGGCAATCAACACGATAAAATTGTATTTCAACTAGGCCCGATAAGTATCGAGCGCACACGAAATAAAAAATAATTGTAACAAAAAAAAAGCAAGCTCGTCTTGGTTATAAAATCAAAGAAAAATGAAAATTAAATCACTTGCTACATTCTTATTCGCTGGCTTAGTTGTTTTCGCCCAGCAAAATGAAACAAAGAAAATTGTCAAGATTCAAGGCAATGACACCACCATCATTATGATTAACGGACGCATTGATCAAATGGATTCTATGCTTACCGAAGAGATGAAAAATATCTACATCAACGATTCTACAATTCTAGAATCGCGTATTGTAGATATTCGAATTGATACAACTATTTTACGCTCCTCGGAAAATGGTTCAGACACCACTCAGATTAGAATTGGTAACATGAAAATTGTTATTCTCGAATCAAAAGACCTCAAAGACCTTGATCAACTCAAGGGAATTGAAGGTGCCAATGGAAAAGGCCAAAGAAAAATAATTATTGATGAAAAAGTCATTATTGAAAATGACGATGAGCGCATTGTGCTCAATGATGGTAAAGATTCATACTCCTTTGAAAAGGAAGAGGATACTTGGAACAACATGGATAAAGACGATTGGTCAAATACAAGCGGAGACGGCAATGCAATTTGGGCAGGCCTTGGCATCAACGCAAATGGCTTCCTCAATACCAACAATAAAATTGCAACCAGTTCAGAATTAGGTTTCTTAGAGCTAGACCCCGCAAAAAGCATTGGCTTACAAGTTAATTTGGCAGAAAAGCGCTTCCCAATATTTAAAGATTACTTAGGAGTAGTGACAGGTCTAGGCTTACAATGGAATCGTTATTCCTTAAAAGGAGCTTATGATGTGAGCGTGGTTAACGATACATTAGTTGGCTTAGCAACTGGTTTAAATTACACCAAAAATGTACTTTCTTCTACATACTTACAAGCTCCATTACTGCTGCAAATTTCGACAAGCAAAAATCCATCAAAAGCATGGAACATTTCAGCGGGTGTTGTGGGCGGAATTCGCATTGATGCACGCCAAGAACAAAAATGGGAAGCGGATGGCAAGAAAAATAAAGATAAAACCAAAGATGATTTTGAATTCAATCCTTTCCAAGCGAGCCTCATGGCTACCGTAGGATATGGCGATTGGAGTTTATATATGACTTATGGCCTGACGGATATCTTTAACGAAGGATCTGCCCCGAAGGTGCGTGGTGTGAATGCCGGAATTTTACTCTCGTTTTAAATTAGTCTAGCACCACCATTTTTTGAAACGATGCATCTAACCGTGCATCGTTTCTTTTTTACCATAGCTTGCCATTAGTTCAGCCTCAAAGGCCAAAAATTCTTTCCAAGCGGCATCTACGTCAATACCGTTGCTATATTTTCTTGCAAAACCAAGAAATGTCGTATAGTGCCTGGCTTCACTTTCCATCAGTCCTCTGTAGAAGTTCCTAAGATCTTCGTCGGCAATTTCTTCAGAAAGGATTTTGAACCGTTCACAACTTCTGGCCTCAATCATGGCGGCAAATAACATTTTATTCACAAAAACACCATCTGGTGTATTATTGGCTTTGGTGTGTTTTAGGTATTGGGCTAGGTCATTGACATAAGGATCTTTTCTTTCAAAGCCTAACTTAAGCCCTCGTTCCTGTAGTTTTTGATGCACCAACTCAAAATGCTCCATTTCTTCTTTACAAATGGCACTCATGGCAGCCACTAAATCAGCATAGTGCGGGTATTGCACTATCATTGATATGGCATTACTCGCTGCCTTCTGTTCACAGTAAGCGTGGTCCACAAGAATTTCTTCAATATTGCGCTCTACAATTTGAACCCAACGAGGGTCAGTTGCCATTTTTAATCCCAGCATTTTGATTTTTTTGACAAAAATACCAAAGTCTGAAAGAATCAAACAAGGGTGAGATGTATTGGCAATGCTTATATTTGTCTCTCTGAATCAACAAAATGTCAAAATCAAAGCAAAAGGAGCTCAGTTGGCGTGCATTTGAACTCATGTGTACAGCGAAAACTATGGCCGAAAAATACGAGCAAAACAAAGAAGTTACAGCCAAATATGTGCATGCTACTTCACGCGGCCACGAAGCCATACAATTGGCAGTAGGGATGCAGCTCAAGCCTCAAGATTGGGTTTCTCCCTATTACCGTGACGACAGTATTTTGTTAGGCATAGGCATGAAGCCCGAAGAATTGATGTTACAAGTTTTTGCCAAAAAAGACGATCCATTTTCCGGAGGCCGGACCTATTATTCACACCCTTCATTAAATAGACCAGAATTACCAAAAATACCCCACCAATCTTCAGCTACCGGCATGCAAGCCATCCCCACTACCGGCATTGCAATGGGCATACAGTACAAAGAAAAAACGGGCATTGCTGATTGGACTTCTACGGATGCACCTGTGGTAGTATGTTCATTGGGCGATGCATCATGCACAGAGGGAGAGGTTTCTGAGGCTTTTCAAATGGCAGCTTTGAAACAATTCCCCATTATTTATCTTGTTCAAGACAACGGTTGGGATATCTCTGCAAATGCCAAAGAAACAAGGGCACAAGACATTTCTGAATACATCAAAGGCTTTCATGGCATCGAAGCTCGAACTTTAGACGGCACTGATTTCTGGGCCTGTTACCAAACCATAGAAGAGGTCTTTCAACTCTGTAGAACAGAAAGAAGACCTTTTCTTATACATGCCAAAGTTCCGCTACTAGGACACCACACTTCAGGCGTTAGAAAAGAATGGTACCGAGATGACCTCGAAGAGGCAGCCCTACAAGATCCTTATCCAAAATTAAAAACAGCACTCGAAGACCTAGGTGTTCGCTTGGCTGAATTCATCAATCTAGAAGCACAAGTTCGCAAAGACATTGATGCTGCTTATGAGCAAGCCTTGCAGGCCCCAGACCCAGACCCTACGTCCATTCAGGATCACATTTTTGCACCAACTCCTGTTACCGAAGAATTGGGTGAGCGTGCTCCTCAAGGCAAGAAAAAAACCGTCATGGTTGACTCCGCTTTGTTCGCCATGCGCGAAATCATGGAGCAACACCCAGAAGCACTCCTTTATGGGCAAGATGTCGGAGGCCGTTTGGGAGGTGTGTTTCGCGAAGCTGCTACTTTGGCCCAGACTTTTGGAGACAATCGCGTGTTTAATACCCCAATACAAGAGGCATTTATTATTGGTTCTACTGTCGGAATGTCAGCGGTTGGTCTCAAACCAATTGTTGAGGTTCAATTCGCAGATTACATATGGCCAGGTCTTAATCAGCTTTTTACTGAGGTTTCAAGATCTAATTATCTTTCCAATGGTAAATGGCCGGTTTCTTGCGTGATCCGAGTTCCGATTGGCGCCTACGGATCGGGAGGTCCTTACCATTCATCAAGTGTGGAATCTGTTTTGGCTAATATTCGCGGCATCAAAGTCGTATATCCTTCAACTGGTGCGGACCTCAAAGGCTTGCTCAAAGCAGCCTTCTACGACCCAAACCCGGTAGTGATTCTTGAACACAAAGGACTTTATTGGTCAAAAATACCGGGAACCGAAGGTGCGATGAGTACTGAGCCAAGCGCCGATTATATTGTGCCTATTGGTAAAGCGAGAGTCGTACAAGAAGCAAATGTTGAAAACTTGACAAAAGGCAATTCTATTGGTATAATTACATATGGAAGAGGAGTCTACTGGTCTATAGAAGCAGCAGCGTCATTTGAAGGACAGGTAGAAATCTTGGATCTCAGAAGTATCAATCCGTTAGATATGGATGCCATGATGGCACTTTGCGAACGCCACAGCAAAATATTAATGGTAACAGAAGAATCCATTGAAAATACATTTACGCTCGGTTTGGCAGGCCGCTTGCAACGTTTGTGTTTTGAGCATCTTGATGCACCAATTGAAATAGTAGCTTCAGTAGATGCACCTGCTATTCCGCTCAATTCAACACTTGAAGCCGCTATGTTGCCAAATGCCCAAAAAGTACAAGCGGCTATTTCCAAATTACTTAACTACTAACCATGGAATTTAAAAACATCATTTCCGAAGTAGCACGATTCCACGACGCTTTTGGAATTCAAAACAATGAACATCCTACAGCTGCACTCAGCGCTGCAGATGTCGAATTGCGATACAACCTCATGAAAGAGGAAAACGAGGAATATTTAGAAGCGGCTAAAAATGGCGATTTAGTTGAAATTGCAGATGCACTCGGTGATCAGCTTTATATCTTGTGTGGCACCATACTCCGTCATGGACTGCAAGATATGATCGAACCAATATTCAATGAAATACAACGTTCCAACATGTCTAAACTCGATGAAAATGGCAAACCAATTTATCGAGAAGATGGTAAAGTACTAAAGTCGGCACTATATTTCAAGCCAGATATTGCTAAAATCTTAGGTCAATGAAAGACTTATCTATCTATTTCCAACCATTAGCCATTCAAGCTGAATACAAGACTGCTCAAATTGGGTCTTTTATTGATGCGCACATCGATCAATTCCCGGATTTAGATCAGCCAGGTTGTGCCATTTTTGAGGTGCCTGAATACCGTGGCGCTCAGCAACCAGGATTTGAACAGAATATTGATTTCAGAGCTCATTTTTACGCATTACACCCTGAGGTCAATTGGAATAAAAAAGTATATGATCTGGGCACGATTTTACCCGGAGCATCCATTGAAGACACATATTTTGCGGTGGCGAGTGTTGTTGCAGAATTGGTAAAAAACAACATCGTTCCGATTATTGTTGGAGGTAGCCAAGACCTCACCATGGCGCTTTATTTAGGTTACGAACAGCTCGAACAGTTGGTAAATACTTGTTCTGTTGATCGTGGTTTGGATATTGGCGAGCCTCATACTGAACTTGATTCTGGAAATTTCTTGAGTCATATTATTACAAGAAGACCTTGTTATTTATTCAATCATGCCGCTGTCGGGTTTCAACAGCCCTTTGCTGATGCAGGTGCACATGAACTTTTTGAAAAACTATTCTTTGATATTTGCAGACTAGGTGAATTCAATCAAGATTTTCGAAAGGCCGAGCCTCATTTGAGAAATGCCGACATCATTAGTGTGGACCTTCAATCCATCAAAGCTTCAGATTTGGGTTCAAATAATGGCGCGCCAAATGGCTTCACTGCTGCTCAATTTTGTCAAATCACAAAATATGCAGGCATAGCCGATAAAGTAAGTTGCATCGGTTTTTTTAACGAGCAAAAATTAACGCCAATTGGAACGGCCCTTCTAGCTGAGGGAATTTGGTACTTTCTACAAGGCTATTTTGCGCGAGTTGCTGACTTCCCATTTGGTTCTAAAGCGGATTACACCAAGTTTAGTGTATTTATGGACGAGGTGAATCGCACGCTTATTTTTTATAAAAGCAATAAGTCTGCAAGGTGGTGGATGGAGGTGCCTTATCCTCCTCAAAGTGGTTCAAAATATGAAAGGCATCACATGGTTCCGTGTGATAAAGAAGATTATGATGCAGCCATGAAAAATGAATTGCCAGACCTTTGGTGGAAGACATATCAGAAATTAGGATGATGCTTTTTACGAGAAAAAGCTTTTTATTTTTGCTAAGAATTCCTTACTTTAGCACCTTAAACTGTCGTATTCTATGAAAATACGCCTGTTACTTACATGCTAAACCAAGCTTATGCTATTGAATAACAGATTATTAACTGCTGCTTTCTCTATTTTGCTGTTTGCATCATATGCCCAGCAAGATAAGCTTGTCACTCATTTCATGTTTGACAAAATGAGCATCAACCCTGGTAAAACCGGTATCGATATGTACAACGGTTTTTGTGCCACTTCCATTTATCGCAATCAGTGGGACAAGGTGAATGGAGCTCCAAACTCCGCTATCCTCAATGTAGAAGGCAACTTAACACGTTTTTTTCCGGGTGGTATAGGTGTCAATTTTTATCATGATGCAATTGGTTTTGCTCGCCAAAACACTATGTTGGTCAATTACTCTTATCCATTGCAAATCGGCAGAGTAGGTGTCCTCGGAATAGGGGTTGGTATCGGTTTTATGAATTATGGTATGGATCCTACGTGGGTGCCACCTACAGGCGTTCCAGATCCGTCATTACCCGTTGGTTTTTCCGCAACATCCATTGACGCAAACTTTGGGCTCTATTTTCAAGCCAAAAATTACTACGCTGGGTTTTCAACTACTCACTTATCAGAATCCGACCTTGCTGCAGATCCAACCAATCTTGCGCTTTCTTTCCAAACAGCACGTCATTACTACATCATGGGAGGCTATGTTGTCAAAGACGCATTTGGAACAGGCAACAACATCGATATTCAAACTTTGGTCCGAACAGATCTTATCAAATATTCAATGGACCTCAATGCCCGCTACATGATGGAGCTTGGGGGTAACCAAGCATATGGTGGTCTCACATTTAGAACTTCTGATGCGATTGCAATTATGGCTGGTTATTCTCCAATGGAAAATTTCAATGTAGGCTATGCTTACGATATCAACATTAACAAACTTGCAAGTATCTCAAGAGGTTCTCATGAATTATTTGTGAAATATTGTTATTTCTTGCCGCCGCCACCAAAGACGAAAGCAAGACACCCTCGTTGGTTATAGGAGGAAAAAAGTGTAACCATTTTTATTGTTCTTACGTTATACCCGAAGTTATACCTGTAGCAAGTTAAATTGGGAGTAGGTCAGAACCAAAAACAAACGAATGAAAAAATTATTTAGTTTTCTATTTGTTCTTAGCTTCATGTACGCTTGTAGCGACATTGAAGGAAATTTAGTAGGTGTGAGTGGTAGAGACACCTGGTATCCGGACGTATTAGGCCCTGGCAAGATGCCACAGGGTATGGTTTATGTTCCCTCAGGAGCATTCCAAGCAGGAGAAGATGATGAAGACATCATGGGCTTCCATACAGCGCGTAAGCGAACTGTATCTGTCCCTGCCTTTTACATGGATGCAACAGAAATTTCGAACAACGAATACCGCCAATTTGTACATTGGGTGCGCGATTCAATTGCCCGTGAGAAACTTTATCGCCGTAGTGCTGGTGAAGAGGCTGAACGTTGGGTAAATGTTCCTGATAATTTCTTCAGAGAACCTTACCGCACACTCGTGAACGCAGGTTCTGACGTACAGGGTGGAAATTCACCGTTCCAACTTTTCATGGACTCAGCCAATAATGCAAATGTTGACCTTACTATTCTTGCCTTGATGGGTGAAATGGATGGTACAAAAGGTAATACTAAAGCAAAGGTAAAACCGAAAGAACTTGTAAATGGCCTCACTTTCGATTTCAAAGCAAAAAATGCCGACACCGAAAAGGGTGTTGTTATCACTGACGACGAACTGGCAGGTATTTTTGCAATGTATGCTTTCAAGGGAGACAAGAAAAAAGGTGGAGAAGCGGATAAAAAAGACGAAAAATCTGCGAGTAGCAAAGTAAAATACACGCAAGGTGGCCGTATTGATAACCGCAAATACTTCACTTTAAATTGGTTAGAAGAAATTGACTACGAAGATCCTGAGGTAGCATTTATGTTGTCTGATATGTATCTAAGTGAAGCAGAGCGCTTCTACAATCGTAGAGAAATAGATACCCGCTTATTGTACTTTGATTACTACTGGATCGATTACAAAGAAGCTGCGCGCAGAGGTAAAATCAATCCAGTTCCCGAGTCAAGGAAAGCCGGTGTGGCTTACGATATTGATGGCGATCCAGATTTGGCGAAGCGTAGTCCAAGAGAACCGGTAGGTAAAGATCAAAAAACGATCGATAACCACCGAGCTACCCTCATGACCATGGACCAAAACACGAGTAAGGTTTGGGTGGATGAAACTACCGGAAAAGTAGTTCCGCAAGATGAAAACGGTCAGCCAATCGTTGATGACAATGGCAAGGTTGAAAACCTAAGTTTGAATAACATCAACAGCTATGAAGGGACTGTTCTACAAAATCCAGGTCAAGATTTAGATATGGGTTTTGCCAATAGCAAAGGTTCACATAATGCCATTCGTGGGCACTCTGATCGTTCACGTTTCATTATCAAAGAACGTATTCACGTATATCCTGATACCTTGTGCTGGGTGAGAGACTTCACTTACTCAAATAACTCACCAATGGCTCAAAACTATTTTTGGAATACGGCCTATGACAACTATCCAGTTGTTGGTGTAACTTGGACTCAAGCTAAAGCATTCTCGGTTTGGAGAACTCAAATTTTCCATTCTTGGTTGCAATCTAACGGAGACCTTTTTGTAAATGATTTCCGCTTACCAACAGAATCTGAGTGGGAGCGCGGTGCACGAGGTGACCTCGATATGGCTCAATTCCCATGGGGTGGTCCTTACATCCGTAACGAAAATGGTTGTTTCTTGGCTAACTTTAAGCCAATGCGTGGTCGTTACTTTGAAGATGGTGGTTTCTACACTGTAAAAGTATATTCCTACAACCCTAACGCTTTTGGACTTTTCTGTATGGCCGGAAACGTAGCTGAGTGGTGTTCTACTGCATATGACGAATCTACTTATGAGTTTGCTCACGATCTATCACAGGATTTTGAATACGATGCAAAAGATGGTGATGCGCCAGCCAAAAAACGTAAGGTAATTCGCGGTGGTTCCTGGAAAGATATTGGTTATTACCTCATGAACGCAACAAGAACTTATGAATTCCAAGATACAGCAAAAAGCTATATTGGTTTCCGTAACACCATGACTCATTTAGGTCGAGGTGGTAAAGATATCGAGCAAGAAAACGGAGAAGAGATTCAAACAGATATTATCCTAAACTAAACAACTATAAACAACTAACAATTTAATTTCTAATTCTAAAAAACAAAAATTATGAGTGGTAATGGTGGATTTTTTGCATCACGCAAGTACAAATTAATTACAAAGTACGTAACAGGTTACGGAGCATCTGTAGTAATCTTGGGTGCATTATTTAAAATCATGCACTGGCCAGGTGCTGACCAAATGTTGATCGTTGGTTTGATTACAGAAGCTGCAATCTTCGCATTTATTGCAATGGAGCCGCTTCATGAAGAAGTAGACTGGACACGTGTTTTCCCAGAATTAGGAGTTGACGAAAACAACGATGAAAATCGTTTATTACCACTTTTGAAAAAAGGTGGAATGGGTGGCGGTGGCGCTGCTGACCAATTGGCTAAAGAATTGGACAAAGCAGGTATCGACCAGTCATTATTAGCTAAATTAAAAGACGGCATGACAAACTTAGCGGAGAACGCGAAGTCTTTAGGTGCTGTTTCTACAGCTGCTGGTGCAACTGATTCTTATGTGAAAAGTTTAGAGACAGCTTCTGCTGGATTGAGCAAATTGACAGAACAATATGCTGCTTCAGCGTCTGCAATCGCGGGAATCGCTGGTGAAGGTCAAGGTAATTTTGGTGCAGAAATGCAAAAATTAGGTCAAAACCTTGGCGCCCTCAACAACGTTTACGAGCTTCAATTGAAGTCTTCACAAGATTATCTTGAAAGCATGACACAAATGAGTAGCCTACAAGAAAATATTAAAACAATCATGGCAGATCTAGCTGCTTCAGCTAAGGATACAGCTTCTTACCGTGAAAACATGGCCATGTTGTCTCAAAATCTTACAGATTTGAACAACGTATACGGTAACATGTTACGCGCGATGAGAGGTTAATCCCTTTCTTTAATTCGAACAAATTATTATTTAACAAATATTAAAAATTAAAGAAAATGGCAGGTGGTAAGGAAACACCAAGACAGAAGATGATCGGTCTGATGTACTTGGTATTAACTGCACTTCTCGCTTTGAACGTATCTAAACAAATCTTAGATGCATTTGTAGCGATTGAAGACAACATTCAGCGTGGCAGCATCACGCAATACGACCGTGGTGAAACAGCAAAGGGGTCACTAATATCAGAGCTTTCGTCTGTTACAAAAGATGAGGCTGGTCGTGCAAAAGCTGAGAAAATCAAGAAATATCTTGGAATGATTGAAAAAATCGACAAAAATGTCGGTGCATTTATCAAATATGTAGACGAAATCAAGTTTGAATTGATTTCTAAAGTGGAAGGTCCAGAAAGTATTCAAACAGCGAAGCCTAACGTTAAAGAAGCAATCGTTTGGAAAAAATACGATCCTAAAACGCCTCTTTTACCGGCACGTTTGTATTTGCAAGCTATCCAACAAAAAGACAACTTCGATGTGCCTATGCACGAAATCGTAGGTTCAGAAATCTCCAAAGTTGATCCGACTAAAAAAGGAACGAAACTTTGGAAGGACTACAACAGTTTAAGAAAGTCAATTGTAGAAATTGCTGGTAATTACAAAGAAGGTGAGAAAAACACCTGGAAAGTAAAGGTTACTGATATCAATGACTATAAAGATTTCCAAGACCTAGCTAAGAAAATTGACAAAATGTTCAAAGCTCCAGGCAACAAAGTGAATCCAGAAGACATGGAAGCGCTTGTTTCTATCTACCAAGAGTTAACAAAACAAGAGTTTGATGACCACCATGAAGCAAAAAACATCCATTGGTTAGGCCGTACCTTCGACCACGCTCCATTAGTAGGTGCTTTGGCTTCTTTGAGTTCTTTGCAAAATGAAATCTTGAGTGCACGCGCCAAAGCCGTTAACTTACTGAAATCAAAAGTAACCACTGGTGAATTCTCATTCAACAAAATTCAAGAATTGGTAAGTGGCCCAGGGGTCGCTACTTCTGGCGAAGAAGTTGAATTACTTGTTACCATGGCTGCTTACGATTCTGATAAAAATCCTGTAGTTACCTCAAGCACAGGTAGTGTAGAGGTAAAAGACGGTATCGGTCGAATCAAAGTAAGAGCTGGTGCTTCAGATATGACAGTTAACGGTAAAGTTACAGTAACAAACAAATCGGGTGTTCCGTATACCAAAGATTGGCAATGGAAAGTGGCTGTTGTAAAAGCCCAAGGTTCAATTGCGTTACCAGAAATGGCTGTTCTTTATAGAAATTACGATAACAAAGTTGTTCCGGTTGTAGCTGGAGCAGTTAGTTCGTCAATTTCTGTCGCAGGTGGTAGTTCAAGAAAGTCTTCTTGGACTGACGAAGGCGTGAAATACGACGGTTATTTAGTAACTCCAGGAAACGCAACTTCTGTTACAATTACACTAAGTGGAAAAGATAAAGATGGAAAATCTAAGTCTTACGGAACTTTCAAGTATAAGGTGAAATCTTTTCCTAAGCCAGAAATTCTTGATGCTAAAATTAGCAAGAGTTCGGGCGCACGTATTGCACTCGGTTTGAAAGATAGCCCGTTAAAAGCAAACTTTAATATTATCGGTGGTGAAATCACTATTGGTAATGACCAGCCAATCAAATTCTCTGGTTCTGTAATCCCAGCAAGTGCTGTACAGAAAGCAAAAGCAGGAGCGAAAGTGGTTGTAGATATCAGTTATACTGGTACCGGTGGAAAGAACTCAATGCAAGGTGTATTGACCGTTAAACCGTAATCAAATTTCATTGTTATGAAAAATGTTGTTTTAATTTTATTATGTATAGTTACCCTTGATGCGATTGCACAAGATCGTCCTCAGCGTGGTCCATACAACACCTTGCCAGGAGGCGTAATTGATGGTGTAGCCATCCAAGACGAAGTGCCTGTACGCTCGAAGGTGGAGTACGAATACGTACGTGCAAGTGATGTAACTTGGCAACGACGCGTGTTTTCACGCATCGATGCACGTGAGAAAATGAATTACGACATTTTTCTTCCGAATGATTTCTTCGATTATTCTGAAATGGAAGGATCGGTTTATAAGCCGAAATCTCCAGCTGATATCGATAATCCTAGTTGGTTAAAAGATGATAAGCGTTGGTCTTTATGGACAATTATTCAACGTCATATTATTTTGGGCGACCTCACTGTATTTCGCGTGAATAGTCCATTCTATGAATATGGTGATGAAGATGGATATTCACTCAAATATCCAATTGTTCGAAACGGCCAGAACGATTACTTTGAATCGCAAGCATACAAAGGAGCTGTGAATTCAGTGATGACATGTCAGGGTAATGGTGAGAAATTGACTATTTTCCGCCGCTATTCAGAAGACGAGTGGTCAGTTGAAAAAACGAACCAGACCCTTGAGAAATATCTAGATTCATTAGATGCAAAAAATCCAGAGTCCGACTACGAAGAATTAGGTCGTTACCCTTTTGAAGAGTTGAAAAGACTTTGGGATCAAACAGAACCAGGTGGTTTTGTTAGAAAGGACCGCATCACAATGTATCTTAATTCTAGTTGCATCGTTGCTTATTATATTAAGGAAGATTGGTATTTTGACAAAGAACGATCGGTACTTGATAAGCGAATTATTGCAATTGCGCCAGTTGCGCGTTATGCAGAAGCAGCTGCACCGGGTCCAGGAGAATTGAGTTCAAGAGGAAGCTTGTTGTTTTACAATGAAAACGGGATGCCAATGCGTTTGGCCAATGGTAAGTTTGAAGAATATACAGGACGTGTCGAAGAACGCGAAATGTTCTGGTTATATTTTGACGAACTGCGCAATGTATTAGTAAACTACTATGTTTACAACGACAAGAACGATGCACAATGGATGTCTTTTGATGACTTATTCTGGAAGCGCAAGTTTTCTTCTACGATTTACAAAGTCTCTGACAAATTTGATCGCGAAATCGAAGATTACAAATTTGGTGTAGAAGCTCTATATGAGTCTGAACGAGTTAAGGAAAGCATCCGTAACTGGGAGCATGACCTCTGGAATTACTAAGATTTCACCCGAATTAATTTAAATAAAGCCTCACTGCAAAGTGGGGCTTTTTTCATTTACTTTTGTATTGTGAAATGGATAGGAAAACGGATCAGTTTTGTTGATCAGAAAGACAAGACGACCATAGTCATCGACCCCTCTAAAAATACCTGGATTTCCGCAATCATGGGAGCTTGGTTAGGGATGTGGTATGCTATCGGGGGTACAGTAATCTGGGCCTTGAATGTCATGAAGCTCAAAAATCAAGAGCAGTTGATTCTCTGGATATTTTTAGTTTTTTGGCTTTATTATGCTTGGCGCGTCACCATGAGTTTTCTATGGAATTTAAGAGGTCAAGAATATATTAAAATTGATCAAGAAGCTTTTTATTTGAAAAAATCTCTGCGTCATTTCGGTAGAACCAGCACTTATTTTTTTGAGAACATCAAAAATTTCAAATATGAGATTCCTAAACGAGGAGGTCTGCAAGAGGTTTGGGAGAGTTCACCTTGGATTAATGGAGGAGAGCGCTTCGAATTTGATTATTTCAATCAAAAAGTCAGGTTTGGAAGAAAACTCACAGAGTCCGAAGCAAAGCTATTATTTCAATTACTCAACAAGAAAATTAAAGCATAATGTACGGTAAAATCAAACAATATTTATCTGAAGAATTGTCTCAAATAGAGTCAAACGGCTTATTAAAACGAGAACGCATCATCACAACTCCACAAGGCGCAAATGTACAAGTTAGCACTGGAGAAGATGTGGTCATCATGTGTGCGAATAATTACTTGGGTTTATCTTCGCACCCTGATGTAGTGGATGCGGCAAAAAAAGCACTTGATACACATGGTTATGGTATGTCATCAGTTCGTTTCATCTGCGGGACACAAGATATCCATAAAGAACTTGAACGAAAAATAGCTGCTTTTTACGGAACAGAAGATACGATTCTTTATGCAGCTGCTTTTGATGCCAATGGAGGTGTTTTTGAACCGCTTTTTAGTGAACAAGACGCAATCATTTCAGATGAACTCAATCATGCTTCTATTATCGACGGGGTTCGTTTGTGTAAAGCAGCTCGATACCGATATAAGCACTCTGATATGGCAGATCTCGAGAAACAATTACAAGATGCACAAGCCCAGCGCTTTAGAATTATTGTAACAGATGGTGTCTTTTCAATGGACGGAGACTTAGCTAAAATGGATGAAATTTGTGCTTTGGCTGAGAAATACGATGCGCTCGTGATGACTGATGAATGTCATTCAGCCGGATTTATCGGAAAAACTGGTCGTGGTGTGCCAGAACACTTTGGTGTAATGGATAAGGTTGACATCATTACCGGGACACTTGGAAAAGCCTTAGGGGGTGCAATGGGAGGCTACACTACAGGCAAGAAAGAAATTATTGAAATGTTGCGCCAAAGATCCAGACCTTATTTATTTTCAAATTCCTTAGCACCTGCCATTGTTGGCGCATCCATCAAAGTATTTGATGTGCTGAGTTCAACGACAGAATTACGCGACAAACTTGAAGCAAATACGGCCTATTTCAAAGAACGCATAAAAGCAGCCGGTTTTGACATCAAACCAGGAGACTCACCTATTGTGCCAATTATGCTCTATGATGCAGCACTTTCACAAGAATTTGCCAACAGATTATTGAATGAAGGTGTTTATGCAATTGGGTTCTTTTATCCAGTAGTTGCCAAAGGACAAGCAAGGATTCGCACACAAATCTCGGCGGCTCATTCCATTGCTGATCTCGATAAAGCAATAGCAGCATTTATCAAAGTTGGCAAAGAACTTAAGGTAATCTCTTAGTTTTCTTAAATATTTATTCAGCGCTATAAACTTTCCTTATATTTGTCATATGGCAAATTTGGGTCGTGTAGTGCTTTTTATTTTGTTGCAAGTTTTTGTAACCAAAGTGTTATTGCCTATCAGTTTGTCCCAATTTTCAGACGCTGATACTTGTGTCTTAGTACTTGAAGAAACAGAAGATTCCGAACAAAATAAGGATCTAGAAGCAGATTATTTATCAGAATTTCCAGATGATTTTTTTGAGGAAAATCACATGAGTTTTTCTGAACAATTCATTTGTCTTTCAAAAGATAAAGCTGTTATTCCCTTTGTACAGCAGCATCATTTTATTGAATATTATCAACAATCAATTAAACCGCCTTGTCATAGTTAATAAAGTCTCTTAGTTAGTCATTATTAATTTATTTCAATGGGTTTATTTAAATTCTGGAAGCAAGATCTTCCGGCAGGTTTAGTAGTATTTTTAGTTGCACTTCCTTTATGTTTAGGTATCGGTTTGGCCTCTACTAGTGTAGAGGGAATCACTGGTTTACCAAACGTTTTAACGGGTATAATTTCCGGTATTATTGGAGGAATTATTGTTGCCGTTTTCTCAAATTCAAGATTGGGCGTGAGTGGTCCAGCTGCGGGCCTTATTACTATTGTTATTGCTGCAATTCAAGAATTAGGTTCTTTTCAAGCATTTTTGTTGGCTTTACTCCTTTCTGGCATCATACAAATTGTATTGGGTCTCATCCGCTTTGGCATGATTGCAACATATGTTCCAACTGCAGTTATAAAAGGAATGTTAGCTGCAATAGGCATAACGCTCATTTTAAAAGAATTCCCTCATCTACTCGGTTATGATAAAGATTTTTTTGGAGACGAATCATTTTGGCAATTTGACGGTCACAATACCTTTTCAGAATTATTCTATGCACTCAATGCGTTTGAATTAGGTGCCGTAATCATTGGGATATTATCAATTTTAATTTTGATTCTCTTTGACACAAAAGTAATGAAGTCAAAGAAATGGACAACTTATATTCCTGGAGCCCTGGTGGTAGTCTTCACCGGTATTATCGTCAATTTGTTATTCAATACACAGATTAAGCTCAGCGGGCAGCATTTAGTACAACTCCCTATCATTGCTCATGCAGATCAATTTTGGGCTATTTTTAACACGCCCGATTTTAGTCTTATTTTTTCTCCAAAAATTTGGACAGTTGCACTCACTATTGCATTGGTAGGAAGCTTAGAAACACTTCTAAGTGTTGAAGCGACTGATAAACTAGATCCAAAGAAGTACAAAACAGACCCGAACAAAGAACTACGTGCCCAGGGTATCGGAAATTTAGTGAGTGGATTGATTGGCGGCCTTCCTGTCACACAAGTGATCGTCAGGAGCTCTGCAAATATTGCTGCAAATGGTCAATCGAAATTTGCTGCGATCATACATGGTATATTCTTGTTGCTTTCACTTTTATTTTTAGGTCCAGTCTTGAATCATGTTCCATTGGCAGCATTGGCAGCAGTTTTGATCCTAGTAGGATACAAATTAGCAAAGTGGTCACTATTTGTAGAAATGTATCAAAAGGGGCTTTCTCAGTTTATTCCTTTCATTGCAACGATAGCAAGTATTTTACTCACGGATCTTCTGAAGGGGATAGGTATCGGTATACTAATCGCTATTTTCTATGTCTTGAAGCGCAATTACCAAAATCACTTTACTCTCATTGAAAGTGCAGATTCAATAGAGTTGATTCTTTCAGAAGAAGTTACCTTTTTAAATAAAGGTGGAATTCTGAAGGTTCTCTATGGTTCAAAAGGAAAAAGAGTCACGGTGGATGCTTCAAGAACAAAAAGTATCGATCAAGATGTGCTTGAAGCACTCTACGAATACAAATTAAGCGCTGAATTAGAATTGCATCAACGCATCGAATTTATAAATATTTAAAATGGAGAAGTTTTACAAACAGTTACTCGAAAACAATAGAAAATGGGTATCCACAAAACTTGAAAAAGACCCAGATTACTTCAAAAAATTATCTACGGGACAGAAACCACCCGTATTATGGATTGGTTGTGCAGATAGTAGGGTTCCAGCAAATGAAATCATAGGTGCTGGACCAGGAGAAGTATTTGTTCACAGAAACATTGCCAACATGGTTGTACATTCTGATATGAATATGCTATCAGTTTTAGATTATGCGGTGAATGTTCTTCAAGTCAAGCATATTATTGTTTGTGGACATTATGGTTGTGGTGGCGTCCAAGCTGCCATGACAAACAAACATATTGGACTCATTGACAACTGGATTCGCCACATCAAAGATGTTTATCGTTTTCACCACGAAGAATTAGATGCAATTCAAGACGAAACACAAAGATTCAACCGTTTTGTAGAGATAAATGTCTTTGAACAGGTACTTGATCTAGGAAAAACTTCTATCGTGCAATCTGCCTGGGAGAGAGGCCAAGAAGTCCATGTTCATGGTTGGGTTTATGACATCCATGACGGGCTCATCAATGATATGAAGGTTACCCTGAAAGATAACGATTCATTAAGTGATGTGTACAAATTAGATTTGTAGTGGTCTCGCCAGGAATCGAACCTGGATCAAACGTTTAGGAAACGCTTATTCTATCCGTTGAACTACGAAACCAAATTTTTAATTTCATGCCAAACCAGCGTTGCAGCATGATCCCAATCAAAGGCTTTGACACGTTCAAGGCCTTTTTGCTTGAGTTCGGTTTGCAAAGCTACGTCATTTTTTATTTGTTGCATGCCTTGAGCAATGTCTTGAATCTGAAAAGGATCAACAAATAATGCGGCATCTGCGGCTATTTCAGGTAAACAGCTCTTGTTCCCCGCTAAAATTGGGGTTTGAGTGGCCATCGCCTCTGCAAGTGGCATGCCGAATCCTTCAAAATAGGGAATATAAATAAAAGCAGTGGCAGCGGCCATGATCTGAGCTAGATGAAGCGTGTCTACATGCCCTAAAAATAGAATTCGGTTTTTAAATTCTGCCTGAATTTCAAATGCTTGTGTCTGCCACATCGCTGACCCGACTATAACCAACGCAGTATCCGTATCATTTGCAGCAAATAGTTGGAAAGCAGCTAACAGTCGCTTGATATTTTTTCTCGGATGCAACGAGCCTACAAATAAAAAGTAGTTCTTGGGAAGTTGTTGCTCCGTAATGAATCGTATTTTTTGCTCAGCACTCAGTGCTTGATAGGCTTTATTAACCCCATTATAGATAACTGAAATTCGATCTGAAGGCAATTGATAACAAGCCACGATGTCTGCTTTTGTTGTTTGGGATACCGTGATAATTTTGGTGGCTTGTTGGGCAAATTTTGGAAAAAAGTACCTGTAATACGCAGAGACAATACGCGGGAGGTCTTTAGGGAAATGTTCAAAATTTAGGTCATGAATGCTTGCTAACGTCGGAATATTTAGCCCAAGAGGCAACATGCCATCTGGGGACCAAAATACCTCTATTTGATCTTTTTTTAACTTGCGTTTCAAAGACCACTGAAACCACAAAATATATAAAAGGGGATGGCGTGTGGGAGGAAAGACTGCATGACAAACTACATTCTCGGGAAAAGTATATTGAGGTGCAACCGCTCGATCAAAATATAAATAAAACTGATGTTCAGGGTTGTTTTTGCAAATGCGCAGCACTAGTTCGAGCGTGTAATTCCCAAAACCTTCCATTTTGAAACCAAGCAATGATCTGGTGTTGATACCGACGCGCATACCTAAAACTGTAGAATGTAATTGGTGTATTTTTCTTGCCCGATAGTTGTGGCAGGTCCATGCCCGCAATATACCACTGTATCTTCAGGGAGTTGGAAAAGAATGTTATGGATACTATTTTTCAAGGTTTGCAGATCTCCACCTGGTAAATCCACACGCCCGAAACTTCCTTTAAAAAGCACATCTCCGTTGATTACAAAACCATCTGAATGATAAAATATGACGTGCCCAGGTGCGTGACCCGGTGTAAAGTATACTTGGAAAGCTAATTTGCCAAACTCTAATTTTTGTTGATCTTGGAGTGTATTATTTGGAAGTTCAGCGGCGACAAAAGCATGAAATCCATAGACTGCTGCGTAGCGTTCTACAGCTTCCCAGGTTGGAACATCTAAAGGGTGCAAGAATGAATTTTTCGTAAAATGTTCAAAGCAAAATTGGGCACCTAAAATATGATCAATATGTGCATGGGTAAATAAGATGGCATGGACCTTTAGTGCGTTTTCTTCGATATAGGCCTTGAGCATATTTTGCTCTTCTTTTATGTAACAACCCGGGTCAATAATAACGGCATCCCTACCGTCAGACACAACATAGGTATTTTCTTGAAAGCCATTGAAGCTAAATGCTTGGATAATTGCAGACATATTTCAAATTTACTGCAATTATTATTAGCGCAGTAAATTAACGTGGCCGGTGAGTACCTCTTTGTTGTTTTTGAAGTCTGTGTAGATGATTTTCCAGGTATAGGTGCCATCTTGACAAGGTCGATAATTGAAGGTGCCATCCCAATAATCTTTGAGATCCGTACAAGAGAAAACAAGTTCTCCCCAACGATTATAAATAGAAACTTCGACTTCTAAGAAATTTCCACCGATGATCTTGAAATATTGATTGAACATGTCGCCATCGGGCGTAAAGGTATTCGGTACATAGAAGAAAGGATCAAAGTAAATATTTACTTGACTTTGAGCTGTACAACCATTTTGATCAGTAAAATACACGCTGTAAAGCGCATTCTGAGAGGGGCTCACTTGGGTGGTAAGGCAATTTACACAACTGACTTCATCATCTGGGCTCCATATTACTGAGCCCGGCCCTGAAGTAAGGGCATTGAGCTGAATGACATCTCCTTGCATTGCATAAACATCTGGCCCGGCATTGACATAAGCCGCAGCAAAGACATTGACCTGTACGCTTGCACTATCTTGACACCCTTGTGCATCGGTACCAATCACAAGATAGTTTGTATTTGTAGGTGGTAAAACACTCACCTGAGCGCCATTACTTGTGGATCCGTTAGCAGTTGGGTACCATTCATAATAGAGCGCCCCTGTAGCCCATAACTGCGCGGTTTGACCTGGGCAGACAATGGTATCCGAACCTGCAAAAATTTGAGCCGTTAATATACTTACCCAAACAGAATCTGTTTCGGTACCACAACTATTTGTCACATCAACATAGTAATATTGGGGGCTCAGCGGTGAAATTTGAACGGTGGCGGAATTGGCACCGAGTAGGTCATTGGTTGGATACCACGCAAATGAGGTGCCCCCACTTGCAGTAAGTGGCATGGAAGTCCCGTAGCAAAGCGCGACACTGTCAATGAGTTGGGGAACGGGCGGGTTATTAAAAACCAAAATAGTCATGGAGTCTTGAGCTGTACAACCATTGCTTGACGTAATCGTTGCCGTATAGGTGATATCATTTTGGGGTGTGGCAATGACATTGGCACCGCTTGTGGTGTTCAAAAAGTTACCCGGAGACCACGTGATCGTTCCAGTACCAGTTGCACTGATCGGGACACTTTCTCCAATGCAAATTGTTGTGTCATTAGGTAAACTAATGGAAGGAGCATTGACATTAAGGGTCACTTGCAGTGTATCTGAACCACAGGAATCAGCTACAATTACTGTAAAGGTTGTAGTTGTGATGATTGTTGCGGTTGGTTCAGCAATATTAGGGTTGTCTAATACGTTCGCAGGGCTCCAACTATAGGTACTTCCGCCATAGGCTTCTAATTGATAGGAATCACCGGGGCAAATAGTGGCAGTTGGTTGAATTGCGCCAGCCGTAAAGGCTCCGATATTTACAGTAACGATGACTGAATCTGGTGTAAAGCAGCCCGTTGAATCAAAGGCAACTAAAAGTACGTCGTAGGTACCTGGTGTAGTATAAGCGTGGATGGGCTCGTATGCATTAGAGGTATTGCCATCGCCGAAATCCCAAAAGAAGGAATTGGCATTTTGAGAATTGTTGTCAAAGAATACACTTTGTGGAATGCAAATGAGTGGTGCTGGTTGAGCAGCTATGGCTTCGATTGTGCTGAGTTCAAACTTGAAACAAGCTAGGTTGCAATTTGAACTTTGATTGGTTGGAGACCAAGAACCTGGGGTGCTTGTAAATCCGTAATCATTTCCACCGCACGCACCACAAACTGCATGGTAAATGCGGCCTTGGTTATCAAAACGACTCGTGCCACCATCCACGTGGTTTGAGCTGCTATTCAGCCCGCCCATGAAAGTGGCGTATTTCAAGGCGCTGGCATCTTGATCAAGCACAGCAATATAGAAATTAGAGCCATTGGTATTGAGCTGATACGCATCAAGGGTTACCGGAAAATTATTAGTTGTAGAAAAGGCGGCCTGCCCATAAAGTTGATTGAGTTGGCCACCCCAACCTGCTAAATAGATATCATAACAATCTGAAATCAGAAAGGCAGTAGGGGATAACTCAACATTTCCAGTGCCAGCTCCAATCATGGTAGTCCAGCTGATATTAGCTAGGTCAGTGCTGTATTTTCTAATAAATTGTCCAGAATTGGCATTGCCATAGCATCCGGGGCTGATTGCCCAAGCTGATTGAGATTGCCCGTAAACGTAGACTCCGTTATTTACGTCTGTTCTTACAAAATAAGTTTGGTCGTATTCAGCCTGCCCCATGTAAGTTCCTGATTGTAAGGCTCCACTTGCTGAATTGATACGCAGTGCATAACCATCAGCACTTCCACCATTGAAGGTAAGGTCATTTCCTCCGCTAATAGGTAAAGATGTTGAAGTTGTTCCACCTGCTACATAGACGCTGCCGTTGCTTCCAGTGGCTATTGAGTTACCAGATTCAGTACCGCTACCACCAAAATAGCTACTCCATAAAAGTTGGGATAAATTGGTATTCAACTTAAAGATGACGGCATCTTGTGTGCCATTTAGGTTGGCTTGAAAAGCATTTGTAGTTGGAAAATTAGAAGAGGTGGTTGTACTCGAGACATAAACATTTTGGTTTGCATCTAGTACAATTTCCCCTCTAAATTGGTCCCCGTAATTATAAAAAAGACTCGCTGAATTAAGTCCGTCTGTATTAGAACCACCAATATAAGTTGAGGCGATTAAAGAGGTTCCAGCTGCATTGAACCGCGCAATATAAATATCAGAACCATTAAATTCTAATGAGTTTTGAAGTTGATACGGGCCACCATTAAAGCTATTGTCATAAGAACTTCCGGCCATTGGGAAATTGGTGGATGAGGTGACACCATAAACAAATAGTTCACCATTGGGTGCACAAACAATACTATGTGGCGTTTCATTTCCAGAGCCTCCTAAGTAGGTAGAATAGAGCAGTGCTGTTCCCGTGGCATTGAATTTTGTAATAGAGACATCCATCGGGAAAGTACCGGTTCCAGAATTATAGCTCGCGTCAAATGCACCGACAGTTGTTGGGTATCCGGATCCAAAAACAATCCCGCCACCGAATAAATTACCATTTACATCAGGGGTGGCGGTAAAGCCCCAGTTGTCTACAGGTGAACCTGTAAAGGTTGAAAACGTCAAACTTGGGTCGATGTAGAGCGCGAGACTTGGATCATAAGCTTCTCCCAATATAAAATCAATTTGCCCATTTTTCTTGACCCAATGAATCGGGACTTCCAATTTATCTCCGTTTGCAGCGATATTCCAGGCGACAGGTTTGCTGTAAGTAATTACTCCGAAGCGGTGTTTGAGCTTTAGTACGCCATTAGCATCAATCCAGACTGAATCGGCACCTTGAAACTCGAAGGAAAACTGACTGATATCTCCGTTTGGAGCAAGTTCAAGGTGAAAGGACAGTTGCTTGTTCTCCGTTAAATAAATGAGTTTTCCATCTTCAAAATAATTCGGATCTTCTATATAACTGTATCCTCGTACGCCGGATTTCCATTTGGAAGCATCATTTCCGATAAAATAGTTGTGGTAATGAGCGCTAGAGTCTTTGGCTAAGAATTGGGTATTGTGCCCGTGTTTGAAAACATGCTTGATACACTGATATTGTCCATAATCAGTATGATCAAGATGTTGTTCATCGCGACTCTCTACGCCATGGTCATGGTGTGTGGCATTCGAAAGAAAAAAGGTGAGCCCTTCATTTTCGATATAAACCCTGCCACTTGAAAGAGGAAGATTGTACAAAATACGTTCATCCCATTGACCTTTATTGGGATACATCCAAACCTCCTGAGCAAAGGAAAAATGCACCCAACTAAAAAGCAGGAAAAAACGTAATATTGTTTTCATGAACCAAGTAAAATTAAAACATTAGTCATCAATCTCAAAACAATAAACTCATTGAAGCACATAAGGTTGCCAAATCATGTAGAAAAATTGCGATCATGCTCAAAATAGCTTTTATTTGTACTCCATAATTTCTCTCTCTTATGAATTATAAAATCATTTTCATCCTATCTATTTTCTTGTTTTCAAGCCCTGTGTTTGCTCAGGATTACATGCGGCTTCAAATTCCAATCCAAAATGGCGAGCTTAAAATTTTAGCGGACCTCGGTGTAGCAGTAGACCATGGTTTCTACAAAGAAGATCAATTCTTCATCTCCGATTTCTCAAGTGCCGAAAAAGCAATCATGGATCAACAAGGAATTGCATACGAGGTTTTAATTGCAGATATTGAGCAATACTATGAATCCATATTAAATCAGGAACAAAAGCCACTAGAGGTCAACGAAAAAAATAGTAACTGCGGGGGTACAAGCGGTTCCAATCCGTTGGCAAATCCTACTACTCCAACACATTTCAATTTAGGCACAATGGGCGGCTACTTAAAATATGAAGAGTTACTTGCTGAATTGGATGAAATGGCTGCTTTGTACCCTAATTTAATTACCGTTAAGGCCCCAATTTCAAATTTTTTAACTTTTGAAAACCGCCCAATTTATCATGTAAAAATTTCGGACAACCCCAACCTTGACGAAGCTGGAGAACCAAAAGTTTTATATACTGCTATTCACCACGCCCGCGAACCAATGAGTTTGATGGAAACAGTCTTTTTCATGTGGTATGTACTTGAAAATTATCAGTCAAACCCCGAGATACAGTATATCGTGAATCATTTGCAATTATATTTTGTTCCTTGCCTCAACCCGGACGGATATGTATACAATCAAACTACCAATCCTAATGGCGGAGGGATGTGGCGCAAAAATCGCAGGCTAAATTCTGGAGGGTCTTATGGTGTTGATTTAAATAGAAATTACGCATATGGTTGGGGAACTACCGGAACCAGTACCAATCAAAGTAATGATACTTATTGTGGTACGGCACCTTTTTCTGAACCTGAAACCCAGGCTATGCGCTGGTTGGTTCAAAACAACCATTTCATAACTGCGTTCAATGCACATACCTACGCAGAAGACATCCTTTTCCCTATTGGTACAACTAATGCTGAATTTGCTGATCACCACGATTATTTTCAAACTTGTACCAACCACATGGTTGAATACAATGGTTATACAGCCATGAAAAGTTCAGGATTGTATCCTGCCTCAGGTGATTCTGATGATTACATGTACAAATTAGATATTGGGATAGGTCAAAAAGACACCATGTTTGTGCATACTCCAGAGGTAGGAACTGCCTTTTGGCAGCCACAGTCTGAAATTGTACCAACTTGCAAAGGGATGTTTTTTCCGAACCTAATTTTGGCGCATCTTGCCGGTCGTTATGTATTGGTTCAGGATCAAGATCCAAGTTCACTTGCTACATTGTCGGGGAATTTTACGCACCAAGCCACCAGACTCGGTAGAGAAGCTGGCCCTGTCACAGTTAGTATCCTACCGCTACAAAATATTACAAACGTTGGGGCACCCGTGACGCATAATTTAGCTATTCAGCAAAGTGTTGATGCCTTGATCAGTTACACTTTAAATTCTTCGCTTCAATTTGGTGACACAATCAAATACATCCTTCAAACCGATAACGGTTTTTGGCAAAAGAACGATACAATCATTAAAGTTTTTGGATCTTATAATGCACTGAGTATTGAAGATGCGACTGATCCAAGTTCTTGGACAGGCAATTGGAATACAACCTCTACAACCTATGTCTCTGCTACTAAATCTTTTACAGATACGCCAGCAGGCAATTATTCTAATAATGCCAATACAACTTACACTTACTCCCCGACTATTGATTTGACCAATAAGGATGCTGCAAAAATTACGTTTTGGTGTAAATGGGATATTGAAGCGGGTTATGATTACGCACAGTTCCAAGTCTCCTCCGATAACGGTCAAACATGGATTGGTCAGTGTGGTAATTATACCGTGCTAGGCACCTCAGGTAACGGAAGTGTGCAGCCTGCAAACAAACCACTTTGGCAAGGAGTTCAGACAGACTGGGTACTCGAAGAAATCAATTTGAGCGATTACCTTGGGCAAAATATCAAAATTCGCTTTCAGTTAAAATCAGATGGTGGAACAAGAAAAGACGGTTTTTACTTTGATGATTTGACGATTTATGCCAACGAAATAGACACTTCTTCAGTGCAACATCTACCAAATAATCCTTTACGTATTATTCCAAATCCGAATAATGGGAATTTTTCTGTTTTAGGAATATCGGCACCGTCAATTTATCTAATTGAAGATATAAATGGTAGAAAAATACAAGAAGGATACTTGGATGGGATCAATACCAATTTCGAATTGAATGAAAAAGCAGGGGTTTATTTCTTTACTACAACAAACCTTGATCAGCAATTGCGAATCAAAATCGTTGTGCTTGATTAATGCATGATAAACGCATTGATGCAATCGATATAGGCCTGATAACCCGCCACAAATGGAGTTGTTTCGTGTTCACCACCCGGAACTAAGAACGCTTCTTTGTATCCTTGAGTTTTGTTGTCATAGACGGGTTGTCCATGGCTTTTGACTGTCAGAAAAGAATCGTCTTGGCCGTGAATCCAGAGTAAAGGAATGCTAATTTTCTTGATCTCTGTGGCGTTGTCAATTTTTAAGTCAACCAAAAATGAGCCTGGCATAGAAAGCAATGCGGCATCTTGAATCATGACTTCAGCAGAGGCAAAAGGTGCTTCTAAAATGAGTTTGCTTGGCGCTAGGGCATACTCGGTAGGATGCGCAGCCACTTCGCATGCTGCAGCTGAACCCAAAGAAAAACCAAAAATAACAAAGCGCTCATTTTGCAAGCCTTGGTCTTTTAACCATTGGATGGCTCGGGCTGTTGTGCGATACATATTTTCTTCTGAGGCTTTTCCTTCAGATAAGCCAAAACTTGGGTAGTCAAACATCAGGACACCATAGCGACCTAAAGCTCCGGTGTTAGCGTAGAGTTTTTGACGCGGCCAGTAAAAATCCATATGATCCTTGTTGCCGTGGCAATATAAAATTACAGTGTCTGTTGCAATTGCATTGAGGTCACCAACGTAAATTGCACTCATTTTTGCAGCTCCTTCCTCCAATTCAACATCTAATTGAAATTGGTGGATCATCGATGCTGGCACGTCAAATTGACCGCCAAGGTCCAAGGTAAGCTCGCCATTATAGGCATCTAACTGATAACTTTCAATCTGACTAGGATTGAACAAAAACGCATCGAGTCGCTTTCTACAAGAAAAAAGGCTCAAAGAGATAAAGCAAAGTAGGATGATTTTTTTCATGTTATAAGCGATATGTAATTCCGAAATAAAGGCCTGTGGCCCCGCGATTTTGCAATAAACTTGGATAAGGCACCACAATATTTTCATTAGAAGATAGTGGCGCTAACATTTTGATTTCTGCTTGAAAGGTCCATTTTGGTCTGATCCATTGATGCCCTATTTGGAAATTTGGAATCAAAAGCTGTTCGTTTGGTCTGCCTTGTGATTCCACCCGATAAAAGTCAAACCAATTACTGATGCCGGTATAAAAGAAATTATAGTTGCGGTGGTATACGCTGCACATATGATCGAGGTGCTCTGGCTTCCATTGACGCCCATATTTGAAATAGTAGTTTCCGTCAATTTGAGGCCATAAGCGATTAGCACCAGTATAAAAATCAACTAAAAAATTGGCATTGAGTTGTGCCGAAACCCCCATCCGATCATTGCTCCATATCTTTTGAGAAGCGCCAAGTTCAAATTGCCCAACGCCAAATGCGAGTGAGGTAGTTTGGAGTGCGCCCATAATCGTCGTTTGATCCGTAAGACCGCGTCCGTAACCGATTGACGTAAAAGGTATTGGTATGGCACCAATGCCAGGAACTTTGGCAACGGGCCCTCCGAAGTGTCCAGTGATGACTTGTTCTCCTTTCTTCAAGGGTTCAACAAAGCGAGCGGGTGCACAAGCGCACAAATAAAGCACGCTTAAACTGTAAAATATCCATTTATGCATAGCTCAAATATAAAAAGATTAACCATCCAAATTGCTTACCTTTGCAGTATGTCTGGATCGAGTTATGGCCAAATCTTTAAACTCACCACCTTTGGAGAGTCACATGGTGTTGCCATTGGCGGCATTATTGAAGGTTTCCCCTCTAACTTTGCACTCGATTTAGTGGCAGTGCAGCAAGCACTCGACAAAAGACGTCCAGGTCAGTCTAGTTTGGTATCACCGAGAAACGAAAAAGACCAGCTTGAAATCCTTTCGGGAATTTTTGACGGAAAAACAACCGGTAGCCCGATCGCATTTTTAATCAAGAACCAAGACCAACAATCCAAAGACTACCAGCAACTTAAAGATACCTTTAGGCCTTCGCACGCTGACTTCACCTACCAACAAAAATATGGCAACCGCGACCACCGTGGCGGCGGGCGCAGCAGTGCGCGTGAAACAGCCTGCAGGGTTGTTGCCGGTGCCATCGCTGCACAAGCACTGCAAAAATTGGGTGTCAAAGCCTCAACTTTTGTAGATCAAATTGGTGCTGTTCAATTACAAAGTCAGCAATGGTTTAGTACTGAGCAAATCGAAGCTTCGCCTTTGCGTTGCCCTGATTCAGTTATTTCTGCTCAAATGGAAGTACTTGTTAAAGAAATACAGCAAAATGGTGATACTATTGGGGGGTCGATAAGGTCTGTTATTGAAGGGGTACCTGCAGGTTGGGGCGAACCAGTTTTCGATAAATTACATGCCGAACTTGGCAAAGCAATGCTTTCCATCAATGCTGTCAAAGGGTTTGAAATTGGGAGTGGCTTTGCCGCTATTCAAATGAAAGGGTCTGTACACAACGACCAATTTTTGTCTGATGGTTCAACTGCAACCAATCATTCTGGCGGCATTCAAGGTGGCATTTCCAACGGGATGCCCATTACATTCAGAGTCGCTTTCAAGCCTGTTGCAAGTATTACTCAGCCCCAAGAAGTTTTGGCTCAAGATGGTCAGCTCAAAGAACTAGCTATTGAGGGCCGTCATGACGCTTGTGTGGTGCCAAGAGCAGTCCCGATTGTAGAGGCGATGGCTCACATCGTTCTTTTTGACTTCTATTTAAGACAACAACGTAATACACTTTTTTTATGATACAACGCATTCAAACAATTTACTTCATCATCGTTAAGATACTCCTATCTTCATTGCTTTCCGGTGTTGAAATATTTGGATTTCCGACGGATAAAAATTATTTTTCTTATTCGGTATATGGCATTCAAAGTTTTAAATCTGAGTTAAATGCACCGTTAGGAAAAGCGGAAAATATTCAAGAATCCATCTTATTTTACTTTGTAATTGCTTACATACTGTTTGTTTATTTGGCATTGATGTCTTATAAAAACTTAAAAAGACAATACATGCTGACGCGTTTGGCTCTGCTCATCTATTTTGTTGGCTTGGTTGTTCTATTACTTTTAGCATCGCTTGGTCTTTTGGTCAAAGGGACTTTAGGAATCCAACTTGGTGTCGGTTATTACATCAGCGTTGTTGGTTTGCCACTTATTTATTTTGCTTTTAAAGGTGTTAAAAAAGACAAAGAATTACTCGAATCTTTAGACCGCCTGCGTTAAACCTATGAACTTTCTTTCCGTCGAACAACTCACCAAATCTTATGGTGAAAGACTTTTATTTTCAGAACTTACCTTTGGCATCGAGCAAGGGCAAAAAGCAGCCATTGTAGCCAAAAACGGTTCGGGTAAAACCACGCTTCTGAGGTGTTTGCTCGGCAAAGAACCTGCAGATTCAGGCAGCATTACCTTTCGCAAAGAGCTCCGCATTGCGTTTATGGAGCAAACCGAAGACCTCGACCCAGAGTTGAGCGTGCTCGATGCCGTATTGGCACACGACTTGCCGGAAATCAAATTGGTAAAATCATATAATGATGCATTAGCCGCCAATGACGAAGAGAAATTGGGTATATTATACCAAGCACTCACAGAGCATCAAGCCTGGGACTTAGAAGTAAAAGTGCAGCAAATTATGTCTGTGCTCAAACTCAAAGACCTCAAACAAAAAGTAGGCGAGCTTTCGGGTGGGCAAAAGAAAAGAGTTGCTTTAGCTAAAGTGCTACTCGCTGAGGCAGAGTTTTTAATTCTCGATGAGCCAACCAATCACCTGGATTTAGACATGATCGAGTGGTTAGAGAATTATTTGTCGGCCTCCCAACTGACAATTCTGATGGTGACCCACGACCGCTATTTTCTAGAAGTGGTTTGCGATACCATCTTTGAATTGGCAGACCAAACCATCTATCGATACAAAGGAAATTTCTCCTATTATTTAGAAAAAAAGGCTGAACGCGAAGACCAACTTCAGGCAACCATTGAAAAGGCCAAAAATACCTTTCGCAAAGAACTTGATTGGATACGAAGACAACCAAAAGCACGCGGAACGAAGCAAAAAGCCCGTGTAGATGCTTTCTCTGATTTGAAAAAAGTGGCAACACAACGGCTCGATGAAGATGAACTAGAGCTCCCGATTAAAATGGAGCGTTTGGGCACTAAAATTGTCGAGTTCCACAAGGTTTCAAAATCCTATGATGAACTAGTAATTTTAGATGACTTCAGCTACCATTTTCAAAGGCAAGAACGTTTAGGTATCGTCGGTAATAATGGGACAGGTAAGACAAGTTTTTTAAAATTATTAACCGGTGGAATTGAGCCCGACAAAGGTAAAATTGTCATCGGAGAAACAGTCGTTTTTGGCTATTACTCACAAGATTTGATCGAGGTGGACCCCGATATGAAAGTGATAGACGTAGTCAGGGAGGTTGCAGAATTTATACCGCTTGAAAAGGGCAGACAACTCAGTGCAGCTCAATTGCTAGAGCGTTTTTTGTTCCCTCGAGACATGCATTATCATTTTGTTCATAAGCTCAGCGGCGGTGAAAAACGCAGGCTCAAGCTACTCCGGGTGCTGATGCTGAACCCTAATTTTTTAATCCTGGATGAACCTACCAACGACCTCGATATTTTTGCGATGTCGGTATTAGAAGACTACCTCAGACAATTTCAAGGGAGTCTGATCGTGGTTTCCCATGACCGTTATTTCATGGATAAAATGGTTGATCACTTGTTTGTTTTCCAAGGAAAAGGCAAGATCAAAGATTTAGTTGGCAATTACCATGTATATCGCAATAGCTTACAAGAATCGAATAAACAGCAAAAGCAAGAAGCAAAAGCAGTAGATACAACAACCCCCGCTGCTGTTTCAGACAAAAAGCGCAAAATGAGCTTCAAGGAAAAGCAGGAGTTTGAGCAGATTGAAAAGCAACTTCCTGAACTTGAAGCAGAGAAAAATATACTCACCGAAGAACTTTCGACGGGTGCTTTGAGCAATGAGGAATTACAGCAAAAAGGTGAAAGACTCGGTAAAATCGTTGATGAAATCGACGAACTTACGATGCGCTGGCTGGAATTGTCAGAACTAGCTTAGTACATTACTTTCTTTATCGAATTGCCTGTATGACAACAAGATAGATAAAAAAGCCATCAAACACATCACCCCAAATACACAAACAAAATAACCCAGGCCAAGCGTGCCCGCAATGAGTTCTTTCGTTGCCAATACGACATTGACTACTGGGATAAACACGGTATTTAAATTCAATTCGATTCCGGGGAAAAATCCAACCATGGCAGGCAAGACCATCACAATATTTAGAGGCGTGATGATACTCTGCGCTTCTTTAAAACTCTTCGCATAAACAGCAATCGGGATCATAACCCCGGCAAAGAAGATGACTAAAGGCAAAAGCAATGCTAGCATTGATGCAATGAATGGAAAGGTCAAGATGCTATGAATGACTTCAAGGAGCTCTTTTTCTGCGCCAAGATCAAGAAATTCAATAGAAATGAAGAGTCCGAGAAGAGAGCAACTAGCGGCAAGCATACCCGAACTGATGACTACAAGCATTTTTCCTACCAAGATTTTCCAACGGGCAACTGGCGTAGTGAGTAGCGTTTCGATGGTGCCTCGTTCTTTTTCACCAGTAAAAAGATCAATTGCTGGATACATACAGCCGATGAAACCAAATGCAATGAAAATATAAGGCAGAAAACCACCTGCTAGTTTACCCACCATCTTTTTGTTTGAGGCACAATTGGTAAAGTTGGCGTTGACGGGCTTGATTTCTTGAACTTTTATACCGAGCTCTTGAAGGCGTTTTTGTTCTTCTTGGGCGGAAATAGCATCGTTAAAGGCTTGAGCACGGTCTTGACGACCTACCTCTGATGCATCGAAAATCCAGTCGAGTTGTAAATTTTTACCGCTGCTATCTGTCTGGCAAAAAAGCCCTAGATCAATTTGTTGATTCCGAACGGCCTTATTTAAACTTGCCGAGTCGGTGAAACTTTGAATTTTCTTTTTACCAAGAGCGTCAGGAAGTGCTTTGAGTTGACCTTTGAGTTGTTCGCTCTTTGGCCCCCAAACACCCATTTTGAGTGTTTTTTCTTGCGCATCTACTTCAAATGATTTCGAAATTTCAACAAAAACATTGAGTACAATTGGGAAAATTAAAACAGGTATGACCAACATAGTCATTAACGTACGGCGATCACGGAGGGTGTCAAGTAATTCTTTGCGAAAAATGCGGTAAATCATTGGTCTTGGTTTTGAGATTGAACAATGCGAATGAATTCTTCTGTTAAATTCTTGGTTTGCATTTGCGCCTTAAATTCGTCCATTGTGCCACTATATTTTAATTGACCTTTATGAACAATTGCTAAATCATCACACAATAAATCAACTTCACTCATGATATGACTCGAAAAGATCACGGTTTTCCCTTGGTCTTTGCAAGAGCGGATCAGTTTGATGATATTTTCTGCAGTAATGACATCAAGACCGCTCGTTGGTTCGTCAAAAATCACAACGGAAGGATCATGGATCATGGTGCGGCAAATAGATACTTTTTGTTTCATACCCGTACTGAGCTTTCCAATTCTTTGTTGTAAAAAGTCATTCATGTCCAGCAAGTCAAAAAGATCTTTTTTGCGTTGTTCGCGAATTGTTTTTTCAACACCATAGAGGTCTGCGTAATAATCAATGAGCTCAATAGGAGTTAAGCGTGCATAAAGCCCGGTAGAACCAGTCAAGAACCCGATGTGTTTACGCGCTTCTTCAGGATGTGCGATGGCATCGATTCCTTGAATCTGAATTTGACCACCACTAGGTTTTACAAGTGTAGCCAACATGCGCAAGGTTGTGGTTTTGCCAGCACCGTTTGGGCCCAGTAAAGAAAAGACTCTGCCTGGTTGACATTCAAATGAGAGGTCATTGACGGCAGTAGCTGTTTTCGCAGCCGTTTGCAATTCTTTGCGTTGCTGTTTCGATAAATCGAAAGTTTTAGAAAGGTGTTGTACGTTGATCATAGGACGTATGATGACGAAATAGTGAATGAATTGTTACACCAAGGTAATTAAAATTTGAGCGCGCGTTCTTGTGGAGCGATGGCTTTATTTTTATTGGCAAGTTGACCACAAGCGGCGTCGATGTCTTTGCCACGGCTACGGCGTACATTGACGATAAGGTTTAAAGACTCGAGAAATTGTGCAAAAGCTTCTACTTTTCTGGCATCGGCCTGCTGATACTTGCCATCGTCAATAGGGTTATATTCAATAATGTTGATCTTGCAAGGAACGCATTTGGCAAATTGAGCGAGTTCACGAGCGTCAGAAAGGTCGTCATTAAAGTCTTTGAAGATGATGTATTCAAAGGTAACGCGCGAACCTGTTTTTTCATGGAAATATTGCAAGGCCTCTGCTAAACTCTCGAGGTTATTACTTTCATTGATTTCCATGATTTCATTACGCTTGTGGTCGTTGGCAGCGTGCAAGGATAAAGCTAAATTGAACTTGACGTTGTCGTCGCCCAATTTTTTGATCATTTTTGAAATACCTGCCGTTGAAACCGTGATGCGTTTTGGAGAAATTCCTAGGCCGTCAGGGCTGCATAGCCGGTCGATGGAGCGCAATACGTTCTTGTAATTCAGCAAAGGTTCACCCATACCCATGTAAACAATGTTGCTGAGGTTTTGCTGGTAGTGTTCTTGTGCTTGTTGCTGTAAGTAAACAACTTGGTCTACAATTTCACCGGCGCTGAGGTTTCTCATGAGTTTGAGCCTTCCTGTTGCACAAAATTGACAAGACAAGCTACAACCCACTTGGGAAGAAATGCAAGCTGTCATTCTGGAACTTGTAGGGATAAGCACACCTTCTATGACCTTGCCTTCTTCAATGTGAAACGCACTTTTGATGGTACGGTCTTTACTGATTTGTTGGTCTTGTAGGGTGATGTGGTCGATGTAGAATTGCTGATCGAGTAATTGGCGCAAGCCAAGGCTAAGGCTACTCATTTGGTCAAAATGATGGGCATTTTTTTGCCACAGCCATTCCCAAACTTGTTTGGCTCTAAAGGGTTTTTCACCGAGCTCGAGGAAACTAGCTTTCAGTTCTTCTAAAGAGAGGTCGCGGATATTTTTACGCTCCGTTGACATGATTTATCGGTTCAGCATCACGGGCATCACAAGCATCAGGATGTCTTCGTGAGCATTTTCTTGGGTTGCTGGAGTCAATAAACCTGCGCGGCTTGGTTCACTCATGGAAAGTTTGATTTCGTCCGCATCGATGTTAGAAAGCATTTCTAATAGGAAGCGCGAATTGAAACCAATTTCTAAATCGTCACCGTCATAGTTGCAAGTGAGTCTTTCGGTTGCTTCATTGGCAAAATCGATGTCTTCGGCAAAAAGCGAAAGCTCTGAACCTGTGAGTTTGAGCCTAATTTGATGCGTGGTTTTATTAGAGAAAATAGAAACGCGTTTAATAGAAGAAAGGAATTGAGCGCGGTCTATTGTTAAAACATTTGGGTTTTCTTTTGGAATAACTGCTTCATAGTTTGGATATTTTCCGTCGATGAGGCGGCAAACCAAGACGAGGTCATTGAAAGTAAAGACCGCGTTTGATTCGTTGTATTCCATGGTTATCTCTTCATCACCACGAAGGTTTGATTTGAGAAGATTTAAAGGTTTTTTTGGCAAAATGAAAGCTGAACTTCCGCTCGCTTCGGCATCAGTTCTTTTGTAGCGTACCAATTTGTGAGCGTCTGTGGCAACAAAAGTGATTTCTGTGCCTGAAAATTGACAAAACACACCACTCATGACAGGGCGAAGGTCGTCATTACCGGTTGCAAATAATGTTTTGTTGATAGCTTTAGATAAAACAGAACCTGCTAGTTTGATAGCGCTTTTGTTCGCGAGCTCAGGAACTTTCGGGAATTCGTCGCCATTGAAACCAACCATTCTTGACTTTCCGTTATCGTAGGCAATTTCAATTTGATAGTTGCTCGGGTTAACTTTGAAAGTACAAGGTTGGTCTGGTAAGTTCTTAAGCACATCGAGTAATAATTTTGCTGGAATAGCAATTTTGCCATTTTCTTCTGACTGCACCTCGAGTTTGGTCATCATGGTTGTTTCTAGGTCGGAAATAGAGGCTGTCAACATACCGTCTTGAATTTCAAACAAGAAATTATCAAGAATTGGCAAGGTGTTGCTTGTGTTCAACACTCCAGAAATGCTTTGTAAATGACGTAATAGGGTAGTACTTGAGGCAATGAAATTCATAGCAAAATATTTGTTTACAAAGTTAACATTTCAGATGAATTCTCATCTGATTTTATAAGACTTATACAAACTTGCTGCGTAAATATACTTTCAATGCTTCTCGATGTAAGATGACTTCAGCAAGTTTCTCTTGATAGCTTTGCCCATCCGCCATGTTCCATTCAATTTCTGGTACATCAATCAAATAAAGCAATTGCTTTAAATCTTGTTCGGTAAGCTTAATTAATGCGTTGGTAATTTGGGGCAAAATTTCACCCATTGAGAAACTTACGATAATTTGTGCTCGATCAAAGTCCTTTTGAAGTTGCGCAATGGTTTGCAATCTGAAGTCAGGCAGCGCGAGTTGTTCATTAATCTGTTGGATATCGAGCAAATCAGTCGATTTTGTTAGTTTTGTTGCACTAAGATACGATGAAAAGAGCCTTTGATGTCCTTGTTTCCTTTATAGTATTGGTTTTGTTTTTTCCAATAGGACTAATGTTGGCATTTTTGATTGTCATTGAATCTAAGGGCGGGGTCTTTTATTATCAAGAAAGGGTTGGGCAAAATCAACAACTATTTTCCTTGATCAAATTCAGATCGATGCGCATCAATGCTGACTTACAAGGACAGTTGACAGTTGGCTCGAGAGATTCAAGAATAACCAAGGTTGGCTTTTTTATTAGAAAATTCAAACTCGACGAATTCCCTCAATTTATCAATGTCCTGAAAGGAGACATGAGTATCGTAGGACCAAGGCCAGAGGTTCCAAAATACGTGGCACTTTACACCGAGCAACAACTGAAAGTCTTAACAGTTAAACCGGGCATTACTGATTATGCCAGTATTGCCTACTTCCATGAAAATGAAATATTAGCCCAGGCCGCAGACCCGGAAAAAGCATACATCGAAGAGGTGATGCCTGCTAAAATCCAACTGAACCAACGCTACTTGGCCAAGCCGACACTTTCGGCAGATCTCAAAATAATGCTTCTTACTTTTTTGAAGATGCTGGGGCGCTGAATGCTGCAAATGCATTCCAGATTCCTAAGTCAGGAAGTGGCGCCAACACGCTTATTGTTTCTTTAGAGGTTGGGTGCTGAAAATCAAGTGTCCTGGCGTGCAAACAAATGGAACCGTCTGGATTCGACCTTTTGTCGCCGTATTTGAGGTCGCCCTTGATGATACACCCCATATGAGCTAATTGACACCTTATTTGATGGTGTCTGCCGGTTTCTAGTTTGATTTCAAGCAAAAAGTAGCGCTCAGAACTTCCGATGAGTTGATAGTGTAGGATGGCTTTTTTGGCGCCTGGCGTACCCTCAGCAACCACATAGCTTTTATTTTGACTCTCGTTTTTTTTCAGGTATTGAATCAGTTCGCCTTGATTCTTGCTTGGTTTTTGACTCACAATGGCCCAATATACTTTGTTGGTTTCTTTGTCTCTGAATTGTGCATTGAGTCTTTCGAGGGCTTTACTTGTGCGGGCAAAAACTAACGCGCCGCTTGTAGGGCGATCCAAACGATGCACTACACCTAAAAATACATTGCCTGGTTTTTGGTATTTTTCTTTCAAATATATCTTGATTGCATCGGGAAGTGTTTGGTCACCGGTCTTATCTCCTTGTGTGAGTTCGGACGGTAATTTATTAACCACAATGACGTGGTTGTCTTCGTAAAGGATGCGCTCAGGTGTGATCATCATTGCAACAAAGCTGCCTTTTGTTTTTTCTCCATATGTCGATTTCGAAGATAAGCAATCAAAGTAAAAATGGCTAAAATCACAATGAGGATGGTGAGCCATGTAGGAAATTGATTGAGACCTTCCCCTTGTGCATAACTGTGTAAGCCTACCAACATAAAGTTGACACCGAAGAATGTAAAGAGAATAGCTGAGTAGGACCAGAATGAAAGTGCATTGAACAAGAAACGACCTTGTAGCCCTGGTATCATTCGGAAATGTAAAATGACCGCATAGACAAGTACAGAAACTAAAGCCCAAGTTTCTTTTGGATCCCAGCCCCAGTAACGACCCCATGATTCATTGGCCCAAACACCACCAAGGAAAGTTCCAATGGTGAGCATGTAAAGACCTACTGTCATGGTCATTTCTGAAATAGCAGTGATTTCCTGAATGTTGATACGGATCAACGGTGCTGTTCTTTCTGTTTGGAGTATGTACAATTTGAGGTTAATCAGGCCTAAAATGCAAGCTAGCCCCAAAAAGCCATAACTACCTGTGATAATAGCAACGTGGATCATGAGCCAATACGATTTCAAGACCGGAACCAATGGCGTAATTTCTGGATCCATAAGGTTCATTTCTGTTACCCACAACATGAGTGCTGCAAGAATAGCCGCGCCTGCTAATACGACTTGATTTTTTCTTGCAAAAATAAAACCTGCTATCATGGTTACCCAACCAATAAATACAATCGCCTCGTAGCCATTACTCCAAGGCGCATGTCCTGATATGAGCCAACGCATACCCACGCCTGCGCCATGATAAACAAAGGTTAGGATGACCAATCCAACTAAAATGCGTTTTGGCCATTTGAATTTTTCAGAATTATCTGGTTTGCGAACGAATATTCCGATAAAAAATACAATCAGCAGTAGCAAACCTTCTAGAAGATACATTTGATAGGATCGTTTAAAAATTTGCATCTTGTTGTAGCTGATTTCAAGATTGACGATGCTTTCAGATGGAGCAACTTTAGCACCTACATTTCGTTGAAATGCCTTGAAATTTTTAAGTAGGTCTGTAGCTTCGCCAAATGTATTTTTTTCACCACCTGCATGTACTGCAGCTAAATAGTTGAGAAAAGGCTTAGAGGAAATGGAGTCTTTTTGAGTGAGCTCCATACTGAGAGGAACATACCAAGTATTATTGGGGTCATTTTTAAGTGGTATTACGCGCATAAATTGCCACATAAAGATGTTATTAGCAACCTCGTATTTTTCATTGAGTTTGATCAGCTTTTTATCAAATTCATTGCGTTGAGACTCTAGTTTTTGGTGTGCTTCTTTGTAGGCTGCCATCCATTTAAATTCGCCATTTGCCGTGAGCTCCATCATATTGGCGTACTCCTTTAATTTTAAAGCATCTCTGAGTGCTCTTGGAACTTGAATGAATGGCTGATTGACCCAATAAGAAGGATACATATGCATGCTTAAAATGAACTGCACACCGTTGAGGTCTTTGTATTGATTGCTATACGTAAGTTTTCTTGTTAGCTGATCGGCAAGTGTATGAAACGGAACGATGCGCCCTTCGTAGTCTTGCACGAGTAATGAAGCGAGTTCTTCAGAATGTACAATACTTACCTCGTGATGTACAGGCTTTGTATGTTGGTGTTGCGCAAATAAAGAAGTGCTTCCGAGCATAAGTACAACGCCCAAAGCTGCTTTTTTATTTTTGAGTTTTTGAAGTTGTTGTCCTAAGTAGTAAAAACGACCTGCTGGCGCAAATAAAGACAAGATCATGGCTAATGCCATCAATAAATATCCGATGTAGGTGATGGTTGTACCTAAAAAGTCGTGATTCACACTTAGTTTGGTTCCCTCTTCGTTCTCTGGTGTTGATGGGTCATCGAGTTCATATGAAGATTGGAAAAAGCGATAGCCATCGTAATCGATAACGTTATTCATAAAAACGCGTTTGTCCATTCGTTTGTTGTTTCTTGGGTCTTCAATGGTAAGTTCTGAGGCGAAAGAAGAAGGGGCATTGGAGCCAGGATAGCGATCGAGTTGAAAATCGCGGCAACGCACTGAGAACGGTAAATTTTTCTGAATAGAACCATATTCGAGTTGATAAACCACACCGTTCATGGCAAAGCGTTCAGGTTTTGGAAATTGTCCTTTACCACCTTCGAGTCGAATAGTTTTTCGGGCTTTACCATCAAGTAGCTCAACTGTCAGGTAGTCTTTGCCTGTATTTTTCTTGGGTGCTTTGAGCAGGGCTTTTTTCGCATGAGGAATGAGTCTTTTAAATACGACTTGTTGGCCACCAACAAGGTAGAGTGTCAGTGGTGTAAATTCTGACCATTCGTTTAATGGAAATTCTCTGTAAAGGCTATCTGCAGGTGCTTGCCCAGAGGCTCTTACTTTTTGCATTTCACTCATTGGCAGTGATTTGAGTGGCACGTTCGGGTATACCATCACCTTGTCATTGAAAAAACTCAAGTAGATTCCAGGTGCATTTGGTTTGGCATTTGTGAAAAAGAAAGGAGTTTGACCCACCATTAATAAATCTTCTTGGCACAAATAATTGGAGCGCATGCCATCAGTAACGAGTTCAAGGGCATTTTCTTTGAACTTTTGATTGATCACTAAAGAATCGATGCGATCAGACATGAAACCCTTGTAAAGCAATTGTATATTTTTTTTACCTACTGCAAATTCATGCTCAAAATCATTGGAAGTATATTCACTCAGATAGGTTTTCCATGCTTCTAAAGTTTGCTTTCCTGTTTCGAGTTCTTGCGCATTTACTAATAAGTAGGGATCAGCCGTATAGATAAAATTCTTGCTTGTTCCTTCTTTGATCACCATGAGCCCCTCAAAACTTACAAAACGCGTAATGGCCGCACCTAAAAGAATAATTAAAAATGAAAGGTGAAAACTGAACATGGCGATTTTCTCGCGTTTCCACATTTGGTAATGAAAAATATTGGACACCAAAGCCAAAGCAAGGTATAATAACAAACCTTCAAACCATGAAGCATCGTAAATGATAATTTTTGCCGCCTGAATTCCATGTGTGGATTCGATAAACGTTGCAATGGCAATGGCAACTAAAAATGCAATAAGGCCAATGCTCGCCCAGCGCATTGAAAATAAGGTGGAAAGGAGTTTATTCATGAGAATAAAATTTTTGACAAAAATAGCCATTGTACGCGCAACATTCACCGAAACATCTTAATCTTGTTAAAAAAAGCTCATGCGCCTTATTATTTTACTTTTTCTCGGTTTTTCATTTACCGTTTTCGCCCAAAAGAGTCGCGGCACCGCTTCGGATGTAAGCCAACTTGCACGACCACATAATCTCAACGTAGTTGGGGGGCAGGTCTATCGATTTGAGCTTCCTTTTGCCAATGCAACAAGAATGGTAGATGTTTATATACCGATGGCTTGTGCGGGTAAAAAAGGACTCAAAACACTCTACATGCATGACGGGCAAATGCTTTTTGACAGCACCCAAACTTGGAACAAACAAGAATGGGGTGTTGATGAACTCTACTACAATAAGTTGGGTCGATATTTTCATCCTCAATTTATAGTTGTAGGTATTCATAATGATCCGCCCAACCGTTATGCCGAATTTTTTCCGCAAAAAGTAGCGCAGTATATGCCAGAAAGCTACCGCAATAAATTGTTAGCCGCTCAATGGAATGGACAATTGCGTGCCGATGCCTATTTGAACTGGATTGAGGATACACTTGTCCCATTTATTGAAAAAACTTACCAAACCAGCCATAAAACCAAAGATCGAATGGTACTTGGGTCGAGTATGGGAGGTTTAATCTCTCTGTATGCACTTTGTGAGAAGCCAAAATTGTTTGGTGCAGCAGCTTGTCTTTCGATCCACACGCCCATGATAAATTTCGGGATGTTTGATGAAGGAATGGTCGAGGCACTAGTGATTCCTTTTAATATTTACCTCGAGCAAGAATTCAAGGCCGACAAAAAGCACCGGCTTTATATTGATCGCGGCACAGCAACTTTAGATGCTTACTATGGGCCTTATCATGACCGTTTACTTAATACACTTGCATTGGTTGGTTATGGCCCAAAAAATCCCAGATTCCTAGAGGCAATTGTAGAAGGAGCAGCTCACGATGAAAAATCTTGGGCCAAACGCTTAGATGTGCCGATATTGTTCATGCTATCTTCAGACAATTCCCAATAGTTTTCTACATTTGTGTCTCTCTTACTCGCATGAAAAACATATTACTTCTAGGCGCTGGTTTATCTGCTTCAACGCTCATCAAATACTTACTTGAACACAGCGAATCTGAAAATTGGCACCTTCACGTTGTCGATCAAAATTTGGAATTGATCCAATCAAAATTAGCAGGGCATCAAAGAGGTACAGCCCATCAATTCAATGCGCTTGATTCTGAAGCGCGCAAACCTTATATAGAAAAGGCTGATTTAGTGATTTCGATGCTCCCGGCCATTTATCATGTCGGAGTTGCGCATGATTGTATTGCCTTACAAAAACACCTCATTACTCCATCTTACATTTCAGCAGAAATGGGCGCATTAGACGCTAGTGCCAAAGCGGCTGGTATCGTGATCATGAATGAAATCGGGGTTGATCCAGGCATTGATCATATGAGCGCCATGAAAATCATTGATCAAATACAAGCAGCTGGTGCTGAGCTACTCTCTTTTAAATCATATTGTGGTGGTTTAATCGCACCAATTTCTGACACCAACCAATGGCATTATAAATTCACATGGAATCCAAGAAATGTGGTTTTAGCTGGTCAAGGTTCGGCAGCTATTTACAAAGAAGCAGGCGCACTCAAATACCTTCCTTACCACCGACTATTTCAGCAAACCGAATTGATCAATGTGCCCGGCTACGGACAGTTCGAGGCTTATGCCAATCGCAATTCGATTTCCTATCTCGATACCTACGGCTTACAAGATTTGCCGACAATCATCCGAGGAACTTTAAGAGTGCCGCCATTTTGCGCTGCTTGGAATGCACTGATTCAGTTAGGCCTTACTGAAGATAGCTATACGATAAAAAATGATGGCACCTTCACACCTCGAATGTTGCTCAATACATTTATCCCTTTCAAAGATCAAAGAAGTGTTGAACAGAAACTCGCTGCTTTTTTAGGTTCTGCGGCACATTTATTGCCTTTGTTTGAAGAAATCGGCTTGTTTGATGCCAACTATATTTTCAAGGCAACTGAAGCAAGTCCTGCTCAGTATTTGCAAGAGTTACTCGAAACCGCCTGGAAATTAGGTCCAACGGACAACGATATGTTAGTGATGTATCACGAGTTTATCTATCAAAAGGCAGGGCTCAAACATAAAATAGAAAGTTCAATGGTAGCTATTGGCTCAGATCAACGCTTTACTGCAATGTCAGACACAGTTGGTTTGCCAGTGGCAATTGCTGCAAAATTAATCTTGAATCAATCGATTCAAAAAACAGGCGTAACTTTACCTGTTTACAAAGAAATATACGAGCCTATACTTGCTGAATTAGCGCAATACGGCATTACATTTAATGAATACGAAACGACAATTTAAAATGGAAAATCAAGACAATCAAATGAATATTGAGCTTACTGAAGACGTAGCTCTTGGTGTGTATTCTAACTTAGCCATCATTACGCATTCACCCGCTGAAGTCGTATGTGATTTTGTGCAAATAATGCCGGGCATGCCAAAAGGCAAGGTGCGTTCACGCGTGCTCATGACGCCGCAAAATGCCAAGCGTTTTTTACAGGCTTTGGCAGAAAATATTGAAAAGTACGAGCAAAATTTTGGCGTTATTGATGAGCCACAAGCTGGTTTCCCGCCAATGAATTTTGGCACACCAAATACCATGGCGTAGTTTTAAAGGCGCCTTGAAAGTATGATTTCTTTAAGTGTCTGTATCCCCATTTTTCGTTCTGATGTTCGAAAATTAGTGCTCAACTTGCTCGATCAAATCAAGCGCATCGATACAGCTCAAATTGAAATCGTACTCATTGACGATGCTTCTGGCGATCCGTATCCCAAGCTCAATAGCTTTACTGATTCTTTGGTCAAGACAATTCATCTTGATCAAAACATTGGTCGTGCTCAGATTCGCAACCTATTTTTACAGTATACAGCTTCCAAATATCTCCTATTTTTGGATGGAGATAGCACGGTGCTTAATGAAAAGTTTCTCTTCAATTATATCCAATCATTAGCACAACAAAAAGTTCCTGTATTGGTTGGGGCAAGTTGTTACCAAAAAGAAAGACCTGCAGCCAATTATTTGCTGCGTTGGCGCTATTCTACGCAACGTGAAAGCCTCAATTTTGAGCAGCGCCTTTTAAAAAAAGAAGCGGGTTTTAAAACCAATAATTTCGTCATCGAGCGCGATGTTCTAGAGAGGATACCATTTGAAGAAAAACTCACTGGATACGGGCATGAGGATACACTTTTTGGGGTGGCACTGAGTACTGCTGCCATTCCAGTCTCACATATTGACAATCCTGTTTGGAATCTTAATCTTGATGATAACGCTACCTTTTTATTAAAAACAGATGAGGCTTTGCAGAATTTATTATGGATCAATGACAATAGATTCACGCAAGCGCTTTTATCGCACAATCAATTGTTAGCCACCTATCTTCAATTAGAAAGTAAGTGGGTAGGACGATTCTTACTTCAGTTCGTTCAGCTTGTAAATCCGTTACTCAAAAGAATTTTACAAACAGGAATTGCTCCGCTGCGCTTGTTTGATATCTATCGCCTGGGTAGGCTTAGTACAATCCGTAAGCAGCGCTGATTACTTCTTTTAATACCTTGGCATCTTTTTCCCAATGTTCGATCTGAGCTGCTTTTTGACAATTTAACTGAAGCTGTTTCAGGCGTTCTTGATCAGCTAAAATTTGATTGATTTTTTGAGCGATGCTATCAGGCTTGACCTCTTGTATCAATTCGCCGCAATCATAGTTTTGGATGAGGCGTTCAATTTCAATTAAAGGGCTTGCGACGATCGGGGTTTGGGCTTGCAGGTAATCGAATACTTTGTTTGGAAGGGCAAGTTGATAATTCAAACTTAGTGGTTTGTCAAGTGCTAAGCCAAGATCTGCAGTAGCTGTGTAGCGCATCATTTCTAGATACGGAAGGCGCCCTACGAAAAATACTTTGTCTTGCAGCGCTTTGTCCGTTACCATTTTTTTGGCTTTAGGAATGATATCGCCACTTCCAACCAAAAATAAAACGGCATTCGTAATTTGAGTCATGGCATTTATTGCTTCTTCAATGCCACGATCCACATTAAGACCACTCCCTTGAACAATGAGCATTCTGGTTTCTGGAGGCAAGCCAAGTTCTTCCTTTGAATAAGGATGTAATGCGGTTATTTGCATTGGTACATTGCGAACAACGGCGACATTATTTTGGTATTTCTGTTTAAATATTTGAGCAATGGATTGATTGACTGTAATTGTATGTGATAACTTAGGAAAGATCCAACGTTCTATAGTATGCCAAATTTTTTGAATTTTAGGCCTCTCAATGAGTTCAGGAACCTCCGTAAAAAGTTCATGGCTATCGTATATGAGTGGTACTTTTTTTATTTTACTAATAAGAAATACAGCCGGCAGCGTATCGAGGTCGTTGGCAAATAGATTTGCGCGCTTTGAAAACAACAAATAAAGAAAAAGACGAATATTCAATACTGCATAAAATAGGGCGCCTTTTTCGAAAGGTAGCCTAAAGCGTTTGTATCGATAAGCGCGTAGAGGCATTGCTGGACTGTCTTTTTTGTGCCTCCCAAGTAACAAAACCTCGAAACCAAGCTCAGTGAGGAGGGTGCAACTACGATGAACACGATTGTCCGTGGCCAGGTCGCTAGATACAGTCATTATGACGCTTTTATTTCGCATTGAAACAAAAGTAAACAAATCTCGTATGCGAAGCCCTGACAATGGAAAAGACTCTTTTTTTAGTTTGAAGAAATTTTTTCAAAAACTCTTTGTGATAAAAAAAAGTTTCGTACATTTGCAATCCCAAAACGCGAGGTTTAGGGGAAAAGTTCTTTCAATATTTGTGAATTACCAACATTCAAATATATAAGCCGATGTAGCTCAGTTGGCCAGAGCAGCTGATTTGTAATCAGCTGGTCGGGGGTTCGAATCCCTCCATCGGCTCTCAATGTTGGGGAGATACTCAAGCGGCCAACGAGGGCAGACTGTAAATCTGCTGGTGTACACCTTCGCAGGTTCGAATCCTGCTCTCCCCACAGTCCATTTGAAAAAACAAGCGGGAGTAGCTCAGTTGGTAGAGCGTCAGCCTTCCAAGCTGAACGTCGCGAGTTCGAATCTCGTCTCCCGCTCACTTTTTCATTGAGCGCCGGTGTAGCTCAGGGGTAGAGCGCTTCCTTGGTAAGGAAGAGGTCACGAGTTCAATTCTCGTCATTGGCTCAACATAGTATTGCATTGAAGTCCGTTGTGCCTTGCGCTTCGGACCTTTATGATAAATAAGTATATTATTAACTAAGTAACAAATACAAAAATGGCTAAGGAAAATTTTGACCGTTCCAAACCACACGTCAACATCGGTACTATCGGACACGTTGACCACGGTAAGACTACGTTGACTGCTGCTATCTCTAGCGTTCTTTCAAGCAAAGGATTGGCTCAGGCTCGTGACTTCTCTTCTATTGATAACGCACCTGAAGAAAAAGAGCGCGGTATCACTATTAACACATCTCACATTGAGTATGAAACAGCTAACCGTCA
>DLPC01000022.1:0-389 GCA_002478565.1 Flavobacteriales bacterium UBA7468 | reverse complement strand
ATGCCACAAACTCGTGAGCACATCCTTCTTGGTCGTCAGGTAGGTGTTCCTCGCATGGTTGTCTTCATGAACAAAGTGGACATGGTAGACGATGCAGAGTTATTAGAGCTCGTTGAAATGGAAGTACGCGAATTGCTTTCTTTCTACAAATACGACGGTGACAACGCTCCAGTTATTCAAGGTTCTGCACTTGGTGCATTGAACGGAGAGCCTGAGTGGGTTGCTAAAGTTGAAGAATTAATGGATGCGGTTGATACATACATCGAACTTCCTCCACGTGACGTTGATAAGCCATTCTTGATGCCAGTTGAGGACGTATTTACGATTACAGGTCGTGGTACAGTTGCTACAGGACGTATCGAGACAGGTGTTATCAACTCTGGTGAGCC
>DLPC01000024.1 GCA_002478565.1 Flavobacteriales bacterium UBA7468 | reverse complement strand
AAGCGGCCCCTTTTTCTTGAAGAGCGTTTGATTTTCTCAACGCTTATTGAGCACTTTTGATGAACGGCAATACGATATTGTTCATGAGAATAAAATAAGTACCGTTTGCCAATTGGCGCACGTCAATTGCTTGACTTACATTGCCAGACAACAAACACTTGCCCGCCTGATCAAAAATTTGATAAGTTCCGTTTGCTTCACCTATTATGAATAGTTCATGTTGAACTGGGTTTGGCGCAAGCGTTAAGCTCAGTGGATTATTGGTGTTTAATCCGGCTGTAAGCACATCGAATTGTGTGATGATATTGTAGTAAATTGGTGTTGATTTGATAGGGCAATAAACCTGTAAAACTAGATTATAAGTTCCGACTGCAAATGGTGCGTAGAAAGTACAGTTGATATAGGTAAATGCACCTGTGGTATCGGCAAGGTACCAAACAGTATAAAGTGAATCTTGGTTGGCAGGATTGTTTCCAAAAACTGCAGATACCATGTAAGCGGTATCTAGCATGCTCATATCGATATCACAATTATAGATCCAGCTCGACATCAAAGTGCCGGTAATCATGCCGCCAGTAGCAAGATTTCCAATGACATTGATCGTGTCAATTGTACCACTTCCATTATATCCAACAAATTCTGTTAATGTAAGCGTGCAGCCATTGGTATCGGTAACAACCGCTGTGTAGTATCCTTCACAAAGATTATTGATGCCGTAAGTAGTTGATCCTTGACTCCATAAAACGAAAAAAGTATTCGGTGCAGCTGAAGAACTCACAACTGCAGCGCCATCACAAGCACCCGGAGCACTGCAATCAGTTACCGTAATACTTGCAGAAAATCCTGCACAGGGGTTGGTAGTTGAGGTATCGTAAAAGACGGTTGCTGCTTGGCTTAATGTGCAACCGTTGGCATCGACAACGGTAACATTGTAAGAACCAACGCAAAGGTTATTAAATGTTGGCCCGGCGGTCATTGGAGTGTTAGATATTTGGTATGCATATGGCGATGTTCCGCCGTAAGCATTTACAGTAATACTGCCATCACAAGCATTTGGGCTACTTGCTAATGTACCTGTGGTATTCATTCCCAAACTTGCACAAGGATTTGGAGTTGTGACACCAATTGTGAATGGGGAGGTGAGTGTAATTCCGCCACCCGTTGCATTGACAGAATAATTCCCGGGGCACAAATTGTTGATGGTTGTTCCGCCATTTTGAATCATGGTGCCGTTCATGTACCAGGTAATAGTTACAAAATTGATATTGTTGGAATCAATAGATGCAGAACCATCACATATAGCTGGGCCTGAGGCGTCATTTACTACAATATTGAGTACGAATTGTGCTTGTGCACGATTGGTTTGGAATAAACCTACAGAAAGCAATAATAAGGGTAAGAATAGTCTCATAAGTATGTGAAATTTTGTTTAAGACGCAAAAATCGATACAAAGTTGCTTGTATTCAGCAAAATGGAATGCGTATTTTTGAACTATGAAAAACTCAATCTTACTTTTCACCCTACTTTTTGTAAGTGTTCATATTAAAGGACAAGCACCAAAACAACCAAAAATAGTTGTTGGTGTTGTGATTGATCAAATGTGCTACGACTACTTATACCGTTTTCAGCATGTTTATACCAATGGTGGTTTCAATCGCCTCATGAACAAAGGAACGAATTGCAGAAATGTCCAGTACAATTATGTTCCAACTTATACAGCACCTGGGCATGCGTCTATTTATACAGGAACAACACCCTCTAATCATGGCATCATCGGCAATGATTGGTATGTGCGCGACACCAAACAGACAGTAACTAGTGTCTCTAATTCGAAATTTGCAGCAGTGGGTGGTTCGGCTACAAGTACAGGTGCTGCACCACTGAATTTACGCACCTATACCATCACCGATCAGCTTAAAATGGCTTCGCCGAAATCAAAAGTAATTTCGGTTTCAATTAAAGATCGCAGTGCCATTTTACCGGGAGGTCATCTTTCCGATGGAACCTATTGGTTTGATTACAATACCGGTGACTTCATTACCAGCACGTTTTACATGCAACAACTTCCTGATTGGGTTCAAAGATTCAATGCCAAGTTTGACCCTGCTAAAGATCTTAAAACATGGAAGTTGTTACTGCCTGAAAGCACTTATCAACTCGCTGATCAAAGCAATTATGAAGTGGTACTTACTGGTAAAACCAGCGCAACATTTCCGTATGATTTTCAAGATATGATTTCAAAAGGGGCACTTGCTAATAATTTGTTTACCATTTCGCCACAGGCCAATGAAGTCCTCACTGAGTTGGCTATCACAGCTTTGGAGCAAGAAAACTTAGGTCAAGATCAATACACAGACTTCTTGTGTGTTTCTTATTCCACACCAGACATTGCAGGTCATGCATTTGGACCTTATTCACGTGAGATGGAGGACATGTATGCGCGCCTTGATCGCGAACTTCAGCGCTTATTTTCGAGTCTTGAAACGCGTTATGGCAAGGATGGCTTTGTGTTGTTTTTAACGGCAGATCATGCTGTGGTGCCTGTGCCTCAAATGCTTATCGAGAAAAAAATGCCTGGTGGCTACTTCTTTATGGAAAGTCATTTGCAAGTTTTGCGCGATGATTTTATCATGAAATACAATGCAGATTTACTCGAGTACGAAATCAATCAAAATATCTATCTGAACCTGAAGCGCATTGATTCTTTGAAATTGGATGTGCAAGAGGTGGCGGCGTTTGCAGCTAATGAGCTCAGAAAATGGCCTGAGGTTAAAACAGTTTTAACTAAACAAGAACTTTTATCGGGCGCAGCCAAAACAGATTTTTGGGGAGAAATGTTACGCAATGGTTATGACCTACAGCGCAGTGGAGAATTGATATTTTTATTACAACCTGGCTACTTAGCCAAAGAACATGATGAACCTAAGGCGCACCAAGGCACCTCACATGGTTCGGCATTTAACTATGACACGCATGTCCCGCTTTTATGGTATGGAAAAGGCATTGAGCCTGGCTTACAAATTTTTGATCCAATCCAAATTACGGATATCGCACCGACCCTCATTCATCTGTTAAATTTACAGCGCAGTGGCTCCATGATTGGCCAGCCTATTTTGCCTATTCTTGAACAATAATGACCGAAGCACAGCAATTTTTTAAGTCGCATTTAGGGCAAACAAGCCCTTTCCCTTTTCTTATTGAGGTGGAAAGAGCTGAAGGAGCTTATATTTATGATAAAAAAGGCAAAGCCTATCTGGATATGATCGCCGGTGTGGCCGTCAATAATATCGGTCATCGCCATCCCAAAGTGCTAAAGGCGCTGGAAAATCAACTCCAGAAGCATCTGCATGTGATGGTTTACGGTGAGTTCATTCAAGACGCTCAGCAAGATTTAGCCAAACAATTATTACAAGTACTTCCGCGAAATTTGGATGGTGTTTATGTCGTTAATTCAGGAACTGAAGCGATTGAAGCGGCACTTAAATTAGCCAAGCGCGTTACAGGACGCACTGAGTTGGTCTCTTTCAAAGGCAGTTATCATGGCAGCACGCATGGTTCTATGAGTGTTTCGGCAAACGAGGTGAAAAAAATAGCCTTCCGACCACTTTTGCCAGATATTCGGATACTGCCACACAACGAGCTTGCCTTTTTAGATCAAATTACCACTCGGACATCCGGTGTTCTCTTAGAAACTATTCAAGGTGATGCTGGTGTACGCAAGCCAAGTATTGAATTTTTACAAGCACTCAGACAACGATGCACGGAGGTTGGCGCCTTACTCATTTTTGATGAAATCCAATGCGGAATGGGCCGAACGGGCCGCATCTTTGCTTTTGAGCATTTCAATATTGTCCCAGATGTTTTGGCACTTGGTAAAGCTCTGGGTGGCGGTATGCCAATTGGCGCTTTGGTTGCCGCACAAAAGCACCTCAATCAATTTACCCATGATCCAATGCTGGGTCATATCACAACTTTTGGAGGTCACCCAATGGTCTGTGCGGCTGCGGCTGCCACGCTTCAAGTATTGCAATCCGAAATAAATTGGGAACTACTCGAACAAAGTGCGGCTTCCTTCTGTTCCAAAATTGCTGCTCACCCAAAAGTCTTAACCCACAGACGCGTAGGTGCCATGTTTGCTTTTGACTTGAAAAACTCGGAAGAAGTTGAAAAAATCGTAAAGCATTGTCTAGATGCTGGCTTGATTACTTTCTGGTTTTTGTCACATCCGTATAGTTTTCGTTTGTCACCACCTTTAAACCTGAACCAAGCTGAATGGGATAGCGCGCAACGCATCATTCTCTCTGCTTTAGATACACTTTAGTATTTATTCATTGACAAACACTTATCTTTGTACTCCTATTTTAAATTATGAAGGTTACAGATCACCTTGCCGCTGCCAAAGAGACGCTCTTTTCGTTTGAAATTTTACCGCCATTAAAAGGTAAAAGCATCAGTTCAATATATGCTGGCATAGATCCATTGATGGAATTCAAGCCGAAGTTTATCAATGTAACTTATCACCGTGAGGAATATGTTTACATCGAGCGCGAACACGGTTTGCTCGAAAAAAAAGCGGTTAGAAAGCGTCCGGGGACAGTTGGAATTTGTGCAGCACTAATGCACAAATATGACATCGATGCGGTTCCTCATCTCATTTGTGGAGGCTTCAGTCAAGAAGAAACCGAAAATGCGCTTATCGATTTACAGTTTTTAGGTATTGACAACGTTTTGGCTTTGCGCGGTGATGCCGTCAAGTCAGAGGCCAATTTTAGGCCACATCCGGAAGGTCATGCGTATGCTGTTGATTTGATCAAGCAGGTTGAGCAACTCAATAAAGGAGTTTATATGGCCGGAGATCAAGCCCAAGACCCGACTAATTTTTGCATTGGGGCAGCTGCTTACCCTGAAAAACATTTTGAGGCGATGAACCTCGAGACCGATCTCCAATATTTGAAAGCAAAAGTAGATGCAGGTGCAAGTTACTTAGTGACGCAAATGTTTTTTGATAACCAAAAGTATTTTGATTTTGTCAAAGCATGCCGTGCTGCAGGAATCAATGTTCCGATCATACCAGGGCTCAAACCGATCAAGTCATTGGCACACATCAGTTTTTTGCCTAAATTTTTCCATATCGATTATCCGACAGAGTTATCAGCTGAATTATTAAAATGCAAAGACAATGCAGCGGTTGAACAATTAGGAATTGAGTGGGGCATTCATCAATCCAAAGAACTTAAGGCAGCAGGAGTTCCTTGTATTCATTATTACACGATGTCAAATTCTACTTCTGTGAAGCAAATTGCCAAAGAAGTTTTTTAAATTCGCTCATGAAGTATTCCTTAACGCTTATTTTCCTCCTTTGTGCCAATTACTTTTTTGCGCAAATCGTCAAGCTCAGTAACGCAGTTGTCATTGCTCAATTTGAAAGAGAAGAAGATCGCTATGCCATGCAAGCAACCCTCTCTGAACTTTTCAAAGCGTATAAGGTTAATGTGTTGCCTGTCATGAACGTATTGAAACAAGGAGAGGATATTCAACATTTACTCAATGATTCCATCCAAAGCGTCATTCTTCAGAAAGGTTTTGATACATATGTTGTTGTGAACGTACGTGGCTATGACCGCAAGTTTAAAGTCAGTGACGATACGCAAACACTTTCTGAAATGTTAGAGACCACAAGTATTTATCACATCTATCGCGACGAAGCAACATCAGTAAGTTTTGAATTTTCAATCTATAGAAATGGCAAATTAATCGACCGACAAATCTTGCGTTGTGGTAATGTTTCTGACCGCGATTCAGTCCTAAAACGATTGCGCAAACGCTTGCCTAAAAAGATATTGCCGAGCTGGGTCGCAGCTTAGTTGTCCATTCGGTATTGCTTCTCCATTTCACGGTCTTCAGGAGTACTATAAATACCGCATTTAGGTTCTGCTTCAAACAACTTGATCACTTTAAATTGCGCTTGAAAAGGCCAATAGGTACTGCTGTACCAATGTATTTTGGCGTTGAATCCTTCCCACGGATACATTGTTACTAACGGAATTGAAATACCAGGAATTAATATCCATGCCTTATTCAAGCGAATTCCGATGCCAATTTGATAATTCAATTGCAGCATTCCTCTGGAAAGATTGGGTTGAAACAGTTGAGGTGCTGGATAGGCGGTAAAGTTGTTGTTGTAGGTCATTGGACCACGACTCAGGTTGTAATCAAAATTGAGACCTAGGCTTTGATCTAAAAAGTGTTTACGAACCTTAACGACTACTTTTTTTCCAAAATAAATGAGTGAATGAGCCCTTATGCTACCGTAAAGATACCCTGTGCTCAGTTTTCCGTCATGAGAGCTACTGCTATAAATTTCTCCGAGCGCATTTTGGTTTTCAATGAGTGTGTTTTCGAGCCCTCGGATTTGTCTGTATCCAATTCCCCAATCAAAATAATCCATGACTCGACTCTTGCCTAAAGCTTTGATAGGAGTACCTTTCCATTTTGGAAAGTGTGCCAAGCCAAATTCAGCATAAAAACCCATTCTAGCCTCAGGTGTAATGGTGTAGTCTCCGCGGTCAACTTGATTGACGATGAGGTCACCTTTAAGTGGGTCGTTGACAAAAGAATAGGTTGGACCTAAAGAAAATTGATAGCCGTGATTTCTGACCTGCAAGTAATCGTTGCCTTTCTTTTTAGATTTTTCAAAGCCACCCTGAGCCCAAGTAAGTGGTGCGCAAATTAAAAATAGGACGAGAATTCTCATGTTTGAAAATTAAATGTACTACACTGATCTAAAATGGCTTGCATGACTTCCGGGGAATCCCAGTTTTGTTCAATGGCAGGATTAGCCATGATTTCATCCATGATTACGCGCTGTTTTTTGCCCTGTTCATAAGCAACTGAATAAGGAATGTTGCTGAACGTAACTTGGCTGTAAAGCGGCAACCATTTATTTGGATATAATTGACTGAACTTCGCTTCAATCTTTTTTCTCAATAAGAAAGCAGGATCACCAACAAGGTTTGCCATCTCGTTGTAATTATCTAGGGAAAGATCTTGAAGGGCATCTCCGTTTGGTTTGCGCAAAGGACTGTAGGCCGCCCATATTTTATCCCAATCATGATTGTGCTCGAGCATGAGTTCGTTTAATACTCTACAATCTTCAAATCCGGCATTCATGCCTTGGCCATAAAACGGTACAGTAGCATGTGCGGCATCGCCCATTAAACCGACCTTTCCATGTGCCCATGGGTAACAGCGAATGATGGCGAGGTTTGAAAGCGGATGGTCTTCCCATTTATCTGCGATGTCAGGCATCATTTGATGGAAGTCAGGGAAAACTGTCTTGAAAAAACGGTCAACGTTTGCTTTGGTATTGAGTTTGTCAAACGCAAATTCGTGGTCTGCGTGTGGCATAAAGAGGGTACAAGTAAAGGAACCGTCTTCGTTGGCCAATGCAATCAGCATAAATCGGCCGCGAGGCCATATGTGCAGCGCATTTTTATCCATCGGATAAGAGCCATCGGGTAGCGCCGGCAGCAAAATTTCGCGGTAGCCGTCGGCGATATAATTCTGGCTGTATTGAAAACGATCGAGTTTCTGCATCGAGTGGTAACGAACGGCACTAAAGGCGCCGTCTGCCGCAAAAATGACATCTGCCTTTGCTTCGAATTCATGTCCCGATTGGGTATTACGCAAATAAGCAATGGCATTTTTGGTATCGACGCGCAAGCACTCTGTTTGGTAATGAATAGTGGCATTGCCATGATTTTCAGCAATGTCCATCATGGTGGCATTGATTTTTCCTCTTGAAACTGAGAAAATCGCTTGCCCATCTTGACCGTATTGCTGATAAGTAAGTTCTCCGTTGAGGGCATGCATCATGCGACCATACATTGGGATCGCAATTTTTCGAATTTCATCGCCAACACCTACTGCATCGAGGGCTGTCCAACCGCGGACAGACAGCGCAAGGTTGATCGATTTACCGGCACTGATTTCGGCTTTGCGGATATCTGGTCGGCGCTCATAAATGGTGACATTGTATCCTGCTTTTGACAGATATACGGCCCATAATGACCCTACCAAACCTGCGCCAATAATAATGGCTTCTCTTTTCTGCTCCATGTATTTTTTATTTGTCCGTGCTTACTCACAAAGGTAATCACTTCACTAGTTCGTGATACGTTTAACACGGCTTTTTTAAAAAGCCCACATTGCGCTTGATTCCTTCGAATTTCGTGCGCTTAATCGCGCTTTTCCCAAACAAATATTGAAAGGTCTCTTGGTTTATTTGCTCCCATTCAAGCGTGCTCAAGTTCAGAAACTCAGGGTGTGGTTCAAAGGCTTCTTCTTGGTGTTTTTCGGAAAATCGATTCCACGGGCATACATCTTGGCAAACATCACAACCAAAGGCCCAGTTGTCCATCTTTCCTTTAAATTGTTGGGGTAAATCTTGGTCTTTGAGTTCGATTGTCAGGTACGAAATGCATTTCGATGCATCTAATAAAAACGGCGAAACAAAGGCTTGAGTAGGGCAGGCGTCCAAACAACGCGTACAGGTGCCGCAGTAATCTTTAATGGGGCCATCTGGTTCAAATTCTAAATCCACAAAAAGTTCGGCGATGAAAAAGAAACTGCCATGCTTGGGATGGATCAGATTGGTGTTTTTACCGATCCAACCTAGGCCAGATTTCTGAGCCCACGCTTTATCGAGAACCGGGGCAGAATCAACGAAAGCCCTTCCTTGGAAGTCACCTATTTCTTGGCGAAGGTCTAAGAGAAGTTCTTTGAGTTTGTTTTTGATGACATGGTGGTAGTCTTGACCGTAGGCGTACTTAGCAACCTTGGGCGCGTCGGGATCTTGTTGTGTTTGTTCAGGAAAGTAATTGAGTAAAAATGAAATAATTGTCTTGGTTCCGGGTTCTAGTAGCCGCGGGTCAAGGCGTTTGTCAAAATGGTTTTCCATGTAAGCCATCTTGCCATTGTAGTTGAGTTTTAGCCAGCTTTCAAGCCGTGGCGCTTCCTCTTCTAAAAAGGCTGCTTGCGAAAAACCCACATGAAAAAAACCGAGCTCGGCTGCTCTTTTTTTGATAAATGGTTTGAATTTTTCGTGCTTCATGTCAGAACAAGCCGCCTTGCGCCCAACCGAGGTCACGGCCCAAATGCTTATAACTTTTTTCGGTGGCTTTGCGCCCACGCGGGGTACGCATTAAAAATCCTTCTTGAATTAAAAATGGTTCATAGACTTCTTCGAGTGTACCCGCATTTTCACCGATGGCTGTCGCGATTGTAGAGAGACCTACAGGACCACCGTTAAATTTATCGATGAGTACTTTTAAGATACGAATGTCCATTTCGTCAAGGCCGTTGGCATCGACGTTTAAAGCTTTGAGTGCAAATTCAGTGATGTCGTCGTCGATGAGGCCAGAGCCCTTGATCTGGGCAAAGTCACGGACACGTCTGAGCAGGGCATTGGCAATTCTTGGTGTGCCTCTGCTTCGGCTTGCGATTTTATAAGCAGCACCCTGAGTGATTCCAATTTGCAGTAGGCTTGAGGATCGTTCGATAATTGCGGTTAGGGTTTCGCTGTCATAGTACTCTAAGCGAGAGTTGATACCGAAGCGTGCGCGCAAAGGAGAGGTGAGCAAGCCAGAGCGTGTTGTTGCCCCAATCAATGTAAATGGATTCAGGTTGATTTGAATAGTGCGCGCATTGGCACCGGAATCGAGCATGATGTCGATGACGTAGTCTTCCATTGCAGAGTAAAGATATTCCTCTACAACGGGGCTCAAACGATGGATCTCATCAATGAAAAGCACATCACCCTGATTGAGATTTGTAAGTAAGCCGGCGAGGTCACCGGGTTTGTCTAGGACCGGACCTGATGTGACTTTGAAACCAACACCTAGCTCATTGGCAATGATATTGGCCAAAGTAGTTTTACCGAGGCCAGGAGGCCCATGTAGCAACACATGATCAAGGGGTTCGTTGCGCAATTGTGCTGCTCGAACGAAGACCTCAAGATTCTCCACTACGGCAGGCTGACCCGCAAAATCGCGCAGCGATTTTGGACGCAAGACCTTATCAATTTCTTGCTCGTTTTGGCCTTCGGCCTCTTGTCTGTAGTCAAAGGAATCTTCCATTACTTACAAAAGTAACAATTTTGACATCTGTTGGTTTATGCAAGTGCTTGAACTAATGCTTCGAGGTCTTCAAAGTGGAAATCTGCAACCACTAAATTAGGATGAGGTAAATGAGTTTTTTCAGGAATGCAACAAACTTTCATGCGTGCTGCTAGACCTGCCAAAACTCCATTCCAAGAATCTTCAATGACCAAACATCGGGTGGTTTTTACACCGAGTTCTTGAGCAACCTTTAAATAAACGCCTGGGTGAGGCTTGCCATAGGGTTCGTGCTCTGCAGAATAGGTAAAGTCAAACAAATGTTTTAAATCGAGCGCCTCTAGTACGGTTTGAATGAGAAGTTCTGAGGATGAGGTTGCCAAGCCAATTTTGCATCCGTTTTTTCTAAAAAAGTGCAGCGAAGCACTTACTCCCTTGAGCTCTTGTGGTTTTGCTTTTATGAGGGCTATCAAAGTGGAAATGATTTCTTGCTCTACATTTTTTTCATTGGATAGCTGCCATCCTTCATGTAGGTTCCAAAAATGGATGACTTCATCGATGCGTAGACCGACAGTTTTCTGAAAATCTTGTTTGGTAAGGGTAGACCCATATTTGCCAAAAACCGTTTCCATAGCAATTTTCCATAGCGGTTCGGAGTCTATGAGTACGCCATCCATATCGTAAATTATGGCATCAAAATCTGCAAGAATCGGAACTGGCTTAGTTGTCATGAAACAAACGGACGGTTTCTATTTTTCTTTCACTGACCTTTTCTATGATGAGTTCACAACTGCCGATTTGTACGCGGTCTCCTTCTGCAGGCAAGCGTTCAAGTTGTTCTAGGATGAGCCCTGCTAAGGTATCATATGCCTCTGATTCTTCAAGTCCAAAACCATAGGTTTCATTGAGGTAATCGATATCAATACGGGCAGAAAAAAGGTATTCATTATCCGAGATTTGCATCTCTGTCAATGCTTCTTTGTCGTGTTCGTCTTCAATTTCACCAAATATTTCTTCAATGACATCTTCTAGCGTGATGATGCCTGCAGTACCACCATATTCGTCAGTTACAACCGCAAAATTACCAGCCTGATTGGTAAATTTTTCCATGAGTTCCTTGCCAGTAACAACCGTAGGAACAAAAGAAATTGGCTTGAGGATTTGTTTGATTGAGTTGGGTTGTTTGAATAAATCAAACGAGTGGATATAACCAATGATGTTGTCGATATCGTCTCGGTAAATGATGAGCTTTGATAAACCCTTGCTGATCATGAGCGATTTGGCCTCTTCGATGCTGTCATTGATATCTAAAGCGATGATCTCGGGGCGAGGAATCATGCAATCTCTGGCCTTTACATGAGAAAAATCCAGTGCATTTCTTAATAAAAGCATGTCATTGCCAAATTCTTGTTCGTCTGAAAGGTTGGCACTGAGTTCATCAACATAGTTTTCGAGGTCAACCTTTGAGAATACCCTTTTGTTATGGTCTTTTTCTGAACCCAAAAGCTTTAGAAATCCAGAGCTGATTAACATAATCAGTTGGGTAGGTAAATACAGTAGGACGTAAAGGAGTAAAAGTGGGATGAGGCCTAAATCAAGCGCTTTATTGGGATTAAGCTGTACGATTGCTTTGGGAAGAAACTCGGCAGTAATTAATACAATTAAAGTGGAAAGGATGGTTTGAGCCACCATAATGATTCCTTGGTCATGCAAGCCAAATTGCTCAAGTGCAGGATTCAGAATGGCGCCTGCTGCAATACCGTACAATACCAATGCGACATTGTTGCCTAGTAACAAAAAAGCAATCATGTTGCTTTCTTTGCGATAAAACAGGGCCAGAATTTTTCCTTGAAAGTTTTGATTATTGCGCAAGACTTCTATGCGGAGTCGGTTGGCAGATATGTATGCCAGTTCCATCGCTGAAAAAAATGCAGAGCACAAAAGTGAGCTGATGATCAGGATGTAGGCGCTATCCATTTGTTTCAATATTCGAGTACGTCTTTACCGATGTCTTTTCGGTAATTGGCATCCTCAAAAGTAATTTTTGAAATGGAGTCATAGGACCTTTCCAAGGCACTTTGTAGGTTTTTGCCATAAGATGTAACGGCTAAAACTCGGCCACCATTTGACAATACTGATGGGCCATCGGCAAGCGTTCCCGCATGAAAGACGATGCTGTCGGTGATACTATTGAGGCCGTAAATTGTTTTACCTTTTTCATAGGTTCCGGGATAGCCCCCTGCAACCATCATGACTGTTGCAGCGGTTTTATCGTGAAACTGAATGTCTCTTTCTGAAAGGGTATGCGTTGCTACGCCTTCAAATAAATCAAGAATATCGCTTTTCAATCGCGGCATGACTACCTCTGTTTCTGGGTCGCCCATACGGCAGTTGTATTCGATGACATATGGATCTCCTTTGACGTTGATAAGTCCAAAAAACACAAACCCGTTGTAGGTAATTTTTTCTTGTTTCAAACCTTTAATGGTTGGGATAACGACCCTATTGAGGACTTTGTCCATAAAAGCAGCGTCAGCAAATGGAACAGGTGAAATGGCTCCCATGCCTCCGGTGTTGAGGCCGGTATCACCTTCGCCGATACGTTTGTAATCTTTGGCTTCAGGTAACAGTTTGAAAGATTCACCATCTGTGATGGCAAAAACTGAGAGTTCAATGCCATCGAGGAATTGTTCGATTACCACTTTTGCACTGGCTTTTCCGAACTTTTCTTCAAGGAGCATCTCTTGCAATTCTTTTTTTGCTTCATCGAGGTCTTCGAGGATCAAGACGCCTTTGCCAGCAGCCAGGCCATCGGCTTTCAAAACGTAAGGGCCTTTCATGTTGTCGAGGAAGCGAAGCCCGTCTGCTACTGTATCGGCATTGAAAGTACCATATTTGGCTGTCGGAATGTTGTGTCTGGTCATAAAGGCTTTCGCAAAATCTTTGCTGCCTTCTAGTTGTGCGCCTTCTTGGCTTGGGCCTATGACGGCTACATTTTTGAGTTGTGGATCATTGACAAAAAAGTCATAAATACCGAGTACGAGTGGTTCTTCGGGCCCTACAACAACCATATCGATGTGTTGTTGTAAGACGAAATTTTTGATGCCTTCAAAGTCTGTGACGCTGATGTCAATGTTTTTGCCGTGCTTTTTTGTTCCAGCATTGCCTGGAGCAATGAAAAGTTCGTCGAGAATTGAGCTTTGGGCGATTTTCCAAGCGATGGCGTGTTCGCGGCCACCAGAACCGAGTAGGAGAACTTTCATTTAATTACAATGAGCTAAAATAGATTCAAAAATGCGTAAGCCATCGAGGTTATTGAGTTGTTTGTCGGCAGCGCGCTCTGGGTGTGGCATCATACCAAAAACATTTTTGTTGCGATTGGTGATACCCGCGATATTAAGCAAGGAACCATTGGGATTGGCAGCGCCTTCTTCGCCGCCGTTTTCATCACAGTAGGTAAATAAGATTTGATCGTTGGCTTGAAGAGAAGCTAAGGTTGCTTCATCTGCATGAAAACGTCCCTCGCCGTGTGCAATAGGAATTTTGTAAGCCTTAGCGTGGTCTAGGTCAATGGTTGGAGCAGCACTTGTGCTAATGGCTTTTAAATGTACATTTTTACAAATGAACTTTTGGTTGTTGTTGTGCAATAAAGCGCCTTCAAGTAAGCCAGATTCGGTTAAAATTTGAAAGCCATTACAGATCCCCATCACGTAACCGCCATTGTTGGCGTGTGCAATGACAGATTCCATAATTGGCGAAAATTTTGCAATAGCACCTGAACGTAAATAGTCTCCGTAAGAGAACCCCCCGGGTAATACGACAAAATCGACACCTTTGAGGTCTGTGTCTTTATGCCATAGTTCAACAACTTCTTGTCCCATTAGGTCTCTGAGTACGTAAATCATGTCTTGATCACAATTAGATCCTGGGAAGGTTACAACACCAAATTTCATGTTTATTTCAATTGAGCTTCAAAGTTAGTAAAAGTCTGAGCTTAAAAGCTCAAAACCATAAATTTTAGTAAGGTAGAAAGGAAGAATAAGTAAAAGAATAAATGAGAAGAAATACCGAGGCTGCTGCTCAAGAGTGCATAGGCAAAGTAAAAAGACAAGGGTAAGACAAGAAGACTTAGGAGACTTATTTGACCTAAAAAAAGAAAGGCCCCGAGCCCAATGAGCCAAGTAAAAAAAGTAAAAACGTTGAGCACCTGGATTTGTTTTTTAAGCCTTAATGAGGCTTTCAATAGTCTGGCTCTTAGGCCAATAATGCTCAAAACAAGTAATATATGGAACAGAATAATGATGGTGATTTCATGCCATTGCAATACCTCGAGTTTCCAAGAAAATTCAAAGGGAAAAACAAAAGAAATCGCTGCTACATAAGAGACTGCAAACAGAAGAAATACGGGGGTCGCCATCCCAAGGAATAGTAAAAATATTTCGCGCAGTTGAAACAAGCGAAGTACAATGAACATAATGAGTAGCACTGGAATGAAAAAAAGAAGTTTGCTACTGAAGAATAAAGCAATGCCAAAGATAAAGCCTGCGTTAAATGCCGCTTTTCGCGCATCATTTTGAGGCCTGATGCCAAAGAAAACTGCTAGTAAAAGGATGCAACATGTTTGGATGAGTGGTGTCCAGGTGAATTGCCCAAAATCAATAAAAAAACTATTGAAAATAAGGTAGTTAAGACTAATAATATAGGTGTTTTTTTCTAGAAATTCTTGGCTATTAAATACCCAATTCAAACCTAGTGCATTCAAGAGAAGAATGACAAATTGAAAAATGGCAACACCCCAATAAGTCCAGTTAGGGGTTGTCAAAAATGCTGCAGAATCAGTAGTTCCGAAATAGGGGACAGCCCCAATGATGTCTCCTAAAAGATACAAAAGCAGAAAAAATGGAAGAAGTAGAAGAACTCCAATTCTGTTATCTAGAAACAAACGCAACATATTCAAAGTTATCAAGTTCTAGACAGAAATTGACTGCTTTGTGAATAAGTAGCTTACATTGTTTAAAAAGAAAATAAGTTCCTGTTAATTCAGTGTTTTTACACTTGCAAACAAAACAAAAAATAATATATTTGTTGCTCACATTTTTTTTGATCAATATCATGGAAAAGGCCCAAAACCGCTACTCAGATGCTGACCTAGCAGAATTCAAAACACTTATTCAAAATAAGCTTAATGAAGCTTATGTTGACCTTGATTTGCTCAAAGGATCCTTATCTCATAATGATGACCACGGTACAGACGACACCGGCCGTACCTTTAACATGATGGAAGATGGTTCGGAGACCCTTTCGCGTGAAGAAGTGGCGCAACTTGCTGCGCGTCAAGAAAAATTCATTCAGAGCTTAAATGCTGCTTTGGTTAGAATTGAAAACAAGACCTACGGTATCTGTCGAGTAAGTGGGCAGCTGATCCCAAAAGAAAGATTGCGTCTAGTGCCTCATGCCACGATGAGTATAGATGCTAAAAACGCTCAAAAATAACCCTTGAAAAAACAGGCGCTCCTTATTTCAGCAATCGTATTTCTATTGCTGATTCTTGATCAATGGATCAAACTCACTATCAAGACTCAATTTTATCCCGGCGAATACCAACCTGTATTTGGTTCCTGGTTTGTCTTACATTACACTGAAAACCCTGGTATGGCTTTTGGCCAAACTTTTGGTGCTACGCTGTGGGCAAAGTTAGCACTGAGTTTATTTAGAATTGTAGCAATTGTTTTGATCATACGCTACCTATACCAACAAATGAAGCAAATGGCTTCTAAAGAGTTTTTAGTGGTTGTCTCCTTAGTTTTAGCAGGAGCAACTGGCAATCTGCTAGACTCCATGTTCTATGATTTGTTTTTCAATATAGATCCTTGTGTAGGCTTTAATCAAATGCCAGGGAGCGGCATTAAGGCTATTTGCGAATCCAGACATTTTTCTTATCCGATCGAAGTGAGACATCAAGGATTCCTATTTGGCAATGTGGTTGATATGTTTCAATTCAACATTACATGGCCACAAGGTATGCCAATTCTTGGAGGGCAACAAGTTTTTCCTGCCATCTGGAATTTGGCAGATGCCTGCATCTCTGTTGGTCTTATATGGGCGATTATTCGTCAGAAAAAATTCTTTCCAAAAAAAGAAAACGTTAATTAATACGAATCTAGTTTAGTCGGTTCTAGAAATTCCATTTCATGTTGCGGTCATCTAGCATCGCAAAGGAAATCTTCCATGCTGTCTGAGGAGTGATCTGATTGCCATCTGAAATAACACCGTAAACACCAACTCGTAATCTGCGTCTGCTCAATTTAAAATTGCGTTCAAGACCTGCCAAAATTTCGTAGTGTTGCCAATCGTATTCTTTGACATACATGGCGCCACCTCCAACAACCAAACCAACCCTAGTTTTTTTGAAATAGGGGATTTTATTGAGAATCGCACCATTGTCGTGGTGTACATAATGGGCCTGGTAAACAAAATCTGTGGTTCGCAAGGTGGTATCAAATCCTTGAAAAGAATAAAGAGGATTCGAAAACCAAATGGGATCGCTGCGTCTTTGGAACTTGTAGTCGGGCTCATAGATTGCTCTTGCACTCAGAAATTTTCCTACTGATGCACGGTAGGAGGAGGTTCCGATGGTTCCGATTTTGAAATTTTGCATCACTTCTACCTGAAGGTAAGCATGGTCTACAACACTCTTGAAAACGTTTGGCAAACCGCGTTCTAAATGAACAGAAAATGTTGGGTAAGCTGATCCTAAAACTACTTTTCGATAAGGCTCTCGCATGTAGCGTTGCGCGGGTGTGTAGGAAGCACCAATGTTTAATATAAAAGCATCGTAAGGATCAAAAGCCAACGGGTCATTGTTGGGCAGGGCTTCGTCGATTCCGTTCAAGAATTCATAGCCATCCAGGCTTCGGCGCTTGGTATATTGAGTGTTGGCGTAGGCATAAAACCCATTGAATAGCTCGTATTCAAGGTTTAAATTCAATCTTGTCGATTCAAAAAAGTTATCGCGTTTATAAATTTGTGTGATGGCATCATAGCCCCGGATGACGTCAAAATCGTGGTTGATAGCCACGCGAAAAAAACCAAAATGAAAAGGATCAAAACGGTACCTCCACCAGGTGTCTCCTTTCCAATCACCGTTTAAGAATCCGTACGAAATACGGGTATAACAATCCAAGGTACGTTCATCTTTCCACTTTTTGAAGTAATCAAAACTAGGAGTAATCCGAGGGCCAGCAATATTGATAGGTTGTATGGTGGAGGCCACTGAGCCAAAACCGAATTGTTGTTTTTTGTCGCGGTTGCGGTGATCAACGCCAAACCAAAGAACTTTCAGCGCTGTTATTTTATTAAAAACGGCATCCACGCTGTCTAAATACTCTTTGCGATTCATGTAATCACGGATAGAGTCTTTGGCGCGAATAAATTTAATTTCTTCGTCTGTCAGGGCAATCCCGCGTTTTTGTTCCCAATAGGCGCTGTCTCGTTCATAGGCAGCTTGTTCCGTGACTGCTACTTCCGCATTGAAGTATTTTTTAGCAAATGAAGGTTGGAAATTGTAATTGGAATAGATTGCTTCTGTTTTACACTGACTCACTTCATTTTTGTATTTGACCCCATATGTCAAGACTTGTCTGTCAAGTACGCATAAAGTGTCGCCTTGGAGGCTGTATTCTTGTTCTATTCGAAAATAATCGTAGATCAATAAATTCCCCTTATTCATGGTGAGGTCGAGCTTCTGGATCAACCACAATGTATCAACCACCCATATATAACCTTCCATAGTTGAGGTAGCTGTGTTGCGCGGTGTGATCTTGATTTTGGAAATCATGCGCCCATTTTCTTCATATTTCTCTTCGAGCTTGTATTTGTAAGCCACAATACCAGGAGTGGAAATCGGTGAACTCACAGGTGTTTGATGCAAGTCGTCAAGGTGCAAAAGGTTTTCAAAAAAATTGAAATTAGATTTAACCGTGGTTGTGTAATATAACTGAGAAACATCTCCTAAAGCCTTATATGCATTCCTAATTTCTTTTACCTGATTTGGAGGTGAATATGAACGATGGAGCTGTACCTCTGCAAGTTGCAGTTTGTTGAGCCACTCCGGCACCTTTGGCGCTTCATTGAGTAAGTCCCCTTCATTGGACTTTGCTTCTTGTTTTTCTTTCTTTTCTTGTGCTTTAGGATTTTCTTTGACGATGTGGTCTCGTTGTTCGGTAGCCTTGATGTAAACATCTACCTCATGTGGGTAAGACCATGGATTAATTTGTTCGCGTATTTCGACCACTTTCATGATTTTATCACGCCCAACATTCATCTTTTTCGCACTCACTTTAATTTCCTGTACCTCTGATAACTTCATCGGAAACAATTGGATATCCCGACGTGTATCTTGGTCTTTCATTCCAAGATATAATTCGCGGTCTTGGTAACCATCGGCCGAAAAAACTAAATAATATTCGCCCGGATTGAGATACATTTCAAAGTAGCCATTGAGATCTGCTACTGTGCGCAAATCTGTGGCATTTTTGACAAATACTTCAGCTCCGGCAATAGGTAGGTTTTGCTCATTACTCACTACACCATTCAGGAGCCGTTGCCCGAAAGCAGGTCCAACACTAAAAATAAGGAAGAGAAGTAGAAATTTCACAGTATGTGTTAAGACCGATTTAAGTCAAAAAGGTTACAAATTAGTTGGCATTTTACACCTATTTTTCTTGGAGATCTTTCATTTCTTGCAAGTGTTTTTGCATGCGCTTCATCATCCATTTTTTTGTGAAATACATGATGAGTGCCATCGCAGGTATGATGAAATACGCTGCCCAAGTTTGAGCGCCCTCTGTGGCAATTTTAAAACAAATGGTCAAGAAGCTAAGGGCTGCTACAGCTAGCCAAAAGTAGCCTGAAATAACATTGTAACGAGAAATGAAATCTTTTTGTGCCATTATTGTATAGTTTGATTTTTATCTAGTTGCCAAGAACCAATTGGTTCGAGTAGTACATATGAACTGAAATCTTGTTTGGTCCGAATTCCTTTGCCAATTAGCCTTCCTTTTGGCGATCGAATAATCACTGGTGCATGCGTGTATATGCTGCTATCTTTTTGATTCCAGTAGAGTGCTTCGGTTTCTAGCCGCTGTTTTTTTTGATGGTTATATAAACATACGGAGTCTTTTACCATAAGCTCACCTGTACTATAATTGATTTGGCCATAAAGCGCACTAAGGGTCGAAACGACAGCTCCTTTTTCATTGAAAAAGTACACTTTAAGACTGTCTTTGATTTGAGTGATCTGCTCGTTGTTGCGGTAAGTTTCGGCAAGCGCTGCGTGTATTTCAACGCGTGCATAACCTTCTTCAGCGTAGGTTAATACTAAGTTTTTGGTGGTTTCGGTAGGTGCATCTTGATCGAAACTGATTTGCTGAACAACTGCTACATCATTTTCACAGGCTACCAAGAAAATAGCAAGCAAACCCGGAAGAAGGCCCTTGAGAAAACGAAGAGTTAGTCGAGTTGTCGCTTGCGGAACCATTTTTCAAAGTTCGAAGGGGCCATAATGAAACTCACTCGTGCGCCAATAAAATTCTCAGACCAATCGGTGTTTGGAATTTGACGCTGCCCTAAGGTAAAGCCTACATTGAGCGAAGAAAGAGAAACTTGCGCTAATAAAGGCAAGCCAAATCCTAAAGTAATGGCTCTTTCCTGGTATTGTTGTCCATTGCTGAGGTAGGGCAATGTTTGTTGGTAATACCCTGCTCTGTAGCTCAGTTTTTCAAAAGCCTTTAGAGTAGCTAGATTTTCAAGTACTTTATATTCGGGCTGAAATTGAACTCCGAAGCTTATTTTGGAGTGTAAACTTTGGTCAAAGCCAGTAATGAGGTTTTCATTTTGTGAGAGGTCTCCGTAAGAAGCGTAACTTCCGTAAAGTTGTAATAATGGATGTAATTCTCGGGTTTGTCTTTTGTAGCTTGGTAGTTTCCAACTGTAAGCAAATCCGGCCTGCCAGCTTTGTGCAGCTGTAGCTCTGAATTGCTGGGAAACATAATCGATGGTATCGTAGCTTGAGGGAACATTAATTGTTGCCGTGCTATAAAGTTCTTTCAGCAAATCAGCTTTCATAAGCATTTGTGGCTGGTATACTGCAGAGAGCGTGATGCTGTGTTTTTTTCCAAGTGCTTGGGTGAAATAGGTGCCAAGGTCAATAGAATTGGAACGCACAATGAGTGAGTTGCGTTCAATCCCGCCTGTAGTGCTAGCGCCTGTTAAAAGTGTTGAGCTGCGTTCATTGATCAAGGTACCAAAGAGGTAGGAAACATTTGCACCAATGGCAAATTTGGTTTTCGGTTTTTCGATGATTCCGAAAGAGTAACCCACGTAAAGATCTTGGATGGCTCCCTTTCCTGTATAATTATAACGCAGAGAGTCCAGGCCGGTAAAGATTGTTTCGGTGATTTGATATCCTCGAGAACTGTAAGGTCTAAGACCAAAAGACAAGCCCATTTGTTTGCTGATTTTAAAACCAAGCGTAAATTCTTCGACCATAGGTGTGGCGTTGAATTGCTTGATTCCACCGCTTTGATACCATGATTGTCTTGAATGCAAACCAAGTGTATATAATGTCGAACCTTTGCTCAATCGATTGTAGCTCGCTGGATTATTATGATTGAGAATCCCGGAATCGAGTACGTTTATGGCATTTTTTCCGAGCGCATCAAATACAGCATGGCCTTTGGTGCTTTTTTCACCGAGGCCATAAAAGCTTGCTGGTTCTGCGGTGATGGATTGCGCGTTTGCATTGAGCATCCAAAAAAAGCAAATGATGAGGGGAAGTTTATAATTCATGCGATAAATAAAGAGCCAAAATGCCCTCGAGCGTTAAGTTTTCGTGTACAAAGATGCCATTTTTTTGGCCCATATCAAAATGTTTGGCGTCTCCACCCGTTATAAATACTTGTAAGTCTGGATAAACGTTAAAATAGGTTGCTAACATACCTTCGATTTCTTTTTGCCACCCTAAATAGGTGCCTATTTCCATGCTACTTTTTGAGTCATTACCAATTACTTGGGTACTTCGATGGATGGCCAATTCAGGGAGTTTTGCTGTAAAGGTTGCGAGTGCTTTTGCACGCATTTGTAAGCCCGGACTAATAGAACCGCCTAAATATTCTTTTTGGGCAGTCACGAAATCAAATTTGATACATGTTCCGAGGTCTAAAGCAAGCTTTGGTTTGCCAGGGGCCAATCGGGAAAGTGCCGCCGCATTACACAAACGATCTTTACCAAGTGTCTCAGGACTTTTATAAGCCATAGTAAACGGTAGCTGCTGTTGTTGATTCACTTCAAAACAAGTTGTAAAGAATGATTGAAGAGTATTGTTGAATTCTTCTTGAACTACAGACGAAAAGACCATAGGGATGTTACTATCCAAACTGTGCAAAGGAAATTGACTGAGCTCAAAACGCTTAACCCATTGAATCAGACCTTCTTGAGCCAAGGCAATCTTGATTTGTGTATTCCCGGCATCGAGTAAATAAACTTGTTTAGAAACAGGCATCTTCAAAAATACTTAGCTTTTTTGAACTTTTTTAGCTTTTAACTTGTGAGAAAGCGTAAAAATGTATTAAATTTGCATCCACCAAAAGCTGGTACCTTAGCTCAGTTGGTAGAGCAAAGGACTGAAAATCCTTGTGTCCCTGGTTCGATTCCTGGAGGTACCACTTCTAAAAGCCCCGAAGATTTCTTCGGGGCTTTTTTGTTTCTAGTGGTTATAGGTCTACTCTCCATTCACTAAATGAATGAAGCCATGTTTGTCGATGAGGGTGCCGCCTAGCATTTCACCTTTCAGGTGGTAAAAGAAAACACCATCTGTATGGAGTTGACCATTGAAGTCATAGCCATCCCAAACAGCAATGCCAGTTTGATCTTTGAGTTCATAAAGGAGTTGCCCCCAACGATTTAAAATTTGGATATCGTAGGTTTTAAAAGAAGGGTAGGGTAAGGTAACCACATCGTTGATACCGTCACCGTTGGGTGTAAAGACATTCGGTACCCAAATATCAGGATCCGAAACATAAACTGTTATAAACGCGGTGTCAATACAACCAAGATTGTCTACTAATACCAATCCAATTTCTTGGGGGCCACCAGTGCCAAATGCAATACTTTGGTCCGTGCTCTGCAAATAGCTGGCACTGCTATCTGGGAAAATCCAGGTCCAGGTCTGAACAGGATTTAAACTCACGCTGGCATCAGAAAGTTGGATGATTTGATTGATATTGGCATAGACCGGATTGGCACTAATTTGCACTTCAAGGCCACTCAAACTTGCGGTGAGGGGATCCAGTAAGTAGAGAATTTGGCAGCCAGCGGTATCATATACAGTAACACTCGGGTTATAGGTGCCTGTGCTTGGATAAAAATAGGAAAACTCAAGACTATCAGCAATCCAGATACCATTACCTAAATTCCAACTCACCGAATCAATATTAGCTGGATTTTGAATGGTAAATAAAGCCCCTTGCGCACAGACCGTGTTGTCTTGAATCCAAGTGGGTGTGCCGAGTGGGCCACCAATTGAAACATAATTTGCTACTGTGGTGTCGTCTGTACAACCATATTCATCTGTGACTAAAAAGTTGAGCGTAAATGAGCCGCTCGTCACTAAAGTATTCGCTGGATTTTGCAAAACAGAATTATTGCCATTACCAAAAGACCAATTCCAATTTGTGATTGTTCCAATACTGGTGGACTGATCCGTGAAATTACAGAATAATGGAGGGCAACTATATTCACCGTTGGCATTGATCGCAGCACCTGAAAAAGTGTAAGAAGGACTTGCATTTGGCGTGGATATATAAATCGTTTGTGAGACACTGTCTTGGCAACCATTTGCGTCGGTCACCACCAAAGAAATAGGGAAAGTTGAGAAGAGTCCATTACTTATTGCCGCTTGATTCAATAATAGTAAACTGTCAGAGGTAGTTGGATTTGCTCCGATGTACCATTCATAAGCGAGTGGTCCTTGGCCGCTACTAAGCGTTGCGATCGTGCTACTATCAAGGTTGCATATTATAGTATCTGATGCAATGAGAGCCGTAGGTTTGGTAAGCGTAATTTGAACAGTCGCTGGGTTAGAAATACAACCATTGATATCGGTTGCAGTGAGTGTTGCGGTATAAACGCCATTTCCAAGGAAAGTATGATTGATCGGCTGATTCACATTGCTAGTAGTAAGGCTGGTGTTGTTGTCTGAAAATGTGGTGGTGAAACTAGCTAGTGGCAAACCGTTTGTGATGCTAAAACTGGTATTTGTAAAGCTTACGGGAAAGGGGGAACATCCTGCATAGTTGGCTGCAAGCAATCCTGCAACAGGTTTATTTGCGACATAAATTGTTTGGCTACTTGTGGAGGTACAACCTGCCGTATTGAAAACAAGTAAACTGATATTATAAGTGCCACTTGCAGGATAAACATAGTTGACATTTGGTCCGTTATGAATTTGCTGTCCATTGCCAAAAGAATAATACCAATCGTTCACTGGATGTGCACTCCAGGTTGTACTTTGATTGGTAAGGCTAATGGCGTCTCCTTTACAAATGGTATCGTCTGGGAGTAAAAAATTGGATTGAAGTTGAGAAATGGTGATGGCTAATGAAATACTATCAGAACAGCCGGTTGTGTAATTATGCACGACTTGCTCTACCTGATAAGTTCCGTAATTGTTAAATCCGTGGGAGGTATTGCCGCCGTTGGGTAAATCGAGTTGTGCATCGTTGAAATAGGTATTGGGGCTTGCATCGTTCCATTCGTAGTGCATGGCTACGCTGTCGGTTAGCTCTCCGTCAAGGGAAGTGTTTTGAAATTGGATAAGAACGGGAAAGCTACTCGGATTGCAAACAAGACTGGTGTTTGGATTAAACATGGCGATAGGCGCCAACACATAAAGCGCAGAATCAATGGTGGTAGAATCTATACAACCTCTGAAATTTACGTAGAGAGTAATGTCGACATAACCAGTGTCTTGTGAAAACTGAAAACTGGGGTCGTCTTGGGTGCTGATGCCTTGTGAAAAATCCCATAAATAAGAGATTTCACTGGTATCATAAGGAACGGAAATGTAAAATTCAGAAGTAAACTCAACGTCGTCATTCGAACAGGTAATGTTTGGATTGTAGGTAAAACTCACTGAGTCGATGTCTCCAACAGTTACATATGGTGTTTTGATAATGGTGTCTTTGCAACCAGATGCCGTTGTAATAATTAACGAAACATCATACAAACCGACGCCGTAGGTTTGTGCAGGAGGTACTTGTCCGTTAAATATTTGGCCATTACCAAAATTCCATTGCCATGAAACAATTGGGTTGCTTGGCGTAAAAGAAGTGTCAATGAATTGGACTGTAAATGGCGCGCAACCTCCTGTATCAAGGGCAAAAAAACCAGCTTCTACCGGAGTAATTTCAATATAATCTTGCAGTGTTTGGGTACCTGAACAGCCGGCGTTTGACGTATAGGTGAGGCTGACATCGTAGAGCCCACTTTGTTGGTAAATATGAGCGGGTGGCGTTGCGCCGGTGTAGGTTTGCCCATCACCAAAATTCCAAACGTAGGTTCCTGGTAGCGTCGTATTATTAATGAATTGAATGCTACCTGGTGCACAATTGGCTGTTGGATTGGCTGAAAAATTAGGGACAACGTTGGGTTGTATGGTAATTTGTTGGGTTGTGCTGGCGCTACAACCCGAATTGGTGTTTTGGGCAGTAAGACTTACTGTGTATGTACCGGGCGAATTGTAGGTGACACTCGGGTTTTCAGCATTGCTTTGCCCCGCACTTCCGAAGTTCCAGGCCCAACTATTAGCACCTGCTGTTGAATTATCCTGAAAAGCGATGCTTTGCCCCACACAGCCTACAGTAGGGGCAGTAATGCCTGCTTGAAAGTTAGAAACTACAATTGCCTGGGTTTGGGTATTGACGCAACCCGTATTGTTGTTGGTTACAGTCAAAACAACCTGGAAAGTTCCTTGTGTATTGTAGGTTATACTCGGTGGCGTGTAAAGCGTTGAGCTTTGGTTGTTTCCAAAATTCCAAGCTTGTGAAAAATTAGCACCTTGCGAAGAACTGTTCGCAAAACTTAAGGTAAGTGGCACGGTGCAACCGAGGCCATTTGCTGAAAAATTGACATTTGGCAAGGGATTGACGGTTATGTAGGCGGGTTTAATTTCTGCGTCTGCAACACCATTGGCATTGGTTGCAACAAGTGTAATAGTGAAGGTCCCTGCACTTGAAAACGCATGTGTTGCATTCGTGCTAGTAGCTGCTGAGCCATCGCCGAAATCCCATTGATAGCTACTTAGGGCAGGACCTCCGTTAGCACTTGAGGTATTGGTAAAAGTGACGTTTTGACCTACGCAAACCGTAAGAGGAGTTGCTGTGAAATTAGCTACTGGGCTTTGCGCAAAGATTGATCCATAGTATATGGATAGAAAAAGCGTGAAAAGGCGCAGTTGCAGGGTCATGGTTGCTATAACGTAAAAACCTGCTGTTAAGTTGCTTATTGCAAGCCTACAGTCTTCAAAGAATCAGGAAAACGTCTTTCCATATCAGTAAAAAATACGTGTCCTAAAATAAGTGGGTTGAATACGTGGTACTGACACTTGACCAATTCACCGTCAGGAAGCTCGCACCAAAAACTGTTCATGTCCATGTTGACTAACTTTCCAAATTCATTGCGCTGCTCCTCTTGACTTTTGATGCGGAACATTTTCAGGTGAATGTTTTCGTACTTAGTTTTGACGTCTAGCACACAAAATGCTGTGCTTTTTTTAACGCTATCTACTTGACGATCAGAAAGCGTAAAGTTTTTTTGCTCAAAATGAATCTTTTGAAACCCTTGTAGGTATCTGAAAACATTGGTTGTATCAAGGAAAGGCAATGCCACACCATTTTGTGTCACGCGATATTGATTGGCTTTACGTACGATTTCAAAGTTTCGGTATGGTTCTTTCAGAAATTTAGCTTTCACGCTTTTGATGTCATCCATTCGCAGGGCCATGATTTGGGTACATGCCCATTGACGTGGATCTGCAAAAAAACGAGGATCAATAACGCCATTAACTCCGGCAATTTTCATCATGACGGGAATATCGCTTTTGCCATCGTCTGCGGTTTCAAGTAGCATAATTTGCCCATAATGATCTGGAGTTGCGGGGCCCAAGTACCAAGTTTTGGTCCATTCGCCATCTTGTTCTATCTCGACTTTGATGTGGGAAGTAGCCATCAGTTCAGTAAAACGTTTTTCTGCGTTTTTGGCTAAATATCCTTTGAATTCAATTTTGTTGAGCGCCTCTAAAATCAAGGAGACATTTGCTTGAGAAATACAGCCACCTTTTTCATCGGTCCAGGTATTTTCTTTTTTGACGAGTGTAAATTGCTGCCCGAAAGCATCGGTGATTTTAATTCGTGTAACGGATGTGGTGTCTTCAATTTTGAAATTAAAAGCTCTTGTATCAGAGCCTCCTTGTTCTGCATTCAGTTGCAAGGCATACCATGCCAAGCCGCCTAAAACAACCAATAGTAGGATAACAATACCTGCTTTTTTCTTCATGCTAGTTTAGTGTTTACGTGCGTATTTTCTGTTGCGAATCCAATTCATGACAAAAGCCAAAGCCAAAATTAGGAGCAATGGCAAGAGCATATTGATGCTTTTGTAAAATAAAGATGCGGACTTAATTTTTTCTTTGTCGATTTCCTTAATGTCGATCTGGCGACTGCGGATATCCAAGACAGAGTTGTCGCCCATCATGTAATCGACCATATTTTGAAAAAGTTCTTGATTACCGAAAATAAGCGGGATGCGTCTTTGTGCCAATTCAGCATCGACTTTTAGTTCATTGAGGCTGAGCGGACGGTAGAGATAGCTATTGAGTTTTTTAGGGTCGAGAATAGAATCGTAGGTGTTTTTGATGAACGTACCATTCCCAACAACCAAAACCTTGGTTTCTTTTTGACTCTCCTCCAAATAATTGACATCCTTGCTATTGGCAAACTCACCGACAATTCTATTTTTAAAGTGCGATTGATAAAACCCTTCTGATAAGCCAGCCACACACAAACGGTTGATTTCATCTTCTGGATTTTCTACAAGGATCGGATTTTTACCGTAATTCAACGGTAGAGCTAAGTTTACTAATGGTTGCAAGCCGGTAGGAATGGAATTACTCGAACTCGTGAGGATAGGGGTGAGTTGTGCTTTAGGAAGCTGAACAAATTCAATTTCGTTGGCATATTTCAAAGAAATAGGATCTACGTTTCGGGTAATTGGATGCTGGCTAGGCGTAGCCAACATGTGAAAAAACCAAGGTAAATAGGTTGTTTCAGCGAAAGGAACGATTTTCGGTGCGCAATTGGCGTCAAGGACATAATTTTCTTTGATTTTGATGCCGTAATCGAAAAGAAGCCTATCTAGTAAAAGATTTTTACGCGTGGTATGCGTCATACCTTTTGAATTCAAGGTGTCTTCATTGAGTGCAAGTGTATTTACAAAGCACATCAGTTTACCGCCGCGCATGACAAATTGGTCAATTAAATAGAGGTCTTTTTGAGAAAAAGGCGTCTGTGGATCTGCGATAATCAGGCCATCGACATCGTTGAGTGCAGCAAGGCTGTCATTGAGTGTGACATCTGTGATGTTGTAATAGGGTGAAATAAGTGCGCGAGCTCTGAGTGTTTCAGGGTAGCTCAATTCACCATGACCTTGAAGAAATGCAATGGTAGGTTTGGTTTGTTGCGTGAGGCGGCGCAGTGCTGAAAGCAGGTTGTATTCGAGGTTGTTCAAAGCATTTTCAATGACTTCGCCCATCTGATCAAGACTGTAAGGCCTGCCAGGTTGGGTGCCGGGTAAAAATTGCACCACCCCTTCTTTTGTAATACCGTTGACACTATACGATAGAAGAGCGCCCGGAAATAATAACATTTGACTTTGGGTGCCGTCTTTCATGTATAAAATTTCGAGCGGCATGATTCCTTGTCCGCGGTCATAGAGTTGTGAGCGCAACGCATTGATTTCGTCCTCAGTGCCTACGTTGGGGTCTGTGAAAAGGAATTCTATCCGGTTGCCGGCAATGCGTTTGAAATCTTTGAGTTTATCTTTGAGTGCGTTTTGAAAATACTTCAATTCTGAAGGCATGTTGCCATCGAGGTATATTTGAATACTGATACGATTTTCAAAGTTTTGGTTGTCGGCAAGATAATTGACAGTGCTTGGTGCCAAAGAATAACGTTGGTCTTTGGTCATATCGAGCTTCCAATATAGCATCGAACCAATGAGGTTGACTAAAATGAGAGCGGCTGCCAAAAGCCCAAGAACTGTCCAGTTATAAAGACCTTTATTCCAATTCAATTTCATAACCTATTTCTTGAGGGTTTTCAAAACGGTGAGCGAAGCGATTAAAAAGAGCGCATTTAGACTCAGAAAATAAATGATATCGCTGCTATCGATGACACCTTTTTTAATGGCTTCGTAATGGAATGCGATACCGATGTATTTGATCAGGTAGTCAAGGCCACCTATTTGGCTAAAATTGCCAAGAAGTTCAAATCCATCATAAAAAACCCAACACATAAACATTGCCAATATAAACGCAACGATTTGGCTTTGGGTGAGTGCAGAGGCAAACATACCGATAGAAACAAACGCCGCACCCAACAGCAGCAAGCCCACGTAAGAAGTAAAGGTAGCGCCAAGGTCGATGTTGCCTACGGGTGCTCCTAAAAAGTACATGCTGACTAAATAGACAATTGTCGGTAAAATGGCCACGAAGACCAATGCTACACCAGCTAAGTATTTGGCAAAAATGAGCTGAAAATCAGAAATTGGACGCGTGAGCAAGAGTTCTATAGTGCCCGTTCTGCGTTCTTCAGCAATAGAGCGCATGGTAATGGCCGGAATCAAAATCAGGAAAATGACCGGCGACATATTGAAAAAAGGGATGAGGTCAGCGGTAGAACCTTCGAGTAGGTTGGTGTTGTAGGATAATATCCAATGAAAAAGCCCGGAGGCAATGAGGTAAATCAGGATAAACACATAGCCGATGATCGAGCTAAGGAAACTAGATATTTCTTTTAGGAATAAGGCGCGCATAGCTTTGTTTGAGTTGTCAAATTTAACAAATATCTATAAACGAAAATTCCCGCCTTGTGGGGCGGGAATTTAGATACACTCAATCTTTTATTATGCTTGTTTCACATTCACAGCATTCAAGCCTTTACGACCTTCTTGCAATTCGAATTCAACTTCGTCATTTTCTTTGATTTTGTCTACCAAACCGGTAACATGAACAAAATATTCTTTGTTCGTGTCTTCTTCAACGATGAAACCAAAACCTTTAGTTTCGTTGAAAAATTTTACATGTCCTTTACTCATTATGATAATATTAATTTCAGTAAAGGTAAGGACCTATTTTACTTAAGCACTATTTTTTAGTGAATAAATCCGTTAAAATTTTCTTGGAGGCTCCATGCTTCGGCCCGCTGCGCAAACCAGGGCTTGATTTGAGGCCAAATTGATAAAAATAATTCGGAGCTTCGATATTGGTCAAGAGCGGCCTCATTTTCCCAAACTGAATAGGTAAAAATGACATTTGGCTCGTTCATATCGCTCAATAGTTTCATGCCTAGACAACCCGGAAATTGTGCCACTTGGTGTTTTACGGTTTCAAAATGAGCGTAAAAATCGCTTAAATATTGTTGCTGAAATGTAAGTTTAACAACTCTTGTGAGCATCAAAATAAAGATTGAATATTTTCTTTAGAGCCTTGTGGCGTGAATTCAATGTGCACGGGGTCACCGATGCGCATGCCAAAAAGTTTGCTAGCGCCACCAAATCCTTCGTTGGCTCCTCGGTTAATCGCTATTTCGAGCAGCCCTGCACTGTTGAAAAGCGCTACACGTTCTCCTTGAGAGACCGCATTGTATGTTGCTGAGATTTCATCGATAAAGTACTCCTTCTTCATGTACTTGATGGTAAAAGGAATGTCGGTTCCGAAGCGTTCAAAATCAGCCTTACTTATATTTGTGATGAGGTTTCCAAATGCATCGATGTGTACCACTGCCCCACGAATCAGTAATTGATCGATGGCAGGTTTGTGCTCAAATGCACGTTTGTAAGCTCTTGAAGGCGTTGCAAAAGAAGATATTGGGGTGCCATTTGTAATCTTGGCTGCTAAATCGACAAAACAATTTTTTTCTGTGAAGCGCCAGGCCACTTTCTGTTCTGCGATGGCAGTGTAGGTATAAAATTCATCTGGAAATGCTTCATCTAGCAGACTGCCAAAGAAACCGTTGTCTGAGCCAATGAAATAGTGCCCTTTGTATTTCATGATGGCGGGTAGAGATTCACGGCCTTTTTCAAAATTGGGTTCAGCATCGACTCCAATGATGTGGATGGTGCCTTCAGGAAAGTCTTCGAAACAGCAGCGCAATTGAAAGGCAGCTTCACTGACATTGAAAGGAGTGATGTGATGGGTAATATCGATGATGTGCGCTTCAGGAAGTACCTGCAGCAAAGCTCCTTTAATGGCTGCGACGTAGTAATCTTGGTAGCCGTTGTCTGTGGTGAGCGTAATGATTTGCATAGCTTTGGAAGCGACTTTGTGCTCAGAAATTTATAATTTTACCAAAAGTAATTGAAATCACTAAAATCACTCCATAAATACCAGAAATAAATTGAGTTCAGGACAGCGTCATATCAGCATAGAAGGTCTGAATCCGGCCGAAATCTATGGCATTAACAATTCAAATTTGAAACACATCAAGAGCTATTTCCCAAAGCTCAAAGTGATGGCGCGTGGAAATGAAATCAATATTGCAGGTGATGAAGAAGTGATGGACGAATTTGAACGCAAGTTCGCGCTTTTTGTGCAGCACTATCACAGCTACAATACACTGACTGAAAACAACATCGATAACCTCATGTTGCAAGATGGTGCCAAGATGCTCTCTCATGACGACGGCTCTGAAACGCTTGTTCATGGTAATGGGGGTGTCAAAATCAAAGCCCGGACCGTCAACCAGAAAAAGTTGGTTCAAGCTGTGATGCAATCAGATATGGTATTTGCAGTAGGCCCTGCCGGAACTGGTAAAACTTATACAGCGGTGGCTATGGCTGTCAGGGCACTCAAGGCCAAAGAAGTCAAACGCATTATCCTTACGCGCCCAGCTGTTGAGGCAGGCGAAAACCTTGGTTTTTTACCCGGAGATCTCAAAGAAAAACTCGACCCCTACCTTATGCCGCTCTACGATGCCCTTCGCGACATGATTCCGGCTGAAAAGCTAGCTGACATGATCGAATTTGGTGTCATAGAAATTGCTCCACTTGCTTTCATGCGTGGCCGTACCTTAGACAAAGCTTTTGTCATTTTAGATGAAGCCCAAAATACCACCCAAATGCAAATGAAAATGTTTTTGACCCGAATGGGCATGACTGCCAAATTTGTAATCACAGGTGATATGTCGCAGGTAGATTTACCATCAAAGCAACGCTCGGGCTTGTCATATGCACTTGATGTGCTCAAAGACATTGATGACATTCAAATTATCCGCCTTGGCCAAAGTGATGTCATCAGACACCGCTTGGTCAAACAAATCATTGAAGCTTTTGATGTTCAAGAACAAAAAGACAAACAAGAAAAGCTAGAAAAACAAGCTCAAAAAGAACAATAATTTTAAATTTCTCAATAAACACATGCAAGCCCTTACCAGCAATTCATTTCATTTCAAAGGTCAAACAAATGTCTACAACGGAAAAGTTCGCGATGTCTATACCCTAGACAACGGCTTACTCGTCATGGTGGCCTCCGACCGCATTTCTGCCTTTGACCATATCTTGCCAAAAGGCATTCCTTTCAAAGGTCAGGTGCTCAATCAGGTAGCAACACTTTTTCTAGATGCCACTAAAGATATCGTTCCAAATTGGTTACTTGCTACGCCAGATCCTTCCGTCGCAATTGGTCATGCATGTGAACCTATTCGTATCGAAATGGTAATTCGCGGCTATTTGGCTGGGCATGCTGCGCGTGAATACAAGGCGGGTAAAAGGATACTGTGCGGAGTCGCCTTGCCTGAAGGTCTTCAAGAAAACGACCGCTTGCCTTCACCAATCATTACGCCAGCAACAAAAGCAGAAGAGGGTCACGACGAAGATATCTCAAGAGAGGAAATCTTGGCACGTGGCTTGGTTGCCCCCGAGATTTACGAAAAAATGGAAGCGTATACCCGAGCGCTCTTTGAAAGAGGAACGCAAATGGCTGCTGCACGTGGTTTGATTTTAGTTGATACCAAATACGAGTTTGGTCTTCGAAATGGAGAAGTCATTTTAATTGATGAAATCCATACCCCAGATTCTTCTCGGTATTTTTATGCAGAAGGATACGAAGAGCGCCAGGCCAAAGGAGAAGCTCAAAAACAATTATCCAAAGAATTTGTGCGTCAGTGGCTCATTGAAAACGGTTTTCAAGGCCTTGATGGGCAACAAATGCCAAATATGCCAGACGACTTCGTTCAGACGATTTCAGAGAGGTATATTGAATTGTATGAGCGCATAACGGGTCAATCATTTGAGAAAGCAGCCACCTCAGACATCGTTGCTCGCATTGAGCAAAATGTCAATGCTTACCTAGAAAAACTATAAGACATGTCTGTACACGCTAGCAATCCCAAAAAAATCACCACACACACCTTGCTTGAAATGAAGCAAGCTGGCCAAAAAATATCGATGCTGACTGCCTATGACTACTCTATGGCAAAAATTGTCGATGAAGCCAACATCGATGTGATCCTTGTCGGTGACTCCGCTTCAAACGTAATGGCAGGTCACGAAACCACTTTGCCCATTACCCTAGATCAAATGATTTATCACGCTTCTAGTGTGGTTAGAGCTGTCAAAAGGTCTTTAGTGGTTGTTGACATGCCTTTTGGCTCCTACCAAGGGAATTCAAAGGAGGCTTTGTCGAGCGCTATTAAAATCATGAAAGAATCCGGTGGCCATGCCGTAAAAATGGAGGGTGGCCAGGAAATCCTTGATTCCATCAAGCGCATTCTAACTGCTGGAATCCCCGTCATGGGGCATTTAGGTTTAACACCTCAATCCATTTACAAATTCGGTACTTATGTGGTTCGAGCAAAGGAAGACGAAGAAGCACAACGCCTCATTGAAGATGCCAAAGCGCTAGAAGAGGTTGGTTGCTTTGCTATCGTTCTGGAAAAAATTCCGGCAGCCCTGGCAGCCAAAGTTGCCCAAATGATTTCAATCCCCGTGATTGGTATCGGTGCCGGAAACGGAGTAGACGGACAAGTACTCGTCATTCACGACATGCTCGGGATCAACAACGAATTTAATCCTCGTTTTTTGCGCAAGTACAACAATTTACATGCGCACATGCTCAAGGCTTTCCAAGACTACAAAAACGATGTCCAATCTGGTGATTTTCCAAATGCTTCGGAATCTTACTAAGTATTTAGTTTTCGTTTTTTTGTGCTTGCTATTTGGCTGTCAAACGGAGCAAACGCATCCTATCATTTCAAAACCAAATGTTTGTCAATACAGCCAATATCTAAAAATTTGGCCTTCGGCTCATGGTTTTCGCGTTTCGATTCAGCATCCTGATCATCCGGATCAGGTTCGAAGCTTCACAATCGAAAAAATCAAGCAGCGCATTGCAGTCTTAAGTTCTACGCATGTCGGAATGCTTTCTGCGCTTCAAGCACAAGAAAAAATATGTGCCATACCTGATCTTGAATATCTTTTTGATGGAAAACTGAAAAAATTAGTGGCAACAAATCGTGTTCAAGACTTGCGCGTCGGATCAGCAGAAATCTCAGCAATAAGTATTCTCAAAAGCAAACCAGATGTATTGGTCTATAGCGGTTTTGGCTTGGAAGATCAAAAATTCAAACGATTAAAAGCTGCAGGTGTTTTAACGATTGCCAATTATGAATGGCGCGAGCAAACGCCACTTGCTCGGGCAGAGTGGGTGCTTCTTTTTGGTGTATTGACCGGAAAGTTCCAACAGGCCAAAGCACTACACGAGCAAATAGTCAAGCGCTACAATCAGTTGAAATTAATGGCCAAGACCCACAATAAATCCAATCAATTACCCGTGGCGATCAGTGGTAATTTATACGGAGATCAATGGATCGCACCTGCGGGTAATAGCTATGAGGCTACTTTATTGAAAGATGCCGGTATTGCTTATGTTTTCTCTTCAGAAAGGGGTTCAGGCAGTTGTTTTAAAAGCATTGCAACTGTGCTCAAAAAAGCACCATTGATCAATATTTGGCTCAATCCTGGATTGCCAACAAAAGATCAAATTTTGACGAGTAATCCAAAAGCAAAGTTTTATCCGTTTTTCAAGAGACCGATCTATTGTTATACCGCTTACAGTACAAATAAATGTTGGGAACTTTCAGTAATTCATCCGGATTGGTTGTTATCTGACTATATTCGTATCGCTCAGCATAAGCAAAATAAACTACACTTTTATGCCATGTTAAAGTAATGAAGGCAGCCAAGAACTACTTACTGATTTCACTGATTTCACTAATTATATTAGCCAGTCTTCATCTTTTGGTTTTTCAGCGTCAGGACCACATGAGTAGTGCCTTACTCTTTTGGGAGTTTCAGGTACCACGATTATTGAGCGCCATCTTAGCGGGTGCAGGGCTTTCTTTGAGTGGTTTACTGATGCAAAATATTTTTCAAAACCCAATGGCAGGTCCTTATGTTCTGGGTGTCAATTCGGGGGCAAGTCTATTTATTGCGTTGGTTATTTTAGGTGGAGGTCCTATTCTTTTGAGTCAATTGAGTTTGGTGAGCGCCGCAATGTTAGGCGCATTTTTGGCAGCTGGACTTATGTTTTATATTTCAACTAAAGTAAGTAGTTTGCAATCTTTGCTTGTTATTGGGCTCATGTTTGCAAGTTTTACTGGCGCTATCGAATCGGTACTACAAACTTTAGCTGCACCAGAACAAGTCAAGCAATTATTTATTTGGAACATGGGTTCTTTGCAGCAGCTCAGTGCAGCTCAGGCACCTTGGCTTAGCACCTTGGTTTGTGTTGGAATTTTAGGAAGTCTGCTAATGGTCAAGGCACTCAATGCATTGGTTATCGGTGAGTTCCAAGCAAAACAACTGGGTATTCAAGTTCAATGGGTTCGTTTTTTTGTATTGCTTCTCACTGCATTATTGGCGGGTAGCATTACCGCTTATTGTGGCCCAATTGCTTTTGTAGGATTAGCCGTTCCAAATTTAGCACGCGCCCTTCTTAAAACCCAAGATCATTTACCACTCATTTTATTCTCAGTAATCGTTGGTGCTCTATTTTTAGTAGTGGTTGATGTTTTGATTCTCTTGTTAGATCCATGGATGAGTTTACCTGTCAATGTACTTACCGCAGTCTTGGGAGCTCCTTATGTTGCTTATTTAATGCTCAAACGCCAATGATCAGGTTCAAAAATGTACAAGTTGGGTATACGCAAGTACTGCTTGAGGTCGAGGATTTAGCCTTAGATTCAGGGCGTCTATATGCGCTCATAGGAAGAAATGGTTCAGGGAAGTCTACTTTATTGAAGTCGGTGATTGGGCAATTACCGCTGTTGGGTGGGCATCTTGATATCGGTAAGCACTCCATTGATCAGCTTATCAAGGATCATGTGCAAAGGGCAAGAGAAATTGCTTATGTCGCAAGTATGTTCAATGGAATTGAAGCGCTGACCTTGTACCAATATGTGGCTTTGGGTCGCTCACCCTATTTGGGTGCATTAGGTCGCTTGCAACCAGCCGACCAAAATAAAATTACGGAAGTCATAGCACGCTTGGACCTCACCAGATTGGCTTCAAAACCCACGCCGGAATTAAGCGACGGCGAGCGTCAATTAGGCAGTTTAGCCCGAGCTATTGTTCAGGATACCCCGTTAATGGTACTTGATGAACCCGCCTCATTTTTAGATTATTTCAATCGTGAATTACTTCTAGATCAATTGCAATCTTGGATTCAAGCAGACTCAAGAAGAACGGCCATATTCTCGAGCCACGACATCGATTTGTGTCTTGAAAAACAAATACCACTCTTGATTTTGAGCAATAAGAAACTGGTGTTTCTCGAAAAAGCGAGCAAAGAAAAGGTCATGGAACTGCTTAGACAGTCATGATATCTTTTTCCTTGATTTCTACTAAATCATCTACTTTTTTGATGTAGCTGTTGGTAATCTTTTGAACCTCTTCTTCAGCAACTTTTACCATGTCTTCAGATAAACCGTCATTTTTGAGGTCTTTGATCATGTCAAGTGCTTCTTTGCGGTTGTTTCTGACACCAACTTTTGCATGTTCAGCTTCAGCTTTCGCTTTTTTTACGAGATCACGACGGCGCTCTTCAGTAAGAGGAGGTACTGAAATAATGAGTTGTTCACCGTTGTTTTGTGGGTTAAGGCCCAAATTGGCATTGATGATACCGCGTGCGATATCGTTGAGCAAAGGCTTTTCCCAAGGTTGAACAATGATAGTGCGTGCGTCGGTAGTATTGACGTTAGCTACTTGTTGCAGGGGAGTCATGGAACCGTAGTATTCTACCATTACACCGCTGAGCATAGCAGGGCTTGCCTTACCGGCACGGACTTTAATCAATTCGTTTTCTAAGTGATTCAAGGTTTTTTGATTGGATTCCTTGAATTCGTCATAAATCATGTTGAGTTCTTCGGTCATGAGGCACTAACTAGGGTTCCGACATTTTTACCCTCCATGAGTTGCAATAAGTTGCCAGGCGTATCCATGTCAAAAACGATGATTGGTAAATTATTTTCTTTACAAAGTGTAAATGCAGTCATGTCCATGACATTGAGGCCACGGGCATAAACTTCATCAAAAGTAATGTGGTCAAATTTAGTTGCACTCGGATCTTTGAAAGGATCTGCAGTGTAAATGCCGTCTACACGTGTGCCTTTTAAAATGACTTCTGCATTGATTTCGATTGCTCTAAGAGAAGCTGCCGAATCAGTGGTGAAGAATGGGTTTCCTGTCCCGGCACCAAAGATTACAACGCGACCTTTCTCAAGGTGACGAACTGCTCTGCGGCGCACAAAAGGTTCAGCTATTTCCTTCATTTCAATGGCAGATTGCAAACGCGTACTAATGCCGGCGCTTTCAAGTGCTGCTTGTAAGGCCATGGAGTTGATCATAGTAGCGAGCATACCCATGTAGTCGCCGTGAGTGCGGTCCATGCCGCCTTCTTCGGCTTGCACGCCACGAAAGATATTGCCACCTCCAATTACAATTGCAATTTCTACACCTTGGTGATGAAGTTCTTTGATTTGACTTGCATAAACATTGAGGCGTTGGTTATCAATACCAAATTGTTTATCGCCCATCAGGGATTCACCAGAGAGTTTGAGAAGAATGCGTTTGTATTTCATATGATTGACAAATATAATATGATTCGAGTTTAGAATAACAGGGGTAAAAAAAAAGCTACCGGTTTCGATAGCTTTTTTTTATGATTCAAATGAGACTAGCTCAATGAGAAGCGTTGGAAATCAGAAACAGTTAAGCCTGATGCTGTGCTGTTTAAGAATTGCTCAACAGACATTTTGTTGTCGCGAACGAATGCTTGACTTAAAAGGGTATTTTCTTGGAAGAATTTATTCAAGCGACCAAGTGCAATTTTCTCAGCCATATCAGCTGGCTTGCCTTCTTGGATAGCTAACTCTTTACCAATTTCGATTTCACGCTCGATGGTGCGTTGATCAACACCGTCTTTGTTGATAGCGATAGGTGCCATAGCAGCTACTTGCATCGCAACTTGACGCCCAGCTTCAGCAACTTCTTCACCAGCAACAGTTAAACCTACTAATGTAGCGAGTTGGTTTCCTGGGTGATTGTATGCTACAACGTTTGCTGCACGAACTACTGCGTAGGCAGATAAATCGAGTTTTTCACCAATAACACCAATTTGCTCAGTAATTTTTTCGTCAACTGATAAACGGCTGTCGTATGGAAGTGCTTTTAAAGCATCAACGCTTTCTGGTAAGTTAGCAAGCGCGATGTCTACTAAAGATTGAACAAGAGAAACGTAACCATCGTTTTTAGCAACGAAGTCTGTTTCACAGTTCAATGTAAGGATCACACCAGCTGTACCGTCTGCGTTAGCTTGCGCAATGATCACACCTTCTTTAGCGTCATTTCCGCCGCGCTTAGCAGCAATTTTTTGACCTTTTTTACGAAGAATATCGATGGCTGCTTCGAAATCACCGTTGGCTTCAACCAAAGCATTTTTACAATCCATCATCCCTGCACCAGTTTGTTGGCGCAATTTGTTTACATCTGCAGCTGTAATAGCCATTTTATAAGAGTTTAAATTGTGAATTATTCTGCGCTTTCTGTCGCTGTCTCAGCTGCTGCTTCTGCAGGTGCTTCGTCTTTGTCAGTTGCTTTTAAGTTCTTACGCTCTTCTAGACCTTCTTTGATAGCGCCGCAAATTGCGTCGATAATTAAGGTAATCGATTTAGTAGCGTCGTCGTTGGCAGGAATAGGGAAGTCAACCAATTTAGGGTTTGAATTGGTATCCACCATTGCAAAAGTAGGGATGTTCAAACGACGTGCTTCAGCTAACGCAATGTGTTCTTTCAAAATATCGATGATGAAAATTGCAGCTGGTTGACGCGTCATGTCAGCGATAGAACCGAAAGTTTTTTCGAGTTTCTCGCGTTGACGGCTTTTGAAAAGTTTTTCGCGTTTGTTGAGTGTGTCCCAAGTACCGTCAGACTTCATTTTGTCAATGAGTGTCATCTTACGGATTGACTTACGCGTCGTTTGGAAGTTGGTAAGCATACCACCAGACCAACGCTCAGTAACGAAAGGCATGTTAACTGCAGTTACGCGCTCAGCAACGATTTCTTTTGCCTGCTTTTTAGTAGCAACAAATAATACTTTTTTACCAGACTTCGCGATTTGCTTCATTGCAGCACATGCGTGGTCAAGGTGAACAAGTGTTTTGTTGAGGTCGATGATGTGGATTCCTTTCTTCTCTTCGAAGATGTAAGGAGCCATTGCAGGATTCCATTTACGCTTTAAGTGACCAAAATGTACACCTGCGTCAAGGAGATTTTCAAAAGTTAATTTAGACATATTGTGTTTTTGTTTACGTTCCTAAAAATTAAAAGCAACACTGTAGGGGCCAAAAGGCAGGTACTGCAGTGCTTGGATGCTAAACGAGCTCTGAAACGGATTAACGTTTCGAGAACTGGAATTTCTTTCTTGCTTTTGGTTGACCTGGTTTCTTACGCTCAACCATACGTGGATCACGTGTCATGAGACCTTCTACTTTCAACATTGGTTTGTAGTCAGCAGAAACTTCAACAAGTGCTCTAGAGATACCAAGACGAATCGCTTCAGCTTGTCCGTTGATACCACCACCTACAACGTTTACTTTAACGTCGTACTGACCTTCTGTGCCAGTAAGTGCAAATGGTTGGTGAACTTTAGCTTGAAGAAAGTCAATTGGGAAAAATTCGGTCATCTCACGCTTGTTGATAGAGATGCTTCCTTTTCCTTTAGTTAAATAAACGCGGGCTACCGCTGTTTTTCTTCTTCCTAATGCATTAATGACTTCCATACGATTTATTTGAGGGTATCAAGATTCAATAATTCAGGTTGCTGCGCTTCGTGTTTGTGAGCAGTACCTTGATAAACTTTTAAGTTGGTGTAAAGTTTGCGACCTAAAGTGTTTTTAGGAAGCATACCTTTCACTGCTTTTTCGATAAGACGCTCAGGGTGATTTTTGAGCATGTTCTCAGCAGATGTAAAACGTTGTCCGCCTGGGTAACCAGAGAAACGCACGTATTCTTTATCTTGGAGTTTAGTCCCGGAGAAAGCAATTTTTTCTGCGTTGATAACGATTACATTGTCGCCACAGTCCGCGTGCGGAGTGTAACAGGTTTTATATTTTCCACGGATGATTTTGGCAACTTTACTTGCCAAACGACCAACGGTTTGACCTTCAGCATCCACAACATACCACTTTTTATCGGCAGTTTCGGTATTACCAGCTAACGTTCTGTAACTTAATGTATTCACGGTTCTTTCTGTTAAATAAAAAACTTAATTTCCCTAAAATTAGGGGTGCAAAGATACAACTATTGTGTTTATTTACAAATCAAAAGCAGAAAAATTCTACTTTTATTTTGCTTTGAAGGCAGAAATTGCAGCTCTGGTGAAATCGCTGAGTACCAAACGCCCACTAATAGCTGCTCTTTCGATGAGAAGTTCGTCCCAATTTTCGGTACCTTGCCAGAAGATTTCTTTAAGTGCAGACATCGCTTCTGGGTTTGAATTGGCTAGTTTGTTGCTGAGTGTTTCGATCGCGGCATCCATGTCAGATATAGTGTCATAGATTTCGGTAAATAAACCTTTTTCTCGTGCCCATGCTGCGCTGCGCCATTCACTGGCATTAATAGCAAGCTCACTCATGGCTGACAAACCAATTTTTCTATCTACAGCAGGTCCAACAACAAAAGGCCCGATTCCTACAGCGAGTTCTGATAATTTGACTTCTGCACGGGCTGTGGCAAAACAGTAGTCTGTGGCTGAGGCCAGCCCGACACCACCTCCGACAGCCTTTCCTTGAACGCGCCCAATGATCAGCTTTTTAGATTTACGACATGCATTAATGACTTTGGCAAAACCTGAAAAGAATTGCAATCCGGTCTCAAGGTCTTGAATAGAAATGAGTTCGTCGAAGCTTGCTCCTGCACAAAACGCTTTTTCTCCTTCAGACTGTAAGATCAATACTTTAGCGGCATCATTGGCGCTTACTTCGGTAATGGTATCGGCGAGTTTTTGAAGGATCTTACCTGGTAAAGAATTGCTTAAAGGATGACCGAACGTGATGCGTGCAATACCGTTTTGATTTATTTCAGCGTTTACATAGCCTTGTTCAATTGCGGAGCTCATAGGAATGAAGGAGTGATTTTGGAGTGGATAAGAGAAATTGTATTTTATTTTAAAGAGAAGCTATCAGAACCAATGAGTTGCCCATCGCAGTAGATGCGAACGCGGTACAAACCTTTGCTAGCCGTTTCTCCTTTGAGTTCGTAGTAAATAGTCAGGTCGAGTGCTTGGTTCTGGTAATCGATTTCTTTGCGTTGCGTGTAAGCGATGCTGCCGCTTTCTGTTTCAGTTACGAAATTACTGCTGGCCTGAAGCGCTTCGCCATTTGGCCCAACAATTTGCATGTAGACATACTTCTTGCCAGCGCTCGTTAATACATTTTCAGAAAGTGTAAAGCTACTTCTGAACTGCACGGCATTTTTAGCGCGGTCAGTTACTTCCATCGTGTTATTGACGCGTTGTTTGAGTGCCTCAGACTTAAAGTTGTAGGCCTGAAGCTTGCTGCCTTTTTTGATTTGTTGTTGCGATTCTTCAGCCTGTTTTTTATAGGTGTCGCGCTCTGTGGATGTATTGGTGAGTTTGACATTGGTTTCTTCTAGGCGGCTACCGAGGTCGATATTGAGTGTGTTTAAGGAGTCAATGGTGCGGGCGTAGCTGCGCATGATTGATCGCAAGGTTTCATTTTCTTTTCGGGCCTTAACGAGGTCGCGGGCAGTAAGTTTGGAGCGGTCTAGTTTTCTAAGGAGGTCGGTGATTTGTGCTTTTTGTGCATTGAGACTATCGGCCTTGCTTGCGTCTTTTTCAATGAGTTTGTTGTAATTGCGCAACATTTGCTGAAGGTCTGACTTCAAATCTTGTTTCATAGTTCCTGTATAACCAGACAGCGCACTTTCCATATCGGCCATGTCGGCAAGTAATTCGGCATTGCTGTTTTTACAAGTGTTGAGTGCTGCGCGTTGTCTTGACCAAGCCAGGGTAAGGCCTGCTAAACCAGCGAGTAAAAGGAAGATGAAAACAAAATAGAAACTATTTGATTTTGGAGCAGTTGGTTGATTTTCCATTTGAAAAAGTTTTGTAATTCAAAAATACAAAGATTTCCGGTGTTTGAGTTGAAGACCCGTATTGAGTTAAATTCAATAGAGCAATTTTTTATTTTTCACAAAGCGTCGTGCACTTGCATACAGATTTCTTTGGTAAAGCGTTTGATGCTGTCAGGGCCCACTGCCGTGAATCGGGCATCACTACTTGCGGGGTAAGGGCCTCCATGGTGCATTGCTTCCAAAACTCGAACGCCTGTTGGCACGCCATTCAAAATGATGCGACCCGCAATTTTTTGAGCAGCAGCAAGCAGTTGTACATTTGGTTGCGCTTCTTGTGTAAAAATCGAGAGCGTCAGTTGCCCACCGAGGATATTGAATAATTTAGTAAGATCAGCAATATTTTCGTAGCTACAGACAACTGCAAACGGACCAAATACTTCTTCTAGGGCGCTAGACGCATTGAATAAATCTTGGAGTTGCGTTTTTGCGATGCCCCAACGCGCAAAAATACCCTCAAGTTGCTCTTGATTTTCTGCGCGTGTAAATCCTTTATTTTGAAAAACTTGCCTTTTTCTGGCTTCAAATTTGGCATGAATATCAGGATGCAACATGGGTGTGGCAGGTAAATGAGCCAATTCTTCGAGCAGCACACTTTCAAAAATATTTGCTTCTTCTGTTTGCACCAAGATAAGTCCGGGTTTGGTGCAAAATTGCCCAGCATCAGTATAAATCGAGTAGGCTAACTTTTTGGCAATTTGCGCAAGTGCTTCTTGGTGATGATTTGGAGAAATAATAACAGGGTTTAAGCTGCCCATTTCGGCAAAAACTGGAATAGGCTCAGGGCGTGCAGCAGCGAGGTCCATTAGGGCTCTACCACCTTTGACGCTGCCTGTAAATCCTATGGCTTTGACGGCGCTTTCTTGGGCAAAAGTACTGGCCCAATAATAAGAATCATCTAACACATGGCTAAAAACAAAAGGGGAGAGCGCCCATTGTTGAAGTGTTTGCGCTATGCATTGTGCTACAAGGCTACTCGTGCCTGCATGCATGGGGTGTGCTTTGAGTACGACGCAACACCCAGCGGCCAACGCAGCAATGGTGTCGCCGCCAAGGGTAGAGTAGGCCAATGGGAAATTAGAAGAACCTAATACAAGGATGGTTCCAAGCGGTAAGGTTTGTTTGGAAAATTGGATATTTTCGGTTTCGGAGCGTTCTGTTTTTTGCCAATCAACTTTTAAAATATGTTGGGCAAAAATCAAGATGGTCCGGTGCGTGCGTTCAAATTCTGCCTCAAAGCGTTCGCTAGACAAGCCGCTTTCACGCAGATAAACTTTTGAAATTTCAGCTTTGGCATTCAAAAAGTTTGCTGCCAAATCATTTAAAAATTGGGCGCGTTGGGCAATAGAAAGCCCAGCAAATTGCGTTTGTGCGTCGTCAATGTGCAGGCGCCACTCATTGAGAAAATGAGGGTTGGTCGGGAAATGCAGTTGCGTATCCCAGGTATTGAATCGGGGTTGAAAGGTCCTGAAACCTTTTTTCATGATTTAGGCTTCGCTGAGCTCAAAAGAATAGCTCTCCATGATTTGGTTGGCGAGCATCTTTTTGCAGGCGGTATCGACCTTTTGGCTTGCTTCTTCTTTATTGGCAGCTTCTATAAATAGACGGATATGTTTACCAATACGAACGCCTTCAATTTCCGGAAGACCAATATTTTTCATGGAGTTAGTTACTGCCTTTCCTTGAGGATCTAGGAGGGCGTCTAGCGGCATGACGTCGATTTCAGCTTTGAATTTCATGTTTTTTAAGTTGGAAATTTTCAATAAGTGATAAAAGCAAGTACAAAAGTACAATTATTGGAATGGCCCAAATCAAAAATAATGGAATACTTATCAACGATATGCCAAGCAATAAGTAGCGGTAAGGGTTGGATTTCCAGCTGAAGTCTTTGAATTTCAGGGCAAGAAGTGGCAATTCGCTGACCATTAACAAAGAAAATAATACCGATATGACCGCTAGCGAGTAACAATCAAACAGCGCATATATCCAGCTCGCTTGATGCCCCCAATTGGAGATTTCAAACCAAAAATAAAGCGGAAAGAAGCTAAAGAAAATGGTAGCAGTAGGGGTAGGGACACCGATGAATCGGTCTGATTGTCTTTGATCGAGGTTGAATTTAGCCAAACGAAACATGGCAAAGAAGGGGATGATCAGCGCAACAAAGGGTAAAAATTTAATCGAGGCATTGAAAGCGTTGTCTCGGCCGTAGAAAAAAGCAGCCTTCCAATCGATGAGTTGCGCCACCACATATTCGCTGGCCACACCATGGTAAGCTTTCAAGCCATCGGCGTTTGGCATGAGGTTAGCGGTATCAATACCAATAATGATCATCACGAACATGAAAATGCCGGGTGCCACACCAAAACTAACGAGGTCAGCCAGAGAATCGAGCTGCTTGCCAAGTTCTCCGTTTGAGTGGGTCAAGCGGGCTACAAAGCCATCAAGGAAATCAAAAAGTGCTGAGGCAGCTAGGGCGTAAACGGCCCAATCAAGGCGGCCACTCAGGCTGAAAATGATGGAGCAAATACCTCCTAAGAGATTAAGCGCGGTAATGAGGTTGGCAATTCCAAACATGCGAGACATTTTTGTAAAAGTACCTAGAAAACACAATTTTTTGTGCAATTTTGAGTTTTTGTCTCATGTTTGATAAATTCTGCGCCTTATTCTTCGCTTTTTTTAGTGCTCTTGGCTTGTTTGCCCAAGACTTCAATCCTAAGTATGCCAATGAATACCTCAATATGGGTGTGGGCGCCGATGCGCTCGGGATGGGTTCTGCTGTAGTAGGCCAAACTTCTGGCGTTTTGGCGGGTGTTTGGAATCCTGCGGGCCTGAGTCAGCAAGTGCAACAAACAGAAATATCCGGGATGCACGCCGCTTATTTTGGAGGCATCGCAGCTCAGGATTATCTCGGTGTCTCACGCAAGTTGAACGGAAACAATGTAGTTGCCCTTAACATGCTTCGTCTCGGTATCGATAACATTTATAACACCACTCAGCTCATCGACAACAATGGCAACATCGACTACAGTCAATTGCAACAGTTCAATGCAGCTGATTACGCCTTCATTGGCTCCTTAGCGCGTCCGACACGCGTCAAGAATCTCAGTATGGGCTTCAGTGCTAAGGTGCTATACAGGCACCTTGGTGATTTTGCAAAAGCCATAGGTTTTGGTCTCGATGCAGGACTTCAGTACAAACCAACCAAAAACCTTTCATTTGGCCTCATGTTGCGCGATGCCACCAGTACATTTAGCGTCTGGACCTACGATTTATCGCCAGAAATGCAGCAAACACTCCTCGAGACAAATAACGATTTGCCGCAAAATGGGGTAGAACAGATGCTACCTCGCCTGATTCTTGGCTCGAGTGGTTCTTGGCCTATTTCAGCAAAGAAATTGAGAATAGGTGGTGCATTAGACCTAGAGTTAACCACAGATGGTCCTCGTAACACTTTGCTTTCTGGTTCGGTCTTTTCGTTAGACCAACGTGCCGGCTTATTTGTTCAGTATGACGAAAAATTAGTTTTTCGCACAGGTTTATCTCAGTTGCAATATTATACTGATTTATCCTCGGTGAAAAAGCTGAGCATGCAGCCGCACATGGGGGTTGGTTTGACACTCAAGCAGTGGCAAATCGATTACGCATTTACCAGATTAGGACTTGGCGGGAGTGCTTACTTCACCCATTTGTTCTCTTTCAAATGGAGTTTTGGAGCTTTGAAGAAAGCTTAGAAAAATTTACAGCTGAAAATTGCGGTGTCGTCGACGTAAGGTAAATTACCTTTCCATTCCTCTAATTTCGAGAAAATCAGGTTGTTCATGTCTTCCATTTTCAATGGCGCAAAAGCCTTTACTTGCTTGATGAGTTGCTCGAGCCCAAATGCCTCACCTGCTTCGTTTTCCAACTCTACCACACCATCTGTAAAAAGCACAATAGTAGTTTTGGGTTGTAAGATCAGCTTTCCGACATTCACATAGGGCAATTCGTCGAGCATACCCAGTCCAATACATCCTTCTGTGAGCAGCGTCACGTTCTTACCATGCAAGACAAAAGGCTGGTTGTGGCCTGCATTGACATAAGTTAATTGTCGGGTGTAAGCGTTGTAGTGCGCAATAAAAAAAGTGATGAATTTTTCACCTTTGGCACTTTTCATCACAATTTTATTGAGCTCTTCCATCAAGAAACTCATTTCAAAACGTTGGTATTTGAATAAAGTACGGATGGTTGCTTGAAAGTTGGCCATGAGCATTGCGGCGGTGATGCCTTTGCCACTGACATCCCCAATACAAATAATATACTCCTCATCGCCTAGCGGGATGAAATCGTAGTAGTCTCCACCAATGGCGTGTCTTGGGATATAACGTCCGGAGAGGTCCATTTTTTTATTGGAGGGTAATTCTTGTGGGAACAATAACTTTTGCATTTCAGAGGCCAATTCAAGTTCTTTTGAAATGCGCTCCTTGATGAGGTTTTGTTTGGTCAGGCGTCTGTTCTCAATGGCTACAGACAAAATATTGGTCAGTGTTTGTGCAAAAGAGAAGTGCTGTGGTTCTAAAAATTCAGTTTTTCCGGGTGTGGCTAAAAGTAAAAAAGCCAAGGCGCGGTCTTGATGAAAGATCGGAATCACAGCCTGGAAATCTTTTAATTGTGGGCTATTGGATGATTCTACAAGGGTAATATCTTTGAAGCGTTGTAGTTCTTGGGCTAAGTCTGAGGCAGTAATTTTTCCTTTGTAACCGCTTTTTGCTGCCAGCTCCCATTCTTCATGCGCCATCAGTAAAGCAAAGCGGCTAAAGTTGAGCTGCTCCTTCATGATGAAGGTAAAGATGCGATAGAGTTGATCTGTGGCGAGGTTAGCGTTGATAGCATTGGTCAGTTCGAGCAATGAATGCAAGCGGTTATCCTTGAGCTCAAGGTGGGACAGTGAAGCATTAAATTCTTGACGCATGGCGAACTATTGCTTACAAAACTACTATACAAATCGACTTTTTTTTCTTTTGCTGCTAAATTTCTTGTTTTTGAATAAGAAATGCGTATCTTTGCAATCCATTTTCCGAAACAGTAATAAAAATGAAAAAAGATATCCACCCATCAGATTACAGACTAGTTGTCTTCAAAGATATGTCTAACGACTACGCTTTTATCTGTCCTTCATGTGCAGAAACAAAAGAAACTATTTCTTGGGAAGACGGCAACGAGTATCCACTTGTGAAGTTAGATATCTCTCATAAATCACACCCGTTCTTTACAGGTATCGCACAGTTCGTAGATACAGCTGGTCGTATCGATAAGTTCAAAAACCGTTATGGTCGTCATATGAAATAATTGAGTTCGCTCAATACACATATTTAAAAGGCTCCGATTTCGGGGCCTTTTTTTTGGGTTAAAAAATAGGAGACTGAGACTTTATGGAGGATCATCTAGGTTTTAATATCCCTGGCCTTTGAAAAAATCGCTATTGAAATTTGGCAGCGGCTCTGCTCAGGCGATCATTCATAGCTGCACCCAAGCCTTCGTCGGGGAATGTTTCGACAAAAATGCGCTGCAACCCTTTTTGATCTGCAAGGTGCAGAGTGGCATATAAATTTTGTGCGGCCTCAACAAGACTGCCGCTGTCACTTAAAATCATTTTAGGCTCGGCAACATTGGGATGATCTTGCAACAAGATTTGTAGGGTTTGGCTTGTATTTTCCTGAGGTTTCAAACCGAGGTAAAGAGGTGTTTGGGTGGCATAGTGGTGTTTGACCATCCCACTCGTGAGTACGCCTCCGTGCTCGTGAACTTTAGCTTCAGGTGTGTAGCCTAAATGTGCGGCTAGTTGTTCAGGTGTGATGCTCCCGTAACGATAAATCAGAACGCGGTCATTTTCAAAACCGATAATCGTAGATTCAAGACCTTCTGTACAAGCGCCGCCGTCCAAAATGTAGGGGATACGCCCTTGTAATTGAGCAAATACGTGCGCAGCTGTTGTAGGGCTCAGTTGACCATATAAATTGGCGCTTGGTGCGGCCAGCGGTCTGCCGAGGTCATTGAGCAACTGTTGCATCATGGGATGCTTGGGAAATCGAATGGCTACTGTTGTTTGTCCGCCTGTAATGAGTGCACTGACCAAACTACTTTTGGGAACAATAAACGTGAGTGGCCCAGGACAGAAGTGTTTAGCCAAACTTTTAAAAACTTCGGGAAATGCTTGGACATAAGGAAGTGCTTGTTCTAATTGCGCAAAATGAAGTATGAGTGGATTGGCATGCGGTCTGCCTTTTGCACTAAAGATGCCAAGAACGGCATCTTCATTATTGGCATCAGCTGCCAAGCCATAAACAGTTTCGGTCGGAATCGCAACTTGTTGCCCCTTTTGAAGCAAGGCAAGTGCGCTACAAATATCTGTTCCTACTTCCGTTTTCATGAGGCAAAGTTAAGGTCCTTTTTGTTTGTTATTCATTTCAATAGAAAAATTGCTGTAAATCGCTTGATGAATTCAAATTTGGATGTACCTTTGTGTAGAATAATTCTAAATAAGATGCAAGTCATTCTCGCCGATAGCAACGAATTGATCCGTTTTGGTTTACGAACCATCTTGGCTGCCCAAGCAGGCATATCAATTGTTGGCGAAGCGCGCAACGAAGAAGAATTACTAGCCCAACTTAAAAATTTTGGCGCCGATGTCGTGCTCATAGACTTCACTGCCCATGGTTTCAGCATCGATATCGTTCCAAAAGCACTCAGTAAGTTCAAAGACCTCCGTTTTGTAGCTATCACAGAAGCGCAGCATGCCCCCATTCTTGTAGATGCCTTAAAATCTGGTGTCACCAGTTATGTCAAAAAAGATTGCGAGCTCGCCGAAATCATCGATGCTGTCAAAGAAACAGCGCAAGGCAAGCAATTTTTCTGTGGGCAAATTTTAGAAACGATTCAAAAGGCCAACATTGATATCTCTGAACTCAATACCGAAGAGTTCAATTGTGGCCCCATCACCCTTTCTGAACGTGAAAACGAAATCATTACCCTGATTGCAGAAGGCCAGACCAACGAGCAAATTGCTGAATTGCTTTTTCTAAGTAAGCACACCGTCAATACGCATCGTAAAAATATCATGGCAAAACTCGGTGTGAAAAACACCGCTGGAATTGTCATGTATGCGGTCAAAACGGGCCTTGTATCGCCTAATCGCTTCTTGTTTGCGCCAAGTATGGCTTAGTTGCTTTGAACGAAGCGGCACTAAAGTACCAATGATATTTTGAGGTTGAAAAGACGCTGGGTCAGGTAATTGGGCACCGCATAGAACTTGCCTTGCACATCTTGAATCCATTGCTTAGAAAGCACATTGTTCACGCCGAGTACATTGAATATTTCCAAAGAAACCAGCGCTTGGTCCAAACCTTTGTTGGCTTTTTGCAACAGTGGAGCGCTCTGTTGAACTTTGCTTTGCTGCATATTTTTATGATGGAGGAGGTCATAAGATAAGCCGAGGTCAACTCTGAAATAAGAGCGCATACGCAACGTGTCTTTGTAGCGCGTAAAATCTGGTGGCCCATAAGGTAGTGGCGAGCCAAATTGTAAGCCCATTTGAACTTTGAAGGCTTCAAAACCGGGCATTTGATCCTGAACGAGCGCTCCAAAAGTAAACCATTGGTCGGTTGGCCTCGGGATAAATCCTGGATTGATAACCGCAGAATCTACAACGGTTTGATCCTCGCTGTACCCAAAAATGATGCGTTCGCCCGACGCATTGTAATAATTGGTGTATTGGTCGCCTTTGATATCTTCTTTGGTAGACAAAAGCCCCAACTTGAAAAATGATTGAATCCCCTCTACAAATTCACCATGTACATTGACATCAAAACCATAGGCATAACCTACCGCATTATTGGTAGCATAATAACGCGTTCTGACATTTTCAATTTCGTAAGGATTGAGGTCCCAGAGGTATTTGTAGTATAATTCAGAGCTCAGCTTAAAAGGTGTACTGCGCCCCCACATTTGAAACAAGAACTCAGATCCCAAAACAGCATGAAAAGATTTCTGCGCTTGTACACCTAAGGCAAGTTGCCCATCGAAGGTCCTGAATTCGCGATAAAAAGGCGGTTGGTAATAAATACCACTAGCCAGTTTAAAAATCAAACCACGCCGAACTGCTTGTCCGTTTTGCCACATGTATGCTGCTGGTGCATATGAAAGGCTCATGCGAGGTGTAAAGTAAGGCTCTTTGTTGATGCTTGTATAACCACCTCTTAAACCAAACTGAAAGCTAAATTTTTGGGTAGAAATATCCAGGGTGTCTGTCTGAATCCTGCGCTCGCCATCGATTTTATAAGGTGTCTTGACCGATATAATTTTTTGGCGACTGACTTTCGTCCAGGAATTGGACCACTGCATATATGCCGTTGCTCTGTAGCCATCCAAAGATAAATTCCCTTTGATGGTTTCGTACAGTACAATGCTGTCCGGAACGGATTGTGGCAGGCTGTAGCCAGCAGAATCAATGAGCCTCCATTCGCTAAGGCGGTCTCTGAATTGGTCATGCTGGACATTGAAACCCCAAGAGAGTTCGCTGTAGCGTTTGTGGTTTTTGAGTGCATCGGTGAATCCGTCCTGAAGCAAGTAGCTTCCGTTGTGATATGCCGATAATATTTGCGCTTTGAGTCGGTTTCTACCGTGGTTTAGAAAGCCGCCAACACCTAATGTCGCGATGGAATCTCCAAATTCTTCTTTGGAAGGGTCAGTCTCTAGTTCATTGATAAAGTACTGGCCTAAGATATCGAAATACTCGCGTTCATCAGATTGAAAACCAGAAAGGTAAAAATCTAATTTCGTCTTGTTTTTGGCATACTTGAATGAGGTGCCTCCCATGAGGGTCTGAAACTGAGACCGCTCCTGGCCCTCAAAATAAATCATGAGGCGATATGCTTCATTGGCCGTGCCAAAATCGGTTTGAGAAGTTTGGGGAGCAAATTGATAGGTGTTGCTCGAAAAATGTCCGAGTAAGGTCCAGGTCCAATTTTCATTGAGGCGATAATTGGTTAAAATTTGGGCGTCAGTAAATACTGGATTGTAGGCCCCTTTGGTCGGTAATGAATTGAGAAAATAGCCATTAGACCGGTAACGCGCACCTACGAGGAAGTTAAAGCGTTGATTGACTGCTTCTTCCACATGTGCTTCCACTCCCAGCAATGATGCCATTGCAGATGCATGGAATGTTTCGGGTGTTTTGTATGTAATGTCCAAAACTGAACTGAGGCGGTCACCATAGTTGGAGGAGAAACCACCAGCGCTGAAACGGACATCCTCTACCAATGAGGAGTGAATGAAACTCATGCCTTCTTGTTGTCCACTGCGCGTCAAGAAAGGTCGATACACTTGAAAGCCGTTGACATAAACCAAGTTTTCGTCGTAATTGCCACCCCGGACATTGTAGTTAGAAGTGAGTTCGTTGTTGGAAGTTGCTGCGGTGATGAGGGTGAGGGTGCGTTCTAAGCCTACTATACCTTTTAAATTGAGTTGAGGCATTTTCTCAATTTCGAAAGGATTTTGACCTTCCCGTTGCACCACTACCGGCAGGTTTTCTTGAATTCGGAAATTTTGATCGGGTAATTCTTGTAGGGTTTTGTTGTCCGTGATAAGCGTATTTAATGTCAGTTCGGTGCCATTGTAAAAGTAATGGAGCTCAATGAGCTGACCCATCTTTAAATTATTAAAAGCGTAATATCCTTGCTGGTTAGAAGTAGTTTGCATTGGGATGTTCACCGACTTCTGATCAATAATTTGAAGCTGGATTTTGGCACCTTCAAGCGGCTTTCTTCCTTTGGCATAACAATGGCCATAGAGCGTGATATCTTGTGCTAAAAAGCCAAACGGTAAAACAAATAAAAATAGCAGTACAAGATGCTTCATTGATACAAAGTTACAATCCTTAACGACCAATCCCATGCTTTATTTCTTAGAAAGTAATTTTACGGTCTTCTTAGTTTCAATTACATTTGTTTTATGTTGTCTAAAGACAAAATATTAATAGGTCGTCGAGAGCTAGCTGTTTTGCCCGATTTTGGCCTTGAGCAAGTGAAGGTGAAGGTCGATACCGGCGCCTACACGTCAAGCATTCATGTCAGTAGTTGCCATGAAGAAGCAGGTCAGTTGAAAGTGGTTTTTTTGGATGACAAGCACGCCGCTTATACTGCTCAAGAAATGAATTTCACCAAATACAGAACTAAAAAAGTAAAAAGCAGTACCGGGCAAGTTCAAGAACGCTATTTTGTTTTCGGAACCATTTGCATTGCGGGTTTGTGTTTTAAAACCGAATTTTCTTTGACCGTCCGCAAAGGAATGCGCTACCCTATTTTACTCGGAAGAAAAGTCCTTAACAATCGTTTTGTTGTCGATACCAGCAAAAAATATATTCACGAGCCACTTACCTTACAAGCATGAAAATTGCCATTTTATCCAGAAACGCACATCTTTATTCAACGCGCAGGCTTGTAGAAGCAGCTGAAGCGGCTGGCCATGAGGCACACGTCATAGACCACCTCAAGTGCAACATTGAAATTGAACAAACAGGCCCAGCCTTGTATTATCACAATCAGTATTTGAAAGGTTTTGACGCCGTCATTCCTAGAATTGGGGCATCGGTTACTTTCTATGGCACCGCAGTGGTACGCCAGTTTGAAATGATGAATGTATTTACAGCAGTTGGTTCGCGCGGAATCATCCATTCCCGTGACAAACTCCGTTGCTTACAAGTGCTCTCCAAAGAAGGAATAGGTTTGCCTAAAACCGTCTTTACCAACTACTCAAAGGATGTCAAGCATGTCGTAAAAAGTGCAGGTGGCGCACCGGTTGTTCTGAAACTTTTGGAAGGAACACAAGGTTTGGGCGTGGTATTAGCTGAAAACCTAAATGCGGCACAATCTGTACTTGAAGCGTTCAACGGCTTGAAGGCAAGGGTAATTGTTCAGGAGTTTATCCGAGAGGCAAAAGGTGCCGACATCCGTGCATTTGTCGTTGACGGCGAAGTAGTCGGAGCCATGAAAAGACAAGGTTTACCCGGCGAGTTCAGGTCAAATTTACATCGTGGCGGAAGTTCGGAAATGATAGAATTGACCACCGAAGAGCGCTATACCGCCATTTTAGCAGCTAAAGCTGTGGGCTTGGGCATTGCGGGAGTAGACATGCTGCAGTCTGAACGCGGCCCACTTGTATTAGAAGTCAATTCTTCGCCAGGGCTCGAGGGCATCGAAAAAACGACCCAAAGTGACATCGCTGGAAAAATCATTGCTTACATCGAAAGAAATGTCAGGCGCTAAGAAAATCAATCACAAAAAAATGACCATCCTCGGGCAAGAAATCTTACCCGGAAAAGGTGCCCAATTGAATTTGGAGGTAGCGCATTTACATACCCGGACCCCAATTCAAGTTCCCGTTCTAGTGGAGCGCGCCAAAGAAGATGGCCCTACTGTATTAGTGATGGCTGGCCTTCACGGTGATGAACTCAACGGCATTGAGATTGTCCGTCGATTTTTGCGTAAAAAACTGAATAAACCCACAAAAGGCACTATTATTTGCTTGCCCATCTTTAATATTTTTGGGTTTTTGAACCTCCAACGCGAGTTGCCCGATGGCCGAGACCTCAACCGCAGTTTTCCAGGGAGTAACAGTGGTTCTTTGGCCGCTCAATTTGCTTTTCATTTTATGAAAGAAATTGCACCGCACTGCGACTACATCATCGATTTCCATACGGGTGCTGCACAACGCAATAATTTTCCGCAAATTCGCTGTGTATTTTCGGATCAAGAAAGTGTTGAACTCGCAAAGGTTTTCAATCCGCCGTTTATTCTGCATTCAGGCCTGATCGCCAAAACACTGCGCGAGAGCATTGTCAAACGCAAAAAGAAAATCTTGTTGTTCGAAGGTGGAAAATCAAATAATATTGAAGAAAATGTAGTAGAGGAGGGACTCAACGGCCTCAAACGCGTCATTTCACATTTAGGGATGCGCAACTACAAAATAGATATTTCCAAAGACCGCGAACCCATATTTATCGGTGAAAATAAATGGATGCGCGCGCCTTCAAGTGGCATGTTTCAGTGTTTTGTGGCCAATGGTACTGCCGTCCAGAAAGGTGAAGTATTGGCCTTAGTGACAGATCCTTACGGTAAATATGAAAAGCAGATCAAAGCGAGCCAAACTGGTTTCGTGATCTGTATCAACGAAGCGCCTGTTGTTTATAAAGGCGATGCCATCATCCATTTGGCCAAAGAAAAACCACAACTTTAAACTAAAGCAAAACTCGCTATGAAAAAGTTATTACTTACTTCCATTTTTAGTTTTCTTGCCATTCATTTAAGTGCGCAAGGTACCTTTACCCCTCAGCAATTTTTGGGCTACAACATTGGTGAGCAATTCACGCGTCATCACAAAGTGGTTGATTATTTTTTCGCGCTAGAAAAAGCTTTTCCTGGGCAAATTAAGGTAGAAAAAGTAGGGCAGACCTACGAAAAACGCGATTTGCTTTTAGTTTTTATCGGTACACCAGAAAACCTCAAAAAATTAGGCGAAATCAAGCAAAAACACCTCACGCAGGCTCCAGACGAAAAGCTGGCCATAGTATGGTTATCCTACAACGTGCATGGCAATGAAAGCTCGGGCACCGAAGCTGCGATGCAAACCGCCTATCGCTTACTCACCGATAAAGCTGGGTATTTGGAAAATACAATTGTTATCATGGATCCGTGTTTGAATCCTGATGGCCGTGACCGCTATGTCAATTTTTATTACCAATACGGAGCCAACCCAATCGACATGCAACGCTTCAGCGCAAGCCACAATGAAACTTGGCCGGGTGGCCGCCCCAACCATTACCTGTTTGATCTTAACCGCGATTGGGCCTGGATGACACAAATTGAGTCTGCAGTTCGCGTGCAGCAATACAACCAATGGTTGCCTCACGTTCACGTAGACTTCCACGAACAGGGCATCAACGAACCCTATTATTTTCCTCCTGCGGCAGAACCTTACCACGAAGTCATTACCAATTGGCAACGCGATTTCCAAAAAGAAATCGGTAAAAACCATGCAGGTTATTTTGACAAAGCAGGTTGGTTGTACTTCTCTAAAGAAATCTTCGATTTATTGTACCCGAGTTATGGCGATACTTACCCAACCTACAGTGGAAGTATTGGCATGACCTACGAGCAGGGAGGTAGTGGCCGAGCTGGTTTGGCTGTCATTACACAAGTTGGTGACACATTGCGCTTGGCAGACCGCGTTGCACATCATGTCACTACTGGTCTTTCAACCGTAGAAACAAGTGCAAGAAATGCGCAAAAATTGGTAACTGAATACCAAAAATTTGCCAAACAAAAAGATTTCAAATACGACACTTATGTCATAAAAGCGACTAGCAATCAGGTAGAACCACTCTTGGTATTGCTCGATAAAAACAACATCGATTGGCAAATGATTTCAACGAGTACGCAAGCAGTTGCTGCCAAAGGTTTTCATTTCAAAACGGGTGTTCAGGAAGCATTTAAGTTAGAAATTGGCGACATCGTGGTTTCTACCCAGCAAGAAAAAGGAACATTGGTTTCTGTACTTTTTGAACCTAGAACCAAATTATCCGATAGCCTCACTTATGATATTACTGCGTGGTCCTTGCCCTACGCCTATGGCCTTGATGCATATGCGGTTGATGGCGCCTTAAAAGCGACAGCGTACCAAGCAACGGAAAGAAGCCAGACCGATTTTTTCGCAACAGAGGGCTTTGCTGCGTATGCCGTACGCTGGGAGTCCATGCAAACAGCGCGTTTTTTGAATGCGGTGCAAATGGCTGGCCTGAAGGTTTATTTCCACGAAAAAGGATTTACACACCAGGGGCAAAAATATGCGCCCGGAACGATATTGCTATTGACCGGTGAAAACAAACGCCCAGATTTTCACAAGATGGTCAATGATTACGCAAGCAGGTATGCGGTAGACATCAAGGGCTTCACTACCGGAATGGTAGATTCAGGAGCAGATTTTGGATCATCAGCTGTCAAAATGGTACCAAACCCAAAGGTGGGTATTCTGGCAGGCCAAAACTTCTCTTCATTGAATGTCGGCGAAATCTGGCATTTCTTCGAACAACAATTGAACAAACCGGCACACCTGATTTTCGAAGAGGACCTCAGTGCTGCACTTTCTAGCCTTGATGTATTGTTTGTACCTGAGGGAGGCTTTGACATAGCGGGCAATGCTGCACTTACCAAATGGGTGCGCGATGGTGGAACTTTGATCGTAACGGGTGGCGCAGTAGAGGCACTTGCAGACCAAGAAGGATTTGGCCTCAAGCGCAAAGAGGGAAGTGCAGGGCCAAGCGCTCCTATAAGCTATGGCAACCAAGAGCGCGACCAAATTTCTGATGCCATCATTGGTGCCATTTACCCTTGCAAGCTAGACAACAGCAACCCAATGGCTTTTGGCTACAATCATTATTATACCTTGCGTCAAGGAGCCAGCGTCTATGAAATGGAAGGCAAACCCGTTTTTGAATTAGAGAAAGATGCTAAGGCAGTGAATGGTTTTGTAGGAGCTCGAGTTCAAAAACAACAATCCGAAGCAGACATTGCAGGGGCGGTACAATACGGCCGCGGCACCGTTGTCTATTTGATCGACAATCCACTCTTTCGCGGCTTCTGGGAAAGTGGTAAATTGATGGTCGTCAATTCGATTTATTTTGTGAATCAGTAGTTAATTAGGTATAAACCCTGATTTTTTTCTGGATATAACTACCTATTTTTGAGTATATTTACGTTATACGTGTAACGTTTAAATCTACTCTTATGCGACTTCTTGTACTCTTTTTGTTATTTTCTGGGTTTTCATTTGCTCAAAATTGGGCTCCTAACGGTGCACAATGGCACTATTCTTATTATGGGTTTTTCCCGGGCTATGTCGATATCGCTTATTCTGGCGACACCCTTATTGACGGGCAAGTTTCCAAAAAACTATCCAAAACTTTTCATGGTTTAGGTTGGGGCATGGATATTACCTCTTATAGCATTGGTACTGAATACACCTACGAAGCCAATGGCGTAGTTTACTTGCGCTACCAAAATCAGTGGGATACCTTCTATAATTTCAATGCACAAGTAGGTGATAGCTGGCGAATGGCCAAGCAACCTTTTGCAAATGTTGCGCCTCAAAATAGCCGTTTAAAAGTTATCGCAACTGGTACAAAAGTGATCAATTCAAGTACTTTAAAATTCGTTAACGTCGAATTTGTAGATCCACAAATGAACCCACTTGGTTTTGCGGATACCATCGTTGAAAATATTGGTTTCATCGGTTCCTATTTCTTACCATACGACATGTTTGATGGCGCAGTTGATGGCAATGAAGGAGGTCCATTCCGTTGTTTCACTGCTCCTAATTTTGCAACTTACAAACCTATCTATTTGGAAGTTTGCGATTACATCATGAGTACAACAGAACTCGAAGGAAATGCTTCCTTCCAAATATTCCCAAACCCTGTTTCTGATCAAATCAATATCCCTGAATCATTGATTCAGCAATACAATCATTACTTCATTTTATCCAACGACGGCAAAGTTATTCAAGAGGGGCAAACCACTACAACCCTTGACGTAGCCAACCTTCCTGCCGGCAACTACACATTGCTCATCGAAAGCCCAACCCAAAAACGCTTCGCGAAGGTGTTGGTGGTGAGGTAGTCTTAATCGTCATAATGATACCGGCATTTCACAACAATGATTTGATTGGCATCAACTTTATAAACTAGTCGATGAGTATGATCTATTCTTCGCGACCAAAAACCACTGTATTGAAATTTTAATGGTTCTGGCATTCCAATTCCTTCGAATGGATTTCTAAGAATATCCTTAAGAAGTTGGTTTATTTTGACAACTTTCTTCTTGTCTTGACTCATCCAATATTGATAATCCTCCCATGCTATTGGGGTAAAGCTGATATTCATTCTGGGGTATATTCAATCAAATCTTTTCCAATTTGTTGGATTGATGCATCCAGACGAGCCTTGTTTTTCATTGAAGAAAGTTCATGACTTGTGGCGCACAGTGCATTGTATTCCTCGAGTGACATAACCACAACAGCCTTTCCTTTTCCTCGGTGAATAATGAGGGTGTCTACATTTGTGATGACTTGGTCTAAGAACTGTTTGAGGTCTTTTCTGAATTCTGAATAGGTTGCGCTTAACATGAGTACCGATTTAGGTACAAAATTACGTACTTTTATCATGGGATTTATTTTTCTTCAAAAATAAACTAGACCTAGTAAAGTACTTTCAGTAGATTTTCGGAGAAAGGTTCTAATCACCTCCCTCTCTTCGCTAGTGCCTCATAAACCACATGTTGGAGGTCGGTGCGGATGTTGAGGTCGCGGAGTTTCCAGTTGTCTTGGTTGGGGTGCACGCGGTTCGACAAGAAAATAAAAATGACTTTGTTTTTTGGGTCGGCCCAGGCGAGGGTTCCAGTGAAGCCAGAGTGTCCGAATGATTGTTGGGATGCCAAGACGTCGCAGGTGCCGCCTCCGCTAGCATTTGGGCGGTCAAAGCCCGCGGCGCGTCGGTTGCCAGGGTATTGTTGTTTGGTGAATTCGTTGTAAGTGGCTTCAGTAAAGAAACGTTGCCCTGCCATTTCTCCTTTGTTTAAAAAAAGCTGCATGACGTGCGCCAAACTCCAAGCATTAGAAAAAATACCGGCATGGCCAGCTATTCCGCCAAGAATGGCAGCACCTGGGTCATGAACGTAACCGCGCAAGAGTTGTTTGCGAAAGGTTTGGTCATCTTCGGTAGGGACAATTTGTTGCTCAGAAAAGAGAGAAAGTGGTTTGTAAAGAATGCGATTGAGCCCAAGTGGTAAATAAATATTGCGGCGCAAGTAGCTCGCTTGACTTTCGCCGATGAGGCGCTCCAAAATGGGCTGGGTAAAATAATAGCAAAGATCCGAATACACATATTTTTTTGGCCCCAGTTCTGAGCGTAAAATTTGCGCATACATGCTGTCTTTGTAGTTCTTGTGGATGTACATCCCTTTGGCTACTTCTAGTGGAAAATCATCTGAACGCGCTGTTTGGTAAATGTTGCCTTTCCAGTTGCCGTCAATTAGGGTACGCTTGTAAAACGGTATCCAAGGCGTGAGGCCTGCCTGATGCGCCATGATTTCTCTGATTTTGAGTGCGCCGAATGCAGTATTGCCTACCACTTCAGGGATATAATTGCTCAGTTTTTGGTCGAGGTCAAACTTACCTTGCGAATGCTGCTGCATGGCCAGTAGGGTAGAGGCGGCAATTTTAGTTACTGAAGCGATGTCATATAAAGACTGATGGTCAATTTGTGGGGCGTTGGCTTCGTATCCTTGTTTTCCATAGGCTTTGTGCCATATAATTTTGTTTTCTACAGCTACCAAAAGTTGGCAGCCAGGATAGGCGCCTGCCGTGATGCCTTTTTGTGCAATGTCATCGAGCGCTTTGAGGTCAGTGCTTTGCATACCGATTTCTTCGGGTAAGGCAATTCCTAAGCGCCCGTTGGCTTGAATGCCTGCTGCACTTGAGCCTCCCATGATGAGTTGTGCTATTTGGGCTTGTGCAATGGCGTGGTTTTCATGTGCCAAGATTATGGCGTCAAATAAGGATGTATCTATTGATTGAAGCGCTTTGTGCTCGCCAAACAACACCAAGATATTTTGGTCATTGGTGTCGAGTAATTTTGTTTTTTCAATAGCCCAATTGGCAATATGATTACTTTGAGGTTTGTGGGCGTGGAGGCTAAAAATGCAAACTTCAGGTTCGGTTAACCCATAAAATTTGTCGAGCGCAGCTGGAATTTGAAGGGTGTCAGCAGCAAAAAATGCCATGCGGTCGGCGTAGAGGTCAAGGGTTTCTGTAAAAACGCTTGAGTTGCCACCAAGTGCGACACACGCCAATTTTTGATCCAGACGACCCAAAGGCAGGACTTGATGTTTATTTTTAAGGATTTGTATATGCTTTCTGAAGCCGTCGTTTTGGAGGTGAGGCGCCAAAGCGTTTAATGGGCTTAATTCACTGTTGATCCATTTATTCGGAAGTTCGTATTTAAATGAAGCAGGTGTAGCTGTCGTATTTTCAATAGGGAAGAGTCTAGCAATGGCAAAACCAAAAAGAGCAATAACGATGAGGGAAGAGAAGAGGCGCATGCGTTTCATTTAGCCTCAAAACTAACGAAAAAGCAGCGCTTTTCAAAACTCAAAGTGTAGTTCTGACACTTACTTGAATATAGTATTTTTTTGCTAAAAAAGCAAATTAAGTTCTGCACATTTCTCCACACTTGCTGTTTACAAAAACCTAATATAAATCATAGTTTACAGGGCTAATGTCACGTAAATTTGTCGCGTCAATCACTCTAAAAACAGAACATGGAACAACATGGCAAATTCGGTAAAAATGCCGACCTCGCTCAGCAGATTGGTTTGTCCGAAACCGGCGATCAATTCTGGAACCTTACCCCAGCAGAACTCATTGAAGACTGCATCATTTTAGGCGAGGGAATGCTGACCGACACTGGCGCCTTAGCCATTGAAACCGGCGAATTTACCGGACGCTCTCCAAAAGACCGCTTTATTGTACGCGACGCCGTAACCGAAAACGCAGTATGGTGGGGAGATGTCAACATTGGTTTTGAACCTGCCAAATTCGACGCCCTTTATGAGCGCATGAAAGCGCATTTGGCCGAGCAAGACTTATACGTCCGCGACGTCTATGCTTGTGCCGACCCTACATACCGTATGAATATCCGTGTAGTTGCTGAGTTACCTTGGTCTAGCTTGTTTGCGCACAATATGTTTTTACGTTGTACACCTGAAGAAATCGAAAACTTCATGCCTGAGTGGCACATCGTTTGCGCGCCAAGTTTCCATGCTGACCCCGCTATTGATGGTACGCGTCAGCACAACTTCGCTATTCTGAACTTTACCAAGAAAATGATTTTAATTGGTGGGACTGGCTATACAGGTGAAATCAAGAAAGGTATTTTCTCTGCGCTTAATTTTATTTTACCACACGAAAAGAATGTGCTTTCTATGCACTGTTCGGCAAATATTGGTGAAAAGGGCGATACCGCAATTTTCTTTGGTTTGTCTGGAACAGGTAAAACTACACTCTCTTCTGATCCAAATCGCCGTTTGATCGGTGACGACGAACACGGTTGGTCTGCAGATACCGTATTCAACTTCGAAGGAGGTTGTTATGCCAAAACCATTGATTTATCGCGCGAGAAAGAACCTCAAATATATGATGCCATTCGTTTTGGCGCTTTGCTCGAAAACGTTGGGTTTCCGCAAGAGTCATCTACTCCGGATTATTCAGATGGCAGCATCACTGAAAACACCCGTGTTTCCTACCCAATTCATCACATCGACAATATTGCAGTGCCATCTATAGGGTCGGCGCCAAAAAATATATTCTTCTTAACGGCCGATGCATTTGGTGTATTGCCTCCGATTTCTAAATTGACTAAAGCGCAAGCGATGTATCACTTCATGTCGGGCTACACCGCTAAAGTAGCTGGTACTGAAGTAGGGATCACAGAGCCTACAACAACCTTCTCTGCAGGTTTTGGCGCGGCTTTCTTGCCTTTGCACCCTGCCAAGTATGCCAAATTACTCGGCGACAAAATTGAAGGCACCGATATCAATGTTTGGTTGATCAATACAGGTTGGTCTGGCGGTTCTTACGGTGTAGGGTCACGCATGAAGTTGTCTTACACACGTGCCATGATTACTGCGGCTTTGAATGGCAATCTCAATGACGTCAGTTTTGAAACCATGCCGATTTTCGATTTAGCTTTCCCAACATCTTGTGAGGGTGTGCCGGCTGAATTGCTGAACCCACGTAATACCTGGGCCGACAAAGCGGCCTTTGACAACACAGCAGCAAGTTTAGCGGCTAAGTTTGTCAAGAACTTCGAAAAGTTTGCTGCAGAAACTGATGCTAGTATATTGGCTGCAGCACCTCAAGTAACAGTGTAACCTCCTTTCCATCAGTCAACGAGATTGGAAAGACTTAGGGCCGCGTCAGCGGCCCTTTTTTTTGCATTTAATATGCGTACATGAACAAAAAAAAGCCCTGACCAGACGGACAGGGCTCGATAAGAGTGGAGAACGAATTAACGCTTGTGCATTGGTTCGTCAGATACAGTTAATTTTTTACGGCCTTTGCGACGACGCGCAGCCAATACACGACGACCGTTTTTTGTGGCCATACGGCTACGGAAGCCATGCTTGTTTCTTCTTTTTCTTACCGATGGTTGAAACGTTCTTTTCATGTCGTGT
>DLPC01000020.1 GCA_002478565.1 Flavobacteriales bacterium UBA7468 | reverse complement strand
ATCGGTCCTTGTGGTCCGGTTGCTCCTGTCGGCCCGGTTAATCCAATTGGCCCTTGTGGTCCAGTCGCTCCAGCAGGCCCGGTTAATCCAATTGGCCCTTGTGGTCCGGTTGCTCCTGTCGCTCCTGTCGCGCCAGTTAAACCAATTGGTCCCTGCACTCCTTGACTTCCTTGTGGCCCGACCAAAGACGTACCTGCCGGCCATGTGCCGTTGGCTTTTGGTCCATAGAGCGTATTTGTTGCAGTATTGATGAAAAAATCACCATTGTTTCCCATTGCTGAAGTAGGTGCCGTTATGCCGTTGAGAACTGCCGTTCCGTTCGTTCCATTTGCTCCTGCCAGCCCGGTTAAACCAATCGGCCCTTGTGGTCCGGTTGCTCCGGTTGCTCCAGTCGCTCCTGCAGGCCCGGTTAATCCAATCGGTCCTTGTGGTCCAGTTGCTCCGGTTGCGCCAGTCGCGCCAGTCGGCCCGGTTAATCCAATTGGCCCTTGCGGTCCAGTCGCGCCAGTCGCTCCTGCAGGCCCGGTTAATCCAATCGGTCCTTGTGGACCGGTCGCTCCAGTCGCTCCAGTAGGCCCGGTTAATCCAATCGGCCCTTGTGGACCGGTTGCACCTTGGGGGCCTGTAATGTTGCCGGTGAGTACCCAATTTGTTCCGTTATTTTTGTAGTAGATGTTTCCTGACTGGGTATCGTAGTAAAAGTCTCCAGTGGTACCGAGGGTGTTAACGGGTGCCCCAACGCCGTATTGCCATTGATTGAGTTCTGTACCAGCTGATTTTGCATATAGCGCATATGGTACGCTCATCATTTGTTGTGTGCCGTAGTCAAGGTAATTGGTTCCTGCAGAAAAATCTACACCTAGTGCTATGAAATAAGGGCCATTCCCCCAGTTAATAGTTGAAAAAGTACCACTAATAGCAATGCCGTTGCCAATTACCAAGTTAACCAAGCCTTGTTGGGAAGTCTGCACGGCATGGCGCTCTTGGTACACGATGCTACCGCTCGAGGTTCCTTGCTTGATTTGAATACGCATCGCAATATTGGTTCCGGTAACTAAAGTGCCGCTTATATTTCGAATGACAGCCTGATAATTAATGCCTTCGGGTGCTTGTCCAAATATTGAAAAATTAATAACAAGTGCCAAGATGAAGGATAGTGATTTTTTCATAAGCGTTTTAATAAATAGAAAGTTCTTTTTGGAGTAAGAACTTTCCATTAGGGTCGTAAAAATTAAGTAGGTAGAGTCCGCTTGGTAATGTGAGATCACTTATGCGAAATTGATTTGAACTCATGCGATAGATAGAAATAAGCTTGCCATTCAGATTGATAAGCTGTATATCAAAATGCGAATCGGGTACCAAATTGGTTTGGATACTAACGAACTGATCAGCTGGGTTAGGAAAAATTACCGCGCTCAGCGCTGAACCACCGGAAGCTCCACTATTTGGGTTAAGGACGGGTTTGTTTTCATCAGGCTGAATAAAACCACAATTGATGCGTTTTCCGCTATTTAAGGTTGTAAAAGTGATAGGTTCACCTAGTGTATATTCAATTCTTCTATTTTGAAACAACGAAGGAGTCAAATTTTTAGCCACTCGACCTGAAGTAGCCAAAATTTTTCGTTCTTGTTGGGCATATATAAATGACTCCAAAAAACAAATTATAAGAAATAGAACGATTCTCATGGATTCAAATTTCTAAAAGATCATTCACAAAAATGATACAATATTGATACACATTTAAAAACTATTGATACATGTATGATACAATCAATACATTTGAAAAATGATTGATGAGCTTAAATCAGAACTGGAGAAAACGTTTAATCGGAAAATTGCTGATCGGGGAGATTGTGAGGCAATTGTTCAGGATATTTATGAGAAAACGGGTGCCGTACTTTCTTATAACACGATTCGGAGGTTATTTGGCTTGGCTGAGTTTAGAAAACCAAGGGAGAGTACATTGGATCATTTGGCCATTTATTGTGGCTTTCGTTCGTTCAAAGATTTTAGTCAGCGCTATACTGAGGTAGATATCTGGCCAACCTGGGAGAGTTTATACGTCAGTTTGGCACAAGATGACATCGAGGAAATTATTAGTCTGTTGAAATATCGCAAGGCAAAGCAAGAGTACTTTACGATGTCTTTTGCTGTTTGCTTGCGCGAATTAATTAGCCGCCGCGATCTTCAAAAGTTAATGGCCCTGTTTAAAGAGCCCGCTTTTCAATTTACACAACTACCCTACGATGAGGTTGCTCAAATAGGTGTTTTGGTAGGGCTTCATTTCAGACATTTCAATGATCAAGCTTTTGAAGAGCAGCTTTTACTCGAGACAAATTTTCGAGATATCGTCTTTAAGATATTTGTCGATTATGCACGTCTCAATCAGAAATATGGCAGCTGGATTACTTTTTTAAGTCGGCAGAAAAAACTAGATACCGAAACTCAAATCTTCATTACAGCCCTCGAGATTTGGCGTCAATTACTGATGTGTGAAGTTCCGGACCCCAAACTGCTTAAAAAATTACCCTTACCGACACCCGATATGCACCCCATATTGTTTGGACGCGTTTTTGGCATCAAAATGATCAATGCCAAGACTAATCAACAACGTAATAACTTAAAGGAACTGATGACAAAGCGCCTTGAAAAGGAACCGCAATACATAACTGAATTGCTCTACGAGCCGGCCGTTCAGTCTTTGGTACTGCGCCACAAGGAACTCAAGATTTTTGTAGCGCAGCATATTCATTTAGTCAACGACATCAAGTTCTGGTATCATTTTTCACAGGTATCGATTCACCGTATTTTTGAAGTGTCTACGTTACTTGAACGGCAAGAATATACCAAGGCGAAGTCTATCTTGGAGCACATTCCATTTGGCCATATCCGACATGGTTACCGTGAATTCTTGGAATTATATATCAGTTTCTTTCGCACGAAAATCAATGAAGGATTAGGGTTCAAAGATCAATCTGCGGTTAGTCATTTTCAAAAAATTAGAAATGAACTTAGTTATCCGTTGTTTTCGGATACTTATTTTGAGACTTACTTTGAAAGCTAGTTTTGGGTGCCGTTTTGTAGGATGAGAAAGGCCTTTTTGTATTTCTTTTTCTTGATGTTGTAGGGAATGTTGCGCGTTGCACGACGGCAAACATCCATCTGCATCTTTCTTTTCAGAGAACCGAGTTGGCCAGATCTGCTGGTGTAGGCACTCCAGAGCTGGGCGTCAGTTTGGCTGTCATAGAGTTTGAGTGTGATTTCAACTTGATTGGTAATCGGAATGATCCAAGAATTATTAGATAAAGCCATTGCAGCCGCTTCGCTCACTGGTTCGCGGATATCGATGTTTCCCCAAACAATGGCATCAACTTGTAATAAACTACAAAGTTCAGTGTTGGTGAATTGCGTTGTAGGAAAACCGATGCCAAACAACATCGAATTGACTTCATCTGGGGCCATGATTTCTGCATGAAGGCGACCGTCGCGCGCGTAATGATCGAGCTGTCTGAACACCCGTAACTGAATTTCTTCGGATTTTTTTTGGCAGAGGTCGAGGTATTTTTCATTGGACATCCAGATTTTTCTTTCAACCGTTGCCCTAATTGGCAATACTGCAATGCGGGAATGATTTTGTGTGAGTTGCACCACATTTGGCACTTCTTGCACAGCCACACAAGATGAAAATAAAATAACAAGGGTAAAAAAGTAAAGCAAGCGTTTCATTGAAAATTATTTTTTGGGTCTGGCATACGAAAATCGTTCCAAAAGTTTCGGTTCTGCATAGCCATCTAGGCCGTTGATGGCTACCACGTGCCCTTTATCGAGTTGTAGCCAATTGTCTGGGCCGAGTAATTCTTCTTCATAAAAAATGGCCTCAATAGAGGCGATGACATGGATACAGCCATTTTCAGCTATGAGATATTCGTTGACATACTTACACAACAACTTGACAGGGCTGTCTTTGACAAAAGGTACGGGGCAACCACCGTGATAAACCGGCTCGAGGTCAGTGACGTCAAATTCGCTGGTGTCTTCGGGGTAATTGGCCGAAGTATGGTGTGCGTCGGCAATTTGCTCAGTAGTAATATGATTGACCGAAAAATAGCCGTATTCTTTGATGTTTTTGTAGGTATGTCTTGGTACTGTTGTGGGCCTCAGGATAAATCCGATGAGGGCGGGGTCACTGCCCAAATGCGTGATGCTTGAAAAAACAGCGACATTCGTTTTTCCTTCATTGGAAATCGTGGCAATGAGGTTCGCAGATTTATAACCAGTGCAGCTGTTGATGAGGTTCAGGCGCTCGATGCGTCCCATTTGTTCTATTTGTGGGCGGTCAATTCGGGTTAAAGACATAAGAAGTTTTTACAAAGAACAAGTGAGGTGCATTATGGTTTAAGGGCCGGAATAATAAAGAAAATTCCGAGGTTGGCACTGATGAGTTGATCAATATTGGCATCAACAAGCCCCATTTTTTGGTATTGTATTTTAAGCTGAAGGGCAAAATCTCTGGAGAAAAAATAAGTGGGGCTCAGCCCAACATTGACATGCAGCATGTCGTCTCCATTGAGTAAAAAATTATCTTGAACGAGCGTGCTGCGTAAATGGCTTAGGCCAATGCCTGCGTTGGCATACAGATAAAAAGGCGTACGTCTGTTACGGCGCAGGCGCATGAGGTCTTGACTTGCGCTGATGTTGCCGCTGATCAGGCGCGCATCTGAAAAAATAACATTCGTAAAGTCGAGGCCGTATCCATGGTTATTTTTTGATTTATAAATGCCGAGTGTATAGCTCGGGCCAAAATGCTTGAGATCAGGGGTGTTGGCACCTGCCTGCAATTGACCAAACCAGGCATCCCAGCTGCGGGCAAAGGCTTGGGCCTGGGTTTGAAAATGACCAAGCAGCAAAAAGAGGCAGAAATAAATCGCTTTCATTGCCTTAAAGTTAAGGATTGTTGTGTAAATCACGACCTGAAAATTAATCTTCACGGAACGTAAAAAATTTACGATCTTGTGGCTTACCTTCGTAAAAAATATTTCTGTTATGCCCACCTATCTAGTCATTGCGCTGGTTTTATTAAACCTTATTCTTCTTTTATTGATTTTCAATAAACTAAAGGCCCAGCAAAACACCAACACAGAGCAACTCATTAAAGAGATGCTAGCCGCACAATTCAAAGACAACCGCCAAGAACTCTCAGAATCTTTGCGCCAAAACCGCGACGAACTTACCATGGGGCTCGATCGCCTGACACTCAAACTAGAAGAGAAACTCACGCTCATAACAGAAGGGCTCAATAAAAACGCCAAAGACAACCGCGACGAACTCTCGAATTCGCTCAAAAATTTCTCTGAAACCATGTCCATGAAGCAGTCTGAGCTCATGAAATCTACCGAAGAAAAGCTCGAAAAGATGCGCGAAACCGTAGACGAAAAGCTCCACAAAACACTCGAGGAGCGTTTGGGACAGTCTTTCAAATTGGTATCTGATAGGCTCGAGGCTGTTCAGAAAGGCTTGGGCGAGATGCAAAACCTAGCCAACGGCGTTGGGGACCTCAAAAAAGTACTTTCAAACGTCAAAACACGCGGCGTACTCGGTGAAATCCAGTTGGGCAATATCCTGGAGCAAATCATGGCGCCTGAGCAATACGAGGCCAATGTCAAAACCAAAAAAGGATCCAACGATCACGTCGAATTCGCCATCAAACTTCCCGGCAAAGACGACCTCGGGCAAGAAGTTTATTTGCCGATTGATGCCAAGTTCCCGCAAGAAGATTACGTCCGCTTGCAAACGGCCTATGACCAAGGTGATATCGCGGGCATTGACAGCGCCAACAAAGCACTTTCAAACAGCATCAAGAAATTCGCCAAAGACATCCGCGACAAATACATTGACCCACCACACACCACCGATTTTGGCATTATGTTCTTGCCTATCGAGGGCTTATTTGCCGAAGTAGTACGCCAGCCCGAGCTCGTGGCTATTTTACAACGCGAATACAAAATCATTGTCACGGGCCCAACTACCCTGGCAGCCATGCTCAATAGCTTGCAAATGGGCTTCAAGACCCTCGCCATCCAAAAACGTTCCAGCGAAGTATGGCAAATTTTGGGCGCAGTCAAGACCGAATTCACGAAGTTTGGCGGGGTGCTCGAAAAAGCGCGTAAGAAAATCTCTGAGGCCGATACCGAACTTGAAAAACTAGTCACTACCCGCACCAATCAGTTGATGTCGAAACTCAAGAAAGTCGAAGAATTGCCGGCCTCACAAAGCAGCCAACTGCTTGACGGCCCGCTCGAAACCTTCGATGACATCGATGATACGGAGGAGTAGGCCACAACATGGCTAAATAATTAACGCAGCAAGTATTCGGAAGCATTGAGCACTGGTAGTTGTGCTGCCTTGAAATCTTTTTTGTTGCGTGTTATAATGACTTGCGCACCATGTGTTAGGGCAGTAAAATATTGAAAGCCATCCTCAATATCCTGAAATTCAGAGGCCAATGCAAGTTCAATGGTTTTGTCATCAAGCGGCAAAATACTTACCAAAACTTTGAATTGCTGTAAGTATTTTTTCGCAGTAGCAACCTGGTGATACTTTGAGAGGGCATAACTCGCGTTGGCGAAACTCAAGGCCGAGATTTGCAACTCAATTTGTCCTTGATCAGCTAAAGTAAAGAGTGCCTGTGCATCTTTGTAAAAAGGTTCGCGCTGCGCCAATAAATCAATAATGATATTGGTATCCAAGAATACTTTTTGCATCAGGCGTGCTTTTTTTCTTGATACTGACGATACACATCCTTTTCATCAGAATAATTCGGGATAATGCCTGTTAGCGCCGCAACTACAGGGCTCACTGCAGTATCCTTCGTTTGTTCTACAGTCAAAGATTGTAAATAGGCCTCGATGAGTTTTGACAAACTCATGTTTTGCTGCTTTGCATACAGCTTGGCTTGTTCGATGGTACCTTTTTCTATATTGAGCGTGAGTTTGGTATGCATGGCGATTTGATTTACGTACAAATATAAAAAATAATTACGTAAGACTTCATCCCCTTGAAATAATTGCTTCGGTTTCATGAATGTAAGATTTGATTCTTCAACTCATGATTTGAAAAATTATTTGAAAATGAAATCGGATGAAAAGGCGCTACCCCTCTGCCGCTGCTTTCTTTGATTGGCGGTACAAGAAACTTTCGAAGATGAAGCGCTTGGCGAAGCGCACTTGCTTGTCGGCGTTGATTAGCTTTTTATAGACATTGGCATTGACGCCAAAATACTCGTAACTAGCACCATTGGTAAAGGTAATTTCGAGCAACAAACCTTTATGGCGAAAGTCGGCAATGCCGCATTCATTGATCGTTTGCTGGTATTCTTCGAGCTGTGCAGCTTTGGTTTCAGGCGCAATGCTCACTAAAAAATGATAGCCGTCTACGACTTGGCGCCCCATTTCGGCGGCTTCTTCTTTGAGAGGATCGCCATCTTGAAATTTGTCTGGGTGCCATTGTTTCACGAGGGCCCTATAGGTTTGCTTCAGCGCCGCTAACTCAATTTGGTTGTCGATTTGGAATAACTTCTTGTAGGCGTTGATGCGTTTCATGGGCTTAAATTAGGGCTGCGAAGGTACGGCAATTGTATCAAGCGCTTGCATGGCTTTTTGAACTTTCTGCAAATGTGCTTGGTTTTTTTGCTCGAGCTCTGCCACCGGAACAAAAGGTTTGGATGTTATCGGGAAGTCTTTGAGCATTTCGCCGCTGTAATAAAACTCATAGCAGAGCCCACCAAAAGTATATTCTTTATTGCCCACTGTAAAAGAAGAGCCGCCTACTTCCGGATTCTTCTTTGGCTTGCTTTTATGGAACCCCAAATTAAAGAGTGTACCCACAATTTCAGGTCTAAAAGAGAGGTCCTGGCCCGCACGCTGCCAATGGGCTTGGTATTGCCTGATCAAAAATGCGGTGTACAAATAAGAATAAAAATGATCGCCACCCATGATGAGGCGCTGAATGGTTTTGTGCTGATGCGCCTTGATGCTATCGACCACCAAACCAGGGGCGGCATCGGTGGTGTTCAGGCACTTATAAAAGTAATCGCCAGGATAAAACGGGCTGTTTTTGTTGATCAGGTTTTGCTCAATTTGCAAAGCGGTGTGCTCCAAAATACTTGTGACGCCATATCCGCGGTTTTTAGGCAAAATAACGCGGCTAAACGGATACACATATTGCTTGAAGCGCTCTCTGTTGGCATTGAACATGCGCACTTGCTCGCCAACTAGGCACATCACGATCATCCTAGATTCAACCCCCGTAATTCTCGATGCCGAGTCAATAGCAGCTTTGTCTTTCTTGACCGCCTCACAAAACGTTTTCCAAACAGCATAATTCGAAAACTCAAATAAAGACTTCGGGTTGTTTTTGGCCTTTATTTTTCTGAGTTCTTTCTGAAACATCTTGTTGTCTTTGAGCAACAAGGCGGCTGCGTCAAACATGCGCTGGCCAACACTCAGATCTTTGGTCAGTAAATAGGCGTTATTGATTTTAGCGGCATCGACCGGATTGTACTTCGCCAACAAACCAATTTTTTGCAGCAACAAACTCTCTTGTTTGTTCAGGTTGGCTTTCTTGGACTTGAGGTCAGTGCCATACTGCTCAGCCATCGAACTGAAATAACGGTTATTGATATCGACGGTCCCTTTTTCGTTGGTCCACTTGAATTTAACCGCCAAGGCAGTCAGCATCAAAAACAAAGCAAAGGCAGAGAGGAGGTGTAGGGCAGTGAAATAAGTAATGCGTAAAAACCTATATTTTTTCTTCTTTTTTTCTTGAATTTCTTCCATGTTGTACCAAACGACAATTGTCCGCGTGTAGTGTACTGAAAAATTGAGATTTGGTTACGGTGGGGAATAAGTAATAAAAAAGAACAAAATAAAGTTTTAAAAACAAACAATATGTAAATTTGTAAAACAGAAATGAAATTAAAATGGAAAATCTCCAAGACAACAAATTAATAGGGAAAAGGATTGCGCATATCCGAAAAAGTAAAGGATTTTCACAAAAAGAACTTGCGCATTCTCTTGGCATATCAAGGCCGTCATTAGCCCAAATTGAACTCGGCAATCGAAATCTCCTTGTAGTTGAACTACTCAGGTTATCCGAAGTATTACAAATGTCAATACAAGAATTTCTGTCCGAAAAACCACTAAATGACCACTTTGTTTTATCCGAACCGAGTGCAAACTACATTAAAGAACGGAAACAAGCAACAACCCAAAAAAGTGGCAAGCTTGAAAATATTTTACTTTACGTTCTCGAACGATGTGCTGGCAAGCCGAATGTCGGTGAAACCGTCCTTTATAAATTGCTCTATTTTGCAGATTTCAATTATTTTGAGATTTACGAAGAACATCTGACTGGTGCGGCTTACAAAAAGTTGCCTTTCGGCCCCGTGCCTTTTGAGGTAGACGCCTTGATCAACAGCATGATCAACAGCGGCATGATTCAAAGAATAAAAACAACCTATCACACTTTTGCGCAAACTAGGTTTCTGCCCCTCGTCAAACCAGACCTCACTCAATTTAAAGCCAGCGAAAAAGAAATTCTCGATGCCGTTATCAATCAAATGAGTGATTGGTCAGCAAGTGCAATTAGCAGGTATTCTCATATGGATCTACCTTGGCGTGCGACAAAAGACGGCGATATTATTGATTATGAATTGGCATTTTATAGGGAAGCTCCATTTTCAGTAAGAATATATACAGAAGATATTGAATAATGGTGTTCGATGAAATCCCTGAATTTGAACGGGATGTTAAGCAGCTTTTAAAAAAGTACATTATGCCTATTATCCTTTAGATCAAAAAATTGTGTTTATTGAGTTATTTCACAAAAACGAGAAACCTTTAGAAGATCGCAATAGAATTTTAAAATATATTGATTGATATATTTTTTAAACCTACCTTGATTTTTTCCCCATCTCCTCCAACTCATACTGCGTCAAGGCTGTGCCTCCACACATTTCGCCATCAGGCGTGCCTTTTTCCCAGAGCTCTAGGTCAAAGTAGCGTTGTTTGTAATATTTGGTGTAAACAGTATTAATACAAAGTGGAATGCCAGAACCCGTCCATTTGTCTTCTGGGTATTGCATCTCAACTTGTGCCTTGACGTAGGTCTCAAACGCTTTTTGAGACGCTTCTAGGTAATTAAAGAACAGTACTTTTTCTTCCGGGTCATACCAATCTGCTTTTTCATAAATTGATCTGATGTTTGCCAAACGCTTTTTCATTTTTGCCTTCCAATATTGCGTTTCGTTGTAGGACTTTATGTTGATAGTGGCTTGGTCATCGTTCTCTCCAATCGTAAACTTTGGTGCACGTGCTTCTTCTAAAGCGCTTTCGTCTTTAGGGGCTGGCATCAACTTCTGGCATTTCTTTGATTCTGAAGAGCAGGCGGTGGTAAAAACGAATGTAAAAAAGAGGATGATGGAGTATTTCATGGAGCTTAAAAGGTTGGCACTTTTTTAGTCACTTTTGGTTTTTTCGCCGGTAGGAAGTTAGGGGTAATTGTTGGAATTACGATTTGATGGTATTTCCACCACAACCTTTTATATTTCTTATATTTGGCTTAAACCATACGCATGAAGCCAATTGTCATCTTTCTATTTTTCATTCTGTGTAGCAGTATGAGTGTATTTGGTCAATCCAAAGAAACACTCAACTTAGAAATTAGCAACCTAAAAGCGCAAGTTCAAACGCTTGATCAAAAAAATCAAGAGCTGGTGGTTAAGACTGCTACGCTTCAAAAAGACATCGAATTTCTACAACGTCAAATTGATGAACTTAAGGCTCAGCGGCTAGCTAGTCCTGTGCCTCCTGCTTCAAATAATTCAGTCCCCTCAGGATACCCAACTGTTCCTAGCACACAACAAGCACCTCCGCCGCCGCCACCCGCTGCCGTTAAAACCACCGGGCAATACGGCCGCTGCCGTGCAACTACTCAGAAAGGAACGCAATGCTCTCGCAATGCTAAATCCAATGGGTTTTGCTATCAGCATGATGGGGTGTAGGGGAATTTTTCGCATCTTTACCTCATGTCCGACATCCAGCAAATAATAGATGCTTTAGTGGCTTTTCGCGATGAACGCGAGTGGCAGCAGTTTCATGATACAAAGAATTTGGCGGTGGCGCTTTCGATTGAGGCTGCTGAGTTGAATGAATTGTTTTTATGGAAAGATGTTGCTGCATCAGAGGAGGTGGATAAGGAAAAAATCAAAGAAGAATTGGCAGACGTATTTGCTTATGCGCTGCTATTGGCTGAGAAGCAAGGCTTGGACGTGAAGCAAATTGTATTGGATAAAATCGCAAAGAATGCCGAGAAGTATCCGGTGGAAAAGGCGAGGGGCAGTGCACAGAAGTACAATGAGTTATGATTGTCTATCAAGAAAATAAAGAGACTTTCATGGCGCATGTGCGCGAGAGTAAAATTGAGTACATCATTCACGATAACTTCAAGCGCAATTTAGGCCGAGATACCAATAAAAATGAGGTGGCTTCATGGAAGAATTCTATGCAATATATGCGAAATGTACTAGACGATGCCGCAATTCCTGGCGACGCTAAAATAAGTATCGAATGTCAGGTACCCAACACTAGTAAACGCATCGATTTCATCATTACAGGCCAAACCGATTCACGCCAAGATTGCGCGGTAATTGTGGAGCTTAAACAATGGGAAACAGCTACTGCCACGGATTTGCCAGGTGTTGTAAAAACTTATGTTGGAGGAGCGGTACGTGAGGTAAGCCACCCAAGTTATCAAGCTTGGAGTTATGCCGCTTTGTTGGAGGGATTCAACTCGGCGGTGGAGGAGCAGAATATTGAATTGAAAGCCTGTGCATTTTTACATAACTGTGCTGATCCTTCCCCGCTAACCAAAGAAATTTATCAATCAGATTTGCAAAAGGCACCATTATTTGCCAAAAACGATGTGCTGCGCTTATCAGAATTCATCAAGACGCATGTGAAGTATGGTGATGCCCGAAATGTCATGTACCAGATTGAACATGGTCAAATTAGACCATCTAAAGGACTCGCCGATGCCATTTCAAAAATGATTGAAGGGAATGATGAGTTTGTGATGATTGATGACCAAAAGGTTGTTTACGAGCGCATCTGGAATTTAGTTGAAAAATCCACGCCGAGTAGTAAGCATGTTGTCATCGTAAAAGGTGGCCCGGGCACAGGTAAATCGGTTGTAGCTATTCAATTAACAGCTCGGTTAACCGCATTGCAAAAATTAGTACAATATGTGAGTAAGAACAGTGCACCTCGTGATGTTTATGCGAGTAAGCTGAGTGGCATTCGTTCTAAATCGTGGGTCAATAACTTGTTTAAAGGATCTGGAACCTACATTAATGCGGAAAAGAATCAATACGATGCTTTGCTTGTGGACGAAGCTCACCGACTCAATGAAAAGAGTGGTATGTTCTCCAATTTAGGCGAAAACCAAATCAAAGAAATCATCAACGCAGCGCGATGTTCGGTATTTTTCCTAGATGAAGACCAGCGTGTCACGATGAAAGATATTGGTTCTCATGCAGAAATTAGCTTTTGGGCGACACAAGCGGGAGCAACTGTGCATCAATTAGAATTGACAAGTCAGTTCCGCTGCAATGGCAGTGACGGCTACATGGCTTTTCTGGACAACATGCTAGGCATCAGAGAAACTGCCAATACTGATCTTTCGGACATCGCATACGACTTCCAGGTATGCCAAACTCCTAACGAACTCTACGAGCGAATCATCCTGAAAAACCAAGAACGAAACCGTGCCCGTATGGTAGCAGGCTACTGCTGGCCTTGGAACTCCAAAACAGACAAAACCGCAAACGATATCATCTTTCCAGAGCACAACTTCGCCAAAAAATGGAACCTCACCCAGGACGGCATGCTTTGGATCATTAGCCCTTCATCAGTAGAGCAGATCGGCTGCATCCATACTTGCCAAGGCCTCGAGGTAGATTTCGTTGGCGTCATCATGGGCCCCGATTTAGTCATCCGCAACGGCCAATGGATCTGCCAACCCACCGCCCGCGCCTCTAGCGATAAAAGCATCCACGGCCTCAAGTCATTGATGAAAACCGACCCAGCCAAAGGCCAACGCATTGCAGAAATGATCATCAAAAACACTTACCGCACCCTCATGACCCGAGGTATGAAAGGTTGCTATGTGTGGAGCAGTGATGAGGAGACGTTGGAGTGGATGACAAATCAATTGTGATGATTTTTTTTGAAAAACTTAGGACATACTTAATCAAAAACATGCGGATGAGTCATGTTTATCAACCAATAATGATTAAACACCTATTGGAGAATAATGGGCGAGCGAAAGCAGAAGAAATAGCTGTTGATTTAGTGCAAAATGATTTAAGTCAGGTAGAGTATTACACAGAACGCGTTAATTCTATGGTGGGGAAAGTTTTGCGAAAGAATCAAATTGTTGTTAAGGAAAAAAATGAGTTCGAGCTCATCGGATATCGTGATTTGAAAGAAAAGGATAAAGATGAACTAATTGAGCTTTGTCAAAGAAAAATTGAGGAGTACAAACAAAAAAGAGGAATGCTGATTTGGGATCATAGGCGTAAAAATAGAAGCCCTATTGATGGAAGTATTCGATATCAAGTTTTAAACCGTGCAAATAATGTTTGCGAATTATGCGGTATACCTTCAGATGTTAGAGCACTTGAAGTTGGTCATATCGTACCTAAAAATTGGAAGGGTATCGATGATCTAGTCAATTATCAGGCTTTATGTTATAAATGTAATGCTAATAAAAGGGATACGGACGACACAGATTTTAGAAATAGAGTTGCTTTATTCGATGTTAGAGCCAGTTATGGGGAATGTAATTTTTGTGACACATCATTGGATGATATTTTATTTCAAAACAATTTAGCGCTCGTCAATAAGGTCAACGATAGCTACTATATTTTTCCCAAAAGACATGTTTCAGATTATTTAGAACTTAAGTCAGCAGAAGTAAATGCAATTCATGACTTGATGAAATCTGTAAAAAAAATACTTGTGGCCCAAACAAATGGCACATCAGGATTTGATATCGTGATTGACCAATTTGATGGTTCATTAAAAGAACATACATTTATAAAAATGACCCCAGTTCATTATACTACTCGCTAGTAAGATATTTATAGAGATTTTCTTCAACTCTATTTTTTAATCGATATTTGAAATGTACTACCGGCTCTCCAGACTTGGGCATTTGGGCTTGAACTATTGAATTAGGCATTATGGAGACTTCCCCCATGCAGTAGAAATCAGTTCCTTCACCATCTGATTTTTTTATAAAGAGTAGAATGAGTTCAGAGTTGATGACATTCTGTATTTCTGACGAATCAACTTTACGATTCGATCTAGATTCCCACGCAAAAGTTTGTGGGTCAATAAAATGATCATTGTACTGAGTCCCTAGTGATATCCCATCAGATTTACGATAGGTAACAAAGCATGGAGTTTGTTTGTTTTGGGTTCGGTAACCATAAACAGTGCTACTGATATCTTTTTCCCAATTCAATATTCTACAGACATCTTTGCGGCTGTATTTTGCACCGATCACAAATCCATTTTGGAAAAGGCCAAGGTTGAAAATACTATCAAATTTCCTTGTGGCGTAATTTAGTACATCTTGTAAAAATTTAACAAAGATTTCATTGGATAATTCACGTCTAAAATCGGCCGCCAAATCAAAGGATTCATTTACTCTTACTAGAACGTTTTGTTCTTTGCCTAAAAATTTAAAATTGAGATTTCTTTCTAATGAATCAAGCGTTTTTTCAGAAATAATGTACCCGTATTTATCAGAAATAACTGATTGCAATTCATTTATTGTACGGTTATTTTTTTCAATCAAGATTTGGATAAGGGCTACTTCTTCAATTCGTTTGCCATTTGCAATTTCTAGTGAGAAAAGCGAGAGTAACTCTTTTTGTTGAGTACTCAACTGATTTTGTAGTTCTGCTTCAATCTGTTGAATAAAATGAAAGTAACTTTTAGCATATTCTACATAGCTCCAGGGGTCGCGAGATTTAGCATCTAGAAAATCGCACATCATGGGCATTTTACCTAGTTTGTTTTTCAGTCTTTTGTAATCGTCAATTAAGTCTTTTTTAAGTTGAAGATTTGAAGAGTCTATAGCTTTAAAAATTTGTTTTTTTGAAACGACATCAAAATTAATTGTTGAAGTTCCAGGGATGGCTTCACTTCCTACCGATAGAAGCTTGCGCAGAGTATCCTTGTTATAGCTTGCATCCCCAAATAGTGCAACGGGGACTAAAAAATTATTGCTGTAGTTTCCAATGAAGTCAATAACAGTTAAAAAATCTTTGTTTTCAGCTTTTCGAAGGCCCCTGCCAAGTTGTTGCACAAAAATAATTGCTGATTGTGTAGGCCTGAGCATAACAACCTGATTTACTTTTGGTATATCTACACCTTCATTGAAAATGTCAACAGTGAAAATATAGTCAATCTTTTCAGCATAGTTGGTGCTTTCTAAACGCTGTATACATATTCTCCTTTCATCCTCTGTATTCTCACCAGTAAGGGCAATTGAAACTAGATTACGTTTATTGAATTCTTCCGCCAAAAAATGACATTCTTCTTTTTTGGAACAAAATACCAAACCCCGTACAATTCCGTTGTCGGAGCCATATTTTTGAATCGTTTCAATAATGTGTTTAACTCGTTGTTCAGACATCAGTAAATTGAAATCTGCTTTATCATCTAGCAATACACCATCAACTTCGATTTCTCCAATTCCAAAATAATGAAACGGACAGAGGATTTCTTCTTTAAGCGCTTCTTGTAAGCGAATTTCGTAAGCTATATTGTAATCAAAAAGTTCGAATACATCCTTATCGTCGGTTCTTTCAGGTGTTGCTGTCATACCCAATAAGAATTTTGGAACGAAATGTTGTAGGATTCGATCGTAACTTTTGGCAGCAGCCCGATGCGTTTCGTCTATGACGATGTAATCAAAATGATTTCTTTCAAAACGATGTAGGTGTTCATCCTTTGCTAGGGTTTGTACTGTGCAGAAAATAAAATCAGCATCAAGTTCTCTTTCGTTTCCTGAATACAAACCCATGCTTTTTGAATCGCCAAAAAGTGCTTTGAATGATTGCATTGATTTTTCTGCAATAGTCCTACGGTGCACTACAAAAAGCAATTTTTTAGCACCAAATTGTTTTGCATCAAAAGCAGATAGGTAGGTTTTTCCTGTCCCAGTTGCTGAAATTAACAAACCCTTACTTTGTCCTTTTTTTCTAAGAGAATGTAAGTTATCAAGCGCAATTTCTTGCATTTTATTCGGGACTGGTAATTCTACTGGATCTTCACCTCGAATATGAGCTAGTTTCGATCTAAACGTTCTTTCTCTATTGTAGATTAGCCTGTAATGTTCAATAAAAGCAGATGTAACGGGTGTCGCCGAAATAAATGATGCTTCAAACTCAAGAATGGTTTGATGCACCAAATCAGAGTTGTTTGCAGCAGACACTTTTAAATTCCATTCTTTATTGCTACTCAAAGCATTTGCGGTAAGGTTACTACTCCCAATGATTAGGTTATAATGGCTTTGTTTTTTAAAAATGTATCCTTTGTTATGAAAGTCTCCTGAGGTTGCAATTCTTAGCTCTATATTATTGAATTCCAATATTTGCTTTAGGGCTTCAGGTTGTGTAAAATTAAGGTATTGAGATGCCAATATTTTCCCTTTAACTCCTTTACTTTCAAGTTCGACAAGTGCTTGTTTTATGGATTGCAAGCCACTTGTAGTAACGAACGCGACAGAAAAGAAAAAACCATCATTTTCAGGATCGCTTAATTCATATAATTCGGAAAGTAGGGTAGAAAGGACTCGTTTATTTTTATCGGGTTCATTGATTACCAATTGAGGTCGGTAAGCAAAGTCAGATGAAACTTCGCGATCAATGAATCCAGTTTTAAGGCTGGGGAGAAATTTATCTACAAAATCCATCATCTATCTTCTAAAGCTCTAACTATGGGCACATCAGCCGCTGCCCAATCCAATGTATTAAGTTCTTCACGAGACAACCATTTATAAGCGGTATGTTCAGTTAGTGTAGGCGAGCTTGTTTCTGCTTCGCACAAATACGTATGCATGGTGAGGTGAAAATCGGGGTAAGTGTGTTCGACAGTCAATAGTTTTTCTTTCGGGTAAATGTCCATGTGAAGTTCTTCTCTGATCTCACGAACAATTGTTTGTTGCTCGCTTTCTCCGTCCTCCATTTTTCCACCTGGGAATTCCCATTTTTCTGATATGTAATGGAGTTTTGAAATTCCTCTTCTAACTGCTAGAATTTTGCCTTGATGTTCAATGACGGCTGCTACAACTTCTACTTTTTTCATTTAAGTAAAGATAAAGTATTTTCTTCTTCATGTTGATTGATCCCTCTCCAAACATTCCTTTTACATAGTTGTTTCTTTCAAATGCTGAAAAGAACATCTATCAATGACGTTCGGGAGTTTTCGGACCTCAATGACCTTAAATTGATTGTCAAAGACAAGCGGGTGGCTAAGCGAGCGGATGCCAAGAAGGAGCGGCGCAATAGGCATTACGTCAAATTGTTGATCAAATCGCAGTTGAATAATTACGATTTAGAGACGTAGTTTGCTAAGTTTGTACCTCGCATGATCCAAATCGCCTTCGACCCTATTTATATGCATCCTTTGCCTGAGAATCATCGGTTTCCGATGCTCAAGTATGATTTGATTCCGCGGCAGTTGTTGCATGAGGGAACTTGTCATGAGGGGCATTTTTTTAGGCCCGGGAGTTGTGCCGCAGAGGTGGTTTTGGCCACGCACGATGCAGCGTATTTCGATAAATTATTGAAGCAAGGGTTGAGCCCTTCGGAGCAGCGTAAAATTGGTTTTGTGCAGTCGCCTGAGTTGATTGAGCGCGAGTTGGTGATTACGCAAGGGACCATTGATATAGCGCTGCATGCCTTGAAAGAAGGGGCTGCTTTGAATGTGGCCGGGGGTACGCATCATGCCTTTGCCGATAGGGGCGAGGGTTTTTGTTTGCTCAATGACATGGCGGTGGCTTCGAATTATTTGCTCGGGCAAAAGTTGTGTCAGCGCATATTGATCATTGACCTCGATGTACATCAAGGAAATGGCACGGCTAAGCTGATGGAAAACAACCCGAATGTCTTTACGTTTAGCATGCATGGGGGTAGTAATTACCCGTTTCATAAGGAAAAGTCGGATCTCGATATCGAACTTGCCAACGGCACCACCAGTGAAACCTATTTGGCTTTGTTGCATGAATACTTGCCGAAGGTGCTGGCGTCGTTTCAGCCCGATTTCGCCTTTTATTTGGCAGGGGTTGACATCTTAGATACCGATAAATTTGGCAAATTACAAGTGAGTTTGGCTGCGTGTAAACAACGCGATGCGTTTGTATTTGAGTCCTTGAAGCAATTGGGCATTCCTGTAGCGGTTGCCCTAGGTGGCGGCTATTCTCCAGACATCAAAGTCATTGTCGAGGCGCATTGCAATACCTTTCGTTTGGCGGTGGAGTTGTTTGATTGAGGTAGGTAAATTTGCTTCGATTTCGGGAATATTATAATTATCTTTAGTTAATGAATCAAAAGAAGTTATATGTAATTGCAGGATGCAATGGTGCCGGGAAGACAACAGCTTCTTTTAATATTCTGCCAGAGATTCTTGAATGTAAAGAGTTTGTTAATGCAGACGAGATTGCACGCGGTCTCTCACCCTTTAGGCCTGAACAGGTAGCCATTGCTGCGGGTAGAATGATGTTGACTCGAATACAAGAACTTTTAGATAGCGGTGAAAACTTTTCTTTTGAAACAACTTTATCCACGAGGTCGTTTGTACAGACAATAGAGCTTGCAAAGTCGAAGGGTTACTACACTACAATAATCTTTTTCTATCTTGAGTCTGTAGAATTGGCTTTAGATCGTGTAGCGATAAGAGTTGCAGAGGGTGGTCATTATGTTCAGAGTGAAGTTGTTCGACGAAGGTATTATTTAGGTATTAAAAATTTGTTTAACCTCTATGCTGAAATAGTCGATTCATTGTATATTTATGATAACTCAAATCTAGAGTCAGAACTAATTGCTGAAAAGATGTTTAATTCTGATTATATTATCTACGAAAACGATAAATTTGAATTCTTAAAGAATTGCGGTTATGACAACTGATGAGAAGAAACATTTGAATGAAACTGTCAAAAAGGCGATGAAATTGTCTTCCCAAATGTTAATTGAAAAAAAACGTGCTTTGGGTCAATCCGTTGTCATCAGTGAGAACGGAAAAATTAAAAGGTTGAAGCCTTAAACTTAAGGAATTGTTTCCTTCCCAAATTATTATCTATGTATTCCGCCTTTCACTATAGAACATGTTCTATAATTTCAATTGTTGTAGTGTGTTGTGAAACAATAAGATAGCTACTGTGTTTATCTTTATATAAACACTAAATCTATTCATCATGAAACGCAAACAATTACTTGTAACCTTGCTTTTTGCGGGCCTTCAAACAGCTGCTTTTGGCCAAAATGGCTTCCTCTATGGTTTACTGCGCAAGCCGAGTGTGGGTAATGACGTCAGCAGTGGGCAAATCTTTTTAACCAAACTAGACCCCAACACCGATACTTTTACGCAATTGAGCCAGACTTCTTTAGCGCCTGCTTTTAACCTCACGGGTGCTGCGCTCAATCCATATTCGCAAGAATATTACTTTGAATCATTTACGACCTTTCTATCCGTGAACATGCTCGATGGTTTACCAATTGCGCAAAATACCATGAGTAACCCAATTGCGCCAAGTTATTTTGATAATTTCCGTTTCAACCCAAGTGATTCTACCATTTATGGTTTGGCACGTCGTACAACTTCGACAGGCATTGGGCAAGCCAATGGCGAATTGTATTTGGCTAAAATTGATCCGGCAACGGCGGTCATTACCCAAATATCTCCGCAATCGGTGGGCCAGATTTATGCTGGCATCAGTAATGCAATCAACCCACATGAAATGGTCTATTATTATTCTACCCAAACGGCTATCGTTGGGCTCGATATATATACTGGGCAAATCTATTCTAGTCAGACCATCACTTTTCCACAAGGCGGTATGTTCATTGACAACTACACTTATAATTGTGCAGATACCACCATTTACGGTTTGGTCCGTATGAATACCGCGCCACCATTGACCTTCTATTTGGGCAAAATCAATCCGCAAACGGGTGTGGTTTCCATCGTTTCTCAACAGCCACTCCCATACCCGATGTATTCTGCCAATGGTAGTTCTACCATTGATCCTGTCAATGGGGTTTATTATTTTGCCGCTTCACTGCCAGGGCCTGAAATTAAAATCATTGGCGTTTCGGTCACGACTGGTGCGGTGGTCAGCGAAAGCACTGTGCCTACCTTGAATGGTTCCATTCTTTATTATGACATGATGCGTCATTCTGCAGATTGTTTTGAAGCAGCAGCCATCCGCGAAAATCCTAATGCCAATTCAGCTGGTTTAACGCAAGTTCAGCAAGGATCAGTCAAAGTTGCACCGAATCCGTTTGAGCAGTTGCTTACCGTCACAGCCAAGGCGCCTATTCAAGCCCTCACGCTGCGCGACTCACAAGGCAAGGTGGTTTTACAAACACATCCAGCTGCACAGAGTGTGGAACTCCAAACGGCACATCTACAAAGTGGGGTTTATTTCTTAGAAGTGCAGTCCACGAATGGCATTGAGCTTGTGAAGGTTGTGAAGTAAGCTATTTGGTTTTTTTAAAGAGGATTTATTTGATTGAGGGGGGTGCTTTATTACTAGTTCTCAACAAGTAAAATGAGGTCAAAATATAACAGTCTTGTTTTGAGTGTTTTTTCGGATGATAATTTGTAATATGCTGCCTCTTGATATTTACCCGAGCTTTGCTGTTTTTAAAATTTCAAGATAGGCAGCTCTTTTTTTAGACATATCTATTGAGCCTTGTTTTTTTTGTGCAGCTTCAGCCTCACGCAGGAAGTCTTGAGCAACTTTTCCTTTTAGAACTGGGATAGGACGAGTACTGAATGCATTCATGAAACAAATTTAAAGATTATTCCTTTCGCCAACAAAAATATGCGCACGGGTCCGTTAATTTACTGAACGTTTGCACTGGCACTAAACGCAGACAAGAAAAGTGCACAAATAATGCAGACTACAGCGATGAACAAACCATGCGGATTTTCTTGGGCTTTGTGCGCGTTGTGGTGGCGCGCGGCAAGGGTAAGGCGTTTCATTTCCATGAGTTTTAGAGGTACAACAAAGAGTGGAGAAGCTTCTTTGCGTAGAATGGAAAGAAGGGAATTTGGTTACAAAAGTGTATTTGTATGTTACAAAACGATAGAATAAACGGAAAAATACCGATTATTGTATTTAATAATAACAATATGACTTTGCGTACCATGTTCAAGCCTTATCAGAATGTGCCGCTCACCAGAGCGGTCATGTTGACAATTCTAGCTGCTTACAAGAGGCCCAACGATAAAATCAGCGATATGATTAAGCAAGGGCAAATCCTCCATTTGAAACGAGGTTTGTATCTAACGGGGCCTGATCTGGATTTGGGGCAACCCCATGAATTTTTAATTGCGCAACATCTTCGAGGGCCAAGTTATATTTCTTTAGAAACAGCGCTAGAATTTTGGGGGCTTATTCCAGAGCGCGCGCATGAAATATCGAGCGTAACGCTCAAAAACACTCAAATTTATGATACCATCGTAGGTAGATTTTCGTATCAAAAATCAACTTTTCCTTATTATACATTTGGTATCGAAAATATAGAAATAGCAGCAGGACAATGGGTTTTAATGGCATCAATGGAAAAAGCCATCTGTGATAAACTCATTTTTACATCCAATTTAAATATAAGAAGTGTCGTTCAAATGCAGTCGTATTTATTTGAAGACCTGCGTATCAATGCACAAGCCATCAAAAATCTGAATTCCGCTTTAATTAAAAGTTGGTATGCGGTTTCTCCAAAGAAAAATACGCTTCAATTCTTGCTCAAAACTATTGAATTATGCTCTTAAAAAATTGGATTGCGTCGTATCAACCCCGCAATGAACTTGAAATGCATGCCGCTTTACGAGAAATCATGCAAGAAATTACACTCGCAGCTTTGTCTAGATCAGATTTTTTTGAAAAAGCGGCGTTTTATGGGGGTACGGCCTTAAGAATTTTTCACGGACTCGACCGGTTCTCGGAGGACTTAGATTTTTCACTTCTCGACGACAATCCACAATTTGAATTGGAACCCTATTTTCGAAACATAATTGAGGAATTTCATGCCTTTGGCATCAAAGTTAATGTCGAAGAAAAAATAAAAGTCCGAAAATCAAATATTGAATCTGCATTTTTAAAAACAGATACAATTTGGAAGGAAATTGTTCTAGTGGATATCCTTGCTCAAATGGATGTAAAAGTAAATCGACCGATAAAAATAAAATTAGAAGTTGATAAGTTCCCACCCTTGAAGTTCAAAACAGAAGAACGTCTCTTACTCAAACCCTTTTCTTTTTATGTCAAGTGTTTTGATGGACCGTCATTATTTGCAGGAAAGCTTCATGCTCTGTTGTTTCGGAAATGGAAAAATAGAGTGAAAGGTCGCGATTGGTATGATCTTGAATTTTATGTTAGAAATGGAATCCCTCTGGATATGAATCATTTTCTACAGCGAATGCTGGATACCGAGAATGGTGCAGGAACTTCAATTGATAAAATAGAGATTAAACAGCTGCTCCATGAAAAAATTGAAATGGTCTCCATTGAACAAATTCGAGAAGATGTTGTCCGATTTATTGCTGACTCCCGTTCTATTGATCTTTGGTCTAAAACCTATTTCAAGGACCTTGTTAATCAAATAAAATATTTAGAATAATGCCATTATTCTTACTCCCCAACATCTGTCCGGAACGGAAATAACGGGAGGCCTGCGCTGTTGAAAACGGTGGCTGCTGCGTAGTTTTTGAAGCAGTAGCGGATGGCGCTGAGCGTACCGAAGTCATTGATTGGCAATGAAATGACCAAAGTGTTGGGCTCGGGGCCTAGTGCGGCTTGTACGGCAATGAAGCGGCCTGGAAATGCGGCTTCTGCAATTTCGAAGCCCTCAAAATAAGGAGCGCTGGGGTTGGTTCTGAAGCCATCAGGCGCGTTGTCAATATACATAATGCATTCCTGACCCCTGACTTCGTAGCGCTGAAAACGCGGCGAATAGACTTGTTGGGTCGGGAGGGTGTGGTGATAGGTTTGATACAGCGCCAAGTTGCCTAAACGCTGGCCTATGGGTTGTTTGAGCGGCGGGTGTATATTGCCTGCAAGTTCTGGCGCAACGAGGTCAGAGGTGCTCACAATGCCGCAATTGGGCACGCTGAGCGCTACTTTGCTTTGGGCCTCGCGCAGCACAGCAGCGGCAGTGGGGTGTGCATAGGTATGCGGTGCTATTTCTACGAGGTAAAATGGTAGTTCGGTGTCTGAAAAAGTGAAGCGCCACAAAAAGATGAGGTCTTGGAGTTTCTGGGCGTAGCCAGCCGGCTCGGAGCTATTGGCTTCACCTTGGTACCACAATACGCCTTTGATTTTGAATTGGCGCATAGGCCGGATCATGTTTTGAAAGAAAACCGTTTGGCGCAAATAAGACAAGGAGTCTGGTATATTTTTATCGATGGGGGTTGTGCTGATTTTTTCAAGTGTAGCCGCATTGAGCCAGCCTTCAATCGTAGAGCCCCCATAGCTGCTATTGATCAGGCCAACCGGAACCTTGAGTGTTTTTTGCAACTCAAGTGCAAAGGTGTAGCCCACCACTGTGAATTGTGGTAGGTTGACACTCGAAGCCTCAAGCCAATTGCCTTCGCCCACTTTTTTGGGTGTAAAACTCGCTTCCTTTACGACATTAAAAGTGCGGATGCCTTTGGTGTTATTGGCGTCAGCAATGAATTGTTCGGCGTTTGCAATGGGTTGGTTTTTATAGCCACGGAAAGTCATGGCCATATTGGATTGCCCTGAACAAAGCCAAACTTCACCGATCAGGACATTTTTAAGTTCTTTGACGTCATTGGCATCAGAAATTTTGAGCCAGTGCGCTTGGAAAGAACCCGCTGGGGTAAAGATTTCAATTTCCCAGGTGCCATCGGGTTTGGTCCAGGTCTGAAACCAAGTGCTGCTCCAGGAAACCTTGACAGTAATGCCTTTTTTGAGGTTGCTGGTTCCCCAAAGTTTGACTGTACTATTTTGCTGCAACACCATATGGTCATTCAAAATAGGGGGTAGGCTAATTTTAGAAAAAGCCATCAAAGCCCAAAAGAGCCCAACAAAAAGACTGAACCAACGCATCGTATAGCTAAATTACACAAAGTCAAGAACACGACATGCAAACGGGCTTATTTGAAAACTATTTTTAAATTTGAGCTACTAACGAATCAAACCCTACATTCAATTTTGCTACGTCGTCTTTTTAAAATGGAAATCGCTGAAAACCGTGTCTTCGGCCTCGATATCCTGCGTTTCATAGCCATTTTTATGGTGCTATTGGGGCACAGCCTCATCCTTACGCCGCCTACGGTCAAAAAGGTAGTCAATCCGTTTTTGTACGATGGGGTCGCAATTTTCTTTGTACTCAGTGGCTTTTTGATTGGAGGTATCTTACTCAAAGTACTCAATAAAACAGAGGCCTCTTGGGCAGGCCTGCTCGATTTCTGGAAGCGCCGCTGGATGCGAACTTTACCGGTCTATATTTTCGTGCTGCTCTACTTACTGATCTATACCGGCTTGGTTTTACCTGAAAAATTCCCCGCCGAGTGGTATCGCTTTTTCTTCTTTATTCAGAATATATTTGGTCATCACCGCCCCGGTTTCTTTGCCGAGGCCTGGAGTCTCAGCATTGAAGAATGGTTTTATTTATCGGTGCCATTTTTCATCTTTAGCGCTCTTATTTTCTTCAAAACTTCTACCAAACAAACCATTTTAGCCGTATGCTTGCTCATGATGGGCTTGATCACCTGGTATCGCTACCACTTGTACTACCAATATGGTTTGCCAACACATCCAAACCCGTCGCAAATCAAGGCGTTTCAGAACTTTTTAAATACCGAAATTGAATACCAAGTCATTCCGCGCCTCGATTCCATTATGTATGGTGTATTGGCTGCTTATATTGCTTTTTATTACCCGAAAGCTTGGGTTTCTAAATGGAATTTACCATTGCTTTTGGTAGGGATTTACATTTTGTATTACACGAAGTTCCATATGGGTAAATCTATCGGCCCCTTCAATAATATTTGGTGTCCGAGTCTGAAGTCTATTGCCGTATTTTTGATGTTACCTTTTCTTTCTAACCTGAAAAAAGGCCTCGGAAAATGGACCAAATGGGTGACATTCTTTAGCCTTATTTCTTATTCCATGTACTTGATCAACCTCAATGTCGTCATCATCACGATCATCAAGCAGACTATCCATGGTAACTACAGCTCCAAGAAATTTATTCCAGCTGAAAATTGGGTCCTAGATTACGCCATTTTCTGGCTGCTCACTATCGGTATTTCCTTCGTGCTGTACCAACTCATTGAGGTGCCTTTCATGAAGCTCCGCGACACCAAAAAGAAAGCCTAAGCGCTATGTTGAAAAAAGCAAAGGTTACATTATGGCGCTTTGTTTTACTTTCTGCGCTTATAGGTAGTTTGTTCTTGCTGAATGGCTGTCATGCGCCAACTAAAACAGCTCTTCGTTTCTTCAAAGCCCAAGATCAACGCATCCGCAAGGTGGGGCGGTTTTTTAAAGGTCAACATGCAGCACCCACCGTTTATGCTCCTGGTGCCTACCTTGAATTTGCTTTTTCAGGCCCAACCTGCGAAGTATTGCTCCAAGACCAAGAAAGGTTTGGAAAGCATAATTTCATCGTTTACCAAATTGACCATCAAGCCCCAGTGCGCATACAATTAAAAGCCGCCCAAAATACACTGCTATTAAAAGCCGCGAAGCAGCAGAAATTTCATCGGGTCCGGATTTGTAAAGCCAGTGAAGCCACTACGGGCGCTATTTCGCTGTTAGGGATACGCTGCGAGCAGCTCTACAAGGTGCAGGCTCCCAAACTGCTTTTTGAATTTATCGGAGATTCCATTACTTGCGGCAATGGTGCGGATGCTTCCGAAGTTCCTTTCGGCAAAGGAAGCTGGGATGCTTACCACAATGCTTATATGAGCTACGGCCCTTTATTGAGCCGTGCACTGGGTGCCGATTGGCGCCTCAGCGCTGTATCCGGGATTGGCATGGCCAGCAGTTGTTGTGGGCTGCGCTATCAAATGCCAGCAGTCTATGATCAGATAGGGTTTAGCACCTACCAAGAACCCCTCAACATGAAACAGCAGCGTCAGCCAAACATTGTTTTGATCACACTCGGGCAAAATGACCGCTTGCGTTCCGCTGTGGCCCAACAACGCTATGAGCACGCTTACCTCAGGTTTCTCAAACGCTTACGCACTTATTATCCAAATGCGAGCTTTATTTGCTGCAACAGCCCCATGGCCACCGCCCAAGATAAAGCCTTGCAAAGTCAAAGTATTCAGCGCGTCCTCGATCAATTTCGCCGCACCCAAGACACCAACATCCATTTCTTCGCCTATCGCGGCATCTATCGTGGTGGCAACGACAAACACCCCACCTTAGCTCAGCATCGGCTCATGAAAGACGAGTTGTTGGGGTTTGTGAAAAACGCAAGTCTCTTACCTTAGTTTGCGAAATTGAGTTTCTTTGCTTGCGATTCTCGCGCTAGCTTTGAATCAAAATTGAGCAATCATGAATATCAAAACAACCTTTTTCTTTCTCTTTTTGAGCTTTTTTCAATTCAGTTGGGGGCAGGAAATATCCGATCCGAATTTGAAATTGCAGTCAGGTCAATCCTTCGAAGTCGCAAAGGTATTTTGCATCAACAGAGACACGCTTTACTTGAAATTAGAAAACTCAAAGCAGCCTTACAAAATTGCAATGAAAGATATTGCCTATTTAGATAGAAACGAGTTTGCGCATATAAAAATCCGAAATTTTAAAGACCCTCATTTTCTAATCAAAGGCGCGAAACACAATTTTTACAAGCATGTAGGAATTAAAGCTCTCGGAGCACTTTTTTTAGGTGGAAATGTTTCTTTATTTACAACGGCTTTTATTATCAGAACGATTAATTATTCGCAGTTCGCGCTGAATCTTGAGGTTGTGATTTATTCTGGTCTAGTAGGTTTGGTACCAGGTACTGTAGTTGCGGTATTATGCATTCGAAGGGCCATACATAAAAAAGCATTTCGAGATGCGAAAACGTTGGAGTAGTTTTTGCAAAAAAGCAATCAAGAGAATAACTTAACAGCAAGATATCCAATTGAAACAAAGATTAAAGCATAAGCTGATCTTTTGAGCAGGCGCTTTTTTTTCTGTTGATCCGGATCCATCGGTTTGACAAGTTTGTCACCAAAAGCCAAAATGTAAAGCCCTCCAAAGAGTGGAATAAGTGAGTCAATGTATTGCATGATTTCTATTGTTGGTTGCTTACAAAGGAAAAGATTTTTCCGAAAACGGAAGAAAAATATTTGAAATCCTTCCACAGTTCCGTCCACGGTTTTGAAATCGGACCAAAAAGTCTATAAAAGCAAAAACCCTAGAACATTGATGGAAATTCTTGCGCTATCAGTTCCTCCAAATCGAGTTTGATTAATTCCCAGTGTTTTTGTCTTAAACATTCTGGATCGAAATCATCGTCGGCTGAATCGAATTTGGTGAGATTCTGGATGAGATTTTCTTTCGTTTGTCCGTAAGGATATCTTTTTTCATAATAAGAAAGCATGTCATGGATGCTCATCGAATCGAGCAATTCATGAATGTCCCAAAAGTCTTTTTTTCGCCCACCGCGTCCTATTACCTCCAGTTTCATGGCTGCAATTTCTTCTTTGGTGGCCATTCTTATCTTCTCCCTATTGAGTTCTGGATAAATAAAAGTATCTGTGTAGTATAAGTCTAGTTTGACAAGGTTGTTTTCTTCCGAGCCAACATAATACGATTTACCCATACTTTGATTGCCTGACTCACTCATTTGTGCAATTTCAAAGCGTTTGGCAATCAGCCGATCTATTTGATTAAAGTCGACAGAACCATATTTGTGGTCGGTAAAGAGGTCAATATCTATAGACATTCGGTGACCGCACTGTAGGCTAAGCGCAGTGCCTCCAACCAATCTAAATGGTTGAAGTTCCTCCTCTGTCATGAGTTGTGCTAACGCATTCCAAAGCAGATCGGAGACTGTTTTCTTATACAGTGGCATTCAGTTGATTTTTCAAGAACGCCTGCTTCTTCTCATTATATGCCGGCAGAAAGGAATTGTTGTAGCGGGAAAGCACATTTTGAACAGTTTCTTTGCCATAGAATCGGATGACCTCATTTATTTCTTGATCATTACCACGTTCAAAAATTCTTCTAATAACAGCCGTTTTTTGCTTTTGCCAATCGATTTGTTCAAAGTTTGTATCCCAAAACAAGACCTTTCTAATGATGGATAGGTTAGGAGTGAGGGTAGGTTGCTTTGCATTTAAGACTTGCTTGATTTCAAACGACGCTTGCAACTGCATAAAAAAGGCAGGGTCAAGCGCTAATAGTTCAGCAAGTTTGACGGACAATTTAGCATTGATACCGCGCTTTTCATGGAGAATGGCGCTGATGGTCTGTTTGTGTTCATCAATAGCGCACGCCAATTCAATAGGCTTGATGCCACGCTTTTTCAAGACCCATTTAAGGACTGCTCCTGGGTGTAGGCCATTAAATTGTGAAATATCGGTCGTCATCTTTTGCTAATTACCTCAAAAATAGCACTTTTTGCAATTGTAAACAATATTGTTTACTTTATTATTGTATCGAATGAAAATTTGAAGTGAAAAGTCCATAAAAGCAAAAACCCTAGAACATTGATACATTCTAGGGTTTTCTAATTCCTACAGCCATATAGGACTTGTCTTTAACGAAGCGTTTTGCGGTCTGGACGGGACTCGAACCCGCGACCCCCTGCGTGACAGGCAGGTATTCTAACCAACTGAACTACCAAACCAATTTCTTTCACTTGCGTGAGCAACAACAGTTACTTCAGAATTGTGTATTGCTTTCGTTAAAGCGGATACAAAAGTACGTAATTTTTGATATAATCCAAGTCTAAGCAAGAAAAAAATCAAAAAAAATGTGCTTTACCAAGTTTGTTCCGAAACAAAGACCGTTCCTTTGAAATAGGCCACGAGTCTATGCTCTTGATTTTCAATACGAACTTCGTAAACGCCTGTGCGTTTGCCCCGATGCAATTCGGTACAACTTGCCGTGAGGTGATCGCCGAGTTGTACTTTAGCAAGGTGAGCAATTTGGGTATCGATGCTGACACATTGAAAGCCGCGAGAATTAGAGGCAAAGGCTAAAGCGGAGTCTGCTAGAGCGTAGGTGAGGCCACCGTGTGCAATGCCAAATCCGTTGGTGGTTTGGGTGGTAACGGGGCAGCTCAGTTGGCAATAGCCAAGCTCTAATTTTTTGATTTCCATGCCCAGTAACTGACTAAAAGCATCGTTATCGAGCATGCCTTGTACGATTTCAGTGGGGCTTTTCATGGAAGCAGGTTAGAGATCAGAAAAAGAGAAGGTCTCTTTCAAGCGAATACCTTTTTCGGTGTGCTGAACCGTGCAACATTCATTGACCGAGTCGTGCTCGAGAAACAAGACGTATTGGTTGTCAGCGGCTTCGATCAAAAAGCGTTCTTTTTCAGAGAGTGTCAAAAGTGGGCGCGTGTCATAGCCCATGACATACGGCAACGGGATGTGCCCAGTACTCGGAAGGAGGTCAGCCATGAAAACAATAGTTTTGCCTTTGTATTGGATTTGTGGCAGCATCATGCTTTCGGTATGGCCATCAAAGAAAGAAAGGTCAATGCCTGGAAGTGCGTTTTTGGTGAGAAGCCCGTTGCGCTCGACAAACTGAAGTTGACCACTTTCTTGAATAGGCAAGATGTTTTCTGCTAAAAAAGATGCTTTTTCTCGTGCATTAGGTTCGGTGGCCCACTGCCAATGTTCTTTAGAGCTCCAGTAGGTGGCGTTGGGGAAAACGGTGCAGTAGGCTTCTTTTTGAAGGTCAAATGCGATTGCCCCTCCGCAATGATCAAAGTGCAAGTGTGTCAGGATGACGTCGGTGATATCCGAGGCGTGAAACCCAAGCTTTGCTATGTTGCCATGCAGGCTGTCGTTACCCGATAAATGATAATGCGAGAAAAATTTCTCAGATTGTTTGTCACCGATGCCGGTATCTACGAGGATAAGGCGTTTGCCGTCTTCAATGAGTAAAGAACGCATGGCCCAAGTGCACATATTGTTGTCATCGGCAGGATTTGTTTTTTGCCAGATGGTTTTTGGCACCACACCAAACATGGCGCCGCCGTCGAGTTTAAAGAATCCGGTATTGAGTACGTGTAGTTTCATATTAATTGGTAGCGATGCGCGCTTCTGTTTCAGGATTTTTTTTGACCATTGCGCCGATATTCAATACAACCATTTCAGGCTTTGTATTGGCAATGACTGTAACGATTTTGTCTTGGCGGCCTAATTGGCCAACTTTTGGATGAAATTCAACTGCAATGATATCAGATTTACCCGGAGCAATAGCTTTTTCAGGTTTTTGGGTGGTAGTGCAACCACAAGATGCCTTTACACTGAGAATATTAAGGGGCTTTTTTCCGGTGTTTGTAACCACAAAATTGTAGACATGCTTGGTGTCTTCAAGCACGGTTCCGAAGTCATGCGTGAGTTCCTTGAAGCTCATGGTGGTCATGTTGGCTGCTGCTTCAGCTTCCAAGCGCTTTTCTTCTGCGGCAACATCTTTTAAACTTTGCTGTAATTCTTTAGTGTTTTCGTCTGTGGCTACAATTGAACTCGGCTCTAAATTTTGGTTTGGCTTTTCGTTTGAACAACTTTGAAGCCCCAAGAGCATTGCTGAAATAAGAAAAAAGTACGTTTTCATATGAGTCATTTTACAGCTCTAAATTTAGTCAAAAGCTTGAAATAATAGCTGAAGTGTTTTGATGGGTATGAAGAGTTTGGATTGATTGGGTAGGGCGTGAAAGCCAAATTTTAGATAAAAACTGTGCGCACTTTCATCGATTGGGTCGACGAACACGGCACAAGCGCCCATTTCTTCGGCTTGTTTGGTGCAGCGTCTCAAGGCATCCATGAGTAAAAGTTTGCCAAATCCTTGGTGTTGAAACGTTTGATCAATGGCAAATCTGCCAATAAGGATGGCGGGTATTTGTTGATACTTTGCATTCAAAATTGAAAGCGTTTGACGATCAAGCAAATTGGCATCAATAGCACTCGCGCTTAGGGTATAAAATCCAAGTAGTTGACCTTGCTTGTTTTCGAAAACAAAACAGACGCTCTGTAGTTTTTTTTGATCTTGAAGTGCATATTGTTGTAAATAGGTGTCCAGCGATTGGGTACCACTTTTAAAAAGTTTTTTAGCAGCACTATGCCTGGTGCTTAAAACTGTTATTTGCGCTTCCATTGAAAATAATGCGCGCTTTGCTCGATACTTTCTTTCAGATAATCATTGGGTGCCGCATCTGAAAGAATAGCAGCACAAAAGACGGCGGCATCTTGCTGTGACAACTCAATTTGTTGGGCTTTCTCTAAAATTTCTGTCGCTTTTTGTTCAGCAACTGTAAGCACAAAGTCAGATAAACTGCGATATCCACCTAACTGAGCAGCGCGTTCAAGGCGTTGCTTTTGCTCAAGAGGAAGTCGGGTGTCAAATCTGGCTTTGTGTGTCATGGTGTTGGTATGCATATGATTTGATGTAAATGTACGGAAAAAATACGTACGCATTAAAAAATTATGTAGACACAAAATTCATTTTTTGGATTGATATTTTAAAAAGAAAACGAATTGATATTTGGAGATATACCGTAGATTTCCGGATTACCTCGCTGCGCTCGGTGAACCAGTCTTAGCTTTATAGTGGATCAAAGCATCTTTTTGCAAGGAAACTGGATTACCTCGCTGCGCTCGGTTTTCCTTGAATGTTTAAAATCTTACAAGGAAAAGTCAAGCGTTTGCAACGCTTTCTTTTTTTATGAAACACACCTCATTCTTGGATTACCTCGCTGCGCTCGGTGAACCAGTCTCAGCTTTATAGTGGATCAAAGCATCTTTTTGCTGCGCAAAATGGATGCTTTTTTCTTTTTTCACTCACTCAAAATTTCATTTTGGACTCGTGGAAAAGAAAAAAGCATCCTGCCTGCGGCAAGATGCTTTGATCAATGTGCCCACGACTGGATTCGAACCAGCACACCTGTTGGCACCACCCCCTCAAGATGGCGTGTCTACCAATTTCACCACGTGGGCAGCAGACTATTCGATTAGGAATCGAGGTGCAAAGATAAATATTTTATGGAAATGTTTGTGCGGAAATGTAAGAAAGGTATAACTTCGACGAAAATTTTCACTACTACTATGTCACACGTCTCTACCCAAAAGATTTCATTGGCCGGTTTTTTAATTACGCTAGGAATTGTTTTTGGGGATATCGGTACATCACCGCTTTATGTTTTTCAGGCCATTACTGATGGTGGCAAACATCTTTCCGAGCCTTTCATTTTGGGTGCTTTGTCCAGTGTGATCTGGACTTTGATATTATTAGCGACTGTCAAGTATATTTATTTTGCGCTTAATGCAGATAACAAGGGTGAGGGAGGGATATTTGCCTTGTTTGCCTTACTCAAAAAGAAGAATATCAAATGGATCATCATTCCTGCGCTTATAGGTTGTGCAACTTTGATGGCCGATGGTTTTATCACACCAGCAATTTCTATTTCATCTGCAGTCGAGGGAGTGAATAATATCTTTCCGGAAATGCCCATTATTCCGATTGTTGTAACAATTATTGTCATTCTATTTGTAATCCAACAGTTTGGAACGGCAGCAATTGGCAAAATGTTTGGTCCTGTCATGATCATTTGGTTTGCATTTCTGGGTTACCTCGGTTTTGTAAACGTCTTGCACAACACTTCAGTACTACAAGCCATCAACCCATGGTATGCGTACAACTTAGTGGCGAATGTCGATGGCGGATTTGCAGTACTTGGCTCTGTATTTCTTTGTACTACAGGAGCTGAAGCGTTGTATTCTGATTTGGGGCACTGCGGAAAGGGCAATATTCGTTTGTCTTGGGGTTTGGTGTCGGTGTTGTTGGTATTGAATTATTTTGGCCAAGCAGCACTGTGCTTGTCGCCTGATTTTCATTTAGCGCCGAAACAAACCGTATTCTATGCAATGGTTCCTAAAGACCTGATTCCTTTTGCTGTAGGAATAGCGACTGCCGCAACAATTATTGCCTCGCAAGCGCTCATTACAGGCGTATTCACCTTAATGAACGAAGCGATTAAACTCAAGCTCTGGACAAACCTTAAAGTGAAATATCCATCTGAACACCAAGGCCAGATCTATATTCCTTTTATCAATTGGTTCTTGATGTTGGGGTGTTTGGTTGTAATTGCCATCTTTAAAAGGTCTTCTGAAATGGAGCATTCATATGGATTGGCAATCACGATAAACATGGTCATGACCTCCATCTTGATGGCTACATTGTTGTTTATTCGCTATCCAAAATTGAGAGTAGTTTTCAGTACGATATTCATGATTTTCATTAGCATAGAAATGATTTTCTTGATTTCTAACATGGGTAAAATCGTTTCAGGTGGTTGGTTTACGCTTATACTATCGATCGGTTTTTTCTTGCTATTGTTATTGTATTTCAAAGCCAAACAACTTCGAACAAGTATCACCGAATACTTGCCAATGAATACCGTTATTCCGCTCATCAATGCTGTACGAGACGATGCAGATATCGATTTTGAGGCAACAAATTTGGTCTTTCCAACACGTTCGAACTCAGCCAATAAATTAGACTTAACCGTTTACCACTCTTTGTTTTACAAAAAGCCACGAAAAGCGGGTACGATATGGTTTTTGCATCTCGATATTCTCAATGAGCCATGGGGCGTTCATTATTCGGTACATCAGATCATTGACAAGCGCTGTTACTACGTTACCCTTCAAATGGGCTTTAAAGAGGAGCACCGCATTGAATACATGATGCGCAAGATTTACTGTAAGATGATTGACAAAGGTGAATTGAGCGGTCAAAGTGTATTTCAAAGCGTGCGCGGAAAACTCGATCAAGTAGATTTCAAGTTTATCGTGCTCAATTCAAGAGTGGCGATGGATAACCAACTCACGCCATTCCAAAAATTGTGTGTGCGCTCTTATCGTTTTGTGAAATCTACAGGTTTAAGCCCAGCAGAGGATTTTGGCCTAGATAAAACCAACGTTGTCGTGGATTACATTCCGATTACCGTTGCCAAGCAAGTAGACCAGGAGCTCATTGAAGATTTCGAAAACTACTCTCAAAAGATTTAAGCATTATGAGACTTCAAAATAATTGAGGTCTTTGCCAAAAGTTTCTTTGAGCTGACTCAAGCTAAATAAGGCCAGTCCTATAAAGAAACAACCCACTACGGTTGCTGAAACTCCGTCGTTGATGCCCATGCTGACCAAAAAACTAAAAAACAGCACCACAACATTGACAGAACCCCTCACAAAATTAGGAATCGTATTGGCTGTGGTGGAGCGAATGTTTGTACCGAATTGTTCTGCTGCAATTGTGACAAAGATGGCCCAATAACCTGTGCCGGCCCCTAATAAAAAGCAAAGGAAATAGTAGGTGCTATCCGAGATGTTGTACTGATGAAAAATGCCTAGAAATACAATCGTTACGATCAAAGAAAAGACCAAATAGAGCTGAACCACCTTTTTTCGACTTTTCCACCATTGGCTCAAAAAACCAGCAAGTAAATCACCGGCACTAAGGCCTAAATAGCAATACATTACCGCTTTTCCGTTGGAAATAGCATAGACACCCAACCACGGCCCGAAGTTATCGGCAGAGTTCATCACTAACAGACCAACGGTATACCAAATTGGAATGCCAATGCTGATGCAGTGTAGGTATTTGATGAGGTTTTGACGATGTCCAAATAGGAGTTTGAGCTGTCCTTTTTGAATGCTTTTTTCGGCATCCATCTGTTGAAAATACCCCGATTCCAATGCCCCAACGCGCAACAACAGCAGCAATAGCCCCATGCCGCCACCAATGAGGTAAACCACTTGCCAGTTGGCAGGCTGCCAGCCGCTTAGTTGCGCAATGTATGCCCCAACGATTTGCCCTTCTGCACCTACCAAAGAAGCTGCGACGGCCCCGAGTGCCCCAAATGTCACGACGATCATGGTGCCGTAGCCGCGTGTTTCTTTGGGCATGAGTTCTGAAATGAGCGTGATACCTGCTCCTAGCTCGCCTGCTAAGCCAATTCCAGCAATCAAGCGAATAATCGTGTAGCTCGGGATGTCGGTTACAAAAGCATTCAGAATATTGGCAACCGAGTAGAGTAGGATAGAGCCAAATAATACTTTTAAACGACCTTTTTTATCGCCAAGGACACCCCAAAGAATTCCTCCGATGAGCATTCCAAGCATTTGAATGTTGAACAAGAATTTTCCGGTCGACGCGCGCAGTTCATCGCTGGCATTAGGCATGATTGTTGCAAGACTTTCAGCCTTCACAACACCAAATAAAACCAAATCATAGATATCGACAAAGTAACCTAAGGCAGCTATAATAATGAGAAACAGAACCTTGCGCTGAGCTTGCATAGCAGAGATATTTAAATGAAAAAATCGTTCAATAATACGTAATTTTAAAGAAAAATCAAGATGGTACACCACATCGGACTTCAAAGCTCTGTCTTAGGCCAATACCTCTCTGAAATCAGGGCGATTGGCATACAAGAAGACCGGCTACGTTTCAGACAAAACTTGGCCAGAATTGCTGAAATCCTGAGCTACGAAATGTCCAAAACCTTGCCATCTGTTCAAAAAGAGGTGCAAACCCCACTTGGGATTGCCCAGGTTGCGCTTCCCGCTCAACAACCGGTTTTATTTACCATTTTGCGCGCAGGTTTAGCCATGCACGAAGGCGTACTGCGCACATTTGACCACGCCGATAGCGCTTATATTTCAGCTTATCGCAAACACAGCTCGCCCGAAGATTTTGAAATTGAGGTTGAATACATGGCCATACCTGAAATAGATCACAAAATTTGGGTCATATCGGACCCGATGTTAGCCACCGGAAGTTCTATGGTAGCTGTTTATCAGGCGCTCAGAAAACAAGGCGCCCCGAGTCAAATTCATATCCTCAGCGCCATAGCCACACCCGAAGCCCTCGATTTTGTCAGGGCTAAATTACCGAGCTCGACACAAATTTGGGTTGGCGCTATAGACGCTGAGCTTACTGCAAAATCATATATCGTACCTGGTTTAGGCGACGCCGGCGACCTCGCATTTGGCATCAAACAATAAGGAAAAAACAACATGAACTGGATCGGATTCTGGAGTATTTATTTTTTAGCCATGATCAAATTCATGGTATCAACCATTCCTGGGCAGGGCTTTGAATTGGCATTTTATCAAACATGGCTGGCCTCATTTTTAGGTGCCTCCACGGCTTCGGCTGTATTTTATTTTGGCAGTGAGGTCGTGATGCGCATCATTCATCGCCGCCGCATCGCAAAAAGAGAAGCTGCCATAGCTGCAGGTCTGCAACCCATCAATTACTACAAGGTAACCAGAACAAAAAAGTTTATTGTGCAAATCAAGCACCGCTTTGGTTTTTATGGCATTACTCTTTTTGCCCCGCTCTTTTTTTCGGTGCCAATTGGTAGCTATGTAGCCGCCAAATTTTATGGCAAATACCACACAACTTTTTGGTTTGTGCTCATAGGTTTAGCCCTCAATGCCTTCTTACTGACCCTCATCAGTTATGCCCTCTTCTAAGCGCCACCTCTTTTTTGACCTCGACCGCACGCTATGGGATTTCGATCAGAATTCTGAAAATGCCCTGCGCCAAATTTTTCGAGACGAAGAATTAGAGGCGCGTATTGGTGGTTTTGAACACTTTCATCAGCAGTATGTCTATCAAAACGCCCATCTCTGGAAATTATATGGTAAAGGGAAAATCAAAAAAGACGATTTACGCTATGAGCGCTTTCGGGTGACACTCAAGCACTTTAAAATTCTAGACGAGCCTTTAGTCAGAAGACTCTCTGATGCTTATGTGCAAATTTCTCCGTTGCAAACTGCGTTGTTCCCTGAGGCAGTTGAAACACTCCAGGCATTACAACAGATGGGTTATCAACTGCACATTATTACCAATGGATTTCAGGAAGTACAGTTTATCAAACTTGAAAATTGTGGTTTGCGTGCTTTCTTTGATGTCATTGTCTGCTCTGAATTTGTCGGTAAAAACAAACCCGATATTGCCATATTCAATTACGCAATGAATCAGGCGAATGCCAAGCCTCAGCAATCCATGATGATCGGAGACGATTACCATGTCGACATTGCTGGCGCACTACGGGCAGGCATGCAAGCCATTTGGTTTGATCCGAGCGGTAAAAATAGTTTTGGCTACGAGCACACCATTGCAGCGCTTTCAGAATTACTCACGCTGGTGCCCAAATTGAGCTTACCCAACTAATTCTTGGCGGGTTCTTTCGTAAAGGACCATTCCGGTTGCCACACCCACATTCAAAGAGGAGATAACGCCTTTCATTGGAATTTTACAGCTGATGTCGGCCATGTTGATGAGGTCTTGGGTAATACCTGATTCTTCAGAGCCCATGATGATAGCCACACTTCCGCGTAGGTTGGTTTCGTGTAAAGGTACCAGCGCCTTTTCAGTACAAGCCACCAAACGTAGGCCCGATTGCTGTAAGTAGAACAACGATTGTTTGAGTTGTTCTGTTTTACAAATAGGCAAACGGTTCAGGGCACCCGCAGAAGCTTTCATGGCATCTGCAGTTGCTAAGGCGGATCCTTTACTAGGAATTAAGATGGCATCAACACCCATGCATTCGGCGCTGCGAATAATTGCCCCAAAGTTTCTGACATCGGTGATGCGGTCCAGGACAAGAACGCTAGGTTTTTTGCCTTCCTCGAGCCATTGATCGATCAGGGGTTCAATTTCTTGGTAAGAAATCGGCGGAATCATGGCAATGACGCCTTGGTGATTACCCGTGGTAAGGGAGTCTAGTTTTTGATTGGGGACATATTGCAAAAAATAATTTTTGCCCGTTAATGCTGCACGTAATTCTTCGAAAAGCTCTTTATTGATGCCTTTTTGAATGAGTATTTTGTTGAGTTCACGCCCCGCATGAACTGCTTCTAGCACGGCTCTGATACCAAAAATGATATCTGTGCGCTCTTTGCGTTGGTACGTTTTTTCTTTGCGTTCTGAGCGCTCGTTTTTTGGGTATTTGTTTTCCATTAGTGGATGTTAAATTCGAGGTCAACATTGCCCTCGAGGGTGCGGGCTACGGGGCAAGCTTTGCCCGCAGCAATCACTTTTTTCTTGGTAGTTTCGTCCCAGTTGTTGCCACTGAGATCGAGGTCAATAACGATTTTAGAAATCCGCCGTGGCTCTGAAGCCATGTGTTTTTCAACGGTAGCTTCAGCTGCATTGAACGCGATGCCATGGTTTTGGCAATAGATGCCCATAATGGTCATGATGCAAGAGGCCAAAGAGGTGGCAACGAGGTCAGTAGGCGAGAAAGCTTCAGCTTTACCGTGGTTGTCTAGAGGTGCGTCAGTAATGATTTTTGTACCTGAACCAAGGTGTTCACATTGTGTACGGAGTTCACCTAAATAGCTAACACGGGCAGTTTTCATTTGGCAAAGTTAATACTTCACCTCGACAAATCCGTGTTTCTCGACAGGTATATCTCCTTCAAAGACTGCTTTGATCATATAAAAGTAGGTGCCTTCTGATACAATTTCGCCATCAAATGTTTTGCCGTCCCAAACACCTGCGGGGTCTGTGTAGCTATAGATCACATTGCCCCAACGGTTCAAAATCGTACATTCAAAGAAGCTTAAGCCGCTGTATTCCACAAAAAACTGATGATTACCACTGTTTGAAGAGAGTACGATGACATTTGGAGCGAAGATGTCACAAGGCTTGAAACCGATTGTTGCTGTATCTGAATAGCTGTAACATGCGTTAGCGACTGTGAAAACGTAGTTGCCCACATTTGTAATGATGCGCGGTTCTTCAGTACTGCCGTCAGACCAACTTGCCGTGATACCAGGAACGTAACTTGGTTGCAGTGTCCAGGCAGATAGCGTAGTGTCTTTGGCTGTGTTGAGGTAATATGGGTCCAAAGAGAAACTGCTACCTTGGCAAATGTTGGTATCGAGTAAAGTAAGGTACATATATGGCGGGAACTCGATTGTCTCAGTGAGCAATACGCCACAAGCGCTGTCTAAGAAATAAACATTATATACCCCGGCATAATCTGTCGTAAGGCTTGGGTTGAGTGCATGTACATCAGAGAAGTGTAAGGCAGTATCAAGGCAACTCCAGGTTCCGCCTAGTGCACTGATGGTTTGTGAAATTTGAGCAGCGTAGTCACAGCCAATGCTATCGAGGTGAATATAGGGCTGAACATAAAGTTCGAGTTGCGTACTCACGGAATGCTGACAAACGGAATCTGTGAATGTTAGTGTATATACTCCTGAGTTATTGGCTGTAATAAGTGGGTTGCTTGCATTATTGTTTGGCGCAAACGTGAGGTTGTTTTGGGCATTTGAACTGGTGTAGGTCCAGGTACCCCCGAGTGGTGCAACTTGTGTACCACTGACCTGATAAGTGAGTTGACAAAGTGCAGTGTCTGAGAATATGCTCGGGTTGATTGGAAGCGTCAGGATGCTACTGAGCGTTTGCTGACATGCGTTGTCTGTAAACGAAATGGTGTAAACACCTGGTGCACTGAGTGTAATCAGTGGGTTCAAGTTGCTGGTGCTGCTGAAGCTGACATTCGGCGAAGAGGCAGACCACGTTCCACCTGGCGCTACAGTACCGCTTACTTGGAAAGTGTTTTGGCAAAGGAGTTGGTCGTCAAAGATGGTAGCGGCATTTGTTCCAAATACAGTGAAGGTAGTATCTGTACTACATAGACCAGCAGAATCTACTAAGTTGATCGTGTAGGTGCCGGCTACTAATGAATTGCTAAATTGAGCATTGAGCGTTGGATTGGTAAGCCCCCAGCTTACCGTTGAGTAAGCCGCTGCATTTGGAATGGTAAGCGTCACGGAAGTATCCGGTGGACAAAATGCCAAAGGACCTTGTAAGTTAATTGGCAACGGATTGATGATGGTAAAAGTATCGGTGATGTGCTTATAGCAGCCATTTTTACTGACCGTTACACCGTAAATTTGCGAACTATTAATGGTGTTGGTTGGCATGACGGTGAAGTCGTCCCAGAGGTAGCTGTCGTAGGGGCCATTGGCGACACTAAGATCAATACTCCCACAGGAATTGACGGTAAGCAAGGCGGCAGAGTCGAGGTTATTGACGATGGTGTCAATGACAACCACAAAAGTTAAAGCCGTAACGCCAGGTGTAGGAGCATTATTATCTGTGGCGGTGACGGTAATATTGTAAGTACCCATTGTGGCGAGGCTGCCAACGGCTCTGAGTACGATATTTGCTGTATTGCCTGGCGTATTGGAAATTTGTTGTAGGGTTGTGAGGCCACCGTTAGAATACGTGATACTGGTACTTTGATTGATTTCAGGAGAGAGGAAATTAATAGAGAAGTCTGCTGAATCTCCGAGGGCACAAATTTTAAAAGTGTCACAAGATGCGATGCCTTCCGGGATAGGCGGAATGTTACCTCCGTTGGATGCGTCAAACGCAAAACTTTTGTAATCGAGCCAGTCGATGCCATCAGGGTTGCCCAAAGCGCCATCGAAGTCGTTGCCAGGGTGGTCAAAGCGAGAGATCAAGAAGTAAGCCAGGCCATCTCCTTTGTTCGCTCCAGCGGTGGCAGGAATACCCCCAAAACCATTCACCCCTTGCGAAGCATCGCCGGTAGTCCAGTCCATGTTTTGGTAGCAAAATGCTACGTTTCCACCATCGATAACGGGGTCAGAACCGTTGGTAATGATCAATTGAAAGGTGTTGAGTTTGTCGCCGTGAAAAGCGTAGTAACCTACTGCTACCCAATTGACATAAACGGCAGTTGGTGTGATTTTATAGAGTACCTGACCATTGCCATTGCGCGTATCGACATCGCCCCAAAATGGCGCTACTATTCCGTTTCCGACAGACGGAAAAGCGGTGGCCGAGAAAGTTGACATTGGCCCAGTAAAAGTGAGGTTACCGTTATTGTTGATATAGATGTTATTGTAAGATTGGCCGTAAAGATTGAAGGTAAAAGGAATCGGAATGATACCCGTAGAGCCGTCGTCGTTGGGCTGCATTGCTAGGGTGTAGGTAGAATCTGGTTCGATGTAGCAGTCACAGGCATTGGCTTTGTTGTAGCTGGCTGGCTTGACCCCCGCTATTGGCAATTGGTAAGAGGTGTTGGCCTCTACATTGACTGTGCCTAACTGACCCGAACCTTTGAGCTGCTGGTATAAGGGTGAATCGGCAAGAATTGGCGACTGTTGGGCTTTAAGGTTGAATAAAGCAAAACAAGTAAAAAGACTGAGTAGAATAATTTTTTGCATAGTATGGGGCTTTAGCCTGAACCACAAGACGTTATTTTACGATTTGTGGTTGCACGAATTTAACGTATTTTTAGCAAAAAATTGTAATTCCATGAAGAACCTACTTGTCTGCATGCTCGTATTGAGCAGCTCAGTATTTGCTCAGAAGAAAACAACAGCAAGCCCAGAGAAGGCGCCATATGATGCTGGTACGGTGTCTGCGCTGTCTTTTCGTTTAATTGGGCCTGCGCTTACATCAGGCCGTGTGGCAGATATCGCGGTGCATCCGCACAACAAAGACACTTGGTATATCGCCGCAGCTTCTGGTGGTTTGTGGTATACAAATAATCATGGCATTACCTTCGAACCCATTTTTGACAACTACGGTTCCTATTCGTTGGCTTGTGTAACCCTTGCACCAAGCAATCCGAATACGGTTTGGGTAGGTTCTGGTGAAAACAACAACCAGCGCTCAGCATCTTATGGCGATGGTGTTTACAAGTCTGTCGATGGCGGTAAATCTTTTACAAACATGGGGCTCAAGACCTCTGAGCATATTGGTAAAATTATTGTGCACCCGACCAACGAAAATATCGTTTGGGTAGCGGCCTACGGGCCACTCTGGAGTGCAGGGGGTGAGCGCGGTGTCTACAAAACAACAGACGGTGGCAAAACCTGGACGCGCACTTTGTTTGTCTCAGACAACACCGGTATATCTGACTTGATCCTTGACCCGACTAATCCCGACATCTTAATTGCTGCAGCGCACCAACGACGTCGCCACGAGTTCACTTATATTGGTGGTGGCCCAGAGTCGGGCTTGTATAAGTCAACTGACGGCGGTCTAACTTGGAAAGAAATCAATGCAGGTTTGCCAAAAGGCGACATGGGCCGCATCGGTTTAGCTATTTCTGGTGTAGACCCGAATTATGTTTACGCCATTGTGGAGGCACGCTATGACAAGGGTGGTGTTTTTCGCAGTACCAATAAGGCTGAAAGCTGGAGCAAGCAAGGTAGTTTTTCAACTAGTGGCAACTACTACCAAGAAATTTTCTGTGACCCTAAAGACGTCAACAAAGTTTTTGCCATGGATACCTACATGCACCACAGCACAGATGGCGGCAAAACATTTGTCCCTACCGGTGAAAAAAACAAACATGTCGACAACCATTGCATCTGGATAGACCCAACCAATACCAACCATTGGCTCGTGGGTTGTGATGGCGGTTTGTACGAAACCTATACCCACGCCAAAGAATGGAGTTTTTACGGAAATCTTCCGATCATTCAATTTTACAAAGTCGTAACAGACAACGCCAAGCCATTCTACAACGTATACGGCGGCACCCAAGATAATAACTCGATGGGTGGCCCAGCTGCTACGCAAAACGTTTCCGGAATCTTGAATACAGATTGGTTCATCACTAACGGCGGCGATGGTTTTGAGTCTGCAACGGATTGGTCGAATCCAAACATTACATATGCACAAGCGCAATATGGTTGGTTGGTGCGCTATGACCGTGCATCCGGAGAAAAGGTGCCAATTCAGCCGATGCCGGCGGTGGGTGAGCCTGCGTATCGCTGGAACTGGGATGCGCCTTTAATTGTTTCCAAGCACGATGCAAACACCCTTTATTTTGCTGCCAACAAGCTCTTTAAATCGAGTAACCGCGGCGACGACTGGCAAACAATCAGCCCAGACCTTACCCAACAAATTGACCGCAACGAAATCGAGGTCATGGGCCAAGTTTGGACCATCGATGCCGTTATGAAAAACGCGTCGACCACTATTTATGGCAACGTAGTGGCACTCGATGAATCGCCGCTCAAAAAAGGCTTGCTTTATGTGGGTACCGACGACGGCCTCATTCAAGTCAGTGAAAATGATGGTCAAAACTGGACTAAATATGCCACCTTCCCAGGTGTTCCTCTCAATACGCGCGTCAATATGCTTACGGCTTCCTTGCACCAAGATAACGTCGTGTTTGCTTGTTTCAACGCACAGCGCCAAGGTGATTTCAAACCGTATTTATTGAAATCTACTGATAAAGGAAAAACATGGGTGAGCATTACCGGAAACTTACCTGCTCGGGGCACTGTTTATTGCCTCAAGCAAGACCCAATTCAAGAAAACCTGCTTTTTGTCGGGACTGAATTTGGCGCATACTTTACCACAGATGGCGGTGTCAACTGGACCAAACTGAGTGGTTTGCCAACCATTGCCGTTTATGACCTAGATATTCAAGAACGCGAAGTTGACCTCGTTGCTGCTACATTTGGCCGAGGTTTTTATGTCTTAGACAACTATAGCCCGCTGCGCACATTAAATAAAGAAAACCTCGAGCAAAAAGCACATCTCTTCCCCATCAAAGAAGCCTTGCTTTACATCGAAGCAGATCCGCTAGGTTTAGAAGGGACAGGTTTTCAAGGACACAACATGTGGTCTGCCTCGAATCCATCTTTTGGTGCCACGTTTACACTGCACGTGAAAGAAGTACCTAAAGGATTAAAAAGTAGCCGTCAGCAAAAAGAAAAAGAATTAGAGAAAGAAGGCAAAGATGTCAGTTACCCGAGTTTTGAAGCGCTCAAAGCGGAAGAACTCGACGAAGACGCCAAATTTATTTGGATCATTGCCGATGCCAATGGCACAGAAATCAGAAGAATGAGCAGTGCAGCCCAAAGTGGCATGGTACGCCAAAACTGGAACTTGCGCAAAGCCAGCACTAATCCAGTGGGCGGCGGAGGAAGAGGGCCATTGGTGGTGCCAGGTACGTATCAGCTGAGTGTGGTCTTGGTACACAACGGCAATGTGGATACGCTGGTTGCTAAACGCAATTTTAATGTTGTAGGCCTCAATAACCAAACGCTGGTTGCCAAAGATACCAAAGCACTCGATGCTTTCAGGGCAGAGGTAGCAGAACTCAATCGCAAAGTAAGTGGTCAAGAAAAACGCTTTGAAGAAGCCAACCAAGAACTCGATTTGATCGAAAAGGCTGTTCTTTCTTACCCGAATACCAACATGGCCTTATTGGCTGAAATCAGAAAACTCAAACTCATTAAAGCCCAAACGAACGAAGTACTTTATGGTGACGGTATTCGTGCAAAACATGAATTTGAAACCGTACCATCCTTGACCAACCGCTTGGGTATGATTGAGTATCAGCTAGCTGAGAACACAACTGGTGTCAGCAAAACTCATCGCGCTAATTTGACTATGGCTCAGCAACAATACGAAGCCTTGTATCCACAGCTCCAAGACTACTACAAGCGCATTGCTGTGCTGCAGACTGAACTCGAAAAAGCCAATATTCCTTATACCAAATCAAGATTGAACTGGAAAGAGGATTAATGAGATTAGGAAATCTTCACAACAAAAAAAAAAGGCCGCATGCGCGGCCTTTTTTTATTTAAAATCGGAAGATTTTATTGATCGCCGAAGCGTTCGATGACTTGTTGTGTGACGCCAGTGTTAGAGAAGCCTCCGTCGTGGAAGAGGTTCTGCATGGTGACGTATTTGGTGAGGTCAGAGAACATGCTGATGCAGTAGTCTGCACAAGCGATGGCACTGGCGTTGCCAAGTGGAGACATTTGCTCAGAGAAGTTGATGAACTCGGTAAAACCTTTAATGCCTTGACCTGCTGTGGTTACAGTAGGGGATTGTGAAATGGTATTGACACGTACTTTTCTTTTGATGCCATAGTGGTATCCGAAAGAACGCGCGATTGACTCTAGTAATGATTTGGCATCGGCCATGTCGTTGTAGTCAGGGAAGATGCGTTGCGCAGCAATATAAGAAAGCGCAAGCACGGATCCCCATTCGTTCATGGCGTCATGCTTGTAAAGCGTAGCCAATGTTTTGTGCAAAGACATCGCTGAAACATCCATGGTTTGCCCGTAATAGTTGTAGTCGTTTTCAGTATAGTGTTTGCCTTTGCGTACATTTGGCGACATTCCGATAGAGTGCAACACGAAATCTATTTTGCCACCCAAAATTTCTTGGGCCTTGACAACGAGGTTTTCGAGGTCTTCGAGGTTGGTAGCATCTGCAGGGATAACTTGGCTACCGGTTTCAGCAGCAAGTTCATTGATTTCGCCCATGCGCATAGCAATGGGTGCATTTGTGAGTACAAAGGTTGC
>DLPC01000005.1 GCA_002478565.1 Flavobacteriales bacterium UBA7468 | reverse complement strand
GGACCGATTGGATTAACCGGGCCTGCTGGAGCGACTGGAGCAACCGGACCACAAGGGCCAATTGGATTAACCGGGCCTGCTGGAGCGACTGGACCACAAGGACCGATTGGATTAACCGGGCCTGCAGGAGCAAATGGAACAAACGGAACGGCAGTTCTCAACGGCATAACTACACCTACTTCAGCAATCGGAAACAATGGTGATTTTTTCATAAACACAACGAATAATACCCTCTACGGACCTAAAGTTAACGATACATGGCCAGCAACTGGAACGTCTTTGGTTGGGCCGCAGGGACCTGCAGGTTCAATGTCCGGAGGTACAACAGGTTGTAATTGTGCTACTGAAATTTCAACTTTATCAAGTACAGCAATGTCTAGATCTGCAGCTGCAAATTATTGTCGTAGTTTAACATTAAATGGTTATACCGATTGGAGACTTCCAACTTTAGATGAATATATTAGATTACGCAGTAGTATTGATTTCCCTGATTCTTATGGTGGACTGATCTGGACTTCATCATACGAATACGCTAATTATATGAGCTTATTTTTAATAAACGAAGGAAATCTTAATCTATCCAGATCTGACAATTCAACATTAAACCCAAGTAATTTTTGCAGGTGCGTTAGATAAACTGTAACCTTTTATTAAAAAGAAATATAATTTCAATTTAGAATGTTACACCCCTTCTCATGTAACTTATTTTTTACAATTTCACTAGGGGTTGACTTCTACTTGTTTAATTCAAAATACCCCTCAAAATACCCCTCCGACAACATTGGCAAGTTGACTCTTGAAAGTTTGGCTTTGAATTGTTGTTGGAGGATTTTTTTGGCCTGAGGTTCGAGAGGGTCGTATTTCGCTATTTCGAGTTGAAAATACGTGATAAAAAGGTCAACGATTTGTTTGTAGCCAAAGCGGATTTGTTCGAGGGGGCTGCTTGCAATCAATTGCTTCGCTGCTTGGTATTGCTGGTTTTTAATTTGGGAGGCCGCAATGAATATTTTTTCAATGGCGATTAATGAAATTTGATACCATTTTTTGGCTACAGGAATTTCTTGAAGCTCAGCCAACGTAAATTTACTTAGTGCTTCATTTTGAGTAAGCAAGGCATGAATTGCAGGAACATACAATAGTTCAGCCCTATGGTGTGGCGAATTGGATAGTCGCTTTTTCATTTGCGCTATCAATCTCAGATGATTTTTTTGATCTTGATTCAGCATAATTTTCAAACTAAAAATCCTGCCATAAAGGATGGGGTGTTGCGTTGCTCTTAACGGTGGAATTTGTGCCAGCGTTTCCTTTGGAATAGATTGACAATTGAGCAGATACATGAAAGGTTTGATACTTCTAATGAATTGAGATGTATCGGTATCTAAATTTGAAAATGTCAAAAGGTAATTGATCCATCTGCCGTATTTGGCATTGAATCTGGTGTAATCTACATTTGTTTTGAGTACTAAATCTCTGAAATTCTTTTCTTGCAACAATAATTGCTCAATTTCCCAGTTATCGTAGTGATTGAAATGTAAGCCGAGAATCACTCCGATTTGGCTAGCGTCATCGAAACTCAAATTGTCAAATTGAAAATCAGGCTCTCTGAATAATAGGAGCACCTCCTCCCCTCTTTGATGGTTTAACAACTCCTTTACTGCCAATGCGAAAGAAACTGCAAAATCCTGATGCTCGCGTTTTCGGATGTGTAAATGGGCAATGAGTTCATCTAATTTCAAATGATTCAGCGCTAGAAAGAGCCCTTCCCATTTGGGCCAAATATCAATAGCTGGGAACTGCCTAGAAAAATTGAGGTAATCTTTAAAACCACAATAAAGCGCTAACACATCCAAGGTGGTTTGTCTTGGTGTAGTGTTGGCGACCATTCCAAAAAAACGTCGGATGGTGTTGTAAGAAACCAAGATATTGGTTTTCAAATAGATATCTTGCGACAATAATTCAGCGTGTTGACGCCTCGTAATTTTTTGTCCGAAGGTCTTTTCTACTTGCGATTTTAATTCATCTATCATTAATTAAATGTACCACAAATGGACCACATTGTAACATTAATTTAACACAATTTTGCAGCAGAATATATCCAAATAAACATGCTTTCAGAAGAGGACAATCAATTTGAAAATACGAGCAATTCTAATGAAGATGAGCTGCCCAAACCAAAAAGTTCAGGCGCAAAGCTGTATGTTTTCATCTTGATCATTTACTTGATTTCAATGATCATGCTCTTTGCAAATTGCTGATCACTGTGCTTGAGCAGCATTGGTTAGTGCCTGTTCAAAAACACTTAGCTCTCTGGCCCCATGTATTGCTAATTTTCGATTGAAAATAAAATAAGGCACACCTCTCAAGCCTAAATCTTGTGCTTCTTGCAAATCTTGAGTAAAGGTACGGCTGTGCTTGCCACCTAAAATCGCCAAATCCAGGTGATCGGTCTTCATGCCTACTTCCACTGCCAATTGTTGGAGCACTTGCATATCATCAATGTTCTTGCCTTCTGTAAAATATGCTTTCAATAAGCGTATTTTGGCAGGCCATTGTAAACCTTGTTCATTGGCCTCATGCAAGAGTAAATGCGCTTTAATCGTATTGGCAACAACGATTTGATCCATCCGAAAATCGAGGCCCAGAATCTTTCCTTGCGCTATGATGCGCTCATTCATTTGATCGATTTGATCGATTGGTATTTGTTTGTGCGCATGCAAGTAAGCGCTGATCGATTGCTTGAGGTCCGTTTTCAAGCCAGGATTCAGTAAAAAAGTGTGAAGATCTATTTTTACTTGGTCTTCTAAAGACAAATTTTCAATTGCCTTTTGCAACTTTGTCAATCCTAAATAACAAAAAGGGCAAGCAATATCTGACCAAACTTCAATATGTATCATTTTCTATTTTTATAAAACTTCTGAACCGTAATCCCTGAACCTCGACAGCAACATATTAAGCTCATAGGTTCGGTAAATGTATAGTTCGACAACGATGTAATTGGGGTTATCCACGATGATGCGCTGCGAAGCATGTAAGCGCCTTGCTTTCACGTAATTAATAGCCCAATCTGTAAACTTCAAGCGAACAACTTCTGGCACACTGTCTTTGAAACGCGCAATACCTAAGCAATGTTTGAAATAAGAGCGCAATTGCAGCTCATGAGCCAAAGCCGCCCAATGAAAATGCTGGAGATCTCCTTCTTTACCGTCGTCGCGCTCGGACAATGCCGGGACCACCACAAAATCTTCAATGAGGTCAAAGGCAAAAACCTTGAGTTGATTTTTAGGTGCCTTCTTGAGTTCTGACCACTCGCATGCGACTAAATAAAATCTCCCCTCGTAAAAGCGAATTTGCAAAGGTGCAACAATTTGCAACCTTGACCTATACGTACTAAAGGCTGGCTTGTATAAAAACTGAATGAGGTATTGCTGTTCAATAGCTTGAAGACATGTGGCAGCCAATTGGACAGACTGACCATCATCGTTGAGACCAGAAAAACTAAAGACCAACTGATCTTGAAAATCATGGTCTGTTTTTAGTAATTTTTCAGGAAGTTTAGCTCCTAAATTTTGTCCGATTTGCTGGAGCATGCTTTGCATGAAACCCTCTGAGATATCGATTGGCGCTTTCTGCTTTTTTTCGAGCTGATAATAGTGCTTTCGGGCTACTTGCACATGTTTGATACCACTGCTGTTGTCCTGTTTTAAGCACTGTAGATCTGCTTCTAAAGATCGCCTAGAAATGGGTTTAAGCCCCAAACCCGGGAGCTTTTGATGGAGGTATTCGTGAATTTGTGCAAAAGAGGCGCGTTCGAAGGCCTGAGCTTTCAGAAAATCGGTAATCAACTGCAGTCTTTGACTTTGCGCGGTGAGCTTGAGCATGGTCAAATATAATCATTCCGCATTATTTTTGCGGAGTTAATCTTTGATTCTTGAAAAGCGCAATAAACGGATGAGCCAATTTGGCAATGCCTTGCCCGCTTTTTTACCGTGAACGTTGAGAAAAATCCCCCATTTTTCAATCAATGGGATTTTATAAACTTCAATTAATTCAATAAGTACACCATCCGGATCACAAATATAAGCGCAATGGACTTGTGTTTTGCCCATAGAAAGCGCCGCCTGGCTATCACATTGCAACTGAATATTTTTTTGAGCAAGCTGCGCTGCCAAACCTCGCATGTCGACAACATCTAATCCGATGTGCACGAAGCCAACATCGCCCCAAATTCTGCCTCTAAATATTTTTTGACCCACACGTAGTGGTGTACAAATCAATTCGATCAGTGAATATCCGATGACAGCTCCAAACGGACCTTTCGCCACTTGGGAGCTTGTCAATATTACGCGCTGCACGTCTTGATCCCCACCGGGAAAACCTTTCAAATCGTCATAAACCCCTTGCCCTTCATAGAGGACCTGATCAAAACCGAGTAAGGCATAAAAATGCTTGGATTTTTCAATATCTGAAACCCCAACACTCAAGCCCCCAACACCGCCTAATACGCTTCCACTAGGTGCGTAAACTTGATGATCTTCTCTAGCGATATAAAAAAGTTGGTCGGGGTCCTGAATAACAAAGCGCTGCTTACCCAAAGGATCCTTGGACATACCTGGCTTGAGTGAATTATTTTCAAAAGATTGGAGCGCCCTGTGCGGCTCATGGGTGCGCATGTGCACGGCAAAAATCCCGAGATCACCTAACATGAAATCTGAAGGCAGAGGTTTGGGCTTAAAGGAAGTTGCTTGAATTACCTCCATCGCACTCCCCCCCTGCAAATTCATAACCATACTGGCTCGTTTTGAGATCACAGTGTCATTGGTAAATACTTGCATCAATGGAGCGGCTTGAATGCCGTCAAAGAACGGTATATTGAGCCCAAACCAATTTCTGTAGAGAGGCAAAGTGCGGTCCATATCCGCAACAGCAACCCCAACATGCTGAATACCATGTATTTTTGACATAGTCGAAGTTATCATTTTTGGCATTACTTTTGTAAAACATCAAGAAAAAAAATATGAGGAAACTACTCTTTTCAGCACTTGCCGTAAGTTTGCTTGCTTCATGCAGCAAATGGAAAAACGACCAAAAACAAATCAACAAAGCTGCCATCGATGGCACTTGGATTGTCAGTAGCTACATCGACGACGGAGATGACGAAACCTCGGATTTCACATCGTTTCGCCTAAACTTCTTAGAAGATGGAACGCTCAATGCTACTGATTTACTAAGCAGTAATACCAACCCTTATGTCGGAAGTTGGTCTATAACAGATTCTAACAGCAATGACGACGACAGTCTTGACGACCTCGATTTTAATATCAATTTTGCAGTTGGCAACAAACTTGACGATTTGTCTGATGACTGGGACATCATTTCGTACACCGACTCAGAAATCAAATTAATTGATGTATCTGGTGGTGGTGGAGGTACAGATTACCTCACGCTCACCAAGCAATAATAACTCTAACAAAATTCATGAAAAGCCCTGAGGAAACTCAGGGTTTTTTGTTCTTCAGAACCATCAATAGGCTCTTGATTATATACCCAATTGGCACGTGGAGGCATGCTCATTAAAATACTCTCTGTACGCCCACCAGAATAAATACCAAATTTGGTTCCGCGGTCGTGTAATAAATTAAATTCAACATAACGCCCGCGTCTGAGCGCCTGCCAATCATGCTCTGCTTGGGTTGGTTTAGAGAGCTTTACATCTTCGATTTGTTGGCCGTAAACTATTGGAAACAGCTTCCCTAAATCAAGACAATAGTTAAAGATTTGTGCTTTACTGAGGCCTGATTTTTCATCGAGTTGGTCAAAAAAGATGCCGCCAACACCTCTAGATTCACCGCGATGCGGCAAATAGAAATAACGATCTGCCCATTCCTTAAATTTTGGATAAAAATCAGTACTATACTTTTCAGACACTGTTTTTAAGGAGTTGTGAAACAATTTTGCCTTGGTAAGATCTACGTAGTGTGGCGTGAGGTCTATGCCGCCGCCAAACCAATAGGAATGATCCTCAAGTTCAAAATATCGGACATTCATGTGCATAATTGGATGACGCGGATGCACCGGGTGCAAAACAATAGAAACACCTGTGGCAAAAAAACGCTCACCTTCATGACCCAATTGTTTTTTCATGGCTTCTGTTACTGGCCCATGCACCGCACTAAATGCAACACCTGCTTTCTCTAGAATTTTTCCGGCTGCCAACGTTCGGGTATGGCCACCCCCACCTTCTTCGCGCTGCCAAGAGTCTTCGGTAAACTTAGCTTGCGTATCTATGCGTTCAAGTTCCTGACAAATGTGTAATTGCAGGGCTCTGAATTGTTCTGAAATTTGTTCTTTACTGAGCATCCAATTCAATTAATTCTCCATTTTGGTATAGCACAACAGGGCAAAGTGCGTTTTCTATTCCAAAACCATCAACTTTATTCTTTAAGCGCATTTTACTGATATAACCCTGTGTAGCAGCTGATTTACCGAGAAGTTGCTGTCCTATTAGGTAGGTAACATCGTAGCCCAAACAGGCCATTTTTGTGAGGTCAGCGCTGTATTTACGGCGATACAACTTATGCAAAGGGATCATGGCTTTGGCTTGATACGAAAAATAACTAGGCACGGCCACGATAAACGCGAGGTCGTTGGTAGTGGATTGGATCTTGGTCAATTCTTTCCATTCTAGCCAATCTTTGGTACCCGCCACCATGACTAAAGAGTCGGTGCTTGCATATTGCAATAATTCTTGCACTTTTTGCCGATCAGAGCTAAAGCTAACATAAATTACGGGGCCGCCTATGGCTTTGAACTTTTTATAATTGGCCCAAGTTGCTTGTTGTAATTTAAGCTTTGACTGAGCAGTTGAAGGCGCTTTGAATGCGGCTGTAAAGAGTTGTTCGCTCGGTTGATCCTGAGCCAATGGGCTACTGATCAATACAACGCTTGATCCTTGAAAATTTGCATGTAAAGTAGCCGCAAGTTGCTCAATTAAAATAGCATCTTGAGGTGTGTAGCTTATAAATTTGGCACTTTGATTCGTGATTTCTTTTGGTAGTTGCACCGGAAAAACCATGGGTATTTGCTGCTCTTTGGCAAAGGTTGCCACCAAAGCAGCAGGTTTTTCTTGCAACGGAGAAAAGATGAGGTCCATTTCCTTCAACTCAGCACCTTGAAGCAGCGCAGCGAGGGCCGCAGGTTTCATTTGCTCGTCGTAGACAAAAACTTCGGCTTGAAGCCCTTGTAGTCGCAGGCTGTCTAAAGCGAGTTTCATGCCCATGTAATAATCAAGGGCCGCAGCAGCAACAAATCTATTTTGACCAGCGCTTGAATCGAGTTGGAAAGGTAAGAAAACTGCGATGCGATATTGAGCTTGCTTGGCAACCGGGAATTGATAGTTGCTGGTTGTTTTGGGCAAAGGGCTTGGCACCACCGGTACCTGAACCGGAGCGGTGCGTTCCTGCTTGATCGGGATCAGTAATTGTTGACCAGGGCGCACCTTTGATGAGCTAAGCGCATTGAGTTTCATCAATGAATCTGTAGAAATCATAAAGCGCTTCGAGATGGAATACAAAGTTTCAGTATCCTGGACGCTATACTTAATCAAAGTGTCACTCAGTTTGTAAGCAAAAACTGGGGCACTAGTCTGAGGAGATGCCATAGGAGCCGCTGGATCAAAAGGGAGCACAGCATTTTTAATCAAAATCTTTTGCCCGACATTGATGCCGTTCTGCGCAGCTGGATTCCAACTCATGAGGCTATCTACCGAAACTTCATAGATTCTGGACAAACCGTATAATGTTTCCTTGGCTTGTACTTGATGAAGAATTGCGCCTCTTTTGACCGGGATAAACACCATCTTACCGGGCTCAGGCCCACGTTCAAGACCCTCATTGAAATCAAGTAGTTCTTCGGTCGTTGTGCCAAAAATTGTCTCGAGGTCTTTTAGGGTTTGAGCTTCTTGTACGATGTACTGATAACACTTTTGATTGTTGTGCAGGACAATCGGTAGGTTCTGTGCCGTGAACTGCGCCAGGCACACAAAGTAAAATGATATCAATAGGATCCAACGCATGTTATTCCCATTCAATGGTGGCTGGCGGCTTAGAGCTGATGTCGTAGGTGACACGGTTAATGCCGCGCACTTGATTGATGATGCGGTTCGAGACTTTGGCTAAGAATTCATAAGGTAAATGACACCAATCGGCAGTCATGCCATCTGTAGAGGTGACAGCTCTGAGCGCTACTGCATTTTCATAGGTGCGTTCGTCTCCCATAACTCCTACTGATTGAATCGGCAAGAAAATAGCACCTGCCTGCCAAACGTCGTCGTAGAGACCATCTTCTTTGAGGCTATTGATAAAAATAGCATCGACTTCTTGCAAGATGCGTACTTTTTCAGCAGTCACTTCGCCTAAAATGCGTATACCTAAACCTGGGCCTGGGAATGGATGACGACCTAAAATGCGCGCATCGATATCGAGCGAACGACCAATACGGCGTACTTCGTCTTTGAATAACAAACGCAAAGGTTCAACTACCTGTAATTTCATGTAATCAGGTAAGCCACCCACGTTGTGATGAGATTTAATGGTTTGCGACGGACCACCCGTAGCTGAAACCGATTCGATGACGTCCGGATAAATGGTACCTTGACCCAACCACTTGGCGTTTTCAACTAATTTGGATTCTTCGTCGAAGACATCGACAAAGATTTTACCTATGGCTTTGCGCTTGAGTTCAGGGTCCGTGAGGCCCTTTAATGCTGTATAAAATCTTTCAGAGGCATCGACACCCTTCACGTTCAAGCCCATCCCTTGGTAGGAAGCCAAGACTTGTTCGTATTCGTTTTTACGCAACAAACCGTTGTCTACAAAAATACAATGAAGGTTTGCACCAATAGCTTTGTGTAAAAGCACGGCTGCAACAGAGGAGTCTACCCCGCCGGATAAGCCCAAGATGACCTTGTCTGAACCCAGTTGCGCACGCAAACGGCTGGTGGTTTCTTCAATGAAGGAATCTGGAGTCCAGTCACAGCTGCAGCCACAAATTTCAACAATAAAGTTTTTCAATAATATTTTACCTTCCGTTGAGTGATAAACCTCAGGGTGGAATTGGATACCGAATGTAGTTTCGCCTTCGATGGCATAACCGGCCACTTCTACATCATGTGTAGAACAAATAATTTGATAGTTGCTTGGGATATGCTTGATGGTATCGCCGTGTGACATCCAAACTTGTGAACCCTGAGACATCCCTTTGGTGAGGATGTGTTGTTGATCGAGGTAACTTAAATGTGCCCGACCATATTCTCTGGTGTTGGAAGGCAGTACCTCGCCTCCAAAATGGTGCGCTAAATATTGTGCACCAAAACAAACGCCTAAAAGCGGCAATTTCCCTTTGATTGCACTGAGGTCTGGCATTGGGGCTTTGGGGTCACGGACAGAAAACGGACTGCCCGATAAGATGACACCTTTGACGTGAGGACCAAGTTCTGGAACCTTGTTCCAAGGATGGATTTCACAATAAACATTGAGTTCGCGGATTCTTCTGGCAATCAGTTGAGTATATTGAGAACCAAAATCGAGGATAACTATTAATTCATGCATGCCACAAAGATAGCTGAAATAGCGCTTATTTTGAGGCGAAAATCCATAGAATTCATTAATTTTGAAGTTCGCTAAATTGAACACACACATGATCGGGGATTTACTCAAATCGATATTCGGAGACAAGAACGCCAAAGACCGCAAGGAATACTGGCCATTCGTAGAAAAAGCAAACGCAGCTTGGGAGCAGATCAAACAACTCTCAGACGACCAACTTCGTGGTAAAACGCAAAGTTTTCAAGCCCAAATTAAAGAAGCAATTGCCGCATTAGAATCAGAACTTGCAGCGCTCGAACTCAAAGCCGCTGACCTCCAAACACCTTTCGAAGAAAAAGAAGCACTTTACGAACAAGTTGACCAACTCGCTAAGCGCATCGACGAACGCATTGAAGAGGAATTGCTTGTCATTTTGCCAGAGGCCTTTTCTGTAGTCAAAGAAACAGCACGCAGGTGGTCTGAAAACGGCCAACTCAAAGTAAGCGCCTCTGACTTTGACAAAGAACTAGCCGCAAAGCGCGATGGCATCAGCATCGAAGGCGACAACGCCATTTGGCACAACGAATGGACAGCCGCTGGCAACCGCATCAATTGGTCAATGGTACATTACGATGTACAGCTCATGGGAGGCGCCGTTCTACATCGCGGTAATATCGCCGAAATGCAAACCGGTGAAGGAAAAACACTCGTAGCAACCCTACCTGTGTACCTCAATGCACTTGCTGGCAAAGGTGTACACGTAGTTACAGTCAACGACTACCTTGCCAAACGCGATGCCGAATGGATGGGTCCTCTTTACGAATTTCACGGTTTGCGCGTCGACTGCATCGATAAACACCAACCCAACTCTCAAAGCCGCCGTCAGGCTTATTTAGCCGACATTACTTTCGGAACCAACAACGAATTTGGCTTCGACTACCTCCGCGACAACATGGCGGGCCACGTCGACGACATCGTTCAGCGCAAACACCATTTTGCCATTGTCGATGAAGTTGACTCCGTTCTCATAGACGACGCCAGAACACCGCTCATCATTGCAGGTCCAACCCCAAAAGGCGACGAACACGAATTTCATGTCCTTAAGCCGCGCATCGAGCGCGTCGTGGAAGCACAAAAAGCCTATGTACAGCAGTGTTTATCTGATGCCAAAAAGCTCCTGAGTGTCATCAACGAGCCAAACCCAGACAAAAACGAGCAAAAACGCATGCTTGAAGAAGGTGGTATTGCCCTACTCAGAGCGCATCGCGGTTTGCCAAAAAACAGAACACTCATTAAGTTTTTGTCTGAGCCTGGTATCAAAGTGCACCTCCAAAAAACCGAGAATTTCTACATGGCCGAACAAGGCAAACAAATGAAGAAGATCGACGTCGAGCTGTTCTTTGTCATCGATGAAAAAAATAACTCCATTGAACTCACAGACAAGGGTATTGACCTCGTTTCAGGTCAAGACGACCGCGATTTCTTCGTGATGCCAGACATCGGGGCTGAAATTGCCAAGTTGCAAAAAGAGCAACTCGACAAAGACGCCTACCTCGAGCGCAAAGACGCTCTTGTCCGCGATTACTCTATCAAATCGGAGCGCATACACTCGGTTAGTCAATTATTGCGCGCCTACACCCTTTTTGAAAAAGAAGTGGAGTACGTGATCATGGACGGCAAAGTCAAAATCGTCGACGAATCTACGGGGCGTATTATGGAAGGTCGTCGTTATTCTGACGGTTTGCACCAAGCCATCGAAGCCAAAGAAAACGTAACCGTCGAAGCCGCCACACAAACCTATGCTTCCATTACGCTTCAGAATTATTTCAGGATGTACCACAAGCTCGCCGGCATGACCGGTACGGCTGAAACAGAAGCCCGCGAATTCTGGGACATCTATAAGTTAGATGTAGTGGTAGTGCCTACCAACCGCGCCATTTCACGCAAAGACCAAGACGACTTCGTTTACAAAACAGCGCGTGAAAAATACAACGCCATTATTTTAGAAATCGAAAGCTTGGTAGCTGCTGGCCGCCCAGTGCTCGTAGGTACCACTACCGTAGAAATTTCTGAATTGTTGTCGCGAATGCTACAAATGAAGAAAATTCCGCACCAAGTACTCAATGCCAAATACCATCAAAAAGAAGCCGAAATTGTAGCCAATGCAGGGCAAGCCGGAACGGTAACCATTGCCACCAACATGGCGGGTCGTGGTACCGACATCAAATTAGGTGCTGGTGTCAAAGAAGCAGGTGGTTTGGCCATTATTGGTACTGAACGACATGACTCACGCCGTGTGGACCGCCAGTTGCGTGGTCGCTCGGGCCGTCAAGGTGATCCAGGATCATCGCGTTTCTTTGTCTCCTTGGAAGACGACCTCATGCGTAAATTTGGTTCTGAGCGCATTGCAGCCATCATGGACCGCATGGGCCTCAAAGAAGGCGAAGTGATTACCGCTGGTATGGTTTCTAAATCGATCGAACGCGCTCAGAAAAAGGTAGAAGAGAACAATTTCGGGATGCGTAAAAACCTCCTTGAGTACGACGACGTCATGAATGCGCAGCGCAAGGCCATCTACAAAAAACGCCGCAATGCGCTTTACGGTGACCGCCTTGATATGGACATCGACAACATGTTCTATGAACTCTGCGAAACAACAGTTGCCGCACACGCCAAAGGCACATTCCAAGATTTTGAACTCGAAGTGCTCCGACTCATCGGAATAGAAGCACCTGTTGATGAAGCCACTTTCAAAACCATCTCCACCCAAGAGCTCACTGAACGCACTTATCAATCGCTCCGAGATGCCTATGATCGCAAATGTGAAAAAATTGCGCGCTTGGCTTACCCACAAGTGAAACATGTTTTTGAGACTATGTCTCAGCAATATAAAAACATCGTGTTCCCACTCACAGACGGCCGCCGCCAACTTCAGCTTATTGTCAATCTAGAAGAAGCCTACAAAACAGAAGGCAAAGTGATCAGCAAATACTTTGAGCGCAATGTCATCCTCAGCAAAATTGACGAAGAATGGAAAGAACACCTCCGCGAAATGGACGACCTCCGTTCGGCGGTGCGCAATGCCCAATACGAGCAAAAAGATCCACTTGTGATATACAAACTCGAGTCCTACGAATTGTTCCGCGCTATGTTGAACCGTCTGAATGAAGAAGCGCTCGAATTACTCATGAAAATGGATGTTCCAGTTGAGCAACAAATCGAAAGTACCAACAAAGAAGACCACCAAAATCATTACGATAAAGCACAACTTTCTTCTACAAGCAGCACAACACCCCCAGCTTTTGAAGGACGCGAGGGCTATGAACAAGCCATTGCTAATTCGATGCCACAACGTGAAAAACAACAACCTGTAGTTGCAGATCCAAAAATTGGACGCAATGACCCTTGCCCTTGTGGAAGTGGTAAGAAATATAAGCAGTGCCACGGACAATAATTAACTGATGCACCTTTTTCAAATTGCAATCATTGGATCCGGAAGGGTTGCCCAAACGCTTTTGCGACTTGCCGCTGATGCCCAGATTTCAATTTCAGGTATTTATGCCCGTAATCAAAATAAAGCCAACGATCTCGCCTTACAATACAATTGTGTTGCTGCTTCATCTATTGCCGAACTCAAAGCAGACCTGATTCTGATTTGTGTTTCAGATGATGCCTTACCAGAGGTCATCGGGCAACTCAGTGCGCAACAATTTGCGGCTTATACGGCTGGTAGCCCAAGTATCAAATTGTTTGCACACGAAAACCTCGGTGTTTGCTACCCATACCAAAGCATCTCGACCAACCGTGATCTTCTCGTTTCAGACATACCGTTCATGATCGAAGGGAAAAACGATTTCGTATTGCAACGCATCACCGCCTTTTTACAACAAATGGGTGCCCAATTCCAAGCTTGTGGTTCTGCTCAACGCGCACAATACCATTTGGCTGGGGTTTTTGTCAATAATTTTGGCAACCTCATGTTACTCGAGGCTAGTAAAATCCTGGCAGAGGCCCAACTTGATTTCACGCCTGTCTATCCATTATTGAACGAAACCATCGCAAAAGCAATTCTTTTGGGGCCTGAAAAAGCACAAACTGGCCCTGCGCTCAGACACGATGAAAACACCCTTGAGCGCCATAGAAAACAACTAAGTGGCCAACAACTCGAGGTTTACAATCAACTCACCCAACGCATTCAAGATCTTTTTAAAAATGCTTAGTTACAAACAAAGACTCAATCAAATCAGCACCTTTATTTTTGATGTAGACGGCGTTTTTACTGACGGCAAAGTTTACTTGATCAATGATGAAATTGTGCGTGCACTCAACTCTAAAGACGGTTATGCTGTGCAGTATGCCGTCAAGATGGGTTACCGTATATTTTGCATTACCGGAGGTTCATCACCAGAAGTAAAAAAGCGCTTAATGGGCCTTGGGGTACACGACGTATTCTTAGGTGCCCATAACAAACTTGAGCGCTATGAAGCCATCAAAGCTCAATTCGGACTCCAAGACAATGAAATTGCCTACATGGGCGATGACATCCCAGATATTCCTGTACTTCGAAAAGCTGGGCTTTCTACGTGCCCTCAAGACGCCGTGAGCGACGTAAAAGCTGTTGTGCATTATCAAAGCCCATTTTTAGGCGGAAAAACTTGTGTTCGTGACCTCATCGAACAAACCCTTCGCTGTCAAGGAAAATGGCTTACTGAGCTTGCTTACGAGTGGTAAGCCAATGCGCTTGCAACTCTTTAACGAGTTGAAGCTGATTTTCGGCACGTCTCAAATTATGCAGCACGTCGTTTACTTTGTAGTACCGATTTCCTTCTAAAAAATCGCTCAAAAAACGCAACGCCTGGACTAAAATGAGTCCTTGAGTGGCAGTATACAATTTATTTTCATCGACTTTAAAAGTAGCCAGCAGCGCCTCAAAAATAGTTGCCTTGAATAATTTTTGCTCCGAGTGAATCTCCTCTCCTACACTACAAAAGGACCTAATCATATCGGCGTAGTCATAGTATGGGCTCCCGAATTGAATGGTATCCCAATCGATGAGCGCTCGGACTGCTTTTGCATTTGTTGCAAATAAAAAATTACTCAGTTTAGGATCGGCATGGATGAGCTCTTTTGGCTCCGTATCAAGCAGCGCTTGCCATGCATGAATCAGGTGTATTTGTCGTTCTAAGGAAAAAATTGCATCCTTTGAAGCCTCCAATAACTTTGGATTTGCATTTTGCTTCGCCTCATAGTACGCGGCAACTCTAAAATTTGGGCTTAAGAAATTGTTGATGGGTTCTGTCCATTTTTCTGAAGTTACCTTTCGCAAAGCTGCATGAAATGCTAACAATGCACTTGCTGCCAAACGAGCAATATGATCATCGAGTTGGCTAAGAGATATACTTGGCGATATAGCGCGAAGCAACCTGAAAAACTGCTGTTCATACTCAAAACAAGTTTGCCCCTTTAATTCCATAAATTCCAAGGGGACCAAATTTTCTAATACTAAATTTTGAGAAAGCCAATGCAGCTGATCTTGCAACAAGACTGGATTTTTAAATACAGATGTATTGATTTGTTGCAAGATAAAATTATGTGTGGGAGTCCGAACCAACCAAGTATGGTTGATCAGCCCTTGATCAATGGGTTTGACTTCAGTTACTTTCAAGCCCCAAACACTATCTAATAAATGCTTCAGGTCCATTGTTCAAAGTAAATAGGATAAACCAATTCCTCTAATTGTTCAATTCGTTGTACTGCCCCCTCCAAATCTTGAGGATACGTAAGGCCGAACCAACTTCCTTCCGATTTGACTACACGTACCTCTAGTAATTTAGAAGCAATAGCATGTTGAATAGCGTTTGGTAAATAAATTTCGCTTTGAGTCTCATTTGCATATTGAAGCAGGTGGTCTGCAACATATTGCGCTAAAAAGTCTAAGAATTTTGTTGGTAAGAACCAGGCATTCATAGAAATCAAGGCATCGTGAGGATAGGTCATCCCAAACTCATCTTTGATGTTCCCTTCAACGGACTGAAGTTTTGTTTTTTCAGTGATTTGGGAAAGAAAATTCCGGTTCAATTTGCAAATTCCCCTAGAAACCGCACCATATAAACTCAGTGTTTCACCCAAGGGATAAGCCAAACAAGCTGCACTGACGCCTTGCGCATGAAGCGCTTGAACTTGCTGCATGATCGTATTGCCGTAATAATCGTCAGCATTGAGTACCAAGAAACTACCCGACCACTTACCACTCAAAAAACTGAGCGCATGTGCTGTTCCCCAAGGTTTTTGACGTGTTTGTGACTGCACGAGTATTTCAAAGCGATGAGGCGACATCCATTTTTTCAACTGTTGGTCTACCTCTGACTCCATTCCTGGCCTTACGATGACAAAAACCTTATCAAAACTGGCTTTTTTAGCATCATAACAAGCATATTCAAATAAAAAACGGCCAGTAGCACCAAAGGGTTGCAACTGCTTGTCGCCACCAAAACGGCTCCCGAGCCCTCCTGCTAATATGACTAATGCTAATTTAGTAGTTGGCATCTAGGGCAAAAATGGGCTTTCTATTTTTCCATGCACCCTTTGTAAAATCGGGAATTTCTTGAGGCGCTCCATTTGAAGCGACGGATTTTTCACTTAGTGGCGTGATCGCATACCAACTAGCAAGGTCATAAACATCCAAAGGAAAAGCTATATTTTGTTTGATGCATTCGATAAACGCATTGTCTACAAAGTAATCCATACCTCCATGTCCAGAGTTTTCTGCAGCTGCTGCATTTGCTTTCCATAGCGGATGATCATATTGTTCAAGCCAATTTTTGGTATTGTCCCAGCGATGCGAGTGTTTCATTTGATCTTCAAAATAAATGTGTCCTTGTTCGGGGTCGCCCCAACCAAAATCTTGCCAAATACCTTTGGTTCCCTGAACCCTAAAACCTAAATTATAAGGGCGCTGCAAACTGGTATCGTGTGTCAGAATGATTGTTTCACCATTGGCACATTGTAGATGAGTGGTCACGACATCACCTTGTTTGAATTCAATTTTTGCATTTGGATGCTCAGGGCCACCTTTTGGGTGCTTGAGAATGTAGTCATTAAGACCCCTGGATTTACTTGAGAATGAACTTAAACGTACCAAACGATTACCCCGATTTAAATCGAGCATGGTGGCTACAGGACCCAAGCCATGTGTAGGATACAGCTCTCCATTGCGATTCACATAATGATTGGTGCGCCAAGCGGCTTCGCTGAAACCTTTTTCGCCAAATTCTACGCCTGAATTGTAGGCACTATTTCCATCATTAAACAAGACACCCCGAAGGTCGTGTTCATAGCCACCTTGGGCGTGTACAATTTCACCGAACATACCTTGTCTGACCATATTCAAAATAGCCATGACATCGCGGCGATAACAGACATTTTCAAGCGGCATAATTGGCACACCTGTTTGCTCAGAGATTTTAACATACTCCCAACAATCTTCGAGCTTCATGGCTCCACCTACTTCCATCCCGACTATTTTTCCGGCTTTCATCGCCGCAACGCCATGCGCTAAATGCCATTCCCAAGGAGATGATACAAAAACAGCATCGATATCGGTTCTAGCCAACAGCTGAAGATAGTCCTCAGGACCGTCTTGATAGACTGCCGGAGCAGGATGCCCCGCTTTTTCAATGAGCGCAAGCGCATCTTTGATCATGCGCGGATTAGGATCTGCAAGCGCGACGATCTCGACATCCGAACGCTTGAGCATTTCTTCAATATGGGTTTGCCCTCTAAAACCGGTTGCGATGAAGCCTAGTCGAACGCGTTTTAATGGCTTCGCAGAAAAAGAAAATACTTCGTTAGGAAGCATGAATGCGCCGGCACCAACAATACTCGTTTTTTGGATAAATTCTCTTCTTTTCAAGTTTTTTTCTTGAAAGATAAAAAAAAGCCACCTTTAAAAGTGGCTTCTTCTGATTAAAATTCCTTCAATCTATTTGGTAAAATCTAGATTGTACACCACAGTTGTCCAAAGTGTATGGTTCCGCTCGACATGAATACCGTCCGACTTGAAAACCATTTGGTTGAGATAACCCAATTGCATATTAAAGTCAGGAGTAAAGCGGTAACCAAGCGCAGCAATCAAACGATTTTGATCAAGGATGTTCTTTCCGATACCTTTGCCCAAACCAATAAATACCTCGTTGTTTACATTTAAAAACAAGCCCTTTCCCTTTTCCGTATAACTTGCCTGTAGCGGAACAAGAAATTGGGTACGATAACGAATGCGTTGGCGGAACAAAGTATCAATAAAGCGTTGTTCGAGTCGAAAACGCTGTTGGAATTGAATATCGCCCAATTGTTGTTTCACATTCACTTGCTGCCATAACCTGTTTTCGTTGGTTTGCTTAGCAATTGGCTGAGAACCATAAGGGTAAGTAATGATCCAACCATAGCCTCCCGAGAAAGTGAGTTCTTTATTGTATTTATAATCAAGACCTATTCTTGCCAAAGATTGTTGCCAGTCAGCAAAGCCGTCTGCGCGTCGCCACTGATATTCCGTGTGAAGGTCAAACTTTGGTGCGAGGTGATGATTTCCTTGATAAACTATCCAGCCGTGAAGTTGGTCGTCTATTTGCTTTTGAGCTACAACCTTTGGTGCCAATAAACTGATAAAAACCAAGCTAAAGTAGCTCAAGACCTTATTTTTTCCTTCTTGCTGCAGCATGATGTTTTGATTGATGAAGTGATTTAAATTCGGTTAATCCTATGAGTTGAAGTTGTCCGCCAGCATTCTTAAAATCAAGTTGAAGCAGGTGTAAACTTTCCATTGAGGTATGATCAATAAAATTACAATTTGAAAGATCAATAAAGACCTCATCTGAAAATTCGCAACCTTTCAATACTTGTTGTAAACGCATGAAATTTGTAAATACTAAAGGGCTTTGAATGCGAATTACATTTTGATCTGAAAGAAGTTTTAGATTGAATAAATCGAAAAACCTTACTCCTCTGGCTACATGTAAAATGAATTTTAAAACTATTCCTGCTGCAATACCCACCAACAAATCAGTAGCTAAAGTAACCACAACGGTCACGGCAAAAACTAAAAGTTGGTCTGCACCAATCTTGAGCGCTGATCCAAACTCTCTTGGATGTGCCAATTTCCAACCCACCCCAATTAGTAACGCGGCAAGTGCTGACATTGGGATCAAATCACTAAAAGAAACATCAACGATTAGGAAAATAAAAATAAAAAATCCGTGAAAAAAGTTTGCCCATTGTGATTTGGCCCCGTTATTTACGTTTGCAGAGGATCGTGCTACTTCTGAAATCATGGGCAGACCTCCAAAGAATCCAGCAATCATGTTGCCCAATCCTACAGCTATTAGGTCCTTATCATACTTTGATTTGCGTTTTTCAGGGTCTAATAAATCCACTGCCTTGACCGTCAATAACGACTCTAGCGATCCGACAAGCGCGAACATGATTACATACTTGAAGAATGTTCCGAATTGATTGAAACCATCAAAACTTTCGTTCACTCTTAATATGTCAAAAAGAGCTTTGTCAAAAGATAATAGTGGCTTAAAGGTGGCAGTGTTGTGAATACCAAAAAATTTTACCATTCCGATTGCGACTAGAATGACAATCAAAGCAGATGGTATTTTTTTCATCACAGGATGCTTGAAATAAGGCCAAATAAAAACAATTGCTAAAGAAACCAAACCGATCACAGCAATTTGCCAATGTTCAAAAAAATGTGGAATTGTGTTTTTAAATTCTGCCAAGAGTTCCAAAGGTTCTGTCATCGGCTTGCCTTCGGCGGTAGTTGGCGAAAAACCAGCAAGAATATGTACCTGCTTACTCATGATAATGATTCCAATTGCCGCAAGCATTCCATGAACTGCCGATAATGGAAATAAATCTGTATACTTCCCAAGCTTGAAAAAGCCCATCAGTACTTGTAAGGCACCTGCTACTACAATAGCCCCAAGTGCCAAATGCCAGCCAAGTTCATTATTGCCGTGTCCGAGCTCCGCAACCGAACCCGCAACAATGACTATTAAGCCCGCCGCAGGCCCTTTAATGGTGAGTGGCGCCCCCATGATGAAGGAAACTACCAACCCACCAATCATGGCAGTAATTAGGCCGTAAATTGGTGGGAAATCACTGGCTTTGGCAATACCCAAACTGAGCGGCAAAGCCAATAAAAAGATTAAAAAACCTGACAACATGTCGTTTTGCCAATGGTTTTTGAGTTCGGTCAATCCGAATCTATTTTGAATTGAATTTTTCATGTTGAATATTTTATGATGAACGTTTTGCGATTTGATGATAAGTTTTAATATGAGGGCCTAAAAATACACGTGCATATATGCGCATAGTTGCAAGCCCGTTGATGATCAGACTGAATGCTGTAAAGAAAGCCAGACCGATTTGCGAGAGGTGAATGTGAGAAAAAATGAGATCCTCTCCGATAAATGATGGGGTAATCGGGAAACCGGCTAAGCTTAAGCATACAAGTAGAAACACGAATCCTGTTTTGGGGTATTCATAAATGTGTCCATAGAAATTATCTAAACTGACCCATTCTTTTTTGCGCATCAGCGTCAATATCCAATACCCGATTAACCAAGCAACGATGACACCGCTGAGGTACCAAATATGGTGGGCATGATCAAAGTGCTCGTTAAATGACAGTGCAATTGAAATTGATACATGATTGAACATGATTAGTGTCAGACTCTTGCGTACTGAATCTCTTTCAGTAAAGGCTTTTACCGCAATTAAAAAGCCCCAGAAAGCAAAGAAAAATGGCAATTTAAATCGCAGTTCAGGTGTCAGTAAAGACTCGTTGATTCGAAGGAGTAAACCAACCCCCAATACAAAGGTCATTACCCAAAAAACAAATTTAAAATTGAGTATTTTCCAACCTCGACCAATTTTCTTTAATGGATTCCATAGAAACTTGAAGAGCAAATCATCTAGGTTCCATTCTTTGAGATTCAAAATGTAAATGCGCTGCTGCAATAGCTGCCATACACTTGAATTTTGCGCAGTAGTCTGAGCATTTTGATAGAGTTGTTCTCTGATTTTATGACTGACAATTGAAGGAGAAATGAGCAATTGGTAAGTCCTTAAAAAAGCATTGCCAAGAATATGTATTAAGGCTAAATTTTCTAATCCAAATGCTATTTCTACGAATATCAGGCCTATCTGAGCAATTGAAGCGTAGGCAATCTGACTTTTAATTGAACTTTGAACTCGGCTTATCGCTGAAGCAATGAACGCTGTAAGCAATCCAGAAAATACTAAAAACACCTTGAAAATCAGCTGATTTTCCCAAAAATGCATGGTGCGCAACAATAAAAATGCGCCGATGTGAACTGACATAGAGCCATAAAAAATAGCACTTGACGGTGTTGGGCCTTCCATGGCTCTTGGAAGCCAAGAGGAAAATGGTAGTTGTGCTGATTTTGCCGCGGCTGAAATATAAAACAAGAAGGCAGTAATCAGTCCAATTCCTGAGGCACCTGCTAGCTGTGCATTCAGTTTTACAGTGGCATTCATTTCCATAAAGGTGATATTCGAATGCCACAAATGATGTAATAACCACATGGCCAAAATAATACCGATATCCCCTATGCGATATACCGAAAATACCTTCAAGGCATTTTTAACCGGTAAGAGTCGCTCGCGGTAAAAAGCAATCAAGAGAAAAGAAGAAACGCCTAAGATTTCCCAACCAATGAAAAGTGTTTCCATATTACCTGAAAAAATAATCAGGGTGTAACCAAGGTTGAAGAAAAGAATCGTGTTGAAAAAGCGTTTATACCCTTCCTCTCGATGAAGGTAATACCGCGAGTAAATGGTAATCAGGAATGTCAGAGTAGATCCTAGTAATGCAAAAATGAGGGTCAATTTATCGACCAAAAAATCAATAAAAAACTCATAATTTACTGCCTTATAAACCGATAGTTCCTTGAATTGAGCAGGGTTAGAACCCATATTCAGCCAAGAAATCCCATAAATGAGCACCAAGAGTAATTGTACAGCAGCTGTTGAATAGCTAATGACAGACAACAGCTTTTCTTTGGTGCGCTGAACAATTAAACTCAACAGAAAACCAAATAAAGGTAAACCTATATAGGCGTGAATAAATTGAACGGTACTCATGATGCTTTTTGTTTTAATTCAACAATTGGAAAATTCTCAGGAGTATCGGCAATCAAGGACAGTACGTCATCAACCAGCGGCAAATATGCTTCTATTACAGCATAGGGCTGAAATTCACCTTTTTGTAAGTAATAAAATGCGTGTTGAACTGGATCGAAACAAACCAAACGCACCCATTCATTTTTGAACCATTCCCAAGTTGCAGGATTGCTTTGTATGGTTTTCAAAACTACGTCTGGCTGCTGTTCTACAATCACTAAAAGTCTGTATGGATCATGCACCTCTATCATCTGGCTCGGAAGACCCGTACGCAAATCACCATCTATACCATTTGCAACACCAATTAAACCCATTACGTTGTGCGGCAATTTGGTACCTGCTCCAAGTTGTTGATTGTCTACCTTTGAAAAATAATACTCGAGGTTGATCCCACCACAAACCGGGGCAACCGCATTTAATATGCCTACTAAGCTTTCTCCGTTAGGGTCTTGACTGAAATCATAAGAATTCAAAAAGGCCCGACGATCTAGAAATAAATTCCTTGAGAAGTCGCGTCGGCCAACAATACATAGCGAATTTGTCGCATGATTGAGCTCTGGCCGAGGTTCAAATAAAGAAACGGAACGCAGTTTGACTTTATCGTGCTGCTGTCCTCGATTGTCACTTTTATCTAGGGTAATAAAGCGCCTTGATCTTTCAACAGCATTGGCATCAAGCGCCTGATTGAATAGGGCTTGGTCAGCTTGCAAAGCTTCCGTTAAAGTGTTCGGGACCTGCGATAAATCAAAGTAAGTAAATTCGTCTCGACAGGTATCGTGAAGCACTGGAACAAAATGAGTTTGTTCAGAAATATAGATACCTTGCTCTTTAAGTGCTTCACGAACCAATAAATGATTGGCCATAAAAGCAAAGGCACGTGCATTCACCGAACCAGGTCTTCCAGAACATGCCCCACAATCATAACCTGCGTAATGCGTATTATTGGCACTACTCGATCCGTGTGCTACGATATAAACCAAAGGCGCAAAGTCTTTGGTCAGACCAATGCTTTTAAATAGCGCAGCAACGATGCGAGTCATTTCTTCAAGAGAAAAGCCTATTTTCAAACCATCTTCAGTTTGATTACCCTGATATTCAATACTTAAAGTCGCATCAGGATGCATGTGCTTATTGGCCGACACAGCCATTTGATTCATAGAAGGCTTAAAAATGGACAGCGCCAATTTAAAAGCAGACCAAAAACCATAGGTATGGGTCAGTATCCATCCAAATAAAAGCCCGTATGCGCCCGGAGCAAAATGCAGGTCTTTCTGTGCTTGCTTATGTGCTGATTTTTCTAATATCAAGTGCTTGGGCTCGACAGGAGCAGGACAAATTTTTGTGCGCTGCTTAGATCCTTCCGGTTGAAAGTAAGTTTCTATATGGAAATGGCCCGGTGTTCCAAAAGTCGCAAAAGATGGGTGGAGACTTTCGATGTGTCTTCGGATCGAACATTCGCGATCATCGATACAAAAAATTCCTTGCGCCATTGGTTGCATACTTTTGGTTGTATGCTTGTGCTGAAGACCTGCCAACACCTTGTCGTAGTAAGTCCATTCATAGGCTTCTTGCCACAGCGATTTTACCAAAAGCATTTCACTTTCTTCTATGGATGCAGGCTCAAATTGATAAGGTGCAAGCTGACAAGCTGAAACATTTGGCCATTTCTTTGAAAAATGTTGGTCAAGGGCATCAATTTCTAACAAGCACTCTAGGAAAATGAATTCAGTTAGGCTGATATTTCGCTGCTCGATTAAAACATTTGGACGCTCAGCGATATGATTCACCATGCCTGAATAACCGGGATGCGCAAATTGTTGATCTAGGATATACGACTCAAAATATGTTTTAGACCCTGTTAAAATGAGCAAGAGGTCAGGGAGTTGAATATCAGGATTCAACAATAATTCTTTGGCTCTTTTTGTATGGAAAATTGAACCGAAGTGCTTGCTTTCAAGATGCCTTAGGTTTTCCAGAAAACCAGCAGCGAGGTAAGGATATTTCCAGATAGAAATGCCTTGATCTAAATAACTGCTTACCACTCGAAATAGGATAGGATGCACTCGCGTATCGAGATCGAATCCTAATTCTTGTTTCCAAGCACTGCGCAATGTGCCGACTAATGGTGAAGTTGCCTCATCAAATTCGCCATTTAACAAAGCTGTTCTGAGTGCTTCTTTCCCATTTTGAGCCAAAACATGATTGAGTATTTGTTCTGATATATTACCCAAGTAGTACTGTTCCCTATAAAATGACAAGGACATATAGGATTGATATCCAAATAATTGCTGGGCTACATTAAGGCCTTGGTGGAATGGAAATTCTTGAAAGGCATGCAGTGTATTATGGTGGATAAAGTCCTTGAGTGGGGCTTGTGAGGGTAAATAATGTTGGAGCACATGCAAGGTGTGACTCACGATTTCTTTTTCATTCATATAAAGGATTTAATAGTTAAACGATTAATTTCGCTCAACTTTTATATCCTAAATACTTGATATACAATGAATAAAGGGTTTTTGTTAACGTTTACAGTTTGCTCGAAGCATGCTTCTTCTTTGAGGCGATGAGCTGCAAGGAAACGCAATAAATAAGTCGGAGTACCGACATTGGTGCAAACGAAGGTAGGAAGCTCTTGCTGTGGATCGAATTCTTCTTCAACTTCTTCAAGAAAATCCTCTTCAATAAAGAAAATGAGGTTGTCGTTGAGTTGCTGAAAATGTGGGGCTTTTGGTGACTTACTTTCTTTATTTTGGTTGTTGAAAACCTCAAAAGAACTAGAAAACGCAACGGTTGTATTTGCACTAATTGCAAATAAAATCAATAAGGAAACAAAAAGGCGCGTCCATTTCACAAATCAAAATTAAAAACAAATGCCATTTTAAATGTTAAAAAATTCCTAAATGAAAAAAGACTTACACTATCTTTGCTTTCTATGCAATCAACAGAAACACACAGCGCCAAAACACAAGCTTATATTGACTTAGAAGATCAATATGGCGCGCACAATTATCATCCGCTTCCCGTTGTACTTGAAAAAGGTGAAGGCGTTTATGTTTGGGACGTCGAGGGCAAGCGCTATTTTGACTTTCTATCGGCATACTCAGCTGTCAACCAAGGGCATGGGCATCCTAAAATCACTGCAGCATTGGTGAAACAAGCCCAAACGCTGGCCCTTACCTCAAGAGCCTTTTACAATAATTGTTTGGGCGAATACGAAAAATTCGTCACTGAATACTTCGGTTTTGACAAAGTGCTACCCATGAATACGGGTGCCGAAGCCGTAGAGACTGCGATTAAATTGTGTAGAAAATGGGCCTACGAAAAAAAGGGTGTAGCCCAAAACCAGGCACAAATCATTGTTTGTGAAGGTAATTTTCATGGCCGCACCACTACCATCGTTTCTTTTTCTTCAGACCCTGATTCAAATACAAACTTTGGCCCCTATCCAGCGGGATTTATTTCTATTCCTTACAACGATACAGCGGCCCTTGAACAAGCATTACAGCAAGAAAACGTTGCCGGTTTCTTAGTGGAACCTATTCAAGGTGAAGCTGGTGTTTATACACCTGAGCAAGATTTCATGCGCAGCGCACGTGCCCTGTGCACCAAATACAACGCATTATTCATCGCCGATGAAGTTCAAACAGGCATTGCACGCACCGGTAGCTTGCTTGCCGTTTGCGGAAATTGTAGCTGTGAACAAAAATGCGAACAACAAGCTACTACTTATGCCAAACCTGACATCCTCATTTTAGGCAAGGCACTTTCCGGAGGAGTTTACCCGGTTTCTGCCGTACTCGCCAACGACGACATCATGATGGTTATCAAACCCGGCCAACATGGTTCTACTTTCGGCGGCAACCCAATTGCGGCTAAAGTAGCGATTGCCGCACTTGAAGTTGTTTACGATGAAAATCTGATTCAAAATGCACGCAAACTTGGCTCCTTATTTCGTCAAGAAATGCAGCGCATCATCGACGGCAACGACCTCGTTGTAAAAGTGCGTGGAAAGGGCTTGCTCAATGCCATTGTAGTCAACGATAGCCCCGATTCTGATACGGCCTGGCGCCTTTGCCTCGCACTCAAAGAAAATGGCCTACTTGCCAAGCCTACTCACGGAAACATCATCCGCTTTGCACCTCCGTTAGTCATTACGGAAGCTCAATTAATGGATTGCGTGGCCATTATTGAAAAAACAATCAACACTTTTAAAAAATAATATTTTGGCAACACCTATCAAATTTGGAACCGACGGCTGGAGAGCCATCATTGCAGCAGAATTCACCGTAGAGAACGTCGCAAGAGTAACAGAAGCAACAGGCCTATGGCTCAAAGAACGTTTTGAAAAACCTACAGTAGTTTTGGGTCACGATTGCCGTTTTGCGGGCGAACTCTTTATGGAAACCGCTGCAAAAGTGCTACTAGCACAAGGCATCCATGTCAAACTTTCAAGAGGTTTTGTTTCTACCCCCATGATTTCACTTGCAGCCAACCAACTAGGTTGTGAAATAGGTATTATCCTCACTGCAAGCCATAACCCACCAAGCTATAACGGCTTCAAACTCAAAGCTAAATTTGGTGGCCCACTCGAACCAGAAAAAATCAATGAAGTTGAGGCGCTAATTCCGGACACTTGCCGTGTAAATTTCCAAGCAATAGACCTCCTACAAGCTCAACAAGCTGGGCAACTCGAAGAAATCGATATCGAGACCCGCTATATCGATCACGTCAAGGCTAATTTTGACCTCAATGCCATTGACCAATCGGGGCTCAAACTCATGTATGACGCCATGTACGGTGCTGGACAACGCGTGATGCCTAGAATTTTACCCAAAGTTTCGCTTTTACACTGTGACCACAACCCATCTTTTATGGGTACTGCGCCAGAACCTATCGCTAAAAATCTTCAAGAACTCGCACAAACCATTAAAACACAAGGTGATGTCGCTTGTGCACTAGCCACAGACGGCGATGCAGACCGCATTGGTCTCTATAACAGCCATGGCGAATTTGTAGACTCTCATCATATCATTTTGCTCTTGATCCATTATATGGTCAAATACAAACAAATGAGTGGTAAAGTGGTGATTGCATTTTCTGTAACTCCTCGTGTAGAAAAGCTCTGCAAACACTACGGCCTAGAGCTAGAAGTAACCAAAATTGGTTTCAAAGAAATTGCAGCCATCATGATCAAAGAAGATGTACTACTTGGTGGTGAAGAATCTGGTGGTATTGCTGTTAAAGGACACATACCGGAGCGCGATGGCATCTGGATGGGGCTCATCATTTGGGAATTTATGGCTAAATCTGGCAAAACACTCGACGAGCTCATCGACGAAGTCTATGCCATTGTGGGGCCTTTCCAATTTGAGCGCAACGACCTGCACATCACAGAAGAACTCAAGCAAAAGATCATTGTCAATTGTAAAGCAAATAACTATAAATCATTTGGGAAATACCAAGTTAGAGAAGTCCAAACTATTGACGGTTTCAAGTATTTCTTCGATGACGAACGCTGGGTCATGATCAGACCTTCCGGTACAGAACCTGTATTACGCACCTATGCAGAGGCGCCTACACTGGAAGAAGTCAGAGAAATTCTGAAAGCCTGCGAGCAGACCATCTGTATTTAACTTGCACAAAATTCCTTAAAGCCTTCCATTTTGGGAGGCTTTTTTTTGGAGTTGTATTTCCAATTGACTAATTTTATATTTATATATTATAAATATGCAAGTTTTCACAAGCTCTCTTCCCGACCCACTTTTTGAGGCACTTTCAAATAAAGCTACCGAATTAAAAGTCCCTAAAAACAAGATCATCGAAAAAGCCCTCCTGCTTTATCTTGAGCAATTGAATAAAGTCTCCTATATCAAGTCATATCAACAAATGAGCGAAGACACGGACATCCTACAGCTTGCTGAAGAGGGGATGCACGCTTATTTTACGCAATTAAACCAGCTCGACGATCATGAGACAAGGTGAAATTTGGTCCGCTAATTTAGATCCTACTAGAGGTAGCGAGCAAGCTGGGTTCCGCCCTGTTTTGATACTCAGTGGCAATCTTCTCAATACCTATACCCCGCTTGTAATCTGCTTACCGCTCTCTAGCAAAATCAAAAATTATAAAGGTAATATCGTACTCACACCTACTCCCAAAAATGGTTTAAAATCAACCTCCGAAATATACACCTTTCACATCAGGTCTTTAGCCAAAGAAAGACTCATCGAAAAAATCGGAAACATAGAAAAAGAGCAAATTAAACTGCTCCACAAAAATTTACAAGAAATTTTAACTTATTGACCTACCCCAAGGCTACATCTAGGATCATCATCACAAGAAAACCTCCGATGAATCCGAGTACTGCAATGTCTGTGTATTTATCGCGCTGCGTTTCCGGAATAACCTCCTCGACCACTACAAAGATCATGGCGCCGGCGGCAAAAGAAAGCGCAAAGGGCAAAATGGGTTCCATATAAATTACCGCAATCGCGCCAATAACACCCGCAATGGGCTCAACTATTGCCGAAAGCTGGCCGTACATAAAACTTTTCATGCGGCTCGCTCCTGCCCTGCGTAGCGGCATTGCAACCGCAAAACCTTCAGGAAAATTCTGAATACCGATACCGATGGCAAGCGCGACTGCACCAGCTATTGTGGCCCCTTCCATGCCATTTGCCGCGGCACCAAACAAAACACCTACTGCCAGGCCCTCGGGTATATTATGTAAGGTAATAGCAAGTACTAAAAGTGTTGTTTTGTGCAGCTGCGTTTTGACACCTTCTGTCTCATTTTCATTAAAATTGATGTGTAAGTGCGGTAATTTCTTATCTAGAAAGAATAAAAAAAGTGCTCCTGTTAAAAAACCAACAGCCGCTGGCATCCAGGGTGCACTCGGGTACAAACGCTCAGATAAATCAATGGATGGCATGAGTAAAGACCAAAAACTTGCCGCAACCATAACTCCTCCTGTAAATCCGAGCATGCCATCGAGCAAACCGCGGTGCATAGACTTAAAAAAGAAGACCAAACTGGCACCCGCTGCTGTTACCAACCACGTAAAGGTAGTCGCTAAGAATGCAGCAAAAACGGGATCAATGTGTTGAAAAAAGTTTTCTATTTGTTGCATATCTTATTTTTTCAATTCAAAGCAAATTTAATGAAATACGAAGTTTAAACTTGAAAAGAGCATCGCGACTTAAAACTCACTTTTGGGCTTACTCAAAACCAAGGGCTTTTGCCTTTGCTTGATGCCAAGAAATTTAGAGTTCAAATGCTTGGATTGCCAATTGATACCCTGCTAGACCAAAGCCAAAAATACAGCCTTTGCAGACAGGGCTCAGTAGTGAATCATGTCTGAAACTTTCACGGGCACTGATGTTTGAGATGTGCACCTCAATGACTGGTATGTCGATTGCAGCGATGCAATCGCGCAGTGCTACGCTCGTGTGCGTATAGCCACCGGCATTCAGTATGATGCCGTCAACTTGCGCTTTTTGCAAACAATCGATCAGCTCTCCTTCAATATTGGACTGAAAATAATGTAAAGTATGCTTACTGTTGGCTTTCAAGGATTCGAAATATGCTTCGAACGTGACATTCCCATATATTTGTGTTTCTCGGGTGCCGAGTAAATTTAAATTTGGGCCGTTGACAACGAGTAAGTTCATAAAGGATGCATTGGGAACGCTATATTAAGGATTTTGTTTCATACCTAAAAATAGAAAAGGGTTTGGCTGAAAATTCTATTATGGCCTACCAACGCGATGTTTCGTTGTTAGCACAATATGTTGAAGACGACAAATTGCGCCCAGAGCACATTACCTATGAACAGCTCAAAACTTTTGTCGCTAACCTTTATGACCTCGGGCTAAGCGCCAGAAGCCAGGCACGAATCATTTCTGGGATCAAACAATTTTATCGTTTTCTGCTCTTAGAGCAATACAGCAACACGGACCCCTCCGAGTTACTTGAGCAGCCAAGGCTAGGCAAGAAATTACCCGAAGTGCTTGAAATGAACGAAATAGACGCCCTTTTGGCAGCCATTGATTTATCCAAACCAGAAGGCGCAAGGAATCATGCGATGATAGAAACGCTGTATAGTTGCGGGCTTCGAGTATCAGAATTGATTGGTTTGCGCTTCGCGGATCTTTATTTTGACGAAGGTTTTATACGGGTCATCGGAAAAGGCAATAAAGAACGGCTGGTGCCAGTTTCTGCACAAGTTGAACAGGAAATTAGGGCGTATCAACGAGAGGGGCGGAGCCAACTTCAGATTCAAGCCGGAAACGAACAATTTGTATTTTTGAACCGACGGGGCGCCCAATTGACGAGGGTCATGGTTTTTACAATCATCAAGCAACTTGCCGCTCAAATTGGGCTCAAAAAAAATATTTCGCCCCATACTTTTCGACATAGTTTTGCCACACACCTTATTGAAGGAGGAGCTAATTTACGTGCCGTTCAAGAAATGCTTGGGCATGAATCTATCACAACCACAGAGATTTACACGCATTTAGACCAGCGTTTTTTACGCAAGGCTATTTTGAATTTTCATCCTCGAAATCAGCAGAAATAAAAGTTTTGTTGAAAAAGGCTGCTAAATTGTGGATAAGGGTTTTGTGGAATTGTAAAAAGTTGTTATCTTTGCATCCGCTTTTGTAATTACACGTAATAATTTAGACATGTCACGAGTTTGTCAGTTAACAGGAAAGTCAGTGATGGTTGGAAACAACGTATCGCACTCAAATCGCAAGACCAAGCGTCGTTTTTATCCGAACTTGATCACGAAGAAGTTTTTCGTTCCTGAAGAAGATAATTATATCACTTTAAAGATTTCTGCGGCTGCCTTGCGCACCATCAATAAAAAAGGAATCTCAGCTTGCTTGAAAGAAGCACGCCAAAAAGGGTTTTTAAAATAACCTGTTGCGAAACAGAATTAAAAGTTAGAAAATGGCTAAGAAGAGTAAAGGTAACCGCATCCAAGTAATTCTCGAGTGCACCGAGCACAAAGAATCAGGTATGCCAGGTACATCACGTTACATTACTACCAAGAATCGTAAGAACACGCCGGATCGTATGGAAATTAAAAAATACAACCCGATCCTCAAGCGCATGACTGTCCATAAAGAAATTAAATAATAAGACATGGCAAAGAAAGTAGTTGCATCGCTCCAAAAAGGTGGAGGTAAAGAACATACAAAGGTCATCAAAATGGTGAAGTCTGATAAAACAGGCGCTTATACCTTTAAAGAAGAAATCGTACACAACGACAAAGTAAAAGATTGGTTTACTAAAAGCTAATTCGTTGTGCATTCCCTTTAAAAGCTTCCATGTTGGGAGCTTTTTTTTTATACCTTAGATCATGGGCATATTTGATTTTTTTAAGTCTAAAAAAGAAAACCTTGAACCCGAGCAAAAAGAATCGCTCGAACAAGGACTAGAGAAAACCAAACAAACGTTTTTCTCTAAGCTCACACGCGTGCTCATTGGAAAAAGCCGTGTTGATCAAGACGTTCTTGACGAACTCGAAGAAATCCTCATTACCGCAGATGTCGGTGTTGAAACCACCTTAAAAATTATTGAGCGCATTGAAAGCCGCGTTTCGCGTGACCGCGTCATTAACTCCGAGGAGCTCAACCAAATATTGCGCGATGAAATCATTGCGTTACTAGAAGAAAATGCTGCCAATTACCATGGCCAGCTCAAAGTAGACAAACCTGCAGATGGCAATCCTTATGTTTTGATGGTAGTTGGTGTCAATGGTGTTGGCAAAACCACTACTATTGGCAAGCTCGCCTATCAAATGAAACAAGCCGGTCTAAAGGTTGTTTTAGGCGCTTCTGATACCTTCAGAGCAGCTGCTGTAGACCAACTTATCATTTGGTCTGAACGCGTTGGTGTACCAATTGTTCAGCAAGGAATGGGTGCAGACCCTGCTAGTGTTGCTTTTGACGCCTTGCAATCAGCAAAAGCACAGGGCGCCGACGTCGTGATCATCGATACGGCAGGGCGTTTGCATAATAAGGTCAATTTGATGCAAGAGCTTTCAAAAATCAAGCGTGTCATGGACAAAGTAGTTCCGGGTGCGCCTCATGAAATTTTATTAGTTCTAGACGGCTCCACGGGGCAAAATGCTTTTGAACAAGCCAAGCAATTTGCGCAAGCCACAGACATCAATGCCTTGGCCGTAACCAAACTCGACGGCACAGCCAAAGGTGGTGTGATCATCGGTATTTCAGATCAAATGAAAATTCCTGTGAAATATATTGGCGTTGGTGAAAAAATGACCGACCTCCAGCTTTTTGATCGCAAGACTTTTGTAGAATCTTTGTTCAATACCAAAGATTAATTCTTAGTCAAAAAGCAACTTCCTTTTTATTCTTGGATATTCTGTTGTGCCACATACGCAGCATACTGACCATTTTGAGCCATCAGTGTCTGATGATCGCCACTTTCAACAATTGTTCCTTCATGCAGGACTAATATTTGATTGGCTTGCTTAATGGTTGATAAACGGTGGGCTATCACTATTGAGGTACGACCTTTCATGAGTTCTTCAAGCGCATCTTGAACCAACTTCTCAGAGGCTGAATCTAGGGCTGAGGTCGCTTCATCTAAAATTAAAATACTTGGGTTTTTCAGGATGGCACGGGCAATAGCAATGCGTTGTTTTTGCCCACCAGAGAGCTGAATACCGCGGTCACCAACCTCTGTTTGAAGTTGCTCCGGAAAACCTTGTATGAATTCCCAAGCATTGGCTTTTTGAGCTGCTTCAATGACTTCTTGGTCTGTTGCGTTTGGCCGTCCAAAACGGATATTTTCTAAGATGCTTCCTGAAAAAAGCAATACTTCTTGAGGCACTATTGCCATGTGCTGACGCAAAGTTTGCAAATCAAATTCGGTGGCTGGCGTGGAACCAAAATAAATTTGACCCTGACTGGGTTGGTAAAAGCGCAAGACTAAATTAGCTATGGTAGACTTTCCAGAACCACTCTGCCCTACTAGTGCCAGTGTTTGATTAGGCTGCAAGGTAAAATCGATCCCTTTCAATACTTCGATATCGGCGCGCTGCGGGTAGCTGAAGTGTAAGTTTTCAAATCGTACCGAGCCGTCAAAAGGCAACGATTTTGGGGTAGTTTGAGCAGTCCATTCTGAATCCTCCTCGAGTATATCCAAGAGATTTTCGGTTGCACCCACCGCTTTTTGCACGCTGGCATATAAATCGGGTAAGGATCCAATAGATGCACCCATCATGATCGTAAACAACACAAACTGATAAAAGCCTTCTGAGGCCAATTCAGGGTTTGGCCCTTGGGTCATGAGTAGGCCTTTCCAAACGATAAATACAATGGCGCCAAACAGACAAAAAATAATGAAAGAAACAAATAAACCTCGCCAAATACCACTGCGCACATTGAGGTCGCGGCTTTGCTGCGTGGACTTTTGATATTTGTTCAATAAAAACCACTCGTTGGTAAAAGCTTTGACATTGGCAATGCCCGTTAGGGCTTCTTCTAGGATCGAATTAGACGTAGCAATGTAGTCTTGGGCTTCTTTGCTGAGTTTGCGGATGTAGCGACCAAAAAACACAGCAATAATGGCCATGACTGGGACCGTAGCCAACATGATCAAAGACAACTTCCAGGAAATGAAAAACAAAAATGCGATACCCCCAAAGACGATGATGATTTGTCTGAAAAATTCAGCAATGGTAGTTCTGAGTACTTCTTGTATTTGCGTGATGTCGGTGGCTACCCTAGATGTGAGTTCTCCAACCTTCTGGCGATTGAAAAAATCCATGGGCATGTAGACCAATTTTTGAAAAGCGTCATTGCGCATGTCGCGCAGGGCATTTTCTGTGACATTATTGAACAATACAACCCGTACAAATGAAAATACCGACTGAAAGAAAAACAAAGCAAAAAGTGCCAGGGCTATTTGATTGACATTCGAGAGGTCGAGTAAGCGAATGGCTTGTTCTGGGTTTTGACTTGCTGTGGTTGTACCGAGCAACTTACCCATTAAGTAAGGAAAAACCAAACCCGCAGAAGTGCTCAACACAAGAAATATCCAACCGATAAAATAGGTTCCAGCATAGGGCTTTAGGTAACGCAAGAAGCGGCCAGCTTTCTTCCAGCTAGCTTTGGTCAACTTTACTTTTTGCTCGGATTTCTTTTTGGGTCTCATCATGGATTTTGGCGCTTAGCACTACAAAAATAACTTGCTTTCTTGGGGGACCGGCTTTTTTTTATGATTTTTGTGTAAAGAATTTGAAATTCTAAAAAAATCGCTATCTTTGCATTCCCAAAAACATTACAAATAACTACACGACATGAAAAGAACGTTTC
>DLPC01000025.1 GCA_002478565.1 Flavobacteriales bacterium UBA7468 | reverse complement strand
TCCTTCAAAGAGCCACAAGAGTTTTCTTTGAAAGCTTCTGCTAAAAAAGAGCGCTTGTTTGATGATAGTCAGAACTATGTGGAAAATGCGAAGGATGTGAAGACACTTACATCTGCGGTGTTGTATGGTGCCAATGCCAGTGGTAAAAGTAATTTGATTAAGGCTTTTTTGCATTTTAGGAATTTCATTATTACCGGGAATCAGAACCTGGATAGTTTGGAGTTTGCTGTGCCGAATTTTCAACTTGATGCAGAGAAAGCTAAGATGCCGGCACAATTTGAAATAGACTGTTTTTGGAAAGGTAAAAACTATCGATACGGATTTAGTGTCGTTAATACTGGTGTTGAGGAAGAATGGCTATATGTCAAAGAGAAGCGCGAGTCGGAGGTTTTTTATCGCAAAAAACAAGCGTTTACTATACCTGCAAAACATAAAATTTTGCACGAATTGACATCTAAAAAGATGGTTCATTCCAAAGCATTCCTTGTTACTATTGGCGCACAATTTAATGATGCTGCCTGCGCAGGGTTTTTGGAGTGGGTCCATCATTTCAATATTATTTCTGGTATTGAAGACCGATCCTATAAAGCCTACACCGTCAAACGAATGAAGGAGAGTAGCGCATTTAGCGAGAAGGTGGTGGAACTCATCAAGTTTGCCGATTTTGGTATTGAGGATATCTCCGTTAATTCTTTTCAAGGTCAAAATATCAAACTCACTGTTGGCGACAGTTCTTCAGTGGAGCTTGAGCCCAGTACCGTTGATGACTTGATGTCAAAAAGGTTTGTAATGAATTCAAAAGGGATTCCAGAGTTGAAGGAATTCCACTTCGGTTTATTTGAATCAGAAGGCACTCAAAAGTTTGCCCATATCGCAGGGCCAATTTTAGATGTATTGGAGAATGGTAGTGTGTTGGTTATTGATGAGTTAGACACCAAGCTGCACCCAGAACTAACCGAGCGTTTGGTACTTCTATTTCACAACAAAGAAATGAATCCGAACCATGCCCAATTGATCTTTACCTCCCACAACACAAACTTACTGGACGCTAAAATTTTCAGAAGGGATCAAATATTTTTTGTCGAAAAAGACGCATTCGGAGCCTCCAATCTTTACTCCTTGGCTGATTTTAAAAAAGATGGCAAGTCCACCAGAAATGACGAGAACATTGAACAAAATTACCTGAAGGGTAAATATGGTGCCCTGCCATTCCTAGGCGATTTTGACAACCGTTTAAATCGTTGATACATGCCTCGTAAACTGATTCATAAAAGCCCGATGAAAGCGCGTCAGGTTGTGCAGCCCCACAATCTGCGTCAAACTTTTATGATTTTTACCGAAGGCCAAACCGAAGAAGGCTATTTTAAAAAGTTCAAGGTGCGTTGCAAAACCATTCCAGGCGGAAACGCCCTTCGCATTGTCGAAGAGGCCATCGTTCAGAAGAAACAGCTCAAAAAACCATATGACGAATACTGGGTCGTATTTGACCAAGACGCCACCCCAAAAAATGACTTCCTAAAAGCCATATCCTTAGCCACAGCAAACGGCTTGAAAGTCGCATATAGCTGCCAAGCCTTCGAGATCTGGTGGCTTTTTCATTTCACAGAAATTGCTGCCCCCATACAGCGCAAGGACTACGAAAAGAAACTCAAAAAGCACCTACCCGACTACAAACAAAGAGAAAAAGGCCAAACCCAAGGCGAACGCATGTGGCTCCAACTCAACAAACTCAAAGAAACCGGCATCGCAAATGCCAAAAAAGCCCATACCAAATTCCCACAACCCGAACTCGCATTCGATCAGAGCGTGACTACAGTTTATGAGTTGGTGGAGTTTTTGGGGGGTAATTCGATTAGGTAGATAGGATTGAAATTAATCTGTTTACAATTTCAACCATCAATTTGGTGGGGTCGAGGAAAAGGTTTAGAATAGATTTGGAATTGCTTCAAGTGATAAACCTTAGGTCTACATCTTTAGCCAAATTGGAACAACTTATTTAAATTTTAGCTTGCTACCATACATAAAGGAAAAACCTTGTTGACAGCGGATTGAATAATTCAAAGAATCGTCAAACTACTTTTGAAAGTAAGAGATCAAACTTGTCACCAACTTTGGATTTGACTAAAGATATTATTTCGTTTTCTGAACACAAACTTAATTTCACCATTTGTATAATTGGTTGAAAATAGAGTTTATATAAATACGTTTTGGTTGTCCTTAATTTCGTGTCAGAGTCTAAATTTTGTATCTCATAATTGAGAATTGAGGCAGTTGCCAAATTGTGCAGTAAAAGCTTTTGGTAAAAATCTGTCGGCCTCCGTTCACCAAGCGTGTTATACTTTGGATTGCACCAAATTTGGTATAATTGCACCCAATCGTTGAAACTGCTGCATGTGATTTTGTATTGCTTAGTTATTTCATTTTCATCTATTTTGCCAATGTAGATTGGATCTTGTCTAAAATCGAATTGTCTAATTGTTGCATCAATAATAATATTATCATATCCATTAAGATTTAACCAATAATGTGAACAATTGAATTCACCTTCCGCAATAGAGTTCTGAAATCCGAATGCATCAAGATAAATTGAGAGTGCAAAACTGGTTGAAAAGCAGAATCCTTGTGGGTTTTGATCTCCTATAGGTTCGGAAGTCAATGTTTGTACCAACATTTTTAATTCATTCTTTTTTTCGTCTGTCATCGAGTTGCGATATTTTGAATAATTTGATTTTGTCTGTCGTCTTGCTACTTACGTTTAGGCACTTGGTGCCGTGGAGGATTTCGGAGCACAATTCCAAGTTTGCGTTTCATTCCGTCTGACGCAAAACCAGTGTTAGGCACAGTGGTTTTGTCACAACACACCTTTTTGAGTAATGAGACTTTTTACCATTCCAGAAAATTCTGCGTTTACCAAAGTCATTTGTTCAAGTTGTAGTCTGTGAATTTGCTTAAGTGTCGGATTCTGTTCTGCAATATATCGTTCGATAAGCGTATTTGTGTCTTCAATTTTTTCAATTTTTCTAAGGATTAATTGAATACGAGTTGGATTGTTAAGTTCTAATATTTTTAATGTTATTTCAGCACGAACATGTCCATTTCGCCAATTCACAATTGGTCCAAAGTGTTCGACTAAATCTTCTAAATCATTGTCCGTGTATGGGTTCAAGAATTCTTCGCCATTAACATAGTAGTCATTTTTTCTCCGATTACATTCTGTGCATGCAATTGTTAAGTTCTCCCATTCGAAGTGTAGGTCTTCATTTTTACTTGATGGAACTATATGTTCAACATCACCCGGAGTATTGTGTCCAATTTTACTCTCGCAGTATATGCATTTAAATCCTGTCTCTGTTTTCAATTGACCTTTAATATCAGTATGTCGATAACGGTATTTTTTTGTGCCGTTTGTTTTATCAGCTTTATAATCTGCTAACCAATAAGTCTTACTAATTGATAAGACATTTGGCTCTGCCAGTTTTGAAATATGTCTCATCGATTATAGTTTGAAGTCTTTTAATGTATCATTAAGTCCTTGTTCTTTTAAAGCGTTAAAAGCAGCTTTGGCATTCTTTTCATTTGCGCCATTTTCTGAATATTGTTGTATAATTGCTCTAATTTTATCTTCAACCCATTTTGGCATCGAATTTGGGACATCAAGTATTTCCCTTAAAATCTTGTTTGCACTACCCATTAAATCAGCTTTTGTTAATTCTATCGAAGTGATTTGCGAGTTCTCATTATGAGTTAGAGCATAAACTTTTGCATCGGGTAAACTTGAAAGAATAAAAGGACTATGAGTAGCAATAATGAATTTGAAAGTTGGAAATGCTGCTTTTAGACTTGGTAAAAATTCTCTTTGCATGCTTGGGTGCAAATGATTTTCTGGTTCGTCAATTAAAATTGTACAATTCTCTTTGTTTGCGCCATACATGTGAATTTGCCAACCCATGCTAAATAACGCAGCAATACCACCAGACATACTGTCAAGATTAAACGCACCTGATTTTGTAACTAAAACTATATCAGGCATTCTTATTTCTAATTTTTCAAATCCTATTTCAGGGGGAAGTAATTCCTTTAAAACGGATTGAAAACTCTCAAACAACTTGATATATTCAGGATTTGGCATTACCGCATCATTACCATAACCAAAAACTGCAAGAGAAATCAAGGATTTTTTTAAAACTATTCCTGGATTTCTTGAGTTCTCTGAGCCATAAGTCTGAAGAAGTAGTTGTTGAAATTCTTCAAATTGTTGTTGATTTGTCTTGGGATTAGTCGGTATATTATTAATGTTATGATAACTAGCAATTGGTCTATGGGATGGGATATTCAAACCGTGAATTGATTGTTGATTTGAATATTGTAATTGGTATTGTGGATTTGTATGATTGTCAGGTACAAACAATTCGCTTGAAACATTATTGCTATAAATCAGTTCTCCAACTTTTTTTGCGCCTGCTGGTATATCAAAATCCTTATCAATCGTATCCCAGACATCAGTCCAAAACTTCCTCTCTTTTTTCTTACTCAAATATGGAGTTGAAATTAGATGAATATTCCAACCGAAATGTCTACCTAAAATATTTAATATTGTTGTCTTGCCACAACCATTTTTACCTGTCAACACACAAAGGTTTGAGGTAAAGTCAATATCGACATTTTCAAATTGTCTCCACCTAGTTAATTTAAGTCGTTTAAATGTTTCCATGTTTGTCTTTTACTTTTCTGCCTAACTTGTAGGCAAACATACTTATTGATAAAAAGTAGTTATGCACACAATAAGAAAGCAAAACTATACAATATCACACTGAATGAATAGCAGTAATTACACCCTAATCTTGAGGGCACTCTATTAAGAAAAAATCTTATTTGATGTGGGAAGCTACAAATCCTTGCCGCCCTCTTCCATTTTTGCTAATCGACACATCAACGTTTGTGCTTCGGAACGAAAGCTACTAATTTGTGGTAATTGAGGCACATGCATTAATCCTTTCACGTCTTCAATCGCAAAATAATTCCTCTTCCTAATCCGAGTAGGAGTGAGCTTACCTGCTTTGATGTAATTGTCCATGGTTCTGCGGCTGACGCGGAGCATTTGCATCACATCATAGGTGTCTACCCATTTAGATGTGAATTCGCCAACAGGGTTTTTGAAGTTCTCGAAATCGGATCGTAATTCCTCCATTTGAGATCTAATGATTTTGAGCTCCTCAAAGAGCATTTCGTTGGTGACGGCTTTACTATTTTTCGCTTCCATAGACGACTAATGTAAAATCATTTTTTGGAAAGAAAAAGGCTTGTCACTTAATGGCGTAGTTTGTCACGGAAATTAGGACATTTCTGGACATATTAGTACGGAAGGAAAATGAAAATGGAGTTCAAATTGTGCAAAATGGCATGTTCATTTATTCAATGTTCACCGGGGGTAATTTTTTGAATAGATGAGTTAAAGTAAAAAATGATAAATTTTAAAAAGGAAACATCTTAGGAAATTGTTCCACAGCTAATTATTGTTAAAAATGGGTACGAGGCATAGTGAAGATGGCGATTTTTACCACAACTGTGTCTGCGGAGCACTGAACCGCCACTTTTGCCAAACCGCTGTTATATGCTGACGTTTTTATCACTCTTCTTTTTTTAGCTTTTTGATTACCTCATTAAAAGTGATTGTAACCCAGTCTTTTTTCCACTCAGTTCTAAATAAAATGTCTTTTGAATCAGGTTTGTCAGTTAAGTCTTTTATTCTCACAATAGTTGGAATTGGAATACTGTCGCCAATAATCAATGCTTCCTGTCTTTCTAAAACTGGGAGTGTATCAGTGATTGCACTTACACTGTCAGGCATTAGTCGCTTTACATATTGCTGGTCTGAGGGATTAGTAAGTCGCATTGCAACAAAATTGTTACATTGAGAGAAAATTGTTTCGGAAATTTCGGAAGGACGTTGACTTACAATCATTAAAGATAAACCATATTTCCGTCCTTCTTTTGCAATTCTCTCAATAGATTTTTTAACAGAATAGTATTTTGCTCCTTCGCTTTGAGGGATGTAATTATGTGCCTCTTCCAACACTAAAAGGAAAGGAACTTCTTCGGTTGCATTTTTTACGGTCTTGAAATAGAAACAGAAATCAAAAACTAAACGGCTGATTAGAGAAACAACGATGCTTAAAACTTCAAATGGGATTCCACTCAAGTCAATAATTGTGATGTTGTCTTTTACATCATCGTTGTAGCCGATAAACTGTTTGAGTATTATAGGGAAATCGGCTGTTGTAAATTCGCTTGTTACAGTTTTTTTTGGTTTAAGAAGAAACGCTAATCTGTCGTCATTAATTTTTGATTCAAGTCGCATTACAAACCTGTCAAACTCTCCATTGAAAGGTCCGTTCGATGCTTTGGTTGCCACTGCCGTTGATTGAACAACGAAAGTTCTTTTTTGGTCAAAGTAGTATGTACATCTATCATCAATTAGTGTCCCATCAGCAAGCTTGGGCCTTGCATTTTCTCCATCTGCTTTACCAACTACTTCATTATTTAAATTTGTAATGAAAGTATGAACTTCTTTTAAACTGAAATATAATGGCGAATCATAAGATGGATTTGCAACTGATGGATTATGTTTCTTTTTGTTTTGAATTACAGCATAACGGAATTGAGAAATCTGATTGTGGGAATTATTTTCATTACTCTCAATAAACATTTCTTCCAACTCTTCTGAATTCATAAGCCAGTAAGGAAGGACTAAATTGCTTACATCAATTTTTTTTGATTTTGGAAATGCAGTTTTATATTCACCATGTAAGTCAAATAACAAAATATGAGTGTTATTCAAGACTGCTCGTTGGGTTTGATCGGCTGTGGGATTGATTCCTTCTTGTAAAATTCTTGCAACTGTTCCAGATTTTCCTGAACCTGTTGAGCCGACAACAGCAATATGTTTACTAAAGAATTTATCGCCATCAACAGCAATTTCAATACTCGGCTTTTGAGCCAAGTTTGCAAAGCAAAATTTCTTTTCTTCTGCAATTGATTCGTAAATATTTTTTAGAACTTCATCATCTGCAATTACAACATTGCTTGGTGGAATCGCAATTTGTTGCCCGCCTCTTTTGAACTTACCTGATTCGTCCAAAAATCCAATGGGTTGTGCATCCAAAATAAAAGATGGCTTTAATGCTTCAACAGTGCCTGATGTAGTCGTTTCTTTTATTTTGAAACTCTGAACCAAAGCAATGATTGATGTTTTGGAATCGTCTGATATTTTCAGGTAGCTTCCAATTGTAAAATCACTCGCATCTTGTTTGAATTGGTCGGCATCCAAAACTTCAATCTGAATCAGGTTAGGTGCCACTGTGAGGATTCTGAAAATATCTGTCGTGTTTGCTGGCATAAAATTATGGTGCTAATAGTTTGTAAATATCTTTTAAATTTTCGCAATACTTGAAATCAAAATATTGTTTGTCAGCAGTAAAAGTGCTTGGCAAATCTTCTTTAGAAAAGTTGAGTAAAACACTTGGTTGTTGAATAGCGGCAATGTTCGCAATCAAACAAGTTCTTGAAATCAATTTGAAAGAGAATGATGACTTCAAAATTTTTGCTCCGTTTCTAGTTGTATTAATAATTGGCTCTTTGTTAAAATGCTGACTTGAAAAACATATTCCCTCATGTCCATCATTGAAAGATAACTCTCCTAATATTAAATTTCGTTTTATTCCGACCAATGTTCTTGAATCGCAATCTAGAATAAATGCTAAAGGCTTTGCGTTTCGCAAAGCTGAATTTAGTTTGTAATACTTGGCCACTAAATTCTCAATAAAGGATTCAATTGGCATTTCAGAATTGTCAGCGGTAAGAATTTCTTTGCCGATTAAAATTACTTTGGTTCTGATTGGGTCAAGAGCTCTTGTGGATTTTAATCCTTGTGCCGCTAATTTAAGATACTCTCTTTTTGAACGAAGTTTAATAAACCAATCGTTGAAAAGTTTCTTACTGCAATCAATTCCTGAAATAAACTCTGATTTGGTAATTACTCTTTGAGATGTTGTTCTCTTTATTGCTCTGTCAATTACAATTCGCAAAGCGTTGTTATAGTATAAAGTGTCCGCTTCAAAGTCTGTGCAACTGAATTTGGTTTTCAATTTTTGAATCACTTCTTGCTGTTGCGTGCTGAACTCTTTCCCAAAAATAAATTTGAACTGCCTGAGAAATGCATTGAGTTTTGCATCAGTTATTCCGTTGTCAGTATGATGTTTCTTTTCAACTTTATTTTCAGTATAGGTTAAAATGACTTTGAGTTTAGTAAGGTCAATGGTTGGTTCGCTACCTGGAGTTTCATTTTCAAAGTGAGCATACAAAACATAGTTGTAATTATTCGGAGTAGCTGGATTTACAAAATGGTCAAGCATCAGTGTTATTGGTTCTCTGACTGCTGAATTTATAAATCTTGGCTTTGACAAATACTTGCATTGAATCGTAGTTGCATCAGTTGCTGTATTGATGTCAATGTCTTCAATTCCTTCAATGGTAATCGAATCATTATTTGCTCTCAATTCTAGCAACTTCAAGATAGAAGTGTCAAACTGATAATAGTAACCTTTAATAGTCGCATCTGCTGCTCTTGTTGTCATTGTATTTGTCTGTCTTTACGGTTGTCTATAACTTGCATATATTGCTACCTTTTCGCTTTTTGAACTGTAGTTCAACACATAACAAGTTTGCAATAACAAAAATATACACGACACCCTTAATAATAAGAGGTAATTATACCCTGTTTTGGGGTTATATTTCTGAATTATAGATTGTTGAATTAAACAGTGATCTATCACTCTTCGCCGGCCTCTTCCGTTTATGCTAAGTTAACTTTCACGATTTGAAATTAGCCCCTGAATGCATTGGTGTTTTTGTCATTAAGAACTGTTTCAATCAAAAATCAAACTCCATTTCCTAATGTCCATTTATTCATATGTTCAATGTTCACCGGGGTGCTTTTTTGAATAGAAAAGCAGGGGTAGAGAACAATAAAAATCGATAAGAAAATACAACCATTCGAATATTAGTTTATCTTCGTTTTATCGTTCTTTTTTGTTGCTCATATGTAGCTCAACAATGTCGAAATCTGATGAGTAGTTGCTCATTTGTTGCTCGCGAAAATTTCGAAAAACCGCTCTGGTAAAGGGATACAGGTTTTATCTTTTGTTATCAATTCATGTATTGGTAAATAATTCCCTACCTTCGTATCCTAAATTTTAGTGTTATGAAACTGCGTTTGGTCGCCATTTTTTGCCTTACAATTTTAACATTCAAGCCTGTCTTTGCAGAAGAGGGCATGCTCATTCCTTCTTTGATAGCTGCTTTTGAAAATGATATGAAAGCCAAGGGGATGAAGTTAAGTGCTGCAGATATTTACAGCGTCAATCATACGAGTATCAAAGATGCTATTTTTCAGTTTGGAGGCGGATGCACGGCAGAGTTGGTTTCAGACAAAGGTTTGTTACTCACCAATCATCATTGCGGTTATGGGCAAATTCAAGCACATAGCTCGCTCGAACACGATTATTTGAAGAATGGATTCTGGGCTAAAAATTTGGCAGAAGAATTGCCAAATCCGGGCCTGACAGCGACGCGTATTGTGCGCATAGAAGATGTTACTGCTGCTGTTTTAGCGGGTACTGCATCAAAAGCAGACCAAGCAACTATAAATGCAAATATCAAGAAGTTAGTGGCGGCTGCCATTGCAGGTACGCATTATGAGGCTGAAATCAAGCCGTTTAATTATGGCAATGACTATTATTTGATGGTCAAAGAAACGTTTACTGATGTTCGGTTTGTAGGGACTCCTCCGAATTCTATAGGAAAGTTTGGTGGCGACACCGACAATTGGGTTTGGCCACGCCATACCGGAGACTTCTCGGTTTTTAGAATTTATGCGGGCAAAGACAACAAGCCAGCGGCTTATTCACAAGACAACCAACCTTACAAGCCACTTCATTATTTGCCAATCTCATTTCAGGATCGCAAAGAAGGCGATTTTACGATGGTCTATGGTTTTCCGGGTACGACAGAACAACATGTGGTTTCTGAGTACCTCAAATTTATTATTGAAAAAGAACGTCCAGCGCGTATTGAGATGCGTAATCAATCTTTAGCGGTAATTGACGCCGGCATGAAGGCTTCTGACCTGACACGCATTCAATATGCAGCCAAGCAAGCGAGCATTGCAAATGCCTGGAAAAAATGGATTGGGCAGGTAGAGGGCCTTCAAAATTTAGATGCCGTCCAAGTCAAGCTAGACTACGAAGCAAAGTATAAAGCGTTGGCGATCAGTAAGCCAGAATGGGCAAAATATGCAGTGGCACTACAAACGCTCAACGGCCTGATGGCTGAAGGCACCAAGACCGAATACAATTATGCTGTTGGCGTGGAGTATTTTTCAGTGGGCCCCGAGTACTTTAAAATGGTGCGCGGTCTTGAAGATTTAGTAACAAACTATCAAAAGTACCAGGCCAATAATGAACTCGAAAGTGTCATTTCCAAAGTACAAGTGAGTGCAGATGGCTTCTTCAAGAATTACAATGCTGAGGTTGATGCCCAAATTTTTATGGCCTTGACAAAATTGTATTTAAGCTTTGCTCAACAAGAATTAAAAGGAACTACAGTTGAGGAACTTACCAACGCAATTTACACAAAATCTATCTTTACGGATGCCGAGCGTATGAAAGCGTTTTTAGCTGGTTTTGGGGCAAAATCGATTAAAAAATTGCAAAAAGACCCTGGTTTTGTTCATTTTTATCAGTTTTTTACGCCTTTTAGAAATGAGGTGGTGCCGGCCTACAAGAATTTCCAAGTGGAAGTCAATAAGTGGATGCAAGTCTATGTGGAGGGCAAATACGTGATGTTCCCCAATGACAAACATTGGCCAGATGCCAACTCTACTTTGCGCATCACATACGGGCAGCTCGAAGGATCTGCACCAACAGACGGCATGCGCTACACCGAGCACACAACTCTTGATGGCATTATTACTAAGTACAATACAGGCAACCCAGATTTTGAGTTATTGCCGCGCATGCTAGAATTGCACGCCGCCAAAAACTACGGCCCATATGCACAAGGAAACGAACTTTGGGTTTGTTTTACAGGCTCCAACCATACAACCGGCGGCAATTCAGGCTCTCCGGTGCTCGATGAAAATGGTTATCTCATGGGGCTAAATTTTGACCGCAGCTGGGAGAGTACCATGAGCGATTATTTGTTTGATCCGAGCCGTTGTCGCAATATTGTAGTAGATATTCGCTACGTACTTTGGGTCATGGATATATATGCTGGCGCGAAACACTTGGTCGATGAAATGACCTTAATGAAAGAATAAATCTATATTTGCTTTTTATTTTCAATTTCTTGTTGCTTACTCCATGAATAAACTACTCTTAAGCGCACTACTCAGCCTATTTGTCGGCACCACATTTGCTAACAAAACACAAATTGGATATAACGGTCCAGTCTCTCAAAAAATCGAAGGTTTTCTGGTTGATTACAAAACTAAAGCTGAGGTAGAAGAAGTTGAGGTCCAGCTTACTTCATTGGTCACTGGAAAGGTTTACACCTCAGAAACAGACGAAAACGGTAAGTTCACCTTTCGCAACGTACCAATTGGGAAGTCAAGACTCAGTCTCATTGATAAAGACTACCGTGCCACGACACTAAAAGTATTTGAGACCAATGCTAAAGAACACAAGGTACACTATACTTTTAGTAAAACACAACCATTTACAGCTCAACTCAAAGTTTCTTGGTTATTCAACTGGGGCGACCGCCAAATGACAGTGAATGGAAAAACAGTAGTAAAGGAGCACTATTGGTCACACATGACGGCAAGGGTTATCTTGATTATTTACGGAGCTTGCTTGGTACTGATCTTCTTTTACAGCGTCATACAATTGAGCTTAGCCATTGCTTATATCCGAAACAAAAAGAAACAGCAGAGTAGAGTAACCCCTGCTTTTGATTTGGCGAATGCGCCTAAAGTTACTGTGCAGTTACCTATGTTTAACGAAATGTATGTTGCAGAGCGCATCATCGAAACGGTAGCCGAAATGGATTACCCACGCGATAAATTTCAAATCCAAGTATTGGACGACTCCACAGATGAAACCAAAGACATCATTGCCAATAAATGTGCCGAAGTTGCTGCGCGGGGCATCAATATCCAGCATGTTCACCGTGTGGACCGCACAGGCTACAAAGCGGGCGCTCTTGACGCTGCCATGGACAAAGTAGAAGGAGAGTTCATTGCTATTTTCGATGCTGATTTTGTTCCGAGCAAAGACTTCCTATTGCGCACTATTCCATATTTCAATTCAGATAAGGTAGGTGTGGTTCAAACGCGTTGGGGTCATCTCAATAAAGATTATTCCTTGCTAACGGAACTTCAAGCATTTGGCCTCAATGGGCACTTTGCTATAGAACAAGGCGGCCGCAATGCAAGTGGACACTACATCAACTTCAACGGTACAGCAGGAGTATGGCGCCGTGCAACCATAGATTCTGCCGGAGGTTGGGAACACGACACTATTACTGAAGACCTCGACTTGAGCTACCGCGCACAAATGAAAGGTTGGCAGTTTGTTTATCTTGAAGAAGTCGAATCACCAGCTGAATTACCAATCACGATGTCGGCACTCAAAAGCCAACAACACCGTTGGATGAAAGGTGGAGCTGAAGTATTTATCAAAATGTGGAAGCGCCTGGCTACCACCAAAGGATTAAAGTTATCTGATCGTGTTCATGGATTGGCGCACTTATTCAATTCTTCAGTTTTCTTCTTCATCTTGATTCTTTCCCTTTTGAGTTTGGCGGTACTTCACATCAAAGATTCCTTCTCTGATTTAAATGTGTACATCAAATATGGAATGTATTTCTTCTCTAGTACGATTTTCTTAGGCTTCTACTACTGGAATTCATACCGCGATAAAAAAGGTAATTTCTTTGGTGATCTCTTCCGTTTCTTGGGTCGTTTTGTACAATTCTTAACGGTTTCTATGGCGCTTGGTCTGAGTAATGCTGTTGCCGTTATTGAAGGCTATTTAGGCATCAAAAGTTCGTTTGTGCGTACACCAAAGTTCAATGTCGCTAAAAAGGACGAGTTCAAAGGAAATAAATACGACAAAAAGAGTCTTTCAATTATCAATATTTTAGAAGGAATCTTTATGGTAACTTTTGGATTTACAGCTGTAAATCGTGCCATTTATGGTGATTTAGGAATGGTTCCATTCCATTTGATGTTAGCCATTGGTTATGGAATTATTTTCTTCAATACTTTGAAAGAAAATAGGGGCCAGCAAGCTTAATTATTCCTTTACGATACTCAAACTTTCTAGTTTTTGCTCGTATTTCCCACTGCGAAATTGGAAGGTACTTCTAAAACTATTTCCTTTGGTTAAGTAGGACCCTATGATGGTGCCGTTGCCTTCTATAGACTTGCTGTTTTTATACCTGAAGATGAAGGTTCCTTTAGGATATTTTAGAAAGAAATTATTTAAAATCATTTCTGCCTGTGCCAATGGAAAAGCACCCTCTGTTCCAGGAAGTTGCATCACAATTTTATCCCTACCTAAACTGACAATTGCATGTGCGTCATTGAGCTCCATGCCACGTTGAATAGTTGTGTAGGGAAGATCTCCGCTCAGGCTTAAGCTAACAAGCAAAAAGGCAAAGAAATTGTAAATTGTATTCATGCTTCAAACTTAACAAAAATGATGCCGCAAATTTCTCTAAATTTGCCTTAATTACAAGCCAGATGAAAGCACAGCAAGACCAACTCGTCATATACAATAGCCTCAAAGGTGAAAAAGAAACCTTCAAACCACTCATAGAGGGCCATGTTGGCATGTATGTTTGTGGCCCCACTTTGTATAGCGAGCCACACATGGGTAATATGCGTACTTTCATCAACTTTGATTTGATATATCGTTATTTACTGCATTTAGGTTTTTCAGTAAAATATGTTCGCAACATCACAGATGCCGGACACATCACCAATTCTGCTGGTCAAGAGGTAGATAGCATTGGCGAGGCCGCAAAGGCTGCACAAATGCAATCTTTGGAAATCGTCTATAAATATGCGGTTAAGTTTCAAGAACTGCAGCGCATTTACAATCTATTACCTCCTAGCATTGAGCCAACGGCAACACAGCATATTCAAGAACAAATAGAAATCATCGAGCAAATTATAGCCAATGGCTATGCTTACGAGGTAAATGGATCTGTCTATTTTGATACGCGTCGCTATATGCAAGATTTCCATTACGGTATTTTAAGTGGCAGAAAAGTAGACGAACTAGAAAATGAAACCCGTAGCCTAAATGCCCAAGACGAGAAACGCTTTTTTGCAGATTTTGCACTTTGGAAAAAGGCGAATCCAAACGATATGCAAATTTGGCGTTCACCTTGGGGTAATGGAAACCCAGGTTGGCACATAGAGTGTACAGCCATGAGCACCAAATATTTAGGGAAGCAATTTGATATTCACGGAGGCGGGATGGACCTCAAATTCCCGCACCACGAAGACGAAATTGCTCAAAGTTGCGGTTCCTTTGGCTGTAACCCTGCACGCTATTGGATGCATGCCAATATGCTGAATGTCAATGGTCAGAAAATGTCAAAGTCTTTTGGCAATTACTTCTTGCCAAAGCAAATTCTTGATGGCAGCACCGGACTTTTCGAAAAATCGTACTCGGCAAATGTGGTCAGGTTTTTCATGATGCAGGCGCATTACCGTAGCAACCTCGATTTTACACAAGAAGCGTTGAATGCTGCTGAGAAGGGCTATGAAAGATTAATAGAAGGACTCAAGACACTCGATAAAGTTCCGACTAGCACCTCGTCTTTTGATGTAGACGCGCTGGTAGCATCCTTTTATAAGGCAATGAACGATGACTTCAACGCGCCTATTTTGGTTTCGTATCTTTTTGAAGCTGTTAAACAGATCAATCTTGTCAATGACGGATCGGCCAGTATTTCAGCTGCTGACCAAGCCAAGTTAAGAACCGCCATGCAGGCCTTCATTCATGATGTTCTGGGGTTACAAGCAGAAAATAACCAGACTGAAACGCGCTTGGCACCCGTTATGGATTTAGTCTTGGATTTACGCCAACAAGCACGCAGCAATAAAGACTGGACAACGTCGGATCAGATTAGAGATGGTTTGGCGAAGGCAGGTATTGTTGTCAAGGATGGCAAAGACGGCACATCCTGGAGTTAAGAGCGCGCTAAATAGTAACAGTTTATTGTGCGGAGCTTTCGATGGATGCTTCTATACCGCTCCATAGTTGGTAACGCTTTTCAAGTGCAAGCAGCGATACTTCTGTAGCTTCTTTCCATTTATTGGCATCTGAGCCACAGATTTCTTCCATCATCTTTAATGAAATTGGGCCGTGGTCGCCTCCATCAACTTCTATGTGACGCTCGAGGTAATAAAGGAGTTTGTCGATGTTGTGTTGACCTTGGCGTTGCATTTCGCGCAAGATTTCAATAAACATATCCGGGATGAGGTCTTCGCGCCCGAAAGTAAACAAAGCCGCGATTTTGTGCAATTGTCCACTATTGATAACCTCAAAAGTGAAGTGCACGAATTCGCGCGTTTCTTCATTGATTCTTAACTGATAAAGTGCTTCATCCAGACTTTTCCCGTAAGATAGCCATTCTGTAAGCTGATGAATTGGCATGGTGTCTGCGCCAATTTGTTGCATGGCGTCGAGGTACATTTCAAAATGACTTAGTACATTGCCATCTTGATCCTGGTCGGATTCTTCTCCGAGCACAATTTCATTGATGAAGCGACGCGTCGTCGGTGAACCCTTCGGCGCCCACGGAACTTCAACACAGGTAAGCTCTCGTTGCAAAGATTTTAATAAACTCATGAAATCCCACACCGCAAAGATGTGTTGTTCCATAAAGCGCTGAAAATCTTCTAGGCTATTAATTTTGGCATACATTGGATGTGCCAATAAGCGCTCTCGGGAGGGTAGCAGGGCTGCCTGTAATTGTTCAATGTTTGTGCTCATACGTTTTAAACAATTGTAAAATCAATTAGTTGAGCTTGATACCGAGTTCTTTCAATTGCGCGTCGTTTAGTGGCGATGGCGCATCGATCATCGTGTCTCTACCTGAGTTGTTTTTAGGAAAAGCAATGTAGTCTCGGATAGATTCCGAGCCCCCCATTGTAGCTACCAAACGATCAAGACCAAAGGCCAAACCACCATGTGGTGGAGCGCCGTATTCAAAGGCAGACATCAGGAATCCGAATTGTGCTTGGGCTTCTTCTTTGGTGAAGCCAAGCAAGTCAAACATTCTAGATTGCAAAGCGCGGTCATGGATACGAATTGAACCACCACCGAGCTCTACGCCATTCATGGCAAGGTCGTAGGCATTGGCACGGACTTTACCTGGTTCGGTATCAATTAGGTGAAAATCTTCTGGTTTTGGTGAAGTAAATGGGTGGTGCATGGCATGGTAACGGCCGCTCTCTTCGTCCCATTCTAGTAACGGGAAGTCAAGAACCCACAACGGTTTAAATACATTAGGATCGCGCAACCCAAGCTCGGTACCTAAATGTAATCTGAGCTCATTAAGTTGCTTGCGTGTTTTGGCGAGGTCTCCGCAAAGCAGTAGGAGTAAGTCTCCGGGTTTAGCCTGAGCTTGAGCAGCCATTGCTTGGAGATCTTGTTCGGTATAAAACTTATCGACACTTGACTTGAATGTACCGTCTGTATTACACTTCACATAAACCAAGCCTTTGGCGCCAATTTGTGGTCTTTTAACCCATTCAGTGAGTTCATCGAGTTGTTTGCGTGTAAATTCTGAAGCTCCCTCAACATTGATACCAAGAACGCACTCAGCGCTATTGAAAACAACGAAATCTTTGCTTTGTGCCAATTTTGTGAGGTCGACAAACTCCATCCCAAAACGGATGTCTGGTTTATCTGAACCATAGCGCTCCATGGCCTCGGCGTATGTCATGCGTGGGAAAGCCTCTTCAAACTGAACACCTCTAACTGTGGCAAATAGATGTTTGATCAAGCCTTCGAACATCTCCAAAATATCATTTTGCTCTACGAAAGCCATTTCGCAGTCGATTTGTGTAAATTCTGGTTGGCGATCGGCACGTAGGTCTTCGTCGCGGAAACACTTGACAATTTGGTAGTAGCGGTCAAAGCCACTGACCATTAAAAGTTGCTTGAAAGTTTGCGGCGATTGCGGCAGCGCATAAAATTGTCCTTCGTTCATGCGGCTAGGAACTACAAAATCTCGAGCACCTTCTGGAGTAGACTTGATTAAGACAGGAGTTTCAACGTCCAAAAATTCTTTGGAGTCGAGGTATTTGCGAGTTTCTAGCGCCACTTGATTTCTCAAGCGCAATTTTTGTTGAACCGGACCGCGGCGTAAATCGAGGTAGCGGTATTGCATACGCAGTTCATCGCCACCATCGGTTTCGTCTTCAATTGTGAAAGGTGGCAGCTTCGCAGCGTTGAGCACTTTAAGTGCTGTTACTAAGATTTCTACCTCGCCAGTAGGCATGTTTTTATTTTTGCTACTGCGCTCAATAACTTGCCCATCAATTTGAATGACAAATTCACGACCAAGTTTTCTGGCTTGCTCACAAAGCGCAGGATTAGACTCCATATTGAAGGCCAATTGTGTTATGCCATAGCGATCTCGGAGATCGAGGAAGGTCATGCCTCCGAGGTCTCGGGAGCGCTGAACCCATCCAGCTAAGGTTACATTGGTTCCGACATGTTCTAATCTTAATTCTCCGCAGGTGTGTGAGCGATACATAGCTTTGTTTTTGAAGCAACAAAGGTAAGCAATCTCGGCTAAAACCTATCTCGCTTCAAGTAGGAAGTATCGATCAAAGCATCAAAAAAAGCAAGCAATTGTTTTTTCTCGTTTGGGCTCAATACAAATGGTGTTATTCGGGGGTCTTGTTGTGGATTTTTTGCCCCTCCTTTTTGATAATGTGCAAGCACTTGATCTAGACTTTGTATGCTACCGTCGTGCATGTAAGGAAAGGTTAGTGGGATGTTGCGCAAAGATGGAATTTTGAACTTTCCGATGTCACTAGAGTCATGATGAATTCTAAAACGCCCCAGATCCGTTTTACCTTCGTAAGAAGCATAGAGCCCATTATTTGCAGCAACATGGGTCGTAAAGTAGGGAGCCGGATGACACTGCGTACAGTATAATTTTTCTGAAAAAAGTTTCCATCCGGCAATTTGATCATGATTCATTGCTTTTTGATCACCTGCAATATAACGATCAAATGGTGCATTCATTGAGAGCAAACTGCGTTCAAAAGCCGCTAGGCTACGCGTGAGTACATACGCATCAAAATCACGTTGAAAAATGCGTTGAGCAGCAGCTTGGTATTCAGGTATTTGACGCAATTGTTGAAGGAGTAGTTTCATGTTGTGCCCCATCTCAACGGGTTCCTGAATAGGAACAATTGCCTGTAGTTCAAGTGAGGCAAGGTGTGCATCAAACATGGCGGTTTTTAAAAAAGCCGCATTGAGTAGGCTGGGAGCATTTCGCTCGCTTAGTTGACCTTTGATGCCGCGACTTTTAGAAAGTTGGTCAGTAAAAGCTTTTTGTGGGTCATGGCAACTGGCACAAGCAATTGTACCATCAATGGATAACCTTTTGTCAAAAAATAATTGCCGTCCTAAAGCAATTTTTGCCAAAGATTGAGGATTGTCTATTGGTGTAGGGACAGCTAAACTTGCATTGAAATCTTGCCCAGAACTACAACGCAGGATAAGAAATCCTAGAATGATTGTTGCAGCAAGAAATGCAAAGAGTTTGCTCATTTAGATAAAAATCCGGAGGGTTTTGTTTCCTTTTTGCGTACTAATTTTAAGTAGGTAAAGCCCTTTTGGTAAGGCGCTGGTGTTTAGTAAATAGCTATCTTTTTCAATGGGATGGGATACCAGAATGCGTCCTTGTGCATCAATACATTCAACAAAAGTAAGATGGTTATTTGAAAGCCCTTGGATTTGAATTTCGTTATTAGTTTGAGTCCATTTAATAAAATCGGGTTGTTTATCTGATAGAGCAGCCGCTGCATCTAGCGAAAAAACATCTTGACTCAAGACATTTTGCATGATTGTGAGATTCAAGCCTGTTTCATCGTGCTGTACGCCTGCACTTGCAAGGGTGATATTATTGAGCCAACGATCCACATGACAATTGAAGTGAAGTTCTGTTTGATTGATTAAATCAGTTTGAAGAACGGGCAAAGTAACCATTTGTTGGTTGTTATTGCCCAGATTATGCAATTCAAAATAGCTATTTGGCACATTGTCGTTGTTAGAGTCTGCTTTTCCACCAACTATCATGTGCATGTAACCAAAAGACCAGCCCCAATACATGGATGGCATTTGGAAGCTAAGGGGATGCGTTTCTGGGTAAGTAGAAATATCTTGCGCCAAGGCCCCACTTTGTGTGTTGTATCTTTTGGGCACTCCAATCATAAAACTGATAGAATCAATTTGATTGACATCCAAATAACCTAGATAAATATTAAAATTTGTTGGTGTGACTAACCAAATACCAGTTTGTAAAAAAGTACTTTGCCCGTTATCGTGAAACAATTGAACGTCTGATAAATAATAGTTGAAATGTTCGATTTCAACCACCACCCCATCGTTTCCAGTGTAATTTTCTAGCAATTGAAAATCTTGGTTGCCGAATTTAGGGGCTAGGCTCAAGAAGACATTTTTTTGTGCAAATGCAAAGCTGAAATTCAACAAAAAAAGTAGGCGAAAAATGTGCTTCATCAGTTCGGTTTTTTGAAGATGTATAATATTTCACTGTCCATTAACCTGTACTGATCAATTTGGGTTTTAGAGTAGTGTTGATGGAAATCAAATATTTGGGTTTGAAAACCTACAGACTCAAGGTAAGATGGATAGTCTTTACCAAATAAACGTACGTGGTCTTTTTGCCAAAAGTGTTTTTCGCGTTCAGCTGGGCTTGTGATACTAGCGTCTTCATAGGTTTGCTCACGGCTAAAATCCTGAGGTACTTGCATAATGGCCCATCCTCCTGGCTTCATGACTCTGAAGAGTTCTGACATACATTGTTTGGGATCAGTTACGTGTTCCATCACATGATTGCAAAAAACCACATCAAAACGATTGTCTTCTAGCGGAATACTGTGTAGGTCGAAATGCATGTCTGCAATTGGCGAAACGAGGTCAGCGGTGAGGTAATTTAAGTTTGTTTGAGCCTTGAAACGGTCAATAAAACATTGTTCTGGCGCAATATGAAGTACAGAAAGCGAAGAAGCAGTAAAAAAATTGCTGTGGTCTTTGAGGTAAAGCCACATCAATCGGTGGCGCTCGAGTGTGAGGTCATGGGGGCACAAGACGTTTTCACGGTGTGCGACCTCTGAACCATACGATAAAAACTTTGAAAATGATTTTTCACAAACTGGGCAACTCACAGCAGACCCTTTGTACAAAATAGGTGCCACCAACCTAAAAAGGTAACTCAGGCGGATAAGCAAGGGTCTCGGGAGCTTATTGAGGAGATATTTATATAGTTTCTTCACGTACCAAAGTTAAACTTTTCAAAAGAGAATATCGCTACTTTTGTAGCAAATCACGCTATGAAAATCAAGCCTTTATTCTTCATTTTATTCATATTTATGAATCTAGATTTACGCGCACAAGAACCTGTTGCTCCAAAAATTGACCAAATCTTAGAAAAACATGGCCACCAGCGCCAAGATCCTTATTACTGGATGCGCGAACGCGACAGTTCACCGGTACTAAAATATCTTCAAGAAGAAAACGCTTATGCAGCCGCATATTTCAAAGCGCTAGACCCGCTTGTCAATAGTTTACTCAATGAATTTGAAGCGCGCATTGACCCCAATGAAACCAGTGCCCCTTACATCTTAAATGGTTATCAATATCAAAACCGTAATGTTGAGGGCCTAGATTATCAGCAAATTTACCGTTACGAGTTGGACGGAAAAGCGGTCTTGTTTTTTGATGAAAACGAGCGCGCCAAAGGTAAGTCCTTCTATGAATTGGCCGCTTGGGCACCATCTCCAAATAATCAAATTTTAGCGGTAAGTGAGGATTTTATAGGTCGCAGAAAGTATGAAATCAGGTTCAGATCAAAGGGTAAATACATGAAAGATGTCTTGACTGAAACGAGTGGAAGCGTTGTTTGGGCTAACGATAATCAAACTATTTATTATACGAAAAAAGATCCTGAAACCCTTCGAGAATATTTGGTGTATCGCCATCAAATAGGCACGCCGCAAAGTACAGACGAACTCATATATGAAGAGAAAGACGACAAATTTAGTGTTGGAATAGGTAAAACACTCACCAACGCTTTTGTCCTTATCTACAGTTATAGCTCCACAACTTCTGAAGTTCAGTTAATTGACTCCAATCAAGCAAATGCCAAGGCCAAAATTTTCTTAGCACGTAAACAAGGGCACATCTATGAAGTAGAACACCATGAAAAAGGCTTCTTTATTCTAAGTAACGACAATGCGATTAATAACCGCGTTTTGTTTTCCAATCAAATTCCGACAAGTATTGCGAGCTGTGAAGAATTTGTGGCACACAACCCAAAAATCCTCATTGAAGGATTGAGCGTTTTTAAATCACATCTATTGTTAGAGGAACGAGACAACGGCTTGCTCAAATTGAAACTCAAGGACATTTCAAGTGCACAAGAAAAGTATATCAATATTACTGGCGAAACTTACTATTTAGGCTTGGCCTTGAATGACGACTACAAAGCTTCTAAGATTTATTATTTAGTCAATTCCTTAACAACGCCATCTAGGGTTTACACCTATGACCTCAACACCAATTCTCAAGAAATTTTCTTCGAGAAAAAGCTCAAAGACCCTCAATTCAACCCAGAAAATTATGAATCACAAAGGGTATGGGCAACAGCAAATGACGGCACGAAAATTCCTGTAAGTATTGTTTATAAGAAAGGAACAGAATTATCAAAAGCACCATTGCTCTTGTATGGTTATGGATCTTATGGCTATACCATTCCGGATATCTTTAGTCCAACAAGGTTATCATTACTCGACCGAGGCTTTGTTTTTGCAACTGCTCATATCCGAGGTTGCAAATATTTAGGTGAAGATTGGTATCAAAACGGAAAATTTGACAAGAAGATCAACACCTTCACAGATTTCATTAACGCAGCCGAGTTCTTAGGACACATGGGCTATTGCGACCCTTCCCGAATCTACGCGAATGGAGGAAGTGCTGGTGGACTTTTGATGGGTGCGATCGCAAATATGGCGCCTTATTTATTTAAAGGAATTGTCTCAGAAGTGCCATTTGTTGATGTGGTAACTACCATGCTCGATGAAAGTATTCCACTTACGACAGGAGAATACGAAGAATGGGGCAATCCGAATGACCCACACTATTATTATTACTTACTGAAGTATTCTCCTTATGATAACTTACACCACATGGCATACCCTGCAATGTATGTTACTTCTGGTTATCACGATTCGCAAGTACAATACTGGGAGCCAGCAAAATACGTTGCTAAACTCAGAACTTTACGCACAAACAATGCACCGCTCATCTTTGAATGCAACATGGATGCCGGTCATGGCGGCGGTTCAGGACGCAGTACAGAAAGACTCGAAAGAGCCAAAGTGCTTAGTTTTATCTTAGGGCTAGAGGGTATTGAAAAATAGTTTAGCTGCCTTTATTATTCTTGTTCATTCTGCGCTTTTTGCGCAGCAATTTGCGATTGAATCCTTTCGTGAAAACCCAATTATGTACTCAGATTTTGGATATAATGCCAATCCGTTTTCACTTCAAGGGAATTTCAATCACCAACTAACAGAGCTCTCCTACAAAAATAATTTTAGCCCGTTTTTAGGGCTTGGATTCGCTTATAAATGGTTTCATTTGAGAGTAGGTTTCCCAATAATTGGCAACATCCGACCAACAAGTAATTTTGGTCAAACGACACAATACAATTTTGCCTATGACCTCACCCACAAAAAGGTGTGGTACGACTTTGAATTCAAATCTACTTTTGGATATGCGCTTAAAAATGCAGGGCAATTTGATACAACAACTAGTACTCCAAAACCACATATAATTTTGCCAAAAGTGCGCTCATTTAACGTGATGATGAATGGTTGGTATTTTCATAATCCCGAATTTCAGATGAACGGACTTCTGGGTAAACGTGCTCATTACACCAAAGAAATTTTAACCTGGTACCTCAAGGGGACGATCAATTATTTTGGTTCAGCAAATAAAAATGGAAGTCTTATTCCTGCACAGCTCCAAAACCAACAAGTCCCGATGCAAAACCTCCAACAGTTGCAAGCCTTTGATTTTGGTGCTATTCCTGGTGTTGCTTATGTTAATCGAAAGAATAATTGGCAACTTGGTGGTTGGTTGGGTTTGGGCCCGGTAGTTCAAATCAAGGGTTATGAAACACCAACTAATTCTAAATTACTTTTAGGGATCGCTCCTCGATTTGACATGCGCCTCATGGGTGGATACTCTTCAAATGAACGCTTTTTCTTTCTGGTTACAGATTTTGACAACAAAAGCATTAGGTATAATGAGTTGAATTACCGTCAACTTTATTATGCCATCAAATTTGTTGCAGGCTTTAGGTTTGGAGTCTCGAAAAAATAAATGCTACTTTAGCGGATAGAATTCTACCTTTTGATTGCCGCAAGTAATTATGATTGAAAGGTTTTGTGGCGCGTTTTGTAGGTCGATGATGTTGCCGTTTTTGACTTTTATTCGATTTTCAATTTGCTTTTCTTCGCCGTTAAATGAAATTTTGAAGTCCTCATTGCCGTTATATTGAATCGCATATTGATTTGCACCTATTGGAATAAAACTCACAAATCCTTTCTCTTTGGACAGTTCTTTTTTCGGATAAATGAGCCCCACTTTGTTCTCAATTGCTCTCGGTTTGAAGGAGCTTCCAACTGTGAATTGCTCCTTATTTGTTTCAAAGCGTGTACTTTTTCGTGGATCTAGGCTCCAGACCCTAACATAATCTACTTGAAAGCTTGCTGGAAATTGTGTTTGATCATTTGGTCCGGGGTTAAAAGCATAACCGTCTCGGGCTACAGCTAAGTTAACGATGAGGTTCATAGCCGTTTGAAAATCTCCATTGAAAAAGGAAACCGGCGTACCATTGACAAAATAGGTCAAGGAATTAGGCAACCAAACTCCGGAAAAAATAAGGGTATCCCCGGTAAGTTTTGGAGACATGCCTACCCATCCTCCCCAATCTTTTTTGATGCCCAATTTATTTTTCACGTAATCTTTGCGCTGAGGTAAATGGATGTCTACGTGGATATCGTTCGGACGCTCACCTTTCATTTCCATGAAATCAATTTCATCTTTTTGGTTCTGGCCATACAGCCAAAATGCTGGCCAAAGCCCCTGTCCATCTGGCACGATTGCCCTACATTCAAAATAGCCGTAGCGAAAGGTATCTTTACTCCAAAGGCAAGAGGTGAGGTAATCGAGATAAACGGAATCATTCTTGAAATCAATTTGTAATTCTCGAGCTTGTTCTTGGTTGATCATCCAGTTTTCAACCTTTGCTTTTTTACCGTATCGATCTGCAGTAAGTTGTAGCCAGCCATTTTGAACATGGATCATCGCTGGTGTTGACCATTGGCTTTGATCGAGCAATAGGCCTCCCCATGGATATCTTGGAATCCATTTTTCTTGATCAATGTTTTTGTTTGAAAATTCATCACCAAATTGGTAATGCCAGGTCAGTACGGTGTCAGTTTTAAATTGAAATAAAATGGGTTTGAGTTGGGCGCTCAACCCAAAAGTGATAAGTAGAAAAAATAAGATTGGATGTTTCATTATTATTCAATTCATCAATTCATCAATTCATCAATTCATCAATTCATCAATTCATCAATTCATCAATTCATCAATTCAATATTTTATAAAGATGTTTTTTGCCTCTGTAAAGAAACGCAAAGCTTCCCAACCACCTTCACGTCCAACGCCAGAGGCTTTAACACCACCAAAAGGTGTGCGGAGGTCTCTGACCAACCATGCGTTAACCCATACGATTCCGGCTTGCACTAAATCTGCAACGCGATGGGCTCGCTTGAGGTCGTTTGTCCAGACGGTAGCTGCCAAGCCGTATTGGGTAGAATTGGCCATTTCGAGTACTTCTTCTTCTGTATCAAAAGGTGTGAGTGTTACTACAGGACCAAAAATTTCTTCTTGGTTGGTGCGGCATTGGTAATGCAAACCTTCAATAATGGTCGGTTCAATATAGTATCCTTCAGCATGTTCGCCTGTCAGCACTTTGCGTTTGCCCCCACAAAGAATTGTTCCGCCTTCTTCTTTGGCTAATTCGATGTAGCTCAATACTTTTTCCATATGTGGTTTGGATACAACTGCCCCGAGTTTGGCTTCTGGATCTTGCGGAAACGAAACCTTGCTTTTAGAAACTGCAGCTACAAACGCTTCTTTGAATTTTTCGTAAATAGGACGCTCAATAAAAATTCTTGAACCACATAAGCAGATCTGGCCTTGGTTGGCAAACGAAGAACGAATGGTAGTACTGAGTGCCTCTTTGAAGTCGCAATCGGCAAAAATGATATTCGGGTTTTTACCACCGAGTTCTAAGGATAATTTTTTAAACATCGGCCCGGCGGTTCGGGCAATATACTCGCCAGTTTTGGTTCCGCCGGTAAAGGAAATCGCTTTGATTTTCGGATGTTTGACTATGGCATCACCCACGTTAGGCCCGGTGCCATGTAAAATATTGAGTACGCCATCTGGCATACCCGCTTCTTTGGCAATCTTACCAAGCATGAAAGCAGTGTAGGGTGTAACCTCTGAAGGTTTAGCAATGACACAATTCCCGGCAGCTAATGCCGGAGCAATTTTCCAAGAAAACAAATAGAGTGGAAGATTCCAAGGAGAAATACACCCTACAACTCCTATTGGTTTTCTGGTGGTATAATTCAAACCAATTCCTTCCATCTGATGAGACTCCGAAGCAAAATGTTCAATGGCTGTGGCAAAGAAATGAAAGTTCGATACCGCTCTTGGAATGTCTACATGTTGGGCTAAACTCAAGGGCTTCCCGTTATCTTTTGACTCGGCCGCGACGAATGCATCTAGGTTCGCATCAATGCCTTCGGATAGTTTTCTAAGTATAGTTGCGCGCTGCTCGACGCCCATTCCAGACCAAATTGGAAAGGCGGCTTCTGCCGCTGCTACGGCAACTTCAACATCTTCGGCACTTGAATCCGGAATTAAAGAATAGACTTTTCCAGTAGCAGGTTCGAAGTTATCGATATAGTTTCCGCTCAGTGGTGCGACATATGCGCCATTGATAAAATTGCTTAGTTTTTCCATCGTATTACAAATGTAGCATATCTAATGAGAGGTTTTGATACCTTTGTTGCATGAAAATCAGTGAAGCACAAGCAAAGGTCGATCATTGGATCCAAACTTTGGGGGTGCGTTATTTTAACGAGCTCACCAACACGGCTATTTTAATGGAAGAGGTAGGGGAACTCGCCAGAATTATGGCCAGACGCTATGGCGAACAATCTGAAAAAGAAAGTGACCGCAATAAAGACCTCGGAGATGAAATGGCCGATATTTTATTTGTTTTGTGTTGCTTGGCCAATCAAACCGGGATTGATTTAACGCAAGCGCTTGAAAAAAACCTCGAGAAAAAAACGCAGCGCGATGCGCAAAGACACCTCAATAACCCAAAACTTACAGATGGAGCCAATCAATAGTGTTCAAAAAATCTTGCGCTCGACCCAAGGAGTATTAGTCAGTGCACTATTGACCCAATATGAAATGAACCTGTGGCCCATCGTTGAAGAATATGTGCCACAACCTGAAGAAGGGTCGCCGAGAGCAATTCTGTTGTGTAAAGACGACCAACAAGCAAGAGCCATTCATGCGCAGTTTACCCAACTTGCCAAAGTAAAAGACTTAACCGTTGACCTCATTGTAGAGAAAGGAAATAAACTACAACAACGCAACGATTTATTTGATGGCACTGAAATTATTGTGGGGACCACGCGCCGTATGGCAGAATTGTACTTTCAAAATGGCTTCAACATCAAAAAGCTCAAATTATTTTTAATCCTTGATCTCGATCAGCACATGCGTCAAGGGCACAAAGGTTATATCGTGCGCATGACTGAAAGCTTGCCTAAATGTAAGGCGCTGTTTTTCAGTGCCAATGCTGATGAAGAGCGTACAGCGAGTTACCTAGAAGAATTTTTCCCGAACATTCAGCATCTTGAGTTGTCTGAAGAAGCATGAGAACTGAAGAACAGTTATTGGGGCTCCGTCCCGATATCGAGAAGCAAACCACGGAGGTTACAACGCTGGAACGCTTTCAAAACAACACACTGAGGCCGATTCTTAAATTCCAGCACGAACTCTGGCTTTTGGAATGGCAGCAAAATGCTTTATTTAAATTAGTCAAAGCACTTACAAATGAAGCCGATCAACGCAAACTATTGCAAACTACATTTTCTAAAAATCCTGGATTGGTTCAACGCTACATCGGCATGACGGTTGCTTATTTCACGCTTGCTGAATTTCAATACTATTTAGAAAACAAAAACGAAGTAGATAAAAGAATCAAGGAGCTTTTATTGACCAGATTTCTGTCGTATTAAACCATATCAAAAGCCGCCACAAAAACGGGTTCTTTTGGAATGAACTGCCCTCTATATACGACATCTACATCGGCTACGCCAATTAATCGGTGTAAAATGCCCCAATTAAACGTCTGTTTGGCTTGTTGATAAAGCGCATCGCGCGTGTCGTTCCACCACAGCATGGAATGCAATTTTTCTTTGGCCAATACGGCTTCAAATAATGCATCAACATCCCGAACATTCCCAGACGGGTTACACACTATTTCTGGTACCAAAAAAGTGTGTTCTTTAGGTTGGATCAGTCGGTTGATCAACGGAATGAAAGGCAATAATTTAACTTGAGCACCTCCAAATTTTCCTGGTAAACGCTGGATTTCCCAACGCACCTTGTGAAACTTTGCAAATGCAAGCAGTGTACCTTGCTCGTTGCGCAAACATGCCAGTTCTCCTTCTTCGAAAAAGTAAGTAAAATAACCTGTATAATGCTGGTAGGTTTGCGCAATGATTTTACGGTGTTCCGCTGCAATAGGCTCAATGCTCAATTGCTTGTTTGCCCTCGGGAAAAGCCTACTGTAGGATTGTGTTGCTAATTTAGCTTTGGTTTGAAAACCAAAAGTTTCACTCATCCATTTACTACGGACATTCTTTGCGTCAATGTAGGCATAGCAGTAGTTTGCTGTTCCGCCATGGCTTTTTTCCAGATCTTGAAAGACCTGCTCTATTTGAACCTTCAGTACAGACTTCGGATTCATGCGTGCTTTTCCTTTGGATTGAAATTTTGAGTCAAAAGAAAAGTAGCGCAAATAAAGCCCAAAAGGGCGTTTACAAAAAGTAATATTAGCAATAAGTTGCTCTCGTCTGCGCAAAGAAAAACTCAACGGATGATCAGTATGTGCCACACTTTTTGCGACATCAAGATGCTTATATTTGGCGCCATTGGTACCGAGAACGGTGCGTTCAAATAAGCGAACTAAGTCCGGGCTGATCTCTGTTGAGAGTTCAAATTTCATAAAGGAAATTTAAATAAAATTTTCGGTTTGCAGCCATGCCAATAAGGACACTTGTTGCTCTTTCAGTAAGGTATGTTGAACTGCAATGCCATGACTTTGAAGCGCTTTTTGGGTAGAATTTCCCCAGGCGATTATAATCGCATCTTTCGGAAATTCGTTCGCTTGCATAAATGCGCTGACATTACTTGGTGAGCTGAAAACATAAATGCGATGTTTTTCAATGCGCGTTTGTTTGGCAACGGTTTGATATACTTTAATCATTGTCTTGTGTGTCTCCGGCACGTTTTTCATGTAAGTTCCGAGTGACACATTTGAAGCTGGAAAGATAACGGTTTGCTCACCCCTCCAACTGTTGAAACGAACAGCCTCTTGCACTGGGTTTCCAGATTCTTCTGCAATAAAAGCAATTTCGAGTTGGTATTTATCTTTGATTTTTCGGGCTGTTTCTTTTCCCGCAACGGCGACATGCGAACCAGGATTACATTTACTCAGGTAAAAATCTGCGGCTCTGATACTCGCAAAGAAAGTAATGTCTGCCAGCGGAGGACAGTCAAATGGTAGTGCCTGAAAATCAATAAGAGATTGCGCGGTTAATTTGTTTTCGCTCACCAAACTTGATAATTCAGTAATTAAATCTTGAATATCCTTGGAGATAAAAATGGTTTTCATGATTGAGCTGTCAAATGCGCGACAATTTCTTGAACTGAACAAGTAGGTTCAAAACGATGGAATTGAGCAGCTATATTGGCACTTTTAGAGTGTGCCACATAAATGGCATCAGGCGCAACAAACACACCAAGTGGTAGCTGACAACCGCCATCCATTGCTTTGAGAACGCCGCGTTCTTGTTCAATGATGTTGGCCACATCCGGATGATGCAATTTTTTGAGTACCTCAATTGTACTCAGATCATTTTGTCGTGTTTGTAATCCAAGTACGCCTTGTGCAGGGGCAGGCACAAAAGAAGTTGGATCAAGGACCACAGTGTGCAAGTCACTGAGATCAAGTTGAAGCCGGCTGACTCCAGCATTGGCAAGTAAGATGGCGTCGTAATTCCCCTTTCGTAATTTATCGATACGAGTAGGAACGTTTCCGCGCAATTCTTCAATTTGTAAATCGGGGCGAAGTGCTTTGATGATAGCCTTTCGACGCGCTGAAGAAGTACCAATTGTTGCACCAATTTTTAATCCCCAAAGCTGAGAGGGGTCTTGGGCAGCTGAATTCATGAGTAATAATTCAGAGGGGTCTTCACGGTAAGAAACCGCCGCAATGCACAAGCCGTCGGGCTGGCTTGTTTCTAAGTCTTTATGTGAATGAACTGCAAGATCTACCTCGTTATTGAGTAGTGCATTTTCGATTTCTTTGGTAAAAAAACCTTTACCTTCTAGCTTATCAAAGCTGAGGTCTTGGATGCGGTCACCTTGGGTTACGATGATTTTGAGTTCAACCGTGCAATTGTTGGCCTCCAGCTGCTCCTTAACAAAATGTGCTTGCCACAAAGCAAGATCACTGCCACGGGTGCCGATACGAATATGGGTTTTAGTCGACATGGTTGAGGATGATTTCCTTGGCCAATTTCATGGGGCCACTGATGTATTTTTTTTCGAGGTAGTTGACAATTTTTTCAAGTACTTCTTTGGATTGAGGATCAAGTGCGTCGAGGTCTTCTTTGAACACTTGATCATAGGCAGTAGATTTGAGCGCCTTCACTTGTGCAGGCACTACGCGCATGGCTAGCTCTACTTTTCTTTCTCGAATCAGGTGTTGGAACTCAAAAAGAGCTTGGTCGATGATTTCTTCAACTTGGGCAAGTTCTTTTGAACGTTCTTTGACGTTTTCATTGGATATTTTTTGTAAATACTCAATGGATAAGTATTTGACCTTGTTTTCTTTGAGAATGCTAGGGTCTAAATCTTGTGGGATAGCGAGGTCAATGACAATTTTTTCTTGGGTTTCACCTTGCAATAGGTGCGTGTATAATTCAGGTGAAATAATGATGCCTTCAGCGGCGGTACACGTTATGAGTACATCAAAACCTCCTTCAAATTCGTTGATATCGTACAGCGTATGTGCAGAGCCCTTCAGTTCTTCCGCTAACTTTTGTGCGTTTGAAAGCGTGCGATTGAAAATCCCAAATTTTTTGAAACCGTGTTTTTTTAAAAAACGCCCCATCGTGGTATTGGTGACACCTGCACCAATTATCAGAATTCTGGCATCGAGCGGAATGTTGAGCTGTTTTAAATATTGGTAGGCCAATGAAACAACGGAAACTGGTTTGGTTGAAATGCTTGTTTCGGTGTACACCAATTTAGCAGTTTCAATCACTTTTTTCATCAGTAAACGAATGAGCTCACCCGTTAATGAAAGTGACTGACAATATTCGTAGGCCAAGCGAACTTGTGTTATAATTTCTCTTTCTCCGATGATCATGGAGTCAATGGAGGAGGCTACAGACAAGGCGTGCTTGACAGCTTGAATTCCGGAGTAGGTTTCTGCTTTTCTAACGAATTCTTCGAGTTGGATAGGAACTAGTTTGGGATAAAGTTCTTGAAGAATACGTGTTAAAAAAACAGTATCGAGATCTTGATCTTTAACGAAAGTGATTTCGACGCGGTTGCATGTCGACAAAAACATAAGTTCTTGAAGACCAAGTGCTGTTTTCAGCTCATTAAGTAGTGTTGCTTGTGCTTCTTTTTCAAGGTGTAATAAACCAATCTTGTTGACATCAAGTTGGCGGTGCGTGAAGGCGATAATATGAAGTTCTTGCAACAAAAGATCAAACTTTGTCACAAAGCTAAGTGCACAATCGTTCTCTTTTGTCATTTCAGTGTCATGAAAGCTAATTTAGAATGTATTCAAATAGCCCGAAAAAGCTAACTTTGTGTGCAGATGCAAATACCATACAAAGCCATTTTATTTGATCTCGGAGGCGTGCTTATAGATATTGATTATCAGGCAACTGAGCAAGCTTTCGTCAAGTTGGGTGTCCAAGATTTTTCGGCACGCTATACCCAATTTGCACAAGAAGACTTATTTGACCTATTTGAGACGGGTCAGATTTCTCCGCAGCATTTTATCAATAAATTATTGCCGATTACTACACCAGGCACCACTCCCAATCAAGTTTATGCCGCTTGGAATGAAATGTTGGGTTTCTTCCCACCAGATAAGATTCAATTCCTTATGAACCTCTGCAAGGAGTTGCCTATTTTTATGCTGAGTAACACTAATTCCATTCATTGGGAGTTGGTAATCCAGCGTTGGAAAAAAAGCAGTGAAATTCCACTCGATGAGGTGTTTGATCAAATCTTTTTATCTCACGAGATCAAGCAGCGTAAACCCCACCCAAGTACCTTTGAATGGGTATTGGAGCAAATGAAGATGAGCCCAGATGAGGTATTATTTATTGATGACAGCCCACAACATGTTGAAGGAGCAATAAAGGCAGGGTTAAATGCCGTGTTGTATGAGCCGGGAATTGCACTAGCCTCTTACTTTTCTTGACAAATTTCAACTAACAAGCCATTGGTACTTTTTGGAAGTAGAAAAGCAATGCGCTTGTTATCTGCACCATCTTTGGCAATTTCATGAATCAAAACAAAGCCCGCTTTTTGAAGTCTTTCAATCTCGGACACAATGTTTTCTACTTCAAATGCTACGTGATGAAAGCCAGGCCCATTTTTACTGAGAAACTTTGCAATCGGAGAGTCAGGGTTTGTGGCTTCAAGCAATTCAATTTTAGATTCGCCAACTTTAAAAAATGCAGTCATGACGCCTTCAGACGCAACACCTTCTTTCTTATAGCAAGTGGTGTTTAATAGTGCTTCAAAGACAGGGATAGACGCCTCTAAATTTTGTACGGCTATGCCAAGGTGTTCAATGCGCTTCATGGGACGTCAATTTTGATGAATTTTTCAGATTTGTTGTCGTAGTTAATAAAATAAACGCCACTCACAAAAGTGGTGCAATCTACCACATTATTAAAGCCTGCTTTTAATAAATTTCCGTAGGCATCATAAATTTCAAATTTAGTTTTAACGGCTTTTCCATTTGCTTTGAAATACAGGTTTTGATGCACTTTGGCCGGGCTAAAAGTCACGATTTGGACATTCGAAACAAAGCTCGTACTCGGTGAAACCCTTGCCTTGCCTGAATTGTCCGTCTGACTCACTCTTACTATGTTTTTTCCAGAATGCGGATTGAGTTGAAAAACGTATTGATTGGTTCCTTTTTGCCCCTTACCTTTTACTTGACCAACTTCCACCCAACGCCCCCATTTAAATTGCTCAATAGAGTAATCTAATATGGCATTTTCATTTTGGGTCGTCCAGGTGAGCAGGCCATCTTTTTGCGCTTTGATTTGGCTACATTCAAATGTGCTTTTTGGTAATAAAACTTCTGGGTTGATAAAGCGAGGCTCGCAGCCTGTTGCATGCTCTAGTACTACAAATACTTGTTCACCTTTGCGCAAATGAAAAAGTTTAAAATCGATTTCGAAATGGGAGGTTTGGATAACAGCCGGAAGAATTTCACCATTAACCAATACTTTAGATATGCAAAAACCAAAGCCATCTGGCATTGGCGGGTTGTTAACAAGCAGGTTTTTATCTTGATAAGTCCCTTCTAGAGAAAGCAGTTGAGTTTGCGCCAATGACTCAAACCCAAGCAATACAATTGAAGAAAAGAAGAGTATTCTGAAGAACATAATTCTATTCGCTATTACAAAGATAACAGGATTCAGTACCTTTCAATAAATTTGTAGCATGACATACGATTATATCAAGGCCCTTCACCTCATTTTTATGGTCAGCTGGTTTGCTGGTTTGTTTTATATGGTTCGTCTTCTTATTTACTTCAGAGAAGCGGCAGATAAAACTGCGGCAGAAAAAGAAATCCTTCAGCCACAATTTGTACTAATGATGCAAAGGCTCTGGTGGATCATAACCACACCAGCCATGATTTTAACAGTTATATTTGGACTTTGGATGCTTTATTTAAACTCAGATTACTTGATCAAAGCACCCTGGATGCATTTAAAATTAGGTTTTGTTGTGCTTCTTTTGGTTTATCACTTTTATACCCAAAAGCTACTTAGGTCAAGTCAAAATGGAATAATTACTTGGAATTCAAATCATTTAAGAATATGGAATGAAGTGGCTACTTTGTTTTTAGTGAGCATTGTTTTTCTTGTTGTTTTAAAAAATCAACTTTCTTGGATCAATGGCACTCTAGGTTTTTTTGGAGTTGGAATTCTATTGATGCTCGGTATTAAAGTCTATAAGAAATTGAGGAAAAGTAGCCTTTGATTGTTCAAAAATTACATTGTTTCTTTGGAAAGTTTACCTACCTTTGCAAAAATTTTTAGCAAACACGCTTAAACACTTCGTCTAATGCCGCAAATTGGTAAGCTTTCGTCCCTATTGCAAGTCATCGTTTTAGCTTTGTCTTTCACTGTTTTTCAAGCAAGTGCATATGCATCTGAAGAAAAAAGCTTCAATGTAAATGAAATGATCATGCATCACATCAAAGATGCACACGAGTGGCACATTACGGGTCCAGAGCACGGAGGTGTAAGCGTATATCTCCCTGTGATTCTTCACGATAACGGATTTAAAGTATTCAGCTCTAAATATTTTTATCACGGTAAAGAAACTGAGGTTAAGTTAAATGACAGTACTACCTACCACTATTTAGAAGGTGTTGGTCCTGCCAAAGGATACGGCCTCTACCATGAAGAAATTTACAAATTGAACCACGAAGGCAAGTTGCATTTTCAAGGCGATCATCCGCACAATGCAACACCAACAGACCTTTCCATTACAAAAAACGTTGCCTCCTTAATTATTGGGTCACTTTTGATTCTAATCATTATGTTGTCTGTGGCTCGTTTCTATCGTAAAAATGGTGCGGTTGCTCCAAAAGGAATAGCTAAATTTTTTGAACCAATCATCGTTATGGTTCGCGATGACATTGCTAAGGCTAACATTGATCACCACAAGTATCAAAAATACGTGCCTTACTTACTAACAATTTTCTTCTTTATTTGGATCAACAATATGCTTGGTCTTATTCCGATTATTCCAGGAGGAGCCAACTTAACAGGAAATATTACAATTACATTCTTCCTTGCCTTCTGCACGTTACTTGTTACTGTATTTTCCGGAAATAAAAATTACTGGGGGCATATCTTTTGGATGCCGGGTATTCCAGTTGCCATGAAAATATTCATGATTCCAATCGAATTAATTGGAATTATAACTAAGCCCTTTGCTCTTATGGTTCGTTTGTTTGCAAACATCACGGCAGGGCACATCATCGTATTAGCTTTAATCTCCATCATCTTTATCAACAAGAACTATGCCTGGGCTGGTTTATCCGTCCCAATGGCCTTGTTTATTTCGGTGCTTGAGATATTAGTTGCGTTCCTGCAAGGCTTCTTATTTGCAATGTTATCATCATTGTTTATTGGGGCTGCGGTTGAGGAAGCGCATCATTAAATAGTAACCTTTTAAATTATATACAATGGGAATCTTTGGTAGTATTGCAGCATTAGGAGCAGGGATCGCTGTTCTTGGAGCAGGTCTCGGAATCGGCCGTGTAGGTGGTTCTGCAGTAGAAGGTATTGCGCGCAACCCAGAGGCAGCAAGCAAAATTCAAACAGCGATGATCATCGCAGCGGCACTTATCGAAGGTGTTGCATTGTTTGGAGTAGTTGTTGCTCTTCTTGGTGCAAAAGCGTAATTAAAATCAAAAGGAAATCGCGACGGTTGGTCGTGATTTCCTTTTCATTAATTTAAAAAGTACAAAAATGGATTTAATATTACCTGACTTTGGTCTATTGGTTTGGACGGGCTTAGTTTTCAGTCTTTTGTTTATTTTGTTAGCAAAATTTGCATGGAAGCCAATTCTTAATGCAGTCAATGCCCGCGAGCAAAAAATTGCAGAAGCACTAGCTTTAGCTGAAAAAACCAAAGCTGAAATGCAGGCGTTAAAAGCTGAAAATGACCAAATTCTTAAAACAGCGCGTGCCGAAAGAGATCAAATCCTCAAGGAGGCGAAAGAGGCGGCAAACGCAATGGTTGAAGAAGCGAAGTCAAAAGCCAAAGACGAAGCAACCAAAATTGTAGAATCTGCACGTCAAAATATATCCAGCGAAAAAGCTGCAGCAATGGCTGATTTGAAAAATCATGTTGCAACACTTTCTTTGGAAATTGCTGAAAAAGTGATTCGTCAAGAGCTCACTGCTGACGACAAACAAAAAGCACTTGCCGATCAGTTTGCTTCAGAAATCAAATTGAATTAGAACCATGAAATCAACCAAGTCAGCAAGCCGATACGCAAAAGCACTTCTTGAGTTAGCTTTAGACCAAAACAAAGTCGAGCTAATTGAGGCAGACATGCTTCAACTCATTAAGTTAGCTGATGAGTCACATGATTTCCATGTTTTTCTCAACTCCCCTTTAATCCAAATTGAGAAAAAAGAGGCAATCATTAAAGATATCTTTAAAGGTTTTAATGAAGTTTCGCTCAATCTCCTTGTTCTTGTAACTAAAAATGGTCGTGAGTCAGCAATGATTGAAATTGCTAAGCAATTTATTGCCTTACTCATGAAACACCGTGGTATAGTTCCGCTTACAATTATCAGCGCTTCCCAATTGGAAGAAAAAACAAAGGCAGAAATACTTGCAAAAATTCAAGGTGCTTTGAACGGCACTCCAGCGGTCACAGAACTAATAGATCCGTCCATCATTGGTGGATTTATCATTCGTATCGGAGACCAACAAATAGATGCGTCTGTAGCGAATAAGTTACAACGCATGAAACAACAATTAGTATAATCGTCAATTGACAAAAAATAAGTAAAAATGGCAGATATTAAACCAGCAGAAGTTTCCGCAATTCTAAGAGAACAACTCTCAGGATTCCGCTCAGAAGCAGAATTACAAGAAGTTGGAACGGTACTTCAGGTAGGAGATGGTATTGCACGCATTTACGGTATGAATGGAGTGCAATATGGTGAACTTATTGAATTTGATGGTGGAATGCAAGGAATTGCACTTAACCTCGAAGAAGATAACGTAGGAGCTGTATTGCTTGGTCGTTCTTCTGGTGTAAAAGAAGGTGATACCGTACGTCGTTTAGGTAAAATTGCCTCAGTAAAAGTAGGTGATGGAATGGTAGGCCGTGTAGTTGATACACTTGGGCAACCAATCGACGGAAAAGGTCCTATTCAAGGTGAGTTATACGAAATGCCAATTGAGCGCAAGGCGCCTGGTGTTATCTTTCGCCAGCCGGTAACTGAACCATTACAAACAGGTATCAAAGCGGTTGATGCCATGATTCCAATTGGTCGCGGACAACGCGAGTTGATCATTGGTGACCGCCAAACTGGTAAAACTACTGTAGCAATCGATGCAATCATCAATCAGCGCGAGTTTTACGACCGCGGGGAACCTGTTTACTGTATTTATGTAGCTATTGGTCAGAAAGGATCAACAGTTGCAGGAATTGTTAAAAAACTTGAAGATGCTGGCGCAATGGCTTATACAACTGTAGTTGCTGCCAACGCATCTGACCCTGCGCCAATGCAGTTTTATGCGCCAATGACAGGAGCTGCCATCGGTGAGTACTTCCGTGACTGTGGTAAGCCAGCATTGATTGTTTATGATGATTTATCGAAGCAAGCAGTTGCATACCGCGAGGTATCACTTTTACTTCGTCGTCCGCCAGGTCGCGAGGCATACCCAGGTGACGTCTTCTACCTTCACTCTCGTTTATTAGAGCGTGCAGCGAAAGTGATTGCCGATGACAACATTGCAAAGCAAATGAACGACCTCCCTGCTTCTTTGAAAGACAAAGTAAAAGGTGGTGGTTCACTCACCGCACTTCCAATTATTGAAACACAAGCAGGTGACGTTTCTGCGTATATCCCAACCAATGTAATTTCGATTACAGATGGGCAAATCTTCCTTGAGTCTGACCTCTTCAACTCAGGTATTCGCCCAGCTATTAACGTAGGTATTTCTGTATCTCGCGTAGGTGGTTCAGCTCAAATCAAGTCAATGAAAAAAGTGGCTGGTACATTAAAGCTTGACCAAGCTCAGTATCGTGAACTTGAGGCATTTGCTAAGTTTGGTTCTGACCTCGATGCTGCTACTAAATCAGTACTAGATAAAGGAGCACGCAACGTAGAAATCTTGAAGCAACGCGAAGGTGACCCATACCCAGTAGAAAAGCAAATTGCTATTATCTATGCTGGAGTTAAAGGCCTCATGCAAGTTGTTCCGATCAATAAAGTCAAAGAATTTGAAAAAGATTATTTAACAGTCCTTGAAGCAAATAACGCAGATACGTTGGTTGCCTTAAAAGCTGGGAAATTCACAGACGAAATTGAAGCAGTTTTGGCAAAAACAGCCAAAGAAGTTGCCGAGAAATTTGCATAATTACAGCCTCAAACTAGGATTCAATGGCTAATCTAAAAGAAATACGTAACCGCATCAGTTCAGTTGGTTCTACCATGCAGATCACCTCTGCCATGAAGATGGTATCAGCGGCTAAATTGAAGCGTGCGCAAGATGCAGTCACGCAGATGCGCCCTTATGCTGGTAAACTTCGTGAAATCCTTGAGAACCTCAGCGCTACACTTGATCTTTCTGAAAATGCTTATGCCGAACAGCGTGAGGTAAAGAAAGTTCTTATTGTCGGGATTACTTCAAACCGCGGTTTGTGTGGTGGTTTCAACAATAACATCATCAAAAGAGTTGGTGCACTCATCGCTCAAGATTACAGCGGCCATGAGGTTTCAGTTTTATGCTTAGGTAAGAAAATCAAAGACGTTTATAAGCGTACGGATCATTATTATCAAAATGACAGAATTGAAGCAATGGAAGATATCTATGCAGATCTTCGTTTTGATTTAGTGGCACAAGTTGCCGACGAAATCATGGCTCAATTCCTCAATAAATCATTTGATAAAGTTGTTATTGTCTACAATCGTTTTGTAAATGCCGCCGCACAAATTGTAGAAACTGAACAATTTTTGCCGATCATCCCTACCGCAAGTGAAACTGAAGCTGGCGATTACATTTTTGAACAACCAAAAATGGAAATCGTTGAAGATCTTTTGCCAAAAAGCATGAAATTGCAGCTTTACAAAGCCATCCGTGACTCCTTTGCTTCTGAACATGGTGCGCGTATGACCGCTATGCACAAGGCAACGGACAACGCAAAAGAATTACAAAAAAGCTTGAAATTAAGTTATAACAAAGCGCGTCAGGCAGCTATTACCAACGAGATCCTCGAGATTGTTGGTGGTGCCGAAGCACTCAATGCTTAAGTTCAAAACTCACTTCATCAAAAAGGCGACCAAACGGTCGCCTTTTTTTTGTAGTCGTGTTTTTAAATGTGTGAACGGCATTAATCTTCAATTTGCCAGTTGAATCGAGTGGCTATAACTTTGAAAATAAATGTATGGAGTTGTTCAGGTTGAAATACTTGGAGCACATCATCCATAAAAGCTTGTAGCAACAAAGATTTTGCGGCTTTAGTGCTCAGCCCTCGGGCTTTCAAGTAAAACAAGGCATTTTCATCTAGCTGGCCAGTGGTAGAGCCATGTGAGCACTTCACGTCGTCGGCATAAATTTCCAATTCAGGTTTTGAGTTGACACTGCCATTTTCAGAAAGTAAAATATTGGCATTGCTTTGAAAGGCATTGGTTTTTTGTGCGTCTTGACGGACAAATACTTTTCCGTTGAACACAGCCGTAGCGTGGTCATCGATGAGTCCTTTATAGGTCTCAAAAGATTCACAATTTGGAACTTGGTGGTCAATGGTGGTGTAATTGGCAACGTGTTGTTGCGCATTTAATAAATAGGCACCATTTAGTCTGGTTTCTGCGTATTCTCCTTGAATTTGAGCAGAGAGGTCGTTGCGAATAAATGAACCTTTTAATGAGATGGTATTGATCTCAAAATTGGATTGTTTATCCTGAAAAATGCGTTCTTCATTAAAGTCAAAGTGGCCTTCTTCGCAACATTGTATTTTATGCAGTTTGATGCGCGCATCTTGGCCCACTTCAATTTGTGTGTGTGTATGGGAAAAACCAATGCTATTTGAAATGCTAAAATGGGCTAGTACAATCTGTGCTTCAGCGTTTTTGCCAAATTTGAGTTGATTTCTGTAAAAATGAGCACCACCAGAATGCAGATAGATGATTTGAATAGGTTGATTAAGAGTAGTGTTGTCATTGATAGTAATGCTGCAGCCATTGCTAGCGTATAACGTATTCATTGCACCAAATACGTCTTTGTAAGTCTCAGACTGAAAAGCAAGTGTACTTTCTGCAATAGATGAAATAGTAACACTTGAAATGAGTTGTTGAGGAATAAAGATCTGAGGTCCGTTAACGCAAATGGTAGGAACGTCTTTGATGATGCTATACTTACTTATTTGCTCGTAAGAAAGTGTTTCAATAGGGCTGAAATTAGCATTGAGCAATTTTTGTAAGCGCGTATATTTAAACCTTTCGTTCCTTGTAGTAGGAAAGACCTCTTTAGAAAGATAAGCAGCTGCATCGCTCTGTAGGGTTTGGAGCCCCTGAATATTTGATGGCGAAAATTGGCTACAAAATTCGGATAATTTGCTGTCGGTGATGGCGTTCATGTTACAAACTTTCTTTGATCCAATCGTATCCTTTTTCTTCGAGTTCTAGTGCAAGTTCTTTTGGCCCTGACTTCACTATTTTACCATCGTAAAGAACGTGTACAAAATCTGGAACGATATAATCGAGTAAGCGCTGATAATGGGTAATTACGATGCTTGCATTTTCAGGAGATTTCAGGGCATTAACACCATGTGAAACAATGCGAAGGGCATCGATATCGAGCCCTGAATCAGTTTCATCGAGTACCGATAGTTTGGGCTCGAGCATCGCCATCTGAAAGATTTCGTTACGTTTTTTCTCGCCTCCTGAAAACCCTTCATTAACAGACCTAGAGGCAAGCTTGGCATCGAGTTCTACTAACGCAGATTTTTCTTTAACGAGCGCCATGAATTCTTTGGCAGAAATAGGCTCTTGACCCAAGTAGGCGCGTTTCTCGTTCAGGGCTGTTCTTAAAAAGTTGACATTACTTACGCCCGGAATTTCAACCGGATATTGAAAGGCAAGAAACAAACCAGCTCTAGCACGATCTTCTGTAGCAAGTTCGAGGAGGTCTTGACCGTTGAAAATGACTTCACCTGCAGTGATTTCGTAGTCCTCGCGGCCCGCAAGCACATTTGCAAGTGTACTTTTTCCGGCACCATTTGGCCCCATGATGGCATGTACTTCGCCAGCTTTTACTTCCAAATTCAAGCCCTTTAAGATTTCTTTTCCGTTGATTTGGGCATGTAAGTTTTTGATTGAGATCATGTGTTGTTCTGTTTTTGGAACAAATTAATTGAGTTATCCGACGCTACCTTCTAGACTAATTGCTAGGAGCTTTTGAGCTTCCACTGCAAATTCCATCGGGAGTTGATTGAGTACTTCTTTACAGTAGCCATTGACGATGAGGCTAATTGCTTTTTCTTCACTGATGCCACGTTGCATACAATAGAAAAGTTGGTCTTCACCGATTTTTGAGGTAGTTGCCTCGTGTTCAATTTTGGCCGATGGATTTTTACATTCGATGTAAGGGAAGGTATGAGCCCCACAAACATCGGTCATTAGCAGAGAATCACATTGTGAAAAATTACGGGCGTTATCTGCTCCTTTATGGATTTGCACCAGCCCTCGGTAAGAGTTCTGAGATTTCCCGGCTGAAATTCCTTTTGAAATAATGGTTGATTTAGTGTTCTTTCCGAGGTGAATCATTTTGGTTCCGGTATCGGCCTGCTGCATGTTATTGGTAACAGCTACTGAATAAAACTCACCAATAGAGTGGTCACCTTTTAGAATACACGACGGATATTTCCAGGTAACGGCAGAGCCAGTTTCTACTTGTGTCCAGGAAATTTTGGCGCGGTCTTCACAGAGACCTCTTTTAGTAACAAAGTTGAAAACGCCACCTTTTCCGTTTTTATCTCCTGGATACCAGTTTTGCACGGTTGAATATTTGATTTCAGCATCCTTGAGTGCTATGAGTTCTACTACAGCTGCATGCAACTGATTTTCATCGCGTTGGGGTGCAGTACAGCCTTCCAAATAAGAAACATAAGCATCTTCATCAGCGACTACTAAAGTTCTTTCAAACTGCCCAGTACCGCCGGCATTGATACGGAAATAGGTAGATAATTCCATAGGGCAACGTACACCTTTTGGAATGTAGCAAAAAGAGCCATCTGTGAAAACGGCGCTGTTTAATGCGGCATAAAAGTTGTCGGTGTTCGGAACGACAGTCCCCATATATTTTTGAACCAATTCTGGGTATTCTTGTACGGCGTCTGAAAAAGAACAGAAAATAATACCGAGTTCTTTGAGTTTTGCTTTAAAAGACGTGGCAACAGATACGGAATCCATGACAAAGTCAACGGCTACACCCGTAAGGCGCTGCTGCTCTTCCATAGAAATTCCGAGTTTACTCATGGTTTCTTTGAGTTCTGGATCGACGTCGTCCCAGGATTCATATTTTTTTGTTTGCTTTGGTGCAGCGTAATAGGCGATGTCTTGAAAATCTGGTTTGGTATATGCGACATGAGCCCACTCGGGTTCTTGCATGGTTTTCCAGATTTCAAATGCCTTTAAGCGATAAGTCAATAACCACTCTGGCTCATTTTTTTTGGTAGAAATGAGTCTGATGATTTCTTCATTGAGCCCTTTAGGAACTGTTTCTGTCTCGATATCAGTGACAAAACCAAATTTGTATTCTTGGTTTTCGAGGTCCTTGGCGAGGTCGTTTTCAGTGTAGTTTGACATATTATACAGAAAAAGATTCTCCACAGCCACAAGTGCGGTCTGCATTTGGGTTTTGAAATACAAAACCTTTACCGTTTAATCCGCCCGAGAAATCAAGGGTTGTTCCAACGAGGTAGAGGTAACTTTTTTTATCGACAACGACTTTGACGCCATTATTTTCAAAGCTCATGTCACCTTCTTTTTCTTCGTTGTCAAAAGTGAGTTGGTACATGAGACCTGAACAACCACCTCCTTGAACCCCAACGCGAATAAAGAAACCATCCTTCCCTTCGTCTTCCATGAGACGCAGGGCTTGCTTTTTTGCGGTATCTGTAACAGTTAGCATTTAATTTTATTTAGATTAATTATAAATAAAACAATATAATTCCTGCAAATTTACCACATTAATGGTATTGCATCCAAAGAAACAAACAAAGAAATTATGCTCTTGTTTGGGTTTCTGCGTATTTTTAGGCCATGAAGAAGTTGATTTTCGCAACTGCGATTCATTTTTTATGTTTTTCCTGGTTTTTGGCCCAACAAAAGGCCCCTGAATTCAAAACCAAATATGTATTTATTTTAGTCATTGACGGTCCGCGTTACGCTGAAACTTATGGTGAACCGACCTGTAAATACAGTCCCTTGCTCTGTGACTCGCTCAAAAAAGAAGGAACATTCTACGCACAATTTAAAAACAACGGCCCCACATATACAGTACCTGGCCATACGGCGATTGTGACCGGGACCTATCAACGTATTTCAAATGCCGGCACTGCTTTGCCCAAGCAGCCAAATATTTTTCAGTACTTTTTAAAAAACACTGGCCTTGATTCTTCTGCTGCCTATGTAGTGGCAAGCAAGGGAAAACTTGATGTATTGGTCAATACTTCCCAAAAAAAGTGGAACAATCAGTACATAGCCAGCACTTATTGTGGGCCTAATGGAAATGGCCTTGGTTACGGCCGTGATGATAAAACTTTTGCAAAGGTCACTGAATTGGTAAAGAGTGAAAATCCGCCGCAGCTCATGTTGATCAATTTGTTGGCCGTAGATGTATATGGCCACGCCAATAATTGGGATAAATATTTAGAGTCAATTACGCAATCAGATAAATATGCTGCTCAATTATGGCAAATGATCCAACAAAACCCGGTGCTAAAAGATCAAACCACCCTCTTAATTACCAACGACCACGGGCGTCATTTGGACGGGGTACGTTCAGGTTTTGTGAATCATGGCTGTCGTTGCGAAGGATGCCGTCACATTTCTTTACTCGTGCTAGGGCCTGATACACCCAAAGGGAAAATCGTAAACGAAGAGGCAGAAATGATAGACATTTCAAAAACAATAGCCGAAATTTATCGATTTCAAATGCCAACAAGTAAGGGCAATTTTTTATTAGATGCGTTTCCGGCAGGGCAGTGAAAATCCTGACTAGCTGAATAATTCATCCAGAAGTTGGTCTTCCACTAAATTTGGCAAAGTAACTTTCAATAGAGGCTCAGCTTCCATGGCTCGTCTGATGGCAAACGTTGCATTTTCGTTGCGTGCCCAATTTCTTCTGGCAATTCCGTTATTGACATCCCAATGCAGCATGCTAGTTAGGTTGCGTTGCGCTTGTTCAGAACCGTCGAGGAGCATTCCGAAACCACCATTGATAACTTCGCCCCAACCAACGCCACCGCCATTGTGGATACTCACCCAAGTGGCCCCACGGAAACTGTCGCCAATGACATTCTGTATGGCCATATCCGCAGTAAATCTTGACCCGTCGTAAATGTTAGAAGTTTCTCTGTATGGAGAATCTGTGCCTGAAACATCGTGGTGGTCTCGCCCGAGGATAACAGGGCCAATTTCTCCTTTTGCTATGGCTTTGTTGAAGGCAGCTGCAATGAGCATACGCCCTTCTGCATCAGCATATAAAATGCGAGCCTGTGACCCGACAACGAGTTTATTTTGTTGTGCTCCTTTGATCCATTGAATGTTGTCTGCCATTTGTTGCTGGATTTCTTCTGGGCTATTTTGCATCATTTCTTCCAAGACAGCACAGGCAATGGCGTCTGTTTTCTCGAGATCTTGGGGGTCACCGCTAGCGCAAACCCAACGGAAAGGTCCAAAACCAAAATCAAAGCACATAGGGCCTAAAATATCTTGCACATAAGACGGATATTTAAAATCAATGTGATTGGAGGCCATGACATCTGCTCCGGCTCTTGAGGCCTCGAGTAAAAATGCATTTCCGTAGTCAAAGAAATAAGTGCCTTTGGCCGTGTGCTTGTTGACCGCTTCGGCGTGTCTTCTTAAACTTTCTTGGACGTATACTTTGAATTTTTCGGGATCCGTGGCCATTAAATCATTGGCCTGCTCAAAGCTAAGCCCTGCAGGATAATATCCACCTGCCCATGGGTTGTGCAAGGAGGTTTGGTCAGAACCTAAATCTATGTGAATACCCTCTGACTCAAAGCGCTCCCAAATATCGACTACATTGCCTAGGTAAGCTAATGATACTACTTCCTGAATGGCTTGAGCCGCTCTAACTCTCTGGCAAAGTGCATCGAGGTTGTCAAATACTTCATCTACCCAACCTTGTGAATGACGGGTGTGAACTGCTTTTGGGTTCACTTCGGCTGTGATAGAAATTACGCCGGCAATATTCCCAGCTTTGGGTTGTGCGCCCGACATGCCTCCTAAACCTGCTGTAACAAATATTTTTCCTTTGATATCCTCGCGATTTTTCGCAATGCGTCGCAGGGCATTTAGTACTGTGATAGTGGTGCCATGCACAATACCTTGTGGCCCGATGTACATGTAAGAACCGGCCGTCATTTGACCGTATTGCGATACGCCGAGTGCATTAAAGCGCTCCCAATCATCTGGCTTCGAATAGTTTGGAATGACCATCCCGTTTGTAACTACAACTCTTGGTGCATTTGTATGAGATGGAAAGAGGCCCATCGGGTGTCCGGAATACATCACGAGTGTTTGCTCGTCAGTCATTTCAGACAAATATTTCATGGTAAGGCGATACTGTACCCAATTTTGAAATACGGCACCATTTCCTCCGTAGGTAATGAGTTCGTGTGGGTGCTGTGCGACACGATGATCAAGGTTATTTTGTATCATGAGCATGATCGCTTTGGCTTGCTCGCTCTTGCCCGGATATTGGTCAATTGGTCTGGCAAAAATCGGGTGCTCTGGCATGAATCGATACATATAGATGCGGCCATAAGCAGCCAGTTCCTGAGCAAATTCTGCAGCCAGTTCGGCATGTTGCGCCTTTGGAAAATACCGCAACGCATTGCGAATAGCCAATTTTTTCTCTTCAGGGCTCAGTATTTCCTTGCGCTTTGGCGCATGATTTACATTTGGATCATAAGCTTTTAGTTTGGGAAGCTCAGTAGGTATTCCTTGTTGTATTTCGTCGGCAAAACTGATCATGGATCTCTATTTTTAATGCAAAAGTAAGCATAATTAAACGTAGCTTTGTAAGCTGAAAACCCAAGATTTAATTTATGGAAAACAAAGAATTGGTTAGAATAGCCTCGCAAGTAAGAAGAGATATCGTCAGAATGGTTTCAGCAGTTAATTCTGGCCACCCGGGTGGTTCATTGGGCTGCACAGACTTCCTCACTTATCTATATTTTGAGCAAATGAAGCACAATGCAGCTTCTTTTAGCATGGATGGCAAAAATGAAGACCTCTTCTTTTTATCCAACGGACATATTTCACCAGTTTGGTACAGTGTTTTGGCACGTGCGGGATACTTCCCTGTCTCAGAATTAGGCACCTTTAGAAAGTTATCTACACGTTTACAAGGGCATCCATCTACAGACAAGGGCCTTCCGGGAATCCGCATGGCTTCAGGGTCTTTAGGTCAGGGTCTTTCTGTCGGAGTAGGAGCCGCACAAGTTAAAAAACTAAATAATGATCCAAGTATTGTTTATACGCTTCATGGCGATGGCGAACTACAAGAGGGTCAAATTTGGGAAGCGGCGATGTATGCTGCTGCCAATAAAGTCGACAACATCATCGCTACCATAGACGACAACGGCCGTCAGATCGACGGAGATATCGATCAAGTTTTGTCTTTAGGCGATCTCGGTCAAAAATGGCAAGCTTTTGGATGGGAGGTTTTAAGAATGAACGGCCATGATTTTGATAGCATCCGAACAACCATGCAAGCGGCAAAAGCGCTTACAGGAAAAGGCAAACCAATTGTCATTATCATGAAAACCGAAATGGGTCAAGGTGTTGATTACATGATGGGTTCTCACAAATGGCACGGTGTAGCCCCAAATGCTGAACAACTTGAAGCCGCATTGCAACAATTAGAAGAAACTCTCGGAGACTACTAGTGAGAAAAATAAGCGTGATTTGGTTGTTGTTCCTGACGAGCATTTGCTGGTCACAACCCATGACACGCATACTTTTTATTCTAGACGCTTCTAATTCCATGAATCTGGATTGGAACAACCAAACCCGAATGGCTGCAGCCAAAGAGGTATTGGTAAAAAGTTTAGACGGCCTCAAGGAGGTACCGAATCTTGAAATTGCGTTGCGTGTTTATGGCCACCAATCTATTGTTACTAACACCTACCAAGATTGCCAAGACACCAAACTTGAAGTGCCATTTGCTCCAAACAACATTGACCCTATTAAAATGAAAATTAGGGGCTTGCAGGCAAAAGGCGCTACCCCAATTGCTAGGTCTCTTGAGGCCTCTGCCGCAGATTTCCCAGATACTTTAGCCAGAAACTTTATCATTTTAATTACTGATGGCCTTGAGTCCTGTGACAACGACCCCTGTATCATTGCGCGTAAACTCCGCGACAAGGGTGTGAAAGTCACGCCATTTGTGATTGGTTTGGGTATGGATTTATCGTATCTCGATAAATTTGAGTGTATTGGTAGTTATACCGATGCAGAAAGCAAGGAGGCCTTCAGTAATGTGTTAGGAAATGTGCTCAACAAGGCCTTACAAAACACCAGTGCTCAAATCAACCTGAACACTATCGAAGGCAAGCCGCTCGAAACCGATGTGACTATGTTTTTGTACGAGGCCGGAACCCAAAATCTCAAGTATACCTTTGTACACACGCTCAACAGAAAAGGGCTACCAGACACACTTTTCTTAGATCCGGCTGTCAAATATGACCTCAAAGTCAACACAGTTCCGGCAGTCTCAGTCAAGAACATCGTAATCAAACCACATACACATAATATCATTCCGGTAGATGCGGGGCAGGGTCAGTTGAAAATCACTTCTTTGAAAAGCCCTTCAACTGCCAAAATAGAAACTAGGGTTATACAAAACTCAGCTAGCCAGACGCTCAATGTACAGCAACTTGGCGAAACACAAAAATATTTGGTCGGGACCTACCAACTCGAAATTTTAACTTTACCCCGCACCTACAAAGAAGTCAAAATTGACCAATCAAAATTGACCAACATAGATATCGTAGCTGCTGGTCAACTCACCTTTACTTCCCAAAAAGTGTTAGTTGGTCAAATTTTTTATGAAAGAAATCCAGGACAATGGGAGTGGGTCTTGGACCTCAAGGAAAATCAAAAAACAGGTGCTTGGAACTTACAACCAGGTTCATACAAATTGGTATACCGCGAGAAAGACCAACGCTCAAGCGCTTATACCAAAGAGAAGAAATTTAATATCGCAACCCTCAATACAACTAATTTAACTTTATAAGCATGGAATTTGAAATTTTCGGTAACAAAGATACGCGCTCTGGATTCGGAGAAGGTTTAGCAGAACTTGGACAAACACATCCAAATGTAGTTGCACTTTGTGCCGACCTCACTGGTTCTTTAAAGATGGACGCTTTTCAAAAAGCAAACCCAGATCGATTTTTCCAAACAGGTATTGCTGAGGCCAACATGATTGGGCTTGCAGCCGGCATGACTATCGGCGGAAAAATCCCTTTCACCGGAACTTTTGCCAACTTTTCTACAGGAAGGGTTTATGATCAAATCAGACAATCCGTTGCTTATTCAAAAAAGAATGTAAAAATATGTGCTTCGCATGCCGGCCTAACCCTAGGTGAAGACGGTGCAACACATCAAGTATTAGAAGACATAGGTATGATGCGCATGTTACCAAACATGACCGTTATTGTACCCGCCGATTTCAATCAAACCAAACAAGCAACCATAGCTATCGCTGACCACGAAGGCCCAGTTTACTTGCGTTTTGGAAGACCCGTGATGCCTATTTTCGTGAAACCCGACGCTAAATTTGTAATTGGTAAAGCAGATGTACTTACTGAAGGAACCGATGTGACTATCATTGCTTGCGGACACATGGTTTGGAAATCAATTGAGGCACTCAAAGCGCTACACGAAATTGGCATTTCAGCAGAATTGATCAACATGCATACCATCAAACCACTAGATGAAGAAGCTATATTGAAGTCTGTGGCTAAAACGGGTTGTGTAGTTACCGCCGAAGAACACATGATGAACGGTGGTTTAGGCGAAGCGGTATCTCAGGTACTTAGCCGCAAAAATCCTGTACCGCAAGAATACGTGGCAGTCAATGATAGTTTTGGCGAATCCGGAACACCAATGGAACTCATGACCAAATACCACATTGATACACCAGATGTAGTGGAGGCTGTCAAAAGAGCCATCAGCAGAAAGACAATTCTAATTTAAGTCAAAAGACCTTTTGTTTAATTTTGCCTTCCTTGCCTTTAAAAGCAATAAGTAAGCCTAATATTGAAGTGCTTCTTCGATAGATTGAACTACAGGATGACATACGCCGTATTCGCAAACCGATATTGCATTTGGTGTATAGTGTTGTGAAAGAGGAAGCTCTTCATGATAAGACAACATACAGTTGCGTCCTGCTGTTTCTTTAAAAACCTCGAGTGGTGAAAGACCATTAAGCACATGCCAGTGCTTGGGTTGGTCTAAATATTGAAACAACAGTAAACCCCAATTGGAATAACCAGAGCCATAGGCTTCCATCCCGTCGTATATATTGGTGAGCATTTGTTTGGCGCTGTCGCGCCAGGCTTGATTTTGAAAGTACTGCCCCATCGTCAGAAAAGCATGTGCCATCACTGAATTACTTGCCGGAATCACGTTGTCATTGAGCTCCATATTTCTACTGATCAGCTCAGAATCTTGCCCGGCAAAATAACACAACATACTTTCCGGGTGTTGAAATTCATTGGCCACTTTTTCGGTTAGCGTTTTCGCAAAATGCAAAAATTCTAGTTCTCCCGTGCATTGATAAGCAAGCGTAAAGGCTTCTATGCTGTGGGCGTAATCTTCTAAAAACCCAGCAATTCGCGAGTCTCCGTTTGTCTGAACACGCAATAAATGAGCTCCTTGCCATTGCGTCTCCTTGATCCAAAGTAATATTTTTCGGGCGCGCAATAAGAAGGCCTCCTCACCAAAAACACGGAAGGCTTCCAATAGGCCTTTAGCCATCATGGCATTCCAACTCACGAGCATTTTGTTGTCTAGACCTGGCCTGATTCTTTTGGAGCGTTCTGAAAGCAATATATCGATGAATTTTTCTTTCTTTTCTTGCCATTGTGCTAAAGTCAAGTCGTGAGCTTTGGCAAAAGAAAGATCATCTTGTTTTTTGAGAGGAATGTATTTCCCTTCTTCCCAATAACCCAACTGATTGATGTTCCAATAAGATTTAACAAGTTCGGCTTCTTTGTCAAAAAGCTGTTCTATTTCTTGAAGAGACCAACAATAGAATTTACCTTCCTCACCTTCACTGTCGGCGTCTAGGGCACTGTAATACGCCCCACCAGGATTTAATAATTCTCTTTCGAGGAACTCAAAACTCTGAAAAACAATTTCTTTATAATGTGCTTTTTGATAACATGCATATGCCTTGGCATACAGTTCAATGAGTTGGGCGTTATCGTAGAGCATTTTTTCGAAGTGCGGCACTTTCCAGAGTACATCGACTGCATAACGCGTGAAGCCCCCTCCAATTTGATCATAGATACCGCCAAACGCCATCTTGTCAAGCGTTAATTCTACATGTTTATGTATCTTTTCTTCATCAAAATAAACGGCGTATTTCATCAAAAAGAGCCAATTATTGGGGAGCGGAAATTTAGGCGCTCTATTTGTTCCACCTTCGAATGTGTCAAAAGAACGCGACCACCTCACCACCATTTCATGTAGCTTCTCTTCTTGAAAATCAATATTGAGCTGTGGTTTTTCAATGAAGTCAGCACCCCTGATTCCTTCTGTGAGTTGTTGGGCATATTCGAGTGTCTTAGCGCGGTCATTATTGTATGTATAGACTAAAGACTTCAATACGTGCATCCATTGTTCTTTCGGAAAATAAGTGCCGCCATAAATCGGACGACCATCCGGCAGGGTGAAGCAATTGAGTGGCCAACCGCCCTTCTGCGTGATCAGCTGAACAGCAGTCATGTAGATTTGATCAACATCAGGGCGCTCTTCGCGATCCACTTTTACATTGATGAAATGCGCGTTCATGAGTGCAGCAACCTCCTCGTCTTCAAAACATTCGTGTTCCATCACGTGGCACCAATGGCAAGCTGAATAACCCACACTAATCAACACCAATTTATCTTGCGCTTTAGCTTGTTCAAAAACGTCATTAGACCAAGCTACCCAATTGACTGGATTATTGGCGTGTTGTAACAGATAAGGAGAACTTTCGTTGCGCAGTTGGTTGCTCATTTCGACCTAATTTGATGTAAAGAAAAACTATATTTGCCACAGAGATTACACCGTGCAACAAATTCGTCCCTACAAAGTTCTGCTTTTTTTAATTCTGGTTTTGTCACTCTTGTGCATTCCAAGTTATTTAATACCTGCAAAAGGCGTGGAGTGGTTGGGCGTCAATTGGAAGTTTCTCTCCATTGAAAGGGTCTGGGTTGCGAAAAAACAGGTCAAAAAGAACATTGATCAGATCGTGAAATCTGCCGATACGGCCAGCATCAATGATGGTATCAAACACAATGGCAAGAGTAACGGAAAAATTGGATTACCAGATGGCGGAAGCGCCAATTTCTCTGCTGAGCACCCCTTGTTTTTGAGCCCTGATGCTGCAGCAAATTTAGCTCGGTTTTTTGCGGCTTTGGAAGCTGCAGCTGCTGGCCAAAAAATCAGCATATTTCATTACGGCGATTCTCAAATTGAAGGAGACCGCATGACAGGTTATATCAGGCAGCGCTTACAACAACAGTTTGGCGGTGTAGGCCCAGGTTTTATTCCGGCCTATAATGTTTATCAAACCCAAAGCTTTAAGCAAAGGGTTTCTGCCAATTTCAAAAGATACACCGCTTTTTGGCCACCCAAAATGGGAAGCCGTAAATATGGCGCACTCCTTTCTGCTGCTACTTTTGGCATCGATTCAGCAAAAGCCCAACAGCAATTGCCCACAGAAGCCTGGGTGGAGATTGAAGCCTCTGCCTCTGCCTTTAGCCGCTCAAGGACTTACAGTCAAGTGAAGTGTTTTTATAACAGTTGTTTTAAGCCCTGTTCGGTAAAAGTTTACGAGAACAACAAACTCATCCATGAAGATTCTCTCATTGCTGATGGTAGCGCACATGTCTTGCCGTTGAGCTTCGACCATACCCCTGGAAAATTGCGTTACGTATTCTCTGCGGTTAAGAGCCCTATATTCTCTGGTTTTAGTTTAGAGGGTGACCTCGGTGTGCAGGTCAATAATGTGGCCATGCGCGGTTCTTCGGGGCACGACCTCAGTTCTTCAGATGCACAGTTGTTTAGTCAGATGCACCGCGATGCCAATACGAAATTGATCATTTTACAATTTGGAGGAAACTCTGTACACGCGTTTAGAGATTCTAGCGGGGTGCGCTCTTATGTTGGGGCACTCAAAAACAGGGTGCAGTATTTGAAGAAGTTGGTGCCCGGTGCGGCCATTGTATTGATTGGACCAAGTGATATGTCCAGACTCAATGAAGGTGTTTTTGAAAGTTATCCATTGCTGCCCTACACCGTGGAGCGCATGCGAAAAATGTGTGCAGAACAAGGCGTTGCTTTCTGGGATCTATTTGGGGCCATGGGTGGGCTCAATTCAATGCCGGCGTGGGTTGCTCAAGGTTTGGCAGGGAAAGATTACATACATTTCAGCCCGCGTGGTGCAAGTATTGCTTCTCAACATTTTTATGAGGCCTTAATGACGGCCTATTCAGATTGGAAAACTAAAGCAGTGAATTGATGCGTACACTGTTATTACTTTTACTTTGTTGCTCTCAAGCTTTCTCTCAACCCATTTTAAGGTCAACTCAGGATTCTCTGACCTATGAAGAGCAGCAAATTGCTGAAAAGTATCCGTTTATTCAAGTCCATTGTAATCAATTTCAATATTTTAGTTCAGAGAGCCCAAATTGGCGTATTTTGAACGAAAAATTGGTTCAAATGATTGCTTCACAAGATGGGAAGCTTAACTTTTATCATATCGGTGGCTCACACCTGCAGGCCGATATCTATTCTCATGATTTTCGCACTTTTTTGCAAAGCAATTGGCCGGGTTTAGTAGGTGAGAGAGGTTTGGTTTTCCCATACAATCTAGCGAACACAAATAACCCATCAAATTATAATTTTTCTTCACCAAATGATTGGAAAGGCTACCGCAGTGTTCAACAAAGACCCGAAGATCTCGAATACGGTCTAACCGGCGCGGCTATCGAGTGTTCAGACTCCATTATTATTGTCAATTTCAAACACTTGAAAACTGCTGTTAAACCACCTTTTGATCGCCTGCGAATTTATCATAACACGGGTGCGTTCCCTTATGAGCTCAATTTCGGCGACCAAGAATTACTCGTGACGCAAGTCCAGCATTACGCGCAACTCGGCTATACTGAAATATTATTTTCGGATCACCTCGATTCGTTGGACCTTATGTTTGTCAAACAAAGCGAAGATGCCTTTGCGTTGTCACTATATGGGTTTGAGTTTTTAAATGAGCTCCCTGGTATTACCTACACGGCCATCGGTATCAATGGCGCGAGTTTACCAACCTATCTGTCAAATACACACTTCAGCCGAGATTTACAGTTGCGCCCGCCTGACTTATTTATTTTTTCGGTAGGTACCAACGACGCCCATTGTTCATATGAAGCTTTTAACCCACAGGTTTATAAATCGAATTTGGAGAAAATGATTTTGCAAATTTTGGCCATCAACCCGAATTGTGCCATCTTGTTGACGGTTCCCAATGATGATTATTACATGCGTAAATACCCGAATCGCAATACTGAACGCCAACGCGAGGTAATTATGCAACTCGCAGCGCAATACCAAATGGCTGTCTGGGATTTTTATGGCATCATGGGTGAGCTGGGCTCGTCAAAAACTTGGAAATTAGCGGGGCTCATGCAAGCCGATTACGTACATTTTACAGGAACCGGCTATCATCTCAAAGGGAATTTATTGATCGAGGCTTTCAAAAAGAACATGGCCGTTTTTCAAAATATGAGTAACTAAACATGAATCGTTTACAAGAATTATTTTCGCTACAACAACAAGAAAGTCTGCTTTTTACGCGGCTTGACTTCTGGATATTTTTCTTGTTGGTCATGTGCGCATTTGTCTTGATACATCAAAAATATTTGATTCGAAGTATTTTCCTGACAGCGGTGAGTTTGTTTTTCTACTTCAAAACTTCAGGGAATTTTGTACTGCTGTTGGGCCTCATGCTCTTACTCAATTATGGTTTGGGTTTGCTAGTCCATCGGGCTCAAAAATTAGGTTTTCAAAGGCTTTGGCTAACGATAGGAATTACTTTGAATCTTTTGGCCTTAGGTTATTTCAAATACGCCTATTTTTTTACGGAGGCATTTAATGCGCAATTTGGAACAGATTTTAATGTGGTTAATCAGTTTGCCGTTTGGGGGAACGAGCTATTTGGCAAAGGCAGTTTTGTAGACAAAATATTAGTCCCGATTGGTGTTTCTTTCTTTACTTTTCATAATATTTCTTACCTCGTAGATATAGCGAGAAAAGAAATCAAAGCGGCAAAAAACTTTTTTGATTATGCGCTTTATGTCACGTACTTCCCTCACCTGATTGCTGGCCCTATTGTCAGGGCTCGTGACTTCTTGCCGCAGGTAAATGCTCCTTACCAATTGTCAAAATACGACTTCTCTTGGTCACTTTGGATGATTGGAAAAGGCTTGCTCAAAAAACTCATATTTGCCGATTACATTGCGGTTCAGTTCATTGATAAAGTTCTTGATGCACCTGAAACCTACCCTGGTTTTGTTGGCGTTCTGGCGATGTTCGCTTACTCTTTACAGATTTACGCAGATTTTTCGGGTTATACCGATATGGCCATTGGTGTTTCCAAGTTAATGGGCTTTACGTTACTCGAAAATTTCAATTCGCCGTATAAAGCAGTGTCAGTTGGTGATTTCTGGCGCAGGTGGCATAAGTCTTTGAGTTCTTGGCTCCGAGACTACCTGTACATTCCCTTAGGTGGAAACCAAAAGGGCAGTGTCGGCACCTACATCATGACGGCCATCATCCTGGGCTTTTTATATTTTATTACAGGTTGGCTGGCGCTGTTTTACATTTATGGCGGGCTGACATTTTTGTATGTGCTGCTTTGGCAAATTTATAAGCCTTTTAGAAAGGTAGCTGTTCGAGATTTGAACCTACTCATTACTATGATTGTGGGTGGTTTGTGGCATGGTGCAAGCCAAAACTTTGTGGTTTGGGGCGCGATGAACGGTGCGGCATTGGTGCTTTACAATTACTGGAAAAAAATTAGCCCGTATGAACAAAGCAACCTTTGGCTCATTCGAGGTTGGCGCATTTTTTTAACACTGAGCTTCATTACATTCACTCGTGTTTGGTTTCGTTTACCTGAATCTTGGCAACCACTTGCTTATCTCACACATGTAACCCAACACTTTGATTGGAGTATCAAAACTTGGTTTGTGGTTTGGAATACTTATTGGGCCGTTCTACTACTACTATTACTCGGCTTTATTACTCATTGGTTGCCACAACCGTGGAAAGATGCGTTTGTTCGTTTTTTTGCAAAATGGCCCATGTTCTTGCAAGCACTTGGTTTTGCGTTACTTGTTTTTATACTTTTTCAGGCAGTTTCTGATAGCTTTAAAGCCTTCGTGTATTTTCAGTTTTAAATATAGTTGCCTAAAAACTTGACATCGGGGGTCTCGATGTTGTATCTTTGCCGTCCCTGATTTTACGGGAACCTAAAATTTGTCTTATGAGCAAAATGAAATTGTCAGATTTTGACTTCAACCTTCCAGAAGAACTAATCGCTAACTATCCTCAAGAAAACCGTGACGAATGCCGCCTAATGGTAGTGCACCGCGAAACCGGTCTTATTGAGCACAAAATGTTTCGCGATGTCCTTGACTATTTCGACGAAGGCGATGTAATGATCATGAACAATACAAAGGTTTTCCCTGCTCGTATGTACGGTAACAAAGAGAAAACGGGTGCCAAAATTGAAGTTTTCCTCTTGCGCGAACTCAACCGCGAGAGCTTACTTTGGGACGTCTTAGTTGACCCTGCCCGAAAAATCCGTATCGGCAATAAACTTTATTTCGGCGAAGACGATTCTTTAGTCGCTGAGGTTATTGACAACACCACCTCAAGAGGCCGCACTTTGCGTTTCCTTTTTGATGGTCCTTATGAAGAATTCAAAGCTAAAATCACGGAGTTAGGTGAAACACCACTTCCAAAATATATCAAAAGAGAAGTTGAACCAGAAGACGAAGAGCGTTACCAAACGGTATTTGCCAAAGTAGAAGGTGCTGTTGCAGCGCCAACAGCTGGTTTGCACTTTTCAAAACAACTATTAAAGCGTTTAGAGCTTAAAGGCATCAACTTTGCTGAACTCACCCTACATGTGGGCCTCGGAACGTTCCGTTCTGTTGAAGTTGAAGACCTCACAAAGCACAAAATGGATTCAGAGCAAGTGATCATTCCTGAAAAGGCTGTCGACATGGTCAACGATGCCAAGCGTCACAAACGCAGGGTATGTGCTGTTGGCACCACTTCTATGCGCTCCATTGAAACTTCTGTATCTACAGATGGCTTTTTGAAGCCCTACGATGGCTGGACCAACAAATTCATCTTCCCTCCATACGAATTCAGCATCGCTGATTCACTCATCACCAACTTCCATACGCCTTTATCTACGTTGCTCATGATGATTTCTGCATTCATGGGTCATGAACTCATGCACAAAGCCTATGAAGAAGCAGTCAAAGAAAAATATAAATTTTACTCTTACGGCGATGCCATGCTGATTCTCTAATGGAGCTTCATCGCGGTCTTGATACTTTTCCCAAAATCAAAGGTTCGATTATTACAATCGGCACCTTTGATGGTCTTCACATAGGGCATCAAAAAATCCTTTGCACAGTTTGTCTAGAAGCCCAAGAAAAAGGGCTACAATCCGTACTTCTCACTTTTTATCCGCATCCAAGGCGCGTTTTGTTTCCTGAACAACCCTTGGCACTCATTCAAACACAAGAGGAAAAGCTTGAAAAGTTAGAGGCACTCGGCCTAGACCATGTTGTCATCCTGGATTTTTCTCCAGACTTTGCAAAACTAAGTGCAGCACAGTTTGTCCAAGATATTCTGATTAACGGCCTAGCAGCGCATACCGTAATCATTGGCTATGACCACCAATTTGGCCATGATCGTCAAGGAAATCTTGAATTTTTACGCGGCTACGAGGCCAAACATTATTTTACAGTCAAGGAAATACCTGCCGAGCAAATTGACGAAGTGTATGTGAGCTCCTCTAAAATTAGACGCGCCATTCAAGATGGCCAAATGGAGCTCGCCAATAGTTACTTAGGCAAACCCTTTCAGATATCGGGTTTCGTTTCAAGAGGGTTACAAAATGGCCGCACTATTGGTTTTCCGACAGCCAACCTCGAGCTTACCGAAAACGATAAAATTTTACCGGCCGATGGCGTCTATGCCGTATCTGCTTTTGTAGATGGGCAACTTAGGTTTGGCATGATGAACATCGGATGGCGCCCTACAATTCAAGAAGACAAAAAAAGCCGCAAACTAGAAGTTCATTTTTTTGATTTTACGGCCGATATCTATGAGGCATATATTGCACTGAGCTTGCACACAAGAATTCGGTCTGAGCAAAAATTTGAAAACCTAGCCGCATTAAAGCAACAGCTTCATCAAGACGAACAAAATATCCGCGCTTATTTTAATCTATCATTATAGGTTTCAATGCGCTATGATTGCCATCTGCCATTTCTAACAATAACCAGTAAGTTCCTGGCGCTAGGGTATGCGCATTGATTGTCATTTCATGGCCATTTACAGCCATTTCAAGCAAACATTGCCCTTGTGTATTCAATACCTGAAGCTGTCGCATTTCCTGGGCAGCACGGATATGAATGATTTCTTGGCTTGGATTCGGAAAAACTTGAAAATCAGCTGAGTTTAAAGTTTCAACGCTGCTCAAATTTTCATTGAAAAATAAAACGTTATCAATAAAAACCACCCCTGTTCCTACAGGTTCTCCGGACAAAATCAACTGAGCAAAATGCGACAAACTATTCAGATTGGTAAATTGTGTCAAAGGGATCTCCAGGGTATTCCATGTTTGGGCTACTGGTTGGAAACTTAATTCACTTTCGCTGTCATCACCGCCAGCATATTGCCCGTCATTACCAAAATCTACGAGTTTTACTTTGAACGGATTCATATTTGCAGTCCAGTAATCGATTCTAAAATGCGTCATTTCAGATAGGTCTAAAATATTTGGCCCTACGGTTTCAATGCCTACAAAATTCATAGAACTATAGCGCTTGGTATCGTTGCCTTGAATGAGCAAGTCTGTGACTTGTGCTTGTGACCACGGAGCTTGCCAAGTATCGACTGTCACTTCGTTGTATGGATTGCTAAACAAAGCGATGACTGCAGCGGTTGGATAGGTTGGGGTAGGCGCGGCAACCATGGGTGCTAAATTTTGTGAGCCATCTTGATTATTGAATTTGATGTTGTCAATGTAACAAATATTGTTGTCTGAACGCTGTGCAAAATCGGGGAATACGATGATTTGATCAATTCCTGTTGAGGTTGGAGCGTTGATGACCGCACTGAAATTGAATGTTAATTCTTCCCATTGATTCACTAAAGTATTTGACACTAAAATTTCACCGGTCGAACCACCCGCAGGTGTTGCAAATTTCAAGCCTACTGGGCTGATGACAGATTTATAAACCATCATTTTAATTTGACAATTTGCAGCAGTAAGGTTGAAAACACCGATTCCTTGCCCATGCACCGATTCAAATCCGGCCCAAGGCGCACCATTCACTTGTGCGGTAAATTTGGCTACTGTACTTGACAAATTGATGCCACTCGGATCAGGATTTGCTACAATTTCAAGCGCAGGATTGCTGCCATTTTCAAAAGTGGTCCAGAGCCAATTGGCACCAAAACCGTTGCTTTGAAAATCGATTGGGCCAGCCTGTGACCAAGTTAAAACTGAGCTTAGGGTCAGTATACAGAGTGTCAATAATTTCATTATCGATTGTTTAGAGTGGGTTTAGATATTGTTAAATGTACAATAATTAATCCACTAAGGGGCATTGCAAGTATTTTTATACTTTCGCTATATGAACAAACCCACTTTGTTTTTCTTGCTGCTATTTTTTCTTCAGTGCAAAGCAACGGCACAAACTTTTACATGGTCCGAGGCACTGAAGCAAGATCCACGCAGCGTCAAGTCTTTGGATTGTTCTGGCTGCAAATGGGATTCAATCCCTATTGAATTATTTCAGTTTCAAAATTTAGAGGTCCTCAATCTCTCGAAAAATAAAATTCAGGACTTACCAGATCAATTTGCTAGTTTGGTAAAACTTCAAGAACTCGACCTCGGACGCAATAAAATGACTGTTTTTCCGTTAGAGCTTGCCAACCTCACTTCGCTAAAAATCTTGCACCTCGACCGCAATCAAATTACCAAAATACCCCAACAGATTGCCAGCCTCCAAGCACTTGAAACTCTTGACTTGTATGCCAATGCCATTGAAGATTTTGGAGAAGGTCTCTTTGCCTTGCCAAATCTAAAATTGCTGAATCTAGAAGGAGTAATGTACGGAACAGTTTTTGCAAAAAGTTTTATGGCTAAACTGCCGCAAACAAAGGTGCTTATGGACCCTCCGTGCAAGTGTCTTGATTAAATAAATTCCCAAAGAACTCCATGTATTTGCTTCGCACCGTTGTCATCTGGTTACTCAATCACCCGCAAAATGTACTGAGTTTGTTTGGCATATGCACCGTACTGCTTCTTACCACTCAAAAAAAGTGGCGTAGAAAAAAACCATACCTGCCTTGGCTTTTGGCGCTCTGCTTCATCGCTTATGTATTCGTGTTTATTCGTTTCTATGACCGTATTGAAGCGCTGCGCCCGGTACTTAAAAACAATACCCAAGAAAATCTGCACGAAACGTCAATAGCCGATGACCAAACTTATTGTTTTGGAATCGATGTATCGCAATATCAAGGTACTATCAATTGGGATGAATTATTGCTCACTAAACATCCGTTGCGTTTTGTCATCATGCGCGCAACGATGGGCAGCAATGGGGTAGATGCGCAATATGTCACAAATTGGGCAGAAGCCAAACGTGTAGGCATCAAGAGAGGAGCCTATCATTTCTACAGACCTTTTCAAAACTCAACAGAGCAAGCCAATAATTTTATAGCGAATGTGCGTCTACGCGAGCAGGATTTTCCTCCCGTACTCGATGTCGAACGCATGTCGCCTTTTGGTGAAGATAATCTCCGTCAGGGCGTTCGAAATTGGCTCAAAATCATTGAAAGGCACTATGGTTTGAAGCCCATTGTTTATACGGGCCGCCACTTTTATGAACACCATTTAAAAGGGTACATTGATGGTTATCCGTTGTGGGTGGCATCCTACGGAGCTCACTATAAAGTTGAACACTTACCTTGGACTTTTTATCAATTTTCAGAAAATATGACAATTCATGGAATTTCTGGTTTTGTGGATGGCAATTTCTTTAAGGGTAGCTTAACTAAACTTCGTAACTTCGGAAGATGAAATTACTCACGCTCATTTTTAGTTTAGGGGTCTTATTTGCCGCTTTTAATTTCATCTGGTTTTTCATCGAATTTTTCCTGAAATCTGTCCGCGGTTTGCGCCCTGCTACGCTATTTGAAACCTATTTAGTCAAAGCTGTTAAGTACTTGCTATTAGCCAATGTGACATTCGGATTTTGCATTGAAATCTCGCCTATTGATCCCAGTTATATTTTGGATTGGCAGCGCTTAATGGCCGGCGGCGTCATACTTTTGACCTACCTACTTGGTAAATTCCAAAAGCAGCAAGAGCGGCTTCAGTTTTTTGGTGGTTTCAATATCCCAAAAGTGAATCAAGTATATTCTTTGCCCCTGGAAATTTCTTTGTTGGTACTTGTAACATTGGCCTATATTGGTTTCTATTTCTTTCCCTCAGTGTCAGAGAATATCCTGGCAAGATGGTTTGAGAGCAGCATCAAAAGCTTAGAAAATGCTTTTTTACTCGGTTTTATTTTTAAGATAGTCGGCTTCTTTTTTCTCTTGGGGATGTTTGTCAAATTGCTAAATGCTATTAATGTGGTCCTATCCGGAAAACCGTTGTTCGTATCGATGAGTAGTTTCTCACAAGGTCCGGGCCAACAGCCAACTGAAAGTCCAGACGAGCAATTTACAGATTACGATGAAGTTCCAGACGAGCAACTCAATGAGCCAAAAGACTAACATGGACTTCAGCCTGCCAAAAAAATACAAACTATGTAGCTTAAAGCAAATCGAGGAGCTTTACGCAAAAGGAAATTTGGTCAAGGCATTTCCAATCCGCATGCAATACTTACTCGACAACCAAGCAGAAACGCAAGCAGCAATCGAAGAGGCATCATCCGAACCACTATTTAAAGTCCTTTTTTCTGCACCAAAAAGGAAATTCAAAAGGGCTCATGACCGCAACTTTATCAAACGACTCCTGAGGGAAGTCCTACGCCATAACAAGCAAGAACTAGAGCAGTTATTAACCCAGCATAATAAAAAACTTATTTTTTCTATAACTTTTGTCGGCACAGAACGTCCTGACTATAAATTTTTGGAACAAAAATTTTTAAAAGCATTTCAACAACTCTTACAAGAACTAAATCCATGAAACTAAGAAACAGCTTGATACTCATTTCGTTTTTTTTACTGAGTATTTCTTTCGGTAAAGCCCAATCCAATTCTTTTGAAACGCTCAAAAGTCTTGAAATCATGGATCAAATCTATGAACACCTCGAGCTCTATTTTGTCGACGAAACAAAAAATGGTCAGTTGGCAAAAACGGGTATTGATGCCATGCTCAAAGAACTAGATCCTTACACGGTTTATTACCACGAGTCCAATATCGAAGACTACAGACTCATGACAACAGGCCAATATGGCGGGATTGGCGCTCTCATACGTCAAATGGGTGATTTCAGTTATATCTCAGAACCCTATGAAGGAAAGCCAGCTCAAAAAGCAGGGCTTAAAGCCGGAGATAAAATCATCAGCATCGACGGAAAAAGCATGGAAAAGAAATCTACAGAAGAAGTTTCAGATGCGCTCAAGGGTCCCAAAGGCACTACCTTTGAATTGATCGTTGAACGTTCCGGAGCGGGCAAACAAAGTTTTCGCATCACCCGCGATGAAATCAAGTTGCCAGATGTCCCATATTTTGGAATGCTGCGCGATAACGTGGGTTACATCAAATTGAACTCCTTTACCCAAACAGCAGCGGCAGACGTAAAAGCAGCTATTGAAAAATTACAGGCACAGGGTATGCAAGAATTAGTGCTAGACTTGCGTGGCAACGGCGGCGGCTTGCTAATTGAGGCGGTTAAAATCGTCAACTTTTTTGTGCCAAAAAACCAGTTGGTCGTAACGACAAAAGGCCGCGTTCAAGAAGAAAACCGCACCTACAAAACACTTGAAGAACCTTTCGCTCCAAATATGCCGTTGGTTGTCCTTATTGATGGCGCTTCTGCGTCTGCATCTGAAATTTTAGCAGGAAGTCTACAAGATTTAGACCGAGCAGTTGTGATGGGTGAAACGAGTTTTGGTAAAGGGCTTGTGCAACGCACCTACGATTTGAAATATGGTTCAAAAATCAAAATTACTATTGCTAAATATTACACCCCTTCAGGGCGCTGCGTGCAACGCTTAGAATACTACGACAAAGAAAACGGTCAAAAACCCAAAGAAGTCGCTGATTCTTTGCTCAAAACCTTTTACACAAAAAATGGCCGTCCGGTGATAGACGGTCGTGGAATTGAGCCAGACTTGAAAGTAGAGCTCCCAGACTTAAGTCGTTTGTCAGCCATGCTACTGGTAAAAAATCATATATTCAATTACGCTACTCAATATACGCAGCAACATGCTCAAATTGAAGAACCAGTGAAGTTTCAACTCACAGCCCAAGACTATGCTGACTTCAAAAAATATGTATTGGCACAAGAAAATTTTGAGTACACTACCGCTTCAGAGGAAGCCCTGAAAAAAATGAAAACAACAGCCGAAAAAGAAGGGTATTATCAAGATATTGCTACAGAATATGAGCAAATGCTTCTCAAAGTGACGCCGTCCAAAGAAAGGGACCTCGATAAGTTTGAAAAAGAAATTAGAGAGTTACTTGAAGATGAAATTATTTCGAGATATTTCTATCAAGAGGGAAGGGCAAAACATACCCTACAAACTGATCCAGTGGTGATAAAAGGAATAGAAATATTGCAAGCTCCAGCGCAGTACAATACGATTTTGAAAAAATAAGCGTTAGTACTGCATGTTGCAACGTTGGTTCGGGCCAAAAATCCACGCAAGAGTTCATTATTTTGTGCTGCTACTTTTTGTGGTGGGCATTGCCTGCAGCAAATTCCTCATGTCTATGGGAATGCTTCTTGGGGCGCTGAATCTTTTACTACTCGCCGACTTCAAGCAATATTACAGACGTTGGTCTGAGAATCGCTTGCTGCATTTTATCCTGTTGTTCTATTTACTCAGTTGGCTGAGTTTATTATGGTCCTCAAATTTGTCTGAGGGCTTCAATCAACTCCGAAGACTCACAACCTTATTATTGGTGCCAATCATTGTTTGTGCGCAGGGTTTACCTCAACCGAAAAAAGTGAAGGGCCTCATGAGCTTTTTTATTGCTGCAGTTGCTATCACTGCTGTGGTTAATTTTCTGGCATATTTTTTCTTTTCCTCAGAGCTGGGCCTCATCGACATCCGAAAAATGTCTTTGTTTGGTTCACACATCCGATTTGGAATACTCATTGCATTCGCAATGTCCATTTCACTTGAAAGAGCGCGCACTAACAAATGGTATTTTCTTTTGGTTATTTGGCTATTGTCTTACACTTACCTAAGCCAAGTATTAACAGGATATCTTTCCGTTTCTATAGTCTTGATCGGGCACCTGATTTGGCACCTCCACCTCCAGCAAAAAACCAGACAAATTTATCTGATTCTCTTCCTGTTATTTGTCGGGGCTTCTTTCATGACTTACTTTTTATCACAGCCTATTCAATACCGTGAAACTTGCCCAAGCAACCCTACCGCATTGAAAATCGCTTGGTCTAAAAAATCAAAATTACCCTACGATGGCTTTGATCTTCGTGGTCAGTATTTATCGAGTACACTTGAGCGTTACCTCATGAGTAAAAATGGTTGTGCCAATAGTTACGGACTTGCTCAGCTGACTGCCCAAGACATTAATTTTATCGAACTAGGTTATGCTGATGTCAATGAAACTAAAGGTGGCTTGCTAGCTCGATTGCATGGCCTAAGATATCAAATACACCATTCGACCAATCCGAATGACCATTCATTGCTAGAAAGGCTGGCCTATTGGAAGACTGCCAAACAAATTATTGCCAAAAACTTTATTTTGGGCGTTGGAATAGGTGACTTACAAGATGAAATGCAGGCACAATATAGGGCTCAAAAATCAGCGCTTCGTATAGACCGCAGGTTGCGTCCGCACAATTATTACCTCACTACATGGCTCAACACAGGATTGTTTGGCTTTGTAATACTTGTAGGCCTTTTTTACTTCTACCTCAAACAACAATGGAATTATCGTCAGCTTCAAGGTTTTCTATTCGGGCTCGTGTTTGCATTTAGTTTTTTCATAGAGGATGGTCTCGAAACACAAATGGGTCTTACGATGTTTGCTTTCTTCTACGCTTTCTACTCCCGAAGGGTGGTGGCGTAACGTTTCTCTGAAAAATTGAGTAACTTCGCAAAGATGTCTATTGAAGTCAAAAACCTATTTAAATACTACGGCGAGCAAGCAGCAGTTCGCGATGTCAGTTTTTCAGTCAAAAAAGGAGAAATTGTTGCCTTTTTGGGCCCCAATGGTGCCGGGAAATCGACTACCATGAAAATCATGACAGGCTTTATCCCTTCTTCAGAGGGTGAAGTATATATCTGTGGGAAAAAAGTAGATATCGATGGGCTAGACACCCGTAAACTCATTGGATATTTACCGGAAAACAATCCTTTATATACCGATATGTATGTCCGCGAATACCTTGAGTTCGTTGGCCGCATCTATAAAATCAAAAACCTCAAAGCCCGCGTTTCAGAAATGATTTCCGCTGTAGGTTTAGAGATCGAGCAGCACAAAAAAATCGGGATGCTTTCCAAAGGATATCGCCAGCGTGTTGGTTTGGCGCAAGCCATCATTCATGACCCTGAGGTTTTAATCCTAGACGAACCAACTACCGGTCTTGACCCCAATCAGCTTGTTGAAATCCGAGAACTCATTCGTAACATCGGCAAAGAAAAAACGGTTTTACTTTCCACGCATATTATGCAAGAAGTTGAAGCCATTTGTGACCGCGTTATTATCATCTCCAAAGGCCAAATTGTAGCCGATGACAACGCCAAGACCTTAAAGCAGGAACTCGAACACCAAACCGTATATGTCGAATTTGATGTGCAAGTATCAAAAGCGCAGCTAATCAAAATTCCGGGTGTAAGCAATGTAGAACCTTTCGAAAACGGTTGGCTGATTGAATCTGTCACCCTACAAGACCTACGAAAAGCAATTGCTCAATACGCCCAAAAAGAAAATTGGCTCATACTTACCCTTCGCGTTGACCAAAAATCATTAGAAGAAGTTTTCAAAGAATTTACCAAATAAAATGCCTACAAACTTTATTGAAGAACTCAGATGGCGTGGTATGATCCACGACATGATGCCCGGAACCGAAGAAGCCCTCATGAAGCAAGTTTCCTCAGGTTATATTGGTTTTGACCCAACGGCAGATTCTTTGCATGTAGGACACTTAGTGCAGATCATGACACTTGTTCACTTTCAACGAGCAGGGCACAAGCCTTACGCTTTAGTTGGGGGCGCAACAGGAATGGTTGGTGACCCATCTGGCAAAAGTCAAGAACGTAATTTACTAGATGCAGAAACACTGCAGCACAATGTTGCCTGCGTCAGAAAACAGTTAGAGGCTTTCCTTGATTTTAATGCCGGATCAAATGCAGCTGTGATGGTCAATAATTACGATTGGTTTGAAAAAATGTCTTTTCTAGATTTCATCAGAGATATTGGCAAGCACATTAGCGTAAATTACATGATGGCCAAAGATTCAGTAAAAAAACGCCTAGAGACCGGCATGTCATTTACTGAGTTTTCATACCAATTGGTGCAGGGCTATGACTTCTATTACCTCAATCAACACCATAATTGTATCATTCAACTTGGTGGTTCTGACCAATGGGGCAATATCGTAACGGGTACAGAACTGATCAGAAGAAAATCTGGTGGTGAGGCTTATGCCGTAACAACTCCACTCATTAAAAAAGCCGATGGCACTAAGTTTGGCAAAACTGAAAGTGGTTCAGTTTGGCTCGATCCTGAAAAAACAAGCCCTTATGCTTTTTATCAGTTTTGGCTCAATGCCTCTGATACAGATGCTGCAAACTATATCCGAATCTTTACGCTCAAAACCAAAGAGGAGATTGAAGCCATAGAGGCAGAACATACAGAAGCCCCTCATTTAAGGGCTTTGCAAAAAGCCGTGGCTGAAGACATCACCACGCGCGTGCATGGAGCCGCCGCATTGCAAACAGCAATTGCAGCAAGTAATATTTTATTTGGCAAATCGACCGCCGCTGACCTACAAGCGCTCTCAGAAAAAGACTTTTTTAGTGTTTTTGAAGGCGTAGATCAGGCTACTATTACTTCTGCAGAGTTCGGTGCCGGTCTTCATATTGTAGAAGCATTAGCTGCAAAAACAGGTTTTCTGAGCTCTAACGGGGAAGCGCGTAGAGAGTTGAAAGCCAATGCAATTTCTGTTAATAAAGAAAAGGTTGCTGAAGATTACATCCTCACTACCAAAGACCTCATCAATGGGCGTTATGTACTACTTGGCAAGGGCAAAAAGAACAATTACATCCTCAGGGTTGAGGGGTAACGCTCTACCTCACTACCTCTAAACGCTGTATTTCAGAACCAACCCGCACGAAGTAGATTCCTGTTGGTAGCTGCTGAAGATCAATTATTGTTCCTTGAGAATAAGCTATATTCCTCAATATTTCTTTACCGAATGCGTCGTAGAATACAATTGCCGTACCTAAAAGCCTTTCATTTACTTCAATTAATGCACTAACTGACGCTGGGTTAGGATAAAGCTTCCAGTTTAGGTTTGCATTTTCTTCGATACCTGTAAAATCTAGTGTAAGATTAAGAATCACCAAACTATCACAACCAGCTGCATTGGTAAAAATCTGAGTATAGTTACCCGACGCTGTATAGGTTTGACCATTTAACGTGTAGCTATCAATTGCTGAAATATTGAGCGTAGTACTCGTGGATTCATTGACAAAAACTGTTACTGTATCTGTACTCAAGCAGCCTTCAGGACTTGCCCCGGTGAGTACATACGAGCTAGTGGTAGACGGAATAAATGGAATGCTGTCAGCTACCCCGTTATTCCAATACATGAAGATACCCCCTGTTCCATAAAGAATGGCTTCTTCACCAAAACAAATTTGTTGGTCCGGGCCGGCATTGAGGTCAGGTAAATTGCCGTAATTTAATATAAGTGTATCGCTGCCATAACAACCATCATTGCTCATTCCGGTAACTACATAAGTTCCATTTGACACAGGTAAAAATGGCACCCCATCTTGTACGCCATTATTCCATTGTAAATTGATTCCGCCAACTGCATTGAAGGTAACATATTGTCCTTGACAAGTATAGACATCTGGCCCAGCATCGATATTTGGAATGGGATTGACAATTATCGTTATGCTGTCCTGAGCTACACAGCCAGCTGCTGAGGTGCCACTCACTGTAAAAGTAGCGGTGCTTGTCACAGCTAAGCTTTGACCGTTGGTAACTCCATTGCTCCAAGAATAGTTTTGAGCCCCAGTGGCATTAAAAATAATTGGTGTGCCACCACAAATTACGGTGTCATTGCCTGCATCAACATTTGGCAATGGGTTTAGGGTTAGTAGCAGGGAGTCAACGGCCAAACAACCTTGAGGACTTGTTCCGCTGACGGTATAATAACCACCCTGATTGGGCACAAAAGCTTGCCCATCGATGACATTGTTATTCCAGTTAAAATTCCCAGCACCCGTAGCGGCAAGTGTGACACTGCCTCCTTGGCATACGGTTTGGTTCGCACCGGCATCAATGCTATATTGCTGAAGTAATACATCTGTTTGGTCCCAGGCCGAGCAACCATTTGTATTGATTCCTGTGAGGGTATAGGTCTGATTGATACTAGGCGTAAATGCAGTTCCATTCGTGACATTTGGAGACCAAATATAGGTATTGGCGCCTGTTCCATTTAGCGTAACAGAACCACCATTACAAGCATACAAGTTGGGGCCTGCATTTACTGTTGTAAGTGAATTGGAGGCATTGAACAAATCATTGATTTCACAAGTTGTAAGGCACCGGTTCCAAATACCGACATCATCGATTTTCCCATTAAAATAGTTGCCTCCTATTCCGCGTCCTACATAAAGTGGTAATGTCGTACTGGTAACACCTGTGTGGGTAAAGTTGGTTGTAGCAACAAGTACGTTGTCTTTGTAAAGGGTCATGACCCCAGCATTATAAACCATAACAATATGTGTCCATACACTAGTTGTGCTTGTACTTTGAGCCCAAAACCAAGCAGCCTGTTGCTTATTGGTCCCAAATTGCATATTTGTAGCACCGGTTTGAAAAATCCAAATAAAGTTTCCAGCAGCGTTAGTCGCATGCATTATCGGAATGCCAACTACAGAGCTATTGTTACGGTTATGCCACAAAGAAACCGTAAATGTCGAAGAAGGATTAAAAATAAAATTTGGGGTATTTTGTAGCAGGTATTGGGTACTGCCATTGAAATTATATGCTGCATTGGCATTATTAAATCGATCTGTCGTTGGAACTGCACCATAGTTTGTCAAATGATTGGCATTAACGCTAGCATCGTTGCCATTTCCATTAAAAGGGTAGTAGGATAACAGACCATATACGGGAACATAGCTCGGGATTTGCGCCCAAATACTATGGATAAGCAAAATAAAAAGAGGGAGCACGAATTTTTTCATGTTTAAAAATATGGATTTTCCAATAATAAAGCGCAACATTATGTTTGTCTTGATGCGAGATAAACATTTTGACAATCAATGGGTTATATTTATAACCTATACCTAACTATTGTCTGAACTACTAGCGTCTTTTGACTATGCCTTTATTGGCATGGGTTGTGCCAATTCATTGATTCTAATGGAGCTGCATAACCGAGATATGCTTACAAACAAGCGAATTGTCATTTATGAACCTGCTCAAAAAGTAGCCAATGACCGCACCTTCTGTTTTTGGCTCGAGCCGGAAAAGCTTAAGGCATTCGCACTTGATCAATTGGTTACACACAGTTGGTCAAAGGTAAAAATCAATGCGCTCGATGCACAATCTTTGGCGAGCAAGAACTACTATTACTTAAGGTCTGATGTTTTATATACGCATACAAGAAATTTGTTGAGCAACTATGATGTCACCTGGAAAGAGCAACAGATAGAGGGGTATCCTGAACAGCTCGGTAAAATTGTTTTTGATAGCAGGCCACCTTTATTTGAAAAGCAAAAAATTCAAGATGTTCAGCTCAAACAAAGTTTTTATGGCTGGTTGGTACAAACGGATGCGCCTATTTTTGATCCGGATGTCTTCACAATGATGGATTTTTCCGTTGCTCAAAATAAGCAAACCCAATTTTTATACGTTTTACCCTTTGCTAGTAATAAGGCACTAATTGAACCAACGCGTTTTGGAAAAGACCTTATTTCAGAAAAAGATGCCACAGCACTCATCGAGAATTTCTTGACTGAAAAAAACACAACGTTTCAAATTTTAGAAAGAGAACAAGGTTGTATCCCGATGTGCAGTTCATCTTTAGAGCGTAATTTTCAAGCCCATCATTGGATACGAACAGGTGCTAATGGTGGCCAACTTAAACCCAGTACGGGCTATTCTTTTGTTCGAAATTTAGAAGATAGTGCGTTGATTGTTAAAAGTATTCAACAGCAAAGTCAAATTAAACGAAGGATAAGTACAAAGAGGTTTCAATATTATGACCGCTTATTACTACACATTTTAGCGCGATATCCATCAGAAGGGAAGCGCATTTTTTCACAACTATTTAAGAAGAATCAAGCCAATAAAGTGCTCGAATTCTTAGATGAAAAAAGTACAGCTAGTGGGGAGCTTCGCATTATGAAATCTCTGCCAATTCTGCTTTTTCTAAGAGCAGCCTTCTTGGACTTAACGCTACAAATCAAGGGGTTTTTTATGCAACGAAGTTGGCTATTTCTTTTTTGTTTATTGTTCGTGATTTTAGGAGAGCTCCAATTGACTTTCGTTAACAATATCATTTTATTTATTGGGATGCTCGCTTTTGGTATTCCTCATGGCGCGTTGGATCATCTGCATCAAAATCCGAATGCTCATCTTTGGAATCCTAAATTCTTACTAAAATACCTCTCATTAGGATTATTCATGCTATTGATTTGGATTGCGACGCCAGTGCTTGGGCTTGTGCTTTTTATAAGCTACACAGCGTGGCATTTTGGACAAGCTGATTTCCAACATTGGCAAATAAGATCGCCAATAGGAGCATTTTTATGGGGGTTAGCTTTGCTAGCCTTGATGCTCTTCGGACACTGGCAAGAAACAATAGAGATTTTAGCGTTCATGCAAGTATCTTTGCCAAAATTGGGCACTGGGTATTTTCAAATGAGTGCTTGGTTTGAGCTGCTTTTCATATCAGGAGTTTGGATCATAGGATTAGTTATGAAAATTAACAAATCAATACTAGAATCTGTCCTGGTTTTGCTGCTTGCATTCCAACTTCCGCTTATCAGTGCATTTGGACTCTACTTTATTTTTCAGCATAGTTGGCATGGATGGACTTTCTTGGAACGCACACTCAAAATGAATTTTTTACAACTTTGGAAGAAAGGTGCTTTATTTACAATAGGTGCAATTTTATTTTTCATCTTATTTCTTTTTACTTCGAGTGCTCATCAATTGAATTGGGGAACCTTTTTTATTTTCCTATCAGCGCTTAGTTTCCCACATGTAATTTACATGCACCTTTTGTACAAGCGCCACTCATAACTTGCGAATTACGCAACTTAAGTACAGTCCCTTGTGAAATCAAATTGGGGTGAGTAAGACCTTCACCCTATTTTTGGTTTAAAATAGAACCAACAATGAAAGCTCTACTTCGCGTACTTCCATTATTTTTTTGTTTGCAGTTTACTGCACAAACAGGTCTCTTTGCCAATTTACAATACAAAAAGCACTTTCCTGATCAAGACGAATGGGTGCTTTTAAAACTGAAGGGTACAGATTCAATTGTAACCTGCATGAAGTATTATTTTAAATCTGAAGACACCCTTTATTTTCGTGAATTCCCAAGTCAACGCATTCATAAAATCAGTAAAAATGACCTCGATGAGACTTCATTTTTTATAGGAAAAGACTACCATTTTGCTCGAAAAAACCAAAATTTAAAGTTAGCAGCGCTGAAACCAAAAATATTTCTTGGCTTAAGCGCTGCATCACTGGCTGCAGTAGCAGTAGATCTGGCGCAGCCAGTACCCTTTCTTGGTTATTCTCCTCAATTAGCTGCAACACCACTTTTATTTATTTTGGGCTATTTTCAAGTCAAGAAAATGGATCGCTATTTAAATTATTATCAAATCGCGGAGGCTCAAAAATATACCAAACCAGAGCGTCAAAAAGTGGTAAATATTGCATCTAGCCAACCAAAGACAAGTTCAGCCGATTCGACGCAAGTTGAGGAGGCTGAGAATAATAATAACGAAAATGTGAAAGTCGTTCCATCACAACAAATACCAGCCAATACGAATAGCTCGAGTATCTCTGATGAGTATCGTTACGGAACAAGTGAAGTACCTGTTGTTAAATCGCTAACGACAAGCTCTGGCTGCCAATACAAACTTTCTGATTTTTATTTTCAATCGGATGGCAATTATTATTTTGCCATTGAGGGTCAGGCGGGAACATTTTTTATGAAAAGAGATGAGGTTGTTCGTTTAGAAGGCGTGACCGATCTTGGAAAAGATAGACAATTTGCAACAGATCGATTTGTCTTGGAAAAAGCCAGAACAGGTAAAGCGATAGGTGTTCTTTATGGTATAGGTGGCACTTTTATTTGGAGCGTTGCTATCGGGGTTGCCACATGGCAAGTTGGCCCTGCATTAGCTGCGGGTTTTGGTTTAGGAATTACGCCCGCTATTTTGATTGTTAAAAAATGCAATTCAACAATCAGAAATTATAAAATTTACCAGGAAGCCCTCAGGGTTTCTTGTAATTGAGGCTTTTACAGCTAATGAACTACAAAAGAATAACGCTGCTTATTGATTTCAATAAAGTAGTTCCCACTTGGTAGGTCTTGGAGTTCAATACGACCATTTTTGGTTTGACCTCCTTGAAATAGTACACCTGCCATGCTATAGATTTCATAGCGACTCATTTCATCAAGAACTGAGATATCAATGATGCCGTTTCCGTTCACCGGATTTGGATAAAGCAATTCCTGTACATGAAGCTCGCCTAAACCACTATCATTGATGGTAACATTATAAGTCACTGTGCTGTCACAACCATGAACGGAAGTAAAAAATTGTGTGTATGTTCCTGAAGTTGCGTATTCAATTCCATTCCAAACAAATAAGTCAAGTACGGTTGTATCAAAACTTTGAGACACGATAGGAAAGATAGTTAGGTCCAAATTGATGATTGAATCGCAGCCATTTTGGGTTTGAAGGGTGTCAGCATAAAGTCCACTTGTAAAAAAAGACTGACCATTCCAAGCATAACTTCCACAGGCACTTTCTGTTTGAGTAGTTGTAGCGGAATTGTGTATTGTTAAATTGAGAACGATAGAAGAATCGCAGCCCCAAATGGTTGTACCTTGATAGGTGTAAACCCCGCTTTGCGTATAGTCCTGACCATTAAAATTGTAGGATTCGCAAGCTGAAACGGAAATATTTGTAGCGGAGGATAGGTGTTGGTTAATGATTAATGTAGTGGAGGCGCTTTGACCACAAGTATTTTGTGACTTAACGCTTAAGGTTCCTGTCTGAAAGCTAGGTGTAAAAAGTAAGTTTATGTTAGACGAAGTGCTTGAACCTGTTGCACCTGCTGGTGTGGTCCAGATGTAAGAAGTAGCGCCAGAAACCGTTGCAATTGAATAGGATTGACCAAGTGAATTGAAGCAAAAATGAACGGGCCCATTGATTGTACTTGGTGCTGCTGGTGCAGTATTAAGCGTTGCTGTTACTGCAAGCCTATTTGTAGACTCAAGGCCATTTACTGTCTGAGAGGCGTAATAGGTTGTGCCATTAACAAGTACGGTATTGCTCGGTAAAGCAGCTCCCCCTGTTGCACTCGCGTACCATTGAATGGCCGTCCCAGTTGCTGTGAGTTGTGCAAGTGTTGCACCACTACATAAAGTTTGATTAGCAGCTCCGGTTGGGGCAGCTGGGGGAGTTGGTGCAGGCACAAAAGTAAAAGTAACGAGTGCGGTTCCGCGATTTGTCGAACCGTGGTTACTGTAAGTAAAACTAGCAGAAGCGGAGCGCGCCCAAATCAAGCTGAGTGTTGAAGGCGTGGCACTAAAAGTGTAGTCATTGGGGTCAAGGGTATTTAATGGGCGTGTAGCGATAATAGTGCGAACACCAGCGTTGCTTACATCGGAAGTAATCGTCCAGTCTTGTTGTGAATCGGTAACTGGTGCTCCAAAACCTATTAGTTTGGCATCAAAATTATTGAGTGTACTAGCGCTATGAACTCCTACTACATCGGTGCCGTTGGTCATGCTGTTGGCATTAAATCCAAGGGCAAACCAACGTCCAGTTGGGCCAGTGAGGGTGAGTGTTACTTGTGTCCCGACATCAATTTTTACGGACATAGCGAGCCCACTTGTTGTGGTTAAATTGATCACTCCAGTGGTGTAAGTTTGTGCCCAGAAAGCCGTAGTCAACAAAAAGCTAAAAAGGAGTAAAGTAAGTTTATTTTTCATGGTTTAGTATTTCATTAAGTTGAGGGTCTCCGTAGAGCATAAGTAATTGATCCAAGGTTCTGCCTTGAGGATCTTTGATATTCAAATTTAATGGGTATTTCATTAGGATTTGAATGGCTTCATAACGTTGCAAGGTCATTGCAAAGTGTAAGGGATAACCCATTTGTTCAAATTGGCAACTATCATTTGGAGAGACTCCTTTTTTCAGGATTTCTTCGAGTAATACTAAGTTATTTTTATAAATCAGGGCATAAATGACAGAACCTTGTGGGTAACATTGATTGAGGTCTGCACCTTTTTCAATGAGTAAATTAGCAACTTCGTTATTGCCATTGTAAGCAGCGAGTAAAAATGGACTCGCACCCTGATCAGAAATAAGATTCAGTTCATCGGGGTGCTTTTTGAGGTATTTCTGCATTTCAACCCGACTACCTTTTCGTGCCAGATCAAAAATGTCTTGACAAAAAGATTGCTGCGAGATCAAAAGAAAAACAACTAAAATTCTGAGCATAGTTGTACAAATATACACTGAAATAAACTGGTTTATAAGTAATTGATTGCTGAAAATAGCATGGCACCTACCAGCATAAGTTTGAGCCCGGTGCCAAGTAAAAATCCTAAGAAAGCTCCTTTTGCAGACTGCCAAGCATCTTGGTTTTTACGGCCGATCAATAATTCACCAATGTAAGCCCCGATAAGTGGCCCTAATATGATTCCCCAGATACCTAAAATCAAACCTATTAGTACACCAACAGTTGCTCCCCATTGACCAGCTTTACTCCCGCCGAATTTTTTAGTTGTCCAAACAGGTAAATAATAATCTAGAATGAGTAACAGGACTGAGAGCCCTGCATATAAAATCAGCAAAGTATTTGGAAAACTATGGCCACCAAAGAAATGAATAACGATGAGACCAACAAATGAAATTGGAGGGCCGGGCAGCACGGGTAAAAAGCTGCCAATGAGCCCGGTTAAAATCAAAATAAAACCAAAAAACGTCCAGAGTTCTTCCATGTCATTTGGATTTTTTCTTTTAAAAATGATAACCCAATTTGAATTGAGCCCCTGAAGTTTGGTAATTGAGCTTGGGATTAGTTAATTCGTTTGTAATGAATGAATATGTTGACCAAAGCCCCTTGTATAAAAGCAATTCAAGGTTCCAATAGTGTTTGTCTTTGCCAATAAATGACCATCCATGGCCAACCCCAAGGTTTAAACTCTGTATATTCACAGCAATGTCCTTGTCAAGGTAATTGGGTAACGGTGGCATTGTCATATCTGGTACTTGGAATGTCTCAATTGTAGTCAGATTCTGTAAGCCGATATTGATAGGGATGTAACGTCCGACATCAGATTTCATTGCGTCATAGAAAAATTGATATTGCAAGGCGGTTTGAACAAACTTTTGCGGCCCACCAATAGCTTTTAAATCCAATTCAAGACCTACAAAATGTTGTTGCTTGAAGTACTTCCCAACACCTAAATTCAGGCAAATAGGCGTTTCAAAGTACATACCATTGCTATTACTCGAGACATAGTAGTCATCGGCAACAAAACCATTATTGATGCCTGCAAACATTGGATTGAGACCAACGTGAAAGTCAAATTCGTCAACTTTTCTAGGTTTAACAATACTGTCGTAGTATCGTACTCTTTTCTGAAAAGTTCGGTCTTGCTCAATATAATTGTACATTTCTTTGGACAAATAATACATCCGATTGTATTCGTCTTTAAATGTCAAGACATAATTATTGTCCAATGCAATCATTTTACCGTAAAGAATTTTTCCATTTTTCAGCTCAACAACATCATATACAACGGCTTGTTTCTTTGATTTTTGAGCCAAGGAAAAACAAGGGGCCAACAAAAGAAGAAATAGGAAAATTGAGTTTCTCATTTGTTTTGAAATTAATTCATTGAATAAATTCTGTAAGCGTAGGGTGTTAATGAAAGGCTTGTGCCAACGGTTTCAGCTTGATTGGTCATTAAATTGATAAAATTTCCCGCAAGAATTGGAGGTAAATTGACACTGATGTTGGTATTTCTGACATTTACGAGTATCAAAACGGAGGAAGAGCCATTTGTTTTTTTCCAACAGATGAGGTCATTGGAGAGCTGATATGCAGAAACAGTTTGACTACGAGCAGCAGCATTCGTCTGATAAATACTGTAAATTTTCTGATAGGCAGCGAGCATGTCTTGGTTGGCCGTCCAATTAATGGTTGAATTAGAGAAAAAAGGCGTTGTCCCCGTTTTCCCAACTTCTTGACCTGTATAAAGTAGCGGAACACCACCAGAAAAAATATTGACAACACTGGCGGCAATGGCGCCATTTTTTCCGTTGAATAAAGTCATAGGAGAGGCATCCCAGGCAGATTCGTCGTGATTGGTCGTGAACCTAATTTTACTTTTTCCGGAAGTAATATTACTGAATTCGGTCTGATGGCTTGTGGTGAGTGTGCTTGTTGAACTTCCTGTCCAAACATTTTTTAATGCCCCGTAGTAGTTCCAGCCATAAGTGAGGTCAAACCCTGCTTGATAATGGTCGTTGCGCGTACCTTCAGCAAGCATGAGTAAATCGCGGTTTGGAAGCGCCCTTAGGTCTGAAATGGCATCCTGCCAAAAATCAAACGGAACGCCATCGGCATAATCACAACGAAAGCCATCTACGTTAGCCTCAAGTACCCAGTATTTCATCGCATCTATTTGTGCTTTGCGCATAGCAGCTTGGTCAAAATTGAGGTCAGCAACGTCGTTCCAGTTGGTACCAGGCGGTATAATAATTTGACCCGCACTATTTTTACTGTACCATTCGGGGTGTTGGTTAATCCACGGATGATCCCAAGAAGTGTGGTTTGCAACCCAATCTAAAATAACCGCCATGCCGAGTGCATGTGCCTGATCTGTGAGTGCGCGCAGATCTGAAAGTGTCCCATATTCGGGGCTAACTTTTGTATAATCTTTGATACAATATGGAGAATTGACACTATTAGTGACTCCTTGTTCATATATAGGCATGAGCCAAATTACATTTGTGCCAAGATCTTTGATATGCTGTAATTTAGCAATAACTCCCTGCAAATTCCCTTCGCTAGACTGGGCTCTTAAATTGACCTCGTAAATAGTTGCTTGGTTTGTAGTAGGCACCTCGGCAAAAGGAACGCCATATTGCTGTGGACCTGTTGGTGCAGGCGGCGTAATTGGATCGTCTCCACACGAGCTAAGCAACCCAATAATAGTAATTGCAAAACAGAGCATTTTCTTTATCATAAGACTAAATTAAGGAATAATGCGTTTAATTTTGTCTAGTGGCTAGCTATCAGACAATAAAAGCACTCGCTGAGGGATTCTACAAGGAAAAAGGATCGAAATTTTTGGCCTTTGCCGTTCCTGTCCATAGTGAGGAGGAGGTCAAGGCTTTTATTGCACAGAAAAGAAAAGAACATCACTTGGCGGTTCATGTTTGTTCGGCCTTTCGTCTTGGTGCTGATAAAAAGTTATACCGCGCTTCCGATGACGGCGAACCATCCAACTCCGCAGGCCCACCCATCTTAGGACAAATTCAAGCTTACGATCTCACGAATATATTGATAGCCGTGGTTCGGTATTATGGTGGGACAAACCTAGGGGTAGGAGGGCTTATTACAGCTTATCGAACAGCAGCCAAAGCCGCTTTAGAGGCAGCTCAGATTGTCGTAAAAGAAGAGCAAATTCAAATTACCATTCAATTTCCGTACGAAAAATTGTATTTGGTGATGGATCTACTTAAAAAGGCAAACGTCGAAATTTTAGAACAAAATCTAGATACCGTATGCTCTTTAATCTTGCGCATTGAATTAAGTAGCTCGAAAATTATTCAGTCAAAACTAGACAACTTACTCAAATAAAAAAGCCCTCTATCTCTTAGAGGGCTTTTTAAATAAGCATGAAGTGTTTTACATCTTAATGATGATAAACTCTGTTCGTCGGTTCAATTGGTGCTCTGCTTCCGTACAAGTTGATTTAACGGTTCCTTCACAACCACAATCATTGAGTAAGCGAGATTCGCCGTAACCTTTGCCATAAATGCGTTCTGGATTACTAATGCGCTGTTTGATATAAGCAGCAGAAGCTTTCGCGCGATTGGCAGAAAGTGTTTCATTGAACTTCATACTACTGCGGCAATCGGTGTGTGAACCCAATTCGATGACCATTGTGGGGTTTTCGTTCATAACCTTCACGATTTTATCGAGTTCAATGGCTGCATCTTTTCTGATGTTGTATTTCCCTAAGTCAAAGTAGATAGGTTTGATACCTAATGTTTTTGCGAGGTCACCACCGATATTGATTGGGGTCAAGGCAACATTTAACTTTTCGTGAAGCGCAATAATACCTTCTTTGCTGATCACTTCTTGATAAGTAAGCGTTTTTGAAAGGTAACCGTTGCAAGTAAGCGTGATTTCATAAGCCAATTGGTTGCCTAGTTTCATGTTGTCCAAGGCTTGTTGCCACATTCCGGCTTGGTCTGTCGTATTTGAAAATAAAATAGCTTTTGTTTTCAGATCTTTAATCAAAATTTGAGCACCAGAAATGACACCTTTCGTTTGTGCATTTGTCAAGAGAAGTTCAAGCATAAATGCAGGTTTTTTCTCTAATTTGAATACCTCTTGGTAGGATTTCGCTTTTTCAGCGATTGCGATATTCTTGCTACTTCCATTGAATCCTTCTTTGCTTACTTCAATCGTGTAAGATTTCCCTGGGTCAAGGGTTGTGTTGAATTGCCCTTTATCGTCTGCTGTGAGCGTAGCAATAATTTGCCCAGCTTCATCTTTAATAACGATAGTAGCCCCCGCCATAATAGCACCGCTTTGTGCATCTAGCGCCGTACCTTTAAATGAAATCGGGAAAACAAAGGTTTTGATCATTTCAATCCCGTAGATGTCATCACCACCTTTTCCGCCGCTGCGGTTAGAAGCAACAAAACCAAGGTTAGAATTGTCAAAGAAACTTACAGCGAAGTCATCGGCTTGTGTATTAATTACTGTCCCGGCATTCACTGCAGCCACCTCAAAACCAAGTGGGGCAACAAATACATCTAGTCCTCCAAAACCTGGTCGGCCATTGCTGGCAAAGAAAAATAAATCTCCGCTTACCCACGGAAACATTTCGTTTCCTTCCGTATTGATGTTGGCGCCAAGATTTTTAATCGCACCAAATTTGCCGTTGGCGTCAATCGCTACACTGTAGATATCGGATCCTCCAAAACCACCGGGTCTGTCAGAAACAAAATAGAGTGTTTTGCCATCCGCGCTTAATACAGGGTGTCCGGTTGAAAATGTGTTGCTGTTGATCGGCAATTCTTGTTGATCTGCCCAAATACCATTTTTCCAAAATGCACGGTAAATTTTCAAGTTTACCATTCCATTTGCATTGGCTTTTCTGTCATCAGCAGTAAAGTATAAAACTTGCCCATCTGCACTAAAGCAAGCTGGTCCTTCATGCATACCAGAATTCAAAGGTTTTTGTAGGTATTTTGGAGCGTTATCGGTCTTATCTTTCACCAATTCAATGGTAAATAAATCTAAGAATTGCTCGTTATCACCGGCCCATTTTGGATTTCCCCAATATGAAAAACGTCTGGAACTCACAATCATTGCCTCGTTTTTGCCCGGAACAGGATAAACCCCAAAATCAGCATGATCAGTGTTAAGGCTGGTTGTTGCAATTTTAAAATGTGGTTCTTGAGCCATCAATTTTGCTAAATAGCCAGGATCTTTTAAAAAGAGTTGGGCTCTTAGATCCGTAGGATTTGCATTGGCAAATTGTTGGAAATAAGAATTGGCCTCATCGTTTTTGTTTTGGCGTGCTAAACAATAAGCAAGCTGATAAACCAATTGCGGTTCTGGCTTTTTAGAGATTAATTTTTTGTACAGTGTTTCCGCTTTGGTGAATTCACCACAGAAACTATAGCAGTAAGCGAGCTTTTGTTGCATTTCTGGACTGTCAAATTCAGATCCTAAAACGCGTTCAAAACAGCTAATAGCTTCGAAGTACCCTTGTTTTTCAAAGAAAAAATTACCTTTTGCAAGCTGACCACTCTGTGAAAAAGCCAAACTTGTTTGGAAGAGAATCAATAATATAAATGTGTATTTCATGGCTTTTCTTAAAAGTATCTTGGTGATTTAATCCCTGTTTTGCTGTGAGCAAGATCGTAGCTGAGCATCAATTCAAATGTACCGTCGTTGTATTTTCTGATATCTGTTAGTCCGATTTCAGTACCAACCCCAATTCTAAATGTTGGCGCCATTTGGTATTGTACAAAAATTCCGCCTGCAGCATTTAAGCGATACATGGCACCAATGAAGATTTTTTCTTGGATGATTCCTGTAACAGCAGCATCTAAACTCAAAGGTGCACCTTCTGTAAATTTAGCCTGGACCATTGGGCGTAATTTCAAGTTTGAACCTGCTTTTAATACGGTACCCGCATTCAAAAAGAAGTGACGTTGTTCTATATTCAAGGAAGTTTGGTCATAGCTACTCTCAAAGATTTTAGGTGTACTTGCACCAAAAAACCAATTTTTAGTGTGGTAGTAAACTCCAAAACCAAGATTTGGATTCACTTGATTTCTTACATCTTTCATCAAGTTTGGATCATTTTCTGTAGTGGTAGAAAGTTCACTTGAATTGATGTTGATGACGTTCATTCCCGCTTTCAATCCAAAAGCCAATTTACTTTGGTTATTGAATTTCAGGGTATAGGAAAAATCACCGTAAATCATGTTTTGGCTCAAAGGCCCTATTTGATCGCTGACCATTGTTATGCCAAGCCCTACACTTTCGTAAGATAGTGGAGAATGCATGCTGAAGGTAGAGGTCTGAGGCGCCCCAGTAAAGCCCACCCATTGTTGACGATGCAAAACGGTAGCATTGAGTATCTCATTACTTCCAGCATAAGCAGGATTCACGAATAACTGATTATCTGCAAACTGTGTAAAGTGTGCCTCTTGCTGTGCTTTTGCACTAAAAATACTAGCACTTGCAAGGATGATATATATGATTTTATTTTTCATAGCTAAGTCTGTTAATTTGCTTATCGTTTGAGGTAGATATAACCCTTGAGTACACCATATTTGGTAGTTTGCGTATCTAGGATATAGAAATATGTACCTGTAGGTAATTGGTCACCACCAACGTTCATGCTGTTTTGAGAAGTTCCGTTCCAATCGTTTTGGTATGGGCTGGCACTAAATACTTGGTTACCCCAACGGTTAAAGATGATGATTGATTGACCAGGGATATTTTCAATGCCTTCAATTACAAAAGTTTCATTGACGCCATCTCCGTCAGGAGAGAAGGCTTCTGGAACTTCTATGATTGGATCACAGTTACCACCTTCCACAAACGGATCACAAGGATCGGTTGGGTCGTTGCCGTTGGTCGTTTCGGTTCCGTTATCTACACCATCGCCGTCACAATCCAAACTTGCCCAAGCAGCATTTGGCGTCATGGTCTGACTTGCCATATTGTAGTCACAAGGGTTAGCAGGGTTGGTGCCTTCTTGTACTTCTGTATTATCTGGAACACCATCACCGTCTGTATCAGGATTGTTAGGGTTTGAACCTAAATTGACTTCAGTACCATTAGTCAAGCCATCATTATCACAGTCAAGGTTTTCCCATGCTGTTGAAGGCGTCGTATTTTGGTTTGCAAAAATCAATGAACAAGGATCTGTTGGGTTGGTTCCATCAGCAACTTCAGTGCCGTCAAGTACACCATCTCCATCAGAATCTGGATTGAACGGATCTGTACCAACTGCAATTTCTTGATCATTGGTTAAACCATCGTTGTCACAGTCCAAAGTTCCCCAAGATGCACTCACTGCCACTGTTTGACTTGCAAGTACAAGTGAACAAGGATCCGTTGGATTTGTACCATCGGCAACTTCAGTACCATCAAGTACACCATCACCATCGGTATCTGGATTTGCTGGATCAGTTCCGAGTTGTTGTTCTGTTCCATTGCTCAGTCCGTCGTTATCACAATCTAATCCTGACCAAGTTGCACTTGGTGTGAGTGTCTGACTTGCAAAAACAAGTGAACATGGGTTGTTAGGGTTGGTGCCGTCAGCAACTTCTGTACCGTCTGTAACGCCGTCTCCGTCAGAATCTGGGTTGAATGGATCTGTTCCAAGGGCTAATTCTTGTCCGTTAGTTAAACCATCGTTATCGCAATCTAAGTTCAACCAAGCATTGGTAGGGGCCAAAGTCTGGCTCGCTAATACCAATGAACAAGGGTTACTTGGGTTTGTGCCATCAGCAACTTCAGTTCCATCGAGTACACCATCGCCATCGGAGTCAGGGTTAAATGGATCCGTACCTAAAGCTAATTCTTCAGCGTTTGTAAGCCCATCGTTATCACAGTCTTGAACAGGGTCATTTGCCGTACAAGGATTGACTGTAATTACCAAGGTATCGTTGATACAAATACCAGGTAAAGGCAAGCCTTGATCGCATACTGCCACCACAACTACATCAGTACCAACGTAGAAGTTATCTGGAATGTAGGTATAAGTTCCATCAGGATTGATGACGATTGTTCCATGGCTAGGGCCAGAAACTGGGTTAGTATTCGCTTGCAGCATCGTACCATCGATGTCAAAATCGCCAGCATCAATTAAGTCGCCAGACACTGGGGTATTGTAAGCACAGTTGGCTACATCATTGTCTACAACCGGTGCGTCATTGACAGCGTTAACCGTTACGGTAATCATAGCGATATTGGAAGTCAGGCCTCCGTTATCGTTAACCACATAAGCTTGGAAGGCAGTGCCATTGAAGTTAGCTGCAGGCACAAATTGTACTTGAGCTCCAACAACGGTCCAAGTTCCCATTCCGTTTGTAATGCTTGTTTGGATACCAGGTAAGCTAGGATTTAAGTCAATAGTTGAGCTCACAAGTGTTCCGTCAATATCGGTGTCATTCGTTAAAACTGAAATATTGACCGGAGTATCTTCGTTTGTAGTTGCGATGTCGTTGTTGGCAATAGGCGCATCATTGACAGGTGTAACGGTAATTGTTACGGTAGCATCATCACAAAGTACAGGGAAGCCGTAGTCACAAACTTGGTAAGTGAATGTCGTCGTACCGAAGAAGTTTGGAGCTGGGTTGAAAGTAAGTACACCCGTAATCGGATTCACTGTAACAGTTCCGTTTGCTGGTTGTACTGTAATGGTCACTGAACTTGGATTCAGTCCTTCTAAATCAGTATCATTTTGCAAGACATTGATATTGACAGGCGCGTCTTCAGCTGTGGTTGCGTTGTCGTTGTTAGCGACAGGAGCATCGTTCACTGCATTGACAGTAATGGTTACTACTGCATCATCACAAAGCACTGGTGATCCGTTATCACAAACTTGGTAAGTAAAGGTTGTTGTACCGAAGAAGTTAGCGGCAGGGGTAAAAGTAATGGCACCTGTTGTTGGGTTCACACTCACGGTTCCGTTGGTTGGCTGAACGGTAATGGTTACAGAACTGTTGTTCAATCCTTCTACGTCAGTATCGTTACCAAGTACGTTGATGGTCACTGGGCTATCTTCGTTGGTTGTAGCGAGGTCGTTGTTAGCGATAGGCGCATCGTTGACTGGAGTCACGGTAATGCTCACAGTTGCCACGTTAGAAGTTGCACCGCTGTTGTCATTAACCGTATAAGTAATCGATGCCGGGCC
>DLPC01000003.1:1852-5114 GCA_002478565.1 Flavobacteriales bacterium UBA7468 | reverse complement strand
TACTTATCATCCAACATATTGATCACGCCACCTTTGCCATCGGTAATGATGGTTTTGGTATTGGGTGAGGTGGATAGTTTCATGAATGCCTGAATTTGATTCATCTTCAAGACATTTGGAGTCAAACTTGAATTGAGCATGTCGTTGGCTGCTTTGTTGGCTTTGGCTTCAATTTCAATGCTTTTTGCACGTCCGTCGGCCTCAATTTTAGCGGTTTCAGCGCGTGCTTCTGCCTGGATAATGGCATTCTTTTTTGCACCTTCCGCTTCAATAAGTTGGCGATCCATTTCCTTTTTCTGACGATCGAGCACAAACTCCATTCTGAGCGCTTCTTGCTCGGCTTCTAGCTTGGCTTCAATAGAGCGTGTCAAACCTTGCGGTAAACTGATGCTTTTAAGCAATACAGCTTCAATGATAAAACCTTTTTCTTCACAAACTTCTGCTAACCTTTTTCTGATTTCTTGCTCGATTTCGTTGCGCTTAGCGCTGTGCATATCCTTTGCATAATACCTTGAACAGACATCGGAGGCGGCTGATCTAAAAACGGGTAAGATGAGGTTTTCTTCATAGTTCAGCCCGGTTTCCTTGATTACCTTAGGCACATCTTCTGCTTTGATGTGGTACAAAATAGAGCTCTCTGATAAAATGGTGAGTCCTTCTTTCGAAGGCAAGTTTTCCTTTATAGACAGGTTCATGGTACGCACATTGACCTTCACCACGCGTGTGATAAATGGATTGTATACTACTGGCCCAGCCTGTCTTACTTTGTTGTCAATTTTTCCAAGCTTACTTTTGACTGCTACTTGATGTGGTTTTACCACTGTACAACTCGCAACCCCGGCAGCCAGCATCGTAAAAAATAATAGTTGTTTCATCGTTTTTGATTTTTCAACCTCATATTCAAAGGCTATGCCATAAACGATGATTTATGTCTGAAAGATTATTGATAATTTTTATGAGGGTTATTTCAAGATTCTATTCTAGAAAAAGCTTAAACCCAAACAATTAAGCCTACTCCTTGTTTGAAAACTAAACAACTCTTATGAAAAAACTGTATGCCTTCTCCATGCTGATGCTATTGCTCAGCTCTCTCCAAGCCCAAACCATTGTTTCAGGTGGTATTTACCAAAATGCAACGTGGTCTTTGGCTGGAAGCCCTTATGTTGTGAATGGCCCAATCGTTGTTTTTCCTGGTGTGACACTCAATATACAACCTGGGGTAGAAATCCGTATCAATAATCAGACTTCAAGTGATATTTACATTGAAACACGTGGAACAATCAATTGCGTAGGTACCGATGCGCAGCCTATTAAAATTCGAACGTTATTTGACACCACAAATGTTGGTTGGCAAGGTTTTGTATGTACGAGTTCACAGGGTGGCGTGCTGAATGCCGACCGATTTGATATTGCCAATGCTTTTAAGCCCTTTGCCTATGAAGCTCCCTTGGCTAATTATCAATACACAAATTGTAAGTTTCGACATTGTTTTGAGGCAATCACATTTGGTAATACGCTTGAGCTGAATAATTGTCAATTTATTGATAACGAAACTGCGGTTTATGGGTGGTCATATTTCATCATAAATGATTGCTTGTTTAAAGACAATAATACTTCAGTATTTGCTTATCCTACGGCGTTTACCATGACCAACACCCAGTTTGTAGATAATGCAATTGGTGTCAATTTTGCGGCCGGTGTTTATGACTCATTGTATATCGCAGATTGCCAGTTTCTAAATAATTTATTGGCGATAGGTTACCCTAGTAATGGGCTTATTCAAAACTGTATTTTCAATGACAACGCCACTGCAATTCAATATGCATATGGAGTAGAAATTGCTAATAACGTGTTCAATTATAACGAATTAGGCATTGAAGCTTCTATAGATGCAGAAATCCATAATAACCAGCTATATAACAATTTTGGAGCAGTACTTATATCCGGTGTCAGCAATATTCAGGACAGTCCAGAAATATATGACAATGAAATTTGCAGTAACATCAACTTTGCGGTCAATAACAATACCAACATGAATTATTCTTTGCTCAGCAACTGCTTTTGCGATCTAGATTCTTCTGGTATCGAAGCGATGATTATTGATGGTTACGATGACATCACAAAAGGCCTTATCAATTACCAGATCTATGATTCGACTTGTACAACGCTTTTAGGTACTGTTCTGAAGTTCGGACAAGGTGTTGGAATAAACCAATTAACCACTGACTATAAATTTGAAAACCCGGTTGCCAATGGGATGTTGGTTTTCACTGATGCCATATTTGAAAGCATCGAAATACAAGACCTCAGTGGAAAATTATATCTATTTGAATCCTTAGAAACTGGGCACTTTGACATTTCAATTTTACCAGCAGGATTTTATATACTGAGTTCTATTGATAAGCAATTCACAAGAAAAGCTTTCGTGAAACAATAACAGCAAAAGTGCTTATTCAACCACCATTAACTCAATCCAAGATGGGTCCAAATTGATTGTCAATTGTGTTCCTTTTTTGGGTTGGAGTGTGAATTCTTTGTCTGAAGAGAAAATGAGAAGGCCGAGTTGATACCCTGCTGGAATGATCTGATCATCCGGTTGAAAGTTAAATTCCAGATCATAAAAATTACCTGCTTGCAGTGCTTCGCCCTTTGCTATGGATTTATAGTTTTGAGGATCAGCCCATGCTCTGTTTACTATGATGTCCTCGATCTTTATTTTCTTCGGATTATAGTTTTCAGGTACAGCAATCAGATAGACGGAAAGGTTAGCAGCAGGTTTATCGCTGGCCACTTGAACATGAATGCGGTTGGTCCCGGAAAGGTGTAGGGGGCTCTCTAAAGTCTTCGTCCAAAAAAGCAGTCTATTTGCTGCATACTTTTCTGAAATCAGTTGAAGGGCAGTCAGGCTTGCATCATCTGTAAAACTCAATTTTGCCTCAGTTCCGTTTTGCTTAGAAAGCACACCTGTATTTTTGCCGTCTCCGTTCAGATACATTCTTTGCATCTTGGCATTAGGATTTGGAAACGCTTTGTAAGGATGCGCTTCATTTTCACCTTTTGATACAATCCAGGCATTGGCCATTTTTTCAATGCCGTTATCAACGCCGTGTAAATAATGCGTAAACCATTTATTCATCATCCAAAAGGGTGGTGGGTAGCCGTGCCCCATTTGATTGTAATAAATTTTAGCAGTTAGGCCCATTCTTCTTGCTTGCTCGTAAAAACGAAAACTGTGCTCAGCCATGACATTCCAATCTTCAAA
>DLPC01000003.1:0-1787 GCA_002478565.1 Flavobacteriales bacterium UBA7468 | reverse complement strand
GCGGCTTTCATGCTGTCCATTTGAGTGAGGTAATCTCGAGCTGCCCAAAACGCATTGTAGTCACCGCTCATTCTGTCCTGGCCAGGAACTAAAATTTGATCGCGCATCATAGCATCGTTGTGTGCCCTATTTTCAGGGTCACCGCTATGGATAAAATCATACAAGATGTCTGTGTCTTCACCTAGATAACCTCCAGGAGAACGCACCAAACCATTGGAGCGGTAATACAAATACCATGAACTCACAGGAGCATTAGGAATAATCGCTTCCAATCCTTTGACTCCGGTGCAGGCAGCGGCCAAGCACAAGGTACCATTGTAGGAAGTCCCCATCATACCAATTTTTCCAGTACACCAATAGGCGCTCACGGTGTCCATTCCACTGCGTGTCTTGTAACCCATTGCGCGTCCGCAGAGCCAATCAATTACTGCTGCTGGTGCTAATTTTTCATTTTCACCGCCGATTGTTGGAACGCCGTCTGAAAAACCAGTACCAGGTGAAGAGGAATAGACCGTAATAAACCCTCGTCTTACCCATTGTTGGTCCTGGAAAAATGCCTCAAGAGGTCTGTTCTCTTTTCTGGTGGCAACTGCGTGTTGATGAGCAGGCGGAGTTTGTCCAATTTCGTGCTTGACATCCCAGTAGTAACTCTTTTTATCACCACCCGTGCCCGCAAAATAGGGGCTCGAAGTATAGATCACAGGAAGTTTCAATCCTTGAGTTTCGGTTTGCATTGGGCGCGTCAAAAAAACATGCATGCGGTCTAGTTTGCCATTCGCATCGCTGTCAAAGTTTGTCTGGACCCATAATTCTTCTTTGATCCATTCTGAAGGCTTGTCAAATTCAAGAACAATTTGAGCTTGACCTTCCTTAAAGAATGGTTTGGCTTGTTGTGCATGGAGGTTATTGCTTAAAATAACGATGATTAGGAACGTTCGCAGGTTTTTCATGGATAAACTTGATTTATTTTAAAAGTATATTTTTTTGCTTACGTTTGGTGTATAATTTTGAAATATGAGACAATTTTTCCTTTCATTTTTATCATTGAGTTTGCTACTTGTTTCATGCGAGAAAAAGGGATGTATTGATCCAGATGCATCCAATTATTCTGGGTATGCAAACAAAGATGATGGCAGTTGCCTTTATTATGTTTTTGATGTCAATTTGAACACATATAAGTATAAAGCTATATGCAATGGCGTTTGGACTACTCAAAATTTGAGGGTAACAAAGTATAAAAATGGCGATCAGATTCCTCAAGTTCAAGATGCAGCTCAATGGTCAACCTTGACAACAGGGGCCTGGTGTTATTATGATAATGACCCGACCAAAGGGGTGCTTTACAATTGGTATGCGGTTACTGATCCACGAGGATTAGCGCCGGAAGGATGGCATATTCCCAGCGATTATGAGTACACCGGTATAGTTACGTACTTTGGCACTTCCTATTTAGCTCAAAAGTTCAATGCGCAATCTGGCTGGATCACTAATAATGGCTCAAATGAAAGTGGATTTACGGCACTGCCTTGTGGTCGTCGAAATGATCTTGGTGAATTCTTTGAATATGGAGAAAACGCGTGGTGGTGGACACAAAGTACCACTGCAGGTGGTTTAGGCAGGGTATTTTTCATCAAAGACAATAGCATCAATCCTACAATAGGAAACAGCGGATCTAAAAAGTTTGGATTTTCAGTGAGGGTGATCAGGGATTATTAACCATTTTAACCCCACCCCGAATCTTTAGACTCGGGTTTTATCCAATAAAAAAAGCCAATCATTTCTGACTG
>DLPC01000007.1:222126-264975 GCA_002478565.1 Flavobacteriales bacterium UBA7468 | reverse complement strand
GATGTAACGATTCGTTTGCGTGTCAACAAAGAATACAAAAACTTTGTAGGTTCAGGCGAAAACGCTGGCAAGCCAATGTATGGTTGGTCAATGGAAGATATCGCAACTAAGGTTGGCTCTCAAGACATGCTCAAAGAAGCATTGGCGATGATCAACGTAGTGCCGAACCCATACTACGCATTCTCTGAATACGAGCGTACACGTTTGGATACTAAAGTTAAGATTGTAAACCTTCCTGAGGTTTGTACGGTAAGAATCTATACTGCAAATGGTAAATTAGTCCGTAGCTTCAAGAAAGACAGTCCTCAAACTTATATTGATTGGGATTTAACAAACCACAAGGCAATACCAGTAGCTGGAGGTATCTACCTCATACACGTAGATGTACCTGGGGTTGGTGAACGCGTCTTGAAGTTCTTTGGTGGTATGCGCCAAGCTGACTTACAAGGTATTTAATCATTGTATATTTCAAAGTAATGAAAATGACTTTAAAACATATATTTCTGAGTGCAGGTTTGGTTGCCTCACTACAGGTTTTCGCAGGAAATGAAGATCGTGTCGGTTCTGCTGGTGCTTCGCATTTATTAGTGAATCCATGGGCCAGATCTGGAGCTCTAGGTGACGCGTCTTATGCCAATAGCAATGGTCTGGAAGCTACCTACATGAATATTGCCGGCTTGGCATTCACAGAAAAAACTCAGTTGAAGTTCAATTATTCTAACTGGATGGGTTCTGCAGGAATTGCACTTAATGGTGCAGGTGTCGCTCAACGCATTTCAGATTCAGAAGTATTCTCAATCAGTGTTCAATCCATGAACTATGGAGATATTCCCATTACTACCGTAGCGAATCCTGAAGGAAATATCGGATTCTTTTCTCCTCGCATGAATATTTTCAGTGTAGGTTATGCAAAAGAGTTCTCTTCGTCAATTTACGGAGGGATCAACTTTAAGGTAATTTCTGAGAGTATCTCTAATATGAAAGCCAATGGTATCGCAATTGATGCGGGTATTCGCTATGTATCTGGAGAGCAAGACCAACTCAAGTTCGGTATTACGCTCAAGAATGTAGGCCCTGTAATGCGTTACAAAGGCGACGGACTTGCACAGCAAGTGACCTACGTGAGTACTGGTTATATTGCTTCATTGGAACAGCGTTCTGCAACCTTTGAATTGCCTTCTTTGTTAGGAATTGGTGGTTCTTACGATTTCATCTTCAACGAAAGCAATAAGTTAAATTTGGCTCTTGGTTTCACAGCAAATTCATTTATGAAAGACCAGTTCCGTATTGGTCTAGATTATGGTATAGCTAAAGAAAGCATGGCATTCAACTTAAGAGCTGGTTTTTGCTATGAAAATGGCATGTTCAATGAAGAAACACGCTCCAGTGCCTTTAGTGGTCCTTCAGCAGGTTTTTCAATTGATGCACTCGTTGGTGAAAACAAAAACGCACTTGGTATAGAATACGCTACGCGTTTTGCCGGGGTGTTTGGAATTATTCATACCGTAGGCGCTACAATTAGCTTAAAATAATTTTCTAACTTTGTTAGGTGCAAGAGAGCTCTTTTAGGGCTCTCTTGTTTGTTTCAATAAACCGAGCATCATGGCTATCAATTATTATACAGCAGAAGGTCTACAAAAATTAAAAGACGAATTGCATCAATTAAAAACGGTTCAAAGACCAGCAATTTCAGAACAAATTGCTGAGGCACGCGATAAAGGCGATCTTTCAGAGAATGCCGAATACGATGCTGCCAAAGAGGCACAAGGCATTCTTGAAATGAAAATCTCTAAGTTAGAAGGGATCATTTCTAATGCGCGCTTGGTAGATGAAACGCATATGGATAATAGCAAAGTATTCATCCTTTCCAAAGTTTTGATTAAGAATCAAACAAATGGTATGGAAATTGAGTACACGTTAGTGGCAGAAAATGAAGCCGACATCAAGTTGCGTAAAATTTCTATTGAGTCGCCGATTGGAAAAGGCCTTTTAGGCAAAAAAGTGGGTGATATCGCTGAAATTCAAACACCTGGTGGTATCATGAATTTTGAGATCATATCTATTTCGAGATAATGTCAAGTATCTTTACAAGAATCGTCCAAGGTGAAATACCCTGCTACAAAGTAGCAGAAAACGAGAACTTCTTGGCTTTTCTTGACATTCAACCTTTAGCTTCGGGTCATACCTTAGTGATTCCAAAGAAAGAAACAGATTACCTCTTTGATATCGATGATTCAGCATATCAGGAGCTCTGGCTTTTTGCCAAAGAAGTGGCAAAATTGCTCAAAGAACACATTCCTTGTAAGCGCATTGGTGTTAGTGTAATCGGTCTTGAAGTTCCGCATGCGCACATTCACCTCATTCCTCTTCAAACGATCAACGATATCAATTTCAGCGGACCTAAATTAAACCCGACTGCAGAAGAGTTATCCGCGTTATCCACACTTTTTCAAAAGAAATAAATTACTAAAGCATGAAAGGCTTCGGATTATTCATTGGATTATTCTTGAGCATTTGGATTTCAGCTCAACCGATGCGCGTGCTTTTTATTGGCAACAGTTATACGCATTATAACGATATGCCCAAACTATTGCAACAAATGGCGAATAGCAAGGGCTTCAGTGTAGATATTCACATGGATGCCAAGTCAAACCATACCTTTGAAATGCACGCTAAAAGACCAGAGCTCTATCAGTCAATTAGAAAATACAAATGGGACTATGTAGTCCTACAGGGCTTCAGTCGAGAACTGGCTCAAGATACGGCTGTCATAGATTCTTTAAGTATACCTTATATCAAACAAATCCTTGATTCTGTCTACGCCAATAACCGGTGCACAAATGTTTTCATGTACCAAACATGGGCTTATCAGAATGGTTTCCAACAAGATTCTTTGCCCATTAATTGGGACTACCAAACGATGTCTGACCGAATTCATTACGGATACAATTATGTTGCTGATCATTTCAATTTAGCTCTTGTACCGGTAGGAAGGGTCTGGGAGACAACCCGTACCAATTATCCAGAGATTAAATTGTATCAAGAGGATCAACAGCACCCTACTTTGACGGGATCATACTTAACAGCAGCGTGTTTCTATACAGCTCTTTTTAGAGCACAGCCAAAGGTTTCGTATCATGCCAATTTGGATCAAAAAACAGCCGCGTTGCTGCAAGACCTTGCAGGTACCACCGTTCTTACTAACAAAAACCGATATGGTATCAATGACAATACCGTTGATATCGAAGTGAAGTTAAATGACGCCAACAAAAAAGTGGTGCATTATAGTGCAAACTTTCCGAATGCTAGTAGCGTGGTTTGGGAGTTTGGAGATGGTTACAGCGCACCGACTGCAAAGGCCAAACATATTTATGCCAAGCCAGGTGTATATGAGATCAAAGTCAAAATACAAGATGCTTGCGGGCAACGTATTTTGAAGAGAAAAGTCACGGTCTAGCAGGCTCTTTCAATTCTATACCAAATAACATACTGCTGTATTTCTTCATTGGCCATAAAATGAAGTGCAGCTTTGCACGAATGACATCGATGTAATAAACAAATACAATAAAAATTAACCAAAACCCAAGGGTATACGGGATAACTTCCCATGGGCCAAGTTGATGATGAAGGTAGTCGTTGATTCCGTATTTGATGACGCTTCCATAGAGAAGCATCATATGAATGATATAAATACTGAGTGTGTTTTGACCAATTTTAAGAAAGAGGTTTTCTTTCTTAATATTCAGGACGTAGGTCTCGAGCCCAAGAAGTGTAGCAAGTACCACAAGGACAATACCAAGCTTTTGAAGGAGCCAATCCATGCGGTAAAAGTGTAATCCTTGAAGTCCAGGAATGGTTTCAAGAGCAACCAACAACGATTTGATTCCGAAGTAAATTGAGAATCCAAGAACGAGGGCTAGTAAAATGACCTTCCAAGACTTCACTTGTTCTTTATGTCGATGGATTAAAACACCCAAAGCTGCACCAAACATGGTGTATCCCATGTGAGGGGTAATCGGGAAGAGTGAATAAGGGCCGTGAAAAATATTTTGAACATATGCAGGTGCATTTGCAGGCCAATAGGTTTCGCCAAGTTGCCCAAAGAATAGATAGGAAAAGAAGAGCCCTAAACCTGCAAGCATGTACAGAAGAAATAAAGGAATGAATTGCATGGTGCGCCACAAACCATAGATTAAAATAATACTAAGGATACCCACAGCGATACATTGCAACACATGGAAGGCATAATATTGTAGTAAATACCCCCAGAATAATAATTCCATAACGCGTTTGAGCCCTTTTTTAATTCGAATATTTTTGAAGAAAGAAACGCGTTCATTACCCAGCATCAGATAGGTAAATACCAAACCTGTTACCGTGAGGAAGGTTGGGGAAGTAAATCCACGAATAAATTTCCAGGTGACATAAGCAGGATACGATTCATCGGCCCATTGCAAGGCCAAAGAATCATGGATGAAATGCCCCTCTAACATCAAAAGAATGGCAATTGTACGAGCCATATCGATGAAATAAAGACGGGTCTTTGGTTGGGCGCTAATGGTAGTGTTTTCCATAGTGGGGCTAATCGGGCGCAAGTTACAACTAATTTTTAGCCGCTTTTGAGCGCAATTCAATAATTTCAATTCTTCTTTCTTTTGAGGCACTTGTGGAGTAAACTGAATTTCTTTGGTCGTAGAAATTGTCACTTACTTCTTTTTTTGCTTGATATTCGCCCATTGGTACCTCGACAAATGATAGTCTTGGTTGTTCGCCTTGCATATAAGCCGCAAACTTTCCGTTATCTACTTCTTCAAAGTAATTTTTAATAGCGTCAATTCTTCTTTTTGTCAAATGAACGTTATAATCTGATTTAGCAAGAGGGCTCGCAAAACCTTGTACCATAATACTCACTTCTTTGCCTTGTTGTAATTCTGCCCATACTTGGGTGCAAAATAAAGACAAGTCATCCATGCCTTTAACGACTTCATTTGAGAAAAAATCTTGCAATTCGTTGCTCAGCAAGCGTGCAGTACTGGTGTCTCGGGCTTGTTGAACACCTTTTAGATAAGTAGGAAATTGTTGTTGGTATTGAACAAAGGTTTCTTCGTAGTTCAAGTTAGTAGTTTCAGCCCTTGACTTCGGATCTGGACAATCATTTTCAAAATAGAGTTCGATAGGTAGTTTGACTATTTTGATATCGCTAGAATCCTTGCGTTTTTCAATTTGAGTTGGTCTATCAAACAAACTTGTAAAGACGTCACTACAGCAGGTCGGATGCGACACATAAAGGCTTCCAACGCGATTGGAACTCAAATAGGCTGTGTCGGCCTCGCAGAAAAAGTAAAGATCGTTTGCGGGGCTGTTATAAGGTTTTCCTAAGTTTATGGGTGGGCCAAATTTCCCGTCTAATTGTAATTGACTATAAAAGATGTCGTATCCACCGTAGCCAAAGTGCCAAGACGATGAGAAATAAAGCCTATTCGTGAGGGTATCAAACCAGGGGCTTAATTCATTTTCTGTACTATTGATGCTGTTAATGGGTTGTATCGCTAAAAGACTACCATCCGATTGCACCTGCGCACTATAAATATCCAGACCACCCATGCCATTAGCTGTATTGGCGCTAAAAAATAGAGTTTGGCTGCCATTCATTCGACTCAAATGAGGCATGCTTTTGTAATTTGAAGTAAGATTTGGCAAAACGTTGGTTAGGGTGTCAAGTTCCCATGAGCCGTTAGTTTGTTTGCGTCCCCATTTAATATCGCAATTTTGTTGTCCTTTTAATTCTTGACAAACGGCACATAAAAAAGCCGAGCTATCAGCAGTAAATGAAATATTGCCAACTGAAAGTCCAGGGCGCATGTTATTCAGCTCAAGTATTGAGCTAGAATAGTCTGAGTTTCCATCGGCTGAATATAGCTGGAGACGGTAGGTTTTGGCAAAAACTTCTACTTTATCGGTTGCTACAGAGTCTGGCTTGAGTGCGGAGAAATAGATGCGCTTATTTAAAACTGTGTGCCCAAATTCTACATCAAGCGTATTGATCGGATGCGGCTTTAGTTCAACTTGTTCGTCAGCACTTTGGTTTTTAAGTTGTTTGAGTACCCATGTACAGGCACTTACTTCTTGCGCTGCTTTTTTGTAGATAGCTATTGTTTTGTCTTCAGAAAAATGCTGTTTCACCTCTTTGAATTGTGCGAGAGCTTCTTTGTACAAGCCCTGTTGTTTGAGCATTAAAGCATAGTTGAGTTGTGCCTGCTCAAATTGTAAAGATTCTGGGTCTAGTTCATAGACTTTGAGAAAGAATTTTGCAGCATTTTTATAGTCTTTTGCTGCTTGATTTGTTTGGGCAAGTTTCCAGAGCAGGTTGATCGAGGTTGGGGCGAGTTCAAGTGCACGTTGATAGTAATCAAGAGCTTCTATGTAATCTTGCTCTTCAACCTGTTGATCTGCATGCGCGATATATTTGGCAATTTGTTTTTGCCCGAATACAGTTTGGCTACAGCATAGCAATGCGAGGACTAGATAAAATCTGGACATATGCGATACTGCTTTTGAGGTGGTTTGAAACGGATAAAAACGTAGCGGAAGCTCAACTCAAAAGCACCACGACCTCTACTGGCAGGCACGAGCGAGCTGTAATTGATGTCATAGGACAAACCTGCATACATTGGGCCTTTTTTGTATCCAAAATTGATGCAAAAGGCATCTTGTACACGCCACCATAGACCAGCACTTAATTCAATTTGCTTGGCTTCAGAGAAAAGGTAGTGTGCCATTCCGCCCAAAGTAACGGAGCGATAAGGTCCTTGAAAATTCAATTGAATACTTGGCTGTAAAGTTAATTGAGGGTAATAGTCATAATTGAGCGAGGCAAAATAATTGATACGGAGGTCACGTTTGGTATCTTCAAGAAAAAAACTTTGATTGGGTCTGGTTAAATTAAAAAAACCAAGTCCTTGCTCTAGGTTTAGTGAATGGTTGATGCGGTATTGATGGATAGCTCCTAATCCGAGCATAGGCCTGATCATCGAGGCAGCTTGGAAGTTTTCATTTGTCGGCGCATTTGGGTCGAAAATATACCCATTAAACTGACTATCAAAATAAAATGCAGCACTATTGAGTTGCCGATAATTAAAGCCAAACTGCAAAGCCAATCGCAGTTGCTGATTTTTATTGATATTGACACCCTTGGCGATACTTGCCTGTAATTCTAAGGTCTGAAATTTGCCGTCACCCACTTGGTCATGAAATAAATTAGCACCCAATCCATAGCCTTTCCATTTGGTATCTGCCGCCATAGCGGTCGTTTGAAAGGGGATACTCACACTGCGCCATTGGGTACGGTAATTGGCCGTCAGACGTAGGTCTTCATTGAAGTTGCCGGCATGAGCGGGGTTCAGATAAATGGGGTTTTGGTTAAATTGTGTCCAATGGATGTCTTGCGCCCACAAAATAGGCAGTGTACCAAGGCAAATAGAGCATACAAACAGACGCAACATGTAACGAAGTTACGAAAAAGCGAGTCAATTTGGCATTATGGATTGCTGGCTGAAACCGGTATGATTTTCCCGTTCAGTAACTGACCGCTATGTAGTGCAAAATTGGCAATGAATTGCGCCATTTGTTGGGGCGTGGTAGGGGCTTCATAACCTGGAAAAGCTTGCTGTAACATTTCTGTCTGAACGGCGCCTAAACAAAGACAATTCATATGGATTGAACTGTCTTTATATTCTTCAGCAAACATTTCTGTAAAAGAACATAGTGCCGCTTTGGCAGTTGAATACGCTGCTAAACCTGCAAATTTTAAGCTACCCTGGAATCCTCCCATCGAGCTGATATTCACAACATGAGACCCTGCTTTGAGTAGAGGTAAAAATGCTTGGGTCGCTTCCATAATTCCAATAACATTTACTTGATAACTGTTGTGGAAATCTTGGTGCGTAATGGTTTCAAAAGGCTTGTTGATGAGTAGCCCAGCATTATTGATCAAAATATCAATGTTATTTGGAAGCTTGAGCGCTTCAATTTGTTCATGAATATTCTCGAGTAAATCGAGTTTGTAGGCAAGAACATTTTCTTGTTTAAATTGCGCTTTCATGAGCTCAATTTGCCGTGCAAGCGCGAAAACTTTATTGGATGGATCTTTTGCAAAAACCTCAACCAAAGCGGCTCCAATTCCTTGGCTTGCCCCAAGAATAACAATATTTCTACTCATCGAAACTTACGATTAGGGTTTCACTTGTGGCATGTGCTTGACAAGTAAGAATGTAGCCATTGGCTACTTCAGCATCGGTTAGTGCGTGATTGCTGCGCATTTGAGCACTTCCTTGCAGCACCTTTGCACGACACGAAGAACAAACTCCGCCGCGGCAAGAAAAAGGCGCATCAAGGCCTGCTTTTTCGGCAAGTTCTAGCAAACTTTTATCTGAACTATTCGCATCAAATTCTACGATATCTCCTTCAAGCATCATTTTCACGTGACTCTTGCCAGTAAAGGCAGGTGTAGAAATGACCTGCGTAGGTTCAGTCGCAAAAAAGAGTTCTTTATGAATTTTGTTTTTGGCCACCCCAAAAAACTCGAGGGTTGTTTCGGCCATTTCAACCATTTGTTGTGGGCCGCACAAGAAATAGGCGTCGGCTTGTAAAAGACTAAGATCAGCTTTGATCAATTCTTTGAAATTTTGTTCATCAATTCTGCCATGATGTGCACCTTCTATTACCGCCTGAGAATAAAAAGATAGCAATTTCGTATTGGTGAGCGCTTCTATTTCATTTAGAAATAAGGTTAATTCTGGGCGCTTATTGCCGTAGATTAATTGAAATTGAACACCAGCATCAGCTGTCTTGAGCATACTCATAATAGGGGTGATGCCTGAGCCAGCTGCCAGGGCAACAACTTTTTTATGTTCAGGTTTTAATAAAAAGGCACCCTCAGGTTCGAATACGATCATTTTTTGATCCTTTCGAATTTGCTGTAACAGTGTTGAAACTTTTCCGCCTTCGAGTTTTTTAACGCCAATAGCGAGGTCTTCGTGAGGGCCCGAACAAATAGAGTAGGAGCGGCGTTCTTGTTTTCCATTGACTTCTACTTGCAAAGTAAGGTATTGCCCTGCCTTGAATTGATAAGCACTTTCTAACTCAGAAGGAATTTCAAAGCTGATTTGAACGGCTTCAGTCGTGAGTGGCGTTACATCCTTAATGATGAGTTCGTGCGCACCTTTTGGGAGTTGCGGATTTTTATTGGATTTAAAGCGATCGAAAAGTCCCATAATAATTAGTCGTCAAAAGAAATTAGTACATCTGTGCTTTTTGGATGAGCTTGACAAGTGAGCACATAACCTTGTTCAACTTCTTCTGGAGTGAGGGCATAGTTGATATCCATGGTCACTTCACCGCGGAGTACTTTGGCCTTACACGTACAGCATACGCCACCTTTACAAGCAAAGGGCGCATCGGCGCCGGCTTGATAAGCAGCATCTAATATACTAGGACCTTGGCTCGACAAATAAAAGTTTGTTACTTCACCATCCATAATTAACTCAATATGAGAATCAAAAGCAGCAGCCTTAACAGTAGCTTCCTCTTTCTTCTCAATAGGAGCAGCGTGGAATAGTTCAAAATGAATTTGGTTGGCAGCGACGCCAAATTGCTCTAATTCTTCTTTGGCTGACAAGATCATTTGTTGAGGCCCACACAAATAAGCTGCATCAATTGTTTGTCCTTTGAAAAAAGCTTGAAGGAGTTTTTGAATGCGTTCTGCATCTATGCGTCCTTTCAATAAAGGAACGCCTGTATTTTCGCGTGAGAATACATGAACTAGATTTATTTTATCTAAATATTTATTTTTCAGTGCTTCAAGTTCCTCTCGGAAAATCACTTCACCTTGGCCTTTGTTGCCATAGAATAAGGTAACAGTACTATTAGGTTCAGAGGTGAGGATGGTTTTTAATATGGAGAAAATGGGCGTAATGCCGCTTCCCGCTGCAAAAAGCGCATAATTTTTTTGTGCATCTTGGCTTGGCGTAAATTTGAAGTTTCCCATAGGGGCAAGTACTTCTAAAGTGTCTCCTACGCTGAGTTCATGATTGGCATAAGTCGAGAATACACCATCGGGTATTTGTTTGATGGCTACGCGCCATTCATTTTCATGAGGAGCGCTACACAATGAATAAGATCTGCGAATCTCTTGATTTCCAATGGTTTTCTTAAAAGTGAAGTATTGTCCAGCCTCGAAAGAAAAATCGGCCTCTAATGATTTCGGAATTTCAAATGCGACGGAAACACAGGTTGGTGTTTCGCGTTTGATAGCTGATACTTGTAAAGAGTAAAACTTTGTTGACATGATTCAAATTATTCAGGTTCAAAAGTAAACAATAAACTTCAAGCCCTTGCAAACATTTCTCAATGAACAAACTGACGAGAATCATGTTTTGAAGGCGTGGTTATTTCCTATATTTGTTACATTCTAAACGAAGCTTTATGACCCTTGCTGAACAAGAAAAAAGATTTCAAGAAAAAATTGACAACGAAATCAAGATTGAACCAAATGATTGGATGCCTGATGCTTATCGTCAGACTTTAATTCGTCAGATTTCTCAACATGCACATTCTGAAGTTGTTGGTATGTTGCCAGAAGGAAACTGGATCACAAGAGCACCCAACTTAAGAAGAAAAGCTGTGTTATTGGCCAAGGTACAAGACGAGGCAGGGCATGGCCTTTATTTATATTCCGCGACAGAAACACTTGGTGCTGATCGCGAACAAACCATTGATGATTTGCATAGCGGTAAGGCAAAATATTCCTCTATTTTTAATTACCCAGCTTTAACTTGGGCCGATATCGGTGCTATTGGTTGGTTAGTCGATGGCGCTGCCATCATGAACCAAGTGGCTTTGTGCAGAACGTCTTACGGACCTTACGCGCGCGCCATGGTCAAAATATGTAAAGAAGAATCTTTTCACCAAAGACAAGGCTACGAATCTTTAATGGTGCTTTGTAACGGAACACCTCAACAAAAAGCAATGGCGCAAGATGCCTTGAATCGTTTTTGGTGGCCGGCCCTCATGATGTTTGGACCAAACGATGCTGAGTCTACACACTCAGAGCAATCGATCAATTGGAAAATAAAAAGATTTACCAACGACGAACTCCGCCAAAGTTTTGTAGATGCTACTGTTCCGCAAGCCGAAATCTTGGGCCTTACTATTCCAGACCCAAATTTGAAGTGGAATGAAGAACGCGGCCACTACGACTTTTCTGAAATCAACTGGGACGAATTTTGGCAAGTTGTCAAAGGAAACGGACCTTGTAACAAGGAAAGAATTGAGGCACGAGTAAAAGCCAAACAAAACGGTCTTTGGGTGCGCGAAGCAGCAAATGCTTACGCAAAGAAGCGTGCCATGAAAAAATCAGCCTAATTAATTATACAGACTATGTCAAATACAGAATGGCCACTTTGGGAGGTCTTTATCAGAAGCAAACAAGGACTCAACCACAAGCATGTTGGTAGTTTAAGAGCTCCGGATGCCACTTTGGCACTTGAAAATGCAAGAGATGTGTACACCCGCCGTTCAGAAGGCATCAGCATTTGGGTGGTAGAATCTTCAAATATCCATGCTACAGACATTGATGAGGTAGCAGAGTTTTTTGAACCTTCCGATACTAAAATATATCGTCATCCAACTTTTTATGAGGTACCTGAGGGTGTCAAACACATGTAAGCATGCAACAACCAGCACTTTTTGAATACGTACTTCGCATGGCTGATGACAGCCTTATTTTAGGCCAACGCCTCGGCGAATGGTGTGGTCACGGCCCCATCTTGGAAGAAGACATTGCCATGACCAATATCTCCTTGGATTTAATTGGTCAAGCAATTAGTCTTTACGATTTAGCAGCTGAGCTAGAAGGCGGAGGAAAAACACACGATGATTTAGCGTTTTTAAGATTTGAAAATCAATATAAGAACGTGCTTTTGGTAGAACAACCAAACGGAGATTTTGCCATGACCATGCTTCGTCAGTTCTTCTTTGACGCCTTCCGCAAACCCCTTTATGAAGCACTTTGTAAGAGCCCCATTACACAACTCGCAGCAATTGCCGAAAAGTCCCTGAAAGAAACGCGCTATCACCTCAAACATTCGTCAGAATGGGTAATCAGAATGGGTGATGGAACGGAGGAGTCTCACCAACGTGCACAAGCAGCCATTGATCATTTATGGAGATATACTGCTGAGTTATTTTACGAGGATACCATAGATGAGCAGTTGCAAGCTCAACAACAAGTCCCTGTGCTCAAAGAAATACAAGCAGCATGGATGGAAACGGTGAAAGCTGTTCTTTCTGAAGCTACCCTAGTACTTCCAACTAACAACTGGAAGTTTGAAGGCGGCAGGCAAGGAAGACACTCAGAGCATATGGGTTATCTTTTAGCTGAGTTGCAATACATGCAGCGCGCTTATCCTGATATGCAATGGTAGGTCCTGAAGAAATCAGAACTTTTTTACAAGAGGTTAGTGACCCAGAAATACCTGTACTGACCATCATCGATCTTGGAGTAGTACAACAAATTTATCAGCAAGACGCCGAGTGGGTGATTGAACTTACCCCAACTTACAGCGGCTGCCCGGCCATGCAGCAAATAGAAGTCGATTTGCTTGCAAAGCTTAAAGAAAAGGGTATTCCAAATGCACGCGTCAAGCATGTTTTAAGTCCAGCCTGGACAACAGACTGGATCAGTGAAGAAGGTCGTCAAAAACTACGCCTCTATGGCATAGCTCCGCCTGTCAATGAGCCAGACAAATCAATATTATTTGCCGCTGCCCCGAAGGTCCCTTGCCCGAAATGCAATAGCCATGAAACCCGTATGGTCAGTCTTTTTGGGAGCACAGCTTGTAAAGCACATTATCAATGTAATGTATGTCAAGAGCCTTTTGATTATTTTAAGTGCCTGAAATAAAGCAAGATATTTTCTAAATAAAAGCATCGTTTGATGCTTTTTTTATTTTTTTAGTACTATGTATTGCATAATACAAAATAAAACATATAACTTTGTATAAAACTTTAAAGATGAATGTTGAAAATACACAGTCTCAGATGCGAAAAGGCATTTTGGAGTATTGCATTCTAGGGATTCTCCATCAAAAGGAGGCTTATCCATCTGAAATACTAGAGCAACTTCGCAGTGCCCAGTTGGTCGTAGTTGAGGGGACGGTTTATCCATTGCTCACGCGTTTGAAAAACATGGAACTGCTTACTTACCGTTGGGAGGAATCTACTTCAGGGCCACCCCGAAAGTACTATTCAATTACCCAAAAAGGACAACAATTTTATACAGCGCTTGAACGCACTTGGCAAGAGTTGCAACAAGCTGTTTTAAAAATCAATAAAGCATAAGGTCATGAATAAAACTATTTCAATACACATACAAGGATTTCCTTTTATTCTCGAAGAACAAGCCTATCAAGAATTACATAATTACCTTGATGCACTTAAAAACGTGCTACAACACGAAGAAGGGAAAGATGAAATCATTCAAGATATTGAGTTGAGAATCGTAGAACTCCTACAGCAGAAAGTTGTGGCACAACAGGTTGTACAACTTGACCAGATTCTACAAATCATTCAATTGCTGGGTAGCCCAGATACATTTGCCGATACAGACACAATAACTGAACAAAAATCGTCCAATGAGGGTACTGAGCAAATGGCTGCGAACAAACGTTTCTTCAGAGACCCAGAAAATCCGGTATTGGGTGGTGTGGCAGGAGGTGTAGCTGCTTATTTCAATATTGATGTTGTATTTGTTCGTGTATTCTTTGTGCTTTTTACGATGGCATTTGGTTCCGGGATTCCAATTTATATCATTCTCTGGATTGTTACACCTCGTGCCAAAACTGCTAGTGAAAAATTACAAATGCGAGGCAGAGCCGTTAATGTGGAGAATATCAAGACCGAGTTTAAAGAGGCTGCAGAGCGCGTTGAAAACAATGCCAAGAAGTGGTCAAGTCAATTAAAAACAGGTTCTGGCCTAAGCAATGGGGCTCAACGCTTGGTTAATTTCTTAAAAGTTTCTTTTGGTATTTTCTTGGTGTTATTTGGTCTCAGCCTAATTATTTCAATGGGTGTTTTTCTATTCATTGATCCTGAAATGATTCCGGCCCAAATCAATGGAGAATTTACTTCTTTAGGAGAGCTGAGTAGTTTGTTTTTTGAAACCTCAGAGCTCAATTCCTATATCTATTTGGGCGCAGCACTCATTGGATTTTCTTGGGGCTTATCTAGTCTATTAACTGGCTTCAGGCTTTTAATTAATTTCCATGCAAAATGGTTAAAAATTGGATATTTTTCATTCGGAGCCGCGACCGTAGTCGGTTTTATTTTGATTTTTTATGTTGGCGTCTCAACTGCAAAGGATTTTGCTATTGAAAGTGAATTGAGTAAGGAGATCAGTACTTATAGCGGTGATTCTTTGAATTTGATTATTTCAAACGAGCTGCATTTAAAGGCATTTAACCAATATAAATTGAATCTGAACGCAAACGGTTTCAAAATGAGTAAGCATCCCGATCAGGGCCTCATTTTAGCTGAAAATGGTAAGCTATATATCAGCGGAATTTCCATCAATTACGAGCAATCAACAGATTCATTGTATCATATTCGTGTTTTGAAAAGATCAAATGCATCTTCCTATATGAAGGCTAATATACGCGCTGCGCACATTCAGTTTCCATGTGAATTAAAAGACAATAATTTAACCTTCGCCAGTGGTTTTGCATTCCCTGCAAGTGACCGCATGCGCGATCAAGAGGTTGAATTGGTTATTTTGGTTCCAACAGGGAAAACCGTACTACTGAAAGATCAAGTGGTTTATCCGTATGTTTCTGAATTTTCGCCTGATCAAGCCTCTAACAGGGCGTATGTACACGGCGACGGACATTATTCATCGTGGTAAGGGTTGTCTGGATTTCTTGATTTGTTGGGCATCTAGCCAATATATCAATTTCATCGAGAAACTGTTGCGGGCGCCTGTCTTCAGAATACTAGACAGATCTTCCCAATACGGCGTGCTTACAGCATCATTACCTGCAAAGACAGAGTTTTTCCAAACAATATTTATTTCGCTACCTGGCATAAACACCCAACGGTAAACGAAGTCAATGGTAAATGCATTGTAATTGATATCATAAGCTGAATTTCCTTGTGCAGTAAGGCCAGTAAAATTGGCAAGTTGCGCTAGGTTTCCATCTGCCTCAAGCGTATAAAAATCATGGTATTTGAGTGTGGATCTGTAATGACGCAAACGCAAACTAAATGCCATGCGATTCGTTAGAATGTAATCAGCCGAAAGCGCTTGAATGGTGGTGTTTCGGTTGCGAGCACCGAATAGAATCCCGTCAATTTGTTGGGCTGCTTCTCCAAAAGCGATGGCGTAACCAAGGTTGTTAAATTGGAGTTCTTTTTCGAGGCTGTAAGTCAAGAAAAAGGCATCGGCAACTCTGAATCTTGGCGAGAAATTATAAGCGAGTTGTTTCCATGGGCTGTTTTGATAATCTACAAAATTGATACCGACATCAAAGGCAACAGGTTTTTGATAGTTAGTAGATAACCAGGCATTTAAGAAATAAAATTTTGGAATGTTAAATACGGCACCCCAAGTTCGAGGTTCAAAATAATCGCGAGTTGCATTGGGCGTATATCCGAAATTGAAGCCGGTTGCATTGAATTTTTTGGTAACAGCAAAGAAATTGAGGCTTGCCATGTTGCTACTAAATACCTGTGGATTGTATAAATAGGACTGAGAAAAGTTAGCATTAAAAGTCCAGCGCATGAGTGTTTCCCATTTGGGTTTGAATTGTCTGTAAGAGCTACTTAATTCAAAAATACGTCGGTTATTATTGTAGTTGAAGCCCATATCATTTGGGTCATAGGTATCTGATTCCTCCAAGTACCCAATACCGCCTATGAGCGCACCTCGTTGCTTTTGAACATTTAAATTAATACTGTGTCCAAGTGTATTTGTTTGGTCAAATTGAGAAGATACAATTCCCTTGCCATTAAAATTGTAGTCGTTGTTATTTGAGTTGAGATTAAAATTGAAGGCTGATACATTGGCATCATAAAAAGACCCAGCCCGCCAAACGTTCGTATTTGTAAAAGTAACGGAAGAATTATTTTTTAAATTTTGGTCAAAAACGAGCACATTATAATTCGTTAAGGGTGAAACCAATACCTCTCGTTGAGAACCATCTGCGGTTGAAATCGCGGTGGCAAATTGTTCTGCGTTGACTGCATTGAACACACCAACACCCAAGCCGTTGCCCATGCGTCCAGAAATTTTGGAGGCATTGTACAACTGTGAAGATCCAGGGGCATTTGCTAAGTATTCTCCTTCTTTCAATAAGGTCTGACTCACGCGGTAGGGGGCTTGTATCCCTATCCTGCGGCTATAAAAAATGCCCGCCTTATTAAATAGCTCCATTCCTTCAGTGAAAAACTGTCTGTTTTCATTGAATTGTACTTCAAAAGGGGAGAGATTCAATACTTGCTGATCAAAAACAACTTGTCCAAAATCAGGGACTAACGTGACGTCCAATGTGAAGGCTTCATTGACACCGTATTTGATGTCCATACCACCATTAAAAGATTTGAGCAGTCCTTTAGTGCCATCTGTATGGATGACTTCATCTGCATAGGCGGAGACATAAGGCATAAGTGCCAAACGCAACGGCGGTGTGATGTTATTTAGATTTGTTACATCGCCACTTTCTAGGAGCATATTTTCAAGATCTGGATTTACGGTTACCCAAGATGATTCTTCCCGTGAACGAGAAATCTGACGGCCAAAGTTAATGCCCCAATTTTGAACCTCAGTTTTTGGAAAACGAATGGCAGAATAAGGGATACGAATTTCGGCAATCCAGCCGTCTTCAACGATGCTCACGGCACTGTGCCATACTAAATTGAGTTTATCGTTGTAATCATTTGTAAAAATCTTAGCGTCTAATTGTACTCCTCGGCTAGTAATGCCGAAATAAAACCCGTTCTGATTGTCATTATAAGTATCCAAAAAAATACCGATGATGTCGCAATTCGGGTTGTAGTCGTCGCGTAGCGATAGAACTTTTGAGATGGAGTCGGGGTGGTCTTGGCAGTAAAAACCAAAATATAGTGCGTCGTCATCGTAGCAGAGTTGTACGCTTGTTGCCAGGTTGGAGGGTTTACCAGGTTCTGGTTTGATTTGAATCCAGTTTTCAAAATGCCTTCCGTTTTGCCATGCACTTTCTTTCAGCACACCATCAATAGTGATTTTTTCGGATATTTTGTTGGCAGTCAGCTGTTTTTGAGCGCATACGAAGCTGCTGAAAAAGGTGAAAAGGAGGAGAAAACGCATGGGCAAATTTACAATTTAAATGCCTTTTCGTGCAACCACATGAAGGCATTCTTCATGGGCTTCAAAGGTTACCCAAATTTTAATGTCTTTTTTAAATTGCAAAAGTATTTTGGCAATGGTAGTTTGAAGATACTGGAGTTCTTCTGCCGAAAGCGCTTTATCCGTGGCAAAACGCGCGAAAGAGAAATCAAAGCTATTGCCGTTGAGATGCGGGCTTTTGCGCACAGCAGTTCTATTGGTTTTGACCAATTTAGATACGGTGTGGTGTGTACGCGTCATGGAGGTCACGATGAGGTCACAAGCGGCCAAATGCGTATTTGCAATAGAATCTTTAAAAGTGCTTCCTATTTCCTTTAAGATTTGAGCAGCGTAGGGCGTTAGGAATGCGTAGGAGTATTGAAATTCGTCTAACCTCAGGCCTTTAGTTGCCTCAACTAAGACAAGTTTTTTTGCTTTGTAGGCCCTGCGCAAGCCGGCAGTTGTTTGAACGGGTTTGATCCCTTGTTTCACGGACCGATCCATGTATTGGGAGAGGTAATTGTTGAGTTGGCTGGTGTAAATGGTGGGGTCAGAATCGGGTAAGGTATTTTTATTTACGGGGTTTGAATAGGGTTCAAGTGGGCTTGTAGCCGAACCTGTTGGCCAATTTACAAAGGCAAGTAGCATGAAGCTCAATAAGAATACACCGACATATTTCAAACGCATGGTAAACAAATATAAAAATTGAATGCTTTGGTACAACGCAAGTTCGTAATTTTGTGACATGGGGAATTTTGATAACCTTAAAGCTCAATTAGAACAACAAGAATGGCCCAATGTCTATTTGTTCAAGTTTATAGTCCCCAACGACAACCAAAGACTTGCTCAGGTTAGTGCCCTCTTTGATGCCAATAGCGAGGTTGTTTTTCATGAATCACAAACAGGCAAATATGTAAGCGTCAGTGCGAAAGAAGTGATGCTTTCGGCACAAACCATCATTGATGTTTATGAACGTGCTGCTCAAATCCCAGGAATAATCTCTTTATAATGGAAGCAATAGTAAAATTCTTATTTGTTAGTTTTCTGATTCTTTTAGCAGTTATCGCCTACAAGCGATTACTCAAACGTTTTCAGAAAGGTCAAGTTGTTCATAAAGATTATTGCGAACTCTATAACCTTGATCAAGATCCTGCAAGTGGAGAACTCGCCTTCTATTTTGTTTGCCCAGCTCCGCTAAACGTTCAGTTTGGTATTTGGAAAGACCGTCAATTATTACATGAATTGGCCAATCAATCCTTTGAAAAAGGTGGGCACATTCTGAGGTTTGATTCAACGCTTCTTGAAAACGGCACCTATTACTATGGTATCGTAACTGCTGATCAAGAAACTACCAAAAGAATGCAAGTCCTGAATTAAGATTCGTCTCCGGACTTTTCTATTTTGATTCTAGATGGCTTTCTAGGTATTTTGTATTTCGACTTATGGAAATCGCTTTTATAGCCATCGGTTTTTTCGATGCGGTAAACAACCCCGAGGCTATATTGACTATAAGAAGAAGCACCCAATAAATCGACTAATCCAAACTTATAAACTCCTTGAGCTTGTAAGCCCATTTGTTTACTTAACCAAAATGTACATCCAGCTGATAAGTTTACAGTTGGTGTGAGCATTGGCGCACTTTGTCTTGGGTCATTGTTTCTGATGGTAAATCCAGCACCTGCGCCTAGGTAGGGGTCTAGAGCACCACGGCCCAATTGTTTATAGAATGAGTATTTGAGTGCGGCATCAAAGTAGCCTAAAAAACCATTAACACCCACTGAGTCGTTTACTAATTTGGTAGAATCGTAAGTTTGGGCACCCAAAACACCTTCGACACTCCAACCATTGTAAATATAACGATCAACGTATAGCCTTGTTGGAACAATTGCCCCATGAAGGTTTTCTGTAGGCATAGGATTGAGTTCTTTACCATCATCATCTGTTGCGGTCCAGGCGATGCCAAATTGCCAAAAATAGTTATCCCGATTGGTAATCATTTTGTCTGGCTGGGCAAAAGAAAGCTTGGCTTGGGCTAATAGGACGAAGAGAAAAAGGAGGGCTTGTTTGTTGTTCATGTTGTGTTTTCTAAATCAAAAGTACTTATTTAATCTCTCGTTAAAACTTATGAATATGAAATGAATTGACAATAAATTGTTGATGTCGTGTTGGAGTTAATTGTGTAAATTTGACACTATGGGAAAAGTTAAAAAATACGAACTGACCTTCGATGAAGAGCAGCCCTTCGAAATTTATGGCATTTCCTCGGCATTTGCCGACTACAGACTTACATGGGAACTCAATCAAATATTGGGGATTCATCTAGAAAAAACCGACCAAAGTTTCGAGGTCTTTCTATCTAAAACAAAAAGTAATCAGCATTTCAGATACTTTTTTTACGAAGATCAAGAATTACTTACAAAGTTCTTTTTAGTGAAAAACAAACAAGAGCAACAACTCTTGCAAGCAGATCGCCCGATGATCGATTATTTTCTGATTTTAAAAGAAAACAATTCTCACCCTTCGACTGAGCTTCAAACCAAACTCCGAAGTATCAATGGAGTCGTTGCTATTTTTGAGTTCAACCATGAAGAGTTTGAATTAATAGATTACTTAACAAGTTAATATGAAAAGAACAAAGATTGTTGCAACGATGGGTCCGGCTTCCCTCAAAAAAGAAACGCTCAAAGAGATGATGTTGGCTGGCCTTAATGTTTGTCGCCTTAATTTTTCGCACGGTTCACACCAAGACCACGCAGGCGCCGTTGCACTTATCCGAGAACTCAACGAAGAGTTAGGACTCAATGTGGCTATCCTTGCAGACCTACAAGGCCCAAAAATCAGAACCCATGAAATGGAAAATAATGGTGTGCTCATCGAAGTTGGTCAACAAATTGACGTAGTTGTCGAAAAAGTACTCGGCAATAATGAACGCTTCTCTATCAATTACAACCTATTGCCTCGAGATGTCAATCCGGGTGAACGAATTCTACTTGACGACGGTAAATTAGTGCTCAAGGTTATAGAAACCGACAAAAAATCAAAAATCCGTTGCGAGGTCGTTCAAGGCGGATTATTGTGTTCAAAAAAAGGAGTGAATTTCCCCAATACCAAAATTTCTATGCCTTCCCTAACTGAGAAAGACATAGAAGACCTCAATTTTGCACTTAAACTTGGTGTTGACTGGATTGGCCTTTCCTTTGTCAGAACAGCCAAATGTATTACCGATTTAAAAGAACGCATTGCTAAAAAACGAAGCATCGCTTTAGTCGTTGCTAAGATTGAAAAACCGGAAGCACTCGAAAATATTGATGAAATCATCGAGGCCAGTGATGCACTGATGGTTGCCCGTGGTGACCTCGGCGTAGAGGTTCCTTACCAAAACGTCCCGCTCATTCAAAAGATGATCATCAGTAAGTCTATCTCAAAAGCAAAGCCGGTCATTGTTGCCACGCAAATGATGGAGTCTATGCTCAATAGCCTGACACCAAGTAGAGCTGAGGTCAATGATGTCGCTAATGCCGTTTTGGATGGCGCAGATGCAGTGATGCTTTCTGGTGAAACTTCTGTGGGTCAATATCCAGTTCAGGTCGTTCAGACAATGGCTAATATCATCCATGAAATGGAAGGGCACCCTAGTCTTTATCATAAGGAGGAACTGCCACCTAAAGGTAGCCCACGCTTTATTTCTGATTCCATTTGCTTTAATGCTTGTCGTTTAGCCCAACGCGTCGAAGCCAAAGGTATTATTACCATGACTTACTCTGGTTATACGGCCTACAAAATAGCATCTCAACGTCCGGAATCGCACATCTACGTATTTACTAGCAACCGTAAAATTCTAACACAATTAAATCTGGTGTGGGGAGTACGTGCATTTTTCTACAATAAAAGGATTTCAACCGATCATACCATCGCCGATATCAAGCACCTCATGAAAGAGGAGGGTTACCTTCAATCAGGTGATGTGGTCATCAATGTGGCATCCATTCCACTTGAAGACCTGGGCGGAACCAATATGTTGAAGCTCAGCTACGTAGAATAACGGAGTCCGTTACCGGATCTTCCTGTAATTTTGTTTCATGAAAGCAAACTGGCATCTCGAAGATTCAGCGCCGGCTGAATACACGCATTCTATTTCAAAGGACTTACAGGTCCCACGCTTTATTGCTGAATTATTAGCCCAGCGCCATATCCGAACAAAAGAGGCTGCCGTCAAGTTTTTTAGACCAAAGCTAAGTGAGTTGCATGATCCCTTTGAGCTGTTAAATATGCAACTTGCTGTAGAAAAATTGCATAAAGCTATTGAATTACAGCAAAAAGTATTGCTTTACGGAGACTACGATGTAGATGGTACCACATCAGTGGCCCTGATGCACGAACAATTGAGTCAATTAGGTTTGGAGTGCCAATATTATATCCCGGATCGCTACAAGGAGGGTTATGGGGTTAGTGATACAGGTATCAATTATGCCATAGAAAATGGCATTCAATTATTGATTACGCTAGATTGTGGGATTAAAGCACATGATCAACTCAGTAGGGCGCAAGATGCGGGCATTGCAGTGATTGTCTGTGACCATCATCAACCCGAATCAAACTTACCACCTGGCATCATCCTCAATCCAAAACAAGCAGCTTGTCAGTATCCATACAAAGAATTATGCGGCTGTGGTGTAGCATTTAAATTGTTGCAAGCCTATTACCAATACCAGCAACTCGATGCGGCCAATTTGTTCAAAAGTCTTGATCTTGTCGCGTTGGCTATTGGCGCCGATATTGTAGAAATACTCGGTGAAAACAGAGTGCTTTGTGCTGCGGGAATCGAGCAAATCAATACCCATCCGCGCCGAGCTTTCCAAATTTTGTTAGAGCTCGCTAAAAAATCCTTTCCTCTTACCCTTCGGGACCTCGTTTTTGTCATTGCGCCCCGCATCAATGCGGCAGGAAGAATCGCTTCTGGAGCCAGAGCAGTAGCTTGGATGCTCAGCGATGACGAGCAACAGTTACTCGAACTAGCCGGAGAAATAGATCAAGACAACGCTTTTCGTCGAACCTTAGACCAAGAAATGACGCAAGAGGCCCTTATACAGCTCGAAAACGATCCTGAGCAAAGCAAGCGTTTTGCAAACATTGTTTACGACCCAAGTTGGCACAAGGGAGTGGTAGGGATAGTTGCTTCCAGAATTATTGAACAGCACTACAAGCCAACAATTGTGCTAACCCAAGCCAATGGCGTACTAACTGGCTCTGCGCGTTGCATGCCACCACTTGATCTTTATGCCTTATTAGAGGCTTCAAGCGAACACTTGATTCAATTTGGAGGCCATCAGTTTGCCGCCGGGCTTAGTTTGCTCCCTGAAAAGTTGCCAACTTTCCAAGCTACATTTGAACACGAAGTTCAAACAGCACTTAATGGCCGGCAACTGCAACGCCAACTTCATATTGATGCGCAATTAGAATTTCAAGAGCTTGGTACCAATCCACATGTGCATTTCACAAGAATTTTAAAAATTCTTGATGCTTTTGAACCCTGTGGCCCAGGTAATTTACACGGCACTTTTCTTGCGAAAAACTGTTTGGTGGTTGAGCACCGCATTTTAAAAGATGCCCATCTTAAACTCAAGATTACCCAAGATGAATATCCAGTTCAATTAGAGGCCATTGGTTTTAATTTAGCACAACTCGATAACAAACTCATGCCTGGTATTTACATTGACCTTGTTTTTCAAATTACGGCCAATACTTTTCAGAACCGAACCACATTACAATTGTTAATTAAAGACCTTGATGTGGTAGCATAGTCTCTTCAGATTGGTTAATTTTATCTCATGTTTACAGGAATCATTGAACAAATCGGCACTGTCGTGGCCATTGAAAAAGAAGCAGGAAACATTCATTTTACGATTGAGTCCCAACTTTCCTCGAGTTTAAAAATTGACCAAAGTGTTGCGCACAATGGTTGTTGCCTTACAGTTGTTGCACAAGATGAACATGCTCACGTCGTAACAGCCATCCATGAAACCTTATTGAAAACTAATTTAGGATCTTGGAAAGAGGGCAGTAAAGTGAATCTAGAGCGCTGTATGCAGTTAGGAGGAAGGCTAGACGGGCACATGGTACAAGGTCATGTCGATTGTGTAGGCACTTGCACGGAGGTACTGGATGAAAATGGCTCTTGGCGCTATACTTTTCAACACCCAACTGAATTTGTTACTGTAGAAAAAGGTTCTATCACTGTCAATGGAACAAGTCTGACCGTTGTCAACTCACAGAAAGGTCAGTTTTCTGTTTGCATCATTCCTTATACCTACGAACACACCAATTTTCATCAACTTCAAGCAGGCGATATCGTTAATTTGGAATTTGATATCATCGGTAAGTATGTGGCACGATATTTAAGTTTACAACAAGGCTAAAATAGATTTCTTTATAAACAAATAAGGGCGGCCTTGCGGGCCGCCCTTATTTGTTTTTATCTAATTGAAATTAGTTTTTTGGAGCTGAAGCAGGTTTTGTAGGTGTACCTGGCGCTGCAGCAGGTGCAGGATCTTTGATACCCAATGCCTTCTTCGCAGTAGCATCATTTGGCTCAACTTTCAAAATTTCTTCGAAATAAAACTTAGCTTTTGCTAAATCTTTTTCTGCAGATTTTGAATAGTAGTCTGCGACATAGCGCAATGCTTCTAATGCGAATGTTTTTTTACTTGCAGCCTGACGATCTTCTGGCTTGATGATTTCTGTGACTTTTAAATAAAATGGGAATGCCATCCATTTTTCATTATTGGTATCCATTTTATAATTACATCTTGCACGGTATATATAGGCAGGAACATATGTAGAGTCCATTTTAATCAAGCCCTGAAAAATACTGTCGGCAGTTTTGTAATCATTTCTGCCACTATAAATGGCTTTTCCTAAATCATATTCTTCTTGAGGCGTCAGCTTTCCGTTCATAATTCTTCTTTTCTCGTAGGCAGTTATAGTTTTTTCGTACATCTTGTTTTTGTTGTACATTTTTATAAGCTCTGTTGAAAGCTCTTTTGCTGCCGTTTCACTTAATGTCGAAGCACGCTCATATTCAGAAATTGCTAAACTATCTTGACCTTTCTTTTGATAAATTGTACCGCGTAGCTTGTAGTCTTGGAAGCTGATTTTGTCTTGCGGAACAATAGCAAAGAAGCGATCTGACGCAGCAAGGGCTTTATCTAAAGCGAGTGAATCTGTATTGTTTTCACTGTATGCAAATGCATACATACGCTCTGTATAAAAGTTCGTGAGACCATTTCCTTGCAAATAATCGAGTTGCTGTAAAAGCGTAGTATATTCTTTAGCACCAAAAAGTGCATTGGCATAACGGTATCTTGATTCAAGGTTATTATTGAGCTCAAGGTATTTCTCCCAGTTTTCAATGGCTTTTTTATTTTTGCCAAACATCATGAAAAGCTCAGCATTTAAACGGTAAGAGGGTGCATAAGTGGGGTCAATGGCTTTGGCTTCATTGTACATTTTATTTGCCTCTTCTTCGTTTTTAGCACGTTGGTAGATGAGTGCTTTGCGCACGATACCACGCGGAGACTTCGGATTAATCAAAAGTACTTGGTTGTATGCCTTAAGTGCTTCTGATGCATCTGAAGAATTTCGTGCGTAAAGGGCATCTCCCTTCAAAAGATAGTTGTCTTCGTTTTTTGGGTCTTTGATGATCGCTTCTTCTAAAAGAATCAAAGCTTCGTCGAGGTTCTTATTAGATGCCTCTATGTAAATTTCAGCAATGCCACGAATTACTTCAGCTTTTTTAAGCTTATCTTTTTTGACAAGTAAAAGCGCTTTAGTAAACTCAGCTTTAGCCTCCGTGGATTTTCCTTCTAACCACAGCACACGACCTTGACCAACCAATGGAAGGGCACGTAATTTATCAACTTCGAAGCCTTTTTTCCACATCATTTTTGCAGAATCGACTTCTTCCATTTCGAAGTAACAATCTCCATAATAGAAGTAGTTATCACCGTTGATGGGATCAGCAGCTACCAATTTTTTAAAGTCGTTGATTGCTTCGCGGTAGCGTTCATTTTCAGTTTTATAAATAGCTGATTGTAAAGTTTGTGCAAAGCTTAATCCGGAGATTAAAAGGGAGCTAAATAGCAAAATGCTTCTCATGGTTTCTAAATTTAAATCTTTCAATTTGCGGCCAAAAATAACCTAGTTTTTTCGGATACAAAAATTGTGCCCGATATTATTTTGTGAATTATTTATTGCAATACAAGTCTTACTGGTGTAAGTGCAGGTACTAATTCTGATTTTTGGATGATTAATTGCCCCTTGTCATCTTTTTTCATGAAAAGAACAAAACCTGTATTTAAGCCAGAGCGTCGGCCTTTATTGATCATCCAAATGTCGCGAATGAGTGGATATTCTTTGGTGTAAATGAAGCCCGCATATGGCTTGCAAGCTGTCTGTGGATCGGTATGGTAAACATCTGCAATGCGGAGGCCATCTAGGAAGTTGAGTGCTTCAGGATCATCTTGATCAGCTACCCAGTTTAGCCCGATGATACCAATTGAATTGGGATGCGTTTTGACATAATTGATCACTTCTTCATTGGAATGTACGGCAGATACTCGTTGCGCTAGTTTTTGAATTTGCAGCATGGAAGTCATGTAATTGAAGTTAGCTGAACCGCGTTGGTCAAAAACAATGTTTGTCAAGGTCTTGCCTGATGGTAACGTTGCTTGATCGGAAGACAATAAGGCTTTAATTTGACTGACACTTAAAATGGTGTCTGTCATCGATGGGTGGAGGATGATGGTAATTGCATCTGAAGCAACTTTATCGCTGCGATACGACACATTTTTACTCTTGAGATATGCTTTTTCTTGGTCATTGAAATCTCTGGAGATGACTATGGTTTTTGTTTTGTTGGCATAGAAGTTGGCGATCAGTTGGTCTTCTGAACCGTATACGCCTTTGATGGTCGCTTTAGGAAATTGGCTCATAAAAGTTTCTATACAAGTAGTAAAGAGTGGTTTAAATGACTCTTCTATTTGGATAGTTGTTTTGCCTCTGCCGTGAGCATCTTGCTGGTAAACAAAAGGGTTATTATTGTTGTCACAGGCAAAAAGTATGAGTAGTAAGCCGCAGAAAAAAAGTTTATTGTTCATCTTGACCATCTTTAAGTTGTTTTTTGAATCCGTTATAGACACGTAAACCTCTGTAGGCAGCATAACCAATAAATACGCCGACCAAAATGTTTTTTCGCCATGATTCCATAGGGAAGAGCTCCGTAGTGAGCAGCAAGCTGGCAAAACCAAGGCAAAGTACAACGACCAGGAGACCTAAAAAATGTTGGATATACTGCATATTTGGAGAAAAAAAATCCCCATCGAGATGGGGATTTAAATGAATTGTAAAAAATCTATTGTACGTCAAATACAACCGGGATACGTACCCAAAGTCGCACCGGACGGCCAGCGTTTTTGGCAGGGGTCCATTTTGGCATCTTGTTGATGACATTGAGGGCTTCTTTGTTACATGCCGGACATTCGACAATTGGACGTTCTACTGTAGCGTTAGAAATGCGACCATCTTTCTCGACTACAAAGCGTACCATCGCTTTTCCTTTGACACCAATTTCATAGGCTTCGTCTGGGAAAACTAGGGTAGTCTGAATGAATTCTGCCAATTTTTCATATCCTCCAGGGAATTCGGCATCTTCTTCGGCTACATCAACTACCTCTTCTGGAGTGGTGTTTTGCGTGTCTTGAAGGGCTGGGCCATCTTCTGTAATGTTGATTTCCCAACTGTCTTCTCCATCATTGGTTTCTGTAGAGATAGCGATGTTTTCTAATTGTTGCTGAGTTGGCATTTCGTCTTCCACAGGATCATCCTCTGCAACCGGTGCAATAAACGCTTGGGTAGCGGTCATTGGTGGCGGTGGAGTCGCTGGTGGTGGTGGCGGTGGTGGCACATCTTCTTTAGGCGCTGTAATCGTGAAGTTTTTTTCACTGATTTTAGGTTTAGCAACCTCTTCTTTAGGAAGATTCTTGATGATCAAGTTAGCCACAAAACCTAGCGCTGCTAATGCAACCAAACCTCCCATGATTAAACTCATGCGTTTGTTATAGCCTGAACGCAGTACGTAAGCGCCATATTCGCGATTGCGGTGTGCAAATACGGCTTCGTTACGAGTGACAGAAGTGATTGCCTCCCAGTTCTTGTTGACATAGTAGTCAAAGAGAGAGAAACCTGTGACGAGTGCTACGATGATATAAATGACTGTCATGACTTTAGTTTTTTTCTTTTAACAAATCTTTCTCTGCAGGCGATAGGTCAGTTGGTGCAATGACACCAACGTTGGCTATCTTGAGTTCGTCAACTAAGTCAATGAAGCTTTTACAAAGTGCTTTATCGTCGGTTTTGATCAGAACTTTAACAGCTTCTTTATCTACTGTGAGTTCGTCTACTAACCTTGTAAAGGTACTATCTGCAATTTGCTTTTTGTCGAGCTTTTGTTGAAGAATCGCCTTATTAACAATAACGTATTCGTTCCAAGAAGCTAACAATTTTCTGACACTATTTTCTCCGGAACCAAAATTTGCCTCTTCAAGAACGGTTGGCCCGTCTGGTCCGGGTTTGGATTTAGGATAAAATTCACCACGATAGTAGTAAACTTTGTCGTCAGCTAAAATAAAAGTAGCCGCGTTGTTGACTTTCGGTGCTTTGACCGTTGTCGGATCTTTGATTTTTGCGGGGTAGTTCAGGGGCATGACCTTTGGCTTACTAAAAGTTGAGGTCAAGACAAAGAAAGTAAGTAATAGGAAGGCAAGGTCAACCATTGGTGTCATGTCGACACGTGTGGAGCCTTTTTTTGCTCTTTTCTTACCTTTGCCGCCGCCGCCGCCGCCGCTTTCTGCGATTTCTGCCATGTGTTGTTAGTTAACCGGAATTGCTTCCGCAGAGGTTACGAAATTTAAGTTATTCAAATTCAATTCTCTGAATACATCAATCACTATAGCTGCATCTTTGTAGCGTGTTTTTGAATCGACGCGTAAAATGAATTTTGGTTTGAAATCTTCCATTTTTGGCTCTCCACCTTTCTGCTTGGCCTCTTCAAAGGCAGTTCGACCGGTGTTGGCTGCTGCTGAAGCAGCGAAAGAAATCCAATCTAATAATTCATTGCGCGTAGAGTCTGTCGGGATCCCTTTGGTAGGGAAAGACGCACGCTTAGCTGCTTCAGTACTCATGTATGCAGGAAGTTCTTGCATGGTACAACCAAAAGTTGACATGAATGCAAATTCCTCAACTTGCTCTTCGTTCAAAGAAACTTTGTATTTACCGAGCATGTTGTTTAGCATTTCTTTTCGGGCTTCCGCATTTGACAGATTAAAGAACGCGCGTCCGTCACGATCAAGTGTTACCATGATGACATTTTCAGGAATGATTTTGTCACTGATACTTGATGGCGTTTCTACGGTTACAGGCTCTGCCGTACGGAATGAAGCCGTCAACATAAAGAAGGTCACAAGCAAGAACGCCAAGTCCACCATAGGCGTCATGTCTATGGAAGGAGATCCTTTCGGCATTTTAATTTTTGGCATTGCTTGAGTTTTTTACTAGTTAGTAAAATATTAATTGTTGGCAGCGAAGTCCTGAACAATAGTAAAGCTAGCTTCGTCAATGCTGTAGGTCATGGCATCAATCTTCGTTGAGAAGAAGTTGAACATGATGATCGCAATTGTAGAACCAGTAATACCAAATGCGGTGTTGATCAAGGCCTCAGAGATACCAGTAGAAAGTTCTGCTGTATCAGGTGCTCCTTGTGACATCGCGGCAAATGAACGAATCATACCAAGTACGGTACCGATCAAACCGATAAGTGTAGCGATTGATGCAGTGGTAGAAAGAACTGGTAAGTTTTTAGACAACATAGGCAATTCAAGTGCTGTAGCTTCTTCAAGTTCTTTTTTCAAAGATTCTAATTTGTGTTCTTTATCCATGTGGCTATCTTTAGCCATCAATTGGTATTTAATCAAACCAGCGCGTACAACATTGGCAAGTGATCCTTTTTGTGCATCACAAGCTTCGATAGCACCAGCATAGTTTTTAGCAGCCATTAATTCTTTGATGTTTTCAATGAATTTGTTTGCTTTTCCTTTTCCGTTAGCTAACATTAACGTAACTAAACGCTCAATTGAGAAAATTAAAATGATGATGTTGATCGCAACCAATCCTGGTACGATAAAACCACCTTTATAGATTACTCCGAGTAGGTTACCTTCTACAGGTTCGTTTTCAGGGTTGCGATCCACGAAGTTTCCTGGATCACCGAAAATGTACTTGTAAATCATGATACCGGCGATCAAAGAAAGTGCAATAGCCAGAAAAGCAATGATCGCAGAGAACCCACCGGCTGTTTTTTGTTTTTTGTCCATAATGATAGTTTTTAATTTTTCATTTTTACAATTGAACGCCAAATATAAAAAAACTTTGTGCCCTTGCCAAAAGGAATAGGGCATGATTTCGCATCAATAACGATTAATTATTGTCATTCTAACACAAAGTCCTCAAAATCCGTGAAAAATGAAGAACAGTTATAGAGAGACCGAGGAAAAGTTAATATAGATTTAACATGGCGGAGTTTAATACTTATGATTCATTTAGAAAGCGGAGCCTCACTTTATTCTGCTTTCAATTTGAATTGTTCGCCATCAAGTTTAAACCAGAGTTCGTCACTAGTTAGTCTATCTATGGTGGCAAAACTAATTTCACCATCTATGATCAATTCAATATCCTTTTTGTCTTGAGAGAAACGCCATTCGCCAGCATAAGCATCGTCATATTCCCAACCGGGTTCAGTTGAGATATCTCGGATTGTTAAATTGGAATTCTTATCAAACGTGAATTTTAGTTGATAATATCCATTTATAACCTCTGAGCCGATTGATACCACATTCCATGTTCTACACAATCTTGCTTCTTTGGTTTTTAAAGTAAAATTTGGACCATCGGAATATTTACTACATCCGCTCAATCCTACAGTTAACGTGAAAAAAAATAGGATCGTTTTTACAATTTGCTTTTTCATGATTAAAGATTTAAAATTTCAAACAAATTAAATCAATGAATCACTAAGAACTATTGCTGATTTCGCAACTTGTAAAATGACATTTGCGAAATACCCAATTAATATTCAAAATTAGGTCAAAAAAAAACCCCTGTTGTTCAGGGGTTTTGAAATTTCCAAGAGGTCTCAAGCAGATTCGAACTGCTGTAGACGGTTTTGCAGACCGGTGCCTAACCGCTCGGCCATGAGACCTTGGGAGTGCAAAGATAAGGAATTTTACAGTTTCAAAAAAGCCATCTTTATAACTTGATGAGTTTTTTTGTGAGAAGTTTGCCGTTCAAGCGCGCAGAAATATAATAAACTCCATTAGGAATCGAGCTAGCTGCAGCCGGATTAATGTCTGCTGAATTCGAATTCAATTGCAATTGAATCTGAGTTGCCCCGATATCAAAAGGCAGCTTACTGATCAGATGTCCATAAGCGTCATAAAGATAAATGAGGTCAGTACTGCTCAAACCAACAGGGAATTCGATTGTAATATTTTCTGTAAAAGGATTTGGATAAGCTACAATTGTACTTGGTTCGAATGCAAGCATATTATTTACAGATAATACAGATAAGGCCTCTAAGTCATAGGTTTCGTCGCCGGGTTGATAGGGGAGGTAATGAAAATAGGTGAGAAACATTTCGTCAGTGGTATTGAATCCGCTGAAAACTGTTTGGGGTGGTGAATTGGGATTATTCGGATTGTTCGCAGTATTGTCATAAGTGCCCTCGCTTTTGAGTTTGTAACCAGTAGGTACTTTTTGCAAATGCTTAAAAAAGTAAAAATCTTGCCACATGAAGTCCCATTTGGGAACATTCACAAATTTGATGGTGTCGGCACCTGCTTTATAAGCATAGGCTTTGATGTTTGTTCCGAGAAGGTGCATATGCGGAAAAACTGAAAGAACTGAAAAGTTCGTTGGAATCGTGGCACCGCTAGCTGCAGGAAAGAAAGCATTTAGTTGCGTGACTTGATTGGCTGGTAAACTAAAATTGTAATCGGCAAGCAGTGGCCCGGCATTAATTTGGCGCACATTTGTGGTTCCGACAGGATAAAAATGCAAAATCACTTTGGTAGAATCGTACTGACCATAAGAGCCCACGGGGTAGTGCATCGCGAAATAGATCGATGAACCAGGGCCAATATCAAGCCCGAGCTTCAGTGGATCAGCAGAAGGCAAGATCATGGGAGTGGCACCGGGTGTGTAGCCAGTAATAAGCTTTGTAGTACCATTGTTCGGGCTTGCACAGTTGCCGCCAATAGTGTCTGTTGTTTCTGCGCTATTTGGGTCTAGGTACACAAGGCAGTGATGAACAATTTCTCTATTTCCTGGAACTACTTCTACCGCTTTAATGATGCGGTTTTGTGTAAGGTTTGTTGGGATGTTGAAGCAAACGTAGTCGTCATGGGTCGTTGCTTTGGACATGTAGGTTGGGATCTGAACTTGTAAATCGCCATTACCTAAAAACGTAGTAGAGCTGTAAACTGGAGGAGGTGGGGTCTGGGTGGCATTCCCCTCTTGTGCACCGTTGTTAAGCCAATTGATAATTGTAGTTTTCTCCGAATTTGACAGTGCACGGTTATGTTGGTATTGTTGGTAATTATTGTCGGGTGGCCAAGGCGGCATTTCACCGGTATTGACACATTGGTAAACAGCTGCAGCCAAGGGGCTTACTTCGGCATGCGTCATCAAAGAAAAAGGTGCAGCTCCACCTGGATGATGGCAGGCAGTACATTTATTATAAAATATTTGAGCAACTTCACCACTCCAAGTTTGCGCATTGCTTTGGGAGATGTAAGAAAGAAAAATGATTGAAAGGAAGAGGAAATTACTTTTCATACATTGGGTTTTAAGTAAAATTACGACAAAAATTTTCTGAAAAACTTCAAAAGAATCAAAAGAATCAAAAGAATCAAAAGAATCAAAAGAATCAAAAGAATCAAAAGAATGATAACATTCTATAACTTCACATTACTAATATTGCATTTTATGAAAATTACCGCACTTCTATTTTTCTCAGTTCTCTCTCAAGTATTAATCGCGCAAGACCTCCCAGCTTATAAAATTTATAATGCAAGGGGTAAAGAGGTTTCATTTAAAACGATGAGTTCAAAAGCGGGTGAGGTTGACCTCGTATTGTTTGGCGAGTTTCACGATAATCCGATTGCGCATTGGTTGCAATTAGAGCTTGTCCAGGACATGTATGACCAACACGGGCAAAACCTACAGCTTGGTTTTGAAATGTTTGAGCAAGATCAACAAGAAATTTTGAGTGCCTATGTAAATGGTCAATTGGCGATCAAAGAGGACCGGCTCAAAGATACATTGAGACTTTGGCCAAATTATCAAACTGATTACGCACCTCTTGTTGATTTTGCAAAAGCAAAGCAGCTGAGTTGCGTGGCTAGTAATATTCAACGAAAGTATGCCAGCTTACTTTTCAAAAAAGGCCGGGCTGCGCTTGACACACTTCCTGAAAACATCAAAAACCAAATGGCACCCTTGAATTTTGCTTTTGATACCACTTTAAGTCAGTACCAAGCCATGAAGCAAATGGGTGCCCACATGGGCCCGGGTGCTGGATGGCGTATGGTGGAAGCGCAAGCCATAAAGGATGCAACAATGGCTCATTTTATTTTGCATAACCCGTGGCGAAATGCACAAACAGTTCACCTTCATTTCAATGGTGCGTATCATTCGGATTATTACCAAGGGATTATGTGGTATATAAAGCAGGAAGCACCACAAATGAGTACCCTAACAATTAGTACGGTGAGTCAGGAAAATATGAAAAGGTTAGATAAAGAACATTTGGGAAAAGCAGATTTTATCATTTGTGTACCTGCAAACATGACTTCTACCCACTAATTTCCATTCTTTTCGATTGAGGTAATTGTAGCATTAATCAAAGCGTTGTCGGTCTGTGTACTGATGAGCTGACCCTCAACGAGGCCTTCCGCATTTTTGAGTAGTTTGCCTTCTATCGTAGTGATGGTAAACCCTCTTTTTAAAATGTGAATAGGGTTCAATAATTCAATTTTTTGTTCGAGATGAGAAAGCTCTGTCAGTTTCATTTTGAAAAACTGATTTTTTACCCAAACCAAGTTTTGTACTACTTGCGACATTTTTTCGCGATTGCGTTGAATTTGCAATTGTGCATTTTTCACCACGGCTTGGCTTAACCTTTCGACGCGGAGTTCAAAGTCTCGGAATTGAGCGATGAGCATCTCGGCTAATTGTGTGGGAGTGATAGCTGAAGAATAGGCGATTAACTCTGCCACTGTTAAGTTTGTTGAATGCCCAATTCCCGTGATGATTGGCAGCGGGAAGCTTGCGATGGCCTTACAAAGTTCATAGTTATTGTAGCAAGTCAGCCCTACCTCTGCGCCGCCACCTCTTACAATAACAACTACATCAAATTTGCTTTTATGATTTTCTATTTGTTGCAGTGCCGCAATAATAGAATCAATCGCAATATCCCCTTGCACATAGGCTTCAAAAAGTTGGGTGTGGAAGGTATAACCAAAACTGTTTTGATCTAGAACTTGATAAAAATCTGAAAGACCTTTGCTAGTAGCGGCAGAAATGATCGCAATTCGTTTGGCGAGCAAAGGGTAGGGTAGTAGTTGATTGGTTTGAAGTAAACCCTCTGCTTTGAGTTTTTTAAGCGTAATATCTTTTTCTTTTTGCAATTGCCCCAGCGTGAAGGCAGGGTCAATATCTTGTATTTGCAAACTAAGGCCGAATGTTGGGTTGAAGCTCACTTTTACGAGCATTAGAACTTGAATGCCATCTTTGAGTGGTTCTTGAACTTGATCAGCAAAGATTTTCTCGATGCGTTGAAGGTTTTGCTTCCAAATACTGCCATTCATTTGAGCGACAATCTTACCCTCCTCTTTTTCAACGAGTTCAGGGAATGCATGCCCACTAGGGTATTTATTGAGTTTATGAATTTCAGCTTTGACCCAATAATTTTGATGATACCTGTTCGCAATCGTTTTTTCGATGGAAAGCGCTACTTGTTTGAGACTGAAAATTTGAATGTTTTCTGTCATTTTAAGGGAATACCTCTAGAACTTACCGGGCCAGAAGCTTTGCTTTTTTCCAAAGAAAAATTAAACATGGTTCCGTGACCGACCTGACTACTTACTTGAATTTGTTGGCCGTGAGATTCTACAATATGTTTGACAATAGCAAGACCAAGTCCTGAACCACCTTCATTGCGATTTCGGCTTTTCTCAACTCTATAAAAACGTTCAAAAAGTCTTGGTAAATGCTCAGGTTCGATACCAGGTCCGTTGTCTTTGATTTGAATGTTATAGGTATGGTCGATTTCAACAACACTAACCGTTAGTTCGCCATTTTGATTGCCATAGGCGATGGCATTGTTCAATAAATTGATCAGTACTTGCGAGATCTTGTTGCGGTCTGCCATGACGTAGCAATAAGGATTAGACGATTCTAATTTTAAACGAAAGTTTTTTTCTTTGGCAAAAAGCTCTAGGGATTCAAATATTTCTCGAGTCAAGTCAAGGATATCGAAGCTACGCAAGTCAAGCGGAATTCTTTCCAATTCTAGTTTAGTTAGTTGATCGAGGTCATCTAGGATGTGTGTCATGCGCTCTGTTGATTTGGCAGCACGCTCTAAAAAAGTTCTAAGGACCTTTGGGTCATCCATTCCTCCATCAAGTAAAGAATCAATATATCCTTGAATTGAAAAAACCGGTGTTTTGAGTTCATGAGCAAGGTTGCCAAGAAATTCTTTACGAAAAGCAGCTTGCTCTTGGAGTTTTTCTATTTCTTGGTTTCGCTTTTGTTTCCACTCTTGTACGTCTTTTTCCCCTTGCTCGACTAATTGATCGATGCTCTTTTCTTGCCGCGTTGATGGATCAGCATTTTGGATACTTCGATAAATCAAGCTCATGCGATATTGAAGAAAGCGCTTGATAATATAATAGAAGATGGTATATGCAAAAATCCCGCTGACTAACGGGATTAAAAAAATGAGCGTGGCACTCAAGGTCACAAATTGTAAGTGTACAAAAAGTGTAAAAAGTAGACTTAAGACGTAGAAAAGTATACTACCGCTGAGAATTAAAAAACTTGGTCTTGATCTGCTCACTTTTCGTTGAAGGTATATCCGACTCCTTTTATGGTACGAATATACGCATCTCCGAGTTTTTCTCGCAATTTTCTGATGTGAACATCTATTGTACGTTCACCTACAATTGTATCATTTCCCCAAACTACTGCTAAGATTTGATCGCGATTGAACACTTTTCCAGGACGAGAAGCTAATAATTCAAGTAATTCAAATTCCTTTTTTGGTAATTGTAATTCTTTACCTTCTATCTCTACCACAAAACGGTCTCGGTCAATGGTGATTTTATCTGAACCTTCTTGAATACTTTTGTTTTTGGTTCTTCTCAGTAAGGACTCAATTTTACTTATCAGTAATCTTGGCCTGATTGGTTTGTTGATGTAATCATCGGCACCTGCCTCGAAACCTGCAATTTGAGCATAGTCTTCGGTACGAGCTGTTAAAAAAGCAATAATTGGTTGGACCATATTGAGGTCCTTTCTGATGACTTGACAGGTTTCAATCCCATCCATTTTTGGCATCATGACATCTAATAGAATCAAGGATGGATTGATTTGTTGCACCAATCTCAGTGCTTCCATACCATTGCTAGCAGTGAATACTTTGTATCCTTCTTTACGCACATTATAGGATAAAAACTCCAAGATATCTGGCTCGTCATCTACGATCAATATGGTATGTCCTTTTGTGTTTTCCATCGTGTATAAATTAGAGGGTAAAAAAAGAGGGGGCCTAAGCCCCCTCTTTAAAGTGGCATTTATTATTTGCGAATCATTAAGCGTTTAACGCCTACTTGATTATCGCTAATGATTTGTACTGTGTAGCTTCCTGAGGCAAGCTCTGAAACATTAATTGGAAGCACTTGCGAACCTATTTCGTTAATTGCTTGCGCAAAAACTACTCGGCCCATTGCATCTAAAATGGTAACTGAAGCTTCGGTATTGTTTTCGAAAGCAACCAATACCTGAGCATTTGCAGGGTTTGGATATACTTCAAAACTCATGCTGTTGTTTTCTTCAATTCCTACTTCAATTGAAATTTCAAATGTTAAAGTATCTGTACAGTTACCGTTGATAGCAGTTAATACTGCCGTGTAAGCACCGTTAGCTGCATATGCATGTGCAGGAGCTGTTGCTGAAGAGTTGGTGAAATCACCGAAATCCCAAGAGTAAGAAGTGGCTCCGGTAGATGTGTTTGTAAAAGTTACAACATTGCCAGCTGAAGTAAATGAACCTGCTGCTGTAGGTGTCGCTGTAAAGGTAATATTTGTTGTTGCTGATTGGCCAACACCGTCACAAGCATTTGCGTTTGTTACAGTTACATAAACCGCTGCTGTTGCAGTAACTTGAATAGTTTGTGTGGTATCACCAGTAGACCACAAATATGAATCAGCTGCTGATGACGTAACCGTTACGACATCACCAGAACACGCTTGTGTACTAGATGCGCTGATAGTTGGAGCAGGAGCGTTAGAAACGTTCACAGAAATTGGAGCAGAAACACTTGAACAACCATTGGCATCAGTAACAGTTACTGTGTAGTTACCGGTTGTTGCTACTGTAATCGTAGCTGCTGTAGCGTTTGTTGACCACACATTGCCAGATGCTGCACTTGAAGTTAAATCCACAGAACCACCCGTACAGAAAGTGGTAGAACCACTTGCGGTAATTACCGGAGTTGCTGGTAAAGCATTAACAGTAACGGTAATGGCAGCGCGCATACTTTCATCATTTCCAGCATTTGCTTGAGAAACGTAGTATGTATAAGTTCCTGCTGTTGTAGTGCTTGGTACAGGAGCTGTAGTAGTGTAAGTTCCACCAATAGCTTGCGTATACCAACGAAGGGTATTTCCTGTTAGAGCTGTAGCTGAAAGTACAGTAGCAGTTGCTCCTTGGCAATAAGTATATGAAGTCGTAGCAACAACTGGTGTAGCAACCGAGTAAAATACTGGATTCATGAAGGTAGCACCTGTTGCAGCTACTGATCCTGCACCTAGTCTTGCATCTGGGGTAACACCTAAAGCTGGAAATAAATTTACCCAGTTCACTTGTGCTAATGTTTGTGTAGAGTCATTGCCATCTACACCCCACCATGAATTGTACCATGCAGCTGTTGAGCCTCCAGAATTAATTACAGTGTTCGTATTACTTGATGACCAACTTGGTTGAGCAAAGTTCGTAAGGATGTTGTTGACAAAAACCATTGTGTCTCCGTTTAAGTTGGCAACTACAGGAGCGCCCTCGATAGATAATCCTTTTTCCCAGCCTGTAACTAATGAGTTAAGTACAGAAACAGCTGAGTTACGACGTAAACGGAAAGCTTTTTCAAATTTCTCACCTGTAGGTAAAGCTGTTGAGCCATTTCCTTTTGGACCTACTAAAGTAACGTTTGAGAAGATAGGGCGTGTTTTAGGTGTTGCTGTTGAACCAGCAGCATCGTTATCACACTCAAAAGCGTTAGAGTCTCCAGGTGCATCATATAAATCTTTGTCGCGAATAGAGAGTGCAAATTGTACTTTACCTCGGAAACCGAAGTCACAGTCGAAATCGTCGTCTAATCCACGGTAAGCGATCAAATGCTTACAATTTACAGTACCACCAAACCACTCAAAAGAGTCATCTCCAGAAAAAGAAACCTGAACATAATCTACAGTTGTTAGGTTGCCCACTGAACCAAACGTAATTCCGTTGATTTCTTTATTCGGCTCTAATGCAATTCCAGCAAACTCTACGCGAACGTAGCGAAGAATACCTGAGTTGTCATTATCGAAGTTTCCGCCATATTGTGTATCGGTTGTAGGTACGATTCCTTCGATGTTGGCAACACCACCAGGTTGGTTATTTTTTGCCAAACCTAATAGGACTAAACCACCCCAATCACCTTCATTACGCGCACCTACTGCCTCATTAGAAGTAAAAACGATTGGGTTTGCTGCTGTACCATCAGCCATAATTTTAGCACCACGCGTAATGATCAAAGATCCTTGTGTTAATTTGTCACCGCGGATAATTGTTCCTGGAGCAATGGTCAATGTAGCGTTATTTTTTACATAGATTTTGTTCATCAATTTAACGACACCACTCCAAGTTGTGTTTGTAGTAATGTCTGCTGAAACTGTAGTAACAGTTGCAGGATAAACAGTGTTTTCCGGATCAAAATTAGCCCAGCCAGATGTCCAGTCTGTTGCTGGTGTGTTGTCTGTTACTGGAAACGCACCACGATAAGCAGTTGGTGTCCAGAAAGCATCCTGAGCAAAGGCAGAAGCACCAATGCAAAGGGCAGTCATTAAATTGTAAATCTTTTTCATCTTTTAATTTTTATACGATACAAAGTTCTTGCTAACAACGGCTGCTTAAGTTATAGGATACTTAAATGTTCTTTAAGTCTGTGTTAAGAATACAAGAGTAATTTCTTAACATGGTGATTTAAAATTTGTATTTAAAGTTGAGTGTGATGGTCTGACCAAAAGTAATTTCTTGCCAAGCACTATCTACTCCCTTATCATAGCGCTTGTTTTTGTTGATATCTTGAAAGAAGATGAGGTCTTGTGCGAGGAGGTCAGCACAGTTTAATTTGAGTTCGTATTTATCTTTCCAAGTTTTACCAATTTGGAGGTCAAGTACGTGGCGTCCATTTTCCCAAACACTTGGCTCTTGGATACTACCGGCAATAGCAATGCGTTGCCCAACATAGTTGTAAGAAAAATTCACCATCAGGTCTTTCTTACTTTCATAGAACAACCCTACATTCAAGATATAAGGAGACTGACCCTGTAACGGACGTGTAGAACCAGGGTATTCTTCTAAGCCAGCATAAGCGCTGAGGTCAGCTGCAGAACGAATGTATGAAGCGTTGGTATAGAAGGTCGTTCTTGAAAAAACTGAATTTGAATCTGTGCGGTTCATCCATCCCAAATTCATGCGGTACTCGAGCTCAGCTCCGTAACTATTCGCTTTGGCGATATTGTTGTAGTAAAGCTCAGGTTGTCCTGAAGTTCCAGTGCGCAACAAAAGTTCGATAGGATCTACAAAAGTTTTGTAAAATCCAGAAACACTAATGATTTGTCCTTTACCCGGGAAGTATTCCAAGCGAGTATCATAATTATTGATGGTAGCACGTCTCAATTGTGGGTTACCAGAGGCAAGGTTATCGTTTAAGAAGTTGTAGAATGTAAACGGTGCTAATTCGCGGAATTCTGGGCGGCTAACCGTGCGTGCTGCACTCGCTCTCCATTGAAAACGCTCTGTAAACTTGTAAGTTAAGTTAATAGAAGGTAACAGGTCAATTACAGTGGTGTCCAAATATTTGTCTTCATTTGAACCAAACTCTACATAATGGAATTTTTGCTGATAAGATTCTGCGCGTAAACCAGTTACAACGCGAAGTTTCTTAAATAAACGGGCATCGATCATGGCATAAGCGGCGTGTAATAAAGATGATGCGTCGTAGCTGTCATCAACGTTGGTACCTTCCTCAAGTTTGAAACCACCTTGACCAGTAGCGGTAAGGCCTAAATTTTCTGTAGCAAAGATTTGATCTTCCGGCAAAAGCAAAAGACTTGAATTGAAAGAAGCAGAACCAGCCGGATCATATTTAGAGAATCCTAAGTTTCTGGCAGCGAAGTCACGGCCTCTGTATTGATGCAAGCCACCAAACTTGATTAAATTTTTTGAATCGTCACCACCAATTTGTTTAGAAAAGTCATAGCGAGCGCTTGCAATATTTTCATTCATAGATGACCAAAACATATTACCAGCACCGAGGGTCGAAATATCATTATTCTGAACAACTGCAAAGTAAGGAAGTGTAGTATCAACTTGCTGATAAACCATGCGGCGCAAGAATGGAATATCACGTGCTACATGACTGTAACCAGCTGTCCAGTTAAATTTCCAATCGTCTTTCCAATTGTGCTTCCCGATCAATTGTGTCGTGAGTAAGTTGTTCTGTGTATACCAAATGTTAGTTGAGCGCTCATTGTACATTGATTCAATATCCATATCGCGCTTACCTTGACGCAAATTCACTTTATCGTCAGATGATACCGAATAAAGGGTCTTTAATTGAATTTCTGTTCTTTTGCCTAAGTCGTATTTTATATTGAAAAGCGCGGTATTTAGTATAGACTTAGTAAATGCTGAATCTTTTAGTTCGTTTTTGGTAATAATGCCTGAAGCTTGCTCCTCGAATTCACGTCTTGTTACTTGACTGAAATTATTTGAATTAGAGTAGGAATAAGCAAATACATAAGACAAACTCTTTTTATCATCAAGTTTAACTTTGTTGCCAACGCTATATTGCAAACTGCCATTTGGTAGGGCCATTCCCCTTGATGTTGCCCAACTTGAAGGGATGAGTTTGGCTAAATCAGCTTTTTGTTGAGCAGACAATGCACTAAATTCTGCAGTAGTTGGGAGGCCATCAGGAATAGCTCTACCGTTATTCCCAAATCCAAGGATGTCGGTAGTGCTTCCATTATATGTTCTAAAATCTTTTAAGGTTGCAATAGAATTATACCCCATACCAAGCTGAATATTTTGAAATTTCTCTGCGCGAGGTTCAACTGTCTTTATGTCAATGACGCCACCTGCAAACTCGCCGGGTAATTCAGGAGTTGCACTTTTCATGATGAAAAGGTTTTCAAGCATATTAGACGGGAAAATATCAAATGAAAAGGCTTTACGATCACTTTCCGTGCTTGGTAATGAAGCACCATTGATTAAGGCGAAATTATAACGGTCACTAAGGCCTCTGACAACGACAAATTTGTTGTCTTGCACACTGGCACCGCTCACTCTTTTGAAAACTTGAGAAACGCGTGAATCAGGATTTTTAACAATGGTATTTTTATTCATGCCATCTACTACACCAGCCTGATTGATTTGCATTTTAGTGACTTCCATGTCACCTTTATTTTTATCAACTTTCCCACCGCTTACTCGGATGTCTTTGGTAGTTTGAGCGCGTGTGGTCATGTTCACTGTTACAGGACTATTTTGACCTGATAATACTTCAATGGCCGCACTTTTGAATGGTTCAAAACCAGGCGCTTTGACTTCTATGGTATAGGTTCCGACTGGGACATTCAAAAACGAGAATGTTCCTTTCTCGAGGTCGATAGTTGCTTTGATTGGAGCAGAAAGTTTAACGGTGAATTCTTTGAGAATTTTCTGATCTTCATCCGTGACGGTGCCTGAAATTGTACCGGTTTGCCCGAGCGCATAAGACGATAAGAGCATTAAGAATAAACTGCCTAAGATTGAGGTAAATAGCTTCATTGCTGTACTTTAAAATTTGTACTGCAAAGGTCATGTAGTATCTTGATGAGTACATTAATGCAATATTAACAAAGCGTTAATTAGCGTCAATATGTACTTAACATAGGCTTAACATCAAAAAGGGCGGCTTCAGGGCCGCCCTTTTTGATGGGTGTAAAGTTGAGTCTGTTTTATTCAAACACAATTTTCATTTCAACGCGTCTGTTCTTCTGGCGGCCTTCAGGCGTATCATTTGGCGCAATAGGTTTGGTCTCTCCGAAATATTGGGTAATCAAACGGGAAGGATCAATTCCTTGTGACACTAAATAGGCCTTGAGTGCCTCTGCACGTTTTTTAGACAAGACCATATTGAGGTTGTCGTCGCCTACGTTATCCGTATGTCCAGAGATTTGCAACTTCCAGGTTGTCTTTTTCTGTAAAACAATGGCTAATTCGTTCAATGACGGCTTGGAGCTTTCAAAAATGACATCTTTGTTTGTTTCGAATTCGAGGTTATCAAATGCGGTTTTCAATACTTCGATAACGGCTTGTTCAATGACTGGGCATCCTTTGTTTGTTTTTGGCCCAGGCGTGTTAGGGCAATCGTCATCTTTGTCGAGTAAACCATCTTTGTCAGAGTCTTTGTAAGGGCAACCCTTATTTGCCTTAGGACCCGCTAAATTCGGACATTCATCATCTTTATCTAAAAGGCCATCGGCATCTGTATCTGGCCATGGACAACCTTGATTTTCTTTTGGACCTGCAATTTCAGGGCATTGGTCGATAAAGTCGAAGAGGCCATCGGCATCTTTGTCCGGACATCCTTGATTTTCCTTAGGGCCTGCATTTTCAGGACACACATCTTCTGCATCTGTAACGCCATCAGCGTCTTTGTCCGGACAACCTTTCAGCGCAACAACACCAGCAACGGTTGGGCAGGCGTCTTCGCTGTCAATGATTTTGTCGCCGTCTGT
>DLPC01000007.1:0-221997 GCA_002478565.1 Flavobacteriales bacterium UBA7468 | reverse complement strand
TTGTCGCCGTCTGTATCCGGGCAACCTTTGAATTCTTTGATGCCTTTGACTTCAACACAGTCATCTTCAGAATCTGGAATGCCGTCGCCATCCGTGTCAGGGCAACCGAGGAAGTTCCAGGTGCCAGGCACGTTTTTACATTCATCCATGCGGTCCGAAACCTTGTCTTTATCTTTATCCTTAACGCGGTGGTAAAGAATAGGGAGTCTCAAGCCAGCATAAAAGTCAATACCACTAATTTCATTCTTAGCACGCAGTAAATTCATGTCGTTGAGTCCTAAAATCAGTGGGCCAATTCTTGTAGCCAAGCCATATTTGAAGCCGCTGTATTGATTATACACGAATGGCACATATAGACCAAAATATGGGCTATCAAAGCTTGGTGTGAAGCTCAATTGACTTGCTATATGCACTTTGGTGTCTTTATTTTTTGGAATCATATTAAGCATGGCAGTCGCATTCACGTAGAAATATTTCCAGACATGGTAGTCGGCTTGCAGGCTTAATGCAGTTGGTGTGCGCATTCGAAAGTTTTGTGAAGGGTCTTGTAGGGCAACCCAATCTTGAGTTCCATTTGCACTAGAAGCCGTGATCAAGGAGTCAATGATGCCATCGAAAGAGGCCAAATCTGTAGCACTTTCAAAAGTGTGGAGGTCAAATAAATTGCTCGTATTGACTACAAAATTTCGGCTCAAACCTCCTTTAGTGAATTTCATGCCTCCCATGTCAATGATAGATAGACCAACGCGCGCTTTGTATTTTGTTTCTTGGCGCATCCAAAGATCCGTTTTGCCATCCATGTCATATTTGTATTTGGCATAGTTTGGACGCCATTCATAGATGGCGCCTATATCAAGGCCGAAACCTTTAGAACCTGGCTTGAGGTAATCTGCAATATTATTGTTGTTAATAGCTCCGTTGACACCTGCAGTAATAAAATCACCCACTTCTTTGGAATAACCGTAGTCAAAAGTCCCGGATAACAATTGAGAAGTATCTTCATTAACGAGGTTGTAAGTAAAGTCTTGAGAATGCACGTAAGCACTTGCAAAACCTAAGAGTAGTTTTGGTGTGATTCCAATTTTAAGAAAGTGTTCTTTGTTATCGATGAGTACTTGGCTATAATTGAAACCAATTTCAGCCCATGTCATGTGGTTGACGTTGATCAATTCTTCATCGATTACTTGATTCCAAAGTGCAGGATACTCTAAGCCTTCTTCGGAAAGTACCGCGAGTTTTGGATTCATGTTATCGACATTGGTGATCGAGCGCATTCTGGCATTCAGACCAATAGATCGTTTTTCACCGATATGAAACGCTAAATTGAAAAGATCGAGATTGAAATTAATGTTGGCGCCGAGTGTTCCAGTACTTTGTGCGTTATAGTTGTGTACTATAAAGCGGTCAATGAAAGTGGAAGAAGGATAGACCCAAGAATTGAGAATAGCAGTATCGGTGAAAGATTTGGCCCACCAATAGCCACCATTGCCTTGTTCGGTGCGCATGGCGTTGGCGTCGAAATAACCAAAATTTTGATAGGTGAAGAAATTAACGGCTGGCAACGTGAGATCGAATTTGACGCGACCGTCGACAAAGCTTGCTGGATTCAGTTGATTACCAAGTGCACCTGCATAGTTGCTAGTAATATTGCCTAGATATGATTGCGACTGAACAAAAAGAGCGTTGAACAGCAAAAATGCGAAAGTCAGTTTTTTCATTGTTTGGTATATTGAATAAGATAAGTCCCTAGATAGGTGGTAATTGAATAAGCATTGGATCCGAAGCGCGTAATTTCTACTTGTTCTTCACCATGGCGATCTTGACGATCAAGATCTCTTCCTAAGTCGTCAAGAAGGTGGATTTGGTTGCCTATGGCATCTAAAAATACCAAGCAACTTTGGCCACCTGGGTGCTGATAAGTTCTGCATTGTGTGAGTTCTTTGAGCGGCAAGGTTTTTTCCCATATTTTGTTTCCTAATTGATCAAAGGCGTATACAGCGGCATTTCTATGAAACAAATAAACTGTTTGCTTGCCTTGTTGATAAGCAGTTAGATATTGAACGCCATTAGGAACTTGGAATTGTTTTTTAGTGCTGTTGAGTAACAATAAAACTTGATTCTTTTTGAGTTGAATAGCTGCAGCACTCGATAAAGATTGTGCTAAAACATAGGTGCTATCTACATTTTGTTTAGTACTTATTTTTCTTTTTGCAAGATCAATTGTTGTATACTGATTGTCCGTTAAAACACCGACATAGTGCTTGCCATTTTGCTTGTATAGCCCAAAATCCTTAAGTTGTCCTCCCGTAGCAAATTGTTTAATGGTAGCGCCGCTTTCATTGATCAGTTGCAGATTATTACCACCGTTTGAACAGATAAATTCCTTTTTGCCATTAAAATTATAAGCTCCTATTTTCGTTCCTGCCTCATGTGTTAAGCGATAAACCATTCTTCCTGATTTATCATAAACTTGCGCCTCATGGGCAAATTGAACAACGACAAGCTGCTCGAGAAGCGCTAGCCCGTAGATATCTTTGACCTCTCCATTGAGCGCTTTCTCCCATTTTCTTAGTCCATTGATATAACCAACTAATTTTTGGTTCTCTGTTTGTAAGATCACATTACCGCGGTCTGAAAAACTTGCAAAATCAAGTACTCTAGACCCAGGGTTCATGACAAAATAATCTCGAATTTTATCTCGGTCTTGCTCTTGTTGCTCATTGAGTTTTTGATAACTCGTGATCACTACATCTTTGCCGAGAAGTGTGAGGGACTTTTTCATGTTGGCGTCTACCCATCTTGCACTGACCTTTTTAGGCATGTTTTCGTATATGCGAACAATTTTATTGGTGTCTTGTGCAATTGTTTGATTGAGTTTGGCCGCCGCCAATGCTTGATCAAAAAGCTCTTTGTCGGTACTCGCAAAAGCATAACTTCCAAATGTACCAACATGCCATGTATTTTTTTTGGCTTCAATAAGTTTACTGATCCATTGTTGGTCATAGACTTGCACCTCTTCGTTGAGTTCTTCTTTTCTCAGTACTTCATTCAGTACAAGTAATGGATTTGCATTTTCTTGAAAATCAAATATGACTAGGCTAGTACTATCCTTTTTCAAATGAACGAACCCTGTCTTCATACACCGATACCAAGGTGTTTTTTCGAAATTCGGATCTAATTCAGCTGCATAGTTTTTTTCATAGAAATAATAACTCGTCACAAAATCTGGAATCCCTTCTGCAAAAATGCGATAGTCATCTACTTTCTTGAGTCTTTTTGAGGTGTTCCTGTACTTTTCGTAGCGATAACGCAAATTTGGTTTGATATAAGTATCTGTTACGTGGGCAGAATTTTGCTGCCAAGTAATCCATGAGTAGGACGATTTTGTATTAAGGTGTAAATCTTGAATCTGCGGCGCATCTAATTCACCTTCATAAATCAGTAATTGGTTTTTATTAAACTGCCCGTGTAGCTTGCCAAATTCAAAATTTTTAAGTTTCCCTAGCTGCAATGGAAATAGGCCATTTTCAAACAGTTGCTTGACTTCCTTGCTGCTCCAGTTGCCTTTTTTTTCAACGAGAAAAAGGGTTCTCTTGGCACTAAAAAAAATAGTTACCGGGAATTTACTTGCTCGGGTAACTGAATAATAGAGGTTTTGATTGAGTTCAGTGGTTTGAACCCCTTCCTTATCCCATTCAAATTCACTAGCCTCTCTGATTATCCAAACTTTGCCATCTTTTTTGTTGAAATAGCTACGGAAGTCGGTTAGTGTCTCGTTGGAGAGTAAGTCATAGGATGCAAATAATACCCAAATAAAGGCGAGACTGCTTAAAATGAGAAGGACTAGGCGTTGACGCATGCTTACTTTTTCTTCAAAGTTAAGTTGGACAGTCCCAACTTTCCACATGCTCGAATAATCTAATCAACATTGATTTGTTTAATCAAATAAATCTAATTGTTGATTGGGTGACAGTAATTGAAAAGTAAGTCGATGATGAGGTGAAACTCCGAATTGTGTAATTGCCTTGCGATGCGCAAGCGTTGGATAACCTTGATTTTTTTCCCAAGCGTACATCGGATAGGACTTGTGTAGTTCGCTCATCAGGATGTCGCGTTCTGTCTTAGCAAGAATACTGGCCGCAGCAATAGCTTCAAAGCGTGCATCACCTTTGATCATGCAAGCGTGTGGAAGATTTTGGTATGGTTTGAATCTGTTTCCATCTACTAAAACAAATTGAGGCCGTATGCTGAGTTGATCGAGTGCCTTATGCATCGCTAAAATGCTGGCATTTAATATATTGATTTGATCGATTTCTGTGTGATCGACGATCCCAATTCCAAAAGCGAGGGCTTTATCCATAATTTCAGCCCTCAACAACATGCGATTTTTTGCACTCAATTGCTTTGAATCATTCAATCTAGCGATAGGTTTTTTAGGGTCTAGGATGACAGCCGCTGCAACAACAGGCCCAGCCAAGCAGCCACGTCCTGCTTCATCACAACCAGCCTCGGGGGATAATTCTTGATATTTGCGTATTAAATCAGACACGTTGGCAATTTATTGAATTATTTCGTAGTTTTATAACATTGTATGTAAAATGACTCTTATGAAAAAAGTAGCATTCTTATTTATCGCACTTTGCCTAAATTTACTTGTCTTCGGACAAAAATCGCTGAGTGCCTCTGCAAAAAATTCAACAGAACTCAAAGGTGGAGTTGCGAGTGGTCATATCCAGCTTATTCTACCAAGCGAAGTAACAGCTGAAAACGTTACGATGTATGCGAAGTATTACACCAATATGTTTACAGTAGAGTTTGACGAAAAATCACACTTAGCTACTTTTCATATGATCACCAACGATACTTTTTCACGCCGTGTTATTTTACGCTTTCTTTCTGCCAATCAGATTGTTTCTGTTCAGGTTGAAAACAAAAACTACGATCTCGGCACCTTCTTCGAAAATTATCTACAATAAAAATACATGAAAGGCACACTTTTATCCCTAGGCCTATTTGCCTTAGCTCTAAGCAGTTGTAAATCCACTTCAGTAGCCTACAAAGCATATGGTCCGGTAAGTGTTGACACCACTCAAGCATTAACACTTGATGAAATGTTGACGCGTTTTAAAGCAAACCCAAGCGATCAGGCTTACACATTCAAGGCCCCTTTGGTTGCGGTTTGTCAAAGTGCAGGCTGTTGGGTGAATGTGAAACCATCAAACGGAGACCTCATTCGTATTCGCTTTAAAGATCACTTTTTGATCCCACCTGCAACAGAAGCAGGTTCAGTAGCTTACTTTCATGGTACTCCTTATTTGGACACTATTTCAGTTGCAATGCAAAAACACTTCCTGGAAGATGCCAAAGCAAGTCAGGCAGAAATTGATTTAATCACGACGCCAAAAATTGAGCTCAATATTGAGGCTGATGGCGTTATTGTGAAGAAGTCTTCTTCCGCAAAACCAAAAAAGTAAGTAACGCAGATGCTCCTAAGATGAGGAGCGTTAACCACCACAGTCTTCTTGGAATTAGAAAAAGTGCTGTCATGTTCGTAGGAATCAAAATGATGGCGAGCAGGTGAAATCTACCCTGATTTTTATTTTCTGAAATCATAAATTCCTCCTGGTGTAAAGCAGAAATGTAAAGGGATGTCGTGTTCACTAACATCCGAAATTTCAATAAATTCATCGAAAAGGTGAAGCCCAATAAATTGACATTCGGGCTTGCATTGTTTTAACAAGCGATCATAAAATCCTTTGCCGTAGCCAACGCGGTGCCCTTGAGAATCTATCGCCAATAAGGGTACGAATACGTAGTCAAGTTTAGCCGGCAATAGGGTGCGGCCATATTTGGGTTCTGGTATGCCAAATGAAGATATTTCGAGTTGTCTAGGATCTTCATAATGATAGAGCGTAAGGCTGTGATCTGAGAAATCTGCTTTGGATAAAATGGGATGTCCGCCTTTTAATAAGATGTCCTCTAATAAACCGTAAGTAGAAATTTCTTTTTGACTTTCTATTGGTAAGAAAAGACTGACAAATTTCGAAGGGAATTGAAAAGAATCCAGCACAAGTGCTTGCACTTGTGCTGAGATCTTTGATAGTTCAAATGGTGTGAGCTGAGCTCGCTTTGCTTTGTAGTGCTGGCGAATTTCGGCTTTGGTCATGTTGTTTAATTACAAACGCACGCCTAATTCAGAAAGCTTGCGGTTATCGACAACAGCTGCTTTTTTGCGCAAACCACCCATAGCTTGGCCTTCAACTTGGCCCATTAGACCTTGCATTAGTTGATCGCGTTCAGCTTGATAATTTTTAGTTGCTGGAGCTTTTGTTACTTTTTTGACTTGAATGACGTAAACACCACTTTCACCTTTTAATGGAAGGGTGCGTTGACCTTTTTTAATCGCACCTGAGAACAAATTACCTACGATTGTAGGTTCGTATCCAGCATTTGAAATTTGAGGGTTTCCAAATGTAATTTCTGCATCAATAACAGGTGTATTGAACTTCTTAGAAATAGTTTGTAATGATTTACCCGCCATTTGGTTCATAAAGCGCTTTGCTTTTTTCTCTTGAATTAATTCGCGTTCCATTTGTGCGCGAACGTTCTCAAACAAAGGTTCTCCTTCTGGGCGAATTGCACTTACCATGGCAATGACGTATTTGTCTTTGTCACGGATTGGTGAAAGTGTCATGGTTCCGACTGCAGCATCTTCAGCAAATGCCATTTCTAAGATGCGGTCACGGGCCATGGTGGTTGTGAAGCCATAGACTTTAGGAGCGTTATCTTCGATTTGAATGACGCGCGGTGCGTAAGATGCGCGCGTAACAATGGTGTCAAATAAAGCCGCTTTTTTGAAAGGATCTTCTTCTTTCGAAATTTGGCGATCTAGCTTCAATAAAACACCGTTTACTTCACTTTCCATGTTCGCAACTGTTTCTTCTGAAGGTTTAAACGTGAGGTTAACAGAGGCAAGTAATGGGAATTTTTCTGCAGAGCGCTCGAGTACTTCGATGATGTGGTAACCGAAATCTGTTTTTACTACTCCTATTTTTCCGATAGGAGCGGTGGCACAATAGCCACCAAATTCTTTAACCATATCTCCTTCAAGGAAATCTTCGTACAGTCCACCTTTGTCTTTAGACCCTGGATCTTCTGAATACTTAGCCGTGATGGCATCCCAGTTGGTTTTGTTTAAAATCTTAACAAGGCTATCTGCGGTTTTCTTTTTGGCCGCAAGGACTTTAGCATCTGTTGAGTTTGCCGTAGAAATAAGGATGTGGCGTGCTTTTAAGCTAGCAGGTGTAAATCCAATTACTTTAGAAAGTACCATTTTTTCTTTTGAAGCGTACGGACCTACAAGTTGACCAATTGCAGCCGTTTTGAAAACGGTATCAAGGCTTCTTGGGTAGTTTTGGTAGCGGTCTGCTTTCGGGTGTCCTTCAGGGACAGCTGTTGCACGTTTGTCACTAAAGTAAACAGGTGTTTCGCTATTTTTCACAATGAAAGCAGAATCATTAGTGCTTGCAGAAAAACCAGCACGAAGCAAGTTCATTTTATTTGAGAAAACAGTAGAGTCAGCTTTTGACGGGCGAATGTTTACATCAAACATTTTGACATCGCGGCTAGGGTTGCGTACGAGGTATTTTTTGTCTGATTTGTGTTCGTCGTAGTATGCTTTAACTTCAGCCTCAGTTACTTTGATGTCGGCATCACTGATTTCTGTGTAGCGACGAACAACAAAAGAGATTGTTTTCTTTTCATTGTTTGCTAAATATTGGTCTTGTGCCTCGAGGTCTGTAACAAAAATTCCTTGTTTAACGAGACCAAAATATTTTTCAGTCTTGCGACGATCGGTGTGGTAAGCCTTAAAGCCGTTCCATTGCTCAACGCTTTGCGCATCTTTGGAAGTTTTGAGTTTGTTGAGTGTAGCGCCTAATTTTACTCGGCCTGATTCAATTGATTGTGGCGTTTGAACACCAGTAAGTGAGTCAGTGAAAAATTGGTTGAGGTCAGCCAAAACCCCAAAACCATCTTTTGCCATCCAGTAGGCGTCAAGTTCACGGTCAGAAACGCTAATGCCTAGTTTTTCGTATTCCTTACTAAGAATAGTTGAGTCTACCATGAAATTCCAAGCTTTGTCGCTTGAAGCTTCCATGTCTGTTTCAGTGAATTCTTTACCATTTTGCATGGCTTGATTTCTTTCTTGTTCTTGGAATTTCGAACTAGCGATGCTGTATGAAGCAACATCAACTTTGTCTCCATAGACCAAGCCAATGCCGTAGTCACCTTCACCGATTCCGAATAAACTTTGATAATCATTGAGGATGAACGCTAATAATGCGAGTCCGATCATTGCGACGAGAAGGCCAGATTTGGCGCGAATTTTACCGATAATTGCCATTTGTATGCGATTTTAAGATTGCGAATATAGGAAGATTTGAGCAGAGCCCCAAGTATTCAAGCACAAAAAAGGAGGTCTAGCGACCTCCTCCTTTTTCAGTTTTTATTTCTTTCGTTTTTTGTGGGCTCGTTGTGGTATTTGGAGCCGTTTTTAAGGTATCTGACTTTTGGGTCCCAGGATTGGTTTTTGTTGGGTTAGTTGTTTGATTAACAGCTGGCTTAGTTGGAGTAGTATTTGTTTTGGGTGCTGCGGGTTTTGGAGCTGTGTTGGTTGGCTTCGGTTTAGGCGTTACGGGTTTGGTTGGTGTGGTAGTCGGTTTTCGTTGTCCACCTTCGCTGCCATCGTTGACGTAAGTTACGTAATAAGTATTTGTGAAAGTCCCACAGTCGTTGGTAACTGTAATTGAAATCTGGTTATTTCCTTCAATGAGTCCGAGTTCAGCAGCTAAGCTGCCGTTGACATTACTATAGCCATTTAAAACCGTCCCATTGATTGAAAGAATAATAGTTGAATTGGCTGTGTAATTGACAACTGTTGCATAATAGGTAAATACTGGATTATTAACCGTACTTCCAGAGGCAATCATATTATAGATCACTTGAGGTGGATCACAAGGTGGGCGTGATGGCACATAATTTAAGATCAAATTTTGACTGGTGCGATCACAGTCGTTCTTACCTTGAATAAGTATGGTATTGATCCCAGGTTTCAAATTGATAGATGCAGCAATCGATCCATTCTGATAAGTAAACGGTTGCCCACTGACACCGTTGAAACTCAGGGTAATTTGATTTTGATTCAAGAAAGTACTTTGTGCCAATAAATTAAATGCGGCATTAGATACAGTTGCGTTATTTGCCGGCATGGTTGCATTCAAAGAAAGTGTTGGTTTTTTGCAGGCATCATAGTTGATTGTAAATGTCTCGATGTCTGTACCACAATCATTGGCTGCGGTAAGCGTGAAATTATTGATTCCTACATTGAGCTGCCCACTATATTCAAGTAGACCATTGATGTTGTTGAATGTAAATGAAGTGACTTCATTGCCATTGACAAGTAATTTGATCAAAGCGCGATTCATCACGTTTGCTAAATTGGCGCGGAGTCGTAAGGCAGAACTTTGAACCGTACTATTCATTGCTGGAGAGAGAATTGTGATTGCCGGAGCCACACAATTCTGATAGGTAATTGTAATTTGTTCTGCAGCATTGCCGCAGGCGTTGCTTGCTTCGACACGAATGATATTGTTACCAGGTGCTAAATTGATCAGGCGTTGGAGTTGGCCGTTGGCACTATTGAAGTTGAATCCGAGGACAGACATTCCGTTGTGGATCAGCTGAATTTGGTTGCTATTGACCTGCCCTAAGACTGTTGCAATAAAATTATAAGCCGCTTGCGTAACAGTATTGTTACCGCCATTATTGGTTATTTGAATGGCAGGTCTTTGGCAATTTTCTCGATTGATCTGAATAGTTTGTTGGTCAGTGCCGCAAGGAGTAGTTGCGCGCAAAGTAAAATTATTGATACCCGGATTGAGGTTTACTAACGCTTCAACTCTTGACGAAAAAGAATTGTAATTGAAAGGAATCGATTGATTGAAACTATTAAGTAGCACTAAATCTTGGGCACCATTTATAAAGGCAACGGTGAACTCAATTTTGATTGTCGAAACAGTTACTGCATTTTGAGGCGGAAAGAACGTCTGGACCTCAGGCGTAGGGCATGGGTTTGAATTGGATTGATTATTTGGAACTGTGTTTGGAACAGGATTTGGTCTTGGGTTTTCTCTTACTGGTTTTGGTTGAGGATTTCTTTGCTTGAAATGTATTTGCACTATGGCAGAGGTGTAATGGTACCAGTCGTTTCTTAGACGCGCAGTTTGGTCCTGTAAACCATCAAAGTCATCGGACATTGTGAATGTGGTCTTGTGCTCCAAACCAATGCTGAAGCGCCCTCGGTGATAAGCCAAGCCAAAGCCCAAACTCGGCATCCAGTTGACTTGCCATGCATTATTCGAGAGCCCGTCTAGGCGTGTTTCATACATGTTGTCTAAAACTCCCGGTAGCTGTTCGGTCAGTGGGCCAGCTGCAGCCATTGCGTTGTAGTCGTAGATCAGGCCAGCTGTATCAAGAGCGTCTGTCCAGTTTTGTTGCCAAGTAAGTCCAAGGCCTCCAAACACATATGGGTCAAACCCTGTGCGCTCGCGTAGTTTGCCTGCATGTAAAACCAATTCTAGGTCAAGTTCTCGGATGTCGGTTCTGAAATTATGCACATAATTTTGGTTGCCAATCAAATAAGATTGAAGAGCTGGATTAACTGATGAACCCAAGGTAGTGTAGTCTGCACCTTGACCATACCACTGCCCCGCTAAAAAACGACCTCGTAAGTCAAAAGAAAGGGCATGCCCGTAATCATAGTTGAATGAGCGGCCCAAGGTCAGGCCAAAGCCATTATAACTTTCATCCTTAAGATCTGTGCTGCTCCTAGTTGAACCTATATTAAAACCCCAAAACCACTTTGAACTTTCATAATTGACTTTTTGAGCTAAAGTGTAAGAAGTACTGATGAGCAAGAAAAGGATAGTGTAAATTGTTTTCATAAGCTGAAGTTTCGTGCTTAAAGGCGAATATGATGCCAAAAGTATTTGAAATTAAACCATTAAGAAATATTTAACAAATCTTCATTCAAAAAGAAGTGTATTTAGTGAATCGTAAAATCTTGAGCTGATTTGTACTTAAATCTTTCTGAATGATTGAGCCAAGATAACCTGTTTTGTAGTCATATATTACTTGTAATTCTTGGAGTGCCTGCTTGTTTTTAAAATAGAGTACTTCGATGAGATTACCCCATTGATCATAGCGATAATTCCAAGTTTCTGTCGCTTGCAAACCTTCTCCAAGCTTCGATTTCTCTGTTAAAAGTCCTTTTAAATCATAGCGATATACTTCTTTTTGACTTTGCTGGTTCATCCGAAAGTAAAGCTCCTTTTCAAGCAGGTAACCATCCGGATTGTAAATACAGCTAACGTCCATAAAGGGCAGATTATACTGATTATATTGGGTATAGTCTTGAACCTGATTCTTGTTGTAAACTATAGTTTCTTTTCGCATCAATACGGCCGATAGGTTGTAAAGGAGATTTTCTTTGAATTGATCTCTGAAATACGAAATACAAATGAGCCGAGCCATGGAATCATAGCTATAATGTTCTGAAATGGCACCGCCGTAGGCAGGATAGCGGTGAACAGCAAGTTTTCCATTTTGATGATAGGCAAATTGATGCAAGGAGCTGTCTTTTTGCTTGCCTTTTTGAATGACCTCTAATTGTTCAATAAGCTGCCCTGATTCATTGAAGCGATAGCGATACCAATCCAGACTTGGTTTAAATGGCGTTTCAGCACTTTTATAAGTGTAAAACCCTTCAATAGACTTAATCTTTAACTGAGAGACAATACGAGGGTTAAAGAATGGTGCATTGGAAAAAGCTTGTCCGTTTTGATTTTCAATCAATTGTGCATTGACTGATATAACAAAAAACACAATAAATAGACGCAACATGTATTAGCCGACACGCAGCGCGTTAAGTACGCTTTTCCAACTTGCTTTATGAGCAAGAATTTGTTCGATTTCGGTAACCGAGACGCGTTGTTGCTCCATGGTGTCGCGGTCGCGGATGGTTACTGTGTTATCTTCAAGTGTTTGATGATCCACTGTGATGGAGAAAGGCGTTCCAATAGCATCTTGACGACGGTAGCGTTTTCCTATTGAATCTTTTTCGTCGTATTGCAAACTATATTCAAGCTGCAGTTCTGCCATGATTTCGCGAGCTTTTTCTGGTAAGCCATCTTTTTTGATTAATGGCATAATAGCAGCTTTATATGGTGCAAGCACCGCAGGAATTTTCAGTACTACGCGCTCGGAACCGTCGGCAAGTTGCTCTTCTTTGTAGGATGCACTTAAAACTGCTAAAAACATGCGGTCAAGGCCAACAGAGGTTTCAACGACGTAAGGCACATAGCTTTGGTTGAGTTCGGGATCGAAAAACTGTAGTTTTTTTCCTGAATATTGTTCGTGTTGTTTGAGGTCGAAGTCTGTGCGCGAGTGGATACCTTCAAGTTCTTTGAAACCCATCGGGAATTGATATTCGATATCGCAAGCTGCATTGGCGTAGTGTGCCAATTTGAGGTGGTCATGAAAGCGATATAGACTTTCACCAAGACCCAAATTCTGATGCCATTTGGTTCTGGCGGCCTTCCAGTATTCGTACCATTTCATCTCTTCTCCTGGACGCACAAAGAACTGCATTTCCATTTGTTCGAATTCTCGCATTCTGAAAATAAACTGACGTGCGACAATTTCATTGCGAAAGGCCTTGCCAATTTGTGCAATTCCGAATGGAATTTTCATGCGACCAGATTTTTGAACATTTAGAAAATTGACAAAAATCCCTTGTGCGGTTTCTGGGCGCAAGTAAATGGTACTGGCGTCACCAGCCACAGAACCCAATTCTGTAGAAAACATGAGGTTGAATTGGCGTACTTCAGTCCAGTTTTTTGAACCAGAAATTGGGCAAACAATCTCGAGGTCAATGATGAGTTGTCTTACCGCATCGAGGTCGTTGGCTTCGAGTGCATTTTTCATGCGGTTCTCGATTTGCTCAATTTTTTCTTGGTTGCGCAATACATTTGGGTTCGTCGCTCTAAATTGTTCAGCATCAAAGGCTTCTCCAAAGCGTTTTTGACCTTTTTCAAGCTCTTTTTCTATTTTTTGACGGATCTTTTCAATATGCTCTTCGAGCAGGACATCCGCGCGATAGCGTTTTTTGGAATCTTTATTGTCGATAAGGGGATCATTGAAGGCATCAACATGGCCTGAAGCTTTCCAGGTTGTTGGATGCATAAAGATTGCTGAATCAAGACCCACGATGTTTTCATGTAACTGAACCATCGCTTTCCACCAATATGTTTTGATGTTGTTCTTGAGCTCGGCACCAAGTTGACCGTAGTCGTAGGTAGCGGCTAAGCCATCGTAAATTTCTGAGGACGGAAAGATGAATCCGTATTCTTTTGAGTGCGAAATGAGGTCTTTAAGGCGGTCTTTTTGTGCTTCCATAGCCGCAAAGATACGAAAAGCACTATTTTTACTCTATGATTTTTTACCTAGACGAACAGCATTTTATTGACACGGCATTTCCATTAGATTTATCCTTGCCTTTGACTGCAGATGACGCCAACCCAAAGGCTTGGTATGTTGAGGCGCCTCGGATGGAGCCAGTTCGTGCAAATGGCTTTATTGGAAGTGTGCTTGAAGGAGGCGCAGTAAACTTTAAAGACATTTATTTTAACCCTCACGGGCATGGAACTCATACTGAGTCATATGGTCATATTAGCAGCGAGCATTATCCTGTAAATGCGGTTTTTGAGCATTATTTTTATAAAGCGAGTTTACTAAGCGTCACCCCGAGAATTTTAGAAAACGGCGACCGTGTGGTGTTTGCTGATCAACTAGAAGCACTTTTGGAAAACGCTTTCACGGAGGCTGTCATTATTCGGACACTTCCCAACATTCCAGAAAAGAAAAATGCCAATTACTCAGGAACAAACCCTTGTTATTTTGATGTTGGAGTGGTGGATTTACTTGATCAGCTTGACACCAAACATTTTTTGGTAGATACACCTTCTGTAGATCGTGAGGAGGATGCAGGCGTACTTGCGTTTCACCATGCTTTTTGGAGGTATCCTGAACAACCTAGAAAAGACCGCACAATTACTGAATTGGTGTTTGTTGATGGCACAATCTCAGATGGAGAATATGTTATGGAATTGCAAATGGCTAATTTTAGCAATGATGCCAGCCCCAGCAGACCACTGTTGTATCAGGTACAAGAAAAAAAGGGCTAACAAGTAGCCCTTTTCCTAGTAGTAGACAAAAATTGTCTGAGTGGTGCAGTAGAAGTAATAAGGACAGGAACCTCTTGTGTATATTCCTTTCGGACGTCGACAAAAACTATTAAACTCTTATCAAACTAGAAAATGAAACTGCCTCTCCAAGCAGTACGTCAACTGCTACACACAAGAAGTAACCTGTTTCTCTCCTTATTTCAAAATAAACTTAATAGTAAAATTTTATAGACTAAGTGTCAAATGAACAACATCTCGTATTGGCTGAATATTAACCCAATTTTTGTGAATATTTGAAAATCAGAAAGCTGTTATTCAAAAAAAAGTCGACCATTGATCCATTCAGGATCTAGGGTAGCATGGTTGCGTCGATAGAAATTGAGGGCTGTATGATTCCAGTCAAGTACTTGCCAATCCATGCGTTTGACACCACGTTTCTTTGCGATGTTCACCACTTCATCAAATAAAGCCTGGCCGTATCCTTGCTTTCTTTCGGCGTCGATGACATAAAAATCCTCCAAATAAAGACAGCGACCTTTCCATGTCGAATAGGACGTGTAAAAGAGGGCAAAACCAATGACCTGATTTTTTTCATTGGTAGCTACTAGGGCTTCACAAATTTTATCGGTAAAAAGGTCAATTTGAAGCTGCTCGGGCGTGTTAATCACTTGTTCTGGTGCGCGTTCGTAATTCGCTAGTTCTTGTATGAGAGAAAAAATTGCAGGTACGTCGGCAGGAGTAGCAGTTCTAACCATGAGTACTTATTTTAAACCGTTGAGGTCAAAACGTAAGGTAATCCCTGTCTTTAGGTTTCCGGTAGGGTAGCTCAATGAAACTTTTGGCGTATTGATAAATTGTTCGTAGTAGAAAATTGCGCTCAGGTATTCGTTGAGTTTGTAGTTGGCATCTAGTTTAAAACTCACAGTTTTTTGCCCTGCAGTTGCTGTGTTGGTGTTCTCAACAACTTTGCGAATAACAGTTGCATTATCTCTAAAGGAGAAGTTGACATTGATCAGTAGGTCACTGGCATCAATACTGCGAACTAATTTTAATTTCGGAACATTGACAACCGTTCCTACAACGATTTCTTGACCAAGTGTTTCTGTCACTTGGTTGTTGTTTAAAGAGAGTGTCGCTTGGCGGTCTTTTTTGTATTCAAAGTTGGTGGTTATGTTTTTTCCAAGGATATTCCAGGTAGCCAACATCCCGATCAAAGGAGAGAAGCGTTCTGAGATCGTAATATTTTGAACTTGCATCGGCGCAATAAAGTTGTTGTTGAGGTCTCGGGCATTTGGCATTCCGGCTGCATCAAGCGTCGCATTCAGGTTAGTTTGCATGCCGTTTACTGATACCGATGAAGAGTAACCGTGATTGAGCTTGAAGGATTTCACTACATCTTTTGTGAATTCAAATTTGGTAAGCCCTGAGTAGTTAATCGTCCAGTTCGGCAACGGCATATTGCTGCGTGGATTGATTGTTTTTGAGTTGATCGGAGAATTCGTGTAGGCAGTTAAGAAAGATCCGATTACAACTTCTTGCTGTGTGGCTGAATAGCCATCATAAAAACCATTTGGTAATGAACTTGCATTGGAATTGGTTGCCCCAATGAGTTGCGAAACTTGTTGTCCATTGGCTATCATTTGTTGGAAGATAGGTGAGCGGAAAGAGCTGTCCATTTTAGCAAAAGCTGTCCCCCATGATATGGTTGTGTAGGTGAGTGTGCTGCTTTCAAATCTACTTTGGCTCTCAAAAATTGAACTACCAGGATTCCATCTGAAAAACTCACCAGCTTGTGTGCTGTAATTTCTAGAGGCGTTGAGGTTAATATTGAGGTCCTTGAGCGGCTCTAGTGTGGCTTTCAATTGTAGGTTTGCCGTATGGTTGGTCATGAACTGCTTGTTGAGGTTCTCATTTTGAACCAACCAATTGTTATCACGGGCAAACTCACCAACATGATAGCCTGTTTCCCGACCAAAAATATCATAAGCTTGCTGTCCGAAAACAAACGGAGATAAGCCAAGCGTTTGGGCATTCATACCCAGCACACTCGATTCTTGATTGAAACCTGGGAGCATTGTCCCGTCTGATAGGTTGTAAGTACCTGAAATATTTCGGACAGTAAGTAGCATGCGCACAAGCGTTCCCACTATCGGATTGACCGGCTCTTTTTCCTTTAGTTTGAGCTCCTCAATTCGCGCCTGTTTGCGTTCGAAACGTGCCAACTGACGGTCATATTCTTTGCGCTCTTTTTCAGTCATTTCTTCAAGCGGTTTTTTAGGCTTGAATTCGGCTTTCTTTGGAGGAGCTCCCTTGCCGCCTTGCGCGCCCTCAGGGCCTTGCTTGGCATTGACGTTGGTTTTTGGCCCTTTTCCGTCGGCTAAAACGCGTTTAAAATATGGAACTTTGTTGTAGAGTGTCACCAAGTTACCTTGAGCAGTCATGTTAATTGACCTTGTGTTTTGGATCACGTTTCCGAATTCTGCTTGACCAAGTGGTGCACGTTGCCAATTGTAGGTACCAGCATATTTGATGTTAGATGAAAGCCAGGAGGTAACTGGGAATTTATCAAATGGGAGCGTATAGCTGATCGAGTAGTTATGGGTGTAATCCATGGTACGACCAAAAGTGCTCATTTGAGAACGGATGGTATCCATGAATTCTCGATAGCCCTCCGGATTAGTTTGGCGGTCTACTCCGTTATTTCCTTCTTCAAAAATTGATCGATTGGTTGCGGTAAAAGTAGTTTTAAGTGCTTTGGTAACGTCATAGCCCACTTGATAGTTTCTATTCCAGTCAAAGCGTTTGAGGTAAATTGGGTCGAAGTTATATTCTGGGAAATTGATATTTCGGATCTGTCTTTCATTGTAGATTCGAGAATAATCGTTGGTGAAGGTAACGTTCTTAGGTAAATAATAGAGATTAAAGTCTTTGAGCGCTTTCAACCAAGGATTTTTTTGAGCTGGCTCCCATTTTTTAAATGGTTCCCAAGGTTTTCCGGCAAAGGTATAATTGTAGTTCAAGGCGCCTGTCCATGTACGCGTCATGTCGGATTTGATATTGAAATCACGCTTGATATTCTCGGCAAATGCGTAGGTAGCCGACCAATTAGATAGGCTCCAGAATTGTGGCTTGGTGCCCGCCTTGGCTTCTTTGCGCACATTGGTAAAATTATAGCTGCGACGCTCTGTAAAATCTTGGCCGAGGCGCATGCGTTCTTTGCGGGTTGCTAAATCGTAATTAGCTAATTTGATGTCTGGATTAAAAGGATCGTATTCTGGATTGATGACTCCTATGGAGTAGCCATAATAGAATGGTAAAGAGACGCGCGCTTGTTTGCCAAAGAATTGACCCAATTGCATGGTTGTACTGACATCGGCCCCCATTTTTTGGTTACGTTGACGGTCTTGAACACGGCTGTCTACGGCTCCCCAGTTGATACCGGAATAATTTCCTGCCGCTTGGACCGTAGCGAAATCTGCCAACTGCAATTGCATTTGGCCAACGGCTGCAGAGCCGCCGTCACTTACGAAATCAGTGAGTCGCATTTCATTGATCCAGATGTTGGCACATTCGGCATCGCCGTTATCGGGCCCCCAAGTATTGTCTGGGTCCGATTTCGAAGGATTTCGCACCCCAACCATGATCGTTTTGATGCCTTGTAGGTTCGGGCTTCCTTTTACTTTGATGCGGTTGTTGGCATTATTAGGATCTACCTTCTCGTATTCTACAATACTCGAAACTCCTGGAACACCTTGTTCAAGTTTGGTGTTGCGTTCCATTTTTATGTCGAGTAGACGATCAAAGACAATTTCAATATTATTGCCTTCAGGCCATATGAGATCCGGATTCGTGGTATTCCAATCCGTGACCTTCATAGGCATTTCGTATTCATAATAGTTGTCGACAAAATCGGTACCTAAACGCACAAAGACGGTCAGTTCGTTGTCTTTGAGTTGGTTCTCCACCACTGACTCGGCGTGCACAAACATTTTGAGTTTTTTGTAAGTACGCACGTCAAATTGAACATTGCGATAGGCAGCTCGTGCATCCCCATCCTGAAGGTTGCATACTTCTAGCACTAAAGATTGCTCATTCATTTGTCGTTGATAAACCTGTGAAGGGTCTATTTCACGCGTAATTCCGGGTGGAACTACATAATTAATTGGTGAACGTTGTGCATTTTCTTCAATATTAAGTGCCGCAATATTGAAACTTGTAAGGTTTGGGTCGGTTTGTACACTAAGACCAGGTTGGGTGAGGTCTTGGAAATAACGACGCCATTCTCCTCGGACAAGCTCGAGTCTGGCAAAACGCAAAACGACAGGTTCGTCGAAGCCTTTCATGAAAATACGCATGAAGCGGATTGATCTGAAATCTTGAATGCCATTCACGCGTTTTTCAAATTCGCGGATTGGTACTTTGAATTGGTACCAAGTTTCAGTTTTGTTGCCATTTTGATAGACCTGTTTATTGGTGATGTAGTTTGAACCTACATTTTGCAGATCATTTGGTCTGAGACTAACGCGGTATTGAAAATAAGCCTCTGATTCAGACAAGTTGTTGTCTTGGTTGATATCTTCTATGTCAGGGAAGTTAGAGGCAATGGTAGGATAACCATTTGCGTTAGCGGTATCCGACATTTCTGTTGTGGGAGAGTTCCCTTGCATACCGTTATAGCGCTTGTAGCGTTCTAAGATATCGAGTTCTTGTGTGTCGTAGACGTCGTCTAGATAGTAGTTGTAGTCATCGGTAGATGGGTCAGCCATCATTTTTGCTTTGGTAGCTGGGCTCAGTGCGGTATTGTTTTGTATCCAATTGATGTATCCGGTATAGGATAGTTTTTCAGCAAGGTTGTCCCAGCCGTCGAGGCCGACATCTTGCTTGATGCGCGCAGCAGGTTCATTTGCAAAGGCATTGACCACAACTTGTTGTGTAGAAACGCGGCTCCATAGTGTCGTGTCGATGTTGTCGAGTAAAACTGGGTCATCGTTCGGAGGTAAGCCATGTTCGAAACTCTTTCTGGAATCGGGTAAGATGTCTTCAGAAATATTTCCAAGATTAAAATAGAGGTCACCACCAGACATCAAAGTATTTGGATCTTCAAGTTCGGCATCCTCATTGAAAGGGTCGAGCAACCAGAACTGGATAAATTCGATATTTGCTAATTCGAAGTCGTTGGTAGAAAGGCCGCGCATCACGCCACCCCAACGATCTTCAGGATTATCAAAGTGCCCCAGAGAATCAACAACCGCTGTGGTGTCAAAATTGTACATCCCGCGCTCAGCTGGGTAGTAGGCGAGGTCAAAAACATTGATGTTCGTAATAGAACCGTATTGCAACTGCAGGTTCGGGAAGATGTCCGTCATTTGAATGAGTCGCATGCGGCTATCATAAAGCATATTTGGGTTTTGCTTGATGTGAGCCGGCGTGAGTTGGTTACTCTGATAGAAGACAGGATCGATGGTGTACCAAGCGATTTTAGAACTTTTGAAACGGGCACTGAGGTCTTTTTTAGAGCCCTCAGGGAAAAGGTCGGGCTGTCCTTGTGGCACTGAAGCCAAACGCCAGGCCGACATCCCTTTCAGATCTATGGCACTTTGTGACGCCTCAAAGTCATCGATATAGGAAGTTCCTTCTTTGTTGATGGCGCGCGGTTGGCCTGGTCTAAGTGTAGCTACTTCTCCAGACATTGATAGGGTAGACATCGTGTTAGTCGAAATGACGGGCAAGAGGTCAATGAGTTTGGTGAGTGCAGGTACGTTGGTACGGAAAGCAAAATCTGCCCCGAGTACATTATTCTTGAAAGGCTCTGAACCGAAATCAACTTTTTGGGTAACGGGGCGTTCCATCATGCGCAACCAAGTAGCGCCAACTTTGAAATTTTCGTTGAGGCGATATTGGTAACGACCACCCATCATAGAGCGCGCTTGGAAACCAAATACAGAATTTGATTCGATGGAAATTTTTATCGGTGTATTCGATTCGAGAACACCAGTGTTCAGGATTTTAACACGGCTAAATGCGTAATCTACTGTATAATCTACCCCTTCTACCAAACGCATTCCGCCTGCTGTAACGACAACCGCTCCTTGTGGGATGTTCATGACGTTTAACGGAATTTCAGATGAAATGGAAGACTGGAACTCACCTTTAAAAACAAAACGATTCTTACTCGGGATTTGCTGCGCGGCTGTTTTGGTTGAGTCGTAGAGTTCTGTGTAAGAGAGCTGATTCACATAAAGGGCAGGCACACCGGCCTCAGTAAGCTTTTTTGCAAGCGTTTTACCAAAAGGTTCAACGGTTGTAAAGAAAATACGACCATTTTTACGGTTGATGGTTCCACCATTGTCAATCTTGCTTCCGACAACATTAAATGGCGCAAAATCGAAAACACCATCTGAAAATGGCTGGTTGTTTTGGTTGATTTTGTCCATATCCAACAAGGTGACAATTTGTTTTTTGTCGATACCGCCTTGTTCAAAAGGCAGGAATGGCTGTAAAACAGAAGTTTCGCGGTTGTTGTAATAAATGTCAATTTTAAAACCGAGTTGATCAACTTGATAGGCACCAATCGAGTAGACGTTTTTCATCATGAGGTCCCAAATTTTGTTTTTTGGGTTGGTGATGGTCGGCTTGATGAGTTTCAAAACAAGGGCTTCTTGACCGTTGGTTCCGTCAGTTGAGAATTCGCCAACTTGGTAAGTTTGCCCACGGTAAGTGTATTCGTAGGCGACAGCCAAGACTTCGTCATTATTCAGTGCTGTGTTCAAAGAGATGTATCCCAAAAGCGCATTGTAAGTAAACTCGTTTTCGTTGAGCTTTCTGGCGTTTTCTACTTTTTCGTAGTCAACAGCCTGATTAAAAGGCCCGGGCGCATTGATTTGTGAGGTGAGCGCAATGACTGCATTGGAAAAGCCTCTGATGAGAGGCTGATTCGCTGCCCAATCGTAGAGTCCGTTGGCTTCGTTGTCGGGCAATTCTTGGGTGGCATATGATCCCGGATTACCTTGACAGTTTGCTGGTTTGGCTTCACCTAAATCCGAGAAAGCGACAATATTTCTGGTGTTTTCGGTGATGCTACTGCGGTTTGTAACCCAAACTTCGATACGGGTAATGTAGGTTGTGGAATTGACAACAGGTAAGGTCGACATTGCGGTGTCGTAGTGCTGTTGGTGATATAAATTCAAGAAGTAATGGCGATTTGCCTCATAGTTGTCTGCGGTAATTTCAAATTTTTGTACTTGTGCCTTACCTGTAACATTGATTTCAGTGCGCTTTCCTTTAGATTGTGCTAAAATGAAATCGACAGTGGAGCGACCAAATTTGAGTTGGGTTTTGAAACCAAATAAAGTCTGCGAACTTGGGATTAGGGTAGTTGGTAATTCAAGACTCACCTGTCCCAATGCAATTTTTTGCAAGATGTCGTCTTCTTTACCGGTGCGCTCTAGTTTGGAGATATTTTCGAAGTCAAAGTTGGCGCGGGTATTGTATTTCATATTCACCTTCATGTTCGTACCGATCTGACCGGTGATGTCCATGTTGATGTTTTGGTTGAAATCAAAGCGCGTGATATTTCTTTGACGCATGGGTAGGATAGGGTTGTCTACTCTGGAGTGGTTGGCACCGAGCGACAATTCTAAGTTACCACCAGGTGTAATCGTAATCTGGTCAGAACCAAAAAAGCTTTCAAATGCTTTGGATCCGATTTTTATTGGTAATTCAAAGGTTCTGTTTTCAGCGGTTTCTTCGGCAACAATTTCTTTCCAATCTAAAGAAAAGCTCTTTTTCTCTTCATAAGCCAAGTATTCTTCGAGTGTCATGGCCTGAGGGGCTCTGAAATAGGTGTCTTTACCCATGATATCGCGGAAAACAAAGGTTCCGGTCTCTGGGTCGTAGACAATTGTTTGGTTGAGTTTAGTCGGATCTCCGAGATCAAAACTTTGGGGTAAATTTTGAAATGGATTTAAGGGGTTGGTGATTGGAAAAGGCAGCGTAGGCGTTTGCGCGTAAAATTGAGTGAGCCCTAATATTAGGGCGATGCACAATAAAAGTGTTTTATACCAATTCTGTCGTTGCACGTTTATAGTTGTCTTAGCGCTTCTTTGATTAATTCTTCAACTGTTTGGCTTCCGGTATCAATTTTATCCAATACTTTCTCGGCTGATTTTTTATCAAAACCGAGCGAAACCAGAGCATTTAACGCATCAAATCGATTTCTATTGTTTGAACTGAAAATATTCTCGGTACCGAGTTCCATTTTGGCAACCTTTCCTTTGAGGTCGATGATCACGCGTTGGGCTGTTTTGGTACCAATGCCTTTAACCTTTTGGATGCGGGCAACATCTTCAGAGATAATGGCTTGGGCAATTTCATCAGGGGTCATGGAAGACAACATGATGATGGCCGTGTTGGGTCCGATACCAGATACACTGATGAGGTAGGTAAACATTTCTCGTTCCTCCTTACTTGCAAAACCGTAGAGCGTATGGGCATCTTCACGGATGATTTGCTTGGTGTAGAGTACGATGGCTTCTTGATCGGGCAAAACAGAAAAGGTATTGAGCGAAATTTTTACTTCATACCCAACGCCTGCGCACTCTATGAGGAGGTCCGTTGGGTTCTTTTCGATGAGTCTGCCGTTGAGTCTTGAAATCATTTTTCTTGTCCTTGTGCGTCGATGACTGCAATTTTAATCATGCTCAAAATTTCTCTGACACTTGCTCCAAGTTGCAACACATGTAATGATTTGCGTAAACCTAATAAAATTGGACCAATTGGCTCTAGTTCGTTGGTTTGTTGGAGTAATTTATAGGCAATATTACCTGCAGATAAATTAGGGAAAATTAAGGTATTTACTTCTTTGTTAGCCAAAGTCGAGAACGGGAATTTTTCGTTCATGAGTTCTGGGCTGAGTGCAAAGTTGGCTTGCATTTCGCCATCGACTATGAGGTTTGGTTGTGTTTCGTGCAAGATTTTCACGGCCTTCGACATTTTTTCAGGGTCTTGGCCAGGTGAGGAACCGAAGTTAGAATAGCTCAATAAGGCAATACGAGGCGTCACTTTTAAGCGGCGAATGAATTTGGCTACATTGACAGTTATTTCAGCAATTTGCTCTGCGCTAGGGTTCAGGTTGACGGTAGTATCAGCTAAGAAAAGTGGTCCTTTCTTGGTATTTAGAATATACATCCCGGCAATAGTTTTGATGTCTTTTTGCAAACCAATTGTGCTGATTGCTGGGCGCAAAACAGAACGGTAACTTCTTGTAAGTCCAGTTACCATGGCATCTGCTTCGCCTAAATTAAGCATCATGGCGCCAAAATAATTGCGTTCGCGCATCAATGAGATTGCTTCATATTCGGTAATACCTTTGCGCTTGCGTTTGTCAAAGAATTCTTTACCATACTGAATGCGACGCGCCTCTTCTTCATCTGATTTACAGTCGATGATCTGAACATCAGGAATCTCGATGCTGTATTCGTTCATGAGGTCGATGATTTTTTGCTTACGACCCAAAAGAATCGGGAATGCGACGCCTTCGTCATAGGCTTGTTGTGCAGCCTTTAGAATTTTAATGTTGTCACCTTCTGGGAACACAACGGTTTTTGGATTTCCTTGTGCCTTGGTAGTGATATTGCGATGTAGTTTGTTGTCAAGCCCTAAGCGACTTTTGAGTTGATTTTCGTAGTCTTCCCAGTCAGTGATAGGCTCTTGTGCAACACCTGATTCCATGGCAGCACGTGCCACCGCAGGAGCGACGTAATAAATGAGACGTGGATCAAGGGGCTTTGGAATGATTTGTTCACGACCAAAAGAAATATTTTTGCCACCGTAAGCTTCGATAACTTCTTCTGGAATGGTTTCTTTGGCAAGCGCAGCAATGGCTTTTACTGCAGCTAATTTCATTTCCTCATTGATAGCCGTAGCTCTGACATCCAAAGCACCACGGAAGATAAATGGGAAGCCGAGAACGTTATTGACCTGATTAGGATGATCAGAACGACCCGTTGCCATGATGATATCTTTGCGAACAGATGTGGCTTCTTTGTAGGAAATTTCTGGTTCAGGGTTTGCTAAGGCAAAAACAATAGGGTCTTTGGCCATAGCGGCAATCATTTCTTTGGAAACCAGGCCAGCACGTGAAAGTCCGAGAAAAACATCGGCACCTTTAAATGCAGCTGCAAACGCTACATCTTTTTTGTGTACGGCAAATAGTTTTTTGGTGTCGTCGAGGTCTTGGCGATTAGCATGAATGAGCCCTTTGGAGTCAAACATAAATATGTTTTCTAGCTTGACACCCAAACGATGGTAAAGCTTGGCGCAAGAAAGGGCAGAAGCCCCCGCACCTGAAACGACGATTTTTACTTTTTCAATTTTTTTACCTGCCAATTCAAGTGCATTGATGAGCGCGGCAGAGCTGATGATAGCGGTGCCGTGTTGGTCATCGTGCATGATTGGAATATCGAGCTCTTCTTTGAGGCGGCGCTCAATTTCGAATGCTTCAGGCGCTTTGATGTCTTCGAGGTTGATCCCACCAAACGTAGGGGCAATGGCCTTTACGGTTTGGATAAAAAGTTCAGGGTCTTTGGCGTCTACTTCAATATCGAAAACGTCGATGTCGGCAAAAATTTTGAACAGGAGACCTTTTCCTTCCATGACGGGCTTTGAAGCCTCTGGGCCGATATCGCCGAGCCCAAGTACTGCTGTACCGTTCGAAATAACGGCTACCAGATTTTGCTTTGCGGTATATTTGTAGACGTCTGCTTTGTTTTCGGCGATGCGCAAACAAGGTTCGGCTACTCCTGGAGAGTAAGCCAAAGAGAGGTCTCGTTGGGAAGCATAGGGTTTTGTGGGTACTACTTCGATTTTTCCGGGTCTACCACCAGCATGGTAGTCGAGTGCATCTTGTTTCCTGATCTTAGACATATATATTATTCAGAAAGGCAAATATACGAAAAGCAAACTAATGCTCAGAACGAAAAAAGCGCCCCGAGGAGCGCTTTTCATTTTGAAATTTTGAAACTTATAAACCGAGCAAGACTTCCATTGGGTCTTTGGCGCCGAAGATCATGCGCTCAGGGTTTTCGAGCATTTCTTTGACCTTTACCAAGAAGCCCACTGACTCTTTGCCGTCGATGATGCGGTGGTCATAAGATAAGGCTACATACATGATAGGTCGAATTTCGACTTTACCGTTGATGGCAACTGGTCTTTCAACTACATTATGCATGCCTAGAATGGCAGACTGCGGCGGGTTGATAATCGGCGTAGAAAGCATGGAGCCAAATACACCACCGTTGGTAATGGTGAAAGTACCGCCGGTCATGTCTTCCGGTGTAATTTTTCCGTCGCGGGCTTTGATAGCAAGGCGCTTGATTTCGCGTTCGATTTCTGCTAAACTCATTTGCTCAGCGTTGCGCACTACAGGCACCATGAGGCCTTTCGGTGATGATACTGCAATTCCGATATCGGCGTAATCATGAAAAATCATTTCGTTTCCATCGATTTGTGCATTGACCGCTGGGAATAATTTCAAGGCTTCCGTTACTGCTTTTGTAAAAAAGGACATGAACCCGAGGTTCACTTCGTGGTGCTTAGCGAAGGCCTCTTTGTATTTGGCACGCACATCCATGATAGGTTTCATGTCGACCTCGTTAAAGGTGGTTAACATCGCTGTTTCGTTTTTCACAGAAACCAAACGTTCAGCAATTTTACGACGTAACATCGACATCTTTTCACGGCTTTGCTCGCGGGTTCCGCCCCAACCTTGTGCGGCTTCGGTGGAGAAACCTGCAGACATCGCAGCGATGACATCTTGTTTGGTGATGCGTCCATCTTTGCCAGTTGCTTTGACAGCGCTTGGATTGATGTTATTTTCTTTGATGATTTTGGCAGCTGCGGGTGAAGCACTACCTGCCGCATAACTTGCTGGCTTTACGGGGTCTGGATTCGGAGTGGCCGGAGCTGCTGCCGGAGCCGGAGCTGCCTTGGCCTCAGGAGCTGGTGCAGCTGGCGCTTCAGCGGCTGGCGCGCCCGCAGGGCGCGCTGCACTGGTGTCAATGAGGCAAACTACTTGACCTACTTTCACGACATCACCTTCTGCAGCTTTTAATGTAATAATTCCGCTTTCCTCGGCTGGCAACTCGAGGGTTGCTTTGTCTGAATCGACTTCAGCAATGGCTTGGTCTTTTTCAACGTAATCGCCATCGGCAACCAACCATGTTGCGATTTCAACTTCCGAGATCGATTCTCCCGGACTTGGGACTTTCATTTCTAATAGTGACATAAGCTTACTTTTTTAGCCTTACTTCGCGTAGGCAAAGAGGTCGTTAAACAATTTTTTAAGACGGATTTCATGTAGTTTTTTGGATCCTTCTGCCGAAGCGGCACTTGCTGGTCTGCAAATTCCGATCAGTGGAATATGACGCAAATTCATCGCCATGTGTGTCCAGGCACCCATATTGGCAGGTTCTTCTTGTGCCCAAATGATGTTTTTTGCTTTGTACTTGGCAAGGATCGCATCAATTTGTTCGGTTGGCAATGGATATAGTTGCTCGATGCGCACAAAAGCCATGTTTTTCACGCCGAGTTCTGCAGCTTTGACTTTCATTTCGTAGTAAAACTTACCGCTACAAAGCACTACGGTGTCTACGGATTTAGCTGTTGCGCTTGGGTCATCGAGGACTTCTTGGAAACCACCTTTTGCCATTTCATCAAGGCTTGATGTCGCATCAGGATAACGCAGGAGCATTTTTGGAGAGAACACCACCAAAGGCTTGCGGAAATCACGCTTGATTTGACGGCGCAATAAATGGAAATGATTGGCAGGTGTGGAGGTATTGACAATTTGCATGTTGAGGTCAGCGCATTGTTGTAAGAAGCGCTCCATGCGTCCACTTGAGTGCTCAGCACCTTGGCCTTCATAGCCGTGCGGCAACAACATCACGAGGCCCGTTTGGGTAGCCCATTTGTCTTCGCCGGCAGAAATGAATTGGTCAACCATGATTTGCGCCCCATTGAAAAAGTCTCCGAATTGTGCTTCCCAAATAGTAAGACCAGATGGGTTGGCCAATGAATAGCCATATTCAAAACCTAAAACGCCGTATTCAGACAAAAGTGAGTTGTAAATACTGAAATTGCCTTGTTTCTCTTGCAACATATTGAGCGTCAAAACTTCTTCTTCGGTGTCTTCTGTTTTAACCACTGCATGACGGTGAGAAAAAGTACCGCGCTCAACATCTTGACCAGAAATACGCACACCGTGTCCTTCAGCCAGCAGCGTTGCGTAGGCTAGCATTTCAGCGCTTCCCCAGTCTAGTTTGTCGCTTTCAATAGCGGCTAGGCGGTCTTCGAAAATTTTAGCAATTTTTCTGAAGTACTTTTTACCTTCTGGTAGCGTTGCTAATTTTTTACCAAGTGTGAGTAATTCTTTTTTGTTGACTCCAGTTTCAGGAGAAACTTTGAAATCAGCTTCATTGCCATGACGGTAGTTTTCCCAGGTTTGGCTCAGGAAATCGTAAACCAACGCCTTTTCATGCTTACGAGACTGCTCGTATTCTTCTTCCAAAAAGGATTGGTAGCGCAGCTCAAACTGTTTGGCTTCTTCAGCATTTAAGATGCCCTCTCGTTGCAACTGCTCCAAATAAATTTCTCTTGGATTAGGATGCTTGGCAATGATGTTGTAGAGTTTAGGCTGCGTAAATTTTGGCTCATCTCCTTCGTTGTGCCCATATTTACGGTAGCACAAAAGATCGATAAAAATATCTCGGCTAAATGCTTGGCGATATTCCATTGCGATTTCGATCGTTGTAACGATGGCTTCGATGTCGTCGCCATTGACATGGAAAACTGGGCAGAGTGTCGTTTTGGCCACATCTGTACAATAAGTCGAGGTGCGGCCATCGAGGTAGTTAGTGGTAAACCCTACTTGGTTGTTCACAACAATATGAATGGTACCACCCGTGCGGTAACCGTCTAGACCAGCCATTTGAATGGTTTCATAGACAATGCCTTGCCCTGCAACAGCGGCATCGCCATGAATGAGTACTGGGCAAACCTTGCTCTCGCTTTGGTAGACGTGGTCAATTTTTGCTCGGGCAATACCTTCAACGACTGTGTTCACAGCCTCGAGGTGTGAAGGGTTAGGAGCGAGTGTGAGACCAATTTTTTTACCACCTTCTAGTTCGATGTGTGAGGTAAAGCCTTGATGGTATTTTACGTCGCCATCAAAGGTTGTTTCAAAGTCAAACTCTTTTCCTTCAAATTCTGAGAAGATATCGCGTGGACGTTTCTCAAAAATATTGGCCAATGTATTGAGGCGGCCACGGTGGGCCATTCCCATGACAAAATACTCAACACCAAGTGCAGCACCTTTATTTACCAAAGTGTCAAGGGCTGGAATGAGGCCTTCACCACCTTCAATAGAGAAGCGCTTTTGACCCACAAATTTTTTGCCAAGAAAACCTTCAAAACCAGTTGCCTGATTGAGTTTTTCGTAGATTTTAATTTTGCGTTTGGGGTCAAAAACAGGGCGATTATTCAATTCAATTTTATTGCGAAACCAGTCAATTCTTTCTGGGTCGCGCATGTACATGTATTCGATACCAATGGATTGGCAGTAAGTCAATTCGAGGTGCGCTATGATATCTGATAATTTAGCTGCTCCTATGCCGATTTGTTCACCTGCCTGAAAAACTTCGTTGAGGTCTTGTTCCGTAAGTCCAAAATGCTCAATAGCTAAATCAGGAGTATGTTTGCGGCGATCGCGTACAGGGTTTGTTTTGGTAAACAAGTGCCCACGAGTTCGGTACCCGTTGATCAAATTAATGACCTTGAATTCTTTGACAAAATTCTCTGGAATTTCACCAGAAGATTCATAGTTTGTTTGGGCGAATTCAAAGCCTTCAAAAAACTTGGCCCAGCCGAGATCAACACTTGAAGGATCTTGTTTGTACTGCTTATAAAGATGGTCGATGGCTGATACATCGGCATTTCCTACGTATGAAACTTTATCCATGCTATTTTTTGCTTTTTTACACTACAAAATTACTGCGCAATCCTTCTCATATGAAGAAATTGTAAACTTAATCTTTACACCGGAGCCGGATAGTAAACAAAGCCAAACTTGAGGTGTTAGAAGGTCATGGAAAAAGCTATTTTTTTAATATTTCCCAATCAGCTATTCGAGTTGGCGCCTAGCTTACAGGATGCCAATGAGGTTTGGCTTTTGGAGGATGAATTGTTTTTCACACAGTATGCTTTTCATCAAAAAAAATTGGCGTTTCATAGGGCATCAATGCAATACTACGCAGAAAAACTGCGGAGTGAAAATAAAATAGTTAGGTATTGGAAGCACATGGACCTCCAACTTGAGCACCTTTTTTGTGAAATAAGCCAACAAAGTGCTGTGGCCCATTGCTATGACCCCGTAGATTATCTGTTAGAAAGACGCTTGAAACGCTATGCTCAAAAATACCAAGTTGCTTTACATTTTTACGAAAACCCTAGCTTTTTTAACACCAAACAAACCAACGAGCGTCTTGTACCACTTACCACAAAGAAGTTTTTTTTAGCCGATTTTTATAAAAAACAAAGGCTACACCTCGGCATACTTTTAGAACCAGACGCCTCACCAATTGGTGGGCGTTGGAGTTTTGACACCGAAAACAGAAAGGCACTACCCAAGGGCATAGCGCTACCAGATTTTCCAAAGTATCAGAGTCAGTGGTCTGAAAAGGCAGAAAAAGAAATTGCAAAAGAGTTTGTAAATCATCCTGGAAATCCATCTCTGGACTTTTATCCAGTCACCCATGCGGAGGCAAAGCAAGCCTTGGATTTTTTCATTGAGGTTTGTCTCAAAGATTTTGGCCCCTATCAAGATGCCTTTAGCAACCAAACAACTTACGTCTATCATTCCAATTTGTCTACGGCCATCAATGCCGGATTGTTGAACCCGCAAGAGGTGGTGGCGAGGGTAATCGCAGCATATCAAAAAGGAAAAGTCACTATAGAAAGTGCCGAAGGATTCATCAGACAAATTATAGGCTGGAGAGAATTTGTGCGTCTGGTTTATGAAAGAGTGGGTGTGGAACAACGCACCAAAAACTTCATGGGCCATCAGCGATCACTACCTTGGAATTATCTTAAAAATGCTGCGCTATTTCAAGACCTAGGCCAGAAGATAGACCGTTTTGCCTATGCGCATCATATCGAGCGGTTGATGTTGTTGGGCAACTTCTTTTTCCTTTCAGAGTTCCATCCTGATGAAGTCTATCAATTCTTTATGGTACATTTTATGGATGCTTATGATTGGGTGATGGTCCCCAATGTGTATGGCATGAGTCAATTTGCCGACGGTGGCTTCATGACCACTAAACCTTATTTTTCAAGTTCCAATTACTTGAAAAAACAAGGCCTCAAATTTCAAAGTGAAGATGCCGTTCTTTTTGACGCTTTGTTTTGGCATTTTGTCGATAAGCATCAAGATTATCTGCGCAAAAACATGCGAACCTCGCAAATGGTAGCCAATTGGAACCGCATTGCACCTGAAAAAAAAGCGGCCCACTTAGAGCGGGCCGCATTGTATTTTCAAGAACTTGACTCACTTACTGCTTGATCAAGCGTTGGGTGGTTTGATAACCATTTTGTGAAATTCTTACTTGGTAAATACCAGCTTTGAAGTTTTCAATTGAAATGGTATTGATTCCTTTTTGAATTTTTGACAGTGTTTGAACTTGTTTACCTTGTAAATCTAAAATTTCAATACTTGATACATTTTCTAGGTCTTTCAAATCGATCATTAATATATCTTGAGCAGGATTCGGATATACTTGAACAATTGCCAATGGATTTTCATCAACACCAACTCCTGATGTCAGATTCACAATATAATCTTCAGTTTCTCCATAACTTGCAGGTCCACATGGGTTGATTGCGCCATCTGGCTGATAAGAAATTCTCACGCGCATGCGCACCTGACCAGTCACGCTATTCAATGGAATCGTGACATTGAAAGTGTTGGTCCAGCCTGTAGCTACTAAAACATATGCAACTTGTTCACCGGCGTCATTGAAGTCGAAGTCGTTGTTGAAGTCAATCCAAGCAGCAATTTCGTCATTGGTGTAGGCATTAGCCGTTGTATTATTGATAATTGCTGGTGTAATGGTCAAGGTGTAAGTATTGCCTTGTGCCAATGAGGTAGTCGTATTTGTAAAGTCTGAATAGCCATTATTTCCGCAAGTAGAGGTATTGTTAATGGTGTTGAAATTGACATTATTAATGTATTCGTCACATACTCCGCTAGCAGTACATGGGCCAGTCATGGCTGCAACAACGATATAATTATTCTTGGTTTCGATATCGCTGCCCTGCGCATTGGTAGCTGTAAGGCTAATGGTATATTGCCCAACGTTGTTGAAGGTAATTTGCGGGTTTTGCGAGGCGGCTGTGCTTCCACCAGCGAAGCTCCAACCTGTAGCTGGGCTCACTGCCCAAGACCAACTTGTTGGGATTCCTGTAGAAAGATCTGTAAAACTGATTGTTGTACCAGGTGTTACGTTGGTTGCAGAAGCTGAGAAATTAGCAACCGGCGCAACTGGCGTACTTGGCGTACATGGGTCATTAGAACCCGCAAACACAAGCAGGTTGGTGTTCGCTGGGTCCAGCCAAGGTTTTAATTGTTCAGCTGCAGTTGTGCCGTTGTTGGTCCAGTGAAAGGCCATTTTACCGTACTGATCTGGTGCAGATTGCGAGGTACAATAGGAGGAACCACCTGTAAGCGTACCAATGATATTTCCGCCAGCGTTGTCAAAAAGTGGTGAACCTGAAGAACCTCCTTCGGTAACTCCATGCCCGTTTGTATTGGCAGTCCAGACTACTCTCCAATGCGAGCCAGTTGCAGAACCCCATTGGGTAGAAACAGTATTACCTGTAAAAGTGGATATTTTTTTGATGTCTCCAGCTGGGTGATGGATACTTGCACCACCTGTTGTAGCGGTGCTGTTTGCATTCCAACCATTCCAATACGCATTGATATTTGCTGATTTAAGGTTGTTGATAACCGTAGCTTCGTTGTTGTTGTTTCCGAGCTTCACTAATAAGAAATCAGAACCAGAGTTGCCGCCGCCGTCGGCTGCATCGGCAATGCGCAAACAACCGGAAATAAAGTTGCTCGCCAAAGTACCTACAGAAGTTGGGTTGGTACAAGTTGGCGCTTCATAACGAAAATAAAACTTCCATTGGTTCATGTTGGCAGCCGTTGCACTTACACCACAATGTAATGCGGTTAAGAAGTAAGGCTTGCAGTCTTGATTGGTATTATTAACCAAAGAACCTGAACACCAACCCGCTTGATTGCCTTCAACCACATAAATTCGAGCTACGCCTCTTTTTTCGTCTTGCCATTGATCACCAACAGGGCTACAGTTAACATTCACTTCGCAAGGATCAGATTCATTGATCTTTTCAGATGTATTGATGCCTGTAGAGCGGTAATTATACATGACGCGATCGATGTAGATTTCAGATGGGCTGGTATAAGCCGGCTCAGTAAGGGTTAAAATATGTACGGAACCAGGGCACAAAGCTGCATTGGCCATTTGGTGTGATTCAACGTCTTTGCTTGTGAGTATTGGATGAACATCCTGGCCTTGTAGGTTTTGAATGCGCAGGGTAGAACCGCCGTGCAAAACAAATTTTTCGAACAAATAACTCAGTGCTTCAGCACCTGTTGTTTGAACGACTAATTGCCATTGCTTCGAGCCATCAGAAAGTGTTGTCCAGGTACCGGCATTGTTTGTAGTGATATGGCTTTGTAATGCAACGCCAATGCGGTAAAGCACGCCTTGTTGGTCGCGCAATTCATCTTCTTGAGCCAATTGCGAAAGATCTGGTGCAATAAGCTGTGTTGTCGGGACATTCTTTCCGATTTCAAAACGCGAAGCAAAAGGTAAATGGCTTTGTGCTAAAACACCCAACTGCAGTGTCAATAGGAGTAAGGAGAGACGTAGAATTTTGTTCATAGTTTGATTAGTTTATTGTAATTTCAACCAAAAATAACATTTTCATCGCAACAAACCATGCACAGAATTTGCATTGTAGAGGACGAACAAAGCCTGCGCGACATGATCGGTCTCAATCTTGAATTAGAAGGGTATCGTGTGCAAGCATTTTCAGATGGTCAAACAGCTCAAAAATTATTCGAGCAAACTTTTCATTTTGACCTCATCATTTTAGACGTAATGCTCCCGCATGTTTCGGGTTTCGATTTATGTCGAACCATACGCCAGCACAGTCATGTTCCGGTGCTTTTTCTTTCCGCCAAAGGAACAACCGCAGACCGAATTGCAGGCCTCAAATTAGGAGCTAATGATTATTTAGTAAAACCTTTTGATCTAGAAGAGTTGCTGCTTAAAGTTCAAATTTTACTCAATGGATCGGTGCAACAAGACCAACTCGATACACTACAAATCAACAACAAAACCGTCAACTTTTCAACGTTTGAGGTTCGAGACGCACAGAATAATATCTTGCATACGTTTACGAAGCGCGAAGTACAGTTGCTTGAGTTATTCCATGAAAAAGAAGGAAAAGTGGTCTCAAGGCAAGAGATTTTAGACCGCCTTTGGGGTGCCGAGCAAATTCCTACAGCGCGCACCATCGACAACTATATTCTGGCTTTCAGGAAATTATTTGAACCCGACCCCAAGAACCCGCAGCATTTTCATTCCATCAGAGGGGTTGGTTATAAGTTTACTCGGGAATAATTCTCATGCCGCCTGACGCTTTTCTCTGAATAAAAGCAGAAATAGTAGCGCTACCACTAAGGCGTATCCTGCAAAAAGTAACCACGCACCATGCCAGTTTGTTTGTCCATCGGATAAGATGAAATATTTCCCGATTAAAAAGCTACTCACAACCGTACCAATGTAGGCACCAATGCCGTTTGTCATCATGATAAATAAGCCTTGCGCACTAGAGCGTATGCTGCTGTCGGTATTTGACTCCACAAACATAGAGCCTGAAATCAGGAAGAAATCAAAGGCCATTCCGTAGACAATGCAACTCAATACAATCAGCGGTAAGCCGAAAGTGGTGTCGCCATAAGCGAAGAATCCGTAGCGCAAAACCCATGCAAAAAGGGCAAAGAGCATCACGTTTTTGATGCCGAAGCGCTTCAAAAAGAAAGGAATAGTCAGGATAAAAATGGTTTCCGAAACCTGAGAAATAGAATAAATAATGGTCGAGTATTTTTCAACCAACGTTCCTTTCGGGAAGCTACTGAGGTAGGCGTCGCCGTACATATTTGAAAGTTGCAACGCTGCGCCGAGTAGGATCGAAAAAACAAAGAAAAGCGCCATGCGGTAGTCTGCAAATAATTTGAAAGCATCAAAACCTAATTGCGAAAACAAAGATTTTTTTTCGGTGGTTTTGCCTTGTGGAATACAGGCGGGTAAGGTAAATGCATAGATGCCAAGCATAATGGCACCGCAGGCAGCAATATAAAATTGAAACGCACTGGCCTTACTGCCGCTCAGGTTGGTGAGCCACATAGCCGCTATAAAACCAATAGTACCCCATACCCGAATCGGTGGAAAGTCTTTCTGGACATCGAGGTTATTCATTTTCAAGATCCGATAGGATACCGAATTGGAAAGCGAAATGGAAGGCATATAGGCAAGCATCCCACCAAAAACAATCCAATAAAGTAGTTCGTATTCGGCCATTTGATGCAGAGCTGGAAAAGTTTGTTGAAGTGCGGCAATGTTTGGAATGAGCAGCATAAACGCACCGTAAGTGAGGTGCAAAATACCGTAGAGTCTTTCGGCGCGCATCCATTTGTCGGCTACAATTCCGACCAAAGAAGGCATGAGTATAGAAGAAAGTGCTAATGTCGAGAATATGGCGCCAAACTGAGGAAAAGTCCAACCTTTTCCTTCTGTACAATAGGTACCGATGGTGGTGAGCCAAGCTCCCCAAACAAAAAATTGAAAAAAACTGAGGGCAGTGAGTCTGGTTTTAATGGCGGCGATTGAGTTCATCACGGATTTTAGAGGCTAGTTCGTAATCTTCGTTGTCCAGTGCCTCTTGGAGTTGTTGCTCTAGCTCTTCTGTAGCGTAGATGTCCCACTCGTTTGGGGCATTGGAGTCGTCTTCAAAGATATCATTTTCCTCTTCAAAACCATAAGCTTCTTCTAAAGCACTTTGCGGTGTGCCACTCACTTCGTCCAAAATGCTGTTTAAGGTAAGCATCGGTGCTTTGAAACGAACTGCAATGGCAATGGCGTCTGAAGTGCGAGAATCGAGCTCGGTGATGATGCCGTTTTGTTCGCAAATGAGCTTGGAATAAAACACGCCGTCACGAAATCTGTAGATCAAAATTTCTTTGACACTGACACCAAAAGATTGAGCAAAAGCCCTGAAAAGATCATGGGTGAGTGGCCTCGAAGGTACCATGTTCTCGAGCTCAACGGCTATGGCTTGTGCTTCAAAACCACCGATAACAATAGGCAATTTGCGCTGACCATCGATTTCTTTGAGCGTCAGGACATAAGAGCCAGACTGCGTTTGGCTATATGCGATACCCGAGATTTCGAGGCTAATTTTTTGCATCGGGCTTTTTATTGAAGCACAACTTAGTGTTGTGCTGCTTTGAATTTTTTAACTGCTTCGGTAAATCTAGGTAAAACTTCAAAAGCATCACCAACAATTCCGTAATCGGCGGCTTTAAAGAAAGGCGCTTCGGCATCGGTATTGATTACTACGATAACTTTTGAGCCATTGACACCTGCTAAGTGTTGGATGGCACCTGAAATTCCGGCAGCGATGTAAAGGTTAGGGCGGATAGCAACACCCGTTTGTCCAACGTGTTCGTGGTGAGGTCTCCAGCCGATGTCAGCTACAGGGCGTGAACAGGCAGTTGCTGCGCCAAGTGCGCTTGCGAGGTCTTCTACGATCCCCCAGTTTTCCGGGCCCTTTAAGCCGCGGCCAGCACTAACAACGAGTTCTGCTTCTGGCAATGGAATGGCACCTTCTGGTTTTTTAGTAGCTAAAACTTTGATGGCGCTGCTTCCGGCTTGTGCATCAAAAGCTTCAACTGAACAAGCAGTGCTGTTGGTTTCGGGCTGAATGCTGTTTGGTAATAAAGAAATAATGCGGGTAGCAGTATTTACTTTTACATAACCAAAAGCCTTGCCTGAAAATACATTTACTTTGATGTTGCCATTGGCTTCAGGAAGTGCTACTGCGCCCGCAACTAAGCCTGCTTTTAAGCGCACAGACAAACGCGGAGCTACCGCTTTGCCGATGAGGTCATGGGAGAAAATGATGGTAGTTGCTCCGATTTTTTGAGCAGCTGCAGCCACTAATTTAACCAACTGCCCTGGGTCTTGACCATCAAGGCTGCTGTCTTGCAAAACAAGAGAAGCACCGTATGTTCCTAGTGTTGAAAGTACTGAAGAATCGGCACCCCCATTGGTTACGACAGCGACATCTGAACCTAATTTTTTAGCATAGGTAACGGTTTCTAAAGCTGCTTTAGACAAACCATTGGCTGAATTGATATAGACGAGATTCATAGGATACGGCTTAGATGACTTTTGCTTCGTTGTGTAATAAAGTAACGAGCTCGTCGAGGTTATTTGGATCGATGAGTTTAACGGAAGATTTAGCAGCTGGCATGCTGTAACTTGCGTAGGTAGTAAGGGCATCAAGTGCTGTTGGCGCAACTACCGTGAGCGGCTTGGTTCGTGCCGCCATGATACCACGCATATTTGGAATGCGTTGTTCGGCCATTCCTTTAGCACAGCTGATCACAACAGGAGTAGCAACTTCTACTTCTTGAACTCCACCCACAATTTCGCGCTCCGCTTTGACAGTTGAACCTGCAACATCAAGTTTGGTTGCTACTGAAACAAACGGAAGTTCAAGGGCTTCGGCAAGCATTCCGGCTACTTGAGAACCGTTGTAGTCAATGGTTTCTTTACCCGTAAGGATGAGGTCAAAACCTTTGCCTTTTGCATATTCGGCAATTTGCATGGCCGTGAAGTAGGCGTCTGTTGCAGGCGCATCAATGCGGACTGCGTCGTCGGCACCAATGGCAAGTGCTTTGCGGATAACGGCGTCGTCTGCAGCGCTTCCAACTGTGATGATCGTGACGTTACCACCTTGCGCTTCTTTGAGCTCGAGGGCACGCACTAAGGCGTACCATTCGTCATAGGGGTTGACAATATACTGAACACCGTTTTCGTCAAATTGCGTATCACCGTTGGTAAAGGCAATTTTAGACGTGGTGTCTGGGGCTTTGGAAATACAAACAAGAATGTTCATGTGTGTTGATTTAATGCGGTGCAAAGTTAAGTAAAAATGCAAAAAGGACACTTGAAATGAATGTCAATAATGCGACTTTCTTCAATTCGGGATCTAGGCTTGCGGGTACCGTATTTTGTACTACTTTTCGTAAATGCAAGGCAAACCCAATCGACGGTACCAAAGCGATGAACAAGTAGTAGTTCAGGGCACTAACTGCCAAGAGATATACGGTAAAAAACCACGTAGCCAGACCAAAACTCACCAAAAAAACATGGTAAAACTTAGCTTTCTGGAATCCGAGTTTGACTACCATGGTGCGCTTGTTCATCTGCGCGTCGTTGTGAATATCGCGCAGGTTATTGAGGTTCAATACAGCGGTGCTCCATAAGCCCATACTTATTGCTGGAAATAAGACAATCCATTCAAAAGCTTCGCCGTAAAGCATGAAAACGCCAATGACGCTGACTAAGCCAAAGAAGATAAACACCATGATGTCGCCAAGCCCGCGGTAGCCGTAGGCGTTTTTTCCGACGGTGTACGTAATGGCCGCAGCAATACAGGCCAATGCTAAAACGATGTAAAAATAAATGGCGTTGGAAGAAAGGTTGGGCACACTCAGTTTGATGAGGTAGAAAGCGCTTAACAAGGAAAAAATACCAACCACCCACATGCCCATTTTCATTTGAGCTGCTGATAATTGCCCGCTTTGGATGGCGCGTGCGGGGCCAACCCGTTGCGCATTGTCTGTGCCTTTCTGGCTATCGCCAAGGTCATTGGCAAAATTAGAAAGGACTTGAAAGCCAATGGTGGTGAGCAGTGCAAACGCAAAAATTTGGCCATCAAATGCATCAAGGAAAGCAGCTAAGCCTGACCCGACAATAATTCCTGAAAGAGAGAGCGGAAGCGTTCTGAGGCGCGCCGCATGAAGCCATGCTTTGATCATTTTTTAAATATTGGCACCGTACTGCAGGGCTCGCCATACATGATGGTTTTGACATATGGTTGCAGGAAGCGCACCAAATAAGACATCGCAAAAGCAGGGTCTTGGATATCGGCGCAACCTTTGATAATGACGCGTTGATCTTGGATGGTACTGATATCTATGGAGCAAATTTCTTCTTGAATGAGGGCCTTAGCCAATTCAAGCTCAGTGCCTACTTGGCTATACACATTTTCTTTTTGTAAAGCCGAACTCACGAGCATAAAAGCCCAAGTTGGAATTATCGCGTCAGTGCTGCAGTAAATATAGACGGCTTTTCCTTGATAGGCACTCCAGTTGTGTGCTTTGATCCAGTCGCGAAAGTCTTTTTCTTTGAGCACCAAGCCCTGCCAAAGTTGTTCGGAGAGGTCAAGCCCAACCAATGGCATTTTTGGCTTGAAAGCTGCGAGATCTAGCTGAACTAAACCACTTTCTTTGACTTTATTTTTGATCAAATCTTCCACACCCCAAAATTACTCGTTCTTTTTGTATTGGTAAACAACAACGGGTGGATTTTGTTGGGCTGCTCGTTCGGCCTGTTGGGCTTCTAATGCTGCTTGTTCTGCTTCAATGGCGCGGCGGAGGTCGCCTTCGAAATCAGGCGGTTCGATACCGAGTTCTTTTTCTATTTCATATTGATATTTGGGGCGTTGCGGGCCTTGTTTGCGGTAAATAAAGGCCAAAATAACCCCAACGCATAAACCTGCTAAATGACCTTGCCAAGAAACGCGTGGTTGAGTTGGAAAAATTCCCCAAATCATGGAGCCGTACAAAAACACGATGAATAAAGAGAGGGCTTGCAAGGGCAAATATTTGCGCAGTACGCCAGAGGTAAATAGAAAGCCCGCCAGCGCATATATGATGCCGCTCATGCCAATATGAATGGCGCCGTTGGTGCCGCCAATAAACCACAAACCGAACCCGGTAAATAGCCAAGCTAACAGAAAAACACGCCAAGCAACGGCCTTGTAGGAATAAAACAATAACGTCATCAATAAAAAAGTAGGTAAACTATTATTGAGGATATGCTTGACATCGTTATGGGCATGGATCCAGGGCATCAAGAAAATACCTCTCAACCCTCGGGTAGTCAATGCCTCCAAACCATAGCGCTGAAAATCGGTGGTAAAAAGGAAGTCTGCCCAATAAACCAACCACATGATTACCACGACAAAAATGGCCGGCAGCATGGCTGGTTTGAGGCTATATTCAAAATTGGGCTCAGGTCTCATGCAGCCAACAAGTCAAGTTTTATGCCATACACTTTTTGCTGACAGAGTGGCATATTCACAACACCCGAAACTTCGCCAAAATACTCCCGGTATCTTGTGAAATGTAGGCGCTGCTTTCAAATGGGAAGTCCATGCTGATGAAGCCGCAGGTTTTGAGCGCATGGGGTGGGTGGGCCAAATTCATTGCGAGGTCACTGAGGCCATCGTTGTGGCCAACAACTAACAATTCGTCTGAGCAGTTTTGGGCACAAATCAATTTTAATATTGCTTCCTTTTCAGCTAAGTAAAGCTCATCTATGAAGAGAATACTGGCTTCAGGCCATAAATCTTGGAGTTCGGCCAAAGTCTGGCACGTACGCATGGCGCTCGAGCACAAAATTATTTTTGGATCAATGGGATGTTCTTTCAGGAAGTTTTTGAGCTCAGCTATTTGTTCGTAGCCTCTAGGCAATAGTTCGCGGTCAAAGTCTAGACCAGTAGCGGAATGAGGATTCGTTTTTGCGTGGCGTAGGAGGTGGAGTTTCATTTGGACCTTTCACTTAACAATTGAGCAGCTTGTTCCATCGCTAATTTGTGAGAAATGACCTTGCCTTCGTTCACTTCATTAAGACTTTGTTCTAATACTTCGTCAAGAAGAATTTCATGCTCTATATCAAAAAGAAAAGATGAATCCAAAGGCATTTTTGAAACTGATGTTTGATTTTTGCTAGAATTTTTCATCTTATGATCTTAATAAATTATTGAACAAATGATAGTATAAAAATAGTGAAAAAATTATGGCCTATTTGTTCAGGAAAGTTTAATTTTTTGCAGAATCTCATTTAATTTATTTGGATTTTGTCTGTTATCCCAAATAAGGATAATCTGAATGTTTTTGATATTCACAGTGTAGAATATACTTAAATTACCGACAATTATTTTTCTGATCGGACCTTTTTTATAAAGCTTGCCTGAGTTTGGAAATTTTTGAATCCTTAATATCGTTGCTTCAATTTTTTCTAACAATTGATTTGAATACTTCACACTTTGAGTATGTTCTACCCAAAATAGCAACGTATGATGTAAACTTCTAAGAGCAAGATCTGCCCAAACAACTTTCATTTTTTAATCAAAAGTAGCTTGGAATGGCAAAAGGTTATTCCGTAGAAATTCGGATGAAAATAAAAAATTTATTTCACCAACCTTTCATACTTCCCTCTCATATAAATGACGATTCCGAGAATGACGCCAGTGGTATTGGCGAGGGCGTCCCAGACGGAGGGCTCGCGGCCGGGGATGAGGCCTTGGCCAAATTCTAGAAAGATGCCAAAGAATATCATGGTAAGGATGAGTAGCCAAAGCGGCCAGCGTTGGAAGACGATGAGTGTGTTGAGGCTTAAAATAGCATACGCAAAGGTGTGGCCAATTTTGTCATTGCCATAGACCTGGAAGTTCATATTGGCAGGTGGAAGCAAGGAAAGAATGATAATACCAAGAACGGTCAAGATCCAAGTAATTCGAAAGAAAAGTTTCCAATTAAAGTTTTTATGGTTCATGGATTGATCTTCTTCAATTTTGAAATGATTGTATTAGTATATTATCTGTTTTGAGAAGATTTCTTAATTAATTATTTTCCTCCATTCTTCAAGTGTAGGCAAAATGGCATCCTTTTCAGAGAGAAGGATTTCTGCGTGTGGAATTTGCCAATCGATACCTAGTGCGGGGTCATTGTATAAAATGCCACCTTCGTGGGCCTTGCTGTAAACGTTGTCTACTTTGTAGGCAAAAACAGCGGTTGCCGAAAGCACTACAAAGCCGTGCGCAAAACCCCTCGGGATGAAAAACTGCTTTTTGTTGGCTTCGCTTAAAATAGTTTGATGGTGTTTTCCAAAGGTAGGTGAGTTTGGGCGGATATCTACAACCACATCCAACACTTCTCCTTGTAAAACACGCACCAATTTAGCCTGGGCAAACTCGCCTTCCTGGAAATGCAAACCGCGCAAAACCCCACGGCTAGACTTCGATTCGTTGTCTTGTACAAAAGTGGTGGGCGCTACATGTTCATCAAACCAACTTTGCTTGAAAGATTCCATGAAATAACCGCGGGCATCTTCAAAAACATCTGGTTCTAATTCAAAAAGCCCTTCAAAGGCTGTAGCAATTACTTTCATTTGTCAAAGCGCTTAAGTAAATATTGACCATAACCTGTTTTAGATAATTCTTGAGCTAATTTTACTACTTGTACTTTGTCAATAAAGCCTTTTTCGTATGCGATTTCCTCAAGGCAGGCAATTTTAAGGCCCTGGCGTTTCTCTATAGTCTGGATAAAACTGCCTGCTTCCAGCAAAGACTCATGTGTTCCGGTGTCTAGCCAAGCATAACCGCGCCCCATCAGCTCTACACGGAGGCTGTCGGCATGCAAATAGTGCTCATTGACAGTCGTAATTTCTAACTCGCCTCTGTGCGAAGGCTTGATTTGTTGGGCAACCTGCACCACATCATTGGTATAAAAATAAAGCCCAACTACGGCGTAGTTAGATTTTGGTTCGGTTGGTTTTTCTTCGATAGAAATGACCTTTCCATTGGCATCAAACTCGGCTACGCCATAACGCTCTGGGTCCGAGACCCAATAGCCAAATACTGTTGACGCGCGCTCTTCTTGCACGTTGGCTACTGCTTTTTGCAAGAGTTTGGAGAGGCCTTGACCGTAAAAAATGTTGTCGCCGAGTACCAAGCAGACGTCGTCTGAGCCGATGAATTCTTTGCCAATGATAAACGCTTGGGCCAAACCATCTGGTGAGGGTTGTTCGGCATAGCTAAATTGAAGGCCGAGTTCTTCTCCTGAGCCCAAGAGCTTCTTGAAAAAAGGAAGATCGTCTGGGGTGGAGATGATTAAAATTTCTTGGATGCCCGCCAACATGAGTACTGAAATAGGGTAGTAGATCATGGGCTTGTCGTAGATCGGCAACAGTTGCTTTGAAACTCCTTTGGTAATCGGGTGCAAGCGCGTGCCTGACCCTCCGGCTAATACAATTCCTTTCATAGCTTAACGATTGGCATACATTTGTTCGTAATAGGTCTGATACGCACCGCTGGTAACTTTGGCCACCCATTCTTGGTTGTTGAGGTACCAATCTACGGTGTTATTGAGCCCTTGCTCAAAGGTGATGGATGGTTTCCAGCCGAGTTCGGTTTCTAGTTTGGTGGCGTCAATTGCGTAGCGTTTGTCGTGTCCGGCGCGGTCTTGCACGTAGGTAATGAGGCAAGCGGCGCTTCCGGCTGCACGGCCTAGTTTTTTGTCCATAAGTTGGCACAAGAAATGCACCAGCTCAATGTTGGTCCATTCATTGAGGCCGCCCACGTTGTAAGATTCTCCCACACGTCCTTTATGAAAGATGGTATCAATGGCGCTGGCGTGGTCCTCGACCCAAAGCCAATCTCGGATGTTGTCACCTTTGCCGTAAACGGGCAGTGGTTTTTCGTTGATGATGTTGTGGATCATCAACGGAATGAGTTTTTCAGGGAAGTGATGCGAACCATAATTGTTAGAGCAATTGCTCATTTTGATCGGGAGGCCATAAGTATGGAAATAGGCCATGACAAAATGGTCAGAAGCCGCTTTTGAAGCAGAGTAGGGGCTGCGCGGGTCATAAGGTGTGGTTTCTTGAAACAAGCCGGTGTCGCCAAGGCTGCCATAGACTTCATCTGTGGAGACATGATGAAAGACGTGGTTGCTTTCATTGCCCCAAGCAGCACGTGCGGCTTGCAATAACTGAACGGTGCCCACTACGTTGGTCATGACAAATTCCATGGGGCCTTCAATGCTGCGGTCTACGTGGCTCTCGGCTGCCAAATGGATGACATCTGTAATATGGTGGCTTTCAAAAATGCGCTTCAGTGCTGCGGCATCGCAAATGTCAGCTTTTTCAAAACGATAGTTGGGCGCTTGGTCGATGTCTTGGAGGTTTTCGAGGTTGCCCGCATAGGTGAGCTTATCGAGGTTGACCACCAAATAATCGGGGTAGTTCTTGACAAAACGTCTAACGACATGAGAGCCGATAAATCCTGCTCCACCGGTTACGAGTATGTGTTTTGTGAAGTTCATTGATATTAATTACTATTAATCATTAGAGTGACCAATATGTGAGGTCTTGAATTTGATTGCGATAAGTGCCTTTGACATCCACTAAAATACCTTTGCCATCTTTGAGTAAAGTCTTGAAATAAGCTTCGTCATGAGCGGCAAATTCATCGTGGTTGACCGCCACAATGATGGCATCGTAGTCTTGGCGTACTTTATTGCATAAAGCAACACCGTATTCGTGCTGGAGTTCTTGAGAATTGGCATGTGGGTCCAAGACATCTACATTGATCTGAAAAGACTGCAGTTCTCTGATGACGTCAATGACCCTTGAATTGCGGATATCTGACACGTTTTCTTTGAAGGTAGCACCCATCACCAAAACGTGTGCTTCTTGTATGATTTTTCCTTGAGCAATAATTTTTTTGGCGGTTTGTTTGCCAATATAAAAGCCCATGGAGTCATTGACATAGCGCCCAGAGTTGATGACCTTGCTGTGGTAGCCCACCTGCATGGCTTTGTGTACCAAATAGTAGGGGTCAACGCCGATGCAATGCCCGCCCACTAGGCCTGGGTAAAAATGCAAGAAGTTCCATTTGGTGCCGGCTGCTTCTAGCACATCAAAAGTATTGATGCCTAATTTATTAAAGATGATAGACAATTCATTGACCAACGAAATATTGACATCGCGTTGGGTGTTCTCTACAATTTTGGCAGCCTCTGCTACTTTAATGCTTGGCGCACGGTGTACGCCTGCGGCCACTACCAATTCATAAACTTTGGCTATTTCTTCCAAAGATTCCGGGCATGAGCCCGACACAATTTTTATGACATTTTGGAGGGTGTGCTGCTTGTCTCCGGGATTGATGCGCTCCGGTGAATAGCCTACTTTGAAATCTTCTTGGAATTTTAAGCCTGATACTTCTTCCAAAATAGGAAGGCAATCTTCTTCGGTGCAACCAGGATAAACCGTAGATTCAAAAACTACGTAATCGCCTTTTTTGAGCACTTGCGCCACTGTTTTGCTAGCTCCAAGTAATGGTTTGAGGTCCGGAAGATTAGAGTGGTCAATAGGGGTAGGAACGGCAATGATGAAAAACGTTGCCGCTTTCAGATCTTCAATGGAAGAAGTAAAAGTGATTTTTCTGTTTTCAAAATCTGAGGCAGCCAGTTCTCTAGAGGGGTCTTGACCTTTGCGCATCATGTCGACACGCGCTTCGTTGATGTCAAAACCAATAACATCTATCTTTTTGGCAAATTCTAGCGCAATAGGAAGCCCTACATAGCCCAGGCCAATGACAGCTAATTTAGTGTTTTTATCGATAAGGTCTTGGTAGATCATGGCTAGTTATTGATTCGAAAATTGTGCATCGCGGACTTGATAAATGCGCTCAATGATTTCTACAACCTTCAGGCCTTCTAGGGCGTTGGTGGTAGGGGAGGTGCGGCCATTGAGTGTGTCAATGACGTTTGTAATGACATAATTATGGTTGGCAGCTGAGCCTTTATAAGGGCCGTAGTCATTGCCAGGGTTGGTTGGGGCCAATTCTGGCATTTCATAGCCAGCAATATTACAAACCTCCACCTCATTCATGTACTGCCCGCCTATTTTAACCGAGCCGTTTTTACCGATGATCGTCATGGAAGATTCTAGGTTTTGATTGGCTACGGATGTAGAGTAGTTGAGGCAACCCATGCCGCCATTGATGAAATCAAAACTCACAAAACCGGAATCTTCGAAATCGGTGTAGTCTTGGTGGTTGAAGTCGGCAAACTTGCCTTGAATATTGGTGATGTCTCCAAATAACCAATACATGATGTCGATGAAATGGCTAAACTGCGTAAAGAGCGTGCCGCCATCTAAATCTTTGCTGCCTTTCCAGCCTCCGGCCTTGTAGTAGCGCTCGTCTCGGTTCCAGTAGCAGTTGAGTTGCACCATATAGATGTCTCCTAAAACTTTGTTTTCAATGAGGTCTTTGATCCAGACAGAAGGCGGCGAGTAGCGGTTTTGCATCACGCAAAATACTTGCTTAGAAGCTTGCAAAGCTTTGTAAATGACTTGCTCGCAACTTTCTTTGCTGAGGCCCATCGGTTTTTCGCATACCACATGTTTGCCAGCTTCTAGTGCTTTGATGGCTTGTTCGGCATGCAAACCATTCGGGGTGCACACGTTAATGACGTCATATTGTAAGTCGCTAGCGAGGAGTTCATCGATGCTGCTGAAAAAGGGCACCTCAAAATCTTGAGCGCCGCAAGCCTCTGCACCACGGGGGTCTACTAAAGCCACGAGCTCGCCTTCGGCGTCGCGGCGAACCATTTCTGCATGGCGCTTGCCAATGTGGCCAGCCCCTATGATTGCAAACTTAATTTTACTCATGAGATGCGTTCTACTTTTGCGTTTTGAAGTTGATATTTTTGGCCACTTTCTGGGCAAATGGCGAGCCCTTCGGTATTAAAATTCAAGCGCTGCCCAAATTCTGACATCCAGCCAATTTGGCGTGCAGGGTTGCCCACCACCAAAGCATAGGCCGGAATTTCTTTGGTCACCACCGCTCCTGCGCCAATAAAGGCAAAAGCGCCAATGTTGTGGCCACAAACAATGGTGGCATTGGCACCAATGCTGGCACCCTTGCCTACGTGTGTTTGCAAGTAACTATCTCTGCGGTTAACCGCACTTCGCGGGTTGAGCACATTGGTAAATACGCAGCTTGGGCCTAAGAAAACGTCGTCAGCGCAGCTTACGCCCGTATAGATGCTGACGTTGTTTTGAACCTTTACATTCTTACCTAAAATTACGTCTGGTGAAATCACGACATTTTGCCCAATGTTGCAGTTTTCACCAAGTTGGCAGCCTGGCATCAAGTGCGAGAAATGCCAAATTTTGGTGCCGTTGCCAATTTGGCAACCGTCGTCAATGACTGCAGTAGGGTGGGCAAAATAGCTCATTATTTCTGGATATAATTGTCAAAGTTATTGTGTTCTGTCTGGCGCAGCTCTTCTGCGGTCAAACTCTTAAAGAAGGCGTAGGTGCGCTTTAGGCCTTCGGCTCGGTCTATTTTGGGTTCCCAATTCAAGAGCGCGCGCGCTTTGGTGATATCTGGTTGGCGCTGTTTGGGGTCGTCTACAGGTAAATCTTTATAAATGACTTTTTGCGTAGTGCCGGTTAGGGCTATAATTTCTTCAGCAAATTGAGAAATTGTGATTTCATCAGGGTTGCCAATATTGACCGGCTCGGCGTGGTCAGAGAAGAGCAAACGTACAATTCCCTCAATGAGGTCATCGACATAACAAAAAGAACGGGTCTGGGAGCCGTTGCCAAAAATAGTAAGGTCTTCGCCTCTGAGCGCCTGGCCAATAAAAGCTGGCAATACGCGGCCGTCGTTGAGGCGCATGCGCGGCCCGTAGGTATTGAAAATGCGTACAATGCGCGTTTCTAGGCTGTGGTAGGTGTGATAGGCCATCGTCATGGCCTCTTGAAAGCGTTTGGCTTCGTCATAGACGCCACGTGGCCCCACGGGGTTTACATTACCCCAATAGCTTTCTGGCTGCGGGTGCACTGTAGGGTCACCGTAGACTTCAGAGGTGGAGGCGATGAGCAGGCGCGCACCTTTGGCACGCGCCAAACCCAAACAATTATGAATACCCAAAGACCCTACTTTGAGGGTTTGGATTGGTATTTTTAAATAATCAATAGGGCTGGCTGGAGAAGCAAAATGCAAAATATAATGCAGCTCTCCAGGGACATGGATGTATTTGCTCACATCGTGTTGATGGAACTCAAACTGAGGGTTGCCAAATAGGTGCTCGATGTTTTTGAGGTTGCCCGTGATGAGGTTGTCCATGCCAATGACCCGAAAGCCATCTTGGATGAAGCGGTCACATAAATGCGAGCCTAAAAACCCTGCGGCACCTGTAATGAGTATATTTTTCATGAATTTCTGAACACGGTATTTCGGCCAATACTGCTGTAGTAAAAGCCATGTTGGGTCATTTGCTCGGCGTCATAAAGATTACGGCCGTCAAAAATAACGGTGTCTTTCATGAGGTCTTTGAGCGCTACAAAATTTGGGTTTCTGAAAATACCCCATTCAGTGCAAATTAAAAGTGCGTCGGCATCTTTTGCGGCAGCGTATTCATCTGGCGCATAGCTAATTTTGTCCCCGATTACTTGTTTCACATTTGGCATGGCCTCTGGGTCATAGGCGCGAACGTGGGCGCCTTCGGCTAGGAGTGCTTCTATGAGTGCTAAAGCTGGGGCTTCGCGGATGTCGTCGGTGTCTGGCTTAAAGGCCAGGCCCCAAACGGCAATGCGCTTGCCTTGCAAGTTACCCCTAAAATAATTTTTGATGCGCGGCAGTAAAATCGTTTTTTGGTTTTCATTGACTTCCATGACTGCCTGCAAGATCTTGAAGTCATAGTGCTGCTCTTGGCCAGATTTAGCCAAGGCCTGCACATCTTTTGGGAAGCAAGAACCCCCGTAGCCAATGCCTGGGAACAAAAAGCGCTTGCCAATGCGGGCGTCGGCACCAATGCCAATGCGCACTTGGTCGACGTCTGCCCCCACCAACTCGCAAAAGTTGGCAATTTCATTCATGAAAGTAATTTTGGTGGCTAAAAAGGCGTTGGCCGCATATTTGGTGAGCTCCGCAGACTTTTCGTCCATGATGTATATGGGGTTGCCCTGGCGCACAAACGGCTTGTATAGCGCCTCCATGATATCTGCCGCGCGGCTGTCTGAGCAGCCAATCACTACGCGGTCTGGCTTCATGAAGTCAGAGACTGCAAAGCCCTCGCGTAAAAATTCTGGGTTAGACACCACCGCAAATTCGGTGCGGGCATTTTTGGCAATGGCAGCATGCACTTTTTCAGCGGTGCCTACCGGTACGGTGCTTTTGTCTACAATGACTTTGTAGTCAGAAATAAGCTTACCGAGCTCTTCGGCAACGCCCAATACAAAAGATAAGTCGGCGGCGCCATCTGCTCCTGGAGGGGTAGGGAGGGCCAAGAATATAATTTCGGCATTTGCAATGCCGGCAGCGAGGTCTGTGGTGAAATGCAAGCGCCCTGCTTTGATATTGCGCTCAAAGAGCACATCGAGCTCGGGCTCATAGATCGGAATATGCCCGCTTTGCATTTGCGCAACCTTTTGTTGGTTGTTGTCTACGCAAATTACTTGATTGCCCATTTCGGCAAAGCAAGTGCCCGTTACTAAACCTACATATCCGGTGCCTATGACTGCAATTTGTTTCATTTGAAAAAAGATAAAACGGAATCGATGATATATTGTTGTTGTGCGGCTTCCATTTCCGTATGAATAGGTAAAGAAAGTACTTCAGTACAAAGCTGCTCAGTAAGTGGTAAATGGAGGTCTTGCACGTCAAAAGCTGCAAACATTTGCTGTTTGTGTGCAGGGATAGGGTAGTAAATCATGGTGGGCACATTTAAATTTTTAAGATGTGCTTGTAGGGCAGCTCGTTTGCCACCAGCTACCCTGAGGGTGTACTGATGAAATACATGCTTGGAGTCTGGGGCCCTGAAAGGAATGGTAAGGTCTGGTATTTGTGCAAAAGCAGCGTCGTAGGTTGCTGCTACTGCGCGGCGCGCAGCAATGTAGTTGTCGAGTTGGCGCAGCTTCACACTCAGAATAGCGGCTTGTAGGCTGTCTAGCCTGGAGTTGCAACCCACTACTTCGTGCACATATTTGACCTTTTGGCCATGGTTGGCAATCATTTTAATTTTTTGAGCCAACTCGGCGTCTAGGGTGTAGAGTGCACCACCGTCGCCGTAGCAGCCTAAGTTTTTGCTCGGGAAAAACGAAGTACAACCAATATGGCCAATAGTGCCGGTCTTGACGCGCTGGCCGTTAGAGAGGTGGTAATCAGAGCCAATAGCTTGGGCGTTGTCTTCCACTACAAAAAGTTGGTGCTTGGCTGCAATTTCTATAATTGCATTCATGTTGGCGGCTTGGCCATAAAGGTGCACTGGTACAATTGCTTTGGTGCGCGGCGTGATTGCCGCTTCAATGGCAGCGGGGCAGATGCAGTAGCTCTGAGGGTCTACCTCAACAAAAACGGGCTTGAGGCCCAAAAGCGCAATGACTTCAGTAGTGGCAATGTAGGTAAAGCTTGGTGTAATGACTTCATCACCAGGCTGGAGGCCAAGGGCCATGAGCGCAATTTGCAAGGCGTCTGTGCCGTTGGCGCAAGGAATGACATGCGCCGCACCCAAATAGGCACCCAATTCTGCAGCAAAGTTTTCTACTTTTTGGCCTCCAATGAACACGGCGCTGTCTAGCACTTCTGCAATGGCGCTGTCTATGGCCGGTTTGATTTTAGCATATTGGGCCGAAAGATCGACCATTTGAATACCTTTCATAGTGCAAAGAAAAGGATTTTTGGCAACAACATACACCTCAAGGTCTTACTTGTTCTGTTCATCTTGAATTAATTTTAATTTAATAGGGTAAAATAAGCGAAAATACCTACTTTTGTAGTGCTAAGCACTTAATTGACCCTATGGCCAATACCACTACTCTAAACCAACAAAATCAGGCAGTTCCCTTATCTGCCCCTACTTTGAGTTGGTATGTAGTCTACACCAAAACACTCTCCGAAAAAAAGACCGCCGAGCGCTTGCAACTTGCTGGTTATGAGGTTTATTTGCCGCTCGTTGAGGAGCTCAAACAGTGGTCTGATCGCAAGAAAAAAATACAACGCCCCTTAATTGCTTCTGTAGTTTTTGTGCGCTGCAGTGCAGTTGCACTCAATGGGGTTTATACCGTACAAGGCGTCAGCCGTGTCTTGCGCCATTTAGGCCGCCCAGCAGTGGTGCAGCCCCAGGAAATCTTGAACTTGCAAATTTTGTTGCAACAAGCTGCTGCCCCTGAAGTGCAGCACATGCAACTGAGCCCAGGAGCCACTATAGAGGTGCTGCGCGGGCCATTTAAAGGAATCATCGGGACAGCTACGCAGGTGCTCAACACCCTGCGTGTGCTTATCGACATACGCCATCTCGGGGTGGCTTTTAGTATCAATGTGCCTAAAAGCTTTGTAAAAGTACTGTAGCCCAAACAGGGCCTGCTTTTGCTGCAATTAGGTTCGGTGAGTGTCTGTGACTCACCACGGCGAAGCCATATCCAAACTCAAAAATTAGGTGAACACCCAGCATTTCAGTAATTTTGCCCTTAAAATTCAATCTATGAAAGCGTTACAAACGTTACTTTTCTTCAGTATTTTCTTTTTTGCCATGCCTGCCTTCGCACAGTTGCCAGCAGATCAAGGTTTCTTAATCAAAGCAGAACTAGATAAGCGTGGTTTATCTGAAGCAGAGGCTGATGCCGCACTGATGGCCGCAGGCCTTGATGTTAAAAAGATGAGCCCGGAAGAAGCTTTATTCAACAAAGGAGCTATAAGTAAGGTACTTGACGAACTGGCTGAAACTAAGAAGTTAAAAATAGTTGAAAAGCAAGAATCAAAAGATTCTATGAAGGTTGAAGAGCAAATTCTTAAATCGGATCAGCAAGTTAAGGTTGAAAAGGATTTACCACAAACAAACCCTATTTACGGTCACCAACTGTTTCAAAACGGTGGTTTATCTGTGCATGCTCTTACAGATGGCGCTAGTGCACCGGATACCTATGTGCTGGGTGCGGGAGATCAAATTCGCATCACTATTTTTGGCATCTCTCAAGCTGATTTATTACTCACCATCAATGAAAGCGGTTTTGTAGCACCCGCCGGAATGGGTCAAATTTACTTAAAAGGGCTCACCATGCGTGAAGCAAGAAAAGTGGTGCGCAACCGTTTTTCTGTGGCATATCGTTTTCAATCAGATGAATTTGCGGTGACACTTCAAAAAGCCCGCATGTTGAATGTCAATATTTTTGGCGAAGTAGTTAAAGGCGGAAGTGTACAGCTTTCGGCACTGAATACGGCACTCAACGCGTTGATGGCTGCTGGTGGGGTGAGTGAAATAGGGTCTGTGCGCCATATCGAATTGCTCCGTGGAGATATCAGAAAGAAAATTGACCTCTATGCATTCTTGAACAATCCAAGCGTACAATTCCAATATGACCTCCAGCACAATGACATCTTGTTTGTGCCTGTGGCGCAAAAGGTTGTCTCTTTAGAAGGAGCTGTGAAGCGCCCAATGCGTTATGAATTGGCAGGTAAGGAAGGCCTCAAAGAATTATTAGCTTTTGCCGGTGGGGTATTGTTCAATGCGAATGTGGAGCTTATTCAAGTAAAGCGCCAAACAGGTGAAAAGCCACAACTTACTGAATACCGTTTGGCCGATGTCCTGAGCGGTAAATTCAGCGTTGAATTACTAGATGGCGATATTATTATTGTAAAGCAAAGTAGTGTCCCATTAGAACAATTTGCTGCCATTCAAGGAGCTGTTTATTATCCTGGGCAATACGCGTGGAAAGAAGGTCAACAGTTATCAGAGGTTTTAGATAAAGCGAAATTAAAACCCCAGACCAGTACCGAATTGTACATAGTTAAAAGAACGCTAACGGATGGTACTCAAAAAGTTATCAAGGTAGTTGGCAAGGATGCGCCTTCTTTTGAACTTTTAGCTCTAGATAGTATTTTAGTTTTCGACCAAGCTGCTTTTGCCAACCAACTCCCACTAGAAGTAACAGGGGCTGTGCGTGCACCATTCAAGCAAAACTTGGCATACACAGACCAAATTAAACTTTCTGAAGCATTGGCATTGGCTAAAGGGACCTTGCCTACTACCGCGGATTGGGCATATGTGCGCAGGCCAAACTTGTTTGTTCCGAATGAGTTCAGTTATTTGAGGGTCAACCTAAATGAAAATGCCGATTTTACTTTGGGTGCTGGTGACGTTTTGATGGTCTATGACAAAGAAATTTATACACAGGCAGCTGATGTGAGTATTGGTGGTGCTGTGCGCTCAGCGTATCGCACGCCGTTTAGCCCAGCGCTCAGCATTAAAACACTCATTGAAATGGCAGGCCGTACTACGGAGAAAGCTAATTTGAATAGGGTTGATTTATTCCGTTTAGTTTACAACGATAAAAGAGGTTCAGGTTATGAACTCATCCGTTTGAGTTTAGACTCTAATTACAACGTGGTGGGTTACCCAGGTGGTTACCCTTTACTCCCATTTGACCAAATTGTGGTGCGTCAACTTACGTTGTTTGATAAGGATAAGGTAGTTACAGTAAACGGTGAAGTCAAATTCCCCGGAGACTACGCTTTGCCTGCATCACAATACAGGTTGTCTGACCTTATTGCAGACGCAGGAGGCATCAATGCAATTGGGAGTCATGACGGTGCAATCATCATACGTTCTTTCAATAATGTTGGCCCAATTGGCGTAGATGTTAAATTAGCAATGCGCCGAAAAAACTCGAAAAAGTACAACCCCTACTTAATGACAGGTGATGTGCTCACAATTTACCCTGCCCAAAACACTTTTAGCCTTCGTTTACTCGGCACCAACTACCCTTTACAAGACAGCGTTTCAGAAATGAGCGCTAGATCGTTTATTTATGTGGGTAGTAAATCAGCCAGATGGTACATCAGAGAATATGCCGGTGGCTTAACCAAAGATGCTGACCCTAGGAGTGTTGCTGTTGTCTACCCGAACGGGCAAGTTGACGGCACCAAGCGCGTATTGTTTTTGTTTAACGACATGCCAACTGTTCGTACCGGTGGGCAAATAGTTGTGAATCTTGAAACAGAAAAAGAAAAAGCTGAGAAAAAAGAAGTGGATTACGATGTCATTTTCTCAAGATCGTTCCAGGCTATCTCCTCGCTTTTGACTATTACCCTTCTTCTTAAACAACTTTAAGATGTCTGAATTACAACAACCCCAAGCCTCTGATGAGATATCAATCAAAGAACTCATTTTAAAAGGTAAAGATTTGTTTTCCTATTTATGGGGCTACAAATGGCGCATTTTGCTCGCGGGACTACTTGGTGGAGTCATAGGTTTTGTGTATGCGAAGTACTTCGCCAAACCGACCTATACTTCTGTTGTTAGTTTTACTTTGGAACAAAAAAGCGGTGGTGGCGTGGGCGCTTTGGGTGGTTTGGCCAGCTCATTGGGGCTTGGAGATTTGCCAACAGGTTCAAGCTCTGGGATGTTTGGAGGAGAGAATGTGTTGTATTTGATGAAATCAAATAGAATCATTCATCAGAGTTTGAAAGAAGCGCAAGCAGATTTGAAGGGTGACCATCTATTAAACGCATACCTGAAAAATCATTTTGAAAAACCACTCAAAGAAAATAAATTCAAGCTATTCCCCAAAAACCTAGACTCAGTAATATTCAATAGGCAACAAGATAGTTTGTTGTTGTTAATTACAAAAAACATCAGAGAAGAGCAGGTTGTTGCTGAAAGACAAGACAAGAAAACTACGATTATCAACTTAGAAGTTAAAGACAACAATGAGCAATGGGCTTATTTATTCTCCAAAGCATTGGTGAAAAATGCTATTGATCTTTATCTAGAAATTAAGGTTGGTAAACTCCTACGAACAGAGCAGGAATTGACCCAGAAGAAAGACTCTATTAGAGGGTTATTGGATGGATCTATTACGACCTTGGCATATGAAACCGATTTGAATAGCCATACGCCTCTGATGCGCTACAAAACTAAACAGGCTAAAAAACAGATAGATGTAGAGGTATTGAAAACGATGTACGCGAATGTGATTCAAAACCTTGAAATGACTAAGTTTCAACGAGCTCAGGAAGAGCCTATTATTGAGATTATTGATGAGCCGATATTGCCTTTGGCGATAAAGAAAATTAGCGTTGTTATTGCATCAATACTTTTCAGTTTAATTTTGGTCATATTATTTTCTTGGTTTTTAATTCTAAAAAATAGTTTTTGAATTCACTAGTTTTTTTATTAAAAAAAATCAAACCGAATTTATTACTAAATTTCTTTCTTAATAGTTCTGTTAACATTGTTAACTCAATCTTTTTTGTTTTATTAATACCAATTTTAATTGAAAGATTGGGTATTGATAAACTCGGATTATTTGTATATATCAATGCAATTATATCATATTTAGGATTTATAATAAATTTTGGATTAGACCAAATTGTAACAAAGAAATTACTATATGAATCGAAAAATGAAATAGAATTAATTCGTTCTGTTATTTTTATTAGGGTTTTCATTTTTCTATTGATTTATTTGTTCTTGTTATTTCTCGGATTTGCTTTTAAGGTTGGAAATATTGGATTATATCAAATTGCATCTTTACAGTTGATTTCCGTAGCAATTATTCCTATCTGGTATTACCAAGCAGTTCATCGACAAAAATTTTATACTATATCACTTGTTGTTTCAAGATTCTTAACTTTTCTTTTCATTTTATTTTATTTGAAAGATGATATTTATTTTATTTTCGAGATTTTTACAATAAATTCAGCAATATTATCTCTGGTTACTTTATTGAATATTAATAAAAGCGTAGGAAAGATTTTTAAGTCCCCTAATTGGATTCTTTCTAAGTTATTAATTATCGAAGCCTTACCTATTTTTTTATCTGGATTAATAGGATCCCTAAAAGAGTTTGGAGTACCCTTAATTATTGGGAGTTTCGTAGGTTTGTCTCAATTAGCTGCTTTCGATTTGGCAAATAAAATTATTCTTCTGCCTCGATTGCTTTTAGCGAATATAAATGTATTGATCTGGCCAATCGTCGCCAAAAAGAAAGCAGAAATTAAGCTGATATTGAATAAAATTTTGAGAATTGAAATATCACTTTTTTTACTATCCTTTTTAATCATTCTTTTTTCTGCTCAATTCATCATTAAATTTCTTGGAAAAAATGAGTTGCCAACTGCATATCTGTTATCTTTAATTTTGAGCATAAGTATTTTGACTTATTTACTTGTTGGCGCAATACAAACGTTTATATTCATCCCGAAAGGTAAGACTAACTTAATATTATTGAATCAGTTTCTTTCTTTTCTGTCTTTTCTTTTCGCTTGTCTTGTTTTTTACCTGTTCAAAATTTTGAATGAGTATACAATAGGCTTAGCACTTTCATTTTCTTGGTTGATTGAAATCCTTTTTTCTGTTTTCAATCTTAAAAAAATATTTTTAAATGAGCTCAATTAAATTAATTTCAATTTTAATACCTGCATACAACGTAGAACGATACATAGAGAAATGCCTTGAATCAATTTTATGTCAAATTAATAATAATGTTGAAGTCATTATTGTAAATGATTGTTCTACAGACAATACCAATATCGTTATTGAGAAAATAATTTCTCAAAATAAAAATATGGACATAAAATTAATTTTAAATCCCCGTAATCTAGGATTAGGAAATTCCAGGCGGATTGCTCTTGAAAATGCTAGAGGAAAATACATTTTTAACATAGATGGTGATGATAGTATTGAAAATGGTGTGTTGTTGCCACTACTTGAATTGATAAAACATCATGAATATGACCTCGTATATTTTGATTATTTCTTGGTTTGGAAACAAAACAAGAGAAAAGGAGGTGTAAATATTTTCAATAACCCTAAAGAATATTTGAATTCTACATTAACCGCTAAATCTGAATCAAGTGTATGTAACAAATTGATAAAAAGAAGTTTGTATACTGAAAATGAGATATTTCCGTTTCAAAATTTAAATTATGGTGAAGATTTTGGCGTGACAGCTAGACTTCTTTATTTTGCAAAAGAAATTTATTTTTTCCCCGTTGTATGTTATAACTATAATCAAACCAATGTTAATTCATATACAAAGAATGGAAGCTTAAGAGCAATTCATGATATAGAGAAAATATTCCATAATTTGAAAGATTTTTTTCATTCCAGAGGAGAGACCATTTTAATTGATAAGTTAAATATTGGAATCACACGAAAAATATTGCAATTATTTTATTCATTTGATTTTGTTTTTATAAAAGATTTAAGAAGAGTTTTGAATGAAAATACAAATCCAGTTGATAAAGGTCATTTTTCATCGATCGATCGAGTTTTAATATTCGCGTTAGAAAATGAAAATTATATATTGTTAATGGCAATCAAAAAAATTCATATTTTTAAAGTGAAACTGATAAGTGTAATAAGAAAATATAAATGAAAATCAATAAATATAATTTCTCTATTTTATTTTCTTTCTTTGTAAGTCCGTTATTTCCCCTGGCGAACTTATTTTATTACAATTCTCGAAGAAATCAGGATTTGATTTTAACATTATTGATTTCTTTAATGTCATATCTGTTCAAGCCTAATACTGAAATGGATAAGTATAGGCATTTTGAGTCTTTTTTATCATTCAAAGGATTTAGTATTCAAAGTTATCTTTTTGATATTTTCAAGGATGGATTCGACTTTTTCTTTAAGTTTTGTTTCTATATTGGTTCAAATATTGGTTTGAGTTTTCATGCTATCTCGTTTTTAATCACCTTTACTACAATTCGGTTAATAATTACAAGTTGTCGAAGTATAGTTAGTGAAAATGTTGGAAGCAAAAATGTTTTTTACTCTTTTTATGTTTTTGCTGTTGTTTCCTATATTGATCTATTTTCTGGGATGCGTTTCATGTTGGCATCTTCTTTTTTTATAAGTGCTCTCGGTCAATATTGGCAGGGTAAAATTAATTTAGTTTTTTGGTTAAAGTTGTCTTTAAGTATTTTTACACATTTCAGTTTAATAATAACTTTGATTCCTTTGGTATTGGATCGGGTTTCTCGATTTTTTGGTGGCTTAAAGATCAAAAAATATTTTTGGCTATCTTTTGTAAGTTTTTTATTGCCAAAAGAATATATCAGTTCGGCACTGATTTCCACGGGGATATCAGATTTACTCTCATTAGAGTCAAAAGTGGATTTTTATATAAATGAAATAGGATTAGATGTCACTAATTCGACATCTCAATTTATTATTGATCAGTCTAATTTGCTTTGGTTACCATTTCTTATAATTATCATATTAACCCAAAGAAAAGCTTTGAAAATAGAAAATCTATTAATATATTTCATCCTAACGGTGCTAATATTTATGCCATTTAAGATAATATTTTTTAGGTATTTAATCCTGGTTAAAATTATAAGCTTTATTTATTTATTCTCTTCAAAAATGAATAATTATAATAAATATTTATTTAGTGCCATTCTTTTAATTTGGTTGGTTTCATTTCTTTTTCAATTAGTAATTTTGAGGAATTCAATATTGGATATTCTTATAGATATTTTCACAAATGTTTTTACGCCATGGATTTTAGTCCAAGGGGAGTACAAAATAAGTAATTGTAATTAATGAAAATTTTATATCTCTTATGTACCGAAGACACTTCAGTGGGCAATGTTACAAGAAGTCAAATAAAAGCATTGCGCAACAACTTTTCTAATTTAGATATCATTGTTGCCGTTGTAAATGCTAGAAAAGATATTAACTGTGATGATATTGATTTTTATCGACGTGTTAAAAAAAATAAATTATTTAATTATATAAATGCAATATATTTTGTTTTTCGTTTAAAGAAAAGAATCAACCCTGATATAACCATTTCGAATCTAAGTTCAGTTAATGCTTATAATGCATTGATAAATGTAAATGATTTAAAAGTAGGTATATTTCATTCACCGAATGCTCAATTTAAAGTGTTAGGAATTGTTACACAGATTTTAAATTTTGTTTTTGTTAAAGTTATAGTTAGGAGACTAGATATTTTGGTTGGTATAAGTACCGAGGTGGTTAATGATTTAACCAAAACAACAGGCCACCCAAGAATAAGATTGTGTTATAATATTCATGAAATTGATGAGATTCAAAAATTTCGAAAACCTCCTATTTTTCACTACGAACACTTTCAATTAATTTGTTTAGGCAATATTGATAGAAATAAAAATCAATTATTAATACTTCATGCCCTTCTCGAATTACCAAAAAGTATTAAATTGAAAATAGTGGGGCGCGTTACTGATATTGCCTATTACACAGATTTGATCTGCTTTATTGAAAAGAGTAATTTAGTAAATAGGGTAGAATTTTGTGAGTTTCTTCCTTCACCGTACGACGAATTATCTCAATCTCATATTTTAGTTTCAGCGTCCTTTTCGGAGGGTTTACCAGGTACAATAATTGAGTCATGTTTATTAAATCGACCTGTTGTTTCAAGTAATTCTTCTTTAGGTGTTTTTGAAATATTGGATACAGATAGCGCGAATATTAATACCTTAATATGTACTCCGTCTGGTATTATTGTTCGTTTTAAGGGTGAAATGGAAACTGATTCAAGGAATTTTGCAGAAGCAATACTAAAGATTTACTTAAATTATAGAGATTATGTAAATTTCAATTTTGACTTTTCTAAAAAAATTTCACCTAAAGATAATGCAAATTATTTTCATAATATTTTAATTGATGCATATGAAAGTTCTAATTAATGCCTCCAATTTAAAAGGGAGTGGTGTAGTTCAAGTAGCATCATCCTTTTTGCTAGAATTAAGCAATTTAAATTTGAATAATGAGTATATCGTTTTGGTCGGTCCAAAGGTTATTGAGGCGTTAGGTGATTTCAGTTTTGATGATAGATTTATTTTCTATGCTTTCAACAATAAACCTATTGATATTTTTAAAGGCGGGTTTTTGAATATCCTTAAATTTAGGAAAATTGAACAAATTCACGCACCAGATGTTGCTTTTAGTCTTTTTGGCCCTTCTTGGTGGACACCCAAGTGCCCACATCTTCAAGGTTATGCATACCCACATTATGTGTACCCTGATAGTCCTTTTTTTGACATTATCTCAAATTGGGAAAAAATAAAAATTAAAGTAAGACAGTGGATACATTTTTATTTTTTGAAGAGAAATGGAAACTATTTTGTTTCTGAAACAGATGATGTTTCTAATAGGTTAAAAAAGTTTTTGAAAAATAAGAAGGGCGTTTATTTCACTGTGCCGAATACGTTTAACAATTTTTTTAATAAAGATCTTCCAAAAATTGATTTAGCTGAAAGAAAAGAGTTTAGATTATTGTGCCTTTGTACTATGCAAAAACATAAAAATCTTTCCATACTAAATGATTTAATTCCCTTACTAAAGGAAAGAGAGTCCAACTTTGAATTTAAATTTTATTTGACAATTGAAAGAAGCGAGATAATAACCATTTTAAATAAAAATGTACTTGATCGGGTTGTTTGTTTAGGCCGCGTACAACCCTCATTTTGCCCTGAATTATATAACATTACTGACGCTTTATTCTTACCCACGTTGTTAGAATGTTTCTCTGCAAATTACCCTGAAGCAATGAGGATGAATAAACCAATTCTTACATCTAAATTATCATTTGCACAAAATATTTGTGGGGAGGCGGCTCTTTATTTTGATCCATTAGACGCAAATGACATCGCGAACAAAATTGAATCTATTAGTATATCCCCTGAGATTAGAAAGAGACTTATTTTGTCTGGAAATGAAAGGGTGAAATATTTTGGGCATGCTCGTAGTAGAGCAGAAAAATATTTAGGTATATTGGATTATATCAAACAAAGTGAATAATGGACTCTAAAAGTTACTTATTTACGTCAAGCAGATTGAATTAATTTAATAAATTGATAAAAATACTTTTGAACGGCTTTAATTAAATAAATAAACATTAATTATGTTACAGAAATACGGTATGTTTGGTTCATTAAAACTGTTTTATTCTTTATTATTTACGAAATTATTTTATCCTGATGCAAGGTTAATTCGATTACCTTTTGACATACGTAATAAAAAGTATATTAAAATTGGTAAAAGTTTTACCACTGGATTTGGATGTAGGATTGAAGCTGTTCCTTTTGCAGGGGAGAATAAGATTTGTATCTCTATTGGGGATAATGTACAAATCAATGACTACGTACACATAGGGGCGATTGGTGAAGTTAATATTGGAAATAATGTGTTAATGGCAAGTAAAATATATATATCCGATCATAATCATGGTAGTTATAATGACAATATTAGTGATCATCCATTGAGTATTCCGATTGAGAGAAAACCAATATGTCAACCAGTAAATATTGAAGATAATGTATGGATTGGCGAATCTGTTTGTATTTTACCGGGAGTTACTATAGGTAAGGGAAGTATTGTAGGGGCGTTGTCCGTTGTTGCTAAATCAATTCCCCCGTATTCAATAGCAGTTGGAAATCCAGCAAGAGTTGTTAAAAAATATGATTTTGAATGTAATAAATGGATTAAAATTAATGCGCACAAAAAAAACTAGGGGAGTATATTATATAAAATATTAATGTTATGATTTCATTTTCTCTAGTTTCATATAACACCGCCTTAATTGATATCTCAAGATTAGTTACTGAATCCTTCAAAATATCAAATCTTCTAAAGTTTTATATCATCGATAACAGTCCGGCAAGGAATGAATTTGAATACTCGGACGATAGAGTTTCATATATTTTCACCGGAAAAAATTTAGGATATGGTGCTGGGCACAATGTTGCAATAAGGGAGGCAATGAAAATTGGTTCAGAATTTCACGTTGTAATTAATCCGGATATTTATTTTGATTTTCAGGACCTCGAAAGAATGATTCAACATATGATTCAGAATCCTCTTATTGGTCATCTGATGCCTAGGATTACCAATCAGGAAGGAGAACTTCAATACATGTGTAAAACTTTACCGTCTCCTGTCGATTTATTTCTTAGATCTTTTGCTAAAAGTTTAATTTCAGAAAGAAGAGATCAAAAGTATCATTTAAAAATGTTAGACTATGAGAAGGAAATAGAGGCACCTTATTTATCAGGTTGTTTTATGGTATTGCGTGTTGAGGCTCTCAAAGATATTGGATTGTTTGATGAGCGATTTTTTATGTATCCTGAAGATATTGACCTCACAAGAAGAATGACATTAAAGTTTAAAACAGTTTATTTTCCAGATGTTTCTGTTATTCATAGGCACGAGAAAGCTTCATTTAAATCAATAAAAATGAAGCTAATACATATTAAGAACATGATCAAGTACTTCAATAAATATGGTTGGGTAATTGATATAAATCGTTACAAGTTGAATAAAAAAGCAATAAACCAAGTTCAAAAATGATCAAAACTATCGGCGCTTCTGGATTTGTAGGCACAAGGCTTTTAGAGTTATTGCTAAAGCAAAATAGAGTTGTACAAAACATTGATAAAAATCCATCACATTTTTTTAATGACATTACCTCTATTGCAGATGTTCGCAATACAGAACAAATTTCAGGACATCTAAAGGGTGCGGAAAAAATTGTTTTGTTGGCTGCTGAGCATCGTGATGATGTAAGCCCTACATCTTTGTACTACGATGTCAATGTTCAGGGTACAAAAAATGTATTGGATGCAATGGATCAAAATAGGGTAAAAAAGATCATTTTTACAAGTTCAGTTGCAGTATATGGTTTGAACAAAAAAAATCCCGACGAACAGCATCCTACGGATCCATTTAATCATTACGGTAAAAGCAAATTACAAGCGGAAGTGGTTTTAAGAGAATGGTTTGAGAAAGATCCGGAAAACAGACAAGTCCAAATTATTAGGCCAACAGTAATTTTTGGTGAAAGAAATAGAGGGAATGTATATAACCTATTGAAACAAATAGCATCCGGTTCTTTTATGATGATTGGTAAAGGACAAAACCAAAAGTCGATGGCTTACGTGGGTAACATCGTTGCTTTTATTGACCAATTATTACAGAATGAGCAACCAGGCTTTGAGATTTATAACTATGTAGATAAGCCCGATCTAACAATGAACGAGCTCACCACCGTAGTCACGAATAAAATGGGCAAAAAACTGTCCTCTATTAGGATTCCTTACTTTCTAGGAATGCTTGGTGGTATTGGTTTTGATGTTTTAGCATTTTTGACCAGAAAGAAGTTTGCCATCAGTTCTGTTCGGGTAAAAAAGTTTTGTGCAACCACTCAGTTTGACGCTTCTAAGGCTCATGCCAATTTCAAAGCACCATATACATTAAGTGATGGCATTGAAAGAACACTGGCATTTGAATTTTTGAACAAAGAAAATACTGACGACATCGTGTTTTTTTCAGAATAACCAAAAATCGTATCCATGAAACTCACCAGAGAAAACATCGCTGAAATTGCTGTCATGGTATTTGATGGCAAAACGAGTGCACAAATTGCCGAGCATTTCAATATTTCTATTCCAACGGTGAACTACCACCGCATGAAGTTCAAAAAGAACGGAACTAAGTTGCAAAAGGGGAAAAATTTGAAAGCTCAAAAAGGAGAAGATTCAGTTGATTTAGAAGCTAAAGCATTGCAATTAATGGCCCCTGAAAAATTGCCTAAAGCTAAAGCGCAAGATTTACAATTGAAAGTGAATGGCATGTGGGTGCGCATCGATAAAGGTGCCAAAATGGTGCAAATTCATAAAGATCATATAGAGATTTCGTTTTAAACGACTAAAAAAATAACAATGAACAACGTCGAAACTTTACTACAAAAATTCAACGTCATTGACTCAGACCTCACAAGGCCGTGGGGTGGGTTTTATGTCATCGATGAAACACAAGCGCAACTATTTGCCGATACTTTTTTTGATGGCTTGGATGTCAATACACTCACCATTGGTGGGAAACTGAGCCCAAAGATTTTGCTGGTGGCGCCCAACCAAAGGTTGTCTTGGCAATACCACAACCGCCGAGCTGAGATTTGGAAGGTAGTAGAAGGGCCAGTGGCCGTGAAGCGCAGCCCAACAGATGAAGAAGGCGAGCTCGTGGTGTATCAAGTAGGCGAAACCATTAAATTGGCTCAAGGCGAACGCCACCGCCTGATTGGTCTGGAAAAGCAGGCCATTATTGCAGAAATTTGGCAGCATACAGATGCCGCACAACCCTCAGACGAAAACGATATCATTCGTGTACAAGACGATTTTGGGAGGTGATTGCTCGAAATGCTGAAAATGTTTAGTGGAGTATACAAAAAATGGATATATTTGCTTACTTAGGTAAACAAAATGGAGGCTTTAGTAGGTCATTTTTATAATAAATTAGGCGCCACTTCTACAGACTTTGTTCGTGATACGATGCATAAAGTCAATTGGGAAGCCAGGTTGATTGGGATAAAAGGAGCAAGGGGTATTGGTAAAACAACCCTGCTTTTGCAATATATTAAACTCCATTTAGCCGATCAATTAGCGCAGACCCTCTACATTAGTTTAGATGCAATTTGGTTCAATTCCAATTCCTTGATGGATTTAGTAGATGACTTTTCAAGAAAAGGCGGCAAACATCTTTTTATCGACGAAGTTCATAAATTGCAGAATTGGTCGCAAGTGCTTAAGAATATCTATGATGCGTATCCTGAATTGAAAGTTGTTTTTACAGGTTCATCTTTATTAGAAATATTAAACGCGAGAGCCGATTTAAGCCGAAGAGCCGTTGTCTATGAAATGCAAGGATTTTCTTTTCGAGAATATTTGCGAATGGAAACCGGTATCAATTTTGAAATTCTTTCGCTTGAGCAAATTTTGAGCAATCATGTCCATGAAGCCCAAAAAATAAATCAGCAAATTAAACCGTTTCAGTATTTCGAAACCTATTTAAAGCAAGGGTATTATCCTTACTATCAAGAGCAGCCTGACTTATATGAAATTCGCTTAGGCGAGGTCATCAATATGATATTAGAGATTGAATTGCCCCAATTGAGGGGTGTAGAATTGGCTTATGTAACGAAAGTCAAGCAACTCTTAGTCATTATCGCAGAATCAGTTCCTTTTATGCCCAACGTGAGTAAACTGAGTGAAAAGATAAATATCAATCGGGCCACACTCTTGTCTTATTTACATTATTTATCAGAAATAGGTTTGACGCGTAACCTCTATAAAGATGCTTTTGGTATCAGTAGGCTTCAAAAACCGGTAAAGGTCTATTTAGATAACACCAACCTCATTCATTTGCTGGCCAAACAAAATGCAAACATTGGCAATAAAAGAGAAACGTTTTTTATCAATCAAATCAGTTATCAGCACCGGGTTAGCTATACCGCAGCAACTGATTTTAAAGTAGACGACACCTATTTTTTTGAAATAGGAGGGAAGCATAAAACCCGAAAACAAATTGCAGCGCTAGAAAATTCCTATGTAGTTGCCGACGACATCGAATTTGGCTTTCAAAACAAAATACCCTTATGGCTTTTTGGGTTCATGTATTAAGTGCCGCAAAATGCACTGTTATAGTGCAAAAAATAATTAAAAATGCACTGTTTAAGTGCAAAATTGAAAGCGTTTCGCCGCATAAAAACATGTAATTTGGGAATTAGATTCACATATAGCAGATATAAGTAAAATAAGAAAGAGAAATGGCACTCCCAACAATAAACCCCACACAAACCGCTGCTTGGCAAAAGTTGCAAGCGCACTTTGAGCAAATGAAAAGCGTGCAGATGCAAGATCTTTTTGCAGCAGATGCTTCGCGTGCACAAAATATGCATCTAGAATGGCAAGACTTCCTACTAGACTACTCTAAGAATATTGCCACTGCTGAAACCATGGCTTTGTTGCAAGAGTTGGCCGCTGAAGTAGATTTAAAAAGCGCCATTGAACAATATTTTGAAGGTGGCCTCATCAATCAGACTGAAAATAGGGCAGTGCTTCATACGGCTTTGCGCAGCAAACAAACCGAACCAATTTTAGTAGATGGCAAGGATATTTTACCTGAAATCCATGCTGTGCAAGCTAAAATTGCAGCGTTTTCACATAGTATTATTTCAGGCACACACAAAGGATATACCGGCAAAGCCATCACAGATGTGGTCAATATTGGCATAGGCGGCTCAGATTTAGGGCCTGCCATGATGGTAGAAGCCCTTAAATATTACAAGAACCACCTAAATGTGCATTTTATCTCAAACATCGACGGAGACCATGTTCAGGAAATACTCAAATTAGTCAACCCAGAAACTACGCTTTTTGTCATTGTTTCCAAAACGTTTACGACCCAAGAAACACTCACCAATGCGCAAACCATTCGCAGTTGGTTCTTGCAAAAGGCCAGCCAGCAAGATGTTGCCAAGCACTTTGTGGCGGTTTCTACCAACTTGCAAAAAGTGCAAGCATTCGGCATTGCGCCAGAAAATATCTTCCCGATGTGGGATTGGGTAGGGGGGCGCTTTTCTTTATGGAGTGCCGTTGGTTTGTCTATCAGCTTGGCGGTTGGCCCCACACATTTTGAAAATTTACTCAAAGGTGCCCAAGACATGGACACGCATTTCAAAACGGCTCCATTTGAGCAAAATATGCCTGTGGTCTTGGCTTTGTTGAGCATTTGGTACAACAACTTTTATGGTGCTGAAACGGAAGCCATAATCCCTTACAACCAATATTTGCAAAAACTCGTGCCTTACCTACAACAAGGCATCATGGAAAGCAATGGCAAGCGCGTTGGCCGCGACGGCAAGCCCGTACAGTATCAAACCGGAACAATCGTTTGGGGCGAGCCCGGCACCAATTCTCAGCATGCTTTCTTTCAGCTGATCCATCAAGGCACCAAACTGATCCCAACCGATTTTATTGGTTTCAAGCATTCGTTGTACGGCAATAAAGATCACCACGACAAACTGATGTCTAACTTCTTTGCCCAAACCGAAGCCTTGCTCATGGGAAAAACCGAAAAGCAAGTGAAAGAGGAATTTGCAAAGCAGGGCCTCAGCGAAGAAAAAACTGCCGCTTTGGTGCCCTTTAAAGTATTTACTGGCAACAAGCCAACCAACACGCTTTTGATTGAAAAACTGACGCCTGCCAGCGTAGGTGCATTGATTGCGATCTACGAACACAAGCTATTTGTGCAGGGTATCATTTGGAATATTTTTAGTTACGACCAATGGGGGGTTGAGTTGGGCAAGCAATTGGCCAACAGCATCCTCGAAGACATCGAAACCAAACAAGTGGCAGCGCACGATGCTTCCACCACTTTTTTACTGAAAAAATACCTCAGCTAAGTAACCCAAGGCCTGTGGGCCTTCAACTATAGACTACATGAAGATTTTTAAAAATCTTGTAGCGCTTTATCTGATACTTGTTTATGCTCCTTCAACCTTGCAGGCTCAAAAAGCACTGCCAGGCAAGAAGCGCGTCGTTGTTTCTCAACAAGTACTGAGCTGCTACAACCCCAGCAACCAGAGTTATTACCTCTTTGACGACTCCACATTTTATTGGCGTTACTCATTGCGTCAGCAAATGTGGTTCAAGCACCGGCTCGTAGTTCAGTCCGAGCTTCCGTGGTCTCAATTAAAACATGAATATTTGGTTCAAGCCGAAGATAAGGAGCATATTTATTTAATTGAAAAAGGGTGTGGAATTGTCTATCAACTGACCAACGACACCCTCAAGCGCATCGACCACTCTTATGCGCACAAAAACCAATATGGTGCAGCAGTCTTTACTTACAAAAATAAGGTGCACTTTTTTGGGGGCTATGGCTATTTCAGAACCAAAAACCTCATTACCTATTTTGAGAAAGGAGCCCTTGAGTGGTTTGAGGTGGTCAATAAAAATTACGATATCAGGCCAGGGTCAAGACAAGGAGCCCAGCATCAATTGATTGGCAATAAACTCTACATGTGGGGCGGAGTTGGCCGCAGGGGATACCACGACGAAATAGTACTAGATATCTGGTCTTTTGATTTTCTGACACAACTTTGGAAAAAGGAAGGAGACCTCAATCCTTTCTATGAAAACTTAGCTCTAGGCATCAATCCAATTGGTTTGTTACCGACTACTTGGTTTTCGAGTAAGGAGTATTTGGTGCATACAGATATCAACAAAAATAAGATCTACTATTACCAGAGCCCTAATTTCTTAACCTACCAAGCCATCCTACCGAACTTCAACGAGACACAATTTTTGCTTCTTAAAAAAGGCACCAATGATACCCAATATTTCGCTTCAGTCATAAATCTCACACAACTGACCAATGGTCAAGCACCGCAAGAGCAGTATTTCTTTAAAAAAGTATCGCTGCTCAAGATGGTAGCTGCAGATACCTACCTTTGGCTATCACTTACCCTCAATTTAATTCTGTTCCTGCTCTTATTTTATATCAGAAGGGTTCATAAAACAGATTGGTTCAAGCGCCGAAATGCCGTTCTACACCCTGAAGACTTCTCTGAACTCGAGTGGAAATGCTTGGTGCTCATCGAAAAACATCAAAGTATTGAATTGTCAGCGCTCAATGACCTCTTCGATGAAGAAGAGCTTTCCTACGAAACGCTCAAAAAACGACGAGAAAGTTTCATCAAAGCCCTGCGCACCAAAATTGCTTTACTAACGGCAGTCGACGTAGACCATATTTTATTTGAGACAAAGCACCCCAAAGACAAGCGCATGAAAGTCATCAATTGGGGTTCGCAAATTGAAATCGATGCTGAAAAATAAGGGAAGATTCAATTCTCTTAATTTAATTGGCGTGCAAAGGCAACCCTTGGCCCGATCTTTGCATCTTAGTATTACAAACACTCTCCAACATTCATGACTCTCTACCTTACCTTTGTCCTGATTTTATTTTTTACCGGTGGTTTTGCTATCACTTATTACCTCACTCCCGTCATCATCAATGTGGTAAAAGTGCGCCGTCTGTTTGAAAAGCGCAATGAGCGCTCTTCTCATACCAATATGGTCCCGAGTTTTGGCGGGGTATCATTTTTCATCGTTTTTGTATTGGCACTATCTTTCGCCGAGCAGTTCTTTGTAAGCGGCCGGGCCTACTACCTGATACCTGCAGCACTCATTATTTTTATGATTGGCCTCAAAGATGACCTCACTGGGGTAGGTCCAAAAAATAAAATCATAGGCCAGGTTATGGCTACGTCTATCTTATTTTTGTCTTCAGATTTTCAAATCACAGAACTTTGGGATTTCATCGGCATACATCATATTTTTTTATGGGTTTCTATCCCATTATCATTTGTTGTTGTCATCTTTTTTATCAACGCTTTTAATCTCATTGATGGCATCGACGGCCTATCAACTTCATTAGCCGCCTTTTTCTTTAGTTTTTTTGGAATATTCTCTTTTTATCGTGAAGAACACACGCTTATGATGGTTTGCTTTGCTTTTGTAGGCATGTTTTTAGCTTTCTTACGCTATAACCTTAGCACCGACAAAAAAATCTTTATGGGCGACACCGGCTCTATGTTTATTGGTTTTATTTTGTCGGCAATGGTCATTGAGGTGATGGCTTCTGATTTCAATGTTTATGTAAATACCATGCATGCGAGCAATGTGCCCCATTTACTGATTGGGGTACTTTACATTCCGGTCTTTGACTCTATTCGTATTTTTATTGCCCGGGCCTCTGAAGGAAAGTCTCCCTTTGCCCCAGACCGCACGCACATTCATCACCTATTGATGGACTACCACGGCTGGAACCACCAAAAGACTTCAACAATAATAGTACTGCTCAATGTGGGTATTTTGCTTTTAGTATGGCAAACTTGTGTGTCGGCCCCTCAGTGGGTTGTCGTGATTGTACTTTTTGGAATAGGGATTATTCTTTCCGTTTATTTACGCAACCTACGCCGCATCATCGAGGTAAGAAAGGTAGTTGCTGCCAAAAAGAAAAGTTAAAGAATTTAAAGTTGGTTTCAATTAAAAAGCCGTGCTCATTGGAGCACGGCTTTTTTAGTTCTTAGAAGCTAAGCTACAGTATATCTTTAGAATGATCTACGGATACCAAAAATGGCGTTGGCGTAGTTCTTCATTTGACTTTCAGTTTTCTTGTTATTGTTCAAGGTAAAGTCAAGCGTCAGCATTGTTTTTTCGTTCAATTGCATGGTAGGTGTAAGGCCGAATGTACGGTTCCAGGCGTCGTCGCCACGGAAGTAATAGCCGTCATCGTAGAGGGCATTGCTGTTGTTTGCCCAGCCCAAACCTGTATGGAAATCGAGTCCAAACTTGCTAGGAGCTTTTGTTAAAAGCGGCATGAGGTGGAAATTGGCTTGTAGTCCAGCACGCTTGATTCTTTCTTCACCCACGAAGTCGTAGTTGAAGTCAAGGCGAGCACCTACTACTTTGTTGAAGTCGTAGGTAGTACCGGCGTTAACGCTAAGGCCATAGCCAACGGATTCAGAAATATTCCAAAGGTGGCCTCCGATACCAGCTTGAAAGTTCCAGCCCTGGGCAAAAGCATTTGCTGATAGTACGATGCCCACAAGAGTGAATAGTTTTTTCATTGTTTGTTTTTTATTTTAAAGTTACTCAAATACCTGCCGTTTTACGTCAAAAATGAGGCTGGGTTTCAAATAAATTGAGGTTATCCTAGTTATGGATGGGGTTCTCCTAAATATTGGACCTGATTTAGTGCTCAATTTTTGTTAATTTTAATTGATGAAATATTTGAAAACCATTGCTTTTTTAGTCTCTTTTTCCCAGAGTGTTCTCTTAACAGCTCAAGTTTCGGGTTCGCAAAGCGTTTCTATCCCGGTAGTTGGCGTACACTACGGAGGTGCTTTTTCTGGCGGAGATCTTGCTGAGCGCTTTGGCTACATGAATAGAGTGGGCTTGACGGCTGGCTACAAACTCAAAAACAACTGGAGTTTCGGCATAGAGTCTGACTTTTGGTTTTCAGATAATGTCAAACTTACAGGGCTTTTTGATCATTTGATTGATAGCCATGGCAACATTACCAACGACATCGGTATGCCTGCCTCAGTTTTAGTTTATGCACGCGGTGTACACGCTAATGCGTATGTGGGGCGTTTGTTCCCACTCAACGAGCGCAATCAAAATAGCGGCATTTTAGTTCAACTGAGCAGTGGCTACATGCTTCATCATTTGCGCATAGAAACCAACGACAACGTCGTGCCACAAATTGAACTCGACTACAAAAAAGGCTATGACCGCCTCACCACGGGCCTCAATACCCAACAATTTGTGGGCTATTCTTTTCTCAACAACAGGGGTTCTTACAGTTTTTATGCGGGGCTTTACTTCCAACAGGGCTTCACCTACAACCGCCGCACCATCAACTTTGACCAACCCGACATTCCTGTCTCTACTGCCCTTCGCCTCGACCTCCAAACTGGTTTTCGCGTGGGTTGGTACATTCCATTCTATTCCTCCGAACCCCGAGATTTCTATTATAATTGACCAGAGCAATCTTTCCATGATAAAATAGTTTCATGGCTGCGTTTTTGCGTTTGATCGTAAAAATTGATCAAGAAGTGCTGTAGTTTAGACTCTTTGAAATAAGGATCAAGGTAGTGCAATGCTTTGATATGCTCAGTTTTAACTGTATAACTAGCTTTCATTTCGATAAGCTGTATTTGATTATTGAGCTCAATTACGAGGTCGATTTCATGTTGAACTTGGTCGCGGAAGAAAGCAAATTGTGTGGATAAACCTTTTGCTCTATGTTGTTTTAGGATTTCAAGTAAAACGAAATTTTCAAAAATCGGTCCTTTATAATTTGAAATAGTGAGCGCTTCTTGATCGCGTATGCCTAATAAATGACAAAGAAGCCCAGTGTCATAGAAGTACAATTTAGAAGATTTTATTTGACGTTTTGCAAGATTTGCATGCCAAGGGTTTAGTCTAAATACAAGATAACTGGCTTCTAAAATACTGATCCAATTTTCAATGGTAGGAGGGCTTACGCTGAGTTTTTTAGCCAGGCTGGTTGCGTTTAATAATTGACCTGCTTGATGTGCGAGTAATAAGATAAACTTTCTGAATTTACTCAGGTCTTGAATTTTTAAAATTGTTCTAACATCTCGCTCAATATAGGTTTTAATATAACTTGAGAAAAAATCGTGCGGTGCTATTTGCATACTGATCAATCTCGGATAACCGCCCTCTAATAATTCCTGATAGATATCATTTTGAATGGGTGTAGACTTTTCTGTTGCTGACAAAGGAAGCAAATCCATGAGGTATACTCTGCCTGCTAAACTTTGAGAAATACGTTCAAGTAGTAAGAAGTTTTGAGAACCACTTAAAATAAATTGACCCGGTAGGTTGGCCTCGTCCACCACTTGTTGAAGGTAGGAAAACAACTCAGGTACGAGTTGTATCTCATCAAAAATAACATACTGATCATAACTTTTTAAAAAGCCTTCAGGATCTTGAGCGGCATACGTTCTTATTTGAGGGTTTTCAAGAGATACATAGCGATAGTTTTCAAAAGCATTTCGCAGCAACGTGGTTTTGCCAGATTGTCTTGGTCCAGTTAGAGCAATTAAAGGAAATAATTGCGCCATCGACTTGAGTTTTTCGGTTGCTAAACGATTGTATATCATGGCATTAAAATTTATGCTAAATTAAATAATATAAAGTGAAAAACAAAAAAGAAAACATAGTAAAACAAAAATAAATAGTATGTAAAATAAAAATAAATAGCTTATAAGTCAACAACATAAACGCAAATTGTAAGATTTCCGTCCAATTCAATTAATTTCGTAAACGATCATGTACCTTCTTTATTCATTTTCAACCATTGTTTATCAACTCCTTTTGAAATTGGTCGCGCTTTGGCATCCGAAAGCCAAGCTTTTGGTGGAAGGTAGAAAAGAAACTTTGGTGGCGCTTGGTGAACTACCCAAGACTACCAAAAAGCGCTTTTGGTTTCATTGTGCTTCGCTGGGGGAATACGACATGGCACTTCCGCTGATGGAGGCTTGTCATAAAAGCAATCCAGAGTTAGAAATATTCGTGAGTTTTTATTCGCCATCGGGCATGCAGCACTACCACAAGCGTGGTTTTGTTCCAAATGCTGTTTTTTACTTGCCTGCAGATACGCAATCCCAAATGAAATCTTTGGTGCAAGCTGTTGCTGCGGATCGTTTGTATTTATTGAAGTATGAATTTTGGCCCAATTTGTTGCGTGCTGCGCAAGTGGCAGGGCTCGAAGTTTTTGCTGTGAATACCATTTTGCGCCCCTCGCAAGTTTATTTCCAATGGTATGGCGGGTTTTTTAGAAAGGCCCTTCAGCGCGTTTCTTATTTTGGGGTACAAAACGAGGCAACCTCAGCGCTACTCAGTGGTGTGGGAATTGCTGCCCAAAAAATAGAAGTTTTAGGCGATTTACGTTGGAATAGAGTTTTACAAGCCAAGCTAATTGCACCAAAAAATCAAATTCTAGAACAGTTTAGTGAAGGAAGCCCACTCTTGATTTTAGGAAGTAGTTGGCCGCAAGAAGAAAAACTACTCTTCGAAATGCTGCAGCTTGAAGCACTAAAATCAATTAAAATACTCATCGCACCGCATGATTTATCGCAGGCGCATCTTGGGCAACTCAAGGAGCGCTTCCCGGAAGCCTTGTTCTATACCCAATTGGAAAAGAACGCCGTTGCTTTCAACCAAGACCAACGCATCCTGGTGCTCGATACCATTGGGCACCTGAGTTCAGCCTATCAATACGGTAGCCTTGCATTTGTGGGGGGTGGTTTTAGCGGAAGTTTGCACAACATCTTGGAGCCTTTAGCCTTTGGGTTGCCTGTTATGTTTGGTCCGAAGCACCAGAAATTTCCGGAGGCCCAGCAGTTTATAGATTTAGGCTTTGCCAAAGAAATTGCCAATGTAAAAGAGTTGGATCTTGCGGTCGATGATTATTTAGAAAACCAAGCATCGATCAAAGTGCAAATAGTGGCTCAATTGGATCAATTGCGCGCTCAGCTCCCCAAAAAATTACTTATTTAATAAGCGCGCTCGTTGCGTTTTTCCATCCAGTTGATAAACGCACGGTTGACCACCTTGTTGCCACCTGGGGTAGGGTAGTTGCCGGTGAAATACCAATCACCAGTATGGTTCGGACAAGCGATATGTAGGTTTTCAACGCTTTGGTAAATGATTTCAACCTCGGCTTGCATGCCTTTAGGGGTGAGCATTTGGGCAATTTTGGCTGAGATTTCTTGGTCTGAGAACGAGGCGTAGATGTCTTTGACGACATTTTTGACTTGCTCTTTGGGTAATTGCACTTGTTCTAGCGCAGCTTTATAGACATTTTCAATGACGTGTTCTTGACCGCGCTCGCGCAAGAGTGCAATGGCTGCTTCGAAAGCGATGAAGTCACCCATTTTGGCCATGTCAATGCCATAGCAATCTGGGAAACGGATTTGTGGAGCAGAAGAAACCACCACTATTTTTTTAGGACCAAGACGATCGAGGATGCGCAAGATGCTTTGGCGCAAGGTGGTGCCTCGGACAATGCTGTCGTCGATGACGATGAGGTTGTCGGTGCCTCGGCGCACAGAGCCGTAGGTGATGTCATAGACATGCGCAACGAGGTCATCGCGGGAGTCGTCTTGGGTGATGAAAGTGCGCAATTTGGCATCTTTGATGGCGATTTTTTCGATGCGCGCACGACGGTTGATGATTTCAGCAAATTGTTCGGTGGTCGCGTTGCCGCCTAAAGCTTCAAGTTGCTTGATTTTATCGGTGTTGAGTGCTTCTTCAAGCCCTTTGATCAGGCCGTAAAAAGAAACCTCTGCTGTATTCGGAATGAAAGAAAATACGCTGTTGTCGTAATCGTGGTCTAAGCTTTTCAATACATCTTGTACAATGAGGCGACCAAGCGCTTTGCGTTCTTTGTAGATATCGGTGTCAGAACCTCTGGAGAAATAGATGCGCTCAAAAGAACACTGTTTGAGTTCGCGAGGTGCATTGATTTCTATTTCTTTGACCTGGCCTTTGCGCTCAATGATGAGGGCGTGACCTGGTTTAAGTTCGTTGATTTGCTCTACTTTGAGGTTGAAAGCCGTTTGGATAACCGGGCGTTCAGAGGCTACCACACAAATTTCGTCGTCTTCGTACCAGAAAGTTGGCCGAATGCCATTGGGGTCACGCAAGACAAAAGCAGAACCGTGCCCGAGCAAACCTGCCATGGCATAGCCACCATCCCAGCGTTCAGAGGCCTTCTTTAAAATTTTGTCTAGTTTGATTTCGTCTTGGATGCGGGCGTAGATGTCAGTTTTGGCATATCCCAAAGCTTTGTAGTGCGCATAGAGGTCGTCGTTTTCTACATCGAGAAAATGCCCGATTTTTTCCATGACGGTAACAGTATCTGACTTTTCTTTGGGGTGTTGCCCGAGTTCAACGAGCGTACCGAAGAGTTCGTCGACGTTGGTGAGGTTGAAGTTTCCGGCAACTACTAAGTTGCGGGTCATCCAGTTGCTTTGGCGTAAGAATGGGTGGCAACTTTCAATGGAGTTGCGGCCATAGGTGCCATAGCGGAGGTGGCCTAAAAAGACTTCGCCTGTGAAGCCCACATTTTGTTTCAAATACTTGACATCTTTGAGCAAAGCCGGATTTTCATCGTGGATAGCTTTGAACTTGGCGTTGATCTGATCGAAGATATCTTGGGTAGGATTTTTCTTGACGGAGCGGCTTCTTGAAATGTAGCGCTCACCGGGTTGCATGTCTAGTTTGATGTTGGCAATTCCGGCGCCATCTTGGCCACGGTTGTGCTGTTTTTCCATCAAAAGATGCATCTTGTTGAGGCCCCAAAGTGCTGATCCGTATTTGTCGAGGTAGTATTCTAGGGGTTTTTTGAGCCTCAAAAGGGCTATACCACACTCGTGCTTAATCGGATCACTCATTGTCAATGAAATTTGGTATGCAAAGGTAATTCTTTATTTGTAATTTTGTATTGTGAAAACACTACTCGCCGTATTTTTAATCACCCTCCAACTCGCTTTGCAAGTTGGGATACCAATCCATAAGCACTTCTGTGAAATGGACGGTGTTTTCACGTCGGTGGTGCTCAAAATTGATCACGAATGTAAAGAGGAGTCACCACAAAAAGCCTTACCGCCTTGTTGTCAGGCTGCTCAAGCCAAAAGTTGTGAAACCCAAGTTTCCGAAGACGACTGCTGTTCTGATGAACTCGAAGTAGTCAAAACTACCCTTGATCAAAGCCATCAAAATGGACTCAATTGGATCTTACATATTGATCTAGCCCCAATTGAGCCTAGCCGAGTTTTTGCGTTCATTCCTAAGAAATTTTCTAGCACACGTACTGCTTCGCAAACCCACTACAGACCGCCACCGCTGTTCGAGCGAGGTCGGGATTTGCATACGCTACACCAGGTGTGGCGCATTTGATGCTGAAGCTTAGTTTTCTCTAAGTATTTAGTAATCAAATAATTAACAATGAAATATATTTTTCTTATTACGGCCCTGTTGTGGGGCTTTTATGGCAACACCCAAATTAAAGGGGTAGTGCAAGGTGTGGATTCCATACAAACAATCCCGCTCAAAAATGTAAAAATTACCTTAGTCCGAGCTGGGCAAACGGTTTATTCCAATGAAGACGGAACTTTTGAAATCTTGCTAGGCAAGCAAAGCCCGGATACTTTATTGTTTCAGGCCAAAGGGTACCGCTCTGATCGCTTAGTGGTAACTCGTTCGGACCGCTTTGCAGCCCTTAATGTCGTATTGGTTTCAGGGCAATTGGTACAAGAAATTGTAGTGAGTTCCCAAAAAAACTCCCACGGGATTTCAAAAATGAAAACCTTACACGTCGAGGAGTTGACAAGTGCGGAATTCAGAAAAGCAGCTTGTTGTAATTTATCGGAGTCTTTTGAGACGAACGCAACCGTTGATGTCAGTATGGCTGATGCCATCTCAGGCGCGAAGAAAATTCAGTTGCTCGGGCTTGATGCGGTGTATACGCAATTACAAATGGAAAATATTCCGTTTTTGCGCGGTTTAGAAAGTAGTTTTGGCCTGAATAGTATTCCAGGAACTTGGCTAGAGTCCATACAAATTACCAAAGGAACGGGTTCGGTGGTCAATGGCTATGAATCAATGGCGGGTTTGGTCAATTTGGAATTTAAAAAACCTGCCGAAATGCCGAAGTTGTCTTTGAATGTGTATCAAAATCGATTTGGGCGTTCAGAGATCAATGTGCATAGTGGCGCCAAACTCACCGACAAATGGCATACGGGTACGTTCTTGCATGGCGCCACCATTTATGGCCGCCCGGATCACAACCACGATGGTTTCTTGGACCAAGCCAACGGCCAATTATTTTCTGTGCTGCAACGCTTTTCTTATCAAGGGAAACGCATGGAGGCTCAGCTCGGTTTGCAAGCCTATGCCGATCAAAAAAATGGCGGCCAAGTCACTTACACGAAGGAAAACCCAGTTGGCTACGGTATGCAACTTGAAAGCAAACACCTCTCCTTGTTTTCGAAAACGGGGTTTTTTGGAAAAAAACCTGGCCAAAGCTTTGGCCTCATTGCCAACCTCAAATACCAAGATCTACAAGGATTTTACGGTTGGCGTGCATTTCAAGGAAATGAAAAACGCGCTTACTTTAACCTGATCTACGACGACATCATCGGCTCTGCCGATCACAAGATCAAAACAGGCGCGAGCTTTCTTGGGCTCGGGATTTCACAATACGCAGCACAAACCGATGGCTTACTCACGATCGGTGCAGCTCGCGCTGAATGGGTGCCGGGCGTATTTGCCGAGTATAGCTACTCGGGCAACCGCCTCTCGGCGGTTGCAGGTGCGCGCTACGATCTGCACAACCTTGCAGGTTCCCAGTTTTCACCAAGGCTGCACCTCAAATACGCCCTCACCCCCCAACTTGATGTGCGGGCTACAGCTGGCCGGGCCTGGCGCTTGCCAAATTTTGTAGCAGATAACCTCAATTTGTTGGCTTCGTCTAATTATTGGTTTGCTCAACAAGACCTAAAACCAGAAATTTCATGGAATGCAGGGCTTTCTTTGGTGCAGGGTTTCAGTTTCAACAAGCGCAAAGGAAGTCTAAGTATTGATGCTTATCACACGCGTTTTTCGCAACAATTGGTTGCTGACCGCGATACGATTTTAGGCAGTGTGGTCTTTAAAAATGTAGCAGGGGCCTCTGTTGCGACTGTCCTACAAGCCGAGTTCGCTTATGAAATTGTGCGCGGCCTCGATTGGCGCTTGGCCTATAAATTTCAAGATGTGCGGTCTTTGTATGCAGGCAAACTACAAACACAAGTGCTCTTACCGCGCCAACGCTTATTTAGCAATATTGCATACCGTACCCGCAACAAGCGCTGGGAATATGACCTCACTTATTCGCGCTACAGCGCTGTGCGTTTACCACATCATGGGCAGGGTAAGGCTTGGGGTTTACTCAATATGCAAGTCACCAGAACCTTCAAGGAACTTGAGTTGTATTTAGGTGGAGAAAACTTGCTGAATTTCAAACAAGATCATCCCATAATGGATCCTCAAAATCCATTCGGGTCGCAGTTTGATGCTACTCAAATTTGGGGGCCAATTATGGGATGGAATGCTTATTTTGGCTTGCGTTATACCATTAAATAAAGCTGGTTTTTAAAGAAAAATCAATCAAAATCAATCAAAATCAATCAAAATCAATCAAAATCAATCAAAATCAATCAAAATCAAAAATTATGAAAAATCTAGTTATTCTTTTCATGCTCGTCTTGAACACAACACTTTTTGCGCAAAAACCAATCGTGATATCAATCCAAACTTCTGCACAATGCGGTGATTGCAAACAGCGTATTGAGACGACGCTCAACCAGGCCAAAGGAGTGGTGTATGCCGAGCTGAATTTAGAAACCAAAGTTGTTGAGGTTAAATTTAAGCCTTCGAAAACGGATGCCACAGCAATTAAAACAGCCCTAACGCTTATTGGTTATGATGCCGATGAAATGAAAGCAGATCCGGCAGCGCAAAAAGCATTACCGCTTTGCTGTCAGCCGGGCGGTCACTAAAGTGATTTATCGTTCTATTTTGTAGGAAAGCCCAATCCCGATCACCGATTTGAATTGGGTTCTAGGACCAGTATTGCCCCATTGATCTGTAATTTTAATATCATCGTCGTAAATGAGGTTCCATTGTGCTGAAGCGGAAACCAAAGAATTAACCCTAAACAACAATAATAATTCGGCATTTACATCGATGTTTTCTGGATTATTGAGGTAATTGCTAAAAAGTTCCAGCTTGGATTTCATTTCGATGTTCTTGGCAAGTGGCCTGTTGTACTTCATTTTGAGATAGGCACCGTATTCTTGTCGATAACGCAAACCAGCCGGCACACCAAAAGATCCTTTTGCACTCAATGAATCATCCAAAACAAATGTAGATTTTAAGGCGATGGAGGAGAAGAAAATATTGAAGTTGTCATCTTTTCGAAAGTCAGCACCTAAACCCATATTCAGGAACCCGGGTGCCATAAAACTAGAAACAGGAACAGAATCGTTGGGGTAATTAAAACCATTGATAGATTGTGTTCGAAAACTACTTGCAAAAGTCAAGAAGAATCCTTTGGAGAGTTGCATACCGAAAGTGCTTGAGGCATCGAGGCGGTCGTCGGTTTTTTGAGCACCTACACCATTGTTGTCAAAGTATTTAATACCACCGAGCGCAAAACTGAGGTCGTTGGTCCATTTGATGTTGTCTTGGGTGTAATAGGCTGATGCACTTGCTGAACCAATAAGTGATATATTATTGCGCCCACCAGCATTCCAATTGACAAAAGAAGTTTGTGTACCACTGAGTGAATACAAGGATTTAAATTTCCAGTTAGAAAGCGAATCTTGTGCAAAAGCACAATGCCCCATACTCAGATGAAACAATAAGCAAAAAATGGTGTTTCTTTGATGACCAAACATTTCGATGACAAAAATAATGCGAATTCTAACTTTACTGTTTGTGTACCTGCCAATTCTTTCAACAACGCACTTAGCACAAAGTGTACCAGATTATTCTTTAAAGAGTACATGGGCTGCACTTCCAGATCAAATTCCTGTCGCCTTGAAGGCCAGAATTTCAGACACATCCTTGTATCAGTACGCAGATGTTTTCTATGTCTATCCGACTTTAAATACCGCTAAAACTGACCGTCGCTGGAATGTTCCTTTAGAGGATGTAGCTCAGCAAAAAAAGGTCTTGGAAACAGCTTTACCATTCCAAGGAAGTGCTTTTGCTGAAGCGGGTCGTTTTTATGCACCGTTTTACCGTTCGGCACATTTGCGTTCGTATTATGTCGCTGATCCGAAAGGCAAAGAAGCATTGGAACTTGCCTATGCCGATGTACGAGCTGCGTTTCTTTATTACATGGAGCATTACAACAACGGAAGACCAATCATCCTAGCTGGCCATAGTCAGGGAAGCACCCATTGTGGCTTGCTTTTACAGGAATTTTTTGACGGTAAACCACTCCAAAATCAGTTGATAGCAGCTTATTTACCAGGCATCGGCATCTTGCCGTCCGAACTTCAAAATATTCCTTTACTCACCTCTCCCGAACAAACGGGAGGTTATGTTGCTTGGAATACTTTTAAAAAACACATCGATCAAAAAGCTTATAACAAATGGTACAAGGGTAGAGCAGTTGTCAATCCAATTACTTGGACACTTGCACCAAACTCCTCAAAGGAGCAGCACAAAGGCTTTTTGTATTTTGATGGGAAAGTTTATTCACAACTTTTTGAAGCCCATTTAATTGATGGCGCCATTTGGATCGACCGACCAAAAGGCAAGTTCTTTTGGCTCAGCTTCACCATGCGCAATTACCATATCGGCGACATCAATTTATTTTGGAAAGATATTCGCGTTAATGCCCAAATTAGGGTGCGTAGTTATATAGAGAAACATTAACTTTGTACACCAAAATCGACACATTTTATGATACCTTTTGAAAGACGCCACATTGGCCCAGGAGCTCAAGAACAACAAGAGATGTTAAAAGCCATAGGTGTAGACAACATCGCGACACTCATCGACCGCACTATACCGGCTCAAATCCGCTTGAATCGCGAGCTCAATATTGCGCCAGCGCTTTCTGAGCAAGAGTACTTGAAGCACATCACTGAGCTTGGTGCCAAGAACAAAGTGAATAAGTCTTTTATTGGTTTAGGGTACCATGAAACAATTGTGCCTTCTCCAATTTTGCGCAACGTCCTTGAAAATCCAGGATGGTATACAGCCTACACGCCTTACCAAGCTGAAATTGCACAAGGTCGCCTCGAAGCTTTGCTCAATTTCCAAACGATGGTTATTGAACTAACAGGCATGGACATCGCCAACGCTTCACTCCTTGATGAAGCAACTGCAGCAGCAGAGGCCATGATCATGTTCTATAATTCTCGCAGCCGTGCCGATATTCAAGCAGGTCGCAATAAATTCTTTATCGATGCCAATGCTTTGCCGCAAAGTATCGACGTCATGACTGGCCGTGCCATTAACCTCGGTATCGAATTGGTCATTGGCGACGCCAGTTCTTTTGAGGCAGATGCCGCATTTTTCGGTGTCTTTATTCAGTACCCGAACGCTCATGGAGCCATCACTGATTGGTCCAATGCCATAGCTAGCTGGAAAGCAGCAGGAATACAAGTAGCAGTAGGTGCTGATATTTTATCCCTAGTTTTATTGAAGTCACCAGGAAGCATGGGTGCCGATGTCGTTTTAGGTTCAGCCCAACGTTTCGGTGTCCCAATGGGTTACGGTGGCCCTCATGCAGCTTTCTTTGCAACCAAAGAAGATTACAAACGCAATTTGCCTGGGCGTATCATTGGCGTGTCCAAAGATGCCGATGACAACCAAGCTTTGCGCATGGCGCTTCAAACCCGCGAACAACATATCAAGCGCGACAAGGCTACTTCAAATATCTGTACTGCCCAAGCATTACTTGCCGTCATGGCTTCTATGTACGCAGTATATCATGGCCCAGATGGCGTGCGTGCCATTGCAAATCATGTGCACAACTTAGCATGCCAGGCAGTAGCTGGCTTAAAGGCAGCTGGTGTTGAGGTTGCGTCTAGTGCATTTTTCGATACCATTCACGTAACAGGTGTGGCTTGTGCTTCAATCAGAACCAAAGCAGAAGCAGCTGGTCTGAATTTCAATTATGTTTCTGATTCAGCATTAACCATATCTTTTGGCGAACCACACACTAGTGAAGATCTCGCTGCTGTATTAGCAGTTTTTGGTGCCAGCGCCCAAAGTGCAAGCACAGCTATTCCAGCTGCGTTGCTACGTACTGAGCCCGTATTATCACATCCGGTATTCAATTCGTATCATTCGGAATCACGCATGATGCGTTACATGAAAAAGCTCGAAAACAAAGATCTTTCTTTGGTACACTCCATGATTCCGCTAGGTTCATGTACCATGAAGCTCAATGCTGCCTCTGAAATGATGGCAGTCACCAATCCACAATTTGCTAACATGCACCCTTTTGCGCCAATTGAACAAGCAAAGGGTTACCATGAAATGTTTGCTCAGTTGGCCCAAGATCTTTGCGAATGCACTGGTTTTGCAGCAGTTTCTTTACAACCAAACTCAGGTGCGCAAGGCGAATATGCTGGTCTTATGGTCATCAAGGCATACCACGAATCTCGCGGTGATTTCCAACGCAAAAAAATGATCATTCCTTCTTCTGCTCATGGTACCAATCCTGCATCAGCAGTAATGGCTGGTTTTGAAGTAGTGGTTACAGGTTGTGACGAAAATGGAAATATCGATATTGAAGAGCTACGCCAAGTAGCTACTGAGCTAAAAGATGTGCTTGCAGGCATCATGGTTACTTACCCTTCTACACACGGTGTTTATGAAGAGGGTATCCGTGAAATCACAAGCATCATTCATGACAACGGTGGTCAGGTCTATATGGATGGCGCCAATATGAATGCACAAGTAGGCCTTACCAATCCAGGTAATATCGGTGCAGACGTTTGTCACTTGAACCTACACAAAACATTTGCCATTCCTCATGGTGGTGGTGGCCCAGGTATGGGACCAATCGGTGTAGCAGCGCATTTAGCGCCGTTTTTACCAAGCAATCCGATGATTAAAACTGGTGGTGAACAACCCATTCATGCTATTTCAGCGGCACCTTATGGTTCAGCACTCATCTTGACTATTTCTTATGCCTATATCAAAATGCTGGGTGCAGAGGGCTTGCGTCGTTCAACCGAAATGGCTATCCTGAACGCCAACTACATCGCTGCGCGTTTGAAAGGTCATTACGCTACACTTTATACTGGTGCCAACGGAACAGTTGCGCATGAAATGATCCTCGATTGCCGTGACTTCAAGAAAAATGCAGATGTTGAAGTAGCCGATATGGCCAAGCGTCTCATTGATTTTGGTTTCCATGCACCAACGGTTTCTTTCCCAGTTGCCGGCACCCTCATGATCGAGCCTACAGAGTCCGAAGACAAAGAAGAACTCGATAGATTCTGCGATGCCATGATCAAAATCCGTGAAGAAATCCGCGAGATTGAAAATGGACATGCGGACAAAGCCAATAACTTGCTTAAAAATGCACCGCATACCGCAGATTGCATCATCAACCGTAACTGGACTTACCCTTATGCGCCGCAAGAAGCAGCTTACCCGTTGCCATACTTACTTGAGGCCAAATACTGGGCTCCTGTACGTCGTGTTGACAACGCCTTCGGTGACCGCAACTTGGTTTGCAGCTGCCCAAGCGTTGAAAGCTATGCCCACCTTCAAGACTAAATGAAACTCGATATCCTTGCTTTTGGTGCCCACCCCGATGACGTAGAACTCTCTGCGGCGGGCACCTTATTGCACTATGCAGCGCAAGGAAAAAAAATTGGTGTGATAGACCTTACTGAAGGAGAACTGGGCACCCGTGGTTCCGTTGAATCACGATACGAAGAAGCAGCAGCAGCAGCTCAAATCTTAGATTTAAGTATACGTACGAACCTGCGTATGCCCGATGGTTTTTTCGAGCACAATCAAGTCAATTTGCTCAAAATAATCGAACAAATTCGTTTGTATCAGCCCGAAATAGTTTTTGCCAACGCGTTATCAGACCGTCATCCAGATCATGGTAGAGCGGGTAAGTTAGTCGCTGAAGCCTGTTTTCTGGCGGGTTTACGCAAAATTCATACCTCGCACAACGCTGAGGCCCAAGAGCCCCATAGGCCCCGTTTGGTCTTGCATTACATCCAAGATTTTCAACTTGAACCTTCCGTTGTTTTTGATGTTTCGCCTTACATTGAGCAAAAATTACAGTGTGTGAAGGCCTACAAAACACAGTTTTTTGATCCGAAGTCTAATGAGCCCAACACACCTATTTCCGGTGAGTTATTTTTTGATTTTCTCAAAGGACGAATGCAAGAAATGGGGCGTCCTGCAGGCCTAGACTTCGCAGAAGGCTTTGTGATTAACCGCCGCTTTGCTGTTCAAGATTTATTTAGCTTGCGCTAGGTCTTTCACCGTTTTTGAGGCGCCTACCTTTTAATACCCCGTTACTTTTCCTTTATCGACAGCCGGAATTCCGTTGGTCATCCAACTTGGCGCTGCCTGATTCATGAGGTAGTGGTCGAAGAATTGGCGCATTCTAATAGATAAATCATATTTATTAGCCAATTTGGTCAGGTTATGGTCGTCGTTATTGTAGTTGAGCATCCAGCAGGGCTTGCCTAAACGGCGCAATCCATTATACAATTCTAGTCCTTGGTACCAAGGAACTGCCCCGTCTTGGTCATTGGCCATGATGAGTAGTGGAGTTTGTACTTTTGGTAAATGGAAAAGCGGTGAATTTTCGAAATACAATTCGGGTTTTTCCCAAATAGTGGCACCAATGCGGCTCTGTGTCGATTCATATTGAAACTGTCGATTCAGGCCACTGCCCCAACGCATACCGCCATAGGCAGAAAACATATTGCTAACGGGAGCACCAGCCATCGCAGCAGCAAAACGATCCGTCATGGTGATGAGCATAGCAGTTTGGTAACCACCCCAGCTTTGACCTTGTAAGCCCATTCTTTTCGGATCAATTGGGTAATTTTTCAGTAAATGATCGGTGGCACTCATGATCGCATTATACGCCCCTTTGGCAGGTTTGCCGGGTTCATACCTGATGTCTGGTACAAAAACCAAATAACCGCCGCTGGCATATTCTGTCGGGTTAATAATGCTCGCTGAAGGTTTAGGGGCCTGGTAATTGTGTAGGTTGTCCGAATTGAGTTCGTAGTAATAGAATAAAAGTGGATATTTTTGAGTAGCGTCATAGTTGGTGGGTTTATACAACAATCCTTGTAACTGTTGCCCATCGTAAGCTTTCCAAGATACCAATTCAACACTCGCCCAATTGTAGTTTTTTTGTTGCGGATTCGCTACCGAAATTTGACGCCCCACACTCAAATTAGCCTCGCTTAACCATAGATCGGGGTAGGTTTGTACATCCATTTTTCTGAGTAAAAAGTTGTTGGCCTTTTCAGCCTTTTGAAGGCCCGAAATACGCTGCGCTACTTCCAATTGTAATTGCAACCCGTTTTGATCGGTATAGAAATAAAGCTGTTCATTTTTATTCGATTTTCTCAAACCAATGAAATAGCCGTCTGCTAAATTGGTCCAAGCAGAGTCTGTTTGATATGGTGTAAAGCGCAATTCAATTTTTTCTTTCGTGACCTGCTCGTTGGAAATACTTTTCAAGATGCCGCTTGCTGTCTCAAATCCCCAAATATCAAATTCTGATTGAAAGTATACCGTTTTTGCATCTTTTGCATAGCCAATGAAACCAACTGGTCTAGCTTCCATTGGTTGCCCGTTGAGGTCTTCCTCCCAGCGAATGTCTTTGCGACTACAATTCATACAGCTTTGCTTTTGCTTGTCAATATCGAGGAGTATCCATTTTTGTTCTTTAGAAAGATAATAGCTAAAAAAGCTTCCGTCGGCAGAAAGGTCTCCGGTATATGCTAGCCCTTTTCCAATTAAAATTGCTTGGCCTGTTTCTAAGTTGATGCGGTAGTAGTCGGCTTTATTGGGTGCTTTCCATTGTGCTTCGATGAGGTACGGATTCGGGTTGCTTGCTAAAATAAAAGTGCCATTTGTATTTTTATCTACGCGTAATTCTAAACTATCGGCACCAATTTTTTGAAGGCGTTTCGAATCTAGATGATAGACATAAAGGGTGCTTTTTTTCAGGTCCTGGTTTCTGCGCAAAAGTTGTTGGGCCTGAAGGCGTGTGTCTTGATAATGCCAAATATCAAGGTTTACTTTTTCACTTTCTGTCAGCGTGTCTTTTTGTTCAATTTGACGCGCAGCTACACCAAAGAATAAATAGTTACCATTGCTACTGAATAATGGCGTTCTGCCGTTTGCCACTTGTTGAAATTCCCCTTTCAGCGTCTTTTCGAAATCCAGTGAATCGCCAAAAAGGGTTGATACTTGAGTGTCGAGATTAAAATGTAAAAGTTTGAAATTTTTAACCTTTGTGGTATCTGTGCTAAACAAATAAACCAGTTGGTTCGACTGCTTGTTCCAAGTAAGTTGCTCGGCTTGGGGCATAAACTCTGATGCCTGAATGACCTGAAGGTCTTTGGTATTGAATATTAAAACCTGAACAGAATCGAGCTTTACTTTATGGTGTTTGATTGCAGCAACATATTTACCATCAGGGCTCAGCGAAAACTGAGTAATGCTATCGATGAAAGGGATATTTTTTTGACCGCTGCTGTTAAGCATGAGCCGTTGCCCGTCAGTTTTAAAGGGATTGACAGGCGCAATAATTGGTTTTTTCCAAAAACACAGCTTCTCATACTTTTTTGCTTCCGTTTTGCTGGTTTTTGTTGGAGTTACTTCTTGAAGGAAACCTAACACTGGGGCCTCTGCGGCTTGCTGGATCATTTTCACTTTCGCGAAAGAAAGTAAGGTATCAGTAGCTAAATAGCGAATAACTAGTGAGTCTTTGGGCCATTTCTTTTTGTCGACTTTATTGAGTTCCAACTTTCTTAATGTGTCGTAATCGGGTACAACTTTATAGGCGACATAGCTTTCATCAGGTGCAATGAGGGCATCTTTTGCTCGAATGATAGAATCGTGTTGTTGCCTTTCTTTGAAGTAAATGTGCAGTTCCGTATTTCCTCGCAAGACAGTCTGCTCATAGGTAGTGATTTTTCCTTGTTGTGAAAGTTGTTCTTTTTCAACGCGCTTCCAGAGGTCATAAGCTTTGTGGTCTAAGGCCGGGAGCTGGGCAAATAGTAACGAGAAGTTTGTAAAAACAAGGATCAGTAAAGCAAGGTTTTTCATGGTCGTGGTTTACGTAAAGAAACAAGGTATACACCCGTAAAAATAAGCAACATATACAAGATGCGTTCACCAGTAATTGTATTGGAAAAATCATCGGCCCAACCAATGTAGGCAAATAAGAAAGTGAACAATGCAACCATGACAGGTTGCGTGTAAATATATGCGCTCGAAATCGTTGCGCTCACATATTTGAGTCCAAAGATGGTCAGCAGATAAGTCAGGAAGGTCACCCCCACAATGACATATGTGATTTTATACCAAGCTTCGATAGGGATCAAATTAAATTGCGTGGCGCTGAGTTGTGCCCAAGTAGGAGGGAAGAGCAACAATAAAATAAGTCCGATACTGAATACATAGGTGATCACTTGGATAGGTGAGTACTTTTGCAACAAGGGTTTGGATAAGACCAAATAAAGTGCATAACTGAACGCATTGATCAATAGATAGAGGTCTCCGATGGAAGATGAACCGGGTAATTTCCCAGAGCTGATGGTCAATAAAATAGCGCCAAGTGCGCCAATGGCAATACCAAAGTAACCTTGAAACTTGAGTTTTTCTTTCATTAATATAGCCGATAACACTACGACCATCATAGGGTTGAGCGCCATGATGATCCCGGCATTAAATGCAGAAGATAAATTGAGGCCATGAAAGAAAAATAGTTGATTGACCGCAACTCCGAACAAGCCTGCAGCACCAAAGCGCCAGTAGTCTTTACGTTCGATAGGCTTTCGTTTTTGAAAACTCAGTAATAGCCAAAACAATACACTAGCCCCGCAAACGCGCAGTAAAATAAATGTGTTGGGGTCGAGGTAGCGCGGCATTACACCTTTTGCAAGTACATGATTGGCTCCATAAAGCACATTGACCAAAAGCAGGGCTAAATGAGCATTGAGAATTTGCGTACGCGACATAAGGCAAAGGTAGTTATTCCGTATCTTTGTTTCATGTATTTGTCTGCACTGCATTTAGTCAATTTTAAGAACTACACTGACCTCGATCTACAGCTCACTGCCGGGATCAACGGAATTGTGGGGCAAAATGGCGCAGGCAAGACCAACATTTTAGATGCAGTCTATTACCTCAGCATGTGTAAAAGCTATCTGAACGTCAATGACCGCCAAAACATGCGCTTTGAGCAACCGTTTTTCTCAATTTCAGGCCAATGGCAGTTTCCTGAAAAAACACATGAGGTGCAAGTCGCCTATAAAGCGGGCGTCAAGAAATTAGTCAAGTGGAACAAAAAGGCCTACGACAAACTCACCGATCATATCGGTAAGCTCCCTGTTGTTTTTATTTCGCCCTACGATGGAGACCTCATTGCTGACGGCTCTGAATTACGCCGCAAATGGATGGACGGCATTTTGTCTCAGCTCGATAAAAAGTACCTAGAGGAAATTCAGCGCTACGCTAAAGTCCTCGAACAGCGCCATGCCGTGTTGCGCAACATGCACGAACATCGCTTATTTGACCCCGATGCAATTGAGATTTGGGATGCACAACTGATTCCGGCCGCCAATTATATTTACGCCAAGCGCAAAGAATTTTTAGAAGAATTTATCCCGGTCTTCAAGCGTTTTTATCAAGAAATTGGGCAGCAATCCGAAGACGTTGACCTCAGTTACCGTTCTCAGTTGGCAGATGGCCCATACGAAGAGCTTTTGGCTGCTTCAGTAAAAAAAGATGCCTTCTCCCAGTATACCAATGTTGGCATTCACAAAGACGATCTCCTTTTTACGATCAAAGGGCATCCTGTCAAGAAATTTGGCTCACAAGGTCAGCAAAAGTCCTTTGTTATTGCCCTGCGTTTGGCACAATTTGATTGGCTCAAGGCTCATAAAGGCATGAAACCCATTTTGCTTCTCGATGACATCTTCGATAAACTCGATCACCAACGCGTGGAACGCCTCATTGCTTTGGTCAGTGCAGATTATTTTGGCCAAGTCATCATTACCGACACAGATCCTGTGCGCATGCGCGATTTATTTAGTAAATTGCCTGGTGCAACGCAACTCATCGAAATCAAAGAAAATCAAGCCAGCACCCTATGAACAACGATTTTAAAAGACAGGGTGAAGAAAAACCCTTGGGCCAATTGGTCAAAGGTATCATGAAGGCCTATGGCTTAGAGGAAAAAATGAAATCTTATGACCTCATAGCGGCCTGGCCCGAGCTCATGGGCCCTGCTGTTGCACAACGCACCAAAGAAATCAAAATAGTCAACAATACGCTGTACTTATCCATCGATTCGAGTGTCATGCGCGACGAACTCTTTCACGGCAAACAAATCATCATAGCACGTTGCAATGCACACGTCGGAGAAGAGTTGATCCGAGATATCTGGTTCAATTAGCAGCGTAACATGACTAACACCGAGCAGATAAAGATTTTGTAAATTTGTAGGGCTTTTAATCAAAATCAGCAAAATCAATCAACAACAATAATCATTATTAAAGTTATATGGCAAACGCATTTTTTAACGTACCGGTAGCCAAAAATGAGCCAGTAAGGGCCTACGCACCAGGTACTGCAGAACACAGCTCGCTTATTGCGAAATACCACGAACTCAAAAACCAAGCACCGATCGATGTCCCGATGTACATTGGTGCTCAAAAAGTGCATACTTCCAACAAAGTAGCCATGACCATGCCTCATGACCATCAAGCAGTATTGGGTCATTTCAGTTTGGGTGAAGCTTCTCATGTGCACGACGCCATAGCTGCAGCCTTAGCTGCCAAGACGGCATGGGCTGCACTTCCATGGGAGGAGCGTGCCGCTGTATTCTTACGTGCTGCTGATTTGTTAGCAGGACCTTTCAGGGATCGTATGAATGCCGCTACCATGTTGGCGCAGTCTAAAAATGTTTTCCAAGCAGAAATCGACGCTGCTTGTGAGCTCATTGACTTCTTTCGCTTCAATGTGCAATACATGACCCAGATTTACAAAGAACAACCTGAGTCTCTACCTGGCATGTGGAACCGCTTGGAATATCGCCCACTTGAAGGTTTTGTTTTTGCCATTACTCCTTTCAATTTTACTTCAATTGCCGCAAATCTTTGTGCAGCACCTGCCATGATGGGAAATGTCGTAGTTTGGAAACCAGCGGAAACGCAAGTTTATTCGGCTCAAGTTATAATGGAGCTATTTGAAGCTGCTGGTTTACCTGCAGGCGTCATTAACATGATCACTGTAGATGGCCCTACAGCCGGTGATATCATCTTTAAGCACCCAGATTTCGCAGGCCTTCATTTTACAGGTTCAACCGCTGTTTTCAGACAACTCTGGAAAAACATTGCCTCTCATATCGATGCATTCAGAACTTATCCACGCATCGTTGGCGAAACCGGCGGAAAAGACTTCGTGATGGTACACCAAAGTGCAAAAGCTGCTGAGGTTGCTACTGCCTTATCCAGAGGCGCCTTTGAATTCCAAGGTCAAAAATGTTCAGCTGCTTCCAGAGCCTACGTTCCGGAAAGTTTATGGCCAGAGGTCAAAAGAATTTTTGTGGAGCAAGTTTCATCGTTTAAGCAAGGCAGCCCCGAGGACACTTCAAACTTTGTCAATGCAGTCATTGACGAACGCGCCTTTGATAAAATTGCAGCCTACATCGACTACACTAAAGCACAAGCTGACGCTCAAATCATTACGGGCGGAAACTATGATAAATCTAAAGGGTACTTTATTGAGCCCACGACTATTGTCACGACCAATCCGAAATTCCGCACCATGGTAGAGGAAATTTTTGGCCCGGTATTGACCATCTATGTTTACCCAGATGCGCAATTTGAAGCAACCCTTGACTTACTCGATCAAACTTCTGAATATGCCTTAACGGGTTCAATTATCTCAACAGATCGTTATGCCATTCAATTGGCAACGACAAAATTGGCCAATGCGGCAGGTAATTTTTACATCAACGATAAACCAACAGGTGCCGTTGTCGGACAGCAACCTTTCGGAGGCGCACGCGGTTCAGGGACCAACGACAAGGCGGGTGCTGCCATGAACTTATTGCGTTGGGTTTCTGCGCGCACCATCAAAGAAACGTTTGTCCCGCCAACAGATTACCGTTACCCATTTCTTGGATAAACCATGTTAAGACACAGTCTTATCGTCATTTTTACAATGCTCTGTTTTAGTACCAGCGCCCAATGGCGTTGGTACCTACAGGCAGAAATAGGTGCCAACAAACAAGAATTTCAGCAATTTTATGCACTTAGTCAGCAACCCTTTGACCCCCAGTCATTTTGGAAAGCAACTGCCGGTGGAGAAGCACAAGTTGGCTATACCTTTTTGAAGGTAATGACGCTTTACAGCGGTTTGGGTTATGCACATCAAAATTTGGCTTATCAAACCACCGAATGGGCCACCGATCAAACTGGGCTTTCTTATTTATTACTTTGCAATAAGGTAGCATCCGGCGAGTTGCTTACTTTGCCCGTCGGTCTGGACCTAAAGGTACTCAGTGTACATGCCGGAGGAGGATTGCAATATCGTTATCGTGTGCAAGGTCAGATGCAAAAAGATTTCTATGCCTATTATCCCGGAGCTGCAGCACCCATTCTATTAAGTACTGAAATTGGCGAACACACTCAAGCCAAACTCGACATGGGTTATTTTGCCTATTTGCAATGGAATCCTGTCAAAAGGATCGGAATTCGGGCTTCGGCCTATCGCGGTTTCAGAGATCTGAGCAACGGAGTTGAGGTGGGGGCATTCAATGAATGGCAACAACTCTTCAATAAAGAAAGCTTGGTCTTAAAAAATTTGCAATTCAATATTGGTCTGAATATCAGATTATCAGATTAATATGCTAGTTTGAATACGCTTCGCAAAAGCGCTTCTTACTAGGTCAATGCATTTAAAGGTATCTTCAATGAAATTATTTTGGCTTTTTACGTTTGTACTTGTTACTTTATTTCAAACAGAAAAACACGATTTACGGGTGACTGTTAAAGGGATAAATAGTAGTAAAGGCCTCATTGAATTTGCATTATACAAGAATCCTGATGTATTTACACAGGCTGGTAAAACACATCGGTTGGCAAGAGTAAATGCCCAAAAAGGAGAAGTGAGTTTTGTGTTCTCGGATCTTGAACCAGGTAAATATGCCATAGTGGTCTATCACGACGAAAACCAAAATAAAATTTGTGATAAAAATTTCTTCGGAATACCTACAGAAGCCTATGCTTTCTCCAATAATGTCAGGCCAAAATTAACGGTGCCTTCTTTTGATGACTGTACTGTTCAGTTGCAGCAAAACAAAAGCATCTCTATTCAAATGGTTTATTGATTAAAGATTCTGAGGCTATCTCTTCTTGTCAATTTTTAACTTTTAAAAGTTCTGCTACGATAGCTTCAATTTGTTTGAGAATTGCTTTGCCATCATTCTCTATGATGAAATCGGTAAGCTTTATTTTTTGAGTATCGGGCCATTGGGTCTTGATCCGTTTTTCAATTTCTTGGATAGAAAGACCATCCCGAGCCACAACTCTTTGAAGGCGCAATTCAGCTGGAGCGATTACCAAAATAGTCGCATCAAATTGCAGGTAGGCTCCGGTTTCAAATAATATAGCTGCCTCATTGAAAACAAGATCAGTATTTTGATGTGCTGCCCACTCTTCAAAAGCAGCTCTTACCTTCGGATGTACGAGACGCTCGATTTTATCTTTTAAAGCTGGATTCTCAAAAATTGCCTCAATCAATAGGTCTTTTTTGAAACCTGTTGCGTCATAAAGCTCTGTGCCAATGAGCGCAATTAATTCGGTTTTTAAGACTTCATGCGTATCGTATAATGCTTTAGCTTCGAGGTCAGAGTAAAAAACGGGGTAGCCCATCTGTTCTAAAACAGAAGCTACCAAGCTTTTGCCCGAGCCAATTCCACCTGTGAGCCCTATCCTTAACATCCCTCGAAATTAGGAAAAGAAAGTTGTAAATTTGCACTATGCCTCAGAAAGAATGGTTTGCCGAGTGGTTTGATTCACCCTATTATCACTTGTTATATCAAAATCGAAATGACGAAGAAGCCAAAGTTTTCATAGAAAAACTTTGTGCGCACCTCCAACTTGCACCCCAGACTGCAGTCTTGGACCTTGCTTGTGGAAAAGGGCGTCATTCCATTACACTCGCAAAACTAGGCTTTCAAGTAACGGGTGCAGATTTAGCACCCAATAGCATTCAATTAGCCAAGGAAGCTCAGTCTGCTTTAGATTTGGATAAGCTTCAATTTGTTGTGCACGATATGCGTGAAGTCATACCGAATCAACATTTTGGTGCGGTTTTCAATTTGTTTACGAGCTTCGGTTATTTTGATGACCTCGCTGCGAATCAACAAGTTTGTGAGGCTATTTCTAAAATGCTAGATCCTAATGGGCTTTTGGTTATTGACTTTCTTAATGCGCAAAAAGTGATCAACAACTTAGTGGCAAGCGAGACCGTCTATCGTGGTGATATTCGTTTTGATATCAAAAGATGGGCTAATGATGGCCATATTTACAAAGAAATCAGCATCCAAGATCCTCAGCTTACAGCACCTGTCGGGCCGTTCACAGAGCGTGTTCAAGCTTTGGGGCTTTCAGATTTTCATCAACTACTTGAACCTAAATTTGAGTTGCTTCAAAATTTTGGATCCTATCATTTAGATACATTTGAAGCGTCCAAGAGTGAGCGCCTCATTTTAATTGCTAAAAAGAAATTATGAATTTTTACGTCATAGAACTCTTACTTATTTTATCCGTTGTTTTGGGTGGCACAGTCGTTAGTTATTTCAATGCCACGAACAAAAACCAATACATCAAATTGGCATTGGCCTTTAGTGGTGGTTTTTTATTGGCTGTTATCTTTCAACATTTATTGCCAGAACTTTATGGTGCACATGAAGGTCACGAGCAGCATGCCCATGGTTCTTTGCCTGTTTTTCAAGTGGGGATATTTATTTTGTTAGGTTTTTTGGTCCAATTAGTACTGGAATATTTTTCTGGAGGGATTGAACATGGACACGTGCACGTTCACAAAGGACAAGCAATGCCGTGGACACTTTTTATTTCGTTGTCTGTTCATTCAGTGCTGGAAGGTATCCCTCTTGGAAATATGCTGATTCCTGGCATTGACACGGATGGGAATTTTTTACCGTGGAATGGCAGCTTTTTTTGGGGAATTGTCTTTCATCAAATCCCTGTCGCTATTGCACTCATGACTTTATTATTAGCAACAAGATTGTCTAGAAGAAAGGCTTGGGCAATATTGATTGCTTTTGGCCTCATGACACCGCTTGGTGTGTTTTTAGGATTGGGAATCACAACCGAACAACTCGGTCTCAATGTCAATATGATTTTAGCAGTGGTGGTTGGTATGTTTTTGCATATCTCAACCACCATTATTTTTGAAACCACCGAAAATCACAAGTTTAATTTATTGAAGCTCGTGAGTATTTTAGTGGGCGTCACCCTGGCCTTAGGGATATTCTAAATTATTTTGTTGAATTAGAACGGCAGATCGTCGTCGTCTTCGGAGTTAGCTGCGCTTGTGCCTGGCAGTGGATCTGCGTCTAGTGACATAGCTGATGGCCCTGAGCTTGGCATACCCATTCCTTGACTTTGCCCTTGCTTTTCAATACGCCAAGCTTCAATGGTGTTGAAATATTTGACTTCACCTTGTGGTGAAGTCCATTCGCGTCCGCGCAAATTAAAGGATACCTCTACGTTATCGTTCACTTGAAATTGATCGAGGATATTGCATTTATCTTGGGTAGCCTGAAATAGGATGTCTTGAGGATACATGGAGGTTGTGTCTGTGACTACAAACTCGCGCTTTTGGAATTTATCTGAGATTTTTTGGGTGTCTTGAATGACTTTGATGGTTCCGGTAAATTTGAACATGGAATTTGTGTTTGTTAGTTGTTAAAAGATAATAGTGTAAGCCAAGCGGCTTCTAATTCGTTTTGTGAAAGGAGTTCTTTGGCTCTTTGGTGTAAGGCCGCTTCGAGCGCTTTTGCGTCGTCTTCGAGCTCAAGGAAAAGTGGTGCGAGTTCGATGAGTTTGTATTCGTTGACATCGGTTTCATTGGGCAGTGCTTCAATGCCGGCTAGCTGTCCGAGGTCGTTGGCGCTCAGTACGGTGCTGTTTTTGATGTCTGAAGGCAAGGCATCGTAGCCTATGCCGCAAGTGGTGATGGGTTTTTTGATCTCGAACATAGAGTTTTGATCTGCGCGGCAATACCAGTCTCCGCCCATGCGCGCAACGAGGTCTATTTTGTGCTGATCAATGAGGCCTTGCTCATTGAGGATGTTTGGGTCGAGGTGGATCTGAACGACCTCGCAAATGATGAGGTTGCCGGCACCGCCCTCTTGCCCAAGTTCAATGATTTCATTGACTTTGCATTCAAACTGTACAGGTGCTTGGGCTACTCTGAGTGGCTTGATTTTTTCTGAAGGCAAAGCTGTGAAACCAGCTTTAATAAATTCATCGACCTCTGGGGCATAAGGCGAACTCGCCAAACTCATTTGATGTACCATGTTGTAATTGACCACGTTGATCACGACTTCTGGAACTGCTTTGGCGTTGTTGTAGGTGTCTTTGCTTTGCCCTGTGCGGCCAGATCTAGCTGGTGAAAACACTAAAATGGGTGGGTTGGCACTAAAGACATTGAAAAAACTAAAGGGTGCTAAGTTGTGCTGGCCATTGGCGTCAATCGTAGACGCAAATGCGATAGGGCGCGGGCCAATAGCACCAAGAAGAAGTTGGTGCAGACGCGGTATCGGTAATTCTTTTGGATCGATGCTTTGCATAGAAAATCAAAGTTAGCCAAAATTCGTAAATTGGCGTTGTGATTTTACGTACAATCAGCTGTCTTTTATGCCTTTTTTTGAGTGCACAATGCTACGCTCAAAATAAGCGCAATTCCTCGGGCAAACGAGAAGGAAAATGGGTGTTTACGGGTAAAGATTTCCCTCAAACAGGTTTGTCTAAAGAAACCAAAGTTGAAGAAGGTTATTATGTAAATGGCAGAAAGCAGGGCCAATGGATCAAATATTACAGGGACGGTAAAACGCCTAAGCTCCGAGGAAATTACACAGATAATCGACCTGAAGGGCAATACACCCGCTACCACTCGAATGGAAAAATAGCGGAGCAAGGTACTTTCGGTAAAAACGGATATAAAGGTTTGCTAATCAAGTACCATGAAAATGGCCAGCTCTCGTACAAAGCCAATTTTAATAATGAGGGGCAAGAAAGTGGGCTTGTGCAATATTTTCATCCCAACGGTAGGTTGGCGCTCAGCTATACTGTAAAGGGTGGTGAAGTTCGTGGAAAAGTGGCACGCTATGACCAACAAGGACAATTGTTGAGTTCTTTTCAAATCGATGACTCAGGTAAAATTGGGGCAGCTCAAAAAGCGAGCCCAAAGCAAGTGCACACCGCACCGCAAGCAGCCCAAACACCAGATGCCGCAATTTATCCACCGCGTTTGACCAATCCGAAAATGAAAGGTCTGCGTTTTGTTCCGAATGGCTATAACAAAGTGTACAATGCCAACGATGAAATTTGGATGGACGGCGAATTCAAGAACGGTCAATTATATGATGGCAAAGTATATGACTACGATCAAGATGGTATTTTGCAAAAGGTCCGCATTTTCAAAAATGGGAAGTATCATTCAGAAGGGCAACTCTAATTGCTGGGTTTTATTAATTTTACCCCCAAATTTGACGCATGAAAGCATATGTATTCCCTGGTCAAGGAGCTCAATTTACAGGAATGGGCAAAGACCTCTACGAACAATCTGAACTTGCACGCAACTTATTTGTAAAAGCAAACGACATACTTGGCTTTGATATCCAACAAATTATGTTTGAAGGATCAGGAGAAGCACTCAAACAAACCAATGTTACCCAACCTGCCATCTTTTTGCACAGTACTATTCTAGCAGCTTGCTTAGGCGAATCTTTCAAGCCTGACATGGTAGCTGGACACTCCTTAGGCGAGTTCTCAGCACTTGTAGCCAACAAGACATTGTCTTTTGAAGATGGTCTGCGCTTGGTGGCGCAGCGTGCGGCAGCCATGCAAAAAGCTTGCGAACTTGAGCCTTCAACCATGGCAGCTATTCTGGGCCTTGAAGATGAAGTCGTGGAACGCATTTGCGCTGAGACAGACGGCGTAGTAGTTGCAGCCAATTACAATTGCCCTGGGCAGCTCGTGATATCTGGGAGCATAAGTGCTGTTGAAGCAGCTTGTGCGGCACTTACTGAAGCTGGTGCAAAGCGTGCGCTTATATTACAAGTTGGTGGCGCGTTTCATTCACCACTCATGGAGCCTGCCCGCGAAGAATTAGCTGCAGCCATTGAAGCCACGCATTTTTCTACACCAAGTTGCCCAGTTTATCAAAACGTCAACGCCAAAGCTGTAACTGATCCAGCCCAAATTAAAGCTAATTTGGTCACCCAACTTACCGGGGCCGTGCGCTGGACACAAATCATGCAAAACATGTTAGCAGATGGTTGCACAGAAGTCATTGAAGTTGGTCCTGGAAAAGTGCTTCAGGGCTTGTTCAAGAAAGTCGACCGAGAAATTCCAACCTCGAGCGCAACAATCGCCGTATAATTTTATGGAAAAAATAAGACATAAGCATCTTTGAAGAAAACATGCTTATGAAAAACTTATTTTTGGTGTGGACGCTCGTTGCAGCCATAAACACAGTTGCCCAAACAGGAACCGGAGATGTCATCGGGACATTTGTCAATTTTGCAACCCAACAACCCATTGCTGGTGCAAAAGCCATGATCCGAGAAAATGGCCATGTTTATCTGGCGCTATCGAATGAGGAAGGCCGTTTTCGCATTGTTGGGGTACCGGCAGGCACTTATCAAGTAGCAGGTTATTATCAAAAAGACAGTACTGAAAAGGTAAGCGTTGAAGTACTCATCGATGCCTATGGCAATGCTGGCACTATTTATTTTCAATCCAAAGTCCAACAAACCGATGCCATACGTGTGGGTGGGGGGCCCTATGAAAAAGCCCGTATTCAGATCAGTGAAGTTCCGATGATGACCATCAGCTCCAAGCAAATTAAATTTAGACCGGATAAATTTAGCGTGGTTGATATGGTGGCCAATTCTAATTCAGATATCAAAAAAGACGAAGACGGAGGGCTGATGTTCCGAGGAGCTCGAAAAGGTGACATGATTTATATGCTTGATGGCATTAAATCCAATGAGGTTTTCAATGTGCCGAGTAGCGCCATTGGTAGAATTACGGTTTATACAGGAGGCTTACCGGCAAAATACGGAGATACCCTCGGCGGCGCCATTATTCTTGAAACGAAAAGCTATTTTGATTTGTACCGAGAATGGGAAATGAATCAACCAGATTAACCAAGTTCAGGCGCTTTGTCGTAGGTAATTTTCCACAGAAATAATCCTTGAGCAGGAGCGGATACTGCTGCTGCGCCACGGTCTTTGGCCTCGATAATTTGAACCAATGCCTGGGGGTTTAATTTTCCTAAGCCAACTTCTACGAGTGTGCCAACAATAGCTCGAACCATATTGCGCAAAAATCGATTCGCAGTAATTTCAAAATAAAGCCCATTTTCAGATTCTTGCCATTGAGCGGAAAATACCTCGCAAATATTGGTTTTGACATCTGTATGCAGCTTGGCAAATGAACCAAAGTCTTGTTGACCTAGAAGATGCTTTGCAGCTACATTCATTGCGGCAACATCTAATTTAGTTTGGAGATACCAACTTGTATGATTTTTAAAGGGATTCTTTTGATGATGAATGAAGTAGCGATAGGTGCGTTGGCTCGCATCAAAACGCGCATGGAGATCTGTTGGGGTTTCCCAAGCTTGAAAAAATGCAATATCTGGTGAGGTCATGCGATTGAGCTTGAACACCAATTGTTGAGGATCCCATTGAAGGGGAAGATCGGTATGGAGGAAATATTGTTGGGCATGAACGCCAGCATCTGTTCTACCACAACCCACTACTTCTATTGGGTCATTTCCATGGAGTTTAGAAAGTGCAGTTTCAATTTCTTGTTGCACACTAGCTGCATTGGGCTGTATTTGCCAGCCGTGATACGAACTACCGTTATAAGCCAAAGAAAGAAAGTAACGTGGCACTATTCAGATTTTGGAGCAAAAAATACGCCAGGAAGCGCTGCTTGGTTGCTTTCAAATAAATTATAGCTAAAGACACCATCGAGTTCACTCACGCTGGCCCAAACAATTTTGTTGAGCTTCGGGTAATGTTGGAAATGCGTGTCGTCTAAAGAGCTATTGATTTGAACACCTAGGTTTTGTGGTGCTGACCAATTTTCGCCTTCGCGGTGGCAATAAAAGAGGTCATAGCCGCCCATTCCTGGGTGTGTATCAGAGGCAAAAACGAGCCATTGCCCATCTGGGCTTACGAATGGTGTTGTTTCTCTTCCTTCCGTATTGATCCCTTGCGGGAGTTCCCTGGCGGTTTCTTCCCAAACACCGTTGTTATTTTTAATGACGAAAATTTCGGTGGCATATTTTTCAGCTTGGCGGTCCGAGACAAAATACAATTCTTGGTAGAAATCGCCGTTTTCGAGCCAAATGGTATCTGTTAGAGTGGCCGCACCTTCAAAAAAACTCGAGTTCAAACCTGGAATATTTCGGATGATTTGTTTGTCATCCCACGTACCTGGTTTTTCGGTGCTGAGTTCAAAAATATCTGAGCTCTCTGTGTTTTGCTCTACTGAAGCGGTAGTATTTACAGTGCCAAGTGCACTGAGGCCATCAGTCGAAATGTATGAAAGCGCATCAAAACCTTGAGTGTTTATAAGTTCATAATGCTCGAATAACTTCTCCCAATTGCCTGTATTGTTGGGATCTGGCTGCGCCTCATATACATCTTCAAAATAACGCTGATCATCGGGGTTGAGGTTGGCGCCTTTGGTATCCGGATTTCTAGACGTAAAATAAAGATGTCCATTCGTTGGATGTATCAATGGGCCATATTCATCATATTTGGTATTCAGGTTGGCCCCAAGTAAAGCTCGTTTGTTACTTTGGAGCGAATCGCCTTGGAAGGCCTCAATTGTGAAATCGCATTGCTGCTGTAGAGCGGCCAAACCAAGGAGTTCAAAATCTTTTTCATTTTTGAGTAATTTTTTTGCCGCATTCAGATGATCGAAAGCAAAACTGTGCAGCCCGAGCGCTATATTGACTTGCGCAGCCAAAGTGTGTTGATCCAAGTTAGTTTTCGCACCGTCGAGTGCAATAGACTTGTCTACGTGCATTTTTGCGTCGCGGTATGCGCGAAGGTCAAATTCAGTTGCGGCTAACCAATAAAGTGTTTGGCTGTTATTTGAATCAAGGGTGTAGGCTTGACTCAGCATCATGTAAGCGTTGACGCTTTGTCCTTCATTAAAAATAGCGATAGCATTGGTAGTGTAATGCTTGGCTTGACGGATGTTCTTCTTGGAAACTTCTTGCGCCTGGCCCAAGAATGAAATCATTAAAAAAAGAAAAAGAGCTCTCATTGAGTATGTTAAATCGATGGGATAAAGATACTGAAATTAGAGCAGGCAAATTCTTTATCTTTGTTAGAACTTCTTATCCTTACTTATGTCGCGTTTTTTGTGTTTTTCTGGAATTTTATTGCTCTTTAGTGCTTGTTCGTATAGCCAACAGGAAAACGAAAAGCCAACTCCTGATTATTCTCAGTGGGTTGAGCTCACCAAAGGGATGGAATACCGAGAAATTGACGCGCCTAAAAAGTCTTTTATCGGCGACTCTAAAATTTCCATCTTAAGAATGGATCCACAGCTCTTTCATTTTGACCTGTATACTGCTACTCAATTTGATTCAGTTCCTCGAGATTTACATACGTGGGCCGATACCTTCGATTTGTTAGTAGCTTTCAATGCAGGCATGTATAATTTAGCCAGACCACTGCAAAGCAGAGCTTATTTAAAAAGCGGTGCTCATCTGAACAACGGCAAAATTCTCGAAAATTTCAATTTGATGTTAGCCTTAGGTCCTAAGCCAAATAGCCAGCGTTCAAACATTGAAGTACTAGACCTCACTTGTGCCAATTGGGAACAAGAGCAGCATAATTTTTCGGGTTTTGCTCAAGGCTTAAGAATGATTGATTGCAATGGCAACCCCATGAACTGGCAAAAGAAAGTACAGTCTTGCAGTATGCTCATTGCCGCAGAAGATGAAAAAGGTTGGTTTTACTTGATTTTTACGCGTTCACCTTACACACACAACCAAATGATTGGTTTTATGACCCAAATGCCTTATGGATTGCACGATGCGATCTATTTAGAAGGTGGCCCAGAGACCAGTCTCTTGATCGATGTCAATGGACACTGCATTGAAAAAGTTGGATCTTGGGTTTCTACCACATGGGAGCGCAATGATAACAATCATTTTTGGCGTTTGCCTAATATTGTTGGTGTACATCGTTAAATGAGCGCGTTCCTAAAACCTGATAAAAATCAGGTTCTAAACAAATCCAACTCATTCTTTACCTGTTGTTAATGTCGCAATTTTGTAATGTTCGATAGAACACTACTGGTTTTTCATATTTAACAACTGTAAAACAATCAAAGTAAAGAGGAACAATCAGAGCATGGGTTTAGTAATCAATTTTTTCCTCTTGAAACAGTAGTCAAGAAAGAGCCATCCGAAAAGGTGGCTCTTTTTATTTTTCAAAAAAATCAGGATAGTGCAGTATTTTTTGTTTTTGTCCGGTTTGGAATGAGTGTCGCTGCATTGCGCCAGCAAGCTCGTGAGCTTTTACACTATGGTATTTCATAACTTTCTCATTCAATAGGCCATCGAGGAAAGGGCTGATCCATTGGGCAAATTTTTCGCCGATTCTTTTTTCTTGACGTGCACCAATGAGTAAGGCGGGCTGGTAGATATAAGTTCTGTCAAATGCCAATTGAAGTAAATCTTTTTCGATTTCTCCTTTGAGTCTGTTGTAAAATATTTTTGCTTGACTATCTGCACCTATTGCACTGATGAGGTGGACCTCTTGAACACCAGCTTTTTTGGCTGCACTTGCAGCTGCGAGTGTCATGCCGTGATCAATCAGGCGGTAGGCATCGCGGTTTGGTGTTTTCTTTTTGGTTGTTCCGATGCAGCAATAGAGCGCATCTGAATGCTCGAAAATTGAAGCATCGGGCTTTGATAAATCAGTTTCAAATACCTTGATTTTAGGATGCTCAAATTGGAGCGGACGCCTGGTTAAAATGCGTATTTCAGCAATATTTTGATCTTGACTCAATAGAGCGATGAGTGACGAACCAATTAGGCCCGTTCCACCCAAAACTACAACGATTTTTGACATGTTTAAAAATACTTATTAATTCTATAAAAAAGTGTTATAATAATCCTATCAATCAATGATAGTTTAGCTATTAATTTTGCATCAAATTACTCTTATGAATTTGGTTGATCGTTTTCAGATACCGGTATTAGAGCAAATCGCGATCCGAAATCCACAGTCTACGAATTTGGGAAAGCGCATTATTGAGGGCAGTATTGCTTTGTTCGATGAATTGGGATTTGAACACTTTACTTTCAAAAAGTTAGCACAGGTAGTTGGCACGACTGAAGCGTCGGTATATCGATATTTTTCTTGTAAACAAAAGTTGTTGCTCTATCTGGTTAATTGGTATTGGGGCAGATTAGAATGCAGACTCTTGCTAGAGACACAGTCTGGAAGTCCTAGAGAAAGATTGGAAAAAACGCTTCAAATTTTGCTCAATTCAAATTCAGCAGATTTGGCTTCAACAAACGAACGAAGGTTACAAAGAATAGTGATCCACGAAGCGCCAAAAGTGTTTTTAACCAAGGCAGTTGACAGCGACCATCAAATTGGTTATTACCAAACCTATGCCGATGTAGTGGGGTTTGTAGCGAACCTGATCAAGAGTTATAAACCCAATTGCAAGTATGCACAAATGCTCGTTACAACTATTCTAGAAGGTAGTTTGCAACAACGATTTTTTGCACAACATTTACCTGAGCTTACCAATAGTTCAGAACAAGAAGATGCAGTTCATGTTTTTTACGTACAGTTACTTTTTAATTTTTTAGACCATGAATAAAGATGTCAGCAAACCTTTTCAACGCTTTTGGGCGCTTTTGAGTCCTGATCGTCGAGATATCCGCGATATTTATTTGTTTGCCATTGTTGGTGGTGTCCTCAGTTTAGGCTTGCCTCTCGGAATCCAAGCGATCATCAATTTTGTACAAGCAGGGAAAGTAAGTACATCATGGTTTTTATTGGTCGGTTTGGTAGTGATGGCAATTGGATTTTCTGGCTTCATGAATATCGCACAATTGCGCATCACTGAAAATCTTCAGCAGCGTATTTTCTCGCGCTCGGCGCTGGAATTTGCTACCCGCATCCCTTCAATTCAACTCAAAGAGTTACTCACGCGCTATGCGCCAGAATGGACCAACCGTTTTTTCGACACCTTGACCATCCAGAAAGGAATGTCTAAACTACTCATTGACTTTACTGCAGCCTCTTTACAAATATTATTCGGCCTCATTTTACTCTCATTTTACCACCCTTTCTTCATTATTTTTGGTTTTGCCCTTCTTCTACTTCTCATTTTTATTTTCAGGCTTACCGCCAAACGTGGCTTTGTGAGTAGTTTGGAAGAATCTAAATACAAATACAAAGTCGCCAATTGGTTGGAGGAAATTGCTAGAAACCGCATCAGTTTTAAATTTCTGGGGCAGCGAGGCATTTTATTGAATCGAACCGACAGTTATTTAAATGGCTACCTGAAGGCTAGAGAATCACATTTTAAAATCCTCGTTCAGCAGTATAAATACTTGATTGGTTTTAAGGTTTTAATCGCATTGGCTTTGCTGATTATTGGTGGCTTGCTAGTGCTTTCTCAACAAATGAACATTGGACAATTTGTGGCGGCCGAAATCATTATCGTCTTGGTACTTAACTCAGTTGAAAAACTCATTGTAAGCTTAGAAATTGTCTATGATGTACTTACGGCCATTGAAAAAATAGGTGAAGTAACAGATCTTGCATTAGAAACCAAAGACGGTATTGCTTTTGAAGCGAACAGCGAAAACCTCTCCGTTTCCTTTCAGGAAGTGAGTTACCAAACAAGTTGGAGTAAAACCTTACTCTTTGAAAAGCTCAGTTTGGAGCTTGAAGCAGGAAAGACCTATCTATTTCTTGACCCAGAAGGTCACCGCAGTCAGAGTTTATTTTTACTCATTTCAGCCATCACCGAGCCGCGTTCGGGGGCAGTCTTGATCAACGGCATGCCTACAACAAACATTCAGGTGGGTACGCTTCGCAAGCATATCGCAACTTGTTTAAAGCAAGATCATTTGATTTATGGTTCCGTTTTCGATAACCTTACAATGGGGAGGGATCTTTCCAATAAAGCAGTCATTGGGCTGTGCGAACAAATTGGGCTTGCGCCGCTTATCCTCAATTTACAAGACGGTTATGAAACTATTTTAAACCCTGAGGCTGGGGCATTGAATCGCTCGATGGTCACCTTGATTTTAATTGCCAGAGCCTTGCTGTCTAAACCGCTTTTGCTCTTGTGGGACACACATTATCAGCACCTTACAGATTCTCAGCGATCAATCGTTTTTGAGTACATAAAAAGTAATTGCAATTGTACTTTGATTCTCAGTGCTACCACCGACCATTTGAAAGAGAAAGTGTCAAATGTGTTTTTACTCACTGATCAATAAAAAGATTTCGAAACAGTTAAATTATCGAACAACATGTTAAACTTATCGCCAAAAAATCCAAATCAAATTGAGCTTGAAGGTCTTCAGGTGCAAGAGGTTTTGAAAGCGCCATCACAAAAATTATTGCGCAATACCATCTACGCGCTATTAGTCATTGTTGGTGTGATTCTATTCTTGCCTTGGACGCAAAATGTGCGTTCAAATGGCAAAATTTTAACGCTAAGGCCCGAACAGCGTCCGCAAACAATCAATGCAATTATTGCTGGTCGAATTGAAAAGTGGTTTGTAAAGGAAGGTGATTTAGTTCAAAAAGGAGACACCATCATGTTTTTGTCCGAAATCAAAGATGCTTACTTTGATCCACAATTGGTCGACAGAAGTCAGCAACAGCTCAAAAGTAAAGAACAAAGTGTAGTGTCCTACGGAGATAAGGTGCTGTCTCTAGATAGGCGCATAGATGCACTTATTGAAACGGGTAAACTCAAAGTGAAACAAGCCAAAATCAAGGCACAGCAAGCACAGCTGAAATTAAAATCCGATAGTATTGAGAATCAAGCGGCGCTGCTCAATTTTCAGATTGCCAAAGAGCAATACGAACGTTTTGAAAAGTTGTACAAGGAGGACTTAAAATCAAAAACTGAATTAGAAGTGAGAAAGGTTGCGTATCAAAGAGCTCAGGCTGCAATGATTGGTGCACAACAAAAATTGCTTCAGAGCAGAAATGATATCATTGATGCGAAGGTAGAACTCAATTCCGTCGAGACAAAATTTCAGGACGAAATTGCAAAAGCTGAATCAGATAAGTTTACGGCACTATCCAGTATGTATGAAGCTGAAATTGATGTCAGTAAAATGCAAAGTCAGGTGGCGAACTATTCGATCAGAAATGGCATGTATTACATTTTGGCGCCTCAAGATGGTCGTATCACCAAAACCTTGTCTAGCGGTATAGGTGAAACAATTAAGCAGGGGAGTGCCATTGCGACAATCATGCCAACCGATTACGACCTAGCGGTTGAAATGTATGTTCGCCCTATGGATTTACCATTACTCGAGGTGGGGCAGCATGTACGTATCCAATTTGATGGTTGGCCTGCTATTGTATTCTCGGGTTGGCCTAACACAAGTTATGGTACCTATGGCGGTACCGTATTTGCCATTGACCAATTTGCCAATGAAAATGGCGAGTTTCGGGTCCTTGTTGCTCCCGACCCAAAAGATAAAACCTGGCCAACTGCTTTGAGAGTTGGTGGTGGTGCTTATTCCATGTTGCTACTCCAAGATGTGCCAATTTGGTACGAATTGTGGCGAAATGTCAATGGCTTCCCACCAGACTACTACAAAACTGGAAAAGAAAAGGAGAAATCAAGTACGCAAACCAAGAAGGATGAAAAATAAAATAAGTTTATGTTTTTGGTTGGTATTGAGTCCGATTTTAGTCTTGTCTCAAGAGCAAATCGTCCGACCAGAGGCATTTTTAATGAAGGTATTAGAACAGCATCCATTGGCAAAACAAGCCAATCTGATTCCTGAATTTGCCGAAACCTACGTACTCAAAGCAAGGGGAGGTTTTGATCCAAAAATCAGCTATGATCTCAATCAAAAGTATTACGGAGATAAGCTTTATTATAGTTTGTCTGATGCGCAGCTCAAGGTGCCTACTTGGTATGGCTTGAGCCTTAAGACAGGCTTGGAGCAAAACAGAGGTCAATACCTTGACCCTCAAGGTGCAACACCACAAAATGGCTTGTGGTATGGCGGAATAGAGGCGAATCTCGGCAATGGTCTTTTCATAGATGAGCGCAGGGCTGAACTGAGAAAAGCGGCCATTTTTCAGCAGAGTAGTTCTTTAGAGAAACGTTTGGCACTCAACGAACTTTTATTTGAAGCAGGTTATGCCTATTGGGATTGGTTTGAACAGTACCATAGCCTCAAAATACTCAAAGAAGCACTCGATGTGTCTGCGGTGCGCCTGAGGGCAATTCAGCGGATGGCCGAATTAGGTGATCGCCCCGTGATTGATACCGTAGAGGCTTCAATACAGTTTCAGACAAGAGCCGCTGCCTACTCAGAACAACTTACTGCTTTTCAAAATTCAGGTGCAACCTTGAATAGGTTTTTATGGCAAGCCAATGGAGTGCCGCAAGAACTGGCTGATTCTGCACGCCCATTAGCAAAGGATACTGTTGCATTGCAGGGACCCAAGCTCATTACTGCTGGCCCTGTAGATACACTAGTTCAAAGCCATCCTTACCTAGCAATAATTGATTTCAAGTTAGAGGCATTAGATGTAGAAAAGAAGTTTGCCAAAGAACAACTCAAACCTATTTTGAGCATCAACTATAATCTGCTCAACGAACCGATTCAATACAATCCATTTGCTCAATTTTCTGCCAATGATTACAAATGGGGAATCACGGCTCAAATGCCTTTATTGTATCGTAAAGAACGTGCGGCCTATCAACAAACCCAACTAAAAATAGAGCAAACCGAATACGAACGTTTGGATCAGCGTGCTAGCTTAAAAGCAAAATTACTTTCGGCCCGATATGATTACCTTAACGCGGTAGCACAAAAGGAGATTTATATTGAAAATGCCAAAAGCACCAGAAAATTACTTGAAGCGGAGCTCAATTTATTTAGTACGGGTGAAAGCACCTTATTTATGATCAATGCCAGAGAAATGGCTGCGTTTCAAGCCGAGTTAAAAGCAATCAACTATATTGCAAAAACCGAACAACTTTGGCTCAAGTGGCAGTTTTTACAAGCTACCCTAGTTCGATAATACTGAAATAAATAGGCATACCGAGTGCAATATTAAATGGAAAGGTCAAGCCTAGCGCCATTGGTATATACAAGCCCGGATCTGCTTTTGGGGCGGCAAGACGCATGGCAGCAGGTACGGCGATATAGGAAGCGCTGGCTGCTAATACAGCAAAAATAAAGCGGTTTGAAGGGTCATGCGTGACAAATTGAGAAAGCCATGCTACAACTATTCCATTCAATGCAGGGATGACAACTGCAAAGAGTGCCATATACCAACCATGAGTTTTAAAGGACTTGATTCTCCGTGCGGTTGTCATACCCATTTCTAGTAAAAACAAGGCAAGGAAACCTTTGAATATATCAGTAGTAAATGGCGCAATATCGGCTGCTTGTTTGCTATCCGAAAGAAGTCCAATGACCAAGCTACCTATGATCATTAAAACACTTCCGTTGGCAATAGAATGCCTAAGAAGTTCTTTAAAACCCATATTTGCCCCTGAGTTGTCGTAAATTTTTAATAGACTAACACCTACAATAATTGCTGGGAATTCCATAAATGCCATCACAGCAACCATGTGTCCGTTCAGCGTAAGCCCTTTGATCTCTAAGAAAGATAGCGCAGCAACAAATGTAACCGCACTTACCGAGCCATAAGAAGCGGCTACTGCAGCGGCATTAGAAATGCCAATGCGCTTTTTGATGATAAAAAATGAATAGAGGGGTATTAATGCTGCAATCGCCATTCCAAATACCAAGGACCATCCAATTTCAGCAGTCCAAGGGCTGTGTTGTAATTCTTGCCCGCCTCTAAATCCTATCGAAAACAAGAGATAAAGTGAGATGAATTTGAACGAAGATTCAGGAATTTCGAGGTCACTTTTAATAATGACTGCTAATATTCCCAAAAGGAAGAAAAGGATGGTTGGGTTACTGAGGTCGTGAGTTAGGAATTGTAAATTCATTTAGTGATATTTTGATTGATTTTGATTGATTTTGATTGATTTTGATTGATTTTGATTGATTTTGATTGATTTTTCATTCATAATATCAAGGATTGCAATATTGACAATATTGTGGATCCTCCAATTTTTTATCGTTTCGCATGACTTCTATTGAATGCTGACATTGATTACAAGCATAAATTTGATAGCGATAGCTCGAGGTAGGATGGCCGCACCACTCGCAATCAAGTGCTCCACTGTATTCTTTGATTGAAAAATCTGGGTAAGCACATTTCGGACACAACGACGAGAGTCTTTTGATCAGGTCTTGCGTCGCTAAGGCGATGTTTTGCTGACGCACTGGGTTTAGATGTGCGCGCAAGTCGGTTTCTATTTGCCAATTTGAATATTGTGAAACGAGTTTGTAGAGTGCCTTTTCATCCTGAATGCCTTTTTGAATGATTTTATTTTGAGTCAAATCTTTAAAGACTAACCCCTGCCGAGGGAAACCGTTTTTTGAAAGAAAGACCCCAAGTTGCTCTTTTTCTTTGGAAGAAATAAAATCGTGGGTTATCTCGGTACTCAGACTCTTGGCATAAATCTCAATCTGACGGTCCAAATCGATGTAGTATAGCCATTCTTCATTGGCTTGAACAAAGGGAATGATCGGATGCGCTCCAAAAGATCCTTCACTTGCAATACCTATTCTTTGACCGCTGTGGGCTAATCCTCGTAGGCATTTTTCGCGAACGGTTACCTTAGGTCCCTCGCTACGAGGTATTTCACCGGCAAAGGTTCCGAACTGATCCGTATCAAAGTTTTGAATGACCTCCAACTGAATACCTATTTTGTTGAGTAGTGGAGCGATGATACGTTCTTTATGATGCTTGCTGACTAACAATACTTTGGAGGCTAATCCTTCCATGTATTTGAAGCTTTAATTGGGGGTCTGAATTTTTAAATTGATCGAGAAGCGCTGCTTTCATTTCTTTGAGTTCTTGGATCCTAAGCAAAGCCTGCGGATCTTCTGTTCCAAACATTTCTCGATGAGCCGTTGTTTTACGGGTGTGGTAGGAAATTTTTTGTTGAAGTAGGTTGGACAATAGTTCTAAACCCTCTTCCAATGAAAATTCACCATCAATTAATTCGAGTTGTTTTTGCATCAATTCATATTTCTTGCAAATTTGGCACATTTATTGCATAAGTAAATATATAATAATAATATTGCAAGCATTACGAAACGTTATGAACTATACCCTCAATCAACTCCGTATCTTTTTAAAAATTGTTCAAAAGGAAAGCATCACACGTGCTGCCGAAGAACTTTTTTTAACACAACCTGCTGTTTCTATACAGCTTAAGAATTTTCAAGACCAATTTGATATTCCGTTAACAGAAATTGTCAATAAAAGACTTTATGTAACAGAGTTTGGAAAAGAAGTTGCAGCGGCCGCTGAAAAAATACTTGAAGAAGTTTATGCCATCAATTATAAAACAGCGCAATACAAGGGTCAGTTGAGTGGCCGCTTGCGTATCAGTGTCGTATCAACTGGTAAATATGTGATCCCCTATTTATTGGCAGATTTCATGAAAGCGCACCCTGGCGTGGAATTGGTATTGGATGTTTCCAATCGTGCTAACGTTACGCTTAATTTAGAGCGCAACGAAACAGACTTCTCTTTGGTTTCTGTTTTGCCAGATCGTCTCAATTTGGAGCAAATCAATTGCATGAAGAACCAATTGTTTTTGGTGGGTAATGCCTCCCTCATGATTGATCAAAAAAACTGGAGAAAACAGCTGGAAAGTTTGACTTGGGTTAAAAGAGAGGCAGGATCAGCTACGCGCAAGGCAATGGACGACTATTTAGCGAGCCATGACATCCACGTAAGAAGAAATATAGAGCTGACGAGTAACGAAGCGGTCAAACAAGCCTTGATAGCTGGATTGGGATATTCAATCATGCCGTTGATTGGGATTCGAAATGAATTGAAATTAGGTGATCTGACAATCATTCCAATTCCAGATTTACCTATAGAATCTACTTGGCGAATAGTTTGGCCAAAAGGAAAGAAACACAATGGGGTGGCATTGGCATTTAAAGAATACCTCGAACAAAATATGCCCAAGATCATTGAAAAAAACTTCGGTTTTATTGACGGGCTTTCTGCTGTTCCGAAATCCATGCTTTGATCCAAACCATCACCTGCGGATCCAATGTTTGTTCAAGGCTAGCATATTCATTGATGTCACAACTTTTGCATTGTTGAAACAAGTGGTTTGCGCCATCAAGCAAGTAGAAAGTACTTTTTCCCAAAGTAGCCGGAGTCATGTTTTTTCTAAAACTGTCTTGGTTGCTTTTGGCTGGTACTTGGATGTCTTGGGTTCCGTTTATCACCAAAAAAGGCAAATTGAGTTTGGTTAAGTAAGTCCGGCTCTCAAAGGCTAAGAATTCTCGGGCCCATGCATTATTGAAAAAAGTACTCATTTGTTCCGTTACTTCTTTTTGTGTCGCGCCGTCTATTATATTCTTTGGGATACTATCCCAGTATTGAGACAACCAGTCGTTAAACATTTTTGAAAATTCCTGGGTGGTAGTTTTTAAAGCTATTTCAGCACCTGCCTCGTAAAATCGCTGATTCCAGCGGCTTTCTTCTTCTGAAAAACCATTTGCTTTAGGGATTAAATACTGTTGTTCAATCAAGACTTCTTTACCATTACTCCCAACAGACGCAGCCTCAATGATTCCTGCAATATCTTGCGTTTGGACCGCTGCTCTTAATGCGGTCATGCCGCCCTCTGAGTGGCCGTAGATATAAATTTGAGCATTGGGATAATCTTTTTTAAGTGCTTTGATCACGGCAAGTAAATCGTTGGCAAAATCGGTTTGTGTTGCTTCTTGAAATTTCCCGGAACTTTTACCAACTCCTCGGTCGTCGTAGCGAAACGAGGCAATTTGATTGCGGCCTAGGTCATCAGCCAATACCCAAAAAGGTCGATGCCCTAAAATTTCACAATTGCGGTCTTGGGCTCCTGAGCCTGACACTAAAATCACTAATGGAAAGCTAATATTTTTCTCCAATTCAGGCATAATGAGCGTGCCTGCGATTTGGATTTTTTTAGCTGTTTTGACCAAAAGCTCTTGTGAAACATAAGGGAATGGTGCCTGTGGGTCTTGAACTTTACCCTTGGCTGCTTTGAGTACTTGGACTTCTTTGTAAAAAATGGCATCCCAAGTCAGGCCAGATTGAGACATTTTCCCGACTAATGAATCGCCTTGTAATTTCCCACTATAAGTGAGCCCAATCATTTTCCAACTGAACCACAAACTATCCGAGAAAAGCGCGAAATCTTCCATCGTTTGTGGCTTCATTTTTGGCTGATCCGGGATAGAAATGGTGATGGAACCGTCACGGCCAATACCTTTAACATCAAGGTCCATGAGTAAGGATTTACCCGCAACTTGAAAATTACTATGCCAAATCCCTTGAATTTGTGAATGCGATATATACGAAATGCTACATAGGATAATTGTTAGTAAAAATAAATTGCGCTTCATGTCAATTGGTTTTATGTAATTCAGTATTCTAACAATTTTCTGATTCAAATCAATCAATCTATTTTCATTTTACTAATCCTGATATTCAGGAAATAAAGAAAGAATTCCTTTCTCTGAAGCCTCACAAATGCCGCGTTCAGTTATCAGGCCACTGACAAGTCGGGCCGGAGTGACATCGAAACCATAATTGGCAGCCTGGGTAGTTTCGGGGCAAATCAAAACGGGTTCAATTTTACCTGCCGCAGATTTCCCAATGACATACTTGACTTCATTTTGATCGCGTTCTTCAATAGGAATTTCTTTGATGCCATCTTTGATAGTCATATCAAGTGTAGTTGATGGTAGCGCCACATAAAACGGAATGTGATTGTCTTTAGCAGCAAGGGCTTTGAGGTATGTGCCAATTTTATTGGCGACATCTCCCTGACGCGTGGTGCGGTCAGTGCCTACAATCACGAGGTCTACCATCCCGTGTTGCATGAGATGTCCACCCGTGTTGTCCACAATAAGCGTATGCTTCACACCGTGTTTGGTGAGTTCGTATGCAGTAAGATTTGCACCTTGGTTGCGTGGTCTTGTTTCATCGACCCAGACGTGTACATCAATTCCTTTTTGTACGGCCTGATAAATAGGGGAGGTGATGGTACCCCACTCAATACAACCGAGCATGCCGGCGTTGCAATGTGTTAAAATATGAACGGTATCGCCCTTCTTTTTTTCAGCAATTTGCTCGATTAAAGGCAGCCCATGTACGCCGATCATGCGACACGTTTCGATATCTTCCTCCACAATTTTTTGGGCTTCATTCCATGCTGCCTCCAAAAAGTCATCGGCTTCATCTAGGGCTTTTTGCATGCGGTCAAGGGCCCAAAATAAATTGACGGCAGTAGGTCTTGATGCACGAAGTACAGAAAATGCTTCATCCAAAAAACTGCCATCGAGCCCTTTGGCGATCAATTCGCGCACCGCTAAAAAAATACCGTAAGCGGCAGTGGCGCCAATGAGTGGCGCGCCTCTGACGGTCATGCTTCTGATGGCAAGGTCTGCATCTTTATAAGTTTGTAGCTTAACCACCACAAATTCATGCGGAAGTTGGCGTTGATCAATGACCTCGATGTCTCGTTCGGGTGTGGTCCAGATGGTTCTGAAGTTTGTGCTCATGATAATGGATTAAAAAAAAAGCCCGACAAGCGGGCTTTAGATATTTTAGAGGCCAAAAGCCGTTTTGACTTGATCTACGTAGTCGAGTTTCTCCCAGGTAAAGAGTTCGACTTCGAGTGTAACTTGTTTGCCATCAGGTGCAGTGAAGGTTTTGGTTACTACTTCGTTTTTACGCCCCATGTGGCCATAGGCAGCTGTTTCTTGGTAAATAGGGTTGCGTAATTTCAAGCGTTGTTCGATAAAGTAAGGACGCATGTCAAAGATTTGCCCCACTTTTACTGCGATTTCGCCGTCAGTAAGGCCAACTTTAGATGTTCCGTAAGTATTTACGTACAAACCACAAGGTTCTGCGACTCCAATGGCGTAAGAAACCTGAACCAACACTTCATCACACAAGCCAGCAGCTACCAAGTTTTTGGCAATATGACGTGTTGCGTATGCAGCAGAACGGTCAACTTTAGAAGGATCTTTTCCAGAGAAAGCACCTCCACCGTGTGCACCTTTACCACCGTAAGTATCGACGATAATTTTACGGCCAGTGAGACCAGTGTCGCCGTGTGGCCCACCAATTACAAACTTTCCAGTTGGGTTGATGTGGTAAGTAATAGCGTCATTGAAAAGCGCTTGGATAGACGGAGAAAGCTTAGCTTTTACGCGTGGAATAACGATTTCAATGATGTCCTTTTTAATTTTTGCCAACATGACTGCTTCGTCAGCGAAGTCATCATGTTGTGTAGAAACAACGATTGTATCGATGCGCTGCGGAACGTTGTCATCGGAATATTCGATAGTTACTTGTGACTTAGCATCGGGTCTGAGGTAAGGAATAAGCGCCGCTTCGTTGTTGCGAATCCAAGACATTTCCTCTAAGATTTTGTGAGCCAGATCAAGCGCTAACGGCATGTAGTTAGCAGTTTCTTTCGTGGCATAACCAAACATCATTCCTTGGTCACCAGCACCTTGGTCTTCAGGGTTCTGACGCTCCACACCTTGATTGATATCTGAAGATTGCTCGTGAATGGCAGATAGAATTCCACAAGAATTGGCATCAAACATATATTCAGATTTTGTGTAGCCAATCTGACGAATGGTTTCACGTGCAATTTTCTGAACATCTAGATAAACTGTGGACTTTACTTCACCTGCCAAAACTACTTGTCCTGTAGTGACAAGGGTTTCACAGGCTACCTTAGAGGTAGGGTCAAAAGCCATAAAGTTATCGATGAGCGCATCGGAGATTTGATCCGAAACTTTGTCTGGGTGTCCTTCTGAAACGGACTCAGATGTAAACAAATATGCCATTAGTTGATTTTATTAGAGTGCAAAGTTACGAAATAAATTTACTTCCTTCTCGGACAACTTTACGCAGTAAAGGATTTGGTCTGTAGCGATCTTCACCATATTCTACGAAAAGATTTTCGAGTTTTTCCAAGACCCAAGCAGGTCCTAATTCATCGGCCCAAACGAGCAGACCTTTGGGGTAATTGACACCTTTGGTCATGGCGAGGTCAACCGCTTGTGGGCTTGCTACCTGCATGAAGACAGCATCAACAGCCTCATTGATGAGTAAAACTATGATGCGCTCAAAAATTGATTGACCAAGCGCAGTGTTTTCTGTCGCTTTAGAAGTTGGAGCATTTTCACTGTAGTCGTAAAAACCACGCCCTGATTTGCGTCCGAGAAAACCGGCCTCCATGTGTCTTTTTTGCGTAAAGGAGGGCTTGAAACGCGGGTCGAAATAAAAGGCCGCAAAAACGGTTTCGGTCACTGTGTAATTGATGTCATTACCGATGTAGTCCATGAGGGTGAAGGGCCCCATTTTGAATCCGCCAATTTGTGTCATGGCCCAATCTATGGTTGCAAAGTCAGCGATTCCCTCTTCGTAGATACGCAGCGCTTCGCCATAAAACGGCCTCGCGACTCTGTTTACAATAAAGCCAGGAGTATCCTTACAAACAACAACTGTTTTGTTCCAATTGGTAATGAGTTCTTCAACAAAGTTTGTTACCTGGATTTCTGTGGCCACGCCCGGAATCACTTCTACAAGGGGCATCAGTGTTGCTGGGTTAAAGAAATGGATGCCTAAAAAACGGCTTGGATTTTGCAAACAAGCACCAATCGATGCAATGGAGAGTGAAGAGGTATTGCTTGCTAAAACACAGTTAGGTGCAACAATTTGCTCAAGTTGTTTGAACAATTCATACTTGACAGCAAGATTTTCAATAATGGCTTCGATCACTAAGGTTGCATCTTGGTGCTCGTATAAATGAATGGAATAACTCAGGTTGGCCTTTACTTCTTTTGCAAAAGCTTCGGTAAATTTCCCTTTTTCTACGAGCTTATCTAAGCTGCTATTGATTTGTTTTTCTGCTTTGAGCAGTTGTTCGGAGTTGGTGTCCGTTAGGACAACCTTGTGCCCGGCTTGTGCAGCCACTTGTGCAATACCAGCACCCATTGTACCTGCTCCAATTACGCCAATTTGACCTTTCATCTTAATATCCTTTAAATTCAGGGCTTCTTTTTTCAAGAAAGGCCTGTACACCTTCCTTGAAGTCATGGGTTTGCCCAGCTTGAGTTTGCAATGTTTCTTCGAGATCCAACTGAGCAGTTAGGCTTTGGTTAAAGCCAGCATCGACGGCTTTTTTAGTTAGGCCAAGCGCTTTGGTTGGCATGCTTGCCAATTGTAGTGCCAATTGACTTACTACACTTTCGAAGTCGTTGTCAGAAACGGCTTTGTAAATCATGTTCATTTTTTCAGCGTCTGGAGCGAGCACTTTTTCACCGGTCATCATGAGGGCCAATGCTTTTTGTGCACCTACTAGTCTTGGTAAAAAGAAGGTTCCTCCTGAATCTGGAATGAGGCCAATTTTAGAAAATGCTTGAATAAATGAAGCACTTTCCTTGGCTATGACGAGGTCGCTGGCCAATGCTATATTTGCACCTGCTCCAGCTGCAACACCATTTACTGCCGCAATAACGGGTTTTTCAAGAGCTCTGATTTTTAATATAATAGGATTGTAATGTTTGGCTACAATTTCTTGAAGTGCAGGCCCTTGTGGGTTAGTGGCTTCGGCGAGGTCTTGTCCGGCGCAAAATGCTCTTCCTTCACCGGTGAGCACCACAACTCTTACTTGCTCATCAGCTGCACAGTTATCCAACGCTGCTTGAAGCTCAAGTGCCATTTCTTTGTTAAATGAATTGAAAACTTGCGGTCTATTGAAAGTGAGCGTACATACGCCGTGTTCGATGGTTTGTTTTAAAGTAGACATGCCAATTATTTTTGATAGCGATGGAGCAAAGCCTGAGCACGCTCCTTGATAATGTTTCTTAATTCTGGGGGCTCAATGACTTCAACCTCTCCTGCATAGCCAAGTAAATTTCTGATGAATTCTTCGGAAATTAAAATACACAACTCAAAGTAATGAAATTGTGCTTCCTCTTTGATGAATTGCTGAGAACTGTGTAAAGGCTGTGAGGCAATGTATCTTGCCGCAACGGGTTCAGCTTTGAGTACGATTTTTTTGGGTTGCCCTTTGTAGGCGGTAATACCCACTGCATTTTGAAAATACTGAGCAGCGTCAAAGTTAGCAGGAATTTCAGCAGCATCTTCTAACATTTGTAGCTCACTCATGCGGTCCAGGGCAAAGGTGAGGATGTCTTGTTTTTGTTGATCAAAACAGATGAGGTACCAACGATTGCGGTATTCTTTGAGGAATAACGGACTCACCTTTCTTGGCTTTGAAATTTGTTGCTGAAATGAGGTGTACAAAAACCAAACACGTTTTTTGGAGCGAATGGCTTCTAATAAGGTTGGTAAATAGTCGTTGCCACCACTGGAAAACGCCGCTTCAAATTGAATATACTTCGAAATTTCTTGGCTTTCGTCTGTATCTCCGACAGCAACGCGATCAACGATTTTATCGATTGCCGAACCAAATTGTTGAAAGAAAGGCACTTCTCGAAATTGTTGTAAGGTCGAAACTGCGAAACGAATAGAGGCTAATTCGTCTTCGGAAAGCGGTACATCATTAATGCTAAATTGAGGATCTTCATAGAAATAACCGCCATTTTTTTTGCTGTAACGGATAGGAGCGTCGTGTTCCATTTTCATATTGAAAAGGTCCTTCTCAATAGTGGAAGCACAGATATGCGCACCAGATTCTGAGCCAAAAAGTGCTTCTTCACACGCTGATCGGAGCTCTTCCTTGGAAGGAAAGCTCTTGTATTTGTTGCGCAACATCCTGTCGATGATGCGGTAACGAATCAGCGCATTTTTGATGTGAGGCATTAGTTGAGTTCAGCCTTTTGTTGGTATCCGAATAATTCAAAAAACTTGATGGCTTTGACCACTTCGTAGGGTACGTCTTCCTCCCAGCTGTGCGCGTTGGCTTTGATTTTACTCAGTACGTCATCGGAAAGAATGTGTAGAAGAGAGGGGTCGTATTCTTGTAGTGCCGTGATTTTATCATTGGCTTGCATATAATTGAGCAGGCCAATCATATTTTCAGGTAGTTTGATATTACCCAAATGATACAAGCTACCATCTTCTACATTTAATGCCGGGTAGATATACAATTTGACGTTATGTCCGAAGCCACGCCCAAATGCTTCGAGCAGCCCTCCTGGGAGGTTGTCATAATATTTTTCATCAAAAATGATGTGGAGGTTATAGATCCCCATTATGACACCAACTAAATTCCCTCTTGCAATTGAAGAAAGGTATTCAAGCATTTTGTAGTGCTTGAGGTAATTGGATACCATCACGGTATAACCTAATGAGCCAAGTAATTCAGCACGGTCAAGGAAGTCTTTATCTGAGATTTTGCCATCGGCGGTGAGGTCTTTGAGCGTGAGTTCAAAAACTACCTCGAGGTTTTCAGGCTTGACGCGTTTCTCTTTGGCAAAGGCTGCGCGTGCCCTTTCAATCATGTCGATATGCACTTTAGTTACTGGTCTGAAACGGCCACGCATCAACAAAATGTTCTTCTTGTAAAGTGCTGTTGAAGGTTGTAAGACATTTTTGGCGAGGTCAAACATAGTTGCGTTAGTGATACCGCGACGCACCAAATTCAATGCGATGATGCGGTTATCCATGTCCTCGAAGTCTGGGCCCGAAATGCGCAACATGTCTATTTCCATACGATCTGGCGGCAGTCGGTGCACGATGCTATCGATAAAACTATCGATGTCTCCGGACTGAAAGTAACAGGCATAAATGAGGTTGACACCCAGAATACCGAGTGCTTCTTGTTGGGCTTTATGACTGTTGTCGTGCATTTTGATGTGCAAAATGACATCGTTGGGTTTTTTGTTGAGCCCAAGCTGAAAACGCAGCCCAACCCAACCCTGACCTTGATTGGTCTTGTGGTAATTCAATGATTCAACTGTGTTGCAAAAAGCAAAAAAACGTGCATCGCGATTCTTAACAGGTAAAATGTCTTGTAGTTTCTTGAATTCTGTTTGTAGCATGGTTACCAAGCGTTCTTCACAAACGTAGCGGATGGTTTCACCATACATGGAATCAGAAACTTTCATGTCGTAGGCTGACTGCGTGTAGGCAATTGTTCCGGAACTACCTCCTGCCTTGAAAAAATTAGCGGCTACTTCTTGTCCGGCTCCAATTTCAGCAAAACAGCCATAGATATCTGGCGTTAAGTTGATTTTTAACGCTTTGTCTTCGGTGGTAAGTCTATTGGCACTCATGTTAGTGTGGATCTTTGAAATTAGGATTGGAGATAAAAGTGTTGTCGGTCAAGGTAAGTAAGAATTTTTTAAGCAAATATTTTTCTTGTGCACTCAGTTGTACGCCGCCTTGGTTGGCAAATTCGATGAGCGGATCAATAGTAGGCGAAAGGTGCACACCTGATGAATAATGTTCAATGACTTCATCCAAGGTTTGAAAACGGCCATCGTGCATGTAGGGCGCAGTAAGAGCAATATTGCGAAGTGTTGGTACTTTGAATTTACCGTAGTCTTCTGGATTGTTGGTGACGGCACCGCGTCCAAGGTCAGTGAAGTTGGCATCTAGTCCATTATTGCTGTACTTTTTGACGCGCATGAGTGGGCCATTATGGCAATGAAAACAATCAGCACCGTTTAAACTTTTAAAGAGGTCATAACCTGCCCATTCCTCAACATCAACTTGTTGGAGTAGTGCTTGTTCTTGGTTATTCAGGGGCATCCCGTTTTCATATTTATACATGACATCATACTTTGACGATGCTGAAATCATGGTACGGATGAATTGCGCAATTGCTTTGGCAGCTTTTACAGAGTCAATCCCAGGTTCACCAAATGCCTTGAAAAAGCGGTTGCGGTAATCGATGTCTAAATTGAGTTTGTATATAGCATCGGGCCAGCTTTGGTGCAGCTCAATAGGATTTACTACGGGCTCTAAAATTTGTTGTTCAAGCGTGCTCGCTCTTCCATCCCAAAAAAAGAAGTTGTCCCAACCTAGATTGATCAATGCCATTGAATTGCGAGTTCCGGCTATGCCATCTATGCCGGTAGAATACTTATTGGGGTCGGAAAAACCATGTTGAGGGAGGTGACAAGAGGCACAGCTCATGGAATCGTTCCCGGATAATCTTTTTTCATAGAACAACCAGCGACCCAACTCAACCCCTTCTAATGTCATGGGGTTATCTGCCGGAATAACCATATCGGGGAAGTGATTTGGAATTTCCAGAAAATAAGGACTCGGTTGAAAGGTGGTTTGATCCTTCTTGCAAGCACTTAGCAATACTAAGCCGATGAATATGACAGCAAATTTGAACATCAGTACGGGCTAATGGCGTTTTTGAAGTTGGTGATTACTTTTTGGGTCAGTGCTTCTTGGCCTGCTGCGGTGTGTGTAAGGTATTCGGTGTTCAGTTGAATAGCTGAAGAGCCGCTACCAAGAAAAGCAAGTAAATCAAGTTTAAGTTTGAATTGTTTGGTATTTCCGGCTATTGACTGCCAATTAACGTTGTCAAATTGTAAATATTGCAAATAGGGGTCTGTGCCAATATGAAAACTAAATGAGAGATCTGTATTGGTAAGCCCATCTGGTATGGTATCGACTTTTCCTTCTACATTCATAAAAATATAGCCTGGATTCCAGCCCCAGTGCATCGGCCCGGCATTACTGATGTTCAATGGGCTTTCATTTGGAAAAGCGCTTGGATCTTGGTGATTAAGTGAAGCATCGACCCCTAAAACGGCCGTAAGGGTTGAGTAGGTTTTATAATCACCTTCTTTTTTAAAGAGCAATGAACCATTTTCGCGGTAGTCAAAAAGTGCAGCTTGATGCAAGCTCGAATCGCCATTAGCAAATAAGGTAAAATAACATTTAAGCTCTGTGAACTTTATTTTGTATCCTTCAGGGGTGGTGTAAATAGAATCCATGTAGAAGGGCTGATTTCCGAATACAGGTTGGAGATCAAGCTGAACATACGCTTTTTGCGGCGTTGGGGTGTCGTCTCCGCAGGAACTAAAAAGTAGTCCGATTATGGCAGTAAAAAATATAGCTCTCATCTAACAAAAATACGTCAAAACGCTCAAATTGTTCTTAATTTTAGGAATTCTTCCTTCGAAAAAAAATTGATGCTTTCAACCACCCCAAAAGCTTTACAAGTATATGCTGCCTCTGCAGGAAGCGGAAAAACGCACCGACTTGTCCTAGAGTACCTTAAAATACTACTAGACGACGCTGCTTATCGCTCAAAATTTCGTTCAATTGTAGCGATGACCTTCACCAATAAGGCAGCTAATGAGATGAAGGAGAGGATTTTACAAACCTTGAGTGGTTTGGCGTATCCGCACATGGCAGATCGCAAAGCGAAAGCACTAGCAAAGGGCTTGCTCGAAGAAACCAAGTTAACAGAAGTTCAATTACAACAAAGAGCGCTCGGTGCACTTCAAGGCATCTTACATCACTACGAAGATTTCAATATTTCTACCATTGATAAATTCAACCTTCGGTTAATCAGATCTTTCAGTCGTGACCTCGATATTGCTGCAGATTTCGAGGTCGTCATGAATGAAAAGCTCATCATGGAGGAAGTAGTTGACCTCATGATTTCTCAGTTAGGACAACCCGATGCAGTCGAGCTCAGTGATTGGATGCTTTCATACGCACGCACCAAAATAAGTGAAGGTGAATCCTGGGATTTTAAAAAATCGTTGTTACAATTTGCTGAAATTCTGAGTAAAGAGCGAAATGTAAAAGAGGTAGAACAATTATTACAGACCAACTATTCCAAAGAAAATTACCAGCAAATCAAAGACGAAGCTGCACAAGTTAAAAGTAATTTCATCGCACAATGCAAAGCCGTTTATGCGCCATTAGCGCCCTACATTGCTACGCACTTTAAAAACAAAACCGATATCCAGCGCTTTGAAGCGCTTGACACCGATCCAAATTGGGGCCTTGGCAAGAAAACAGGCCCATTCTACAATGCCAAGACGCTCGCCGCACTCGAAGAAAACAAATGGAACCTTCCTGATCCGATCAATGAAGCCCTTCTGAACTTGTCCCCTGCGTTTGAGCAAGCATTTGCTGCACACGCAGTGCTAGAGGTACGCCGCAAAAACTTTTTCAATTTGGCATTACTCCAGCATGTCGCGCAGCAAACGAAGGCGCTTATGGCTGCCCAGCAACAAATTCGTATTTCTGAATTCAATCAGCTTATTAGTCAGCTCGTGCGTGGTGAACAAGCTCCATACATTTATGAAAGACTAGGCATCCGTTTTGAGCATTTCTTACTCGATGAATTTCAAGATACATCTCGCTTGCAATGGATCAACCTGATTCCGTTAGTACTTGAAGCCATTGCCTATGACAGACCAAATTTGATTGTAGGAGATGCCAAACAGAGTATCTACCGCTTCAATAACGGACTTGCCGAACAATTTGTAGCCTTACCAAGTCTATACAATCCGGAAAATGACGCGAACATGGCCCAAATGAGCCAACTATTCGAAACAAGCGGCCTTAAAGTTAGCCTTGATGAGAATTACCGCTCAGCTGTTGAAATCGTTGAATTTAATAATGTGCTTTTTAACACGTTAGCTAAAAATCTACCGAGCCAACAAGCGCCATTTTATGCCGATCTTCAGCAAAAACCACAAGCCAATAAAAGCGGATATATTTACTTAGAATCCTTGGTCAATGACTTGCCTTCTGAGTTGTTGCATGAGAAAATTATTAAAACCACAGAAGAGGTCCTCAAAGATCAGTTCAGACCCTGTGACATCTGTATTCTCACAGAAACTAATAAACAAGGAAATGAGTTAGCCATTGCACTTAACCATGCAGGATATCAAGTAGTTTCACAAGATTCTTTGCTAATTTATCACCATCCAACAGTACAATTATTTTTACTTTACCTGAAAAAACGAGCACGCCCGTCCAATCCTACATTAGGAAAACGTTTTGCCGAAGCTTATTTGCAGTTTAAAGGTAATTTCAACGTAGCTCAATACCTCTCCTATTTCGAGCAATTTGAGAAAGACGGAAAAAAATTCCGATTTTTCAATGAAAATAAATTTTATATTGACCATTTTGGTGCTGAAGAAGCCTTATTTATGCCTTTTGAGCACCTTTACGATTTACTTCAAAAAGTTGCTCAAGTGCTTGAGCTAGACGACAGCCAAGACCCATATCTTCACCACTTTTTTGACATCGCATTCCAGTACCAACTCAATCGAAATGCAGAATTGCTTCCTTTTTTGGAATACATGGAGCAAAGCAAAGACAAACTGGCTTTACAAATGCCTGAGTCCACTGAGGCCATACGCATTATGACTATTCACAAGGCAAAAGGTTTAGAGTTTCCAGTTGTCTTGATTCCGAGTCTTGATTTTGGCATTGATATTCGTACTTATGCCAAATTTTTAATACCTGTTGGCCCGGACCTCACTTATTCTTACCCCAGTGCAACTATTCCTGAGTATAGAGCATTCAAGCAAAAAGAACTTGCCGCCATCTTCTTGGACAAACTGAATCTGCTTTATGTAGCCCTCACGCGTCCGGAATTACGACTTTATATCTTTAATCATCACAAAAAAGAGGGGTTCGGTGCGCAAATTCATGCTGCTTTGGAGGCATTTCCACTGACTTGGCTTGAACCACAAGTCCTAACAATTGGCCAGCCACAACAGGCTTCAAGGCAACAAACAGAGCAAAACACCTTATTCTATCATCCAATTTCATTAAAAGATCAACTCTGGTATCCTTCCTTGGCTTTCAAGCAGCATGGTTTAGAAGCCGCTGCCAAAGACCAACTGTTTGGCTTGGCATTCCACCGCACTATGGCTTTGTGTTCTGGCCCAGATGCTCTTGAGCAAGCCATTCAAACGGCTCTATCGGAGGGAAGTGTAGGGGAGGAACAAGTAGATGAAATACGCCAAGGCGCTGAGAAATTTTGGCAGCATATCTCGCAAAATCAATTGTTTGATGGAGTTCTTGAACAATTCAATGAACAGCGTATTATCGCAGGAATTAATGAGCAAAAGCAGCCCGATAAAGTTTGGCTAAAAACCCATGAAGTAATTGTAATTGACTTCAAGACTGGAAAACGCAATGACAAAGACCTTGACCAAATAGCCGCTTACGCAAAATTACTAGGTCAAATCTTTCATTTACCTGTTCGGGCCATCATCTATTATGCCCAAATCGATTTATTCCTGGATTTGTAGCAAGCGCTCGCCTGCTGCCATTTTGATAAAGGTGTAAACAAGTGGGTGTGGTAGGTCACGCGTGGAAGAGATTTGCGGACAAAAACTTGTTGCCAAGAAAAAAGGGTGTTTGCGCAAAGAAATGATTTCTGGGTCTTCGAACTGATTGACTGCCTCAATATCAATAAACTGACCTACTAATTGCTCCAATAACTGAGGATACATACTGAATCGGGTTGCGCTCAATTCAATGGAGCTACAATTTTCATATAATTTCTCTACGGAGCTGGTTCTAGGAATAACCTCGATTCGTTCAAAATGTGAACCCGCGATGAGGTTTTCTGAAATCAATTTTTCTCCAAATGGATTGAGGTTATTTGCTGAGATGAGTTGGTCAATAAATAACTTAAAACATTCACCAGTCAGAAATACGGGAACGCTAATTTCGAACAATTGCTTGAAGACGCCTGATAAGAAGAAGGGATTGAGATAGGGCCCAGGGGCTACCCAAATACCGTCATACTGTTCGAAGAATTGCTTTTTTTGTTGCAAGGCCTCATTGACTTTGATCCAATAGTAGTTCAATTCAATTTCCAAGAACTCGGCGGCGTGGTCCAAGGATAGATTTGTCGCGTGGTGCGAGTTGTAGGTGAAGTTGTAGTCGCCTATGATTGCTATTTTGAGTGCTTCACTCATGTAGGCGGTTTAGTTCAACATAGGTTAGCGTTTGAACCAACCTCTAAATTTGGCATTAGAAATCGAAAGTGATTCTTCAACACCTGTTTGAGAATCTACGTACCAAACTTCACAGCTGAAGGTAACTTCGAAGAGTGAGTAGTCTCCGGTAGCGTCAGATGCTTGCTTGAGGATTGTAAAGTTGGCAATTTGTCCCATCGGTTGATTTTCTCTGGAAATCCAGATTTTACCAGTGTTGTCGGTGTATGTCACTTGCACACCATCAGCGCTATTACCCACTAAAGAAGCCATGTCTTTAAAAGGAATAGGAGTGTCCGAGTTGGTCATGTGAAAATCATTGAACATTGGTAGGGTAGGCGCTGAATTACCTGTCGCATCCCATTCTAGGCCACCAAAAGTTAGTGTAAGGCTTTGAAGGCTGCTAATAGAAGACATTCCTGAAATAAAAATTTGACGCGATAAGATAGGCGCAGTGTTGATGACTTGGGTGTCAAGTGCAAAACCTAAATATTTGTTGACGTTTTGTGTAAATTCAACTTGCGTACCATTGATAGTAGCTGCAAAACTTGCGTTGAGGTCAACTTTATTGCTTGGTGGCGGGATGATTTCATGCTCAATGCACGCAGATCCGATGAAGAGTAAAAGTGAAGCTAAAAAGGCAAAACGCGCTAGTTTCATGTAGTTTTATTTAGGTGATAATATCTCAAATTTAGAGGTATAAACGGAATTGACCAAAAAAAGATGCTTAAGCCTTCAAAAAAAGATCATTACGCATTGGTGAAGTCGAATAATTCTTGGAGCTGCTGGCATAAACTTGCGCTTAGAATTTGAGCGCCATTTCGTACCATTTGATGCACACTTTCCGGTTTGTTTTTGGGCGTGAGTTTACTCCCTCTTGTCAATTGAGAATGATGCCAATTGGTTTTTAAGAAGTCGAAAAGTTGGTTTAACTCAAGTTTTTTGGGCAATAGACCAATTTCAAATTTCAAATGTAGGAGTTGCCATTTCTCGTCTTCTAGTAAAAATAGCGCTACGAAATCATGGCCAATTTGCACCAAGCCTTTTGCTTTTAGGTAGCTTTTTTCAAGTACGATGTCCGAGAAAAGCTCAATAAAACTTTGTGCTTTTTGAGGGTCTTGGGCAGCTAACTGGCGCCATTCTTTGTCGTAGAGTTCATGGACAATTAAAAACTGCTTAAACTCAGGTTCAAGTTCTTGAAGTTCAGCAGCAGTTAACAAGCGGAAACGCGGCATCTTATTCTTCTTCGCTTTTTCGTACCTCGAGACTGATATCTAGTACTTCGTCTACCACCTTTTGTGTGATAGCTTGTTCAAGCACAAAACGGTATTTTCCTTTGAACGGCAATTTTCTTTTTGGGAAAAGGAGTTCGTGCTCGACGATGGTCCCTGATTTTTTACCAATCCAGTTGCCATCTGGGTAGGCCATTTTAATTTCGTAGGGTTCGCGAACTGTTTTTCCGGTAGGAGGCGTGCTAGAAAGGAAAACCCACAAGTTATTGTAGGCGTAGTCTGTGGTGCTACGCAGCGTAAAAACGAAGTCGTAAGCCACCGAAGTGTCTTGAATGTCTATTTCGAATTTAGGCTTGACGTTTTGGCTCCAAACTTCATCTTGAAATTTGTAAGATTTGTTGTAAATCGCATCTTTTGAGCAAGAGGCGAGTAACAGAATTAACAGAATGAGGCTACTGAGCTTTTTCATTTTTTGGCCCTCCTGGATTGGGTTTGCGCGGTTTGCGATTGGGTCTTCTTTTTTTGTTGTTGGAGAAGTTTTTTTCAAAACGCGTAAGGCTATCCTGACCCACAACATTTTGGTATCCAATTTCTTCCACTTTTTCTTTGACTTGAGCAAATTCTGCGAGGTCTTTTGGTTTGATGCCTTCTTTGTTGAGTTTTTTGATTTCGGCTACGCGCTCAGGGCTAAGTGCTACCATTCCGGTTTCTCCCTTGTATGCGTACCAAATGATGCGTTTAAACACATCTGTTTTCATGTGGATGGCATCTCCTTTTTCTGTCTGTAATTTGCCATCAATTTTTGGCATCGATTTGATCGTGTCGAGATACATGTCGAGTTCATAGTTCAAACAACACTTTAACTTCCCACATTGCCCTGCCAATTTTTGAGGATTCAATGATAATTGTTGGTAACGGGCAGCAGAGGTAGACACTGATCTGAAATCGGTGAGCCAAGTGCTACAGCAGAGTTCACGACCACAGGATCCGATACCCCCTAAACGAGCCGCTTCTTGGCGTGAACCAATTTGACGCATTTCGATGCGTACCTTAAAACGGTCCGCCATATCTTTGATCAGTTGGCGAAAATCGATGCGACTTTCAGCTGTGTAATAAAAAGTTGCTTTTGAGAGGTCACCTTGGTATTCGACATCAGATATTTTCATATCGAGTTTAAGGTTGAGGGCGAGTGTTCTTGATTGTGTCAGGAGGTCGCGTTCGAGACCACGCCCTTGTATCCATTTATCGATTTGCTCTTGATTGGCGATCTGAAAGATTTTCTTGCACTCCGAAACTTTTAGATTCGGTGCTTTCTTTTGAACTTGTATACGAGCGAGTTCGCCAAGTGCTGAAACTACTCCGATGTCATGACCCGGAGCGGTGTCAACTGCAACGATGTCTCCTACTTGAAGGCTAAGTTGGTTGGCATTGCGATAAAATGCTTTGCGTGAATTTTTAAAGCGTACCTCGACAAGTTCATATGGAGTTTGACCTGCGGGTAAACTTACATTGGCTAGCCAATCAAAAACCTCAAGTTTGTTGCATCCGCCTGAGCTGCAAGTACCATTGTTCTTACAACCTTTTGGTGTTCCACCACCACTACTACAAGACGCACAACCCATGAGATTTTTTTTGTCGTAAAGATAATAAATTATACAAGAAAGTTATGCTTGATGAATGTATCGCATCGTTTGAAAACACAACTGCGTAAATAAAATTCTAGCGTTGGCATTGCGGTCTAAGTGGTAATGCGCATCATCGATTGTTTCAATGAATTCACGGATATTATTGCCGCTGATGAAGGGTGCAAATTTCTCTAAAAAAGCTGCTTCTTCTTTGGATACTTTGGTCAGGATATCACCCATGTAGTTGGTCAATAAACTCTGACGCAACATATGTAAAGCATATTGTAAAAATAGTTTTTGTCGTTCTTTACCAATTGAAGCTAAGGCCTCTGCCCAATCCATCATGGCTAACACATCTTTTTTGTAACAAACGCGCATCAATTGGATAAATTGCTCGCGTTGTTGATCTTGATTTTCATTGGCCTCCAAGAATTGATTGGCAGCCAACAAGGAACCTTCTGCAAAGGCTGCGATAGAATCAGCTTGAGTTGCAGCGAGTTGCTTCTTTTGTTGCAAATAGGCGCTCAAGGCGTCGTCTGCAATTTTTGGAATCCGAACTAATTGCGTTCTGGACTGAATGGTAATCATCAGCTTGCTAGCATCATCGCTGACCAACAAAAAAATCGTTTTTGCTGGCGGTTCCTCGAGTATTTTGAGCAGTTTGTTGGCACAGTCTGCATTCATTTCCTCTGGTTGCCAAATGATCATCACTTTATACCCACCTTCATAGGCTTTGAGGTTGAGTTTTTTAATGATTTCTTTACTCTCTTCGGTTGCAATGATGGGCTTTCGCATTTTATTGTCTATGCGTTCGGTCCATTCGAATAGATCAAAATAGGATGAGTTGTTGAGTTGGGCGCGCCAATCTTCGAGAAAGGCATCTGAAGACTTCCCTAAAGACAAAACAACAGGAAAAACAAAATGCAAGTCGGGGTGCTGGTGCAGTTTGACTTTCAAACAAGCTGGACAAGTACCACAACTATCTGTGGGGCCTGGATTTTGGCAAAATACATATTGAGCAAAAGCAAGCGCCAAAGGCAAGCCACCGTAACCAGCGGGGCCGTGAAAAAGCTGGGCATGCGCAATTTTGCCCGATTGAATTTCTCGGATAAAATCTTGCTTGAGCGCGGTTTGACCTATGATTTGCTGAAATTGCACCTTCAAAAGTAGCTAAAAAGCAGCAATTATTCTGCCACACCTTTGAGCAACAAAACGATTTCTCCTTTGGCATCATTTTGCTCAAAATAAAGTTTCAAGCTTTCGATCGTGCCACGATGATAGGTTTCAAATTTTTTACTGATTTCTCTGACTACACAAGCTTCGCGCTGTGGATCAAGCCATTCACACATTTGAGTTAGTGTTTTGGTAATGCGATGCGGTGATTCATAGAGTACTATAGTTCTATTTTCATGAGCAAGCGCCTGTATTTTGGTTTGTCGACCCTTCTTGTGGGGTAAAAAGCCCTCAAAGACAAATTTGTCACATGGAAAACCAGAGGCAACCAAAGCGGGTACAAATGCTGTTGGGCCAGGTAAGCACTCTACTTCAATGCCCGCTTGCACACAAGCCCTTACCAATAGAAAGCCAGGATCTGAAATGCCGGGTGTGCCTGCATCTGAAACAAGCACACAAGTTTCATTTTGCGCGATGAGTTCTATTGTTTTTTCTAGAAACCTGTGTTCGTTGTGGGCATGAAATGCCAAAACCTTCTTTTTGATTTCAAAATGCTGTAAAAGTTTGTTGGTTACTCTCGTGTCTTCGGCAAAAATGAGTTGCGTTTCTTTGAGGATGCGCAGTGCTCTGAGCGTAATATCTTCAAGGTTACCAATAGGAGTAGGGACGAGGATGAGTCTAGGCATAATTAAGCAAATACGGCACGCACGACTTCTTCAATCTTGGTGCATGGAATGATCTCAATTTGATATTTGTTCCCTTTGATTCCTTTTGAATATTTGGAAACGATGATTTTTTTATAGCCGAGTTTTTCAAGTTCTGACAAGCGTTGCTCTAATCGATTGACCGGCCTGAGCTCTCCGCTGAGCCCAATTTCGGCTGCAAAAGAAATCGTTTTATCAATGGCTAGATCGGCATTGGAAGATAAGATGGCCATGGCAACAGCGAGGTCAATGGCTGGGTCATCGACTTTGATACCACCGGCAATGTTTAAAAAGACATCTTTGGCAGCCAAACGAAAACCACAGCGTTTTTCAAGTACAGCAAGTAGCATATTGAGCCGTTTGACATCAAAGCCTGTGGAAGATCTTTGTGGTGTGCCATAGGCAGCCGAAGAAACAAGTGCTTGTACTTCGATCAGCAAAGGCCTTATGCCATCGACCATAGAGGCCACTGCAACGCCACTCAATGCATCAGAACCAATGGAAACTAAAACTTCTGATGGGTTGGCCACAGGATGCAGGCCATCTCCTTGCATGCTGTAAATACCGAGCTCGTTGGTAGAACCAAAGCGATTTTTGATACTGCGCAGCAGGCGATATATATGATGGCGATCGCCTTCAAATTGCAAAACCGCATCTACCATATGTTCTAGAACTTTAGGCCCGGCAATTGTACCATCTTTGGTAATGTGTCCGATTAAAAATATGGGAATGTCGGTTTGTTTGGCAAAGCGCAAAAGATTAGCAGTGCACTCGCGTACTTGAACTACGGAGCCTGGAGAACTTTCCACACTATCGGTGTAGAGCGTTTGGATCGAATCGATGATCAGCAATTGCGGCTGAATTGCTTCGGCTTGCACCAAAACTTGTTGAAGATTGGTTTCGGTTAATAAAAAACACTGTTGGTTATTGAGGCCTAAGCGTTCAGCGCGCATGCGAATTTGTTGCTCACTTTCTTCACCGGAAACATAGAGTACTTTCAGTTGCTCTTTGATGGCTAATTGCAACAAAAGGGTTGATTTTCCGATGCCTGGATCTCCGCCCAACAGATTGATTGAACCTGGAACGATGCCACCACCTAAAACTCTGTTGAGTTCGAAATCTTGTAGGGGGATGCGGCTCTCTTCACTTTTTTGAACCTCTTGAATCAGGACAGCTTGTTGCGCTTGATTCGATTTGGAGAAGCTGACAACGTGTTTGGGTGTTTTTTCGGTACGCTCTTCTATAAACGTGTTCCATTCTTTACAACCTGGGCATTTGCCAAGCCATTTTGGGGCTTCATAACCACAGTTTTGACAAAAAAATGCGCTTTTAGATTTAGACATAAGCGAAAAAGTGTTTTGACAAAGGTATTTAAAATACGCTGTCCTCACCTGGCTTTTAAGCACTTAATCCGTAATAATCCGGAATTCAAAAATAAAATTTTTAAGAATTTTAATTTAGGTGTTTGCTAGAAACTCAAAAAATATAATTTTGCCCTTAAATACTTGTCTTTCCTATGTCAAAAAGAAGAGCAATCATCAGCTACGACAAGCTCACTATTGAGCAGAAAAAACAAATCCTCAAGGACTTCCCTGACGGATACATCAATCATTTGACCACCATCAAAACACCAACTGGTGAGGTCCTTGATGCATTGGTGTGGGAAACCGATGAAGTGATTTACCTCGTAAAAATCAATAAAATTACCCCTAAAGCAAAAGCGGTAGTGAACGATGACGACGATGATTTCGAAGACGACTTCGATAAAGTGGATGACCTCAAAGACGACGACCTCGGAGACGACGACGATGATGAAGACGACGACTACGATAACGATCCTGCTGAAGACGACGACTCTGACGAAGAATAATTTGCTCAAAGCCAAGTTTTGTTAACTTTGGGTCAATGCAGCCCAATCAACATCTCAAGCTTCAAGAAATCTTAGCGCAAGTTCCACCAATTGATCAAATTGGTTCATTAGAACGCGTTGCAAAAATACAATCTAGAAGTCTAAAAGGCCCTACCAAACTTCATGGTTTGCGCATGGCGCTTTCTATGATTGACCTCACCACGCTAGAAGGAAAAGACACACCAGCAAAGGTGAGGCAACTTTGTTACAAAGCACAACACCTTCATGTCACCAGTCCGGAGCTCCCGACTGTTGCTGCAATTTGTGTTTACCCAACAATGGTTGGTATTGCCAAGAAAGCACTCGAAAATTCAAAAATCAAAGTTGCTGCTGTTTCAACGGCATTTCCTTCGGGTCAAGCCCCCTTTGAAGTTAAAAAAATAGATACGCTTTATGCCATTGAAAATGGTGCAGACGAAATCGATATGGTCATTTCGCGTGGCCATTTTTTAGCAGGAGAATACAGCTATGTGTTCGATGAAATTGCTGCCATTAAGGCACTTTGCGGTACAGCGCGCTTAAAAGTCATTTTTGAAACTGGTGAACTCGATTCTCTAGATCAAGTCCGTCGAATTTCCGATATCGCAATTGCAGCAGGTGCCGATTTCATTAAAACCTCTACAGGAAAAATTCAGCCAGCAGCAACTTTTCCAGTCGTACTCACCATGTTAGGAGCCATCAAAGATCATCATGACCGCACGGGTCAGATGATTGGCATGAAGCCTGCTGGCGGTATCTCATCGGCAAAAATTGCCCTTCAACACTTGCTCATTGTCAAGGAAGTACTCGGCGAAGCCTGGCTTACCAACGAATGGTACCGCTTTGGTGCAAGTAGTTTGGCCAATGACCTCTTGATGCAATACCAAAAACAGTTGACCGGAAAATATCAGTCAGCTTCTTATTTTTCAATTGATTAATTATGAGTTCTACGAATTGGAATCTTGAACCTTCTCTGGAATCAACAGCTGTCGTTCAGTTGCAAGAACAATACGATTTATACATCGACGGAAAATGGCAAGCGCCACAGGAGAAAAAATATTTTGCCACTAGTAATCCTGCTGATGAAAGTCATTTGTCAAATATTGCCTGGGCTACTGAAGCAGACGTGGCTATCGCAGTGAAAGCAGCGAGAAACGCCTATGAAAACGTTTGGTCAAAATTGAGCGGTGCAGAACGCGGTAAATACCTTTTTCGAATCGCACGATTGATGCAAGAGAAGTCCAGAGAATTGGCTGTCCTTGAAACTCTTGACGGTGGTAAGCCCATCAAAGAATCTAGAGATATCGACCTTCCTTTGGCCTGCAATCATTTCTTTTATTATGCAGGTTGGGCAGACAAGCTTTCAGCGGCTTTTCCGGGTAAAAGGATTGAATCTTTAGGGGTTGCAGCTCAAATTACGCCGTGGAATTTCCCTTTACTGATGCTTGCTTGGAAGATTGCACCAGCCTTGGCATGTGGGAACACGGTGGTTTTAAAGCCTGCAGAAACAACCTCCTTAACGGCACTCAAATTTGCTGAAATTTGTCAAGAAGCTGATTTGCCTGCCGGAGTAGTCAATATTGTAACTGGTCACGGAGATACTGGCGCCTTACTTGTGTCCCATCCCGACATCGATAAAATTGCTTTTACAGGTAGTACAGCAGTTGGCAAGCAAATTCAAAAAGCATGTATTGGTACCAACAAAAAGCTCACCCTTGAACTTGGTGGGAAGTCAGCTAATATTATATTAGAAGATGCACCAATTGACCAAGCTGTCGAAGGTGTAGTCAATGCTATTTTCTTTAATCAGGGCCATGTTTGCTGCGCAGGTTCAAGACTTTTTGTCCAAGAATCTATTGCTGCGCGGGTTATCGAAAAACTTAAATTCCGGCTACAAAGTATTTATGTAGGCAATCCTTTGGATAAAAACACCGATATCGGAGCCATCAACTCTAAAAAACAACTAGAAACCATTGAACGCTATATCCAACTTGGACAAGAAGAAGGCGCCGAAATCTATCAACCAGCTTGCAAGTTGCCAAGTAAGGGCTATTATTGCCCGCCAACATTATTTACTGATGTGGCCCAAAGTGCCCGGATAGCACAAGAAGAAATATTTGGACCGGTCTTAGCCATCCAAACATTTAGAACAATAGATGAGGTACTGCAAAAAGCCAATAATTCACCATACGGTTTAGCTGCAGGTGTTTGGACAGACAAGGGTGCTAGAATTTTTGGCTTAAGCAGTCAATTACAAGCCGGTGTTGTTTGGGCAAACACCTACAATAAATTTGATCCAGCCTCTCCTTTTGGTGGCTATAAAGAAAGTGGTTTTGGCCGCGAAGGAGGCTTACATGGTCTAAGTGCTTACTTAAAAATTACGCAGTAATGGAAATACTAAAAACCTACAAACTTTATATTGGCGGACAATTTCCTCGCACTGAAAGCGGACGTTCTTATCAGATACAATCAGCAGCTGGTCAAGCCATTGCGAACGCCTGTTTGGGTTCAAAAAAAGACATACGTAATGCTGTTCAAGCGGCCAGAAAAGCACAAACTGGTTGGGTAAATAAATCAGCATTTAACCGCAGTCAGATAATTTATCGGATCGCAGAGATGCTCGAGTCAAGGAAAGTTCAGTTTATTGATGAATTAATGCTGATGGGACAAACTGAACAATCGGCAGTTGAGGAAGTCCAATTGAGTATTGATCGTTTGGTCTATTATGCGGGTTGGGCAGACAAATACCAGGCGCTCAGTTCCAGTGTTAATCCTGTTTCTAGTTCACACTTTAATTTTTCGGTTCCTGAACCAATGGGGGTAGTCGGAGTAGTTGCTTGTCAAAAAACGGCACTACTTGGTCTTATTTCCCAAACAATACCGCTGCTTGTCGGGGGCAATACTGTTGTGGTCATTGCAAATACACTCAAAGCACTAAGTGCTATTTCATTTGCAGAGGTGCTTGCTACCTCGGATGTGCCTGGTGGAGTTGTGAATATTCTAACAGGAGATGTTGCGGAAATGCTGCCAACTTTGGCGGGTCATATGGATGTCAATGCACTCAGTTTGTCAACTATCCCAGAGGACTTATCTAGAAGCGCCCAAGAAGCGGCAATTGATAACCTCAAACGATGCCAACTTTATCATTTAGATTTTTCAGCGCCTCAAAATCAAGGCCTACAATTCATTACTGATTTCCTGGAAATCAAAACTACTTGGCATCCTATCGAGCAAGTGGCAAGTGGAATTGGGGGTTATTGATTGTCATGATCAATGTTTAATATCAATTTTGGTACGATATTGGCATGCGCAGTTGGATTTCATTATCTTTGATTAACCCCATTAAAACAAACATCGCATGAAAAAAATTACCCTCCTTTCTTTAGTAGCTGTGCTCTTACTTGCAGCTTGTACAGTAGAAAAACGTATTTATAGAAATGGATACAACGTGCAGTGGCACAGCTCATTAAAAGTTAAAAACCAAACAAATGAGGCAGTAGTTGCAGAAGAAGCATTGGCTTCTCAACAAACTAAAGATGCCGCTGTTCAAAATAGAAATGAAGTTCAAAAAGAACAAGATATACCAACCTTAACCGCTCCAAAAATTCAACAAGATTTTGGTCAGGTGGCATTGAAGACAATAAAAATGCAAGAAGCTGCTGCAGAATTGACGGGTACTGTTAAACAACATTTTGTCAAAGAAACTAGCTCAAAGGCGTCTATTCACCAATCCAAGGATGTCAAGCACAAAGCGAAGCAATTAACGCGCCAATTAAATAAGGCAACAAACAACCGTCCGGACGATGTCCCATACCTTTTGTTGTTTATTTTGTGTTTTATTTTTCCACCAATTGTAGTTGGGTTAGTCACAGATTGGGACACCGAAATCATTATTTATAATATTCTATGGTGTTTCCTTTGTGGATTCCCAGGGATCATTCATGCCTTGATTATTCTTGGACGCTACTACAGATAGAATTTTGAAGTACTTGTATTTAGGCGGGCTTTTGGCGCTTCCAATTAGTTTGGTGTGTCTGCCCGCCTCTTTTTTCGATCACGGACAATCGCTTTGTTTATCTGTATTATTACTGCAAAAAGAGTGTATGGCTTGTGGTCTTACACGCGCAGTGCAACACTTCATTCATTTTGAATTCGAGGCAGCTTGGCATTTCAATAAATTAGTGGTGCTGGTATTTCCTATTTTGGCTTTTTTGTGGCTCAAATGGACATACAAAGCAATTAATGCTATACGAACAAAAGATCGCCCAAACGCTGGGTAGCCGCTGTGATACACGGGCGCGATTCACTAGCATCAAAACGGTTAAGTTGCCATTCGCCGGCTTCTAATACCAAAGTATTCATCCGATCAAAAAGATCTAGCTCAAGTTCTTCTGCAATTGCTTTGATATGGTGATTGATTTTGTCCATTGAGCAACCAGAAGCTTTTACACCGGCTTCATTTGCGACAAGAACCAGGGCAAGATTTTCAAATACAAAACCTGTAGCATTCATGTCTTTTCCATGGGTTTGCCATGTAGCGGTAAAGGCTGTGAGTTGTTCTTGCGCCCAAGCACTCTCGGTAGCAGTCAGTGGACGACTGACAATGAAAACCCAAACACGACAATTTTCATCAAATTGTGGAGCAAAATTATAGGTCTGCGGCATTGGCAATGAGTTCTGCGATATCTAATACTTTAACGTCTTCTTCTTTTTCGAAATGCTTGATGCCGTCAGTCATCATCGTATTACAAAAAGGGCAACCCGTTGCGATAATCCCAGCGGCTGTTTCAAGTGCATCTTCCGTGCGCTCAATGTTGATTTCTTTGTTGCCTTTTTCGGCCTCCTTAAACATTTGAGCACCACCGGCACCACAACACAATCCATTTGTTTTGCAGCGTTTCATTTCAACTAATGCTGCATCGAGTTTTTCAATCAACGCACGCGGTGCTTCATATACATCATTTGCACGACCTAAATAACAAGGGTCATGGAAAGTTATTTTCTTACCCTTAAAAGTACCGTTGTCGGCAAGTGCTAGCTTACCAGTATTGATCAGGTCTTGAATAAGTTGCGTATGATGAATGACCTCATAAGTACCTCCCAATCCGGGATATTCGTTCTTGAGTGTGTTGAAGCAATGCGGACAAGCCGTTACAATTTTTTTAATCTCGTAGCCATTCAAAAGCTCGATATTCATAAGGGCTTGCATTTGAAAGGTGAATTCGTTACCCGCACGTTTGGCAGGGTCTCCGGTACAGCTTTCTTCGGCTCCTAGTACGGCAAAGTTTACCTTACAATGATTCAGAATCTTGACCAATGCTTTGGTGATTTTTTTGGCGCGGTCATCGAAAGATCCTGCACAACCTACCCAAAATAATATTTCTGGAGTTTCTCCTGAGGCCATCATGTCGGCCATTGTACGTACTTGTAGACTCATTTGCTTGTCTTTACTTAATCTTCGTTAGCCCAATTCATGCGCTCAGTAGCAGCAAACTGCCAAGGGGCACCGTTGTTTTCAATGTTGGTAAGCATTCCTGTTAGTTCGGAAGGAACCTTAGATTCTTCCATCACCAAAAAGCGACGTAAATCAATAATAATTGAAAGTGGATCGATGTTGACCGGGCATTCTTGTACACAAGCATTGCAGCTGGTACATGCCCATAGTTCCTCTTCGGTAATATAGGACCCAAGAAGGCTTTTTCCGTCTTCGGCATCAGGGCCATTTTTGCGTTTGTAGTCTCCGAGCTCAACCATGCGGTCACGGGTGTCCATCATGATTTTTCTTGGCGAAAGCAATTTGCCTGTTGTGTTGGCCGGACATACTGAAGTACAGCGGCCACATTCAGTGCAACTATAGGCATCCATTAGATTCTTCCAAGTGAGGTCTGTGACGTCTTTTGCTCCAAAGCGGGCTGGTGCTGCATCAGTTGGTGCAGCGGCATAGGGGTCAGCATTAGGGTCAAGCATGAGTTTCACTTCGTTAGTGACACTCTGCATATTGGTAAATTGTCCTTTTGGCTCTAGTTTAGAATAGTAAGTATTCGGGAAGGCCATGAAAATATGAAGGTGCTTTGAGTAGGGTAGGTAATTCATGAATCCGAAGACCATAATGATATGACCCCACCAACCAATTTGCTCTAAAGTTTGCAAGGTATGGGTGCTCTTTCCATCAAATAAAATGGGCCCTAGCCAAGAACTAATTGCAAAACCGTTGGAGTTGCCAGCATATGATTGCAATTCTTCATCGGCGCCATTCATGGTGAATATAAAAGAGATGAGGACGATCTCCATGATTAATATGAGGTTGGCGTCCTGGGTAGGCCAGCCTGCCAGTTCTTTCATGTTTAGACGGGGTAGTTTGAGCAGGTTGCGGCGGGCTAAAAATGCAATTGTACCTATAAATGCTAATACGGACAGCACTTCAATAAAGCTGATCATGAACGTGTAAAAAGCGCCTAAACTATCTTGGAAAAAGCGGTGTGAACCACTGAGGCCGTCAACGAGAATTTCGATGAGTTCAATTTGTGTAATGACAAAAGCGGCGTATAATGCGAGGTGCAAGAGCGCAGGAATGGGGCGACTGAACATTTTCTTTTGACCAAGTGCGACCAAAAGCATAGTGCGCCAGCGTTCGGCTTTGTTATCAGAGCGATTGATGGCTTGACCAAGATGGATATTTTGTGCGATTTTTCGGAGGTTAAACGCAAAAAATCCAAAGCTGAGTAGCGTGAGTACGCCAAATAGTATTTGTTGCATGTTGATCGATTATTCAGGCAGGCTGTCGAGCATTTTTTGCAGCTTGTCTTCGTTTTTCTTTGAAAGTTGTAGTCCTTTAGATTTTCCGCCGATGAGCGACAAATGAACATAACGCTCCGGATGCGCTTGTAAATCCGTTACAAGATTTTGTAGATCGTTGTTGGTTCCAACCAATTCGGTATAGAGTTTTTCGTCGTGGATGAGTTGACCCAAAGTGCCTTGACCTGACTCAACTTCAGCAAGAACCATATTGAATTTTTTGAGTGTGGTTTGGGCGTCTAAAATGGTGCCTTTGAAGTCAGCGGTTACAAGATCGTCTGTGATTTTGCGAGTATTACCGATGATGCCAGTAATTTGGTCATTGCTGCGCTTGAGGTTGAGCGTTATCGACTCAACGTTGGACATGATTTTGGTAAACTGCGCTCTTTCCGAGGCTACAAACCCCTGCAATTCGTCGGCAACCCTTCCGAGCTTTTTAATGGTCATTTTGACTTCTTTCAAACTACCTTCTAATTCGGATGTTGCTGTGGTATCCCAAAAAGACGACAAAGATTCTACCATGTGGTCTATGGACAACATCATGGTTTGTAGTTTCTGAGATATTGGGTCGGCGTAGGCTTTTACTTGCGAAACCATATCTACAGATAAGCGCCCAGGGATTGTGGCACCAACGGCGTAAAATTGACCGTTTCCTGCTAATGGTAGTTGCACTATGAGCGCTTTGCTAAAGAAATCGAGAGAACCAATTTCAACGATGGTTCCTTTCGGTAGACGAATGTCAGTGTTGTGAATATTGAAGGTTAGTTTAACTCTATGGAGGGAATCACCAGTTGGGTTGGATTCTATACTGAGTACTTTGCCAATTTCAACACCATTTAAGGTGACGTTGGATGAAACCATTAATTGACCTGAATTGGGAAAGTAGGCTGTGTAAACATCATCTCCACCAAAGAAACTGTTTCCTTTGAGGAAATTGACGCCTGCAATCAGAACCACAATGGCGAAAATAGCGATGAGCGCTGCCTTTATTTCTTTGGAAAATTTCAAGCCTTTATTTTTCTGCTAATTTAATCGCTTTTTCAATACTGATGCGCTCTCCGTTAAGGAAAGCCACAACAAAAGCATGCTCAAATCCTTTTTCAATGAGTTCATTTTTATAATTTTTTGCTCCTTGAAGGTCATTTGGAAAGGCTCCAGTACAGTACTTGTAAAGTGTATTGTCTTGATATTCAAATACTTCCATCCCTTTAAATCTGCTCGAATTTTTAGCGAGCGCCTGAGTGGAGGTCTCAATTTGAACTCGAAAAACCAACCCTGTATCTTTAAAGGAATTTACTTTGATTTCCGTAGGTTTACTGATAACCTCATTGTTCTCGATCGGCTTACTTTCAATTGGTTTTGTCTCGATCGGTTTTGTTTCTTGAGGTTTGGTCTCAGCGGGTTTATTTTCAGTAGTGCCTGTTGCTACAGTTTTTCCTTCTGTTGCATTTTTAAAGTTCACAAATGCTTGAAACATGGCCTGAGCCATTTTTTGCTGACCCTCGGCGGTTCCAATGAGTTTTTCTTCGGTAGGGTTCGGTAAGAAAGCGGTTTCAATCAAAACGCTCGGCATGGTTGTTTTGTATAGAACGAGGAATCCAGCTTGCTTTACACCTCTGTCATAGCGTCCTATTCGCTTGAATTCTTTTTGTATCATTTCAGCAAATAAAATGGACTGTCTATGAAATACAGCCAATTGAAATTGAAGCGCAATTATACCGTCAGGGGTAAGGTCATAAGAGCGGTACTTAGCACCCTTGTCGTCCTCTAAAGCAATACTGGCGTTTTCGCGTTCCGCGACTTTTTGTTGGGCGTCAGTGCGATGCAAACCAAGTACATACGTTTCAGACCCATAGGCGGTAGTGCTACCCGCATTGGCATGAATACAAATAAATAAATCGGCATTGTTACGGTTGGCAATGTTTGCACGTTCCGCAAGTTCTACAAAAACGTCCGTGGTACGCGTGTAGATAACTTTTACATCTGGGTAACGCTCTTTGATCAGTGCGCCGAGTTTCAAAGCCATCGATAAACAGACTTCTTTTTCGTTGTTACTAGCACCATGACACCCAGGGTCGTGCCCTCCGTGCCCTGCATCAATAACGACGGTTTTAATCTTGCCTGTCTGAGCTAACGCAGCTTGCTTGAAAAAGAATAGAAGCCCAACCAATAAAAACAGTCTGAGTACGTTCTTTTGCAAGCCATTGAAAATTGGTAGCTTTGTGTGTTTTTCTTGCATATTACAAATCTAAGTAGCAGCTCTTGAGTCAAAGACTACGTTTCGCACAACTTTTCTTCGTCACATTGTTAATAATGTGCCCCTTGCGATTCGTTACAGCTCAAGATACGTTATTTGTGAGTGGCGAAAGCCTCAATCAAATTGTCACTTACAAAGCTAATGACAAGATTGTCCACGATGTCAAAAATCGCAGAATTTACCTCTACGGAGCCGCTGAAGTCCAAAGCGAAGGCTTCTCTATCAAAGCCGGATATATCCTAATCGACCTCGATTCTAGCCAGATTGAAGCAAAGTACCGCATTGATTCCTTGAACAATAAATTGGAATATCCTGAGCTTACTGAGGGTTCAGAAACCATCAACTGTGAGTCATTGAAGTTGAATTACAGAACCGAAAAAGCTTATATCAAAGCACTGGCCATCAAACAAGATGAATTTTATTTCAGAATGGGCACAGCCAAGCGCCAGTCCAATGATGAATTACATTTGCGTCAAGGAGTCCTCACCACTTGCGATTTAGAAGAACCGCATTACCATTTTCAATTGAGTAAAGGAGTCGTGGTTCCAAATGAAAGAATTGTAACGGGTCCGATGAACTTGTATGTTTCCGGGATTCCAACACCACTTGGTTTGCCCTTTGCGTTTATTCCGACTAACCAAAAAGAGCGCACATCAGGACTTTTATTTCCGGAATTCATTCCTCTTTCTGCCTATGGGTTTGGATTTCAAAATTTAGGTTGGTACTTCCCGATCAATGAGCGCTTGCAAACTTCGGTTTATGCCAATCTCTACAGCAGAGGGTCTTGGGGCTTGCGCAACGATCTCGATTATGCCAAGCGCTATGGTTATAGCGGGCGTTTGTCTTTGGGTTTTCAGCAATTTAATAGCGGCTTTCCGCTCAATGACAAACAAAATAAACTCACTGTCGTTTGGTCGCATCGGAAGGCGCCTAAGTCTAATCCATTTTGGGATTTTTCATCCAACGTCAATTTTATATCAGATAATAATTCAAAGAATTCACTTGACCCAATCAATCCTGAATATTTTAATAATAGCTTTAATTCGGATATCAACCTCGCGCGCAATTTTCCAGGCAAGCCAGTTAATACGGGTTTGAAAATGTCCTTGCGACAAAATTCAAAAGCAAAAACAGTGTCTTTATTGAGCCCTGTGATGAATGTCAACGTGACGCGAATTTTTCCATTCAAAAATGTCTTTGAAACCGCAGATAAAAACTGGAAAAAAACCGTACAACGCATAGGGCTTACGTACAACTTTGAAGGGCAAAACCGTGCCCAGTTCGCAGATTCTTTAATGAGTACTGCCAATTTCGCAGCAATCAATCAAACCATGATGAATGGCTTGAGCCAAGGAGTTACTATTCAAACCAGTACGGGGCTTTTCAAGAATGCACTCAAGATTAATCCGAACCTGAGTTACGGCAATAAAATCAATTTTCAACAGATTCAAAAAAGTTATAATCCGAGCACCAATTCTACTCAAATTGATACCATTCAAAAACCAGTAATGTCTCATGAGTTGAATTTTAACCTGAGTGCCACAACTGTTTTGTATGCCTACTACAAATTTGCAGGCAAAAAACAGCCCCGCTTGCGTCACCTCATGACGCCAAATCTAGGTTATCGTTATACGCCAGGTTGGAATCCATTGGTTACAGTAAATGCTGGCCCCAATCAAAGCGCAATTACCTATTCGCCGTTTGAAAGGAGTATTTATAGTGTTGGTTCAACAAGAGCGGCTTCTCTGCTCACTTTTGGCATAAACAACACAGCTGAGATTAAATTTAAATCGGCGCAAGATACTGTTACGGGCTTTAAAAAAATCAGGCTCATTGATCAATTCTCAGTGACCGGTAATTACGATTTTACCAAAGACACCATGAAATTGTCAAATTTGTCTTTGAATCTAAGAATCAGCCCGGCCAACTGGATCAATTTTGTTTCCAATGCCAATTGGAGCCCCTACGGCTGGAATGCCAATGGGCAAACGATCAAAGATTATGCATGGCAAACTGGACAGCAACTTGGCCGGCTTACTACCACTAACTTGACCACTACAATGGTCTTGGCACCCAAGAAAGACCGTAAAAAAATTCAAGACCATAGTATGCTTTTCAACGAGCAAGATTGGAATGCAGACTTTAATTATTACGCCTTGCATCCAGAAATGGCAATATATTATGATATCCCGTGGAAAATTAATCTTTCACATGTGTACGGCATACAGGCCAACCAAGACATAACAATTGAGAATCCGGACACATGGAATTTCGTTCAAACGTTGGTATTAATTGGAGATATCAGTTTTACGAAGCGCTGGAATTTGTCAGGTAACCTAAATTTCAATGTGCAAGATCGCAGGCTGACCAACGCTTATTTTTCTTTGAATAGAAACATGCATTGTTGGGCACTTTCTTTCTATTATGTGCCAATTGGCGGCAACAAAAGTTTTTTACTAACTATCCGAAATACATCGAGTATTTTCCGCGATGCCAAACTCGAATTCCGCAAACCGCCTTCTTTTCTATAACTGAGCTTATTAAGAATAGATGCGCTCTCCACTTGCCTTGCCCACATGGTAAGTGAACTTTGCTCCGAGAAAGACAATTTGAGCTGAATAATGAACCCAAGCGAGCATCATGAAAATGGAGTTTGCGATTCCGAGTTGTCCTAACATAAAGAAATGTTGTAAATAATAGCTCAGGATCCATTGGCTAAAATAAAGTAAAACAGCAGTAACAATTGCGCCTTTTGAAGCCACACGCCAGGTTACTTTGGCATCGTGCATGTATTTGAAAATTAGGCTAAAGATCAAAACATTGGATGCAAGTGTTAAGCCAATTTGAAGTAGGGTGAATGAGAAATCAATAAAGCCATTGTGCCAATGAATCCAGCTATTGAGGGCCGAAAACACAAAGACTTGAGCGAAGTAGAAAAGAATGATAACCAGTGCAAAAATGGCTAGCAAAAGGACACTGATAAATCTGAAACCAATGATCTCCATAAAAAGATTGGTTTCTTGTCGGTTTTTTTTGGTGACATTGAAAAATTCATTGAGGCTTCTTTTGAGTGAAAGCATAAAAGCCGAACAGGTATACAGCAAGACACCAATACTGACGATTTCAAGAAAAAAACTTGGTTTTTCAAGTGACATTGAATCAACAAGGTGTAAGATAGATGCTGTATCCGTGAGGCCTAGTCCGTCGTGGAGTATATCCGAGACTATTACCCGCATGTTTTTAGCACCAATGATGCGTCCATAGATTGATGTGGTCAGGTAGAGGATCGGGATAAATGCAAAAAGCGTGTAATAAGCCAAAGCAGCACCATGATGAAAAGCTCCTTGCTGGATATATTCTTTAAGGGCCTGCCAAAAGGCAAGGGCCTCCACTTTAAAGCTGTACTTATTTCCTTTTGATTTCAATATGACTAATTTGGGTAAGAGGCTCAAAAGCGTAGAGCAAAATGCGTTCATTGAGCGCAGATCGAAAATAATTATGGTAAAAACCGCCGACAAAAACGGCTCTTTCAAAGTTTAAAGGAATTCCTTTTTGGCTTATTTGGTATTCATCAGGTCTGAAATGTTCAAGTTGGTCATTCCACTTGAGTGTATTGAGCGGCCCAAAAAGTCTGGCTTTGTCAGGAGCTGTATAATGATAGTAAAGTGTTTCAGGCATATACTTTTTTGAAATCTTACCATTTTGCAAAATACAAATGTGGTCACAGAGGCCTAAAACATCTTGCCCTTCGTGAGATACCAAAACAATGCCGGTATTCTCAGCATCTCGGAGGTCCATCAGATAGCTACTTAGTCTTTGTCTGAGGTTGGCATCGAGGTGTCCGAATGGTTCGTCGAGCAAAAGATATTGGGGTTGATCTGCTATCGCTCTTGCGATCGCAACACGTTGTTGTTCGCCACCAGAGATAAGGTGCGCTTTGGTTAGACTTATTTCTTTTAAGCCAAAAAGTTGGATCAACTTTTGGACGCGCTTTTCACGTTTTGGAATAGGCCAATGTAATATTGCTTCTTTGATATTTTCAGCAACTGTATGAAATGGATCTAGTTTGAAGTCTTGATTGACAATAGCAATGTTTGCGTATCCTGGAACCAAAAGTTGCCTGGCTGGCATTTGTCTTTTACCATCGATAGTGACACTTCCTTCAGTGCAATCGAGTAAACCTGCACAAATCTTGAGCAACGATGATTTTCCTGCACCACTTTTTCCGACCAAACCTAGAATTTCTCCGCGTTTGACTTGCAGGTTGATGCCCTTGAGTATGGCTTTGTCGTAGGACAGTGCAATTTGCTGAAGCTGAATCATCTGATAAGCGACTTAGGAAAGGACTTAGAAGCAATGAAAATACCCGCAACAGGATTGGCCATTGGTTCGTAGTCTTTCAAATAAATAGAGATGGTATACCCTTGTTCATTTTGCTGAAGGTTGCAATGATCGACTATACTGGCCGATGCGCCTACATAAGCAGTCGGATGATCGGTAGTTGAAATTTCAAAGAGATGCATTTGGGGAATTTCGTGAGAAAAAACCTCGTCGTTTTCATCATAGCCGGCAAGTGTATAAACGCCATTTGGAATCTCTTGTACGGAAGTTATGTCGCCTTGAATTTCGAGCTCGTCCTCCCACTCATAACGCAGGTTGTCTGCGGACTCTTTTCCGCCAAATTCGGCATCTGCGAGTTCTTGGGAGAATAGATCATTGAGTAGGTAAATGTGAATTTTACAGTTCATTTTCAGGTTGTTTTTTCTCTACCTCATTGATTTTAAAGGCAGAGGGGATGAGTTCCGGCACGAGTTTCATGACGATCGGAAGGATGAGCGTACCGCCAGGCAATAAAAACAAGGCCAAAGAAGGCATGGATTTAAGGATGTCGTATACTTGCTCTTTTACTTGTTCTTTTTCTTGGCTACTGAGCTCTTGTTTGGTTGATTTCTGCAAGAGGGCCATCAGTTCTTTACTTTCCTTTATCTCAGCAATCAGGCGATCTCGGTTACGACCAATAATTTTAAGCCAACGCTTACTGGTTTCTTTATAGGCAAAACTCGATTCTGTAGATTGCTTGTAAACCAGAAGCTGATCAGCGCTACTTTGCGCAATGAAAGCACTACAGAGTTCTTCTGATGCGAGCATTTGGTCTTGGGTCATTTCAAGCACCTTTCCGAGCTCCTGTAATTTTTGGCGCTCTTGGTCACTGATCATGTGTGTGCCTTGGATCAAAAAGTGCCCATATTCATAAGTAATTTGCTGCAACAAGGGGTCTTGTACCAATTCTTGTTTCAGTAACTTAAGTGGAATACCAATTTGCATACGATCAGTATACACGCGTTTTATTTTTCTCGGAAGGGAGGCCGAGGCTAAGAAATGTTTGAATATTTTTTGTTCTTGCGGCTCCATTTTTTGGTCCGAAAAACCGGCGAAGAGTAAGCCATTTAACACTGATATTGCGGCAGCCTGATATGCTTGATGAAATGTTTCTTTTTTACCTTCTAAAAAAGATCTAAATAAAATAACATCCAGAAAAATAAAGGCATTAGAAAGATGATTGAGCCAAAAATTTATACCGAAAAATGATGTTTTAATTTTAACCCGAGATTGTAATATGAGTTCTAGTTTCCTTTCAGGATTTTTGGTCAAATACAATTGTACACGGTCTATAAAATTAAAACCTGAGGTGTTGGCATAAAACTCAGACAGCGCTGCAATGAATTCTTCCTTGCGTACCTGATGTTGTTTTTTTCTGAGATAAGTAAATAAATGGGTTTCGAAGAGCAATAGTTTGAGTTGCTCGTCAGTATTCATTCGTTGTTTATCTAGGGCATTTGAAAAAATAAAATTCTTAGGCGTGCCATAGATTAGACCGGTTTGATGCGAAATAAAGTGTGTGAGATTTTCTGTTTGAAGGTGAATCAGCTCTTCATCAATTTCAAAAATGCCTTGCTCGTATAATTCAAAAAACTTAGCAATCCAATTTTTGGAACCCGGTGAAAAGGAAATGGAATTGAACGCACTTGGCATGTTCAAATTTAAGCTTTATAACACACGCTGAACAAGATTTTTTTCTCAAAAAATACACCAGGTTTTGTGGAAAAAGCTCGGAAATTCAAGACATAAATGCCAGCAGGCACCAAAGCTCCAAATTGCGTACTTCCATCCCAATAAAAGCTACCTTGCGTTCCGATACTTTCGTTGAAAAGTACATACTGAAGTAACTGACCATTTAAGTTGTAGATTTCGGCACAAGCTAGCATCCCTGGTTCTTTCAATTGAAAAACAATCTCTAATTGATCGTGATAGCCATCTAGATCAGGACTCAGCTCGGGATAAGTCAAGTGAAGCTCTCCTTGAAATGATGGAGAACTGTATTGAGAATTTTGGCAGCCTGGGGTCGCGCCACCAATTGATTGTGCCGCAGAGAACCAGTTTTCAGCATTTTGAGTGGGTGCGGTAAAGCTGATTCTTTCTAGGCTATATCCTTCTGGATCTGGGAGTAACGGAAAGTGCCAAAGTGCCGAATAATGCAAAGAGTCAAGCGTTGTTATGTGTTGAAAAAGTACACAGGTGCCAGAGTCGTTGTAAAAATATGGGAGGTAATTTTGCCTTATATTTTGTTGAATTGCTTTGGGAAAGTAATCAATCAGAAATTGTGTGTCTGGACCTAGGGCTATATACTGTAAAGGTGACATTTTAAGCCCATTGAAAAAAATTGAATCTTGACAATTGTGAATTCCGCATTCAGATAAATCGAGGTACTTATCTGAGTGGTTATACAGTTCGACAAAGTCATTTCCCTCATTGGGTGGATCAAACAAAATTTCATTGATCAGTACGTCTCCTTTTTTGGGTTTTTCATATCGAATGAAATTTCCAAGGAGTACTTGCCCATTATTCCAGCAGTCCCGGGCGTCCTCGATTTGAATTTGATAAGGATAACTCGGCAAAATGGTATCGTAGCAAAAAAGTAGCATTTGTGCGCCATTGATGCAATTTTGATAATTCAAAATTTGTTTTTCAAAAATTGCAATTTCAGGTGCAATAGATATCGTAGAATTGGCGAGTGCTAAGCTATCCATGGGTTCTGAAAACTGGAGTGCTAAATAATGCGCGTCTAAGACCATTGCTTTCGATAAATCAGGGGCAATAGAATCAGAATGAGGGTCATATATGGAGTTCGTTTGACCTGGTGAACCTCCCAAAATAGCTGTGCAGGCGCCCCAATTATCTTGATTTGAACAAGGATCTGACAAGGACTTTCTCTCTAAACTGATGCCGTTGGTTGAAACTACATTAGGCCCATACCACGTATCAAGATAAACAAGTTGGTCGCGTATTTGATTTTCTAAATCGCGAATAGCAAGTAACTCCCCATTGTTATTTAAGCTTGGAAAAGCAGCAACTTCGACAATATTTCCAATACCAAAACCTACACTTTTATTGGTTCCGACTAAAACCACATATTGCTGTGCCTCGAGCCAATAGGAGGGAAGCGTGCAAAGGTCATTGCCATCCTGAATTTTCAAGCCTTTCAATTGAATCAGTTGATCACTGTTGTTAAATAGTTCTAGGTATTCTACATCTGGTAAGCCCAGTAAGGTGTCCGGGTCAGACATGATTTCGGTAATGATTATTTGGGGGTTAGCATCAGAGAGAACCTGACCGAAATAAAAATCATCGATATAAATAGCTGCTGCATTTGCTGAAGTGTAATTAAAAGTGAACCCAGCATAAGGTTGCCATGCTTGAAATGAATGATTGATTTGAAATTGGAGCTCAAAATTCATGACATTGGAGAATTTAGTAAAGAGCTTTAAGTTGTTTGGTGCAAGGATCATTTTGATGTCGATCGAAAAAGCGTTGGCAATATTTCCTACCGGGCCACTTACTAAAAGACTATCTGTCCCGTTCACTCTCTGATAAAGTTTAATGGCATCCGACGAGCCTGCTTCTCCGAATTGTAAATAATAGCAGCTCGTAGTACTATCAAAATCTGACGCATTTGCCAAAAAGAAAAAACGGCCATAATTCAAGCTTGAAGGGCTAAAGTTTTCGCGTAGCCAAAATTGAAAGCTGATGGTGTCGGTATTCACTTCTGGCAGTTGTGTCCATATACAGCTGGTGTCAGAGACGGACTGATTGAGCTGTAATTGACGTGCGAAATTGATGAAAAAATGATTGGTGTCGCCCTGCCAAAGAACCCCTAAATTGAGGTTTTGGTCATGAAAATCGTCGTAGACCTGATTTTGAGAAAAATGGATGGTTTGGATGAAAACAACGAAAAGCAAAAGAGAAGCACGTAGCATTGCAAACAAAGATTAATTTTGTAAAAAAAATATTCAAATGAAAGTAGCTGTCGTTGGCGCAACAGGCATGGTCGGATCAGTGATGTTGCAAGTTTTAGCAGAGCAAAAATTTCCTTATTCCGAATTGTTAATGGTTGCCTCCGAGAACAGCGTTGGTAAAAAATTAACGTACCAAGACAAAGAATATGAGGTGATTGGATTGCAAACAGCAGTAGCTGCGCAACCCGATATCGCCATTTTTTCGGCAGGTGGAGAAACTTCTTTAGAGTGGGCGCCTCGTTTTGCGGCTGTCGGAACGGTTGTCATTGACAATTCTTCAGCCTGGAGAATGGACCCAACAAAAAAACTAATTGTTCCGGAAATCAACGGACAACAGCTGACCAAAGAAGACCTCATTATTGCCAATCCAAATTGTAGTACCATCCAATTGGTTTTGACACTCGCACCTTTGCATCAGCGTTATGGCGTTAAAAGAGTTGTTGTTTCGACCTACCAATCCATAACTGGAACGGGCGTCAAAGCAGTGCAGCAGCTAGAAAATGAGCGCAATGGTATCAGCGGCGAAATGGCTTACAAATACCCCATTGATAAAAATTGCATCCCACAATGCGATGTATTCACCGAAAACGGATACACCAAGGAGGAGATGAAATTGACCAACGAGACTAAAAAAATACTCGATCCTAAAATTTTAGTTACGGCAACAGCAGTACGCGTACCGGTTGTAGGTGGGCATTCCGAAGCAGTTAACATCGAATTTGAGCAAGATTTTGATCTCGCCGAAGTAAGAAGTATTTTGTCAAAAACGCCAGGTATTGTTGTGCAAGATAACCTTGCCGCATTTGAATACCCAATGCCCCGTTTTGCAGCGGGCAAAGACGCCGTTTTTGTTGGGCGCATTCGACGCGATGAAACTCAAGCAAATACACTCAACCTTTGGATAGTTGCTGACAACTTACGCAAAGGCGCCGCTACAAATGCGGTACAAATTGCTCAAATTGTGGCGGGTCTCTAGTCGTTTCACTTTATGTCATAAGTTGAAAATACAAACTTCAATCAATTTTACTTATACATAGGTTTAATTAATTTCAACTCAGAGCGTCAAATCATGAAACAATTCCATTAATTTTGCAACGTCTCTAAGGGGTGCCGAAAGGCTGAGATCATACCCATTGAACCTGATTTGGATAATGCCAGCGAAGGGAAGATGACGAGCTAATTTTTTAAGACCACCAAGAATTAGCCCCTTGTTCTTGTTTAATTTTTACAAAATGAAAACAAGACTACTATTACCAACTTTATTGATTGCTTCTGCATCTATGGCGCAGCAAACCCAAAAAATGGCTGCTGACACCATTAAAAAAATTCAAAACATTGAAGGCATCGTCGTGTCTCGGCTCAGAGCCAAAGATAATCCGAGCAATGCTACTCTGACAAAAGAAGTGCTCGGTTTCAAAAATTTCGGGCAAGACATGCCCACATTACTTGAATTTACACCATCAGTTGTGACAACCAGTGACGCCGGTGCTGGTATAGGGTATAGTGGTCTGCGCATCAGAGGAGTAGACGCGAGCCGCATCAATGTCACTATCAATGGTATTCCTGTCAATGATCCAGAATCGCACGATGTCTATTGGGTCAATATGCCCGATTTAGTTGGGTCAGTTGAGAGTATTCAAGTACAACGAGGGGTTGGGTCTTCTACAAACGGTGCAGCCGCTTTTGGAGCTAGCGTGAATATCAAAACAAGTGATATCAGGTCCAAAGCTTATGCCCGAACAGATTTAGCTGCGGGGTCTTTTGGAACACTCAAAGGCACGCTTCAGGCAGGTACAGGCTTATTGAATAACCGCTTTTCCCTAGATGCTAGACTTTCTCAAATTCGATCAGATGGTTATCTTGATCGGGCTACTAGTGAATTAACATCTCTCGGGCTTACTGCCACTTACCTTACTGAAAAATCGATTTGGAAAGCGGTGGTGCTCAATGGGGCCGAACGCACCTATCAAGCTTGGTATGGCACACCAGAGAGCAGATATAGAGGCGATTCTTTAGGTATGCTCGATTATGCCAGTAGAAATGGCTTAAGTGCTGAGGAGACAGCAAACCTATTGAATTCAGGACGTACTTACAATTACTACACCTATGCTAATCAAGTAGATAACTACAAGCAAGATAACTATCAGCTGCATTTTATTCATAAATTTTCGAATCGCTTAGACTTCAACCTTGCTGGGCATTACACCTATGGCAGAGGCTATTATGAGGAATATAGGAAAGAGGACGACTTAGCAGACTACGGCATTGCGCCAGTATATCTTGGAGGAGATACCATTTCGAGTACTGACTTAATCAGAAGAAGGTGGCTTGACAATCATTTTGTAGGGATGGTTTACGGTTTGAATTTCCAGAAAAGTCAATATTTAAGATTTACCCTTGGCGGAGCGCTGAATCGCTATGCTGGGCAACACTTTGGAGAAGTTATTTGGGCACAATTTGCGTCAAATAGCGATATTTACGAGCGTTACTATGATAACGATGCAGTCAAGCAAGAGGCGAGCGCGTATCTAAAAACAAATTTTCAAAAAAATGGCTACGACCTCACTTTAGACTTGCAATACCGCGGCATCAACTATAACTTTTTAGGGGTCGATCAAGTGAGTGGAGTACTCACAGATGTTACTCAAACAGTGAATTATAACTTTTTTAACCCGAAATTGGCACTCGCTAAATCTTTCGGTAAACAGCAAATTTTTGGCACACTTGGTATAGCAAACCGAGAGCCTGTTCGCCGCGACTTCAGAGAAAGTACGCCCGCTAAACGCCCGCTACCAGAAAGAATGTACAATACAGAGCTCGGATACCGTTTTCAAAATGACCGCCTACTTGCTCAAACGAACCTCTATTTGATGTATTATGACCAACAATTGGTTTTAACAGGTCAAATCAATGATGTGGGTGGCTATACCAGAACCAATGTAGATCAAAGTTACAGAGCAGGTCTAGAACTAGAGTTACAATATGCAGTTACACCGCAAATTCGTCTTCAAAGTGCGAGTTCCTTGAGTCAGAATAAGATTATAAACTTTGTGGAATACGTTGATGTTTATTTAGATGAAGCGCCGTATTATACACAAATTCAAATCAATCATGGCACCACAGATTTAGCTTTCTCTCCAAATTTTATTCAAACCTTAGGTGTACAATACGCTCCAATCAAGTCGCTCCAATTAGCCTTGCAAACCAAATACGTTTCTAGACAATACCTAGACAATACCTCAAACGTAAATAGAAGCCTAGACCCTTTTACTTTCACCAACTTTATTTTGAATTGGAAAGTGAAACAACAATTTGCAGAAACCTTTGAATTGGGCTTGTTAGTCAACAATATTTTTTCTGCGCAATATGCTAACAATGGCTACACGTTTAGTTACCAATATGCTGGGCAAACGACTACCGAAAATTTCTATTACCCACAGGCAGGGCGTCATTTCTTGTTAAAGATGAGTATGGCTTTTTAAAACTCGTATCTTTAGCAAAAATTAGTTGATGAAATTTTCTTTACTCGTTGGGTTTGTATTCAGTACCCTTTATTTTAGTGCTCAAGTGATTGAAAAACCTACTGAAGTTCCTCAACAAGAGGTGCTTGAAGAGGTAGAGCCACCAATGGAAGTTCAGGTAAATAACGTGGCCATGGAATCAGCGGGCCCAAGTGCCGCAAGTTTTCCTGGAGGGCCAGACTCTTTACAGGTTTACCTGAATTCTAAAATTGAGGAATTTATTTTTAAAGATACCAATGAGGTATTTCCTTTTGGTGAGCAAGTTTATGTTGTTTTTGAGGTCAACCCAAAAGGGGAAATTGTCAATCCATTGATTGAAATGGGTTATAACGCCTCGCTCGATTCAGCCGCACTCGATATCATTAGAACAATGCCAAACTGGATACCTGCTACCAATGAGTTTGATGAGCCGGTAGTATCTACCAACAGACTGACTTTACTCTTTGATATAGATCTTGAAGATGATGATTTTGAATTCGACGAAGATTTTATCGAGGATAAAAACTCCGCGCACTGGGCAGGTTTTGAATTAGGCATACAACTCAATACCAATGCTTTTTTAGGTTTTGATCCAAAATTTGCCACTCATCCAGAATGGCAAAACATTCCCTTGAAGAGCACTGTATTTAATATGAATTTATTTGCGCACAAATTCAGACTTTTCTCAGATCATTTTGGATTGTTAACAGGATATGGCTTCAGCTTTATCAACACAGATTACAAAGCACAGTACGCGCTACAACACGATTCTTCGAGTGTTTCTGCAGTGTTAGATAATAGTCAAAATTTCAAACGCAGTTCTTTATACGGCGCCTACTTTACAATGCCTCTTATGTTTGAATTTGCTACGAGTAGTAGTTTTAAGAAAGCATTTTATTTGAATGCTGGTGTTTTAGGTGGTGTAAGAATCTATAGCCATCATCGCCAAACGGGCACTTATGAAAACGGCGATAAGTTTGAATGGGTGACTCGATCTAAATTCAATTTAAATCCTTTCATTTTGGATGCATCCTTACGTCTAGGATATGGCCCAGTTGGAGCTTTTGTCAATTATGCATTGTTGAGTACTTTTAAAAACGGCACAACAATTGGGCAATTTCCAATTCGTTTTGGTATTTCAATGAATATACCTCAATAGAATTTGAGTTAACTTATTGAAGAAAGTAAGTCAACTGCGATAAGTCGTTGCCAGCCATAAACGCTTTAGCATCCATGCGTTTTTTACCTTCCATTTGTAAGGAATGAATCAGGAGATTTCCGTTTTTGCACGGGAACAGTATACCTGTTTTATGTGCCTCTGGTCCGGTTCTTCGTTCGCATGGTAGCGCTGTGAGTTCGGACTCAAAAATTTTGAACTGAACCCAATCGTTTTTAATACTTGACCATAATTTGCACCAGGCTCCTGGATAAGGATTCAAGCCTCTAATGAGGTTGTGAATATCGTTCGGTGTCTGTTGCCAATCAATCATGGTGTTTTCCTTGAATAATTTTGGAGCCAATGCACTTTTGCCATCAATGGCTGTTTGCATGATGGGTGTGATCAGACCATCAGCAAGGTCATTACAAGTTTCTAAGCTGAGTTTTGCGCCTAATTCCTGTAGTTGATCATGTAATTCTCCTACATTCATATCGGGAGTAATGTGCACCTCAGCTTGTTTAAGAATTGCACCGGCATCAATTTGTTCATTGATTAAGAAAGTCGTGACGCCTGTTTTAGTATCGCCATTAATGAGTGCCCAATTGATCGGTGCAGCACCTCTGTAGGCCGGAAGTAAACTCGCATGTAAATTAAAAGTGCCAAGTGGAGGTAATTTCCATACAATATCAGGGAGCATACGAAATGCAACAACCACAAAGACGTCGGCCCCCCAAGACTTCAATTGTTCAATGAAAGTATCGTCTCGTAATTTTTCAGGTTGGGCCAAGGGCAATTGCTGTTCAAGTGCATATTGCTTCACTGCACTCTGATGCAAAAGTTGACCCCGACCAGCGGGTTTATCAGCCACCGTGACTACACCAACAATCTGGTGTTGACTTTGGTGCAATTCGTCTAAGATACGGACCGCAAATGCGGGAGTTCCCATGAAAACAATGCGCAATGATTTTTTCATACTTTCTTATTTTGCCAATTAACCTTTTTTAAATACAGAATGGAAATAAGTCCAAGTAAACCGAAATAAATATATTCCACAGTCCAAATCCAAAAAATATCGAGGTTCCAAACTTTGATAAACAAATAACAAAACAGCGCATATACACCTACTGTAAAAAATTCTATCAGCATAGAGTGTAAAGTGTTACCACTGCCGTGAATCGTTTGAAAATATACCGAGATGAAACCAAAAACTAAAATTGAAACGGCAATTAACCTTAATATATCGGCACTTTTGGCCACATACATTTCGGCAGGATTGACCATCCGAATCATCGCTTCTGGATAAAGCACAGCACCATGAAAAGTGAGCAACATAAAACCTAAGGTCAGCAATTGAATCCTTTTCTGGATCAGCGGGATTTGATCAAACTTTTTAGCGCCTAGATACTGAGAAATATAAGTTTTGGTTGTGCCTGCAAAACCCCAAATAGGTACAAATGCCAAGAAATAAATGGAGCGAATATTTTGTGATACGGTTAAATCAAAGGTGCCTTTTTGCTCGAGCCATGTAAAAAAGAGGGTCCAAGTGGCAAGTGCTGAAAAGCCTTGTAATAATAGCGGGCTACCAACTTTGAGTAATTCTTTAAGCGAACCTATGTGTAACTTGAAGTAGGAAAGGAGTTTGTATTTGAACCTTTCCTGAGAAAACCATAAAAAACCCAACATGCTGAACATTCCAATGGCATCTGCACACATAGAAGCTAGCGCTGCACCTTTTATGCCAAGTTCAGGTAAACCCCATTCTCCAAATATGAGTAAGTAGGCCAAAAGTGCATTAGAACTCGCGGTAAGTAATGAAGTTACGAGTACTACCCAAGATTTTCCTTCAGCCAAGAAAAAAGATTGAATCGACAAGGTAATCATGGCAAAAAACAAGGAAAAGCTCCGTTGTTCGATGTAAATCCCTTGTAGTTCTGCGATTTCCTTTTGTGCTGAATAGGTATAGACCAAGGAAGGCATAATGAAATACAAAACCATAAAAAGTATCACAGCGAGGGCCATAAGTACCCAAACCGTAGTGCCAAAAACTTGACCAATAAGGTCGGGTCTGTCTTGACCAATGCGACGGGCAATGATGATTTGTGCGCCGTCGGCCATTCCAGCCAAACACATATAGAGTGTGACGTATAATAGCCCTGCATTGCCAACAGCATCAAAGGCGGCGGTAGAATGTCGCGCAATCAAGGAGGCATCAGTCAGTAAGACGATAGACTGAATGAATCCGGTAACCATCATTGGGAGGGCTACGCCTAAAATTGTGCGGTAGTTCAGTGCAAGCATTAATCAATTTGAATTACAAGGCCTTTTAGGTAGGCCCCTTCAGGATGAAAAGCTTGGATGGGGTGGTCTGCGGGTTGGTGTAATTGTTCTAGAATTCTGCAAGACCTCCCAGCATCTATCGCTGCTGCAATGACAGTATTGGTGAATAATTGCGTATCGACCACCTGAGAGCAAGAAAAAGTAAAAATAAATCCACCCGGTTTAATTTGACGAATGGCATGCGCATTGAGTCTTTTGTATCCTTGAATGGCCTGGTGCCTTTTGTCTCGGTGCTTTGCAAAAGCCGGAGGGTCAAGCACTATAATATCGTAGTCTTCGGGTAGCTCTTTCATGTAATCCATGGCATCATCTACTATTGACGCATGATTGTCCTGAAATCCGTTTAATGCGACGTTGTCATCGGTGAGACCGATGGCTTTTTTAGAGCTGTCCAAGGAATGCACTAAACTGGCTTTGTGGTGCAGCGCTTGAAGGCTAAAACCTCCTGAATAACAAAAAGTATTGAGTACCTTTTTTCCGCTGGCGTATTTTCCGAGTAAAGCGCGGTTTTCTCGTTGATCGATGAAAAAGCCGGTCTTTTGTCCATTGATCCAGTCAATGTGATACTTGACACTATTTTCAATCGCCAAATGAGGAACAGATACCGAGCCATACAAATAAGAATCTTGCACTTCTTGACGTTTGGGCAAGGTATCGGAAGATTTAGAGTAGACAGCTTTTAGTTCTTTACCCATTACCGCTACCAGTGCAGCAGCAATGGTCTCTACTTGTTTGTACATTCCAATGGAATGGCATTGAATGACAGCCACACCTGCATAAAAGTCGATGATCAAGCCTGGAAGTTGATCTCCTTCGCCATGACAAAGTCTGAAGATATTGTTGTCCTTACTAAGCAAACCAATTTTTTTACGTAGCTCAAAAGCATTGGCAAGCCTGCGTTCGTAAAATGCTTGGTCAATGACTTCGTAATCAAAACTGAGCATTCTGACCGCAATGGTGGCGTGCTGATAATGGCCAACACCCAATACTTGCTGTTTTTTGGTGGTCAAACAAACGATGTCACCATCTTGTAATTCATCAGTTTGATCTGCAATGGCTCCAGAAAATACCCATGGATGTTTACGATAAATGGATTGTTCCTTGCCTTTAGTAATGGTCAGAAGGGGATATAACATGTGCAAAAATAGCTTGAAAAAGCGTACATTTACCAAAAATCAAGTTATGGCCAACAAACGTATCCTCAAAAGAAATATCAATGAAATGGTATTTGACGTCGTAGAAGAATGTTTCTTTTTCGAAATGACAGCTCCTTCTAAATCTGAAAATTCAGCAAAATTAATCGACGAAGCAGCAGATTTTCAAGATGCCATGCTTTCAAAAATCAACAAAGCAAAAGGTAAAGCTGAGTTCAGAGCCATCGCTTCAGAGGTCGAAGCAAAGGCTGTTTACTTCGTAGACGCGCTCAACGGCCTCAACAAATAAATGTCATCTATGCTTGGCATAGATCCCTTTTCATTAGCACTTATCTTAGCGGGCCTCATGATCCTTCTCTGGATCACGGAGTGGATTCCCGTATACCTTACAGCACTATTACCCATCCTTTTTGGTGCACCGCTTGGCTTGCTCTCACCAAAAGACCTAGCGTCTTGTTACGGAGATGCCAACATATTTTTGTTTTTCGGCGGTTTTGTACTTGCCTTGGGGCTAGAAAAATGGGGTGTGCACGAACAAATTGCTCGCCGCATCATTGCGGTTGTTGGCGATCAAAAATCGAAAATACTTTTGGGCTTTATACTCAGTACGGGGCTCATTTCTATGTGGATCTCCAACACGGCTACCGCGCTCATGATGTTACCTATGGCTGTAGCGGTTATTGAAGCGATGCCGATTCCACACCGAGAGTCTCGTTTCAGTGCTCTTTTAATGCTGTCTGTGGCTTATGCCGCCAACATTGGTGGAATAGGCACATTAATTGGTTCGCCTCCAAATACGCAGATGGCATCCATTCTTGCAGAAAACTTTCATATCCAAGTAAGTTTTTTTGATTGGATGAAAATAGGCCTACCGCTAGCTATCCTTCTTTTATTATTGATGTACCTGTACTTTCACTATTTACTCGGTGCAGAACGCAAAGATGTCCACGACCTTCATTTTCATACCTTGCCTTGGTCCAAACCTCAGAAACGCGTCCTTTGGATTTTTTCAGTTGTAGCCACGCTTTGGATCTTTAGAGAGCCTTTTGTTAACTTGACAGGCATTCCTTACCGAGACGAAAACGCAGCAATACTAGGTGCTTTGGCTTTATTTCTTCTGCCAAGCGGGGAAGGCAAACAAACGTTGTTAAAATGGTCTGATACCGAGAAATTACCGTGGGGTATACTCTTGCTGTTCGGAGGGGGCTTGGCACTTGCTGCCATGCTTGAAAAAAATGGCATCCTTCAAAGTTTGTCCGAACATTTTGATTTTGCGAAAGGCATCAACCCGGTACTTTTAATTGTTTTATTGACCACATTAGCCATATTTATTTCTGAAGTATTATCAAATTTGGCAATGGTAACCGTATTTATTCCCATTGTTGGTGTATTTGCTCAACAAACCCAAACACCCTTGTTTCCTTTAGCAATGGCACTTACGCTTGGCGCTAGTTTGGCTTTCATGATGCCCGTTGGTACGCCACCAAATGCAATCGTTTTTGGATCAGGCTACTTAAAGATCAAACAAATGGTCCGAATAGGCTTCGTCTTAAATCTGATCAGCTTAATTCTCATTAGCCTTTTTATTGTTTTGTTACAATAATTGAAACAATATTGTTATTTTTCACGGCTAAACCAACAATATGCTAACTATAGATCGCTTGTTTGATGTCCCAAGACATCAACTAAAGAATTATCCTAATGCCAATATGTTTGTCACCAAAACAGCAGGTATTTGGGTTCCGATGTCTACTTCAGATTTTCTCGACGCAGCTATGCAAGTTTCTAGAGGGCTCATAGCGCTCGGAATCGAAGCTGGTGACCGAGTGGCAGTTGCCAGTTCAAATCGGGTAGAGTGGAATATCTTGGATATCGCTGTACAACAAGTAGGTGCGATATTAGTCCCATTATATCCAAATATTTCTGAATCTGATTACCGTTTCATACTCAACGATGCAGGCGTAGAATTGTGTGTGGTTTCAAATCAAGAATTGGTAGATAAAATCACATCTGTTCGCGCTGAGGTTCCGTCACTGAAGCACTTGATGTCTTTTGATCAATTGCCTAACTGTACACATTGGTCAGAAATTGAAGCTAACAAAGGAAGTATCGATCCAACTGCAGTTGAAGAACGTATGAAGGCTGTTAAAAATGAAGATTTAGCTACCATCATATACACTTCTGGCACAACCGGTAATCCAAAAGGAGTCATGTTATCTCATGCCAATATTCTATCCACGGTTGCGGCTTGTATTGACCCTATTCCGGCCGACAAAAACTCAAAAGTCTTGAGCTTTTTACCCGTTTGTCATATCTATGAGCGCATGCTTCATTATCTGTATATGTACATTGGCTGTTCGATACATTTTGCCGAATCAATGGAAACTATTGGTGATAACATACGTGAGGTAAAACCTGATGTATTCTCAGCGGTGCCTAGACTTATTGAAAAAGTTTTTGACAAAATTATGGCCAAAGGCGAAGAATTGTCGGGCATTAAAAAGGCACTTTTTTATTGGGCAGTGGCTGTTGCAGAAGACTACGATGTAATAGGAAAGTCTGCTTTTTACAAAATGAAATTGGCCATTGCGCGCAAGCTGATTTTCTCAAAATGGCAAGAGGCATTGGGTGGAAATGTAAAAGCAATTGCTTCTGGTTCTGCTGCTTTACAACCAAGATTAGCAAGAATTTTCTTGGCTGCGGATATCCCCATTTTAGAAGGATATGGTCTTACTGAAACTTCTCCTGTAGTTTCTGTAAACAATTTTAATACAGGAATCCGAATTGGATCAGTAGGGCCTTTGGTTGATAAAGTACATGTAAAAATAGCACCCGACGGAGAAATTTTGGTGAAAGGACCAAACGTCATGATGGGTTACTATAAAAACGAAGAGGCGACCAAAGAGGTTTTTGATGCAGATGGCTGGTTTTGTACTGGCGATATCGGAGAATTTCAAGAGGGTAAATTCCTACGCATTACAGATCGCAAAAAAGAAATATTTAAAACCTCTGGCGGTAAATATATTGTTCCTCAAGCCATGGAAAACCGCTTGAAGCAATCGCGTTTTATCGAGCAAGCTATGGTAATCGGCGAAGGCGAGAAGTTTCCTGCTGTGTTCATTGTTCCTAATTATTCCTTTGTTAAGGAATGGGCTAAGCGTCATGATGCCAATTTTGATGCGCTCTCCAATGCCGAGATCATGGCTCAGGATATAGTTTATAAGCGTATTGAGCGCGAATTAGTGGAGATCAACAAGGAATATGGTTCATGGGAACAGCTTAAGCAATTTAAGCTCTTACCGAATGAGTTCACAGTTGAAGGTGGCGAATTGACACCAACACTGAAATTCAAGCGCAAGAAAATTCTTGAAAAATACCAAGAAGCATACCAGCAGATTTATCCTGCTTAGCATAAAAAAAGCCGGCATCTGCCGGCTTTTTTTATGCCATTTTTTGATTGTTTACTGCTTACCAGAAGAACAGCAAGATTTTTGTGTTGTTCCTGAAGAAGAACATCCTTGCTTCTGAGTTGCACTAGAAGAGCAGCAGCTTCCGCTTTTTTTCTTTTTCTTGCGCTTGTCGTCGTCTTTTTTAACGATTTCTAAACCGTTTACAGCTGCATAAGCTGTAGTTGCCATAGAACCTACAAACGTAGTAAGGGCAATTGCTACAAATACTTTTTTCATGGTGTTTTTTTTTATAAAATTACAAATTAATTCAAACTTCCAAGCTTGGTAAGTTTGGCTTTTACTTTCTGATTGAGTTGCACATCAATTTTCGTGCCTAATGGCAAGAATAAATCAACTCTAGAGCCAAATTTGATGAAGCCAAATTCTGCACCTTGTGTGGCTTGATCTCCTTTTTGTGCATAGTAACAAATTCTTCGGGCCATAGCACCGGCTATTTGTCTAAACAAAATTTCTTGTCCGTTTTCGTGCTTCACTACACAAGTACTTCGCTCGTTGTCGGTGCTGCTTTTTGGGTGCCAAGCAACTAAGAACAATCCTGGATGGTATTTTGTATAAGAAACTGCTCCACTAATTGGATAATAGTTTGCGTGAACGTTCAGAGGAGACATAAAAATAGAAACTTGAATACGCTTGTCTTTGAAGTACTCAGTTTCTTCGACTTCTTCGATGACCACAACTTTACCGTCTGCTGGGCACATGATGTCGAGTTCAGCTCCCGTGCAAGTTCTTTTTGGAATACGAAAGAACTGCAATACAAGATAAAGAAGTACTAAAAAGCCTAATTCAAGAAAAAGGAAAAGTCCAAAAATGAGATCTTTTAGAAAATAAAAATTGGCTACACTGAATAAAACAAAGAGTGCAATTGAGCCGAGCATTATAGAGCGTCCTTCGCGGTGGAATGTCATCATCGCCAATAAAGATAAATAATGGACCAACAATAAAAAAATGGAATTGCGAATAAAGCAGCGTCAAAGCGATCGAGTACACCTCCGTGGCCCGGTAGGATAGTGCCGCTATCTTTGATACCTAAACTGCGCTTGAATAAAGATTCAAGTAAATCTCCAAAAATGGCACAAGGCGCAATTATTAGAGCTGAAATGGTCCAAAATAATATTTCACCATGATTGATGTAAGTACCAATGAGTACACCTAACAGGACTGTGAAGACTAAGCCACCAAACGTACCTTCCCAGGTTTTCTTTGGAGAAATGCGCTCAAAAAGTTTGTGTTTTCCAAATTTTCGCCCCGTGAAATAAGCAAAAGAATCGTTGGTCCATATCAAGAGAAACATTCCGAGTACTTTAGGAAGAGGTGAGGTGTCTCTGACGTGAAGGTCTATACTCAGGTAAAACGGCACCACGACGTATATGATTCCAAATACAAGCACCGAAATATTGAGCAAAGGATGTTGGTGCTTCGCCCATAGCTCATTGAGTATGAGCGTAAAAAACAAAGGGAAAATCAGGGTCAGGGAAATGACGGAATACCATTCAAAGCTGATACCGACCAACAATACATAAATAAATATACCGATAAAAAGGCCAATTTCTTTAGGTACTTCGACAATTTCATGTTGCTTGAAGAAACGGTAAAATTCCCAGAGCCCTACGACCATAAAAAAGGAAAAAACAAGTGCAAAAACATAAGGATTCCAGAGCATAGAGCCAATGACCACCACACCAAAGATGCTGCCAGTAATGATTCTTTGCCCTAGGTTACCTAGCATATTTACGATGCGTTTTCTTCAGGTTTAGTATCAACAGGAGGTGTAGCAGCGTCGTCAGTAACTTCGGAGTCTGCAGCATCTGAGTTGGTTTCTGCTTCAGAAACTGGTTCAGCAAGTGCCTCAATGTTTGGTACCTTTAGTTCCTCAGGGGTCTCTTCAATGATTGAATCCCATTGGCGTTTGCCGAAGATAGACTCAAGGTCTTCTTTGAAAATAACTTCAGAAGACAAAAGACGCTCAGCGAGTTGTTCGAGCTTGTCCTTATTTTCGTTGAGTAATTGAAGTGCACGTTGGTATTGGCTCTCGATGAGTTTACTGACCTCTTCGTCAATCACCTTAGCGCGGTCCTCAGAATAAGGTTTTGTAAAGGCATCTCGTCCCTGCGAGTCGTAGTAAGAAATGTTTCCGACGCGGTCATTGAGGCCATAAATGGAAATCATGGCGTAAGCTTGTTTGGTAACGCGTTCGAGGTCACTAAGCGCACCTGTCGAAATTTTATTAAAAATGAGTTGCTCAGCCGCACGTCCACCGAGTGTTGCACACATGTCGTCCAAGAGTTGCTCTGTTGTTGTGATACTGCGCTCTTCTGGTAAGTACCATGCGGCACCGAGAGACTGCCCCCTTGGTACAATCGTTACTTTGACCAAAGGATTGGCGTATTGTAGCAACCAAGAAACAGCTGCGTGACCCGCCTCGTGGAAGGCAATGGTTTTTTTCTCCTCTGGGGTGATGATTTTGTTTTTCTTTTCTAAGCCACCGATAATACGATCAACGGCATCCAGAAAATCTTGTTTTTCAACAAACTTTTTGTTGTGTCGCGCAGCAATGAGTGCAGCTTCGTTACATAAGTTGGCGATGTCAGCACCTGAGAAACCAGGGGTTTGCTTGGCAAGAAAATCGACATCGATTTCGGTAGAGAGTTTGATTGGTTTGAGATGCACACCAAAGATTTCTTTACGTTCGTTGAGATCAGGCATGTCTACATAGATCTGACGATCGAAACGGCCTGCACGCATCAAGGCGCTGTCAAGGACATCTGCTCGGTTAGTAGCCGCCAAAATGATCACTCCTGAATTGGTGCCAAAACCGTCCATTTCTGTAAGGAGCTGATTGAGTGTGTTTTCGCGTTCGTCATTGGTGTTGAAACCGTTGTTTTTGCCACGCGCCCTACCAATTGCATCAATTTCATCAATGAAAATGATTGATGGCGCTTTTTCTTTGGCCTGACGGAAGAGGTCTCGAACGCGTGAAGCACCAACGCCCACGAACATTTCAACGAAGTCTGAACCAGATAAAGAAAAGAAGGGCACCTTGGCCTCACCGGCTACAGCTTTAGCTAAAAGCGTTTTACCTGTTCCGGGAGGGCCAACAAGGAGGGCGCCTTTCGGGATTTTAGCACCGAGTTCGGTATATTTTTTAGGGTTTTTAAGAAATTCTACGATTTCAACAATCTCTTCTTTGGCGCCCTCAAGGCCCGCAACGTCTTTGAAAGTAACATTGGTACTTTTTCCTTTTTCATAGACTTGTGCCCTTGATTTACCGATATTAAAGATTTGGCCACCGCCGCCACCAGCTCCGCCGCCGCCAGACATGCGTCGCATGACGAACATCCAGATCAAGACAATAATACCAAATGGCAAGAGGTAACCTAAGATTTGAGCAATCCAGTTGGTTTCAATGATATTTTCGTAGTCGCTGTATTTGCGGTCATCGAGTGCTTTTTCGAAATTGGCATGATTACCAATGTTCTCGAGTTCAAAAACCAAGCGGTTGACATCGGTTTTTTTGCTATTGATGATTTTGCGCATGTTTGGAAAGTCGAGCTTCTTGTGTGTATTGATGTATTGAATACCTTCTTTACGCAGTTGAAATCTGGCCGAACTTTGATTGACAATCTTTACATTTTTGACGCCTTTTGCTTCAACAAGCTCCAATAAGGTTTCCTTATACTTGATGGTGGTGCTTGTTTCACTGTTGACATACAGATGTGTGCTCACGAGCAAGATAACGAAAGCAACATAAATCCAATAAACGGATAGGGGGTTTTTTCTTTTTTCTTCTGACATAGGGAGAGGGTTTATAATAAGTTTGGCACATCGGTTCTTTTGGCATCGGCCCAGAGGTCTTCGATGTCGTAGAAGGAACGTGCATCTTTGTAGAAAATATGACAAACGACGTCAATGTAGTCTAATAAAATCCATTCTGAATTGGATTTCCCTTCTTGACGCCATGGTTTTTCTTTCAATTCTTTACGGGTATGACGCTGAACAGCGTTGGAGATACCGTCTACTTGCGTACTGCTTTCACCACTACATAACACAAAGAAATCGCAAACAGCGCTATCTAGGTCTCTGAGATCTAGGATGGTAATGTCTTGAGCTTTATTATTTTGCATTCCTTCAACGATTGCATCCAATAGGAGTTCTGAAGGACTTGATTTTTTCTTTTTTGCCATGTAAGTATTTCTAGTACAAAACTAACTGATAAATTTGAACCGACAGACTTCAAACATGACCAAATTAGGATCAGAAATACATCATTTATCGGTAGTAGACTCTACGAACAATTATGCTGCCAAACTTATTTCTGAAGGCAAGATACAAAATGGGTCGGTAATTATGGCAGACTTTCAGACCAATGGTCGTGGTCAACGTGGTAATTCATGGCAGTCTGTCAGTAATGAGAATCTCCTTTTTTCATTGGTTTTTCAGCCACAAAGTATTTCGGTAGAGGAACAAATAAGACTGAGCTGGTACACCGCAATAATTTGGATGAAATGTCTGCAGCGTTTCTCTATAGACGCAAAAATCAAGTGGCCTAATGATATTTTTGTTGGGACAGACAAACTCGGGGGTATCCTCATCGAGCAACAAATTCAAGGAAACACCATTGCTTGGTCAGTAGTGGGTTGTGGTCTCAATGTGAACAGCACACCTAACATGACCCACGCCAGTTCAATTTTAGCACAAACGCAAGTGAAATTCAAACCAAGAACTGTCTTAAACGAGTTTTTGGAGTTGTTTAATGGTCAAATTCATTTGTTATACGGTGACTTTAGCTTATTAAAGGCTGAATTTGAGGCCGATTTATGGGGCGTACAAACCCTACAATTTTTTGAAGATTCCGATGGTCGGCGATGGTCAGCAACCATTTTAGGTGTAGATGACAGTGGGAAATTAAAACTCAACAAAGCAGGTCAGCTCTGTTATTTTGACTTGCAAGAAATTCGCTTGGTATTAACCTAGAAGTGGACTCTTATCCTTGTAGTGCGCTTTCGAGGTTGCTGGCCATGTCTTGCAGCAATTTTTGCAGCGGTTTTTCGAGTAACATGCGCAGCATCATGTTGATGTCTGCATTGATTTCGATAAAACCGGTAGTTTGCGCATTGAGTTCTTGTAAGTGAATTCGTAGCTCAAATGGAAATGGGTTTTTCTCGACACCAATAAATTTGATTCCTTGCTCATTTGACTGTTGTTTTTCAAGGCCAAGCAAGAAATTTCCGGCTGCTTTGAAGCTAAAGCCTTGTTCTGTAGCTATGAAATCGGAAACCTGATTTTGGGGCAACAAATGCGCATAATTCGAGCAATTTTCGAGATAAGCAGCCACTTTTTCGAGTGGAGCAGCAAAAGAAAAAACCTGACTTTTGATTTGGACCATTGCTTAGCCTTGCATCCAGGTGCTTGGGTTATTACGCCAAGCTTGAAGTGTGGCGTTGTCCGCTTCGTTTACATACGATGTTTTTGTCGCCACTTCGATGAGTGTTCCGTAGTCGGTAAGTGTAATGAACGGGCATTTAGCTGCTTCGAATTGTTGATCAGCCAATGAGAACCCATAAGTAAAAATGGCAACCAAACCTTTTACATCAAGCCCACCTTGACGCAGCGCTTCTACGGCTTTTAGGCTGCTCCCACCGGTAGAAATGAGGTCTTCAATCACAACAACACGCTGCCCGGCCTCGTAAGCACCTTCTATGAGGTTTTCCATGCCGTGACCTTTTGCGCTGCTGCGCACGTATATAAAGGGAAGGCCTAATTCTTGGGCTATTAAAGCTCCTTGAGCTATTCCTCCGGTTGCGACACCAGCAATGACATCTGGTTTACCGAAGTGCTCTAGAATTGTTTGTGCATAGCCCTGGCGAATGAAAGTGCGCACTTCTGGAAAACTCAAGGTAATGCGATTATCACAGTAAATCGGCGACTTCCAGCCGGATGCCCATGTAAATGGATTTTCGGGTTGTAAGCGCACAGCTTTTGTTTTTAATAGCAATTCAGCTACCTTTAGGCTCAGATCTTTATTCACTTTCATGCCGCAAAAATACAAAGTTTTCCTCGATAATAATTGGGTACTTTTCTCAAATATTCCGAATTCTATCAGAGCCTCTCAACAACAATCCAAGAATAAGCAAAAGCATAAGTTTGCTTCATTACAAGAGCTTCATTTAGAATTGAAAAAATCAGGCAATTTGCACATTCAATCTTTAGATCCACGACAAGCCATGATAGATTTTTTTCAAACATTCAAGTTTGTCAGAACAGCAGGCGCATTGGTTCAAAATGAAGCTATGGATCAATACTTGTGGATGCACCGTTTCGGTCACCTCGATTTACCAAAAGGAAAAATAGAAAAAGGTGAAACAGAATTAGAGGCTGCCATTCGAGAGGTACAAGAAGAAACCGGTCTTGAGGGTTCTTTGACTTCGGAAAAGAAACTAGGATTGACCTACCATGTTTATGAAATGAATGGCAAATCCTATTTCAAGGAAAATCATTGGTTCAAGTTCAAATACTATGGTGCAGACACATTGAAACCTCAAATAGAAGAGGGGATTGACGCCGTATTTTGGCTCTCAGCGAATGAATGGAATGCACGTCTGAATGAATGTTATATCGGTTTAAAAGAACTCTTGGAAAGCACTTGCTAAAATTGTGTTAATTTTAGCTCCTGACCACACACATTGTTTATTATTGTAGTCACATTATTTTTGAATCGAAAACACAAAGACCATGAAATTTCTACAACTATCTTTATTCTTAGTTTTAAGTTCAGCCTTATTTGCGCAGGTGCAACCAAAAGCCAAAAAAGAAGCACAACCACCCCTTAAGTTTACTGTTTTGGAAATTGAAAGGCAAAACATTCCATATGGTTCTGAAGACCTTTTTGTTTTTGAATTTAAAAACACATCTAAGAAGGCTGCCGTGATCACCAACGTACAAACCAGTTGTGGTTGTACCGCTGCAGAGCGCCCAGAGACCCCAATCAGAAAAGGTAAAAAAGGGGCTATTAAAGTGCATTACGATACCAAAAGGGTAGGCGGCTTCACCAAGACAATTACTGTTTTCTCAAACGTCGGTGACCCAATCGTTCTCACAATCAAAGGAACTGTACTTTCCCCATCGGACTCTCCTGTAATCAACTAAATCGGCTTGCGCTAGCGCCTAGATATTTGCTATCTTTGCACTTTTACAAGCAGAGTCATGGAGATTGCAAAAAACTACGAGCCGCTACTAGCACAAGAAAAATGGTATCAGCACTGGATAGATAAAGGGTATTTTCATTCTACCCCAGATCACCGTGAACCTTACACTGTAGTTATTCCTCCGCCCAACGTAACAGGAGTGTTACACATGGGGCACATGCTCAATAATACCATCCAAGATGTATTGGTCCGCAGAGCGCGTATGCTCGGGAAAAATGCGTGCTGGGTTCCGGGCACTGACCACGCCTCCATAGCAACGGAAGCTAAAGTGGTTCAAAAGCTGAAAGCTGAAGGCATTTCTAAATCAGACCTCACCCGCGAAGAATTCTTGGCTCATGCATTCGAATGGAAAGAAAAACATGGTGGCATCATCCTTGAACAGCTCAAAAGATTAGGTGCTTCTTGCGATTGGGAACGCACGCATTTTACCATGGATCCAGAGTACTCTCAATCCGTAATTCAAGTATTTATTGACTTATATCAGAAGGGAAAAATTTACAGAGGAATCCGTATGGTCAACTGGGACCCAGAGGCACTCACCGCACTTTCTGATGAAGAAGTGAATTACAAAGAGGTCAATTCAAAACTGTTTTATGTCCGTTACAAAATTGTAGGTGAACAAGATCAGTTTTTAACCATTGCAACCACCAGACCAGAAACCATTCTCGGTGACACAGCCATATGTGTGCATCCAGAAGATGAGCGCTATCAAAAACTCATCGGAAAAACAGTTCTTGTACCAATTATCAATCGTGAAATCCCTGTAATAGCTGATGAATACGTAGATAAAGAATTCGGAACAGGTTGTCTCAAAGTAACACCAGCACACGACACCAATGACTACGAACTTGGCCAAAAACACAATCTCCCAAGTATAGATTTATTCAACGATAACGGAACACTGAACGAAAACGGCGCCCACTATGCAGGTAAAGATCGTTTTGAAGTGCGTCGAGAAATTGAAAAAGAACTCCACGACAAGGGTTACTTGGTTAAAACAGAAGATATCATTAATAAGGTTGGCTTTTCAGAACGCACCAATGCCGTCATTGAACCAAAGTTATCTTTGCAATGGTTTGTTTCCATGAAAGAATTGGCTCAGCCAGCGCTTGACAACGTGATGAATGGCAACATTCAATTTCATCCTGAAAAATTCAAGAATACCTACCGTCATTGGATGGAAAACGTCAAAGATTGGTGTATCTCAAGACAACTTTGGTGGGGGCATCGCATCCCGGCATGGTACTTCAGCAATCTACCTGCTGATTTCGTTGTTGCTTCGACGCAAGAAGAAGCCCTGAAGTTGGCATCTGAAAAAGCGGGTCGCCCAATTTCGGCTTCAGAACTCCGCCAAGATGAAGATGTTCTCGACACTTGGTTCTCAAGTTGGTTATGGCCTATTTCAGTTTTCAATGGCCTTACGCAACCGAATAACCCTGAAATTTCTTACTACTACCCAACCAATGACCTCGTTACTGCACCAGAAATCATGTTCTTTTGGGTAGCCCGCATGATCATTGCAGGTTATGAATATTTAGGCGACCTTCCCTTTAAAAACGTTTACTATACTGGTATTGTACGCGACAAACTGGGTCGTAAAATGTCTAAATCATTAGGCAATTCTCCTGATCCGATTGAACTCATTGAAAAATATGGTGCCGATGGCGTTCGTGTCGGAATTCTCATTTCCTCGCCAGCCGGTAATGACCTTCCTTTTGACAGCTCACAATGCGAGCAGGGTCGGAACTTCACAAATAAAATCTGGAATGCTTACCGCTTGGTTTCCTCTTGGGAAGTTCGTGTTATCGAACAACCAAGCTCTAGTAAAATTGCTATTGAGTGGTTTGAAAATCGCTTTAACCAAGTATTGACAGAGATCAACGACCAGTTTGATAAATTCCGAATTTCAGAGGCACTAATGGCCACTTACAAGTTGGTCTGGGACGACTTCTGTTCTTGGTACCTCGAAATGATCAAACCAGGTTATGAGCAGCCAATCGATCAAATCACTCTAGATAAAACACTCGGATTCTTTGAGCAATTGCTCAAAATTCTGCATCCATTTACACCATTTGTTGCAGAGGAGCTATACCATGCGCTCAAACCTCGCGAAACTCACGACGACATCGTCATTGCTGCTTGGCCTGAGGTTAAACAAGTGGACGAAGCGCCATTGAAACGTTTTGTGTATAATGAAAAAGTGATTGCCAACATACGCAATATCCGCAAGCAAAATAATATAGCCAATAAGGTTAAACTCGAACTGTACATTAAAACAGCGGCTTCGCACGCTACAGAATCCGATAGCGTTATTGTCAAAATGGGCAACCTATCTGTACTTTCGTATGTCCAAGAAAAAGTTGCACAAGCAAATAGCTTTATTGTAGATGGTATTGAATTTTTTGTCCCTTTTGGTGAGGCAATTGATGTTGAAGCCGAAAAGCAAAAAATCCAAGAAGAGCTCAACTATACCAAAGGGTTTCTGAAAAGTGTACAAGCCAAGCTGACCAACGAAAAATTCATGGCCGGAGCACCTGAGCAAGTTGTTACGAATGAACGCAACAAAGAAGCGGATGCCTTGCACAAAATTGCCTTGCTAGAAGCGAAGCTATCTGAACTCTAATTAAATAAAACGGAAGTCTACGCGCCTGTTTTTTTGTTTGCCGCTTTCACTGCGGTTATCATCAACGGGTTCTGACTCCCCTTTAAATTCAATGACAACTCTGTCTTTGGCCAAGCCATTTTGCTCGAAAAAGTTTAACAGTGCTTTGGCACGTCGGGCCGACAAATCTAGATTGTAAGCTGCACTTCCGTCTGCATCAGTGTGTCCGGTAATCTGAATTCTCAGGTCCGAATGACTTTTTACCATCCGGATCAATTCCTTCAAATAAGTTTCGTATTCTGGTTTGATAAGCGCTTTATCGTAATCAAAATAAATAGGTTGGAAGGTAAATTGAAGTAATTCAAGTTTGCGAATGTTGGGTGCTGAGATACCGTCTTGTAATTCCTGTTCAAAGCGCAGCAACCATTCCTTCGGTAAATAAGGTGTTTTGTTTTTGGCGATTTCTCCTTTGCTTTGATATAAAATGAGTCGGTAATTATCTTTATCGCTAGGACCTTCTAAATAGCCTGTTTGGGGATTGTAGTGCAATTGATAACTGTAGGGAGTCAAAGCAAATTCAGGGTTATAGAACCACGTTGCCTTGAGCGTAGTGAGTTCCATCCTGTTGTCAGCATATTTTCCAACAATCGGATAAATACTTGCTCCATTCTCATTTTCAATTCGAATTTGTCCGTCCACCAAACCATTTGTGACATAAATATCCAAATAGACTGGGATTTGCTTCTCAATTGCAGCTGTTTGAGGTGTAAACAACATTCCCTGCCAAAAGCCTGTCATTTTTTGACTCAATGCAAGACAAGGTGCTAAAAGCAGAAAGAATTTGATCAAACGTAGCATCGTATACTTATTCGTAATGCAGTTTATTTTGTTCCATTCAGAACTAACTTTGCAGCAAATTGTTAATTAGAAAAACAAACGTATGAAATTCGCCCTTATTCTATCAAGTCTATTTTTTATGAGTTTAATTCAATCAGAACCGCAAAGTATTCATCAATTTAAAGTGAAAGATATCAACGGCAAGACCTTTGATTTTTCCTTACTTAAAGGTAAAAAAATCATGGTAGTCAATACAGCCTCTAAATGCGGCTTAACACCACAATACGAGCAACTCGAAGCTGTTTATGATAAATACAAAAACAAAAATTTCATCATTATTGGTTTTCCTGCCAATGATTTCATGAGCCAAGAGCCGGGTTCAGACAAAGAGATTGCACAGTTTTGCTTGCAGAACTATGGTGTGAGCTTCCCGATGATGTCTAAAATTTCTGTCAAAGGGAAGGACATGCATCCAGTCTATCAATTTTTAACTCAAAAGGCTAAAAATGGCCTTGAAGACAACAAAGTTGAATGGAATTTCCAGAAGTATTTACTCGATGAAAAAGGTCATTTGGTTCGGGTGGTTTCGCCTCGAATTTTACCCAACGACCCAAGCATCATTGCTTGGATTGAAAAGTAAGCTGAATCGTTGAAATTTTGTTGATAAGTTAAGCCTTTTCGACCCTATCAAAGCCCCTTTTACGAGGGGCTTTTTTTTATTTTTGTTAACACGAGTTTAAAGAAATAAATCAAACTAAAGCAAAATGGCTGAAGACGAAAGAAGAGATAATTATTCGGCGGATAATATTCAAGTACTAGAAGGTTTAGAAGCAGTGCGCAAGCGCCCTGCCATGTATATTGGCGATGTCGGTGTGAAAGGTTTACACCACCTTGTTTATGAGGTTGTCGATAACTCCATCGATGAGGCTTTAGCTGGCTATTGTAACACTATCAATGTCTTTATCAACGAAGACAATTCTATCACCGTTACAGACAACGGCCGCGGTATTCCAACGGCAATGCACACCAAAGAAAAGAAATCTGCCCTTGAGGTCGTTATGACTGTCTTACACGCAGGAGGTAAATTCGATAAAGACACTTACAAAGTTTCTGGTGGTTTGCACGGTGTGGGTGTGTCTTGTGTGAACGCACTATCTATACATATGCGTACAGAAGTTCACCGCGAAGGTAAAATCTTTGAGCAAGAATACTCTATTGGTAAGCCTCTCTATGCTGTGCGTGAAATCGGTGTATCTGACAAAACCGGAACCATCCAGACTTTCAAGCCAGACCACACTATTTTTGAGTCCACGGAATACAACTTTGATACGCTTGCAGCGCGCATGCGCGAGTTAGCTTTCCTCAACAAGGGAATTACCATTACGCTCACAGACAAGCGCCAGCTCGACGACAACAACGCGCCTTTATCCACGACCTATCATTCTGAAGGAGGACTCAAAGAATTTGCTTCTTACCTTGATCGCAACCGCGAAGCACTAATCTCAGACGTCATTTATTTTGAAGGTGAACGCGAAGGAATTCCGGTTGAGGTTGCCTTAACATACAATACTTCTTACACCGAGAACATCCAGGCATACGTCAACAACATCAATACCCATGAAGGAGGAACCCACCTTTCTGGTTTCAGACGAGGCCTGACCAACACCCTTAAAAAATACGCCACAGATTCCGGTATTTTAGCCAAAGAAAAAATTGAAATCGACGGCGATGACTTCCGCGAAGGCCTTACAGCTGTTGTTTCAGTTAAAGTGCAAGAACCGCAATTTGAAGGGCAGACAAAAACCAAACTTGGTAATCGCGAAGTAACGGCTCCTGTGAGCCAGGCCGTATCAGAAATGCTTTCTGCTTATCTCGAAGAGCACCCTTCTGAAGCCAAACTGATTGTTGAAAAAGTGATCCTTGCTGCCCGTGCACGTCACGCAGCGCGCAAGGCACGTGAGATGGTCCAGCGTAAAAATGTGCTTACCGGTTCTGGTCTTCCAGGAAAACTCGCTGACTGCTCGGAGAAAGATCCAGCAGCTTGCGAGGTTTACTTCGTAGAGGGAGATTCCGCGGGTGGAACAGCCAAGCAAGGCCGTGACCGCCATTTCCAAGCCATTATGCCTTTGCGTGGAAAAATCCTGAACGTAGAAAAAGCCATGCAACACAAAATATTCGAGAACGAAGAAATCAAGAATATTTACACCGCACTTGGCGTTCGCATTGGTACTGAAGAAGATTCGAAAGCGCTCAACCTCGAGAAACTCCGCTATCACAAGATCATTATCATGTGTGATGCCGACGTCGATGGTTCGCATATCGAAACGCTCATCCTTACATTCTTCTTCCGCTACATGAAAGAACTCATTGAAAAAGGATACATCTACATCGCGACCCCGCCTTTATACCAAGTAAAGAAAGGCACTAAATCTGTCTACGCTTGGAACGAAGACATGCGCGATCGCCTCATTCAAGAGTTGAAAGGCGGCGGCAGTGAATCTTCTGTGAACGTACAGCGCTATAAAGGTCTCGGTGAGATGAACGCAGAACAACTTTGGGAAACTACCATGAATCCTGAAAGCAGAACTTTGCGTCAAGTAACCATTGAAAATGCGGCAGAATGCGATCAAATTTTCTCTATGCTAATGGGTGATGACGTTCCACCGCGTCGCGAATTCATTGAGAAAAATGCGAAATACGCAAAAATTGATGCCTAAACGCAATTATAAATGCATTATTAAACCGGGAATCCTTTGGGTATTTCCGGTTTTTTTTATGTTGTTTTTGGCTTTCCGAAGCACAGATTTGAATCAACACGATTGTATTGCTTGCCCAGCTCCCAAGAGCGGTGAAACGATATATTCCCATACTGCCTATTCATTTTCATACAATGAAACACATGAACAAGCCAATTGGGTAGCTTATTTACTCACAAAAGCACACCTCGGCGTTGGTATAGAGCGCAGTGATCGCTTTTTGGAAGATCCAATCGTCCGCTCAGGTACGGCCTCGAATTTAGATTACGCAAAAAGTGGCTATGACCGCGGTCATTTAGCTCCAGCTGCAGATATGAGCTGGTCAGAAAAAGTAATGCAAGAATCCTTTTATTTTTCGAATATGAGCCCGCAATTGCCGGGTTTCAATCGTGGAATTTGGAAACGCTTAGAGGAGCAAGTCCGTGATTGGGCACTACAATATGATTCCATTTACATCGTCACAGGCCCTGTTTTGAGCGATGGATTGTCATTTATTGGCCCTAATAAAGTGAGTGTTCCAAAATACTATTTCAAGGCACTTATTTTAATTAAAGAAAGAAAAGGGATTGCTTTTTACATGCCCAATCAAAAATCTGAAGCAGCACTTTTGAATTATGCTATTTCTATTGATTCGTTGGAATCTTTGATAGGTCTTGACTTATATCATTTACTTCCCGATCCACTAGAGCAACAACTAGAATCAAAACGACACTTGTGACCATAAAAAAAACCGCTACATGAGCGGTTTTGATTTTCTAAAAAGCGTTATGCTTAATGAATTTCGTTAGCGTATGCTGCTGCGTCTAGCAAGCCTTCAAATTGAGAAGCATCTGAAACGCGAACCTTTACCATCCAACCAGCACCGTAAGGATCAGAATTGACCAATTCAGGATTGCTTTCAAGGGCCTCATTAAACTCGATGATTTCTCCACTCATTGGTAAAAATAGGTCAGAGACAGTTTTTACTGCTTCTACACTACCAAAAACTTCTTCTTGGGCAAGTGTTTCGCCTACAGTTTCGATTTCAACATAGACGATGTCACCTAATTCGCTCTGAGCAAACTCAGTAATGCCAATTGTTGCTACATCACCCTCTAATTTAACCCATTCGTGGTCTTTGGTGTACTTTAGTTCAGCTGGAATATTCATGTTCATTGATTTGTTGCAAATGTAAGCATTTTGATGCTTAACTTTGCAACATGACCGCAGAACAATACAAAGAGCTTCAAAAAAGACTTTCTACCATTCAAGCATTTTTAAAGATTGAAGAAAAACGCTTGCAACTTAAAGAGGAAGAGCTCAAAACTCAAGACCCTTCTTTTTGGGATGATCCCAAAAAAGCTGAGGAAAAAATGAAGCAAATTCGTGGTCTCAAATACTGGGTCGAAACCTTCGATAAAACAGCTACAGCAGTTGCCGACCTTGAAATATTGATGGAATTTGTCCGCGAAGGCATGGCAGAAGAAGCCGAGCTCGATGCCCAACATAAAACCTTACTTGCGGAAATAGAAGAACTTGAGCTCAAGAACATGCTTTCCAATGAAGAGGATGGTTTGTCTGCCGTATTGCAAATTACTGCAGGTGCAGGAGGGACAGAAAGCTGCGATTGGGCAAGCATGCTCATGCGGATGTATCTTATGTGGGGCCAAAAGCGAGGCTATAAAATCACCGAACTCAATTTTCAAGAAGGAGATGTTGCAGGTGTTAAAACAGTTACGCTAGAATTCGAGGGTGATTTTGCCTTTGGCTACTTAAAAGGAGAGAACGGCGTGCACCGCTTGGTCAGAATTTCACCTTTTGATTCCAATGCCAAAAGGCATACAAGTTTTGTGTCTGTTTATGTTTACCCACTTGTAGATGATCAAATAGAAATTAACATTAACCCTGCAGATATCTCTTGGGAAACTTTCCGTTCAGGGGGTGCAGGAGGGCAGAATGTCAATAAGGTAGAAACTGCTGTGCGTTTGCGTCACGCCCCTTCAGGAATCATCATCGAAAACTCTGAATCAAGGTCTCAGCTTGCCAATAAAGAGAAGGCTTTACAATTACTTCGTTCACAGCTCTATGAATTAGAGTTGCGAGAGCGCATGGAAAAACGCAATGAAATCGAGGCGGGCAAGAAAAAAATAGAGTGGGGGAGCCAAATTCGCAATTACGTCATGCACCCCTACAAATTAGTGAAAGATGTCAGAACCGGAACAGAAACTGGCGATGTCGATGCAGTGATGAACGGCGAGCTCGATCCATTCTTAAAGGCGTTTTTAATGCAATACGGTTCTTGATGATTACAAACTCGTCAGATTTCTAGATATTGTTTTCAATCGATCAATAAGTACTTATAGCTTTTCCAAAATAGTTTCTAGCGCGATTCCCCTAGACCCTTTTAATAAAACAAGGTGCTCTTGAATAGGATTCTTTTCAAGATAAGCTTTAAGTTCTGTAGTATTTTCAAACCCTGTCGGATTCAAACTTTTAAATATTGGCCCTACTGTATATGCCTTTAGTTGGTTAACCTTCAGGTAAGCTAGAATTTTTTGGTGTTCTTGTGGGCCTTCTACACCGAGTTCTAGCATGTCTCCAATAATTACAATTTTTTGAGGATGTTGCATTTCAACAAAAGAACTAAGTGCACTTGCCATGCTTGACGGATTCGCGTTGTAACAATCTACGATGACAGTGTTTTGAGCTGTTTTTTCAACTTGAGAACGTTTGTTGGAGGGGATGTAGCCAGAGATTGAAGCGTTCAATAATGAGGGCTCTATTCCAAAATGGAAACCTATGCGCAGCGCCGCCAAAAAATTGTAAAAATTATACTTACCTACCATTTGTGTATTGATAATAGGAGAATGATAATTTTCGAAAGCATAGGAGAAGTGAACAAATGGATCCAAATAGGCGAGTTTACCCCTTAGGTCCCCGTGCAGCTCTCCATAGGTGAGTATATCGTTTGTTCGTTTAAAGGCAGCTTCAGTCAAAATAGGATCATCGGCATTGACAAGTAATTGCCCTTTGTTGGTGCGCACATGATCATAGAGTTCCGATTTGGTTTTCAAGACCCCTTCAAAATTGATAAATCCTTCTAAATGTGCTTTTCCAATATTGGTTATGATGCCAAGGGTTGGTATGGCTATTCTACAAAGCTCATCTATATCAAAAGGCTTATTAGCACCCATTTCAATGATTGCAATTTCGTGCTGAGGTTTTAAACGCAGTAGGGTGAGGGGTACGCCGATATGGTTATTGAGATTACCTTCTGTACATAGGACATTGAACTTTGTTTCAAGGACGCACTTTACCAATTCTTTGGTACTGGTTTTCCCATTACTGCCCGTAATGCCGATGACAGGTATTTGAAATCTTTGGCGATGTGCCCGGGCTAAATTTTGTAGAAACAGCAATCCGTCTTCAACGTAGAAAATATTCTGATCATTTGCAAATTCTTGTTGATCTACAATGGCGTATTTAGCCCCAAGTTCGATGGCTTGTTGCGCAAATGTATTGCCATTAAAGTTGGCGCCTTTCAACGAAATGTATAGACAGTCTTTGCTAATTTGTCGGGTGTCTGTGCATACCGCACTACAAGCATCTAAAATTTCAAGCCATTTAATCATGTAACAAAATTGCAAAAAAAAAGCCCGACTAAGCGGGCTTTTATAGGATTCAAATGAATTATTCTTTAAGGTCTGGTCTTCTTGAACTTCCGACTCTGTCCATTGCACAACGGAAACCAATTGTTGCGGATGCTTTGTCTTCGTCAAGGAAGCGACGGTTACCAGCAGACAACCAGTAAGCTCGGTCTGCCCATGAACCACCTTTATAAACGCGGCTCTTGTCAGAAATGAGTGTAGTTGGCCAACCAGCTTTACCCGCAATGATTTGATCATTGTTAAGGTTGTAGTTTTCGTGCTCGCTTTGGTACATTACCAATTTAGGATCACGGATACCGTTGTTAATCTCTTCTTTTCTCTTGTTGTTGTCATAGTAGATCGAAGACTCGATATCGCCATCTAGGTAATCAATGTAGTCATCTTTACGATAATTGATACGACCTACATTTTCTTCTACAGTTACGTCTCTCCAACGTTGGCTACCTTTGGTTGTGGTAACAAACTCACTGAGACCATTTCTGAGCGTTTGAACCCAAGTAGTTAGTTCAGGGTCTGCAAAGTAAGCTGCAAAGTTGTAATTAATAGACGTAGCTTCGAAAAGCGCTGTTTTGGTAAGTTCGTCGTCCGGGGTAGGCTTCACGAAATAACCAAAGCTTGCAGGGTCCATATCTTGGCTGGCTTCTCTTTGATAAGCGTCGTTCATGATAGTGACCATTTCAAGCGGCTGACCATTTCCGTAGTCATCTTTAAATTGGCTAGGCAATTTGGAATTAAAGAATACTCTTTCAATATAAGCAGATGCAGCTACTGTTTTGCCTTGATTGTATAGGGTAATGGCAGTATCTAAGAAAAGATTAATTGTGTCAAGGAATGCAAATTGTCTTTTCTCTTGGTTGCTATATTTTCTGTTATTTGAAATGTAATAATCAGAAGGTTTGTTGAATTGGTAAGCACGTGGGTCTTGTCTAGACATGATTCTAGAGGTCATGGCAGCATCGTTAACACCTTTTGGTGCAGCACTATTTTGAGCTGGTTCTGGCTTTTGCTTTTGCAATTCAGTGAACACTGTTTGTAGGTCAGTGTTAGCGCTTCCTGCTTCTTCTAATGCTTTTGTAACTGCTTCTGATAGGGCCGCAAGATTTTTGTAATCTTTGTCAGTAATCGCTTTGTTCAATTTAGCGATTTCGTCAGTTACACTTTTTTTATCAGCTGGCTTTACTTTACCAGCATACTGATTCATGAGGCTGCTAACAAGTTTGTAGTGATTTTCAGCGTTAGCAAGGATTTCAGCATCAATTTTCTTTTGATCTGGGATGTTGCCTGTGTAGCCATTTTGTGAGCCACTCTGAGAATCGTTGTATGCTTTGTTGGCATATGCTAAGTACTTGACACGTGCAAACTCGTTGACGAATTCTTTCATGCCATGTACATCGTAGATGTTTTCATTGGCTTTAACTGGACGGTCATGAAGACCATCAGGAACCATCAATTGAGTCTGATACTTATTACCTCTGAAAGGCATGAATTCTTCTGCAACTTCAGAAGTCATTGGTCGATAAACATCCATTACCCATTCTGAAACGTTTCCAGCCATGTGATAAAGACCGTTATCGTTAGGCCAGAAAGAGGTTACTTTATCTGTGATATCGGCACCATCGTTTAAACGACCAGCAACACCCATCATGTCACCTTTTCCGCGCATAAAGTTTGCTTGGATAGCACCAGCATATTGTTCTTCATCGTGACGAACGTAGTGACCATCCCAAGGGTAGATACGGCGATCGTTGATGTTTTCGGTTCCTTCGTCGAGGTTGCCAATTAAACCAAGTGCAGCAAATTCCCACTCGGCTTCAGTTGGGAGGCGGTAAGCTGGTAATAAAATACCATCTTCCATACGTACCGGACGTGTGCCTAAGCGACCGTTTTCTTTGTCTGCATAGACAGGATCGTATTGCTCAAGCTGGTATGGATCGCGTGGAACTCTTGATCCTGGCTTTCTGCCGTATTCAGCGGATTGTTCTTTTGTTACTTTAGGGGTTTTTGGAAGTTTAGTACCGTCTTTTGTAAGGGTATAACCTTTGTCGTCAGTTTCTACGTTATAATTACCGTTTAAGTAATTTTCAGTAGAGAACATGTTTTCAGGTACTGAAGTGTATTTGTTTGCTTTGTCTTCAACCAAAGCTGCTCCTACATCGCCTTCGTCAGCAAAGTGCCAGCTTAGAATACCCTCACGAACTAAAATCGCTTCGTTGACACGGTCAGTACGCCATTTACAGAAATCGTTGGCTTGTAACCATGACACACCAACAACTGGGTAGTCACGGTATGATGGATGACGCAAGTAGTAGTTCACGTATTTTTCACGGTAGCCAAGTGCTGCTCTCCAAGCAAGCGTATCCGGAAGACATTTTTTGTAAACGTGCGGATAAGTTTTGTTGTAGACACGGCGCATCCAGTACATGTATTCTAACCAGTTGAAGTTGGTAACCTCTGTGCGGTCCATGTAGAATGATGCTACTGTAACACGTGAAGCACGCGCATTCCAGTCTGACATGACGTCTTGCTCTGTTCTACCCATGGTGAAGGTACCACCTTCGATCATGACTAAACCTGGGCCAGCTTCTTGTTCTTTGGCATCAAATTTTTCAAAACCTCCATTTTTGAAATTGTTGAATTCCCAACCTGTGGCTGAAGAGGTTTCTTTTGTACATGAAGAAAGCACTAACGTGGCGGCTAGTGCTATTCCGAATATGTTTTGAATCATTCGCTTCATATGCTTGAATTTATTACTTTAAGTTCAAATATTAATTTGGTTACGTTTAGAAGGACGGACAAGACGTTTTTCTAAAGTTTTTAGGTTTCTTTTTACATTTTAGGTTAATTCCCATGGAAACTTCATGAGAACCACCAGAAGTACCGTTTCCTAATTGTGAAACAGTTAAATCGTAGCTATAACCGATTTTAAATTTATCGGTGTTGATGCCGACGGTCATGACAAAAGCATCACGATTGCGGTACCAAGCACCTAATGTAAAGTTTTCGTATTTCAAGTAAGCACCAATATTGAGTTCTTGGAAGCCGTTTTGGTATTGATAAATAATATTTGGAGAAATGTAGGTTGAACTAGAGTAGCGTCCACGTTGGCCTACTTTGATGTTTGCACCCGCATGCCCTGTGAAGCGCATTGGAAGTCTTGACTCACCGAGGATCATGGATTCGTCAGGACGGTTGAGGTGATGGACTGCTCCACCGAAATAGAAATTCTTAGTAAAACCAACAAAACCAGCACTGACATCAAAAAATCCGCGGCGTCCATTTCCTCTGGGAACATCTCCGGTTTGGTAGATGAAACCACGTCGTGGATCGATCATGTCACCGAAGGTAAGTTTATCCCAGTCCAAGAATTTTTGAAAATAAGCTGCTCTCGCACCAAACATCAAGGAAAACTTACGGTTAACTTTGAGGTTGTAAGAGTAAATTCCACCGATCATGGAGGTTTGAATTGTTCCTTCACCTTGTTGGTCATGCATAGCTAAGAGTCCAAAACCACCTGAGATATTTTTAGCGTAGGTATCGTATGCAGCGGCATACGTAACGTAATTACCGGTAAGTTGAGGCCATTCATTGCGGTAATTGAGAGATACTCTTGGACAACCAGAAGAACCAGCTAAGGCAGGATTGAGGTAGGTTGGATTGGCGTAGAACTGAGTAAATGTAGGGTCTTGAGCTAAAGTTATGTTACTCATTACCAGGGCAATGAAGCAGAACTGAAGGGCAAGAATAGGTTTAACTATTTTCACGAAAGTTGGTTTTAGCACGAACAATCTAAACGAGATTTAGGTTTCAAAGGTTACAAATATCGAATATTTATTCAAATAAAATAAATATATTGACGTTTTTCTAGCGCTTAAAACTCTAAGTTTCATGAATTATTTTAAACTTCTTATTTTATTTCTCTGTTTTTCGAGGTTGGTCTCTTCATTCGCTCAAACCCAAAAATTCGTTCTTGAATGGACGGATAGCGCCTTAGCTAGAAATGGTGAGTTTCAAACTAAATTGCAAACAGTTAAAGGATTCGAACTCGATTTAAATAAACCTTATTTTGCCATACAACAGGATTTTAAAAGTAGCCATGGTGAAGTAGAAATACTGAACTTAAAAACTGAAAAATTAGGAGTCTCGGAGCGCAAAAAGTTTGAAAAATTAGGTGTACAATGGAGTCATGATTTTGAAATTGAAGCCAAGATAGTGAGCAATGCAGGCAAGCCCTTGTTGTCTATTTATGGTTTCGGTGTGAGGTCGATTAATGGCGAACTAGAGCGCTTGATTTCCTTCGAAGTTATAGTACAGCAGCAAATAAATTTCGCACCTAAAGATTATGCGGCAAATTCTGTTTTGGGAAGTACTGCAGGCACCTGGTATAAAATTGCAGTTACCCGCGATGGTATTTATAAATTAGATAAAACATTCTTAGCCACTTGCGGTATCAATACGGCTCAACTGAACCCACAACATATTCATATTTTTGGAAATGGAGAGGGTGTCATTGCAGAATTAAACGCTGTTCCATTTACCGATGATTTAGCTCAGAATGCCATTCAAATTGTAGGGGAAGGAGATGGCCAATTTAATGATAATGATTACGTGTTATTTTACGGTTGGGGGCCTCACCGTTGGGACCCTACGTCGGGCGGTTTATTCAATCAAACTAGACACCCATATTCAGATGCTTCCTATTATTTTATTTACATTGGGTCAGACATCGCACCTTTAAGAATTAGTCAGGCGGCAACGATTGATACGCCGGCTGATACCCTAATTACCAACTATATTTATCGTGATGCTTATGAAAATGATTTGGTCAATTTGGTCAAAGGAGGGCAACGTTGGTATGGTGAAGAGTTTGATGTGAATTTGACTCAGAATTTCAATTTTAGCATACCGAATATCGTTAACGAACCTGTCAAGTTTCAGGTGAGTTATGCTTCTAATTCTCGGTCTTCAGGTAATTTGTTTAAACTGAAAAAAGGCAGCACAATAATTGGTCAAATGTCGATGCCTTTTTCGAGTTCTTATTTTCAGCGAGGGATATTGATGTGTAACGATTCAACACCAACATCCAATTTGAATTTGACTATTGAAATTGACCGCTTAAACCCTAATGTCGTTACCAACCTCGATCGTATTTTACTACATGCCAAGCGCAACTTGGTGATGGCTGGTAACCAGATTAATTTTCGGGCTACTTCTTGGTCAATGTCTACGGGTATTGCAGCATACCAAATCAGTGGCGTCAATCAAAATGCATTTGTATGGGATATTTCAAATAAACATGAACCCATTCTGATGCCAAAACAATTTGCAGCCGGTACCTTAAATTTTAAAACGAACGTTGGCTACAAAGAATTTGTGGCCGCGACAGGTTCGGCCTACTTTTCTGCTGAGTTCGTTGGTCTAGTTTCTTATCAGAATTTACACGGATTGCCACAGGCGGACTACTTAATGGTAGCGCATCCTGATTTTATAGCGCAAGCGAACCGCTTAGCTGAACTACACCGATCAAATGGTTTGACGGTTCATGTGATTACGCCGCAAGCCATATACAATGAATTTAGTTCGGGCATGCAGGATCCGGGCGCCATTCGCAGGTTTACAAAAATGTTTTATGACCGCGCATTAGCCTCAGATCCGAACACCAAACCAAAGTATCTATTGCTCTTTGGCGACGGCACCTATGACCCCAAAAACAGGTTGCCAGATAACAACAATTTCATAGTTACTTATCAAGTGTCTTCTAGTGAAAATATGATAGAGGCAATGGTCGTTGATGATTTTTTTGGAATGTTAGATGACGACGAAGCTATAGGAGCAGCTGATATCATGGATATCGGTGTCGGGCGCTTGATTGTGAGTACAAATTTACAAGCCAAACAAATGGTTGATAAAATTGAGCATTACATGAAAAACGGCTCAGATTTTTACCCCGTTGGCAACTCATGTTGTATGGGTACACAAACCGACAAAACTTTCGGAGACTGGCGTCTGCAGTATTTGTTGATGGCCGATAATCGCGAAGATGGTCATTTTATTGATACTGATGCCGAGCCTCAATATGCTATCGGACATTCATTTAGTCCCGAAATGAACTTTAACAAACTGTATATGGATGCTTTTCCGAAGGTGGTGACAGCTGGTGGTGAGCGCTTTCCTGCCATGATGGATGCCATTGACGCGAACATCCAACGCGGCGTATTGGTGGCCAACTATATTGGGCATGGCGGTGAAGTAGGTTTGGCTGATGAACGCATCGTGACAATTGACCAAGTCAATGCCTGGAATAACATTCAAGCTTTGCACTTATTTGTTTCTGCAACTTGCGAATTTACCCGTTTTGATGACCCCGTACGCGTCTCTGCTGGCGAGTGGGTCTTTTTAAATCCGACTGGAGGAGCGGTAGCTATGCTTACGACAACCCGATCTGTATATTTTGGCGTCAATACGACGATTGGAATCGAGCTAATGAAGCGAATTTTTAATCGCTATCCAGATGGTCAAGCCTATGAATTTGGTGAATTATCGCGCAGAACTAAAAATGCAGCCTCTTCGAGTTCATCAAATAAACGCAGCTTCACCTTGATTGGTGATCCGGCCTTGCGCTTGGCATTACCTCGATATAGAATTGTAACAGACAGCATCAATGGTACAAATGCCGCACAACAAATGGATACCCTTCGCGCTTTGTCTAAAGCCAGAATAAAGGGTCATGTCGAAGACTACAATGGCAACATTCTGAATTCTTGGAATGGAACCCTTACGCCAACCATTTTTGACAAACCGAAACTTCAAAATACGCTTGCGCAAGATGATGAGTCGCCTCAAATTCAATTTGAACAACAAACAAATAAAATATACAGAGGTCAAGCTAGTATCGTGAACGGTTATTTTGACTTTGAATTTGTTGTTCCAAAAGATATTGCACTCAATATCGATTACGGAAAAATTAGTTATTACGGACACAATGGCATATTTGATGCCCAAGGATTTGATACCAGCTTTTATGTGGGCGGCATCGATCCAAATGGTGTACAAGACACTCAAGGACCTGAAATTGCGCTTTACATGAATGAGGTAGGTTTTGTCAATGGATCCATCACGGATGAAAACCCGGTATTACTCGCTAAAATTCAGGATGAAAACGGAGTCAATACAGTTGGAAATGGTATTGGCCATGATATTGTGGCTATTCTCGATGGCCAAACTGCCAAACCTTTTGTGCTCAATGATTTTTACACAGCTAATTTAAATTCCTATAAATCTGGCGAGGTACGTTATCAGTTTAAGGATTTGGAACCTGGCAAGCACACACTAGATCTCAAAGTTTGGGATGTGAATAATAATTCTAATTTGGCTCAAATTGAATTTGTTGTACAGCAAAAAGAAACGCCAACACTCGAGCACGTTTTGAACTACCCAAATCCTTTCACTACTCGGACCGAATTTATGTTCGAGCACAATCAATCTTGTTCGAGTTTAACGGTGCAAGTTCAAATATTTACCGTTGCCGGACGTTTAGTAAAAACCATTCAGCAAGAAGTGCCCACGGCTGGCTTTAGGGTTTCGGGTATTTTTTGGGATGGTCGTGATGATTTTGGCGACGAACTCGCTAGAGGTACTTATTTGTACAGACTCAGCATTCAAACTCCGGATGGAGCCTTTGCAGAGCAAACCGAAAAACTTGTTTTGTTGAAATAGAAATTTCCTATCTTTACCCCTCCTATGAAAAGAATCTTTTCCCTGTCATTTAAAGTTATCTGCGGACTTTTTTGTGTCGCCTCAAACGCTTGGGCACAACCAACGGGCGGTTCAGGAGTTACTGACAACGACCTACAGCTCAACACCATTACCACTTCATTGCCTTTCATGGCAATTACCCCCGATTCTAGAGCTGGTGGAATGGGCGACGCCGGAACAGCACTAAGTGCAAGCTCGACTTCCATTTATTGGAACACCTCAATGTTGAGTTTTGCGAAGCAAAAATCAGAAGCGAGTTTGTCTTATACACCATGGCTGCGACAACTCACCAACGATATCCATTTATCTTATTTAGCAGGCTATAAGCAAATTAACAAAGTCCATTCTGTAGGTGGTGCATTGCGTTATTTCAGTCTCGGTGAAATTACATTTACAGATATCAATGGCGACGTTCTTCGGGAGGATAAACCTGCAGAATTTGAACTTACGGGCGCTTATGCATTCAAATTGGCTGAAAAGTTCAGTATTGGGGTCAATGGAAAGTTTGCCTACTCTAATCTTACAGGCGGTTTAACAGTAGCCGGCGTCAATACCAAGCCTGGTGTGGTCGGAGCCTCAGACCTTTCATTTAGTTATTACAATGACGACGCCAAACTTGGCAATACCGATGGTGTTTACACCTTTGGCCTTACCATCAATAATATTGGTAATAAGGTAGCCTATTCGGAATTATCAAGAAGAGATTTCATCCCGATGAACCTTAAAATTGGCAATAGTTTCTTGGCAGAATTCGACGAATACAATAAGGTAACTTTCTCACTGGACTTGCAAAGATTGTTGGTCCCGACACCCGCATTTTATCAAGTACAAAATGGTGAGTACGTGATGCTAGCTGGCATGAGTAGTGATGTAGGTGTAGTGAAATCTATTTTACAATCATTTTACGATGCACCAGGTGTATTGGCAAAAGACGAGAATGGCGATTACATTCAACTTGCCGATGGCAGCTATGAGGTTGTGAAAGGCACACGTCTAAAAGAAGAACTTGCAGAGATCAATATCGCTGGTGGTGTAGAGTGGTGGTACAGTGATGTGCTTGCGCTCAGAGGCGGCGTGTTTTATGAAAATAAAAGCAAAGGAAATCGTCAGTTTTTGAACTTAGGGGCTTCCTTGAAATACAATATGTTCTCCATAGACTTCTCTTATTTGGCTTCATTGAATGGTCGCCAAAGCCCTCTTGCCAATACGCTACGTTTTACTTTGCGACTGAATCTTGGAGGAAATTAAGGATGAAACCCAATATTAGAATTGGTTACGGTGTCGATGTGCACCAATTAGCGGAAGGATACCCGCTTTGGATCGGAGGCACACAACTAGAAGCCCCTTTTGGAGCCGTTGGCCATTCAGACGCCGATGTTTTGTTACATGCTATTTGTGATGCGTTATTAGGTGCCTTGGCACTTCGTGACATCGGTTTTCATTTTTCTGACCAAGACCAACAATATAAAGGCATTGATTCAAAAATCTTGCTTCAGCGCGTTTATGACCTGATCAAAGAAAAAGGATACGGAATTGTGAATTTAGATGCGACAGTCATTCTAGAAACACCTAAAGTGAACCCTCATATACCTCAGATGCAGGAAATTATTGCCGATATCCTCGACTTAGAGCAACAAGACGTCAGTATCAAGGCTACTACTCATGAAAAAGTTGATTCTTTTGGTGAAAAACGCGCCATCAAAGCCTATGCGGTAGCCTTGCTTTATCAAAAGTAGTGAGCAGTTTTCTCCTAAGGAACTAACTGAACGTAAACCACTTGTTTGGTTTCAAAAAATGGTTCTCGATAAAAGTCTGAAATTGAATAGCGTTTGATCGGATATTTGAGGCCGGACAACTCATCGGTCAAATCACCACCTTTCAAATAAAGAATGCCATTTTTGTGTTCGTGTAAATTTTTGGGCTTGCTTTTTCCTTTTACCCAGGTTAAAAACACAGGCATTTGTGTCACGGCCCTACTCACAATAAAATCATAACGTTCTTTGATTTGTTCCGCTCTACAATGTGTTGCTTTTACATTTTTGAGTCCAAGACTTGCCGCAACTTCCTGAACAACTTTGATTTTTTTACCTATCGAGTCCACGAGGTGAAATTCAACCTCTGGAAACAAAATTGCAAGCGGAATACCCGGGAAGCCACCACCGGTACCAATATCTAGGACAGAACTACCAGGAAGAAACTTTTGAATTTTAGCAATTGCTAATGAATGCAAAACATGTCTTTCCATGAAATGCAATGTATCTTTTCTTGAAATGACATTGATTTGAGCATTCCAGTGTTCGTATAGCGCCGGAAGTTTGGCAAATTGTGCCTGCTGTTCAGGGCTGAGTTCAGGAAAATAACGCTCAATTAGCTCCATTAAATACTGTCTTTGGTTTTTTCCATCATGGCTGCTAAGAAATCACGGGCTCTGAAGAGTTGCGCCTTCACAGTTCCCAAAGGGAGGTCCATTTCTTCTGCAATTTCTTCGTAGCTTTTTTCTTCGAAATAGCGCTTCTCGACAAGCTCACGGTATTTTGGCTTAAGCTTACTTACTAATAAGCGCATGTGTACTAATCTTTGGCCGTGTATGATGCTTTCTTCGGGGTTGAGCGTTTGCGACTTGGCATCGATGCGCATGCGCTCACCATCATTGGTGGTAATACCTCTGTCGATGGAGGTTACTTCGATGCGTTTTTTACGGATAAAATCAATGCAGTTGTTCGATGCAATTTTGAAGAGCCATGTACTAAATGCAAAGCTCGGGGAATATTGATCCAAACGAGCAAAGGCTTTTCCGAAAGCTTCAATGGTGAGGTCGTCGGCATCGTCTTGATTTTTAACCATTTTGAGCATCATAAAATAAATGGAATCGCGGTAGCGATCCATGAGCTCGGCATAGGCACTTTGACTACCGCCTCTGGCTGCTGTCACCAGATGAAGGTCTTGTTTGGCTTTTTCTGATAAGTGCTCGTTTTCTACCATCGGTAATACTTTTGCCTTTCGGATATATAATAAATGACTGGCATTAATATGCTGTGAAGCAGGTCCCAAAATGGGAAAAATAAACCAAGCTTTTTCTCGCCTAATTTATTCAAACTACGGCCCTGCAGCCACCATTTAATCACCAATGTGCACAAAAAGATTCCTCCACTTAAGGGAAGGAAAGCTTTATTGAACAACAAAGCAACAAAAGATATCCATAGTAAAACGACACTCGTTGGATAGATTCCTAACAATAGTCTTTTAATAAAGCTGTATCGAGCAGCAGTAGCATGGTGTTTGGCCTTCTGTCTTAACCAAGCATTCCAAGTTTTCGGGGCATGAGCATGTACAAAAGCGCTTGTGTCGGCACATAGCGCTGGTTTTGTATAGCGGATGGCATCATTTAAAAAGAGGTCGTCGTCACCAGGAATAATTGCATAATGGTTTTTGAAACCGTTGGTCTTTTGGAAAAGTTGTTTGCTGTAAGCCATATTTCGGCCATTGGCCTTGTAAGGAAAGTTACCCAATGCATAAGCATTTGAAGAAGCAGCCATCCAAGTGTTATCGTAACGGACCAAACGATTGAGAAATCCTTTTTGCTTTGAAAATGGACTATAGCCAATGATAAGTTCTTGTTGACTTGAGCCCGCTGCCATCATATCTTTTAACCATGAACTTGATGCAGGTTTGCAATCGGCGTCGGTGAGTACAAAATGTTCGTGTTTGGCAGCCTTGATGGCCAGCGTGATTGGAAGTTTTTTACCGGGTCTTAGGTGAGGACTTTTACTGAGTTCCACAACTTTTAGGCGCGGAAACTGACGCGCAAAAGCAATAAGGATCCAGTTGCTGTCGTCGATACTTTGATTATTCACCACAATAACCTCAAAATCAGGATAATCTTGACATAAAATATGAGGTAAATTTTCATAAAGATTATCAGATTCGTTACGTGCAGCGATAATTACGGATACTGGCGGATAATGCACTTGGGCGTTCGCATTTTTCTTTTTGTAAAAGGCCCATCGCGCGTAAAAATGTAGTGTATAAAATAGTTGTATACTTGCCCAAAGGCAGAGTAGTACAAACAAGAGTGTCCAGTAGTCTAGTTTAAATTCGGGTATCAGTTCCATCTGTAGACTACAAAGATGTTCAGTCAAATCAAATACACGTATCTTTGTCTCAGGTATTTTTCAACATTTTTATGCACTTTGACCTTTTACATCAAGATCCACACACAAAAGCTCGCTTAGGAAGGCTTCATACAGCACACGGCACTATTGAAACCCCAATTTTTATGCCTGTGGGTACAGTCGGGTCTGTCAAAGGAGTACACCAACAAGAATTGCGCGATGATATCAATGCACAAATTATTTTGGGAAATACTTATCATTTGTTTTTGCGTCCTGGAACAGAGGTGCTTGAAGCAGCTGGTGGTTTGCATCAATTCATTGGTTGGGAACGTCCAATTCTGACAGATAGTGGAGGGTATCAAGTTTACTCCTTATCAGGTTCTAGAAAAATTCAAGAAGAAGGCGTCAAATTCCAATCCCATATTGACGGCAGTTACCATTTTTTTACACCAGAGCGCGCTATTGAAATTCAACGCAGCATTGGTGCGGATATCATCATGGCCTTCGATGAATGCACCCCTTATCCTTGCGATTATGCTTACGCCAAACGATCCATGCACCTCACGCACCGTTGGTTAGAACGTTGTTTTACTGCAATGGACGAATCTGAACCTAAATATGGTTATGAGCAAGCATTGTTTCCGATCGTACAGGGAAGTACCTATAAAGATCTCAGAGAAGCATCAGCGCATGCTATTTCAGAATTTGACGCTGTCGGAAATGCCATTGGTGGACTTTCTGTAGGCGAACCTGATGAGGATCTTTATGAAATGACAGACCTCGTCTGTAATATTCTCCCAAAAGATAAGCCAAGATACCTAATGGGTGTTGGTACACCAATCAACTTGCTAGAAAGTATTGCACTGGGTGTTGATATGTTCGATTGTGTAATGCCGAGTAGAAATGCTAGGCACGGGCTCTTGTATACTTGGGAAGGCACCATCAATATTAAAAATGAAAAATGGGCCAAGGATTTCTCCTCGCTTGATCCGAGTAGTTCAGTTTGGGTGGATCAAGTATATACCAAGGCTTATTTGCGACATCTCATTAAAACTGGCGAATATCTAGGAATTCAAATAGCCACCATACATAATTTAGCCTTCTATTTAGAACTGATGCGTGTAGCTCGTGAGAAAATTGCCAGCGGTGAATTTTTGACTTGGAAAAATCAAGTGGTACAAAAACTCGGACAACGACTCTAAAATGCTCAAACGCATAGACCGCTATATCATAAAGAAGTTTCTCGGCACGTTCTTTTTCATGTTGGGACTCATCATGCTCTTATCGGTTGTTTTCGATATTTCAGAAAAGCTCAGTGAGTTCATCTCGAATAAGGCACCCATCAACGAAATCTTTTTCAAGTATTATGTCACTTTTGTCTTGTATTATGGCAATACCTTTTCCTCGATGATTATTTTCTTGTCAGTGATTTGGTTTACGGCAAAAATGGCCCAAGACACAGAAATTATTCCAATTTGGTTTTCGGGAAGGCCTGTAGCTCGATTTTTAAGGCCTTATTTCATTGGTGCAACTATCCTGACTGTCCTTTCCTTGATACTGAATCATTTTATTGTCCCCAGGACTAACAAAGTACGTTTGGCCTTTGAAGAGAAATATTACCGTGATGTACTGACCGTAGACAACTATCAAGCAGAGTATCCGGGTAATGAGCTGGTTTATTTTTCTAATTACTCAGGTCAAGATCAGCGCATCCACGACCTCACTATTCAAAAATGGTCCAAAGATCAAGAGCCAATTTATTTTTTGCGTGCGCGCTTTGCACAAAATACCCCTGGCACCAATAAATGGAAGCTTACAGATTATTACGAAAAAGATTACCGCTTTCCGAAAGGCCTTTTGGTACACGGACAAACAAAGGACACTACTTTTACTTATCGCATTGATGAAATGGCGCAAAGGGATAACGCTGCACAAGCCTTGACCTTCACTGAATTGAAAGCTGCAATAGAACGAGAAAAAATTAAAGGTTCGAAGTTAGTCCCGGAATTTGAAATAGAATTACACACCCGAACTGCTTTTCCCTTTGCAACTTATATTTTAACAATCATTGGTGTTTCGGTTGCCTCACAAAAAAAACGAGGTGGTATAGGTTTAGATATCGCCATCGGCTTGGCCTTCGTATTTGTCTATATTTTCGCGATGAAAATGCTTACCGTTGCAGCGACCAAAGTTGGCCTCTCCACATTACTGGCAGTTTGGTTACCAAACATTCTTTTTGCAATCATTGCATTCGTTTTTTACCGACGGGCTCAAAAATAATCGTTCCAGGAGCCTAAGCTGATATGAAGCCCGTCCTCTGCAGCAATGACTGCATCATGGATGGTTTTAGCTTCTTGAAGGTGTTGAAGCGTGTCTTCATATCTCGATGAAAAATGCCCCAAAATCAAATATTTACAATTGGCTTCTTTCGCTTGCTTTGCTGCTTGTTGTGCTGTAGAGTGATAGGTGCTTTTGGCGCGTTCTTTATGTTGTTCGGTGAATGTCGCCTCATGGTAAAGTAAATCACAACCTTTAATGGCCTCTAAATAAGCTAAAGCAGGTTTGGTATCCGAGCAATAAGCGTAGCTGTAATTGGGTTGAGCAGGCAGCGTGTAATCTTCAAAATGAAATACCCGGCCATCACGCTCTATATCCTGTCCCGCTTTTAATTTCGGCAAGTCTTCAATGAGTAGGGCATCTTTTGCAATGGCTGCTTTATCCAGATTGAGTAGTTTGGGTTTCTCAGAAATTTTGTAGCCCAATGTTGGAATACGGTGTTTAAGTGCAAATGCTTCTATTTGAATGAGTCGGTCTTCAAAAATTAGGGTTTTTGGCCCGGGTATCAGTTCATGAAAAACAAGGTTGAATTCTATGGGGTGTCCACCCGCTTCTAACATATTTTTAATAAGGCTTTCTAAACCAGGAGGACCAAAAATATCGAGGCGTTTGTCTCGGCCAAGTAAATGCATCGTAGATAACAAGCCGGGTAAACCAAAAAAATGATCGCCATGTAAGTGCGAAATGAGGATCAGTTGAATTTTCTGAAGTTTCAGCCCAAATTTTCGAAGTTGTTGTTGGGTGCCCTCAGCGCAATCTATTAAAATATGACGTTCGTTGCAATTGATGTATTGTGCACTTGCATTGCGCTTACCAGTGGGCAAAGCTGCACCTGAGCCAAGAATATGCAGCTCAAAACTCACTTGGCAAGTAAGTCTAAGGCGTCGTTTTTAGAATGTCCAATTGTGAGCACTTTGTCGAGCTGAGCAATTTCAACTAATTTGCGCACATTGGGTTGAAGGCCAGTGAGTGCGAATCCGCCATTGGTGTCTTTGCAGAGCCGATTGGCGATAAGTACGGCAGACAGACCAGAGGAATCACAGTATTTGGTTTTACTGAGGTCAAGTACCATGAAATTGGTTCCTACTTTATTGAGCTGAAGAAAATGCGCTTTTAATTCAGGGGCATTATTGGCGTCAAGTTTTTCAACTTCACAGGTAACAATAACAATTTCACCCTGAGGGTCTACCGTAAAATTCATTGACAATGATTTAGTCAAAAGTAGAAAAATTATCTTTCGATCTTGGCGGCAAGCAAATAAATTACAGCCATGCGCACTGCAACACCATTTTCAACTTGATCAAGAATGATACTTTGCTTAGAATCAGCAACATCACTTGTGATCTCGACACCTCTGTTAATCGGGCCAGGGTGCATCACGATGATTTCTTTTGACAAACTGTCTAGGAGTTCTTTGTTAAGCCCAAATAGAGCGGCATATTCACGAAGTGACGGAAAGAATTTGATATCTTGACGTTCGAGCTGAATGCGCAACATATTGGCGACATCGCACCATTCAAGAGCCTCGCGGAGGTTGTGAGAGACTTTCACGCCTAATTCAGAGATGTATTTTGGGATGAGGGTACTTGGCCCACATACCATGACTTCAGCACCAAGTTTTTGAAGGCAATAAATATTGCTGAGGGCAACTCTGGAATGTAAGATGTCTCCGACAATGACGACTTTTTTACCTTCTACACTGCCGAGCTTTTCACGAATAGAGAATGCATCGAGTAGGGCTTGAGTCGGGTGTTCGTGGGTACCGTCGCCGGCATTGACAACTCTTGCTTTAATTTTTTGAGATAAAAACTTGGCAGCTCCAGGATTAGGATGACGCATCACAACCATATCGACTTTCATCGCCAAAATGTTGTTGACGGTATCTACTAAGGTTTCGCCTTTTTTAACGGAAGATCCTGCGGCACTGAAATTGACCACATCAGCAGAAAGTCTTTTCTCTGCTAATTCAAAGGATAATCTGGTTCTAGTGGAGTTTTCAAAAAATACGTTGGCGATGGTGATATCGCGCAAGGAAGGAACCTTTTTGATTGGTCGGTTGATCACTTCTTTGAAACGCGATGCAGTATCGAGAATAAGTTCGATATCTTGACGACTGAGGTCAATGATGCCTGTAAGGTGATCAACGCTGAGCTGTTTCATTTCCTTCTTTTGTAAATAATAAGACGCAATCTGCACCTTCGGTTTCTTTCCACTCGACAGCTACTCGTTCAGAAGCAAGCGTATCTACAGTTTTACCGACATAATCGGCTTGAATAGGGAGGTCTCGGCTGTAGCGGCGGTCGATGAGCGTCAATAATTGAACCTGAGATGGTCGACCAAAGGTAAGCAAGGCATCAAGACCTGCTCTGATGGTGCGACCTGTAAAAAGGACGTCATCTAGTAAGATGATGCGCTTGTTTTCTATAGAAAAGTCTATGTTTGTTACGCTTGGTAAAAGTGGTGTTTCACGGCGGCGGAAGTCATCGCGGTGAAAAGTGATGTCTAGGGAACCTGCTTGAACGGAATGCCCGAGAATAAGTTCTAGTTGTGCTTTGATACGAGCCGCAACGTGAATTCCGCGAGGCTGAAGCCCAATGAGTACGGAATTTTGAAAGTCGTGATGGGTTTCAACAAGTTCATGGGCAAGCCTTTTGAGCGTTAGTTCGAGCTGGGTTGCATTGAGTACGACTTGCTTTTCCATTGCTACAAAGATACTTTAAAAATCTTATTCTTGACGGAGGTCTGCGATTAAAAAAAAGCTGCCAGTTATCCATAAGATGTCTTGGGCTTGCATTTGTTCAAGGATGCTAGATTTTGCCTTATTGACATCCTCATAAACGCTTTGTAATCCTAAACTTTGCCAATCCGCTATTGATTTACTTCGGAGGTTTTGAAAAGTACAAGCACTTACGATTGCTGATTTTGGAAACAAGGCAAGTATTTCGGCTGCGTTTTTATCTTTGGCAGCGCCGTAAATAATGTAAAGTTTACCAGTAAGTTCTTTTTCGATGATTTTTAGGGTTGCGTCAATACCAGCTGTATTGTGTGATACATCTATATAAACTTTTGGTTGCTTTCGAACGAGCTGCAAGCGCCCAAAATGCCCCGTATTTTTAAAAAGATTTTGAAGAGATATTGAAATGAGATCAGGAGTTAATTCCTCGCCTAAGAGGGTGAGACTCACCAACGCATTCTTCAAGTTTTGAAGTGCGTAGCCTTGAACTCCAATCAATAATTTTGGATCAATAGGGAAGTCTTCAGTAAAATAAAGCGGCGACATGAATGCTTTTGCTTGTTGATCAAATACGTGCGCGGTATGTTTGCTCGTCTGGCCAATAACAACGGGTACATTTTTTTTTATAATGCCCGCTTTTTCCTTGGCAATTTCTTCAAGGGTATCGCCTAAAAATTCTTGATGATCAAGTGAAATATTGGTAATGATTGAGAGGCGAGGGTAAATGACATTTGTGGCATCTAGCCTTCCGCCTAGTCCTGTTTCTATTACCATGAAGTCGCACTTTTGTACTTGAAAATAGGCGAGGGCCATGGCAAAAGTCAACTCAAAAAAACTGGCATCTAGGTCGGGTAATTTTTGTTTTACGTTTTCACAAAATGCAATTACAAAGTCCTCAGAAATAGGAGTTCCATTCACCCGAATACGTTCTGAAAAGTCATAAATATGAGGGGAAGTAAAAAGCCCCACTTTATATTGTTTTTCAGAAAGTATGCTTGCGCAATAGGCAGCGGTACTTCCTTTACCATTGGTACCGGCTATATGAATGCTAGGAATTAGTTGAGGATCGATGTCCAATTTTTCTAGAAGTAACTCAACGCGCTCTAGACCAGGCTTGTAGGCGCTTGCGCCTATTTGCTGATAGGCCGGAAATCTGGCAAAAAGCCATGCAACGCATTCTAAATATGTCAGGTCCTTATTCAATTCTATTTGTCACAGAAAAATAAAGGCGATGATACCAGAAATATAACCCACTAAAGCCAGTGGCGCTAAACGTTTCAAATACCAACCAAATCCAATTTGTTCCATACCCATTGCAACTACTCCAGCGGCAGAACCAATGATTAATATAGAACCACCAGTACCGGCAGCAAAAGCAATCATATGCCAAGAATCTGCATCCATGGTATCTTTAAACATTCCCATTGACGCTGCTACGAGTGGAACGTTATCAACAATAGCGGACGCAATTCCTAAGAATGAAATATAAAGCTCTTTAGAGATGCCAGTTGCTAAGATATTTTCACCAAATTGCTCAATGAGCCCCATCGTTTCGAGGGCAGCAACGGTCATTAAAATTCCTAAAAAGAATAGGATGGAGGGCATTTCAATTTTACTCAAAGATTTCAGTGTGGGCCCAACATGATCTGCTTTACTTCCTTCACTGATTGTACTTAAATTCAAATGCCGCTTACTTAAGAATTCACCGATTAGTGCAAAAATGGCGAGCGAAAACAACATTCCCATGTAAGGAGGCAGATGTGTTACCGTTTTAAAAACAGGTACAAGGATGATTAAAAACAAACCCGTTACTAATATAAATCCAGCATTTTTTTGAGTTTTTTCTACCTTGAATGTTTCAAATCCTCCTTTGAAAATTGGAATTCGCTTTGCAATGAGTAAAGGAACAACAATTGAGAGTAAAGAAGGAATCAATAGATGTTGAATAAGTTTCATAACACTGACCTTCCCACCAATCCAAAGCATGGTGGTCGTTACATCACCAATTGGAGACCAAGCCCCACCTGCATTGGCACTAATGACGGCAAACCCTACCATCCAATGCCGCAGCTCCTTGTCTTTGATAAGTTTTCTTAAAATAGAAATCAAAACAATTGTTGCAGTTAGGTTGTCAATTACTGCAGATAAAAGGAAGGCCAATAAACATAAAACCCAAAGTAAGCCATATTTCGTTTTTACTTTTATCAGACGCTGCACACTGCTGAAACCATCGAAATAATCAATCATTTCGACAATTGCCATTGCGCCCATTAGAAAAATCAGAATTTCTGATGTTTTACCAAAGTGATGTAAAAGCAATTCGTTAGTTTCTTCATTATTTATTGAATTTACTGCGATTAATGCCCATGAAATTGCCATCATCAATAGGGCAGGTATCAGCTTATCTATTTTGAGTGGATGCTCAAGCGTTATTACTGTGTAACCAACAATAAAAATGAGAAAAAGTGTGAGTGTTATAGACATTTGAACTAAACGAGTTGCTTCAGAGCAATTTCAAATGCAGCTTTTGCTATACCCGTTTTACCAGGATGAACCGCATGTGTATTTTGCAATGCATTGTGGATAGTTTGACTTGCATCTTCAAAAATTTGCGCATCTTCTAAGCTTTCTAGATCGGAGCTCATGAGATAAGCAAAAACCCTTGCCATACCGCAGTTAGCGATGAAGTCAGGAATGAGTGCGAGGTTGGCGTCGGCTTTTTCGGCAATAGGGCCAAAGAAAATTTCTTGATCAGCAAACGGAACGTTGGCACCGGACGAAATAACGCTAACACCCGCTTTCAATAATTGCTCGAGTTGTTCTTCGTTGATCATGCGACTTCCAGCGCAAGGGATAAAAATATCGGCAGGCGTGGACCAAAATGCCTGGTTAGTTGCTTCGTAACTAAGCATGTTTGGTGCAGCTAATTCATTGCCATTTTTGTTAATGAAAAGCGCTCGAATTTCTTCGAATGAAAGCCCCTCGGTTGAGATGATACCGCCAACGCGGTCAATAATTCCGACAATAAGCGCTCCTTTCTGAGCTAAGTAGTATGCTGCTGCAGAGCCGACATTTCCCCAGCCTTGTACCAATACACGCTTGCCTTGTAGAGCGCCTCCCCACAATGTAAAGTAGTGTTCAATTGAGCACGCCACACCATAGCCAGTTATCATGTCTGCAACTACGTAATTGTTGTCTACTTTCGGGCTATATTTTTCGTCGGCTAAAACTTTAGAGACACCGCGCTGTAATTGACCAATACGATTGATTTTTTGCGTATTATTTGGCTTGAAATGGCCGTTAAAAACACCTTCTTGCGGGTGCCAAACTCCGCAATCTTCGGTCATCGGAATGACTTCATGTATTTCGTCTACGTTGAGGTCTCCGCCAGTTCCATAATATGTTTTGAGTAGCGGAGAAACAGCCGCAAACCAGCGCTTCAATACTTCTTTTTTTCTTGGATCTTTTGGATCAAAGTTGATACCAGATTTAGCGCCACCAATCGCTGGGCCAGCGACAGTAAACTTAACCTCCATTGTTTTTGCCAAAGACTCTACTTCTCTTTTATCAAGGCCTAGTCGCATACGCGTACCGCCACCAGCGGCTCCTCCACGCAAAGAATTGATCACCACCCAACCTTCAGCTTCTGTTTCTGGGTCTTTCCACTCAAATACGATTTCGGGTCTTTTGTTTTCAAATTTGGAGAGAAGTTCTTTCATGTTTTTGATTTGTTATTTATAAGCAAGGCAAAATTACCAATATTTATATACTAAAGAGTTTTCTTTGGTAATCATGTAAAGTGCCTGTGCACAGGGCTTCGTTTGAACCAGTTACGCTTGCGATTGTGGTCGTTTCATTTCTAATAAATCGTGCGCCCAAAAATGCAAAAATCAACGCTTCCTTAAAAGCAATTGTTTTTTCGTCGGGGGTGATGAGGTCACCGCTAAACTGAGCGGCTATATTTTCCATGAGGTATGCATTAAAGGCACCGCCTCCTGTTACAAGTACTTTCTGAAGTCCGAGCTGATGAAAATCTTGTGCAGTGACAATGCTGAGTAATTCAATATGAGTTCGGAGTCTGTCTGCCAATGCCAAATCTTCAAAGATTGGAAGGTAATGTGCCTGCATCCATTCTGTTCCCAAAGATTTTGGCCCGGTTTGCGCAAAATACGGAAGTGCCAGAAGTTTTTCAAGAATGCGGGTATCCACTTTTCCAGTTCTGGCTAAATTCCCGTTTTCATCGAATTCATGTCCAATTTCGCGCATCCAGATATTGAGCGGTAGATTGGCCGGTGCGATGTCAAATGCTAAATGTGTCCCATTTTTTTGACAAGATACGTTGGCAAAACCTCCTAGATTAAGAAAACCATCGGCCTGATTGCTAAACAACAAAGCATCGCCAATTGGAACCAAAGGTGCTCCTTGACCACCTGCCACTACATCTAAGGTTCTGAAATCATTAATGACGGGTATTTGGGTATGGTAATTCAAGGTAATCCCACAGCCAATTTGGACAGTATATCCTTGTTCTGGTTGGTGAAAAATTGTTTGTCCGTGTGCTGCGATGGCCGTTATTTTTTGAGGGTCGATCAGAAAAGATTGGCAAAAATGTAGCACACTTTGCGCGTAAAATAAACCAAGTTCGTGGTGTAATTGAAAAAGGGCCGAGCTAGACAATTGTGCACTCGTTTTGAGTTTTGAAAGTAGGGCCTCGGGGTAAGGAAGGGTTCGGGTGTTAATGATTTGAAAAACAGGGTTTTGATTGGTGTGAAATTCAAATTCAACCTGGGCGATATCTAGCCCATCTAAGGATGTTCCTGACATCAGGCCTAAGAGCTGTATTTTATTCGTGTCTTTTGCTTTCAAGAATAGGGGAATTCGTTTATTTTTGTCAAAATTAAAATTATAAATCAGTCAACATGAATTTTGAACTCACCGAAGAACATCTAGCCGTCAAGGAAGCTGCCCGCGATTTTGCGCAAAACGTCCTGAAACCTGGCGTGATTGAAAGAGATAACTTACAGAAATTCCCTGCCGAGGAAATCAAACAACTCGGAGAGCTTGGCTTCATGGGTATGATGGTTGATCCAAAATACGGCGGTAGTGGCATGGATACGCTTTCTTACGTACTTGCGATGGAAGAAATTTCTAAAGTAGATGCATCTGCCTCGGTTTGTATGTCTGTCAACAACTCATTGGTTTGTTGGGGCCTTGAGCATTTCGGCACTGAGGAACAAAAGCAAAAGTACCTCGTTCCGCTTGCTAAAGGAGAGAAAATTGGTGCTTTCTGTTTATCAGAACCTGAAGCTGGTTCTGATGCAACTTCGCAGCGTACCACCGCAATTGATATGGGAGACCACTACTTACTCAATGGTACAAAAAACTGGATTACCAATGGTTCTTCAGCCTCGATATACCTCGTCATTGCACAAACAAATGCAGAATTAGGACACAAAGGCATTAATGCCCTTATCGTAGAACGCGGCATGGATGGTTTTGTAGTGGGCGCTAAAGAAGATAAAATGGGTATTCGCGGTAGTGATACCCATACCTTGTTATTCAATGACGTTAAAGTGCCAAAAGAAAACCGCATTGGTGAAGATGGTTTTGGCTTCATATTTGCCATGAAAACCCTCTCAGGTGGCCGCATCGGAATTGCGTCTCAAGCTTTAGGAATTGCCGCAGGAGCATTTGAATTGGCTACGGCATATTCCAAGGAGCGCCAGGCATTTGGTAAAGAAATTTACAAGCATCAGGCTATTTCATTTAAACTGGCCGATATGGCTACTGAAATTGAAGCTGCACGTTTGTTGGTTTACAAAGCTGCTCAAGACAAAGACGCTGGCCGCAATTATGACCAATCTGGTGCGATGGCGAAGCTTTATGCTTCAAAAGTTGCTATGGAACAAACGGTTGAAGCAGTCCAAATTCACGGTGGCTACGGTTTTGTGAAAGAATATCATGTTGAACGCATGATGCGCGACGCAAAAATCACCCAGATTTACGAAGGAACATCTGAAGTGCAAAAAATCGTCATTTCAAGAGGAATTCTTAACGCCTAAACAAACGCTTATGTTGGCACCTTTCAATCTTCAAAAATGGATCGATGACAATCGAGACCTCCTCAAGCCACCAGTTTCAAACAAAAACTTGTACAAAGAGGCTGGAGATTTCATTGTAATGGTTGTAGCTGGCCCAAATGCCCGTAAAGATTACCACTATAACGAAAGCGAAGAACTCTTTTATCAGCTAGAGGGAGATGTGACGGTGCGCATACAGCATGAAGGAAAGGCCAAAGACATCATCGTCAAAGAAGGAGAAATGTTTTTGTTGCCTGCCAACACACCGCATTCACCTGCCAGAGGAGCTAATACCATTGGTTTAGTGATCGAACGTGTCCGAAAAGGTACCAATCTTCAAGATGGTCTCATGTGGTTCTGTGAAAATTGCAATGAGCATTTACATACTTATCGCTTTGCGTTGGAGAATATTGAAAAAGATTTTCTACCTCGCTTCAAAGAATTTTATGGTTCCGAAGAGATGAGGACCTGCAAAGCTTGTGGTCATGTCATGCAATCGGACCCAAAATTTGTTTAGATTTCCAAAATATTTATCAAAAAAAATGCCTTTCATCGAAAGGCATTTTTTTATTGGTTAAAGTGTGTTTATTGCTGAATGAATGTCACACGATGTACGTCTCCAGTTTGAAATACCTCTTCTTCCAGAACCATGCGTTTGCTGCGCAATTCTTTAACAGTATATTCGTGTACAGGATTGATGGTTGTGGTATCCTCATACATATAAAGAATCGTTGAATCACCTCCAAATTTCCAGGTACCATGGCTATATGTGCCTTGGATTTGCCCAAGCTCATTGCTGAAGTTAGACGTAGAATAGGTACCATCTTTATCGATACTCAATTTTGAGCTTACAGCTGCATCAAAGATATTGTTACCATTGAGTACGTAATCTGCTAGTTTCCAGTCATTGCACAATCTTGCTTTTTTAGTTTGCAAAGAAAAATTGGGCCCTTCTGAGAATTTCGAACAGGCACTCAGTCCAAGAGTTACCAATGAAAATGTGAAAAGTATACGCTTCATTTGCTATTAGTTTTTAGGAACGTAAGTCATGGCAGTAACGCTGTTGTTGCTACCAATTCTTTCAAATTTGATTTCGTCTTTAGCTAATTTGACGATGTTCCAGGTGTTGTTACCATTGATTGTGAAAGATGTATTGGTTCCTTGAGAGTTAAAAACAACTTGCATTTTGTCGTCTGAAAAACTCCAAGTACCTGATACAGATCCTGTATAATTGAAGCCCATATAACTGATTTTTGCTGTATCTTGAAAGCTTCCGTCTTTTCCAATTATTAGTGTTTCTGAATAACCATTTTCAACAGCATTCACGCCGTTAAGTGTTTTTGCAGAAAGTTTCCAAGTACCGGCGAGACGTGAAGTTTTTGAAGACAAAGCAAAGCTCGGGCCTTCTGTATATTTGCTACAAGAGCTAAGTGTACCAGCGCCGATGAAAAGCGCTCCCATTGCGATAAAAAATAGTTTTTTCATGATTTCAAGTTTGAACAAATCTACACATTCACTTGAACTTATTCAAGAACTAGTTTAATTTTGTAACATGAAATATGTCATTCCTTGCTTTTTAGCATTGACCTTGTGGTCTTGTGAATCAAAAAAAACGGTTTTCCAAGATAAAACAGCAGCGAAAGTGTGTGAGCCAGCAAAGGCAAATACCACTGTTGAACTTGGGGTGAAGGGAATGGTTTGCCAAATGGGTTGTGGCGGAAGTATCCGCAAGGCACTCAAAGAAACTTGTGCTGTGGATCTAGTCGAGGTCAACTATATTGATAGTCTCGAGGAGCAAACCATAAAAGTATACTACGACCGCAAAAAAATTGCTCCAGAACAAATGGTCGGCGTACTCTCTAAAATCAATGACAAACAATTTACAGTCCGTAGCGTTGGTACTCCACAAACCATCAAATGAAACTATCCTATAAACAATTAGGCGAGGGAAAACCCTTGGTTATATTACATGGACTTTTTGGCTTCTCAGACAACTGGCAAACACATGCTAAGAAACTTGCTGAATACTTCCAAGTAACACTTGTTGACCTCCGCAATCACGGCCATTCAGAATGGTCCGATGAATTCAGTTATGCACTGATGGTAGAAGATCTTCAAGAGTTGTTTCTCGATTTAAAAATTAAAAACCCGATTTTACTCGGGCATTCTATGGGTGGTAAATTAGCCATGCATTACGATGGCATGTATCCGAATTCTCTTGAAAAACTCATAGTTGTTGATATGGGCATCAAAGCTTATGCACCACATCATGAACATATTTTAGCCGCGATCCACGCGATAGATCTGAGCGCATTGACTGCGAGAAGCCAAGCCGAAGCCATATTAAAGTCATTCATCGATTCAGAAGGAGTCAGACAATTCCTACTCAAAAATTTGTATTGGGAAGACAAAGGTAAATTAGCCTGGCGTGTAAATTTTCCAGTGCTAGAAGCGAGTATGCCTGAAATTTTAAAAGCCTTACCATCCTTCGAATCGTTTACTCCTACTTTATTTATAAGAGGATTGTTGTCAAATTATATTGTAGATGAGGATATCAGTTCTATTGAAGAACAATACCCGGATATGCAATTGGTTTCTATTACCAATGCTGGACATTGGGTACATGCCGAGGCCCCAGATGCTTTTTTAGATGCGGTATTGGCGTTTAGTCTTCGTTAATAAATAAGTTTTAGATCATAAAAAAAAGGGAGCCCGAGGGCTCCCTTTTCAATTTAGCTTCAGCCAGTCTGCTTATTTGCGGATGGCTAATTTTTTAGTAACGATTGTACCGTTAGCAGCAACGCTTACTGTGTACATTCCGTTGTTTAATGCGCTTGTGTTGATCGCAACATTTTGTGTACCGTTGATACCAGCCAATGTTTGCGTAGCAACAACTTTACCAGCCATGTCAATTACGTTGATGATAGCATCAGTCGTATTTTTAACTGTGAAAGTTACGTTTGTTGCATCTGCAGCTGGGTTAGGAGCTACTTCAAGACCGAAGCTAGCTACTTCTTCGTTCACACCCAATGCAGGGTCGAAATTCATGCGAACCATTGGTTGTGAAGTCGTGTAGTACCAAGTAAGGTCAGTCATGTCGTAGTAGTAGCAAGTTTGAGCCGGAGCAGGACCAGCTGTACCAACAACTAGGTCATTTGTTGCACCACCATCACCGTTTGAACCAGCAACTAGTAAGTAAGCTTCACCAGCATTTAATGGGTAGCTACCACCTAAGAAAGAAAGTGTTACTTCAGCATCGAGGTCAGCATTTTGTAATACATATGGACCTGTTTCGTCAACGTAAAGGAAGTCTCCTGTTGCAGGATCGATTGAATATAACTTGAGGTAAATTTCAGCTCCTGGCTCAGCAGCTCCATTGATATATACAGAACCTCCACCGATAGAAACGTTAGAGAAAATATCAAAGATGTTACCTACTTCGAAGCCCATTCCGCCGTTGAAAGAACCGTTTGTTGCTGTTCCGTTGTCACGAGCATAAACGTAAGGATTCACAGCAATTGTTGCAAAGTTATTCAATGCGTTGTTGCTTGGGTCACCGTCAGTTACACCAAGTGCAACGTTTGCAGATAATGCGTGGTTAGCGATAGAAGAACCTGGTGTGAATGATGTAGCACAGTCTAGGGTATCAATTTGACCAACTGCGATTGGAGTAGCTGCTGATGCACCAGTGTATGAACCAGTAGTTGCTGTAAATACAGCATCAGTTTGGTTTTGAGCACCAATGTTTTCAACTAAACCAGAAAACTCAACTTCAGTTACCTGAGATTGTGGAACCTGGTAGTAAGCCAAACGCTCAGCCCAAAAACCTGTAGAACCCCAAAGAACACTGTTCAATTTAACGTCGTTCGCTTCAGGTACATAAAGTTCAACGTCGTCAACTGCCCAGTACCATCCCCAGTAGTCGTTGTCGTTGTAGTAAAACTGAATTTTAACTTGTGACTGACCTGCAGCAATAGAAGAAATATCGATTACTGTAACTTCTGGGTTAGCAGAGTTTTGGTTAGGTGTAAAATAATCTGTTTCGTCAGAAATAAGGAATTCAGTCCAAGTAACACCGTTGTCACCAGATACACGGATACCACGTGTGTCATGCCACCAACGGAAGTTGTGGTTGTATTTAACTTTTACTACGCTGTGAGCAGAACAGTCAATAGCATTCACTGTAGTTGCAGTTGTAATGATTGGAGTTCCGTCTTGGTCTTGTGTATTGTTTGCATCAGAGTTGACAAACAAGAAACCGTTTGCAGCGGTAGGAGCAGCAAATGGGCTCAAAGCAGAAACCGGGATAGAGTTTGGCGTGTTAATGAAATGCCATTGCTCTGGGTTTGAACCAGTGCTCGCAATTGCCCAGTTAGCGGCAGTTGAGAAGTCGTCAGACCAAATAGTTGTTGCCTTCGCATCTGCTGAAGGTTTGTGAGCCACGCTAGATCCTACTTCAAAAGAAGCTTTTTTGTCTAGACGCGGTGCGTTGATGCTTTTCACTTGCGCATGAAAAGTACCTGCTGCCGTCAAGGCAAGAAAAGAAAAGTACAGTTTTTTCATTGTTGAAAATTTAGATTCCCACAAATATAACGAAAATGCTACAAAATGCTTTTTAATGCGCACGATTGAGCAAAAATTCTGCTAAGTCGTAAAATGCCGCCTTTGAATGTTTGCTCTCAATAAGGTCGAGGGCTTGAAGGGCCTCTTGGTGGAAGTTATTCATTTTGGTTTCACAATATGATTTAGCACCTAGCTCTTGGTAGATTTTCTGTGTTCGGGCAATTTTATCTGTATCATTTTTAACCTGCTCAATTTCCTTGAGGGTCAATCTTTGTTCGGGGCTTGCTAGGCGTTTGGCAGCTATGGAAAGCAACGTTTTTTTATTGGCTAAAACATCCCCGCCAATTTGCTTTCCAACTTGCGCTTCTGTTCCGAATAAATCCAGGAGGTCATCTTGGATTTGAAAAGCGAGTCCAAGTTGTTCACCAAAGCGATATATTTTTTGAGCTTCAGATAAGTCTGCACCTCCAATTATTGCCCCAAGTTCTAGCGCACAACCTAGTAAAACCGAAGTTTTGAGACGGATCATTTCGATATAGTCCTCTTCTGAGACGTCGTTGCGTTGCTCAAAATCCATGTCGTATTGTTGGCCTTCACAGACTTCAATTGCGGTTTGGTTAAAGACAGCAAAAAGGTTTTTAAAAATGTTTGCGTCATATTTTCCTAGACATTCATAAGCTTTCACAAGCAAAACATCGCCAGAAAGTATGGCAATATTGGTATTCCATTTTTCATGGACGGTATGCTGCCCTCTACGCAATGGTGCCGCATCCATGATATCATCGTGAATCAAGGAAAAATTATGAAAAAGCTCGACTGCAAGTGCAGCGTGTATACCATCTTTTGCATTTTTTCCGAAAGCTTCTGTAGCCAAAAGCGTTAGAATTGGTCGCATCCTTTTTCCGCCGAGGGTCAGGAAATAACGCAGCGGATCATAAAGTTGAGCAGGTTGTTGCGGTAAGTTGAAATCGCTAAGGGCGTTTTCAATGAGCTCGGTATAGCTAACGAGTGTTTTCATTCAAGCAGAACAGAAAATAGGACAAAAGGTTTGGTTACAACCAACGGAAAATATCGTCAAACAGGCGCTTACCCCAAGGGGTAGAACCATATTCTTTTTCAATTTTCGCCCGAAGTTCATTGATTGTGAAAACTTTGTTTTTGCCCGGATTCAGCAGCAGTTCTTCTTTTTTGGGCTCGATGAGTTCAATTTTTTTGGCAAAGTAAACAATGCCACCATCTTCTGTTGCAAGGCCTAAAATAGTTCCGGGTAAGCCACAAAAACCTTCAGGCCCAACAGATGGTGTGAGCATTGGTGTGTACCACGCGTATAGACGCGTGCTGTCGTTTTTTTGGTAAATCGCTTTGCGACATTCATAACCACAAATTGATCTTTTGCTATCTGTAATTTTCCAGGTACGCTCTGGGAGGCTATCCTGAACGTAAACGTTTTGACCAAACACCGCGAGCATCATGAGTTGCTGACTCTCCTTTAAATTTTGTGCATACGCATTTTTGGTAGTCAGCCAAGCCATTTCTTCAGGCTGATTCATTTCTGCAACCTGAAACAAAGATGCGGTATCATTGAAATACAAATAAAAGGGTTCGATCCGAATTTTATTCTCTTCGGTCACAAAGCGCTTCATGCGTTGGTCGGTAAAGCGCTTTTCAAGGTTGGTACGCCTTTCAAAAGTAATTTTACCGGCGTGAATATATTCTGTTTGCGCCCAAGCTTGCAAGCTGAGCAACAAGGCACTAATGCCACATGCGAAAATCTTCTTCACGGGTCTTGTTGTTATTGAATTTATAAGTAAGTCTCACTAAGAAATAACGCGAAATGATGCGCGTGTAGTTGTCGGTAATCATGTTGCTTGAAACCGTTCTTTGCAAGTTGATATTTTGATTGAGTAGGTCATTGATCGAAAAGCCCAAGATGAGGTTTTCATTGTTCAAGAAAGCTTTTTGAAGCTCGAGGTCGACGATGAAGAAATCTCGGTTAAATTCCGCGGCACGACCTCTGTTCAAGGTATAATTGAGTTCCCATTTGAAACGGAAATGCGCTGGCAAGCGCCAATCGCCATTCATGAAATAATTTTGAGTCGAGTAGGGTTGGTTTGAAAAGCTATTTAAGGTGGTGACAGGATTCACATAAGTATAATCTGTTCCAATGCCCATCTCTAAGCTATCTAGACTCAGTTCAATCGAAAAGGCACCACTGATCGTTGTGGTGCTCGTGGTATTGAGATCGCCATTAATGAAATTGTTATTTCTGATATATGATGCGTTCATGCTTGGCTCAAAAGTGAGTTTTCTATTCAAGATCGGATAGCCACCACCGGCATAAACAGTTGCAAACATATTGCCGTCTACATTGATTGTTTTGGAAATAGTGCGTCCTAGGGCATCAAAACTAGTGCTGTTGGCAAAAGCATTTTGAGTAAAGGTTGCAGTTCCACCAGACCATAAATAACGACCCGTCATGGCTTGCCAAACATTGGCATTAAAATTAATTTGGTGTTGGTAGTTTGGCTTGAGGTCTGGGTTACCTTCTTGGATGCGGTTAGGATTGGTGTTATCTCTTACAGGCTGTAAGTCATTGGCACTTGGTGGTGCAGAATACGTATTGTACCTGATATTAATTCTTTTAGCCATGCTAGGCTTGAACTGATAAGAGAAGGTCGGCAAGAAATTTGAAATATCTTGATTGATAACTGCACCTGTAAATTGATTAGCGTTGGCAATTTGAATATTTCGATAGCCCATGCCTCCTTTAAATTGGTGATTTTTGTAATTATAGTTAAGTAAGACAGTTCCGCGTTGTTGAAGGCGCTCGTTTTGAAAGTCATTGGTGAAAAGACTATCCAAGACAGAAAACTGGCCACTGAATGGATCTTGATTATAGGTGTAGCGGTTTTGCCCAGAAGTACCAAGTTCTAGGAAATATTCTGTAATGAGCGTTAAGCTTTTGGTCAGTGGCTCAGTATAAGTAAGGGTAGAGTAGTGTGTAGAACTGATATTTTCATTGGTTTTTTGCTGATCAATTATGGTATCAAGGAAAAGATTGGTAGTATTGGTTTTGAGCCCACCTTGAGAAGCATTTTGGTTGTAATTCAAAACATATTTTGCTTCTAGTTCGCGGTCTGGTTTGCCAAATTTTCTTCGTAATGTAGCCTCAGAACGGCTGGTGAGTCCGGTTGAGACATAGTTATTATTGACGTTGGTCAGCAAATATGAATCAAAGCTATTGTTTCTAAAGTCTTGGACTGAAGTATTGTTTTGCTCACCACCATCGATATGTAAATTGGGTTTGATTTCCAATTTTGTGAGCGAATCAATGTCGATGCTCAGGGTCAGGTTGAGTCGATGAGAAGTCGAGAGCGATTGGTTATTTGCAGAGTCTTTGGTGTAATAAGAGCTATCGGCCAAAAAGTACTGTGACTGACTACTCGAGTTTGCTTGTAACTCACTCTGATAGTAAGCATAGTTCATTCCAATTTTTACTTTCTTGGATAGGCGATCGGTATAATATACACCTGTTTTTAAGGTTTGAGGTATCCCTGAATTATTCCCCCTTGAATCTCTATCCCAGAAATTCAGACCGCTATCGTTGAGTTCATTATCCAGACCAAATTTATTCATGTCGCCAAAACCTAAACTAGATTTCGGGGTATTGGAAGCCAACATAAAAACTGAGATTTTTTGCGACTTATTGAATTTATTGAAAAGTACTTCGCTCTCATAAAATGCCTTGTCGGCAGCTCCTTGATTGAAATCAGAGGCAGCAGTGGCCTTTCCAAAGTAGCCTTTTTTGGCATCTTCTTTGAGCCGGAGGTCGAGTACTTGAATTTTGTCGTCTTCGCCTGCAGCGGCATCTTCGTTTTTCTTTTCGTAAACCTGAACAGATTCTACACCTTTAGCTGCCAAGTTTTTCGTGGCAATGGTAGGGTCGGAGCCAAAAAACTCATCGCCATCAACAAGTACCTTACTAATTTCTTTTCCTTGGGAGGTCAAGGACCCGTCATCTTCCACTTTGATGCCTGGCAATTTTTTAAGTAAGTCTTCCACAACTGCATTTTCTGCTACTTTGAATGAATCGGCTACAAACACCAAGGTATCGCCATTGAAATACATGGCGTTTCTATTTTTGGTCACAACGATTTCTTTGACCTCTTGAATTTTGGGAAAGAGTCTGATATCTGGTAAGTCAAAGGTTGTTTTTTGTTTGGAAGCCATGATATAAACACTGCGCGGTGTCCAATTGCGGTGCTCAATGACTACTTGAAAAGAGTCTATGGGAAGATCTTGCAAAACAAACTCACCATTTTGATTACTTCGGGTATACTTGAGTAAAACGGAGTCACGTAAGCGGATCGCCATAATGCTGGCTTCTTTGATGGCAGCTGTTCCGCTGGTATCTACCAAACGCCCACTCACCTTGACATTTTGTCCAAAGTAAAGCGGAGAAACAGCTAAAAGAATAAGGAGAAGTATTAGTTTTTTCATGAAAAAAGGTAAGTACAAGTAGTTAAGACGAAGAAACCCTAGTATTTGTTGCATGAAGCAACATAATAAATTTATTTAATGCTTCAATAGAATCTCCGTCAACAACTGATAACTGAAGCCGGATGCTTCGGTGATTTCTTCGAATTGTATTTGGAAGATTTTTGATTGGTAGGTTTGGGGTGATTTTTTCATTTGTTGAACAAGTGTTTCTTGGTCGATGTAGGCCAGGTTGGTACTGTAGTTTGTATTGCCGAATTCGATGAATTTTTTATTGAAAGCTTCATTGAAACCTAGAAAGTGTAATTCAAAAGCGCCTTCTTGGTTTTGCATCTCGGATAGTTGACGCAGGCTTTTTTCAATGACCTTGTTGAGCCAGGGTTGGGGTTTGCAAAGTGTCCAAGGATGGGTGTCTTCAACTTCAGCATCAACCACACGGTGCATGTAGGTGGCAATAGGGCTTTGTGCTGCATTGAAGAATACATGGTAACTAAAATTCTTTGAAACCTGACTGAAATTAACTTCTGCCATACTCAATACACCTTTGAGAAAGTAAAAGGTATATTGAATTTGCTGCCCATTGGTTGTTGTTTGATGGAGTAGGGCTTTGGCGATGTCGCCATTTTTTTCAAGAAATGCCTCTGACTGAATTGTATTGCCGTTTCTTTCTGTAAAGAGAAGAGATTTGAGTTTTTGAAGGTCATTTTTGTTTTCGATTTTTTCTTGGTAGTTCAAAAATGCTTCAAGCCCATCAAAAGGTTGTGTAAATTGATTGCCGTGATGGTCAAAAATAGGCGCTGTTGTTTGTTTATCATTCTCTTGACAAGCAAATAGCAGCACCATCATGAAAAGTCCGGTAAAAAAAAATCTTTTGCGCATACAATACGAAATTACAAATACTTCTTTGATACATTTAGGAAATTAATCCTCACGATATAATTATGCGATAAACTCCGTAATTTTGAATGATGTCAGTGGTATTATGTATAGATTTTGGCCTGAAGCGTTGTGGCTTAGCAATTAGTGATGCCAACCGAATTATTGCGAGCCCGCTCACTACAATTGGTTCAGAAACCTTAGAAAAATGGTTAGAGATCGAAATTCCTAAAAGAAAGATTCATGAAATTATACTCGGGTACCCGACACGTCTCGACGGCTCTGACTCTCACGTTACTGAAAATGTGCGCAACTTGAAATTATTTCTAGAGGCAAAATATCCTACCCTCACTATACATTTAATGGATGAGCGTTATTCTTCAAAAATGGCTAGTCAAGCCATATCAATGACCGGAAGCAAAAAGAAAAAACAAGACAAAACCCTTATAGACCAAGTGGCAGCCGCACTCATTTTGCAAGATTATCTGAGTCAAAGCTAATCCTTACTAAATTTGTAGCATGATTTTACCTGTTGTAGCTTACGGCGATCCAGTATTGAAAAAAGAAGCTGTTGAAATTGACGAGCAGTATCCTGACTTACAAAAACTCATTGCCGATATGTTCGAAACGATGTATCATGCCAAAGGCGTAGGTCTTGCGGCCCCACAAATTGGCAAGAGCATTCGTTTGTTCATTGTAGATGGTAGCCCATTTGCCGATGAAGAGGACGACGAACCAGACCCAAAAGCGGAAGGAATTGAGCATTTTAAGAAAGTTTTCATCAATCCGATCATCGAAGAAGAGAGTGGCGATAAGTGGGCTTTTCAAGAGGGTTGTTTGTCAATTCCCGGTATTCGCGAAAATGTCACGCGTCATGAAAAGTTAGTCATTACGTATTATGATGAAAATTGGGTATTTCATGAAGAAACTTACGAAGGATACGCCGCTCGTATTATTCAACATGAATACGACCACATTGAGGGGATTTTATTTACTGACCACCTGAGTCCGTTGAAGAAAAAATTGTTGACTAAACGACTAGGAAATATTACCATTGGCGCCATCAATGTTGATTATAAAATGAGTTTCCCAGGACATAAAAAACAACGTTTAATATGAAAATCATTGGTACATTTTTCAATTCAAAACGAAGCCTAGCTTTGTTGTTTTTAACAGGTATATTTTTAACATCTTGTGGCACCAATGCTACTGAAAAGGGCAAAAAAGAAACGTTAAAAGAAGCCATTCAAACCTATGAAGATTCACTCAGCAAGTTGCAAATGGATCCTGAAAAAGCCAAAGATATCACGAGCTTGGCTCAAATCGAGTTGGTAAACCGTTACAAAGCATACTTTCAAGCTTTCCCACAAGACACCTCAAGTGCCGATTACATTTTTAAAACGCACATGATTTACGAAAGCATGGCCGCGCCAAGAGAAGCTCGCGCCTATGCAGACACTTTATTACAGCGCTTTCCGAATTATAAAAACCGCCTATTGGTTATTGAAAGTTTAGGGAGCTCCTACGACATCAATGAGCCCAGAGATACCGCAATGGTTCGTAAGTATTATAATTTATTGCTCAAGGACCCAAAAGTAGAAGCCGCTAAGAAAAAGGATATCAAAGCGCGTCTTTCAAGACTCGATCTTACCTTTGAGCAATATATTATGCAAAGTAATTAAGGAGAAAAATCGTTCAGATGACTCTTCTATTCACCCTTACTGAGCGCCAGAAAATCTTCATAGAAACCAGGATACGATTTCTTGAGGCAGTGCATTTCGTTGATCGCTTGTCCGTTTTCGCTCAATAGGCTCGCCATACAAATCGCCATTGCAATGCGGTGATCGTTATAACTATTCAATTCAGCAAAAGGTAACTTGCCCTTTCCCCAAATAGTGATTTGATCGTCTTTGATCTCATATTGGATTTTCCAGGCTTCGAGGGCAGCACACATCGCAGCGAGTCGGTCTGATTCTTTGTTTTGAAGTCGCTGAATTCCTTGGATACGCGAAACTCCTATTGCGGCACATGCTAATATGACTAAAACAGGAAATAAATCAGGGTGGTCATTGATATCTGTCTGAAAGCCATTGGCTTCTTTTGCTTGTGTTACCGTTAAAACGCCATTTTCCCACTTGATTTCAGCTCCAAATGCACAGAGAATTTTTAAAAGACCGCGATCGGCCTGCAGGCTGTCTGCCAAAAGTCCTGATACGTGAATCGAGCCGCTGATGGCTGCTCCAACCAAATGTGCAGCTACGCTGCTCCAGTCACCCTCGATGGTAGCATTTTTTAAATGCAATTCTTGTGCACCTTCAAAGAAATAGGTGCGTTCCTTTAATTCATAAACAAAGCCAGCTTGGCGCAGTGTTGCTAGTGTCCAATAGAAATATGGCGCACTCTTAAGATGCTCAACAGTGATTTCCCAGGATCCGTTAATTTGTGAAGCCAACATAAACAGGCCCGAAACATGTTGTGAACCCGAAGAACCGTCCACGGATAATCGAAAATTTTGAATGCTTCCGGAAATTTGTAAGGGTAATTTTCCGTCATTGTGCTGTATTTCTAACCCCAAGGCCTCGAGCGTATTGATGGTTGCCCAATGTGTTCTTGTTAATAAGGAACCAACACCATTGATGCTGTAGGAACTCGCAAAACAGTGTCCTACAAAAGCGAGTGTCCTGAGACCAAAACCGCTTTCGCCAATTTGGATATCAATTTGGGCATTTTTGTATGGTAAGGGTTCGACAAGAACTTGCGTACCTTCCAAACGAAGCTTGTGGTTCAATTGTCGCAGTGCAGCAAGCGTAGAAAGGTTGTCTGCCGAGTTGTCAAAATTTTGAATAGTGCTGCTTTCTTTTGACAATGCGGCAAGTAACAAAAGACGTTGGGCATGACTCTTTGAGCCCGGCGCAGTTAAATGCCCTTCATACTTATTTGCCTGAATGATCATTGTTATTTTGACTATTGACCGCCATCTGAATACGTAATGATTCTTCGTGGAGCATTTTGATCATTTGTTTGGCAAATTCTTCAGATAAGCCGCTGTCTAGCGCTTTTTGTAAGTTGGCCTTGAGGGTTTCCTCCCAGCGTTGTGCTTGTAAGATATGCTGGTTATGCTGGCGTTTGTGCACTCCAATTTCTTTGGAGATGGCCATGCGTTGTTGCAATAAATTGATCAAGGAGTCATCGATGATACTGAGTTGTTCTCGGTAAGCAGCCAAGGCATTGGCTTGAACGGCTGCCGGATTTCTGGGTTCCAACTCCGTGTAAATTTCCTTGAGTTTTTGGGGTGAAATTTGTTGTTTGGCATCGGTCCAGGCTTTGTCTGGGTCAATGTGGCTTTCGATCATGAGCCCGTCGTAATTCAAGTCAAGGGCTTGTTGTGCAAGTGGTTGAATCAGGTTGGATCTTCCGCCTATGTGCGACGGATCCATGATGAGGTTCAGCTCAGGTCTTTCTTGCTTAAGGTCGATGGCAATTTGCCAATGCGGGTTATTGCGGTAATTGGTCTTTTCGTATACTGAAAAACCTCTGTGTATTGCCCCAATTACTTCGATTTGGTGTCGTTCTAGTCTTTCAATAGCGCCTAGCCAGAGTTTGAGGTCTGGGTTCACCGGATTTTTAACCATTACCGGAATGTTTTTGCCTTGCAGGGCCTCGGCAAGTTCTTGAACAGTAAATGGATTGACAGTTGATCTTGCACCAATCCAGACCATATCGAGTTCGTATTGCTCGGCTAAGGCTACATGTTCGGCTGTAGCTACTTCTGTGCAAATTTTAAAACCGTAGGTTTTCTTGACTTCTTGCAGCCATCTGAGGCCGTTTTCTCCGACTCCTTCGAACGCGCCGGGTTGGGTGCGAGGCTTCCAGATACCAGCTCTAAAATAAGACAGCGGAAGCCCAACAAGGGCCTCCGCTGTCGCTAAGAGTTGCGCTTGCGTTTCGGCCGAACATGGCCCTGAAATGAGTAGGGGCAGTTGGTCCTGGCGCATGCGAATTATTTGGCGTAACTCACTGCGCGTTTTTCGCGAATGACGGTTACTTTGACCTGACCTGGGTAGGTCATTTCGGTTTGAATTTTTTGTGAGATGGTGAACGAAAGTTCTTCTGCTCTTTGGTCAGAAACTTTTTCGGCTTCCACTAAAACGCGTAACTCCCGACCAGCTTGGATGGCGTATGCGCTGCCTACACCTTCGTAAGAAAGCGCAAGGTTTTCGAGTTCTTTGATGCGCTTGATATATGCTTCAACAATTTCTCGGCGCGCACCAGGGCGTGCACCAGAAATGGCATCACAAACTTGAACAATCGGAGAAATAAGGGTTGTCATTTCGATTTCGTCGTGGTGAGCTCCGATGGCGTTGAGTACATCGCCTTTTTCACCATATTTTTCAGCGATTTTCATACCGAGAATGGCGTGTGGTAATTCTGGCTCTTCGTCCGGAACTTTACCGATATCGTGGAGTAGACCAGCTCTTTTGGCTAATTTGACATTGAGCCCGAGTTCGGCCGCCATGATAGCACAAAGGTTTGCTACTTCACGGGAGTGTTGGAGTAAGTTTTGGCCATAAGATGAACGGAATTTCATGCGGCCAACCATGCGCATGAGTTCTGGGTGTAGGCCGTGAATTCCGAGGTCGATACAAGTTCGGCGACCAGTTTCGGCGATTTCTTCATCGAGTTGTTTTCTGGTTTTGGCAACCACTTCCTCAATACGAGCAGGGTGGATACGGCCATCAGAAACCAATTGGTGTAAGCTAAGGCGTGCAATCTCACGGCGAACGGGATCAAAGCAAGAAAGGATGATTGCTTCTGGGGTGTCATCTACGATGATTTCAACACCTGTGGCGGCCTCTAGTGCACGAATGTTACGACCTTCACGACCAATGATGCGGCCTTTGACCTCATCAGATTCAATATTGAAGACCGAAACCGCGTTTTCAATGGCTTGCTCAGTGGCTACACGCTGGATACTTTGAATGACAATCTTGCGGGCCTCTTTGTTGGCATTGAGTTTGGCTTCTTCAGTAATTTCTTTGATGGTGGCCATGGCTGCAGTACGCGCTTCATCAGTAAGCGCTTGCATGAGATGCTGTTTGGCATCTTCAGGGGAAAGTTGCGCTATTTTTGAAAGTTCGGCAATTTGCTTTTGATGCATTTTGTCGAGTTCTTGCATGCGTGTATCAAGGTGTGTTGCCTTGGTTTGGTAGTCGGCCTGAGTGCTTTCGAGTTCCTTCTCTTTTCGGCCAATTTCTTCTAGTTTTTGATTGAGCGTTTTTTCTTTTGTTCTGAAGCGGTCCTCGTTAGATTGCATGCGACGTTCGCGCTCTTTGATGGCCTCTTCGTGCTCTTCTTTTTGCTTCAAGAAACGTTCTTTAGCTTGAAGTGCGCGCTCCTTTTGGATGGTTTCAGCCTTGGATTCGGCTTCTTTTATGATGCGCTCAGCATCTTTTTTGAGCACGCTTTTTTGGAGGACAAACGTTGCGCCACCACCTCCAAGTGCTCCGATTAATAACCATAATATATCCATACTACTCTTGTTTGTAGTTGTGGACTCACGGGTGCAGAATTATTGAATGTCGTTCAAGTCTTGTCTGAGTGCTTCCAGGGCGGCTTCAAGGTCTGAATAATCAGGTCCTAGAACCGTTGGTTTTGCTTCTGCCTGTGCTTTGGTAAGCAATTGAAGGGCAGACATCGCTAACAAGTCTTGGTTATCATTGACGGCATAGTTTTTTCTTAGTAAATCAATTGCTTTATTGATATCGGCAGCTGCTTTGGAAACGGCAGGCGCTTCGGATTCCGGAACATTTAAAGGGTAGGTCCGGCCGGCGATATTGATTTTAAGGGCAACTTTACTCATTAGGCTTGTTTAAGCTTTTCTATGCAGAATTCAATTTCTTTCACGAGTGCGTTAATTTCCTCAGCGTTGCGACCCTTGGGTGCTACTGGGATTTCCACAACTTTGTTTTGAGCCTCCGCCAATGCGTCTGTCAGTCTGTCAATCTCTTGTTGGAGTTGCATCACTAATGCTTGCTCAGCTTTGAGCTGTTCGTTGATGCGGTTGATTTCACCTTGCAAAACCTCGTGTTGTGCACGTTCAGTATGCAAACGCCCCGCCAGTTCTAGGCTGCGGCTGCGGATATCAGAAATGAGATTTGTTAGATTTTCAGTCATGTTAAGCGGTGACTTTTCACAAAGTTAACAAGCATTCGTTTACATCCTACAAAATCAGTCAAGGATTTTGTTTTTTTTCTTGATTAGCTTTGTACATGCGCTTTTTGTTTTTGTCTTTCACTTTTATTTTTTCATGCAACTTATTGGCGCAGTATTTAACTGTTCAAGGTAATTGGGCGCTTCCAATGGAAGCTCCTGTTGAACTCAGCGCAGGTTTTGGCGATTTACGCCCCAATCATTTTCACATGGGCATTGATGTGCGCACCGGTGGCAAAATCAATTTACCCATCTATGCCTGTGAGGCAGGTTTTGTATCGCGTATCCGCGTTTCGTCGGTTGGTTATGGTTGGGTGCTTTATGTGCAGCATCCAAATGGTTTTACTACCGTGTATGCCCATTGCACTCGCTTTGCGGAGCGCATTCAACAGGTTTATCTCGATAGTTCTCGGGTGCGCCAGCAAAATGAGCTCGATTTAATTCTTCCGGCTGATTTTCTACCTGTAGTGCGCGGCGAACAGATTGCATTTTCTGGAAATACGGGTGGTTCCACAGGCCCACATTTACATTTTGAACTTCGAGATACAAAAACTGAACATGCGCTTAATCCATTCTTACACGGTTTTTCAGTTTCAGATCAAGCCCCGCCACTGCTTCAAGGAATGCGTGTATATGCCGTAGATTCTTGTGGTTATACCATTCCAGGAAAAGTGCTAAATGTTGTACTGACCCAAAAGGTACACAAGGTTGTTTTGCCAGCAGGATTTCTTGGTCAAGGTTCCAAATTAGGAATCGCTTTGGAAGTTACCGATTATTTTTCGGCAGGGGGCCGCAGTTATGGTTTGTTCTCTGCAGAAGCCTTTAGCTCTAAAAATGAGCATGTTGCATTTGAGTTTGACGAAATAGATTTTGAAGATTCCAGGTATATCAATATTCATCATGACGCAGCTTACGCACAAACGTCCAAAAGAAAATTTCAAAAATTATTCAAGTCCAATGACAACCCACTGACCATCTATGCCTATGACGGTAATGGTTCATTCCAAATAGGGGCAAAGGATATTCTTCAAATACAAATCATGCTACGCGACATCAACGGCAATGAGACCCTTCATTCATTGTTGATTTCAAATCCACATGATAAGACAGCATACCAACCTTTTTTCAGCACACAAACTCATTGGTTACCTTACGCAGCCTACGATTATCAACAAGGCGCTTGGTCGCTTCATATCGATTCCTTTACATTTTATGAACCAGTACTAAAAAAGTTGAATTTTCAGGCCAAAACAATCGGAAACAAACAAACCATTATTCAAAAGCCACTTCAAATTTCGTATCAATTTTCAAGCGACACACAAGCACAGAAATATTGTATAACCATGAATGGCGCTGCGCTTGCGGGTAAATTAGAGCAAGGTAAATTAACGGCCACGACCAAAACTTTGGGCACTTGGGGCTTGCGCCAAGATTTGATACCGCCCGTTATCAAAGAGAATCCAAATAATAAGCTGGATTCGACAAGTTCTGGAAAATTCTATTGGTCCGTGAGTGATGATTTTTCAGGCATGGCATATTATGCTTGTTATCAAAACGGAAATTGGGTGCCTGCTTATTACGATGCCAAAACCAAGCAAATCAGTACCCAATTCAAAGTTCCTTTTCAGGAAAATGAAGTCTTGGTCTTGTTTGTTAAAGATGCTGTTGGTAATGAAACCAAAAAAGAATGGGTAGTCCCGGCGGCGCGCGAAACGGAAAATCAAATTGTTTCCCCCTCAGAGTAAAACACCGTTGGCACCCTTCAGGTAGATAGGGCCGCAGTATGCTAAATCCTCAAATTGTTGTTTTTGGAATTTTTCAAATGCGAATTTGGCCTGGTATTGGGCAGATAGCAGATCATTCACATAGAGGACTTCCGGATCAGTAATGAGGGTGGCGACCTTTTCGTTGGCATCACCAACTACCACACAAGGCAAATACGTTTTTAAAGATTGCGCTTCGATAATTTGACAAGATAACGGTGCTAGTGTATGCCCATACTGATCAAATGCTTCGAAATACACTTCCATCCGGCGAGCGTCTAATAAGCACACAATAGCTGAATGCTTGGGGCTTGCGTTTAACTTCCCAATTTGATACAAACTTTGATGGGTAGGAATGGCGATTAACGGAATTTGCATTGCAAAACACAAGCCTTTGGCGGTAGACAAACCGATGCGCAAACCGGTGTAGGAGCCAGGGCCTGAACTGTAGCTTATTGCATGGAGATCATGGAGTTTGAACTGCTGTTTTTCAAGTAACTCCTCTATCATGAGTGTTAGTTGTTCACCATGGATAAAACCGTCTCCTGTGCGATCGAGGTAGTCGAGCACGACCCCGTCTTTAGAGATTGCCACACTGCAAATTTTAGTGCTTGTCTCGAGGTGAAGTAGGAATACACTCATTCTTGACATTCAAATTTGAATCCAACTCCGTGTACATTCGTGATTTGAATACTTGGGTCTTCTTTGAGGTATTTGCGCAGTTTGGTAATGAAAACATCAAGGCTTCGGCCCACAAAATAGTCGTCTTGACCCCAAACTGAATTCAAAATTACATCGCGCGGAATGAGTTGATTTTTGAATTTATAGAGCGTGCGCAATATCATCGCTTCTTTTTTGGTAAGCGTTATGAGTTGGCTTGGTGATTTCAAAGTGAAATTTTCCGTATCGAAAATATAGGTTCCGATTTGTAAGATTTTTTGCTCTGGACTTTCTACTTGCAGTTTGACTCTTTTAAGCAAGGCTTTGACCCTCAGCTGCAATTCTTCAGCACTAAATGGTTTGGTCAGGTAATCATCACCTCCAGCATTGAACCCTTCAATCTTATCTTCGGTCATGGACCTTGCTGATAAGAATAGAATGGGTATTTCTGCATTCTGTTTACGGATGTCACGCGCTAAAGTAAAGCCATCTTTGACAGGAAGCATGACATCTAAAATGCAGAGATGATAAGCTTCTTCTTGAAAACGACGCAAGGCCTCCGAGCCATTTTCACAGAGCGTAACGGTATAACCATCAGAGCGGAGTTGATCTGAGACTACGATACCTAAACTGATATCGTCTTCAACCATGAGTATTTTGATTTTCATAAGCGTCTATAAAAGCCAAGAGCCTTGGTGTAAACCAAAGCTCCTGACCATTAACCTAAACCTACTACTAGTTCAACAAAGGTAATTGCTTTTTTTAATTTGGTTACGCTTCGTTTGTTAAAAAATTCATAAAAATTATTCACAGATCTTCAACCCCTCCTTCATATTCCTTACCTTTATTCCGATGAATGAAACGCACATATTAATTGTCGACGACGAAGAGGACATCCGTATGCTACTTACCTATAACCTCGAAAAGGAAGGTTATCAAGTAAGCGCAGTCGCAAATGGCAAAGAATGCCTAGATTTTATTGAGCATCAAAAACCTCAGCTTATTTTACTTGATGTCATGATGCCCCAACTTGACGGAATCGAAGTTTGTGAGCGCATCAAAGCAGACCCAATTAATCAAGACATCATTATTTGCTTTTTAACCGCCCGTAACGAAGATTACAGTCAAATAGCGGGTCTAGATGCAGGTGCCGACGACTACATTGCCAAGCCTATCAAAACAAAAGTATTGTTATCGCGCATTCAGGCCATGCTTAGAAGAGGTAAAGTCAGCAAGCCAGCTCCAGAAGCAGGGCCTAAGTTTCATATCAATAGAGAAAAATATTTACTCGAAATGGATGGGCAGCAAATCCATTTGCCACGCAAAGAATTTGAACTTTTGGCACTATTGGCTTCGCGCCCTAATTTTGTTTTCAAGCGCGATCAAATTCTTGAAAAGGTATGGGGCACAGACATCATCGTCGGAGACCGCACCATCGACGTACACATCCGAAAGCTCAGAGAAAAAATCGGTGACGACTACATTTCGACCATCAAAGGAATTGGCTATAAGTTCAATGAATGACTTTGGCCTGAATCTTGTAAAGCACTTCATACAAATATTTTTACCATGAAAAAACACCTACTTCTCGTGAGTGCATTTTTTGTATTTCACAGCTATTTTGCCCAAAACAACAATGCTGCTTTTGCCCCTATCAAAGAACAGCTGGAGCGTTGGGACGACATCCGTGGCCCATGGTTGGCAGCATCTATTGAAGCCTTAGCAGACCGCAAAGCAATTCCAGATAGAACCTTTCCAGAGGATTTCACGCCGTTTGAAATGCTCAGTATGATGCCGCTTCGGGAGCGCCAAGATCTCAGACAAATCATGCAAGAAAACAGCATGGTGGTCGGAAACAATGTAGGGGCGTATCCTTTGTTCTCCACAATGTTGGAGCGTACATTTTGTTCACGCACCTATGGTCGTTCATACGGAGATCCGCATCTCAAGTCTTTCGACCGTGCGTCTTATTCCTTTCAAACTGTAGGTGAATTTGTACTAGCCAAATCTCAAAATGCCGCATTTGAAGTACAAACTAGACAACGCGCCCAGGATGTCAACTTCTCCTTGAACGAAGCGGTTGCAATGAATGTTGCAGGTGACCGACTTTGCTTTTATGCTGCCGACAAGCCAGACGGGATGCAAATGCCGCTGCGTCTCAACGGGATGCCAATTCAGTTACAAGGTAGATCTTATTATTTGCCACATGGAGGTGTCATTCGCCTCGACGGCAGAAATTATACCATTGCTTGGCCTACTGGTGAAACCACCGTTATTGATGTCAGAAATAGTGGTTCAAGAGGATTTGTGAATGTTACTGTTGGTATTTTTGAATGTGATCGCAATCAATTTGAAGGTCTTTTAGGCAATAATAATGGATTTGCCGATGACGACTTCAACACGCGTATGCATACCCCAAGACCCAACAATATTGCTGCGCTGAGTATTGCCTCCGCTTACGCAATTGATAGTCGTGAAGCCAATCAAATGAATCAAATAGCCGAACAAGAATTTCAAGCATACATGGCCAAAGATTTTGCAGAAGATTGGCGTCTCACAGACCGCAATACACTCTTTGATTATGGTCCTGGCAAGAGTACCGCTTCATTCACAGACCGCAGTTTTCCTCGTGTGTACATGAATTTGAGTCAAATGAATCCCCAAAACCGTGAAAACGCACGTCAACGCTGTTTGCAAATGGGAGTACCGGCAGATGAAATGGGAGGCTGTATTTTCGATCAAGGCTATTTAAATATTGCACCTAATGTTCCACCAACACCAAATATCCCTACACCCGGAACAACTGTATTGAATAAAGTACCGCGACCAGCCTTAAACAATAACGAGCATTCTTTCTCTGAAGGTAAATACCCAAACAGACCTGAAACTATATCTGGTAAGCCTTCAAGCACACCAAGCAAGCCAACTGTTGAGAGCAAAGAAAACAAACCTTTCCAAGCTAAAGAACCAACGGTTACCAGAACGCCTCGAACGCCTGAGGTAAGTCCGGCTCCGCGACCAACTCCAACTCCTCAAAGAGAGCCAAGACCAAGTGTTCCTTCGCCGGCTCCGTCAAGAACAAGTACACCGACTCCGGCTCCTAAACCAAGTGCAACTGCACCAGCAAGAACGAATACTCCACCTCCTCCTCCAGCAGCACCAAAACCAAGTGCAACTGCACCAGCAGCACCAAAACCAAGTACACCAGCACCAGCTGCGCCCAAACCAGCTACACCAACCGTGAAGTCTGGCAAAGGTTAACCGAGAATTTTAGAAATAAAAAAGGGGCCGCGCAAGCGGCCCCTTTTTCTTGGAGAGCGTTTGATTTTCTCA
>DLPC01000021.1:4106-4257 GCA_002478565.1 Flavobacteriales bacterium UBA7468 | reverse complement strand
GGGCCACAAAGATACAAACAAAAAAGTAACCATCCAATACAATTCAAGTTGTATGTCAATTAAATATTAGCTACATTTAAAGAAGGCCAAACGGGGCCAATTTTCAGTATTCATTTAAATTCTTGCACCATGAAACGCATCTTATACAAAT
>DLPC01000021.1:2376-3969 GCA_002478565.1 Flavobacteriales bacterium UBA7468 | reverse complement strand
AAAATTGATAAATACAATCGCTATATCAAGGAAGTACAAGAAAAGTTAATGCATATCAAGGAATAACGCAATCTTTATTAAAGCTCAACTACGTTTTCTTGGTTGATCAAAGCAATCCAGTCCTCTACACTTTTTGCATTTTCAATGTGAAATTGCCCAGATTGCGTTCTTCGCAAGGCAATTAGTGTGGCGCCTGAACCAAGTCGCTGACCAAAATCACTTGCAATACTACGGATATACGTGCCCTTGCTGCAGCCGATTCTAAAGTCTATTTCGGGAAAACGACTGGTATCAATTTGAAAATCTGTGATTTCGACCTGACTCTGCTTGAGCTCCACTTCTTTTCCTGCTCTGGCAAAATCATATGCGCGCTTGCCATCCACTTGCTTGGCAGAGTAAATAGGCGGTGTTTGCAATTGTACACCCATGAAAGAAGCTCTTACTTTTTCTAACAGTGCCGCATCGATGTGTGTCGTTTCAAAAGTTTGATTGTACTCAGTTTCTAAATCAAACGACGGGGTGGTTTTTCCAAGTAAAAAAGTACCGGTGTAGGTTTTGGTGTCGTTGGTAAGGCCTTCGATGAGTTTGGTATGTTTACCCAAGCACAAGACCAACAAGCCCGTTGCCAGCGGATCGAGCGTGCCTGCGTGACCAACCTTTACATTCTTAACACCTAAGCTGCGCTTCAAGTTCCAGCGAATTTTATTAACGACATCGAAAGATGTCCATTGGTAAGGTTTGTCGACCAGAATGGTAAGGCCATCTTGAATATCTAGCATTAGCCGGCCATTTGAAGATTATAGCCCATGGCCAATAACAGAAGCATGGTTGCACCTAATAGGATGCGGTACCAACCAAAAACTCTAAATCCTTTTTTCTGTAAAAAGGAAATGAACGATTTGATGGCCAAATAGGCCACTACAAAAGCCACAAGGTTACCCACAAGTAACAGCGCCCATTCGCGGCCACCAGACTGCAATAACAATTCTTTTTCGTCGTACATGCTTTTGAGCGTCGCGGCAAACATGGTCGGGACGGCTAGAAAGAAGGAGAATTCTGCGGCTGCCTTGCGCGTTAATTTTTGACTCAGGCCACCTATTATTGTGGCTGCCGACCTCGAAACACCCGGAACCATAGCAATACTTTGGATGGTCCCAATGATAATGGCGGTCTTGAAATCTAGCTCTTTTTCTGTGTCTTGCGTTTCATTTTTTGCAAAAAATTGGTCTACAAAAAGTAAGACAACGCCGCCGATAAGTAGCATCCAAGCTACAACCGTTACATTTTCAAGCAAGCCATCAATGTGTTTTTTAGCGAGCAAGCCAATGATGCCAGTCGGGACAAAAGCAGCGGCTAACAACAAATAAAATTTAAACGACTGGATGAACTTTTGAAAATAAACGACGACGACCGAAAGGATGGCGCCAAACTGAATGGCTACAGTGAAAAGTTTTACAAAATCGTCAGCGGCATTGCCCATCATAGTAGAGGCAATGATCATGTGCCCTGTAGAAGAAATAGGCAAAAACTCGGTCAGGCCTTCAATGATGGCCAAGATAATCGCTTCGAAAAAAGTCATGGATTAGGCGTCTT
>DLPC01000021.1:2091-2282 GCA_002478565.1 Flavobacteriales bacterium UBA7468 | reverse complement strand
GCGTAAAAAATCACGACATAACCTGCAACAATCAACATAGGAGAAATGGTGATGCGTATTGTACTGAAGAGCTCTTCTTCTTTGAAAACTTTAGGATCATCGGAGCCTCCGCCAATCATGAGCAGAAAACCGAGGATATTAATAGCTAAACCAATATAGAGCCACTTGTAATTGGCTGGGTCAAATCCGAA
>DLPC01000021.1:722-1963 GCA_002478565.1 Flavobacteriales bacterium UBA7468 | reverse complement strand
AGACCGACTAAAAACAAGAAACTATCTAAGGTGTAAGAAATTTCAATGGTGTCTAATAAGTTATTGAGACCGTAGAATACAGTTAGCAAAAGTGCCAAACCAATTAAGGAGGAAATGAGGCCTTGGAAAAGTGCTTGGCCCAAGAATGGTTTGCGAATATACATGGCTGTTGCTCCTACCAATTGCATCGTTTTGATCGTAAAACGTTTTGAATAGAGCGCGAGTCGGATGGTATTGTTGATCATGGCTACTGCTATAATGATCAATAGCAAGGCTACTGCTAAAAACAAAAGCGCAAACTGCTTGAAACCTAAATTGACATTTGAAACACTTGATTTATCATAATTGACCTCGTCGATTTCATCCTTGAATCGTGCAAATAATTTACGCTTGATGCCTGCCATTCCGGTTTGGCTGGCAAACTCCATTTTAGGCTTGATGCCAATTGTTGGCGGCAAAGGGTTTTCACTGTCAAATAGGGCCAAAACATCTTTTTCGACATCACTTTCGCCTGCAAATTCTTGAATGGCGCGTTCCGGAGAAATAAAGAATACATCTGAAAACTCTGGCCAAGATTTGAGTTCTTCTTCAATTTGTTTGATGTCGGCATCGTTGAGATCCGACTTGAAGAAAATATCGGCCTGAATATTCTCCTTGGCTTGTTTTTCAATACTGCGCAAGCCAAAAATTCCGCCCAAAACAAGTCCTATCATGAAAATGACGAGTGAAATTCCGATAACGGTCGAGACATATCCGGTTCGGATGCCGCGTTTGCTGTAGATATCTGCCTTTTTTGCCATGTTTCAAAAATACATTTTAGAATACATGCTTTGCAAAACGCCCTGATTAGTTTTTAAGACTGAAATGTTTATTTAACTATTCCCATTCATTTTGGAGTTGATTGTCCAGCCAATGACTGCTGCGCGCTGTTTGGCTTGCTGCGCAAGTTCACCCTCAAAAAGTGCATCAATCGTTTCGTTAAATAGTACCAACCAGCGATCAAAATGCTGCTTTTGAAGGGGCATTTTCAAGTGTTTTTCAGTTACGTTCGTCGTATATCCCTCCTCCGAAAGCAAGGCGAAACGCCAAAATTTTTCCATTTGCGGAAGATGAGCCGAGAAATCCAATTTTTGAAAAAAGGGTGCCAACTGCTCGTCCTGAAGTACTTTGTCGTAGAAGGTACTAACGAGTTGGTGGATATCTGAAGGTGTTTCGAGTTGTTTCATATTCAAATTTACAGC
>DLPC01000021.1:0-671 GCA_002478565.1 Flavobacteriales bacterium UBA7468 | reverse complement strand
CGCATAGTTTTATTCTTTTTTTTCGTATCTTTTTTGCTTCCACAACTGGCACGTGCTCAGGCCTTTTCCGGCAACACGAAGCCAAGTGTCAAACCGCAATCCAAAGGTGCAAATTGTCCGCCGCCCACCCACACCACTTTTTTGGAGCTCAATAATGTGCGTGCGATGATTCACACGGCAGGTAATTTATGGCAAAGGCCCAATCAAAATTTTTCAATGTATGAGGTGCCAAAAAACTCAGGGATAATGGCGCTTTTTACAGCGGCCCTCTGGTTGGGTGGTACAGACGTCAATAACCAACTCAAATTGGCTGCCTTGCGCTACAGAAATGGTCAAGATTACTGGACGGGGCCACTCACTAAAGTCTTTGCCGAAACTACCTATGAAAATTGCAGCAAATTTGACAAACACTTTGTATCGAGCCAAGATCAAATACGCGAATTCAATGCTTGGTACGAAGCTGGAGTATACGATCAACAAAATGGTACGAGCACACAAACTGATTTATTCCCCAACTATAAAATTCCGGACATCATCAAAGAATGGCCTGCCCATGGCGATGTTTCACAAGGGCAAGATTATTACCTAGCGCCTTTTTACGACTACGATAACGATGGAACTTACAATTGGGAAAACGGCGATTTCCCATGGTACGACATCAAAAAAACCAA
>DLPC01000010.1:4295-9873 GCA_002478565.1 Flavobacteriales bacterium UBA7468 | reverse complement strand
CCAGATTACATCTGTGAATTGATGTGGATGCTAGCCAAAAGGTATGGCTATAACTCCAAAGGAACAGTATTAGAGCCAAGTCTCGGAACAGGAAACTTTCTAAAATGGGCACCAGATCAATCCAAGTGCTATGGCTTTGAGATCAATCCCGTTTCAAAACGCATTTGTGAAATTCTTTATCCAGAAGCAAATATCTATGAAGGCTATTTTGAAACCGCATTCTTACAAGCCCCACGCTTTACTAAACGCTTGAAAAGCCCAATGACTTGGCTTAGCGGCTATCCATTTTCGCTTATCATTGGCAATCCGCCTTATGGCAAATACAAGAACACATACAGTAGCTATTTTCCAAAGCCAAAGATGCATCAAATAGAACTGTTTTTCATGTATTACTCCCTACAACTCTTAAAGCCCGGTGGGCTATTGGTGTTTATTACGGGAAGTAATTTTCTAAGAAACGGCATTAGCTACCAAGGAGAGAAAATGGAGCTAGAAAAGCTCTGCGACTTGGTAGATGCCTATCGCTTACCACCGGTATTTAGTAGCACCAAAGTCCCAACGGACATCATTGTATTAAAACGTAAATAACATGGCCTACAAAACAAACCAAGCAAAACCGCAAATGGTTTTTGACAAAGACACTTACTCCGAACTCGAAAAGGAGCTCGATGCCATTGAGGCGCAGTTCAAGGTGCGTGAAATTGAAATCACCTTCAATAAAGAAGCGCTTTTCTTTGGTGACATCAAGTCCTCAATGGATGTCTACATGTTCTTGAAAAATCGCATTTTGAAAGGCATTGAAGTCCAGGAGCACTTTATTGCCATTTTTTTGAGTCAGGCCAATAAAATCATTGGCTATTACCACCATTCAACAGGAACGATCAATGCTACGATGGTGGACGTGGAATTACTCACAGCCGTGGCTGTCAAAACCTTGGCAAAGGCCGTTATTATATCTCATAACCACCCAAGTGGAAATCTTACTCCGTCTGATGCCGATAAAAGCCTGACAAGAAACATTGTCAAGGCACTCAAATACTTTGACATCTCACTTTTGGATCACATCATTGTGACCAAGAACGGCTACTATTCCTTCAATGAAAAGGGAGAAAGCAGCATCATGGGCTATGTCCCAAAACTAAGCCCACAGGAGCTTAGGCTTCGTGAAGAAATACTTACGCAACTCAAACGTGTAACAGAAGCCAATGCACCCAACTTGTATGAAATGATGCAGTCCCCACAAGGCTATGAGCAAGTGGAACAAATGGTCATTGATAAGGTGCTGCACGATCAAATGGTGCCAGCAGCCGTCATTCCACTTTTAGAAACAGAACTTACGATGATCTAATGCTCGTAGTAAGCCCAACATATCTTCGAGCGCGCTTGGATCTGATTCGTGAGAAACTAGCAGGTGCCAATGACATGCAAGCTGCCTTGCTTCGCAATGGTGTGTACTATGATAACAAGTCCATTGAGCAAAAAGCAAAGTCAAAGCAATATCCTCAAACACCTTTGAGCTTTACGGAGCTCTGCACATTCAATACCTGGTTTGTGCTGCATCCTGAAAAAGTATGTGGCCAAGAGGTTGTGACTTCCAGTAAAGAATTCCCGGTAACGATTCAAGGTGATAAGTCTATAATCCTCGCCACAATCCAAAAACAACAAAGCTATTCGCTCATTGAAATAGAGGCCTTGGCACTCGAATACGAACTTCAAATCAATCAATCATGAGTTACTTAAAATCAGTTGCTAACATTCAGAATTTAGGCGCTTTAAATGCGTATACTTCAATCAATTTAAGAAGTAAATCACAGGCTATTGACAACGTACTCAAACAGGTCGATGCGCTCAAAGGCTTGGGCTCAGTTGATGGCAAGAAACTCTCTTTTGAGGATGTCATGGCTAAATACAACCAAGGCATCACTGAGCCTGAAATCAAGGCTTGGGTGTGGTACAAACAGCACCAAGGAATACCCATGACTGGTTGGGAAGCCTATCATCTGAAGGGTACTGGTCGGGTTTTGATCTCACAGCTACATACCTTGGTCAGACAAGGCGCTTTGTTTTACCATGCAGGAGAAATGATGCCTTTTCCTATTTATACCTATGGCAATATGTACGACAGGCTTCAGCAGCTAGAAGTGGATAAGAATGAAATCCTGGAGTATTTTGGTGAAGAGGTGTACAATCAACACAAAGAAGCACTGGAAAAAGCAAAGCCAGAGCTACTTTCAGTAGAAAACCCCGATGAGAAGGAGCGCCCAATTATTACGGCCATTTCAGATTTTGCAGTAAATCCTGACTTGTTTAGCATTACGGGTGTACGAGAGGAGTTCATGGATTTGGAAAATTCCGAAGAACTTAGAAAGGTCAATGGAAAAATCGAGCGCAAAAAGGACAGTGACAAGATCCGAATTCGCTTTGATGGAGAAACCAAATACACCTTGCAAAATGTGTTTGTCAAATGGTTGTTTACACTCAATCCAGACACTGATTTTGAAAAGAGTTCCTCAATTGACATCGCTGATTATTACATTGCTAATAAAGCTCTGCGCGATGACAGGCTCACCAAGGAAGAAAAGGCGGAGCTTCGGGCCAACGCACGAATTGAAGGAGAAAAGCTCTTTTCTCGATTCCTGCACGAAGTTCTAGCTTTTGAAGATCAGCAAAAACTCAATTTCGCTTGGAACCGTGTTTACAACGGACAATCAGACATTAACTATTCGAAAGTTCCTATTGGTTTTGAGTGTTCAGCTCGTTTCAAATCCGGAATACTTCAAATCACTGACATTCAACGTCAAGGTGTGGCTTTCATGGAGGCCATGGGTTCTGGGATCAATGCATTTGATGTAGGGGTGGGTAAAACCATGACGGCCATCGTAAACCTTGCTCATAACTTGTATTCAGGAAAATGCAAACGGCCATTGGTTGTGGTTCCAAAGCCTACTTACAAGAAATGGATGAATGAAATCATTGGCTATACGGATCGTAAAACCGGTGAGTTTGTTCCAGGTGTACTTTCTCATACTGGAATAACGGTCAATGACTGGTTTAACTTGGGGAAAGACATCGTAGAGAAAATAAACCTCAATAAAGCAGTGCCAGAGAAATCCATTACGATGGTTACCTATGAAGGATTTAAGCGCCTTGGTTTTGGAAAGTCCGTTTCAGATGATTTGTTTACCGAACTTGTCAATATCCTTGGACAATCCAAAGAGAAATCCAACCGAGACAAGGAAATCGAATACCAGAAGTTTCGAGAGATGATCGGAGTAGGGCTCAAGAATACCATTGCAGATATTGATATTCTAGGTTTTGACTATGCGGTGATTGATGAAGCGCACCGCTGTAAGAACGTATTTAGCCAGGTGAAAAGTGATGATGAAGGAAACAAACGCTACAACATTCAATCAGCTACTTCTGAAACTGGTCAAAAAGCCTTTTTGATCCTGAGTTTTATTCAGCGAAAGTACGGACGAAACACCATGCTTTTGACCGCTACGCCGTTTTCCAACTCTCCTTTGGAAATCTATTCCATGTTGTCACTCGTTGCTTATGATTCATTAAGGGATAACGGCATTTTGAATCTTGATACCTTCTTTGACTTATTTGTACTACCAACCGTCGAATGGACAGCTAATTACAAAGAAGAAATCGTCGAAAAGGAAGTTATTAAAAGCTTCACCAATCGTCGTGTGCTTCAAAAACTTATCTATAACCACATCTTGTACAAAACAGGAGAAGAAGCCGGAGTGGTTCGTCCAAAGAAGATTAATCTGCCTTTGCTCTATGACTTTGAAAACACCAAGCAAAGACTAGCCAAGGACAAGCAGGTCTTGACCTACATCAATATGACCGCAAAGCAGCGCACGAACCAAGATGGTATTGTGGCGATGGCCAAGAAATCTACTCAGGGAAAACTCGATATGGGTAATTTGTTCCGCGCTCTGGCTTACAGTTTGGATAACGCGCTATCACCATATCTACTCAACGGTACACCAGAAGACTACAAGGAGTTTGTGACAGAAAGTCCTAAGATTGCTTATGTCATGGATTGTATTGCTACGGTCAAGAAATGGCACGAAGACCATCAAGAAACAGCCAGTGGACAGGTCATTTACATGAACCGCGGCAAGCAGTTTTTTCCTTTAGTGAAAGAATACCTGGAGAAAGAGATAGGCTACAAAAAAGGTGTGATGTATGATCGTACACGCGTAGATGAAGTGGAAATCATCAGCTCTGAAATCAACGACACACGAAAAGAGCTCATCAAGGAAGCATTCCTTGATGGCGTGGTGAAAATCATAATCGGTACAGCTACTATTCGCGAAGGGATTGATCTTCAAAAGCGTGGAACAGTGATTTACAACTGTTATCCTGAGTGGAATCCAACGGACATTCGCCAATTAGAAGGCCGTATCTGGAGACAAGGAAATCAATTTCAATATGTGCGCATAGTCATGCCTTTGGTGCAAGATTCCATGGATGTGTTCGTATTTCAAAAGCTCGAAGAAAAGACTTCGCGCATCAATGACATTTGGTTCAGGGGAGATAGAGGAAATGTCCTGGACTTAGAAAGCATGGATCCAGAAGAAATCAAACTGGCATTAATTACCGATGTGGATAGATTGGTTGCTATGTTCTTTGATCAAGCCAAGGAGAATTTGAACCGAGATTACAAGCGCGTGAATTTAGCCATTGACACCCTAAAAGCGGTACAGAATGACATTCGTGACTATACTACTTACAGAGAAAAGTCACTGAATTGCATCAAGGCCTTTCATACCACTTTACTCAATTCTACCTTCTTACAAGAAACACCCAAGGTGGCCAACGATGGCGAGGTGGTCAATAAAAGCGTCAAAAAAGCAAAGGAGCTCAAAGAAGAGATTGAAGCACTATTAAATGCCACAGACCAACAAGACAGGGATATTATTTCCATGGGAAGAAAAATCGATGCGTCCTATGCCTTATTGGGATTGTATTTCTCTCAAGGATACTATGTGTCGTACTTTAAAGAATACGTGAGTAAAGTCAGAAAAACAGAGCGCACCTTGCTCAAACCAAAGGGTTATTCACTCACAAGTGATTTAAGCCCGGTAATGGCGCAGTACGAAGCAGACAAGCAAGCCATCATTGCACAATCAGAGCTCTACAAAGGAGATCAGAACTCACCAAAGTGGCAAGAGCTGAAAGTAGAAATCTATGCCAAAAAGTCAGCCTTACAAGTCGAAGGACGAAGTGCCCAAGCTCGAGCTGAAGAATTCAATCGCTTGAACTACTTACTGGAGTATAGAACCAATTTAACGCCTGTAAAACCTTCACCAAGTAACACCATCAGTGAATTGGAACTTGAAGCCCTGGCATTTGAACTCGAATTAGAACTTTTAAATTTTTAGACCATGTTAAACACAACAAACTACTTTCAAAAAACATCAAACATCGACTGGGAAAACGTTCCAGAAGCACTCGCAAAAGGACACCGTTTGGTGGAGGGCGCATCACAAGAAAACTGGAGTCCGTACCGAACCAATGAGAACATCAAGCGCGTGGTGGATGCTTATTTCAAAAAGCTCGA
>DLPC01000010.1:0-4194 GCA_002478565.1 Flavobacteriales bacterium UBA7468 | reverse complement strand
GTGAAAACCGCAACTTCAAAGCCTGTGAAGAAAGTTAGTACTCCGGTTAAAAAAGCAGCTCCTGTAATTACATACAAAACTGATAATGTTGAGCACCTTGATACCGACGTTCAGTTCATCAAGCGCTATGCTGCCATGCATGGAAAGGTCAAAAGTCAGGCGCAAATATTGACCTTGATCCACAGCCTTCAAAAAGCGATTTTGGAAAGACGGATCCGTAAAACGTCAACCTATGCCAAAGAAATCGAAACCATGCAGCAACAATTGATTTCATGCTATGAGCAAATGGGAGAAATGGCTGAAATCAAAATCGATAGCAAGAACCTCAAGCGCTATTTGGAGATAGCGCATAGTCAAGCAGGTATGCTGTCCATTGCACTTTTAAAAGCCTACGTTTCCTTAAACGGAAAACGAGACATCAAAGACAAGGCAGGACGCTTATTTAATCGCATCAAGAAGGCTGTTGAGCAAGGAAAGATTACAAAGTCTGATAAATACGCCACAAAGCTCGATGATGCCTTTCAAACGCTTAAAACGTACATCGATGGGGATTCTAAAATCCTCAACATTAACAAGGCTCAACTCAATGGCCTCATGGGAATTGTCGGAGGTGAATTGTTCCCTAAGAACAAAGGTGTTTCTGGAATTGATGACAATGGAATGATTGTAAACTCTGGAGAGCTTCTAAAAATGGATTTTCAAACCATTGGACTTCAAGGAAAATACAGAGAACTGATTGGTGATCCCAGTGTAGGATTCTTCGCCATGGTGTTTGGGCTTCCAAAATCTGGTAAATCAACCATGTGTTTAGACTTTGCCAATCACTTAGCAGCCAATCATGGCAAAGTTTTGTACTGCGCTATTGAGGAAGGATTCGGATACACACTCAAAGAGAAAATTGAGCGACTAAAAGCAAATCACCCGAACTTGTTTGTCACCGATCGTGTTCCGGAACATCTGGATCAATTTCAATTTGTATTCATTGACAGTGTATCTAAAGCAGGCCTTGAAGTAAGCGACATGGACGAAATGCGCAAAATGAATCCTAACACCTCATTCATTTTTATATACCACACTACCAAAGAAGGTAAATTCAGAGGAGTCAATGCACATGCGCACGAGGTGGATGTGATCATTGAAGTGGAGAAAGGGAAAGCGACTTCGACTGGTCGGTTTAACGCTGGGGGGAGTATTAGAGTATAATTGCCAAAAATGTTAGTATAAGTACTAAAAATTATAGAACATGTACTCAAAATATAAGTAAACCTAAACTTAATGTATTTATGTTCAATTAATTGAATATGATTATTTTAATGTGAATATTAATAAAAGGTGAAACTACCTTGAACACAAATTTCGATTTCAGCGTAACTTAACTTTGCTCAAAAAAGCAAATGTCACTCGTAATAAAAAAGAACGCGCAAAATGAATTTCCAACCAGAGAGGAACTAAATTTTTATTGCCTTTGTCAGATGGCCATTGAGGCCACGAAAAGTGAAAAATTTAACGATTACTTGATTAAATATTTAAAGAATAAACAAATACGCTGTGAAAATACTTTGTTGACGGATATCAAATTTCCTTTAGCTATTAAAAACATTCTAATTAAAAACGGAGTTCACACCTTGAAGGATTTAACCATATTACGAATTAGTCAAGTCGTAAAAATGGAGGGTATTGGGCGAAAGAACCTCAAGACAATTATCAATATGATGGAAAAGCATGACGTATATTTTGACACTTACATTGAGGGATTAGATAATCTATAAATTAGATTCTTCAATGATTTTTTGCCTTACGTACCAACTTTAAAATTTCGACATTTCCTTCTCTAAAAAGAGGTTAAAAATCAAGGAAATATTAAATAGTATTCATACTAAATAATATAGAACTTATTCTAAAAAAAATCAACTGACTCAATACTTATGGAGTGCATTTAAGTTCTGAAATTCAGTATATTATAGGTGTAAACACTTATGATTTTAGGCATTTACACATTTTCAAGGCTCTTTTCTATTGAATATCTTCGCCAAAAAATTGAATTACAAGCAATGGCATTAATTGAAAAGGACATAAGAATTGTTCAATTTCCTTCGGAGTCAGAAATGGTGAGAATGAGTAATTATGAATTATTTGAAGTGGCGAATAGGAGCATAAAATTTAGAAAAGTCTTAATGAAATTTATTTCGAGTCAGAAAGTCAAACCAACGGTTCCGATTATTGAAAAGTATGACGTTAGAGAATTAGGACTAACTGAAAGGTTAAAAAATGGATTGTTACGTGGTAATTTTCGATACCTAACAGATTTAACCTCGGCAAAGAAGTATGACTTAATGAGGATCAGCGGTTTTGGCAAAAAGTCATATAATGAACTGCTAGAAGTCATGGATAAATATGGTTTTCAATTGGATGATTAAAGAAAAACCAACTCAGATTAAAGTTAATCTCTGTGTATTTAAGGTATGTTTATTTGATTACATTACATCAACACATTAATATTTAACATGGAATACTTCTTACTCGGTGCGTGGGCTTTCATATCTTTCTTTGCTTGGGTAATGGCTAACATTCCCACAAAAGCAGACAGAGCCCCACAAAAACCATACTCAATACAGGACTTACATTTTAAACCTATGATACCTGAACCAAACCGTACTTGGAAGAACAATTTTGACGGTCGTAAAGTCAAGATTATTTATCTTTCATCTAAGTGGCAAGGCGACAACCCTATTGGAATTGTTAATTATGTCAAAGAAGGAGAAGAGCAAGTTCTGTCTTGTCCCGAAAAACTATTCATAGAACAATACACCCCAATTTATCGTCCATAATGTCCAAATTAAGAATCAAAAATTCTTCAAGATTAACGATGATAAAGACCTAGAAAATGAGGTGAGTTTATTTACTAATTTTATTTTGTTGGGTGTTAATTCTGTCGCAAATATTTACTAAGTTTGCGACAAATAAGGAATCAATAATCCATGCTAAGTGTAGAGGAAAAGATAGAAAAGTCAATAAAATCGAAACAAAGAGGTGTTTTGCTCTTTACAGATGATTTTTATGAACTAGGCTCCAACAAAGCGATACTCAAAGCGTTGGAAAGATTGACCAATAAAAGAGTGATTACCAGAGTGGCTCGAGGAATATATGTACGGCCAATAATTAGCGAATTCATCGGAGAAGTGTTACCTACTGCCGAAGAAGTTGCTCAAGGTATAGCAAAACGAGATAAGATAAAAATTATACCAACTGGCACGCATGCAATGAATTTATTGGGTTTAAGTACCCAAATCCCGTTAAAACTCGTTTATCTTACAGATGGTGCCCCTCGAGAAATTCAAATAGGTAATCGCACAATCAAACTAAAGAAAACCACTCCAAAAAATTTAGTAGCCAAAGGAAAAACAAGTCGTCTAGTTATTCAGGCATTGAGAGAACTTGGTCAACATGGGGTTACAGAGGAACTGGAGAACAAAGTAATTAAATTATTGAAATCTGAGGTTCGAAAGGATTTAGAGAACGATATCACCTTGGCTCCAGAATGGATTCGTAAAATGATGAGAAAGGCATTATGATCAAATTTTTGCAAATACCAGATACCGAAAAGCGAATAATCTATCAGGATGTCTCGAATAAGATGGGATTGCCACCACAAGCAATTGAGAAAGATGTTTGGGTTACCTTGATGCTTAGAATGATCTTCACATCTGATCATGCGGATCATTTTATTTTCAAGGGAGGTACATCACTAAGCAAAGCGTTTAATCTCATCAATCGATTTTCTGAAGACATTGATTTAGGGATTGATCGGAAATACCTAGGCTATGAAGGTGATTTAACTCCTGGGCAAGTTCGAAAATTACGCCGCAAGTGTCATTCGTATGTTTCGGGTGACTTAAAAAACATTTTGGAGAATAAATTGATAGATTACGGAATTGACCCAAGATCGTACGAACTGAAGGTGGAGAACACACAAGTTTCAGATCAAGATCCGGAAACAATACTGGTTAATTTTAAATCCCTATTTGATGAAGTTTCGTATTTGCCAAATAACATCAAAATTGAGGTAAGCGCACGATCTTTAATTGAACCAAATCAGAAAGTATCTATTCAATCTTGGATTGACCAACAATACCCAGGAGCAGCATTCATAGGTGAACCATTTGAGGTCATTGCTGGAGAAAACGGCCATCTTGA
>DLPC01000017.1:2432-3715 GCA_002478565.1 Flavobacteriales bacterium UBA7468 | reverse complement strand
CAGCCACCCATCAATGTTCCTAAGCCTATCATGAGGTAACATCCAAAAGACACCCACATCGGCATCGTTTCGGAATGCACCTTTGTTTTGATTTTATGACCTTCTTTGAGTTCTCCTGTAGAACCATCTACATATTCCCCGAAGGCTCCGGCATACTTGTAGTTTTTATTCAATGTTTTTTCAAGGAAAATGGTGTCATTTGTTTTGGCGTCACACAATGCATCTCCAAATGTGAATATTTCAACTTTTTTAAGTGCATCATCAATTACCTTGAATGGAGCAGCACCTTGTACTTCAGCTAATTTTTTACCATCTTCAGCATAAATAGCTTGCCCAGTTGTGGCATCTATGATTTCTTTGTGATCTACAAAATAGATCTTACCTTCAACCTCTGCTACCTCTGGCTTAAATTTATGTTTCTTGCCATCTTCAGTGTTGAATTCAATTTGCATAAGTTCTGTGATGCGAAGGTCTTTGGGTACAGGTTTGTCTAACTTGCCCTCACGGCCCATGTTACCATACACCAAAAGTGCCGCACAAATGATACCCATCACTTTTTGAGAATCTGCACCTCCATGCCCCAAAGAAAAGGCAGCAGAAGAGAGCAACTGTAGCTTTTTGTGCATGTTAGCCTCCTTTAACGCAGATGGGCGCTTTGTACCATGAACGATTTCAAACCAAATATAAACGAGAATGAAGACAGCAATCATCCCGATGACAATATACATCATGATTGGTTTCATATCGATGTAATCAATCATGTACTGCATCACTCCAATCGTAACACCTGATAGCAATAGAATGACGAGCATCTTTTTCCAGAAAGATCTCGAGATGGTGACCACAGCAATTAAATAGGCAATGAAACCACCAATAATTGGTGCCAAGAAGATGAACAAAACAACTTTTAGGATTTCACCACTTTCAATGACCCCAAAACCAGCATGTGCAACCGCAGCACCTGCAAAGCCACCTATTAAAGTGTGTGAGGAAGAAGAGGGAATACCTAACCACCAAGTCAGGAGGTTCCAGAAAGTTGCTGCTAATAAACCGGCGAGAATCACCCAAAGGTCGATTGCGTTGTTATCCACAGTTTTGGCAACTGTATTACCGACACTCATGTCAAATACCCAAAAGGCAATGACATTAAACATCGCGGCCCAAAGTACTGCTTGAAATGGTGTTAAAACCTTGGTAGATACAACTGTTGCAATGGAATTGGCTGCATCGTGAAAACCATTGACTAAGTCAAATAGTAAGGCGATGCCAATTACAACTAATAA
>DLPC01000017.1:2211-2379 GCA_002478565.1 Flavobacteriales bacterium UBA7468 | reverse complement strand
GATGCCAATTACAACTAATAATAGAGTAAACATAACTAATGTTTTTGTGGCTTAGCCTAGTAATTAGGCGTATTTAACAACAATTGATTCGATAACATTTCCTGCATCTTCACACTTGTCTGTTGCAGTTTCCATTACCATATATAATTCGCGTCTTTTGATCAATTC
>DLPC01000017.1:1467-2128 GCA_002478565.1 Flavobacteriales bacterium UBA7468 | reverse complement strand
TTTTCAATGCTATTGATTTTGATGACGCACTCAATGATTTTTTGAGTGTTTTTCAAGTTACGTAGTTCCATAACTGCAGCTTTCACGGCAACAACAGCATCGTTAATTGCGGCAGCTGTTTTTTGGATGCCTTGATCTGAAATCGGATCGATTTTATAGAAGTTGATTTTCTTTCCAGAAGCATAGATGTAATCTGCGATATCGTCAAGAGCTGATGCTAACGAGTGAATATCTTCACGGTCAAATGGCGTAATGAAGTTTTTGCCTAACTCGATAAAAATCTGGTGGGTGATATTGTCATTTTGATGCTCGATATCGCGCATTTCTCCGATTAGTGCCGCACGTTTGTTGTAATCGGACTCATGAACAACTTGCAATAATTTCTGAGCGATAGACTCTAGATTGTCGCTTGCTTTTTCGAAAAGCGAATAAAATACTTTGTCTTTAGGTAAGAAGTAACTTAAAATTCCAGCCATAATATTAGATTTTTTTTGACAAATGTATGCCGTTCCGCCTCAGCTCTCAAGAAGGTGTCGGTTTGTTAACGTAAACATAACATTACAGCTTTTTAAAGAAAGGTACTAAGCCCAAATGAAAATGATATCTATTTGAAGCCTGGCACTTATGTTACCAAATTGTTACCAAGATTATATAAAAGTTA
>DLPC01000017.1:1153-1443 GCA_002478565.1 Flavobacteriales bacterium UBA7468 | reverse complement strand
ATAAAAGTTAAATGAAAATGAAAGCAATGTTAACTCAATATGAAGGATATAATTTTGGCCTCGCAATTTAACTTTAAAAAAATGATAAAATTTTATTCTGGACTAGTGATTATATGTTTATCGCTGGGTGCCCTGGGACAACAACCCGTTGACACCGTCAAAGGAAAAACACCTGCTCCATCAAAAAAATGGTATGAAAGCATTCAGGTGAGAGGTTACATGCAAGTAAGATATAACGGGCTCTTGCAAACTAATGAAGATCTTGTTTGCGAACAATGTGACAAAAGTTG
>DLPC01000017.1:292-1113 GCA_002478565.1 Flavobacteriales bacterium UBA7468 | reverse complement strand
TGTGACAAAAGTTGGGGTGGAGAAAACGATTTTTTCATTCGACGTATGCGACTTATTTTTTATGGCCAGGTAAGCCCTAGGGTTTATTTCTACATACAGCCTGATTTTGCAAGTTCGCCATCTTCTTCAGCTTTGAATTTTGGGCAATTGCGAGATGCCTACTTTGATGTAGGTTTAGATCAAAAAAATGAATTTAGATTCAGAATTGGTCAATCAAAAGTACCGTATGGTTTTGAAAACATGCAATCTTCTCAAAACCGTTTGCCACTCGATCGTGCAGATGCACTGAACAGTGCGGTAACGAATGAACGTGATTTAGGAGTCTTCTTTTATTGGGCACCTGCGAAGACAAGAAAGTTGTTTTCCTCACTAGTAAGTGACGGTCTAAAAGGTTCAGGTGATTACGGTGTGTTAGGTATTGGTGTTTATAATGGTCAAACTGCCAACCGTCCTGAGCCAAATTCGAACAAACATATTGTAGCCAGAGCATCATATCCAGTACAGATTAAAAACCAAATTTTAGAGGCTGGGATTCAAGCATACAAAGGTCAGTTCACGCTGTTATCAACTACATCAGGTGTTACAACCTTAGAAGATAAATTGTACGATGACGAACGCGTGGGCGCAACTTTTGTGTTGTATCCAAAACCTTTTGGAATTTTGGCTGAATATAATATTGGTAGGGGTCCTGAATATGATAAGTTTACGAACAGTGTAATTACTAGCCCACTGAAAGGTGGCTTTGTTACTGCAAGCTATAAGTTGGATTTCGAAGGTCAAACTCTGATTCCTTTCACACGCTATCAATACTATGACGGTGG
>DLPC01000017.1:0-247 GCA_002478565.1 Flavobacteriales bacterium UBA7468 | reverse complement strand
TACTATGACGGTGGCAAAAAGCATGAACTAGATGCAAGAAGCTATGAGGTGAAGGAGTTAGAGATTGGTGCAGAATGGCAACCTAACAAGAATTTTGAACTCGTTGTGATGTACACTATGTCTTCAAGAAGATTTGAGGATGCGGTTAAACCGACAAATTACCAAAGAGGAAATTTGCTGCGCATACAAGCTCAAGTTAATTTCTAACCGAACATAATCAGACGATATTAAAAAGGGCGGCCCGCAG
>DLPC01000001.1:205-7313 GCA_002478565.1 Flavobacteriales bacterium UBA7468 | reverse complement strand
GCTCCCGCTCTTATTACCCTCTCTTCTTTTCCGCTTTTCAGTAAGACCGTTGTCTCAATTGCGGGGTGCAAAGATATGTACTCTTTTTGGTTTCGCAACAATTTTTTGAAAGAAATTTTAAAAAAAATGTTTGCGTAGAGACAAGTAGTCTAACGTTCAAGCATTTGGAAGGTTTCATTTTTTTTATCTTTTTTGTGGAAACCTAGCTTTTTCGGCATCTTTGTAACAAATGATCATTAATAAAAGGAAATATTTAAGGGGTTTAAGTGACGCTGAAATCTTGATGCTTTATAAAAAGGAGCAATGGACGCAATGCATCGATGAATTTTTCCAACGCTATGGTCACCTTTTATATGGTGTGTTTTTAAAATACTTAAAAGACAAGGATGCTGCTGCAGATTTATTAATGGAGCTTTTTGGAAAGTTACCTCAACTGTTACTCGACCATGAAGTCAATCAATTAAAAGGCTGGTTGCACACTGTTGCTAGAAATGAAGCCTTACAACACCTTCGAAAGACCAATAAATATCAGCGTCTTTCCTTTGATTCCTTGACAACGGATTCCCTACAATTCCAATTAGCTCATAACCAAACTAATGATGTCGAGTGGTTAGAGGGCCAACTTCAAAGATTGGAAACGGTGCTTTTTAAATTAAAGCCTGATCAGCAATTGTGCATCCGATTTTTCTACTTAGATCAAATGAGTTATGAGCAGATCATGACAAAAACACAATTTAGTTTTAAGGAGGTGAAAAGTCATATACAAAATGGCAAACGCAACCTTAAAATCTTAATGGAACAATATCACACGAATGAAAACAACTAAGAACGCATTCAAAATTTACCTCTTCAGTAAAGAGCAGCAGCAAAAGCATGCTTTTGAAAGACAGCATCAGGACGATGACCTGGTTATGGATGCGATTGAGGGTTATCAAAATGAGCCAGGTGCTTGGAGTCGTTTTGAGCAAGTCAGTCTGAAATACAACAAAAAAAGAAAGACCCGCATATATCTTCTATCGACAGTTTTGCTATTCATGCTTGGTATGATTCTATATAGTACTGGAAAAGAGCAAAAGGTTTTCATTACTCAAAAAAAAGCAACTTCTTCCTTCAAAAAAGCGCCACAACAAGCAATTAAAATTTTTAATAAAAAGGATGTTGTAAAACTTCAGTCCATTGCCAAGCAAGAACGCATCACCGCAGCTATTGTCATAGAGGATTTTCAGCAAAAACGAAATGAAAATTCTTCAGAGGAAAGATCCATAGCGCCTATGGATCAACTCCCAGTCAACGGAATTCAGATCCAAACAAAAGGCCAGAAATTAGAACGTAGGTTAGCCCGTGAGTTGCTCATCCGGAATTTCAAGGTCATCGATTACAGCTATTACAGAAAGTCAAATTTTCAAACGCGACAAATTACAGACGCGGCAGCGGCAAATGAAGCCGTACAAATTCCTTATAACAATATCTTAGGTGAGGCCATTGAAGAATTTTCCAATGGGAATTACAAACTCAGTTTACTCGGGTTGGATCAAATTTTATCGAATTATCCAAATGATGCAAACGCACTTTTTTATAGTGCCCTGAGTCTATACAATCTCAAAGAATTCTCCCAAGCTGAAAATCGTCTTGAAAATTTAATGGTTAATGAATTTGGTAATTTTGAAGAGGAGGCGCAATGGTATTTACTATTGGTCTACAAGCAGCAAAAAAATGAGGCTGCTTTTAGCAGCCTCAAAAAGGAAATCAAAGCTCGTAGTGGGTTTTATACCGAAAGAGCCGCGGCCGTTAGCTTCGAATAATTCAAAGCTTAGTGCTGAATACTAACTGTAGCCGAGTATGGTTTGTTGCCAATGAAAAAATGAACAACATAAAAGCCATCTTTTACTTGCTTAGGCATGAAAAGCCACTCTTTGTTCAAGCCAACATCGGAAAGTCCTAAATTTTTAGAATAAACTGATTTTCCATTGAGGTCTACCACATTTACACTGGTTGGTTCAATCGATAACGAGGAGAATTCTAATAAAATGCCATCCGCAGCACTTGAGTATCCTGCAGAGAATGTACTTTCAGTTGTTAATTCTTCTACCTGAGCCCCGTTTTCGGCCGTAAAGATGTGTTGAGATAAATAAATGATGTCGCCGTTGTCGTTGCCATTATTATTTGCTTTGTTCGTTGCGACATAAAATGTTACGTTGCCCTCGTCAGTTGTTGGTGCAACCCAAGTCCAGTTCCAGGTTTGAGTTGCAGAAGTATTCGATGAGCTTTTATGCGTTGCGTATTTACGTTGTCCGCCAGAGATTGTACTTGTTTTAATCTGCGTATTTGCACCTGCAGTAAAATTACCAGCCATTGCATTCGCTGCATTTAGTGCAGTAACTTGAAATCCTTTTTTAGCAGGATTTGAAGCCATAGATAAGTTTACACTATAGGTAGCGCCTGGCGTATATTGTGTAATTCCAAATCCAATATCGTTGTTAATTAATAATTGATTTTCTGTAGTTCCATTTTGAGCAGATCCACTATGACAACTCGTGCAATTTTGCTCGCCGGGTGCGCCTGTTTTTCCACCACCAGGACCATTCGCGTCTAGTGGTGCAATTTGGAAACCTTCAAGGCGTGCTGAGCGAAAAGAAAAGAGTCCTGTGGTAATCGTTAGTATTGCTAAAGGAAAGATTAGTTTCTTCATTTTGACTATGTATTAAAGCATTGATTTGTAAATTTTAATTATCTAGCTTCCCTTGAGTGATCCAGCATTCTAATTTTTGAATGGTGGAATCGGGTAAGGCTGGGCCTCCTAAAGGCATTAATTGATAACCGCTATTTTTCATGGATCCAAGTGCAGCTGCAGCATTAGCAGATACAGCATTGTAAGAACTAAAATCGAAGCCCCCAGATGCATTTCCTTGATCATGGCAACTGATGCAATTAGCCTGCATGATCGGCATGATGTCGTTAGAAAATGATACTGTTGTGGTACAATCTACAGGAGTTGGCCCCACTTTGTCCTTTGAACAAGAAATGAATAAAAGTCCAACAAAAAACAGGCAGCTAAAAATGATTTTTCTTTTCATGGGCGTTATTTACTCTGAGCAGGGATTTCGAAATTTACTTTCATTTGATCTGGAACGGCATCGCTCTTATGGCCAATTTTAAATTCTATACGATTCACCATAAAGGATCCTTTTAAAGTAATTTTATTACCACTTTTAATATAGGTAGCGGGTACAGTGTAAGGTTTTGTAATGCCTTTGATTGTTAGATTACCTACAATGTTGTAAGTATTGCCGTCTTTTTTCTCAACTCTGATGGATTTAAATTTGGCGTAAGGATACTTCACCGCATCAAACCATTCTGGGGTCTGTGATTTTTTAGTCATCATGCCATTACCGGTCGAAATGGAACGCACGTCAATTTTTAAATCAAAACTACATTTAGAGAGGTCTTTTTCATCAAATTCTATTTGACCTTCCATTTTTTTGAAAGAGCCCGATGGGTCTTTACTTTTAAACTCTAACGAAAAATCTTGCGTGACTTCGTAGTGTTCTAGTGCTGCAAGTGTGAAAGCACTCAGACCAATAATGGCCAAAAGGATAAGGAGATAATTTCTAGTTTTCATGTTTTTCTTTGATTAAGCGCTTATTCAATAACAAATTTCCTGCCAACAGTAAAACCAAGTCGAAATTGGCCCTTTTGCCATTGTTCTGTAGTGTATGGAATGAACTGGGTTTCGCCAATACCACCAGAATTGGTAAGGTTGATGGTGAAATTGTGTCCAAAAGTGAACCATTCTAATGCCAAAGCGCCACTATTCGTAAAACCACTTTGACGGAAAACATCGCCATTAAAGCAATAATAGTATTCACCGACAATTGCAAAACGAGAAGTAAGTCTGAGGCGGCCAGCAACACCTAATGCAAAAAGATCGTTGACATCAGTATTTGCGACATAATTGCGGTGTACTAATGTTGGCATGAGTTGTATGGCACCGCGGTCACCAAAATGATGCGCAAAGTTTACTTGTGCAAAGTAATTGAGGCGATGCACTGGTTTTGGAAAGTGACTTACTGCGCCTAAATCAGGAGAGGCGGTCATGTAGGTGAAACTCGAACCAGCAACTGCCGTAATAGTGATGGGTGATTTATTTGCCTCTTGGTTGACGACTTTATATTTCACAAAACCATCGACTAAAGAGCGAAATGGCGCACCAGTGCCTTTAGAACGGCCAAAACCAACCATGAGCTGATCCGTGATTCCATATTCAAGCGCAATGCGCATATCAGAAAGGTTGTCAAAACCAAACATATTTTGAACACCTCCATTGACCCCTGCGATGTCGCCAAAACGGTGTTCGATCCTGAACTCATAGGTGCCTTTTGTCAAGGTCTCGACTGAATGACCATTAACTACACGGGTAGAAGAGAATGAACTGATGGGTTCAGCGTATTCGGTGTTTTCGTACTCGGTAGTAGCTTCAGCGGATTCAGTTGGTTCTTGTGCAAATCCTAGTACAGGAAGTAGGAATAAAAAGAAGGGTAAGTAAATTTTCATGTCTTAATTTGTATAACTACAACGTTGATACGTGAAAATCAGAAAAAAGTTGGGTTCTTCTGTTTAGATTGACGAATTAACGTTTCTTTCTTTTCTCTGCGAGCCATTTTGGTACCTGAGCCTCGGATTGTGGATCCAGAAGTTTTTCGAGTAGGTCAGGGCGTTTGGCTTTTTGTAAGCGTTGTCTGATCCAGTCTTTATTTTCTTTTTTGTACCAGAAAAAATAGCGATTCTGATTGAGTTTTTCCTCACGAGTTTTGACCGTTCTAACAGGCTTAAGGGTGTAGGGATGTACGCCTGTGTAGTATATAACTTCTGCAACTGTCATTGGTGTTGGGGTGAAGTCTTGTACTTGTTCGAGCTGAAAGCCCATGTCTTTGGTTTCAGCCGCCAAATTAGCCATATCCATTTCTTCACAACCAGGGTGAGATGAGATAAAATAAGGAATAAGCTGTTGTTTCAGTCCATGCTTGGCTGATAGTCGGTCGTATTTTTCTTTGAATTTATGGAAGTACTGAAAGGATGGCTTGCGCATCACTTTAAGTGTCGCATCAGAGGTGTGTTCTGGCGCTACTTTCAAACGGCCAGAAACGTGTCTGGTGATCACTTGCTCGATGTATTCGTCGTGGTTTCCGTCTTCGTTGTTCTTGTTGAAGTCGTCCACTAAAAGGTCATAGCGAATACCGGAGCCCACAAATGCCTTTTTGACACCAGGGAACTGATCTATTTTTCTATACAATTCAGTCATCTGCTTGTGCGAGGTGTCAAGGTTATGACAGATGACAGGATGAATACAACTTGGCGAAACACATTTGGCACAAATGGCTTCGTCTTTACCTTTCATGCGGTACATATTTGCTGAAGGCCCCCCAATGTCAGAAAGATATCCTTTGAATTCAGGATGCTTGGTAAGTTCTTCGACTTCTTTAAGGATTGAGGCCTCACTACGTGAAGCAATAAATTTACCTTGATGTGCCGAAATGGTGCAAAAACTACAACCACCAAAACATCCGCGGTGCGTATTGACCGAAAATTTGATCATATCATAGGCCGGAATGGCTCCTCGTTTTTTGTAGCGTGGGTGAGGTAGCCTTGTGTATGGTAAGTCAAAAGAGCCATCCATTTCTTTTTCAGTCATGGTTTTAAATGGCGGATTGATCACTAACGTTTGTTGACCAACTTGCTGTATAATGCGATTCGCCGCCCATTTATTGGACTCTACTTCTACTATTTTAAAATTGGCAGCATAGGCCAACTTATCTGCTAAGCATTGATCATGGCTGGCTAATTCTACAGTTTCCCAATTTTTATTTTTGGGTAACTCCTCTGTCGCATCTTGTAAAAAAGCGACTTGATTGATTGTTTTAGCTTGGGCAAAAGGAACACCTCTTTTTAAAAGGCGTAACAGGGTTCTGAGTGGTTGTTCACCCATACCGTAAACCAATAAATCAGCTTTGGAATCGACCAGAATGGAAGGCATCAATTGGTCTTTCCAGTAATCGTAGTGGGTAACCCTGCGCAACGAAGCTTCAATTCCACCGAGCAAAACCGGTACGTCCGGGTAAATTTCTTTGAGAATATTGCTGTAAACAATACTTGCATAATCTGGTCTAAAACCTGCCTGCCCACCAGGTGTATAGGCATCTGTTGAGCGCAGTCTTTTGTTGGCTGTGTAATGATTGACCATTGAATCCATGCATCCGGCCGTCACCCCAAAAAAGTACTTGGGCTTGCCAAGCTTTTTAAAATCACGTAAGTCATCCTTCCAGTTTGGTTGGGCTACAATGCCTATCCGAAAACCTTCGCTCTCGATGATGCGGCCAATTACTGCGGTTCCAAAACTTGGGTGATCTACGTAAGCATCGCCAGAAATAAGGATGACGTCGAAGGATTCCCAGCCGCGTTTTTCGGCATCTTTTAAAGACAAGGGCAACCAATCAGATAATGGGCGTTCAGGGTTCATGCTACAAAGATACACCAAGAACAATGCGTCCTGAATTTTGTTGTAATTTTGTGTCTCAAGAATTTTTAATAATCCTAAAAAATATACAAAATGGCTTTTGAATTACCTGCACTTCCTTACGCTTACAACGCTTTGGAACCGCACATTGATGCGCGCACAATGGAAATCCACCACAGTAAACACCATCAGGCTTACACAACTAATCTAAATAATGCCATCGCTGGTACTGAACTTGAAAATCTTTCTATCGAGGAAATTCTCAAAGTTTGTAAAGACAAACCTGCCGTTCGTAACAATGGCGGTGGTTTTTGGAATCACAATTTGTTTTGGGAAATCATGGCGCCAAATGCCGGAGGAAATCCAACCGGTGAGCTTGCTGCTGCTATTGAAAGTGCTTTTGGTTCTTTCGAAAGTTTTCAAGACGAATTCGCAAAAGCGGCAACCACACGTTTTGGTTCTGGTTGGGCTTGGTTGTGTGTAACTAACGGTAAACTAGAAATTTGCTCTACTCCTAACCAAGACAACCCACTCATGGGCGAAGGTTGCGAGGGCACGCCAATTTTGGCGCTAGATGTTTGGGAACATGCTTACTAC
>DLPC01000001.1:0-145 GCA_002478565.1 Flavobacteriales bacterium UBA7468 | reverse complement strand
TACTACCTCAACTACCAAAACCGTCGTCCGGACTATATCACTGCTTTCTTCAACGTCATCAACTGGGATGTCGTAGCGAGCAAATACGCTGCAGCAAAGTAAGTTGATAATTGATAAACATTAAAAAGGGCGGCCCTGCGGGCCG
>DLPC01000014.1:2852-4443 GCA_002478565.1 Flavobacteriales bacterium UBA7468 | reverse complement strand
GCTTACTATGTGGTGAAAACCATTGGAGGCTCGAAGGTGGTAAAAATGTTCAAGGACGACGACACGAAAGTCGTGGGGACAAGCAACATTTCAAGCGGAAAGTTGGAAAAAGGAAATCACTTCCTATTGTACGGCATTCAGTTGTTGGGTGGAGTGAGTGAGTCAAAGGACGATGCAAGTCGTGTGAACTTTGATGTGGTTCCGGATTACATCCGCGATGGGGAATTTGAATTCAAAGCCAATGGAACAATCTTGGTTCCGAATACTTCATGTGAGGTGTTTCAAACCACAGGTAAAGACACGTTTCGTGGGCTTTGGATCTTGGACAACCCAAAGATCATTCGCGACCAGCAATCCATTGAATTGAACTTGGAGTGGGCGGCAAACGCTCCTGAGAACACATTCTTGAAAGTTATCCTTCGCGGAACAGCAGTCATCAAAGCTTAAATTCTGATTCGAGATGAAAAACCATAAGTTTCAACAAATACGCGTTCGTGTTACTGATTTTGGGGAATCAGTGCGCATCAATGCTCAAACCGACAAGCAATACGCTAAAATCCGTGGGATTTTCGTTTCCTTGCCTGATGAGCAATTATTGATGGGATCCTTGTTGGGACTAAGGGTGAATAATCAAGAGGTCTTTGAAGATGCCCACGAGGTGAAATTAATCACTAGCGGTCACCAAGTTGCTCCAAACAAGAAGTTCTTCTTCTTTGAGGAGCACTTGGAAGCTGGTGGATCAGCCATTGAGGGCAAGTTTACAGACGGTGGTGAGCATGTTTTTAGTAATCAGGTTTCTAAGGTCGAGTTACTCAAAAAACGCAGAACAGAAAGTGGCTACCTCTATGAAGTGAAGATCTATTTATGGTTAACCAATGAGTAGGTTTCATGTTAGTATCACGCTATTCCATTGTCAGTTTTTGGGTTCAAAAGCCTGGTGAAATCATTTCATTTCAGCACAAGATCCCGGCGTACTTAAAACGCTGTACAGGCTTTAAGTTATCGCTAGTAGGGTCAATGGATTCAAGTCTTTTGAATTGCGAGATTGGAAGACTGAGTGCTTCATTCAATAGTCTAAAAGAGGAAGCAATAACTGCAAACCTAATTCATCATGAACTAGAAGCGCAGGACTTTCAAGAATTAGATGTTCATCTGCACCCAGGACAAATTGTGAGTGGTGTATATGTTGATACTACACTTCATGAAGAATTCACGCCTTACAAGGTTCAATTGTATATGCGCTGCACTGACAAAGAAGGTAAAACTAAAAACCAAAAAGGCTCATGTTCGACCACTTAAACCATATACAGCAGCAGTTCAAGCAACGAGACATCAAGATTGAATTGCAAGGCTTTAAGTCTGTTTATACTAGACCAGGGCAACTGCAATACCACATTGAGGCTTACAACGAGTACTTGCTCCTTACGAACTGTTCGGTTTTGCCCGTAGGCACACGGATTTTATCCGATACCAATAGTCTGGAGGTCAAAAAAGGGCATCGCCGAATAGAAGCATTGGAGGAATTCAGTGGACTAGTGTCCATTGAGCTACCAAGGGGAACGAATTACTTTCCCATCATCGAATTTATTCA
>DLPC01000014.1:0-2699 GCA_002478565.1 Flavobacteriales bacterium UBA7468 | reverse complement strand
GCCATGTTTTACAGAAATGGCAAGCGCTTGAACAGTATTGATCAGGCGGTGATTGAGAACTTTTCGCCACTGGTTAGAAGCTATGATAAATCTGAAAACCCTGACAAGGTAAAAGTTGAATTCAAGGATGTAGAAACGGGAATGCTCATTTGGGCTAAAACCTTCGAGTGGACAGATGTCGATGAGGAGATTCCAAAATCTCTGTCCGGGTATGGTGGTCTTGGAGAAGCAGAGGTCAATGATCTGGTTCAGCGCAAGTTTTCAGAAATGGAAAGAAGCCGTGAGCTGGAAAGACTTACCTCAGAATTACAAAGAGTATCTGCTTTGAATGAAGAGCTGGAGTTTCAGGTTCAAGACATGCAAAACTCTCTGGAGGCTAAAAAACAGGTGGAGTATTATTCCAATATTATTGGAATGGCACTTCCGGGACTTGCGAAGTTCTTTACCAATTCACCCGTAGGAACGGCCTTTAATTTTCTGGCCGGAACCAATGAGGAAAAAAACATTGAAAAGCCACTTGGTGACTCTTCGGACTCGCAGCGAGAAACGATTTTGGAGATGATTACAACTTTTGTTCAAACGCTTGATAATCAAGAATTAGGAACGATTTACTTAATGTTATCTGAAATCGAAAAAGACCGCTCAAATATTCAAAAGATCCTGCAATTCATTACAGGTTCAACAACAGTAGAAACACCCATTCAAACCCATTAAAAACAAAGAGAAATGGCAAAACACGAAATCAATGTCACAGTCAACGTAGCTACTGATTTGGAGGCTCGTCACGTGCAAAAAGCATTGCAAACCATTGCAAACACCTTTAAGCCCAATGAGCTTGTGAGCATTTCCAAAAAGATTGAGATGCCACTAGTGAAATTGAAAATCAAAAGCATGATCTAACCCATACAGACAATGGCATCCGCAAAAGAAAAAATCGTTCAAACTGTCCAGGACAATCAAAGTGTACTGATCAAAGGTGCACTGATTGCTGGTGGCATTTATTTAACCTATCGCGTTGGTAAAAACCTCATTGCAAAGGTCAATAAAAACAATGCCCAAAAGAATACGGATGACAAACCCGAAGTCAGACAAGCCATGTCCTTGCGTTCATCGGTGAATCCATCGGGATATAGCTGGATGAAAAGCTTTGATACCACGAATGTGGACACCGTCATGGAAATCGCCAAAACGATTACCAATCTCGATAAGGTGCAAAAAGCTTATAAGGATTTGTATCAGGACAATTTGTTAGACGATCTACAAAGCGACCTTTCCACTGGTGAATACGAGGCTTTTTTGAATATCATTGCTTCGAATGCCAATAAGGATACGAGTAATGGTGGTGCGCCACCGGTGCAATACACTAAGAAGAATCAGTTGATTGTAGCCAAGAAGGATGTTACCCTTCGAAGCTCTCCGGATGCTTCCAATCATGGGGCATTCTATGAGGTATTCTCCGAAGACAACATTTACCGGGTAGCCAAAGCTGGAGAGTTCCTAGGCTATGCCACAGGGCAGCAGCATTACGATGAAGTCAATAACGTGAAGTTCATTCAGGTGGCGTATGTCATCAATGCCAAGTATGCACCAACGGCATACAAAAAGAAAAACAAGGTGAAGATGGCTTTTTGGATCAGCGCCTCATCGAACTACACCGTGCAATTCCCGAATGCAAAGGCCATGATTTCGGCCTATCCAAAGACCAGCTCAACGGCTGCATGGAAAAAGCCTCTGGATTACTTTGATTTAAAAGGAATTCCAACACCGCGCTTAATTACCAGAAGTAGTGCGGTGATCCTAAACGAACAATTCGCACCCATCAATCATGCGAGTGCCAATACCATACTTGGGCAACTCATGATGAGCATGCAAACCAAGCAAGGGGTGCTTTTAAAATTTAGAACCATCGATAATACCATTCGCTGGGTAGACCAACGATACATTCAATTACAAGAAACGCTATGAGCACAAAAACAGAAAATTACGTAGTCAACAACTACCCATATGCCAAGAAAGCAGGTGAAAGGTTCAAGATGGATCCATTGGTGATCCTAGCCCAAGGGTCGTTTGAAAGTGCTTGGGGGACATCTAATTTGTCCACGAAGTATAACAACTTCTTTGGCATCACGGCAGGAGGATCCAAGAACGAATTTTGGAAGGGTGGCGTTTACCAAGCGCAGAACAAATACAAGTTGAAGTTTAGAACTTATGCTTCACCCCAGGATAGCTTCTATGACTTTGCGCGCTTGATTTCTAGTAGCTACAAAACGGCACATGCCGCAGCGATGGATTACAAGAAGTACGCCGATAAGATTGCACATAGCCCTTATATCTCAGAGAGCAATGGTGATAACCGTTCGGCCTACATGCGTGGTTTGATTGCCAACTACGAAAAGATATTGGACATCGCTAAAAAAAAAATCTTCTTGAAAAAGGAGGATTCACCCTTGGAGCAGTAGCCTTAGTCTTTTTGACGGGCAGGTTTATTTACAAAAAATACATTCAGAAATAATGGCATTTACACTTACACACATCAGAACCGGCGAAGACCAACTCTTCACCATTCAAGTTTTATTGGAAAAACTCGGAGATCCGATCAATGACGAAATCATTATCAACGGCGAAGCTTACCGCATAGCGTCTGTTCAGGAGGACTCCTCAACGGGAGGCGGAACAGTTTCTAGCAATTGGGTACGACA
>DLPC01000013.1 GCA_002478565.1 Flavobacteriales bacterium UBA7468 | reverse complement strand
TATTGGCACTAGGGATTTATCAAATGGTGAAGCCTAAAGCCAAAACAACAGGTTTGTCTGGAATTCGCGGCACTACAAAGCGCAAAACACCAGCGAAAACTACGAGCCCCTCAAAATTAAAAACTAGCAACAAGAAACCTACTGTGAAGACAGTAAAACTTTTTTAATCAAATAAATACGCAAACCATGGCAACAAAAAGAAGAACCAAAGCAAAAACCAAAATCAGTAGCCAAGCTGTGATGGATGAACTTAAAACCTTGGCTATGCTCACTGGCGGTGTTGTGATCGGCTCGGTGGGCGGAAAAATGATTGACAAGGTATTGGCCGTTGATCCGGCTGCAACCGCCTTCAATGTCAAAGCACTGGCACGACCTGTATTGATGCTTGGCGTTGGAACAGCAGGAAACATCATGCTCAAAGACCCTAACATGAAAATGTTGGCAACTGGAGTTGGTGCATCAGGCTTATTATCTGGCGTGAAAATCTTGCTCAAAAAAGACTTGTTAGCAGGACTAGCAGACTTTAACCTTGCAGGATCTAGCGACTTAGGAGAACCTAGCATCTATCGCGAACCATTGAATTTGTCAGTGGAGCGCTACAATCCGGATCTTCCGGCACTTTCCTCACCAACGGCCTTTAATGTGGAGGATTTAGACATGCCACATGCTGAAAGGTCACGTGGTTCACACGTGGAAGATGAAGACCTGGCTTACATCGAAATCATTTAATCAATTACAAATCAAATAAACAATAAGTATCATGTTAACACTTGGACAAATCGAAAACAGCGAATACAACTTACTTGGTGCCATGTCAGAAGACGACTTCTTGCAAGCACTGGAATTAGGTGCAACAAGCGACAAGCGCAAGTTATTTCGCAAAATGCAAAATCAGTCACGCGCCATGGCCACAGCAACCGGCTCTCGCTCACGTGCAGAGTTTGAAAAGCGCATCACTATGTTGCCAAAGGAAATCCAACAAGGATTGGCTACGCAGTCTTTACAGGCTGTAGATACGGCTTACTACGTGGTAAAAACCATTGGAGGCTCTAAGGTGGTGAAAATGTTCAAGGACGACGACACGAAAGTCGTTGGGACAAGCAACATTTCAAGCGGAAAGTTGGAGAAAGGAAATCACTTCTTATTGTACGGCATTCAGTTGCTCGGTGGAGTGAGTGAGTCAAAGGACGATGCAAGTCGTGTGAACTTTGATGTAGTTCCGGATTATATCCGCGATGGAGAGTTCGAATTCAAAGCCAATGGAACCATCTTGGTTCCCAATACTTCATGTGAGGTATTCCAAACCACTGGTAAAGACACGTTTCGTGGACTTTGGATCTTGGACAACCCAAAGATCATTCGCGACCAGCAATCCATTGAATTGAACTTGGAATGGGCGGCAAACGCTCCTGAGAATACATTCTTGAAAGTTATCCTTCGCGGAACAGCAGTCATCAAAGCCTAATTCTGAATCGAGATGAAAAACCATAAGTTTCAACAAATACGTGTTCGTGTTACTGATTTTGGGGAATCAGTGCGCATCAATGCTCAAACCGATAAGCAGTACGCTAAAATCCGTGGGATTTTCGTTTCCTTGCCTGATGAGCAATTATTGATGGGATCCTTGTTGGGACTGAGGGTGAATAATCAAGAGGTCTTTGAAGATGCCCACGAGGTGAAGTTAATCACTAGCGGTCACCAAGTTGCTCCAAACAAGAAGTTCTTCTTCTTTGAGGAGCACTTGGAAGCTGGTGGTTCGGCCATTGAGGGCAAGTTTACCGACGGCGGAGAAGGTGTATTTTCTGGCAATTCGGCAAAGCTTCAATTGATGAGAGAAAGAAAGACTCAAAGTGGCTACCTCTACGAAGTGAAGATCTATTTATGGTTAACCAATGAGTAGAATTCATGTCAGTAACGCGCTATTCCATTGTCAGTTTTTGGGTTCAAAAGCCTGGTGAAATCATTTCATTTCAGCACAAGATCCCGGCGTACTTAAAACGCTGTACAGGCTTTAAGTTATCGCTTGTAGGGTCAATGGATTCAAGTCTTTTGAATTGCGAGATAGGAAGAATAAGTGCTTCATTCAATAGTCTAAAAGAGGAAGCAATAACTGCAAACCTAATTCATCAGAAACTTGAAGTGCAGGACTTTCAAGAATTAGATGTTCACTTGCACCCAGGACAAATTGTAAGTGGTGTGTATGTTGATGCTGCACTTCATGAAGAATTCACCCCATACAAGGTTCAATTGTATTTGCGCTGCACTGACAAAGAAGGTCAAACTCAAAACCAGAAAGGCTCATGTACGACCACTTAAACCATATTCAGCAGCAGTTCAAACAGCGAGAAATCAAGATTGAATTGCAAGGCTTTAAGTCTGTGTACACAAGGCCAGGGCAGCTGCAATACCACATCGAGGCCTACAATGAGTATTTGCTGCTTACGAACTGTTCGGTTTTGCCCGTAGGTACACGGATTTTATCCGATACCAATAGTCTAGAGGTTAAAAAGGGGCATCGCCGCATAGAAGCATTGGAAGAATTCAGTGGACTAGTGTCCGTTGAGCTGCCAAGGGGAACAAATTATTTTCCCATCATCGAATTTATTCAAATCGTCAAGGAATGAAAAGAAGAAAGATTTATCACGTGATCGAGGTTTGTCAGAAGATGATCAAAACCTTCCCAAAACAAGGGCACAACAAAGTAACGTTCAATGCCATGTTTTACAGAAATGGCAAACGCTTGAACAGTATTGATCAAGCGGTGATTGAGAACTTTTCACCACTGGTGAGAAGCTATGATAAATCTGAAAACCCTGACAAGGTAAAAGTTGAATTCAAGGATGTAGAAACCGGAATGCTCATTTGGGCAAAAACCTTCGAGTGGACGGATGTCGATGAAGAAATCCCAAAGTCACTTGCAGGTTATGCAGGCTTGGGAGAAGCAGAGGTCAATGAACTGGTACAGCGCAAGTTTTCAGAAATGGAAAGAAGCCGCGAATTGGAAAGACTTACCTCTGAGCTTCAAAGAGTATCGGCATTAAACGAAGAGCTGGAGTTTCAGGTTCAGGATATGCAAAACTCTCTGGAGGCTAAAAAGCAGGTGGAGTATTATTCCAACATCATTGGAATGGCACTTCCAGGACTTGCGAAGTTTTTCACCAATTCACCCGTCGGGACGGCCTTTAATTTCTTGGCCGGAACCAATGAGGAAAAGAGTATTGAAAAGCCACTTGGTGACTCTTCGGACTCTCAGCGCGAAACGATTTTAGAGATGATTACAACATTTGTTCAAACACTTGACAATCAAGAACTAGGAACTATTTACTTAATGTTATCTGAAATCGAAAAAGACCGCACAAATATTCAAAAGATCTTGCAATTTATCACAGGATCAACAAAAGTAGAAACACCCATTCAAACCCATTAAAAACAAAGAGAAATGGCAAAACACGAAATCAATGTCACAGTCAACGTAGCTACCGATTTAGAAGCTCGTCACGTGCAAAAAGCCTTGCAAACCATCGCAAACACCTTTAAGCCCAATGAGCTTGTGAGCATTTCTAAAAAGATTGAGATGCCACTAGTGAAGTTGAAAATCAAAAGCATGATCTAACCCATACAGACAATGGCATCCGCAAAAGAAAAAATCGTTCAAACTGTCCAAGACAATCAAAGTGTACTGATCAAAGGTGCACTGATTGCTGGTGGAATTTATTTGACCTATCGCGTGGGTAAGAACCTCATTGCAAAGGTCAATAAAAACAATGCTCAGAAAAATACGGATGACAAACCGGAAGTCAGACAGGCTATGTCCTTACGATCATCAGTGAATCCATCGGGATATAGCTGGATGAAAAGCTTTGATACCACCAATGTGGACACCGTCATGGAAATTGCCAAAACGATTACCAACCTCGATAAGGTGCAAAAAGCCTACAAGGATTTATACCAGGACAATTTGCTAGACGATTTGCAAAGTGACCTTTCCACTGGTGAATACGAGGCCTTTTTGAATATCATCGCATCAAACGCCAACAAGGATACGAGTAATGGAGGTGCACCACCGGTACAATACACCAAGAAGAATCAGTTGATTGTAGCCAAGAAGGATGTTACCCTTCGAAGCTCTCCGGATGCTTCCAATCATGGGGCATTCTATGAGGTATTTTCCGAAGACAACATTTACCGAGTAGCAAAAGCTGGAGAGTTCCTAGGCTATGCCACGGGGCAACAGCATTACGACGAAGTCAATAACGTGAAGTTCATCCAGGTGGCATATGTCATCAATGCCAAGTATGCACCTACGGCTTACAAGAAAAAGAACAAGGTCAAGATGGCTTTTTGGATCAGTGCCTCATCGAACTACACCGTGCAATTCCCAAATGCAAAGGCCATGATTTCGGCCTATCCTAAGACCAGCTCAACGGCTGCATGGAAAAAGCCTCTGGATTACTTTGACTTAAAAGGAATTCCAACACCGCGCTTATTGACTAAAAGTTCTGCGGTGATCCTAAACGAACAATTCGCACCCATCAATCATGCGAGTGCCAATACCATACTTGGGCAACTCATGATGAGCATGCAGACCAAACAAGGGGTGCTTTTAAAATTTAGAACCATCGATAACACCATTCGCTGGGTAGACCAACGATACATTCAATTACAAGAAACGCTATGAGCACAAAAACAGAAAATTACGTAGTCAACAACTACCCGTATGCCAAGAAAGCAGGGGAAAGGTTTAAGATGGATCCTTTGGTGATCTTAGCTCAGGGGTCGTTTGAAAGTGCTTGGGGGACATCAAATTTGTCCACGAAATATAACAACTTCTTTGGCATCACGGCCGGTGGATCCAAGAACGAATTTTGGAAAGGTGGGATTTACCAGGCGCAGAACAAATACAAATTGAAGTTTAGAACTTATGCTTCACCACAGGATAGCTTCTATGACTTTGCACGCTTGATTTCTAGTAGCTACAAAACGGCGCATTCCGCAGCGATGGATTACAAGAAATACGCCGATAAGATTGCGCATAGCCCTTATATCTCTGAAAGTAATGGTGATAACCGCTCAGCTTACATGCGCGGACTAATTGCCAACTACGAAAAGATTTTGGACATCGCTAAAAAAAAAATCTTCTTGAAACAGGAGGATTCACCCTCGGAGCAGCAGCCTTAGTCTTTTTGACAGGCAGGTTTATTTATAAAAAATACATTCAGAAATAATGGCATTTACACTTACACACATCAGAACAGGCGAAGACCAACTCTTCACCATTCAAGTTTTATTGGAAAAACTCGGAGATCCGATCAATGACGAAATCATTATCAACGGCGAAGCTTACCGCATAGCTTCAGTTCAGGAGGACTCCTCAACGGGAGGCGGAACGGTTTCTAGCAATTGGGTACGACA
>DLPC01000019.1 GCA_002478565.1 Flavobacteriales bacterium UBA7468 | reverse complement strand
TCCCCTAGCCTCTTGTTGAAAACCAACTTATCCATATGTGGCAAGTTGGCAAGAGTTGGGAATTATAAACTAAACATATATGTTTTGTTTTATATATTTGTATTAAACCTAATAAATATGATGTTGCAAATTTCCACTACATTTATTACCCTCTGCATTTTTAAAATATCATTTGGCCAATGTATTCATGCTAATAGATATAGTCTCAATTCAACAGAAGTAAACACGGGAATTCAACTTGCAACAGAGACTAAAAACATTATAATACAAGAGTTTAGTGCCCTTGAACAGTTTTTTAAATTAGATATAAACCTATTCATGATAAATCATGAATTTGGCCCACATTACAATTCTGAATTAGATGCTATTGTAACTGATAATAACTTCTTGAATGAAGTTAGTACACTTTCTTATGGAAATGAACGTGTTAAAGCAATTTTAGCCCATGAATTTGCCCATGCGCTACAATTTCATGTAGGCTTGATGAATTTGTGGACTGGGGGAAAGAAAATAGAACTTCATGCTGATTTTTTGGCAGGATATTATCTTGGTAGGAACGGAATGATACCAAAAGGTAAATTAACAGCTTTTTCACAGGAGTTTTTTGAACGCGGGGATTTTTTACCATTCCACAATATTTTACATCATGGTACTCCTGAAGAAAGAAGATGTGCTTTTTTAGAAGGTTATAGGGTAGCCGTAAAATACAATTTCAATCTTCAGCAAGCCTTTAACTGTGGGGTTGATTACATAAAACTTCTGTATCCGTGTGACCCATTTGGGATTATCAGAGAGTATTCAAAAACTGAGTACAATAATGTAAACTATAACCAACCTACTGGTAGCTACACTTTTAAGTCTTCACAAAAAGTCATGGGGTTTTATAATCTTTATTATCAACCTCTTGGCTATGCAGGTCCTGGAAATGATTGTGTTTTCAATAATCTTACTCCAGGAACATATGTTGTAATACCTGGTAAAGTAAAAAAATCCGGTAGGGTAAAATACTATTCACCTTATAGTTTTACAGTTAAGCCAAATCATATGGGAGAATTTAAGATTAATCAGGTTGGGATTTTTGCCATCAGAACATATAGTATTTCATTCTAATTAACATGACTAGAACAATTTTACTTTTCCTCTTATGCACTTTAAGTGTATATTCCCAGGCTCAGAATTATCTATACATAGATACCAGAAGATATGTAAGCACGTCGGATTGGAACTGCACAATTAAAAATGGGTTCCCTGAATTTGGAAACGCATCACTTTCAGTGGCAAAGAATGGTAGTGGTGGTTATTTTGTTGTATCTGTAGATACAAATCATCCGTTAAAAGGATCTGTAATAATTTACCTTGAAAATGGTGGAGTTATTAAATGTTTAGATACCCAGATTAAAGATCAACATGATGGTATATCTACTGGGATTTATAACCTAACTGCTTCTGAAATAAATCAACTTAAAAACTCTAGGATATCATCTGTAAGAGTTTCGTGTTTAATGTATAGCTCTAGTATTCACTCATTTACAATCTACAATTATTATCATTTTCATTCTTATTTAGGTGATGATTTTGATGTTTCAAATCATACAGAAGAAGATGTATTGAAACTTTTTAGCTACTGATATGAAGAAATTACTATTACTTATTTTTATTGGGGTTGCGTTCTGTTTTTTATCACAAACAACTGTTAAAGATGCAGGAGGAAATATTTATCCTGTTGTAAAGATTGGAAATCAAATTTGGATGGCTGAAAATCTAAGAACAGAAGTTTTTGCAAATGGAGAACCTATAACACAAATTACCTCTAATAGGTATTGGCAAGAGGTAAGTGTATTTGCTCTTAATGATTCAACATTAAGTGAGATATGGCCTGTAATGTGTTATATGAATAACAGTAAAAGTAAAAACGGGGCTTTGTATAACTGGTATGTAGTTATTGATGACAGAAATGTATGCCCAACCGGATGGCATGTTCCTTCTACTGAAGAATATCAAGAAATGATTGATTTTTTAGGTGGAATGCAAAATGCAAGTAAAAAGCTTAAATCTAATTTAACTTGGAAAACCCCTGGCAGCAATTTATCTAAGTTCAATGCTCTTAATATTGGTTTCAGAACAGGTGATGGAGAATTTGATACAGAAAGAACTTCCTTCTGGACTGATGTTCTAAATGAGGAGGTAAATAAATATAATGGAGCAATTTCCCTATCAGCAACAATATTAGATTTAGATGAAACTGATTCAGAGACTCATTTTCAAAATGTTTTTTTTAATGCAGGAGCTTCTATTAGATGCATCAAAAACTAAATCTACCAGAGAGATATTTGCAACCTAGCAACATCCCTCTAAGTGTCTAAATATTGATTTTAAATGAATTATAATATTAGGAATATAAGTTTTGAAATCCTTTTTTTAAATATTTTGGTTTTAATTACCATACATAATTACAGTAATATTTATGCCCAAGATGGATTTAATTCTCTTGACCCATTAGGTACTCCTTATGGAAGTATGAACAGAAACCCTTCTGAAATACCAATGGAGCAAGAATGGGTGGACAAATCTCCTAACACTAAGAGCATTAATTTTCCGGATGTTCATATGCCAGAACAAGGTTCCAAAGGCAATAGCAATCAAAAAATAAATCAAGGAAAGACTTTTAAAAATATGTCAGCTGAAGAGTTTGGGAAGGCTTTCGAAGATTCTTTAAATGAAATTTTTAAAGATAATCAGGATAAAAATGAATTTGCCAAAATTCACTCTTTTGACACTGAACAAACTTCTGACCCAAAAAATAATGATGGAGTAAGTGAGAATGATGGTGTAAGTGAGATTACATCTTCATTTGAACAAAAAAATAATGGTTGGTTGAGTTATCTAGGAGGAATTGGAGCTCTCTTGATAATAGTAATCCCAACTTATTTTTACTACAGAAGTCTAAAATAATTTATAATTCTTTTTGTTTTACGTTGACTAGAATCCCAAGTTAAACATCCCCTACCCAATCAAAACATCTTTCTACCCCCTATTGGTTTATTTGATGCTTAATGAATCTCTGGTAGCTTCACTTACTGTTTTGTGTCCATTAATATTCTAAACATCTTTTGTGAGCTTCATCTAGATATATACATATTATATAGCTAAACTACTCTCTTAGCTGCTTAAGCAGCGGCCTTTGAACAACTTCTTTCTACTTAGGATATATTTTTTATTAATCCTTAAATTATTTATTATGAAGAAGTTTGTTAAAGCAAACAGGAAGCAATGCTCAATGAAGCTTTCCTTACAAGGCCCAAGTGGTTCAGGTAAGACTATAGGAGCATTAAAGTTGGCAAAAGGTTTGGCGGGTAGCCTAGATCAAGTTGCTGTAATTGACACAGAGAATGGTAGCAGCCATCTCTATGCACACATGGGTGACTTTTCAGTTTTTTCCATGGAAGCACCTTATACACCAGAAATGTTTATTCAAGCTTTAGATACTGCGGTAAAAGAAGGCTTTAAGTGTATAATTATTGACTCCCTTTCTCATGAGTGGTTCGGGACAGGTGGAATTTTGGATATCCACAGCAGTATGGTGGGTAATTCCTTTGCAAACTGGAGTAAATTAACTCCTAGACACAATGCCTTGATTAACACAATTGTTAAAGCTCCAGTGCATATCATTGCCACATTTAGAAGCAAAACAGATTATGTGATTCAGCAAGTGAATGGCAAAAGTGTTCCTGAGAAAGTTGGACTTAAAGCTATTGCTAGAGAAGATTCTGAGTATGAATTTACTGTGGCATTTGAACTCAACCGCAACTATGTGGCTAATGTAACTAAAGACAGAACTGGCATGTTTGTGAATCAGCCTGAACTGAGAATTACTGAAGCTATAGGAGCTCAAATTGCTTCTTGGTGTTCATTGGGAGATGTTCAAGAAAAGTCTGAGCAGGCAAAAATTCAAGATTGCAATTCTATTGATGAACTGGAATCATTATTGGCAGACAAGCCTGATGTAAGAGATGCACTCAGAGAAGAAGTGAGCACAAAGATGGAAGACCTTTTGATGGTACAGCAGTATAAATATCAACAAAATGGGCACTATCATGGAAAGTAATCACCTCACTCCTACTATTGGATTTAGCCCTGTTAATGTGGGTTTGAATAAATCCAGTGCAAGCTCATTTATTGAAGCTAACACAGAGAAAATTAGATTTGAGGAATTAAGGGATGAGCACATCATCCCTGTTTTCTCTGCTACTAATGAGCCACTTATTTCTCACCATGAGTTCATTGAGACTGTTGGGACTGAAGTTCAGAATTGGTTTGCTAATGAAGATGTCCTCTTGCCAAGTATCCGTGTTTCTCATCCTATTAAAGGTAGAATTCCTGAAGCAAGATATAAAAGAGCTTCTGAATTGGAACCATGGGAATCTACCCTATACTATGAGAGGATGATGTTCTGCATAGAAATACCAAGCATCTTTGAGAGTGTCAATGGGAATCACCTGAGCCTTGTAATTGGAGGAGTAAAAGCCTTCTCCAAAGATAATCTGTATGGCAAAAGACCCAGTGGTGAACAGCACTTCCAGTTGTTTATTGGCTTCCAGAACAAGGTTTGTACTAATCTGTGTATTTCTACAGATGGCATCAAACTGAGTCAATCAGTGACCAATCTACATGACCTTAAGATAACTGTGCTTAGGCTACTACATCAATATGACATGAAAAGACATATTCAATTTATGGATGGGTTGGGTAAATTCAGTATCAATGAAACTGAAGTAGCACAAATTATTGGTAAGGCAAGACTACTGCGTCATTTACCTGAAGAGCTTTCCAAAGACAAGTTTCAGCTTCAGTTTGGAGACAATCAGATTGGTATTGTAGCAAGAGAGCTGTATACTGATTCATCCTTCAAGATGACAGGTAAAGACATTGACCTATGGAAAATGTACAATTTGTTCACTGGTGCCAATAAGAGTACTTATATAGATCAATTTGTTGATAGAGCGGTAAATGCGCAGCACTTCATGCAGGAAATTCTAGCCCATAAAAAGGGAGAGAAACAATCTTGGTTTTTAGAATGATAGTATGCTACTTTAAAAAAGGGGTGTAAAGAGCCCCTTTTATAATAATTTATAATTTTGATTATCAAAGTGTTATGACTTAAAAGAAGAAAAAACTTGTATTATAAATAAATTGCTTCTTCTATATAAATTGCTTTTTTCTTTTTCACCAAATTGGGAAATGGATTGTAAGCCTTGAGGATGTTATTTTTCTGCCCCTTCTTTTTTACACTTTTGGAAGATTGTTCAAATGAATAACAAGCCCCAAGTATGCATTTTATTTTTTGAGGTGTTAATTCTTGACCACGTCTTGCAGGTCTATTAAGAGTAAGAAAGGTTTGAATGATAATATCACTCAATTGTCCTGTGGAATATGACACACCCTCCTTTAATCCATTCTCTTCTAAAGCTAAAACAAATAGATTGTGTTTCTTGTAGGAATGAATTTTTAAAAAATTGGAAAGAGTATTTAATTCTTGAACAGATTTGATATTGCTTATGCATTCAAGAAGACTAGATTGGGTATACTGCAAAATCCCTAGTTTATAAACTTGGTGAATTTTATTTGCTAAGCCAGAGAATTTAATTTCTCTGTCACTGAATTTATATTCTTTAAGCTGTTTAATTGCTGTTTCTAGAGATTCAGGGAATTTTTTCTTTTCACTTTCTATTTTAAGATAGGGAAAATCAACATGTGCCTTAGTTGCAAGGATATTGTATTCTAGTAATATTTTATGAATATAACTCAAATCTTTACTAAAAAATAGCGTAAAATCTTCTCCAGCTGAAGTATCTGCAAAGTCCCATTCTTCTAGTATTGCAGATGATGCTAAAGCATTATAGTAATGAAGCCAGTAATCTATTTTAAAATAAGAAATGTCTGGTACAAGTTTTAATGGAGCTAGACCCAATTCAGATTCCAGAGCATTTAAGTTTCTTTTTCTTGGAAAATAATATTGCTGCTTTGTCCTTTCTTCAAAGCTTGATTCAAAAAGTCTCTGCAAGGCTTGACCTTGATTTTTCATTTTACTCAAATACTTAGCTTGGTGCTCATACTCACATTTAGCTCCATTTAATTGTGATTGAGCAAACTCTAGCCATCCCTCTAAATCATGATCTGCAAATACCTCTACATCTAATTCTGACTTTTTAATATCATGCATGAAAAGAGTTGTCTTGGATATTCCATTTTTCACCCTGTTTCTGCCATGTATTTGTAAAATTTCATGTGGGGTTAATAACAATCCTTCCTTAACTGGAGAACTTACTAGTAATAATTCATACGGTACATCTTCTATTATATCATAACCATTGAAATAAGCAGAAGTGATAAAGTTAATTCTACAAGGCAGTTTGTCATCTGATATATACTTACCAGAAAATTTTTTAACTAATTGAAGATTTTCAGCAAGACCTTGGGAAATATTTATTGAGATTTCATCCTTTTCAACTATCTCATTATTTACAAGTGCATTGGCAATTTTTTCAATTGCATTCACTGAATTAATGGCAACAAGAAATTTAATTTCTGACTGAGGAATCGCATTACACAGGTAGCTAAAAAGCCTATTAATAGTTACGTGATATTTTGCTCTGGCTTCTTTTGAACTATAGGGGTAAATTACATCAAGATTAAATAATTCAATATCCTCATATTTAAAACTAGACTTCGGGACATTTTTTAATTCTGGATCTGAATGTGCTAGATAGGTTGCAGTAATAAAAGCAAAATTCCCATGTTTTTTAGCAATGTCCACACCTTCCTCTATGGCACTACGATAGGTACTACTCCCTTGCATAAAATCTATTTCATCAAATAAAATGAAATACTCATAAATTTGATTCCCTAACTCCTTTACTAGCTTGCTTAAGTTATCAATGACAAGAATTATTTTCTTAAAAGGTAAGTCTTGATTATCCAAACTTCTTTGTAGTTGTTTGTGAAGTTCTTTGTTAGTTGTAGATGCATCAAAGAAAATAAGCTCTTCGTGTTTTTTTGCTTTGGATTGAGCTGTTACCTTCAAGGGTTGAACAATTATTGAATGCCTCAGACATTTGATTTCTAGGGTAGTTGCACCAATCCCTGTTACACCTTTGTTTATTATGCCATTGGGCAAAAAATCAATAACATCACTAAGTTTAGAGCCATTTTTAAGGATATAGTCAATACCTCCACTTTCATTAGAGGAATTAGCTAATATTTTCTCTTTGTCTATCATTACCCCACCTGTGCATTTTCATTCACTGAATTTACCAAGGCAATTATTTTAGTTGTCTCAGCATCATCAAACACACCTGTAATACCATTGTAATTACTAAATGGTGGTGTATCAAAAAGCATTGCTGGTTCTATTGTGCCATTCTTAGTTAAGAAGCTGATGATGTTCTGTATGAAAGTAATTTGTTTGGCTGAAAGATGTCCTGCACTTAAGAAGTCAGAGAATATTCTTTGTGCCGCACCTGTATCAAGGCCAATAATACTTCTGATAAATTTACCTAGTGGCTGGTTGCCGTATTCCCTAATATAAGTTTCCTTAGTACCTCTATCCTTTCCATCAAACAACATATTCTCCAAGGCTTCAAGTTCAAGTGAAGAGATTGGAATATTAGTTCTTAGTTTAGATATAGTGAGGTGATTACTATTTTCTCTAATGTAGCTCTCTACCCTCTTTCTATATGGCAGACCATAGTTGATTTGAAAATCTGGTTCCCCCCATTTAGCTTTTACTTCTGAGTCTTTGAGGTTTGTATAAACATTAGGCCTATTAGAGGTATCTAAGTATTGAACTAACTCTCTAATTTCTTCTCTGATTTCTTCAAGTTTAGCTTGGGATACTCCTTTGTAGAATTGAGGGTTTCTCATGCTCTCTATTAAGGCTTTAGAACGCACTACAGCAGGAATTGTGTACTTCTTGGATAAACCCTCAGCAATATCTATTAAACTGCTCTCAAACTGCTTCCTATTTGATGAAAGTAAGAGTGTTGCAATTTGCATTTTTAGCATCATTAAGTCAAATCTTCTGGCTAGTTCATTGACTTTTTCAGGAACCATTAATTCTGATATATGCTCCTCTATTGCATTAACATCAAATGAATCCAGTTTATCCCACCTTGTCCTTGCTGAAAACTCATCAACAGTTTTTAAGACCATCTTTACTTGACGTCTGTTTCTATCCAGACTACAGATGTCAGCATGTAATTTATCAAGTAGTTTGTTGGCAAGTGAAATTGATTCTTCTGTAGCTTCCTCTTTCAGTAAGATACTGAGTTCAACTCTAGACTCATAGATTTGTTGTGTTACAGGCTTTGCAACTAAACCATCAATCCCTTTTGTATTCTCTTCAAAGAACTCAAAGTTACCACCTGCATCTATGATTAGGAAGTACTCCTTTGGTTGTTGTACACCAAACACATCCTCACATAGCCTAGTACCTCTTCCAATCATTTGCCAGAACTTAGCGTAAGACCTAACAGATTTAAAGAAAACTAAATTTAATACCCGGATAGCATCAATCCCTGTATCCATCATGTCTACAGAAACTGCAATTTGAGGCATATTCTCTTTGAACTTATCACAGAAACTATCAATTAAGCTCTGTGCATGACTTACTTCATTGTGAATCATGGCTATAAATCCTGGAGGATATTGAGGGTATTCTGAAGTGAAGCAATCCACAATATATTTTGCATGCTCTTGATTGGCTGCAAATATGATAGTTCTACCTATTTTATCACCACCTTCAATTTTCAATCCATGCTCCATGAGTGTTCTTAAAACCTTGAGAACGGTATCTTTATTAAAGAGCCATTTATTGAGTGCATTCTTATTGATAACCTCAGGAATATATCCTGTAATTTTATCTTCAAAGGTTTCCTCAAATCTCTTTTTTTGTTCCTCAGTAAGTTTAGAGTATTTGATGCCTTGTTCCAGAAAGTCTGTAGAAATGTTAATATTCTTATATGGCACCAAATGTTTTTGCTCAACTGCTTCCCCTAGTTCATACAAGAATGTTGGATCATCATTACTACATCCAAATAGTTCAAAAGTATTATGATCTATTGCATGTTTTGGTGTAGCAGTTAGACCCACTACCATAGCATCAAAGTACTCAAATATGGCTTTATATCTGTTGTAAATGGAGCGGTGAGCTTCATCCACAATAATTAAATCAAAATGCCCTACCCCATAAAATCTCTCATCATCAAGTTTGAGATTATCTATTTTATTCATCATGGTTGGGTAAGTACTAAATACCAATCTTGTATCTAGCTTTTCCTTGTCTTGAGTTAAATCTACTGAACTTAAGTCAGGTAAATATTCAGAAAAGTTATTTTTAGCCTGTCTTACCAAAGCATTTCTATCAGCCAAAAACAAGACTCTTTTCACCCAATTGTTTTTCAATAGTACATCTACCAAAGCAGCAGCAGTTCTTGTCTTACCACTACCAGTAGCCATTACTAACAGTGCTTTTCTTTTGTTACCCACAATATTCCCTGAAGAGCCAGTGGTAACAAATGATTCTGCAATACTTTGAATAGCTAATTTCTGATAAGGCCTTCCAGCAATTTCCACATTGACCTGAGCCAATCTTAAGTCTTTTACTGTAGCTGACTTATGATGCAACCACCTTAGTTCTTCCTTGGTATAAAAACCATGTATTCTTCTTGGTGCAGCATATAATTTATCTTCCCATATTTTGGTTTCATAACCGTTGGAGTAGAAAATTATTGGCCGTACTTGATACATGCTTTCTAGGCAATCTGCATAAAGTTTAGCTTGTGTTCTTCCTATTTCCAAATCCTTAGAAGCTCTCTTAGCTTCAATAAGTGCAAGTGGAACACCTGTTTCATCATCCCAAAGGACATAATCTACAAAACCATTCCCATTTGGATTGTCTGCATTTTTAGGCATCCCTACTACTGGGAATTCTAATTCTCTACCCTCTCTTAATTGATTCCAACCAGCTTCTTTTAAGTCAATATCAATGAGGTGTTTTCTTGTTTCAGCCTCAGTAAATTCAGTAGCTACTTTTATTTGTCTAGATTCCTTTTGTTTAGACAGAATTTCTTGTGCTTCTTGTATCTCTTTCTGATAATGAGCATAAGTTGCCTCATCTTCTTGAACCTTTCTTAATGCTTCATCTTTTTCTGCTTGTAGCTTCTGAATCTGTTTTAACAACTCCTCTTGAACTTTCTGGTGTTCTTCTTGGATAAGTTGCTGTTTTCTTTGAAACTCTCCTACTTTAGGTAAGATGGATTCATCAAATTGCCTTGGCACCTCAATTATGCCACTACTATAGGTGAGACCAAACCATTTAACAAACTGAAAAAGGTATTTTAAAGAAATGAGTGCTTCCCTACTAGAAATGCGTGAACCATAATGAACAGCCTGGTTACCTGTTTTACGCACATAAGTTAAACCCTCTTTTAACTGGTATGGTATGATAGACTGCATCTGTTCATCCTGCAGTAGGTTAACTAACTCCTGATTGAACGGCTTATCCAGTAATTCTATGTCATAGATTTTGTGGACACATTCTTCAAGCACAATCCTACAGTAACTTGCAGTGGACAAAGGCTCAATAAAAACCCTTTCCTCAGCCTTAACTAACTTTGAGTAAAGCCCACTGAATTCTGATTGAAGAAAGTTAAAGTTGCTCATGGGATGAAAAAATCTTATCTATTTGATGGTGAATAATCCCATCAATCTTTTCATAAAGTGAATGTTGTCCCAAAGATAAAAATCTACCCGTGAATTCCAATATTGAATCAGCAAGACCTGCTAAAAGTTCAACCTCCTCAATAGAGATTTTGGACTGAATAATAAAATCCTCATTGTGTGCAACACTTTTATTTCTAATTGTCTTTAGTTTGTAGAGGAGGGTATTCTTCTTTTTATTTCCATATTCCAGGTTTACATAAACTAAAGCCTTTTCCAGAAAGTGTTCAGGAGCTTCATTGGATTCCATCTTTATCAAATCCATAACCTGAGTGTACCGCAAATAAAATTCTCCCCAAAGCATCTGAACATAGACCGGTTTGTTTAAGTTATGTTCTAGTATTTCTTTTAAAAAAGATCTGATACATCTTGTTTTAGAGCTAGATTCAAAATTGTTCCTGAAACCTAAAATGCACCTCTTCTTTTTCTTTTTAAGATTGGAGTCATATAATCTGGATAAGAAAATTACAGATTGATGAAAAGCAGTTGCTTTAAGAAATAACACCCATTTCTTGTCTTCATCTGAAAGTAGATTTATACCACCCCAGTTTTTTTCTATAGCTTTAAACAACTGAATGCTCCTATGTAATTCAGCTAAGTCCGCAGCAAGACCATTAAGTTGTTTATCATGTATGGAGTTGATATTCACACCAACTCCCCTTTAAATGCCTTTTGCAACAGGCTATTAAACAATTCTTCTGCTTTTTCTAAACTGGCTTGTGCTTGTATTTTTTGTGTTTCAATGGCTTGAACTCTTTCTGCAAATTGGTTTTGTAATGTGATTGCTGGCAGACTTAAAATAAAAGAATTGATTTTTGTCAATGTATACCTCTGAATTGCAGCACCGGACATAAATTCAGTTAATAATTTACTTTTAATCTTTGGATTATTCAGCCAATGACATAGATAATAACTGTTTAGCATTCTCCTATTTGGTTTAATCAACGCCAAACTAGATAACATACTAAATGGTTCTTTTAACGTATTTATACAGGCAATTCCTGTTGTTGCGCCATCTTTAATGTAAAGTACATCACCGTATTCAGGTGTACATCTTTTGTAAATCTCATTATGGGCCTCTTGGGATATAAATGTAGGTTTAGAATAAAAATCAAGCCCATGAGATTTGACATGTTTTGCCGTAACATAAGGAAAGCCATTCTCTTGTGGCTCAGGGGAAAAATGTGTTCCATCCGTTATTTTTACACAAACAGACTGTAAAGAAGACTTCTCCCACCCCTTCTCATTCTTCACCGGATCCCCAAACATATCCAAGAATAAGCTTTGGGAAAGTTCATCAAACTTGGCAATGAGTGCTTTTGTTTTTTGCCTGTATGCATCTGCTGCATCTAGAATGGCTGCTATCTTTTTTTGTTGTTCTAGGGGTGGTATGAATATTTCCTGTTGAGAATATTGAGAAATCCAAAATCTTTTATGTTCATCAGCAGTAAAATTTAATGTTAACATCAAATAATAAAGAAATTTAATGTTGTATTTCTCAGATGATGGCAATAACATTTTCATTGCTGATGATTTTACCTTAAATGGAAAATCTACATACTTAAATGCAGTTGTAAAATCATCAAAAATAATGGTAGGAACATCAGTAAAAACACCATGCTTTTCATCAGTATAACCCAATATAAAGGATTTCCCAGGTGTTAATACAGGAATTTCATTACTCTCTTTATACTCAGCACTCGTAACAATATATTGTGTTGGTTGAACATAGTACAAGGCATCACCTAATTTTATCTTTTTCCATGAATTCATCCCAACAACTCTTTTAATGCAGTTAATGCATCCATTCTCTCTTTGTCTAACTTTTGGATATCCTCTAGGATTTTGGTGGGATGTTCATATTGAACCTCTTCATAAACCACTTCTTTGTATCTGTTGATAGACAAATCCCACTCATTGGCTTCAATATCTTGAATTGAAACTAGGAAGCTAGAGTCCGTTCTTTTTCTGGAGGACTCTTTTTCTAAATTGCTGTATCTGGCTATGATATCAGGGATGTCATTATCAGTGATTGGATTTCTCTTATCATCTAAACTGTAGCCATCAGCTCTCATGTCATAGAACCAGACATTGTCTGTACCACCACTATTAGTTTTTGTAAAAATTAAAATGGCTGTGCTTACTCCTGCATATGGTTTAAATACTCCACTAGGCATGGAGATAACAGCATTTAACTTATTATCTGCGGTAATGGCTTTTCTTATGTGCCGGTGTGCATTACTGCTCCCAAAAAGAACCCCATCCGGTACAATTACAGCTGCTCTCCCCCCTACCTTTAACATGCGTAGCATGAGTGCAAGGAAAAGCAACTCTGTTTTTTTAGTTTGAACAGTAGACAAGAGACTTGTTTCTACTGCATCATAATCTAAACTTCCTTTGAATGGTGGATTTGCAAGTATCAAAGTATACTTCTCTCTGATGTCACCGTTGGCTTCACTTAATGCATCCTTACCTAACAGAACTGGGTTTTCTATACCATGCAACTGTAAGTTCATAGAACCAATGCGGAGCATGGAAGAGTCATTCTCAATTCCATTAAACATCTCATTGTTAAAGTGTTTCAAGAACCCTTCCTCAAAGAACCAATCAGGATGGTTTTTATGGATATATTCACCGGTAGAAACTAGGAATCCACATGTTCCAGAACTTGGATCGCAAACTACATCTTCTTTAGTTGGTTGCATGAGCTCAACCATCATATTAATGATGTGACGTGGTGTTCTAAACTGACCATTTATGCCAGAAGTGGAAAGCTTTGACAACAAGTACTCATAGATATCTCCCTTGGTATCTCTATCCTCCATTGGGATTTTATCTATCATTTGCACTACCATATCAAGTAGCCTAGGTGTTTTTATCTCAAAACTGGCACCTTTCATGTAAGTTGCGAAAGCACCAGCATCTGCACCTACAGATTTCATGTGCTCAAAAACACTAAAACCATCTACCATAGGTTTGGTAAACAGTTCAAACATGCTTTCTGGATCTTTGTGTTTAAAGGAACTCCATCTGAGTTCATTCTGAGTTTCACTGAAAAACAGGCGCTTCACAGGCTGTTTTATAAAACTAGCCTTCTTTTCTTCCTTTGCCTGCATCTCATCAAGCCTTCTAATGAAAAGTAAATATGTGAATTGCTCAATTACTGAAAGTGGGTTGGATACTCCTCCTGTCCAAAAGGACTCCCATATTTTATCTACTTGACCTTTAATCTCTCCTGTTATCATTTCTAATGTGTGTAGAAACAAATATAAGGAAAGAACTGCTGTATTTATGTTAGCATAAGTACTATAACTTATCTTTCTAAGTCTAATTTTTCAGTTTTGGTTTGCTTCTTTTGGAGGGCCGGGGTGTAGTTATCCCAACCAGAGGTAAAACTCACCTCTGGTTGCACACAACTTTTTGGAAAAAGAATAAGTCTTTACTTGCTCCCCCCATCGGTTGACTAAGTTGGACGTTAAAGCCACTTAGCATGGAATCTAGTAGTCAAATGTTTAACCATCCGGTGTACCTGAGGCTCTTTCCTTTGTGTCACCTCTGAGCTTTGTACACACCCCACAGTAGCTCAAATCAGTTTCCTGATAGATATTGCTGCCGTCATTTTTACCGACCAATACCTGATACAAATATAGGGATTTAACTTGTTGATTTATAAACTTATAAAGTTTATTACCTAAACATTAAAAATAAATTGCACTATATAGCTAAACTAGACATTTACATTTTTAAAATGTACAGCTTAACAACTTTTTACTTATGAAAAATTCCAAAATCATAAGAAATGAAAGTTATTGAATCTACAGTACATGAATTAAAGATTGTGTATAAGCCAGGACCTAAATTATCCAGCACAAAAATTACTAACTCACAGGAAGCGCATGATATTCTAAGGAGTGTTTTCAACCAGGACACCATCTCATGCCAAGAAGAAGTAATTGTATTGCACCTGGACTATGCAAACCAAGTGAAGGGTTTTCAGCGGCTGAGTATTGGGGGTATAAATTCCACTACTATAGACATCAGGGTGGTACTTTCCGTAGCACTTAAGAGTTTTGCATCTGGAATAATTATCAGCCACAACCACCCTACCGGCAATACTGAGCCTTCTGCACAGGATATTGCCATAACCGACAGGTTAAATGCTGCATGTAAAATTATGGATATCCAATTGCTAGACCATGTTATACTTACACCGCATGCTGGATATTACAGCTTCAGAGATGAAGGTAAGTTGTGAAAAAGCACCACTCAGAAATGGGTGGTGTTTAATTTGGATCATTTTCATAATACTCAGCTTCATTAACAACTTCCCATTTACAGTATTCTAATTCTTCAGTGACCCGTTCATTATGAAGCTCTTTAATTTTTTTTGGCACGAAATCCAAGTAGTAGTTTCTACCTAGGAAACTTAAACCAATATTTAAAAGCAGCGGGAAAATAATTGTTTGAACTGTGACAGCATCCCTTAGTCTTCCCATGCCTAATACTAATGGGAGCCTCTTGCGTAAAGGCATATTTAACAATACAGAAATTAATACTGTCAAAGAAAATATTCCAAAATATACCCAATTATGTTTTTCAGAAACTCTTAAATAATTGTTTTGAGAAACAATAGCATGGATAAGTTTACTTTTATACTGTTCACAGTATTGTGTTTCATCACCAACCCATTTTATGCAGTAATCCTTGGGAAAAGGTATTTCGGTAGTAAATATTGTTACTAAAATAAATGATAACCAAACAAGTAGAAGGGAGATTAAAAACCAAACTAGGTATTTGGTAAGCTCTTTTTTCAGACTCAAAGTTTCTTTCATAAGGAATATGTCATGTAGTTTGGTTTAAAATTACAAAATGTAAACATCTATTGATAAAGTACTAAATTTGTTCAGTAAAAAAACCAAGTAAAATACATTTTTACTGGCAAATTTTAAAGTATAAAACTGGTAGGCCTTGTTTTTACTGAGGGTTTTGAACTTAGAGCATCTGACTGTTAATCAGAGGGTCGCTGGTTCAAGTCCAGCAGGGGGAGCAAAAGCCTTACGGAAACGTGAGGCTTTTTTGTTTATATGCTTCATAAAAATTAAATCATTTAGCTTCATTTACATTCTTAGCATATTATGGCCAAACAAATCTTTATTAACCTTGCGGTTCAGAATCTAACAAAATCGATGAAATTTTACGAGGCATTAGGCTTTAAGAATAATCCACAATTTTCGGATGATCACGGAAAATGCATGGTTTGGTCAGATCATATCTTTTTGATGATCCTTTCTCATGAGAAGTTTTTGAGTTTTACAGAAAAACCCATTGCTGAAACAAAAATATCCATTGCCGCCTTGTTTTCCTTGTCTATGGACAGCTTAGAAGAAGTCAATCAAGTCGTGGAAAGAGGCTTGCGTGCTGGGGGAATCGAACCAAATGAAATGCGTGATTACGGCTTTATGGTGCAGCGAACGATAGAAGATTTTGACGGGCATACTTGGGAAATATTTCACATGGATATGACAAAGTTGCCGGCTTAATGTGGAACAAAACGGTAGTTGCTTTTTTTAAGCGATAATTGATCGAACTGTCATCAAATGTACTTTCAATAAGTGTCTTGATGTAAATGAGTCGTAGATTTTTGAAGTTTGTTTCAATCAATTTACCGAATCAAATTGACGTGCCCAGAGATGGTTCTGCTTTGATTTTCGTTTGGAATGCGATAAGTAACAACATAGGTGTAAATTCCGGGTTGGCAAGGCTTTTTATCATTACCGTAAGATCCATCCCAACCATTTGCTGGATTTAAAGATTCAAAAATAACCTCCCCCCACCTATTGTAAATGCTGAGCCTGTAATTTTCAGGGTTTATGCTGTTGGAGAAAATAGGTAAGAAAATCTGATTGATTTCATTTCCATCTGGCGTAAAGGTATTTGGAATGTAGTAAACAAATTCAGCATCAAATTGAATCTGATAGCTCGTAGTGTCAGTACAGCCAAGTTCATCGGTGACTATCAGTTCAATGTTATAAACACCACTTTGCTGGTATTGATGAACAGGATTTTCTAAATTACTCGTATTCCCATCGCCAAAATTCCAATACCAAGAGGAGACTGGAAAAAGACCAGCTACGGTATTGCTCAGTAACTGGATAGGGTCGCTGTATATGGTTGAGCTATTTTGAGTTGAAATATTGGCAATAGGAGCCGTTTCGTAAATGAATACACTATCCGTCGCTTGACAACCAGCGCTATCTATAACAGTTAATGTATTTAAACCACTTCCTAGATTTGTATTTGGACTATTTGCACCATTAGACCAAATATATGTGTCAAAGCCTGCGTTTGCCTCAAAAGGAGTTTGTTGCCCGGTACATACAAAATTGGTTCCGAGCAGGATGATTGCTGGAAGTGGAAGCTCGGTAACGGTGATTGTATCAATAGCCTCACAACCATTAGTATCGGTGGCGGTGACCCAATAAATGCCCGAGCTAACTAAATTATTTTGGGTTGGAGAGCCATTGTTCCATAGGTAATTTGTAAAATTTGAACTGGCAGTTAGCACCGTGGTACTACCAAGACAAACAGAAGTATCACCAATAATTTCGATTTGTGGATTTGGCCAAGCATTAATGACAAAAGTATCCGTAGCATTACAACCATTGACATCTGTTGCTGTTACAATATAAGATCCCGGACCTACTACAATGTTTTGCAGTTGTTGCCCACTATTCCATACATAACTCACAAAATTAGGGCTCGCCATTAGTTCTGTATTTGAATTGGGGCAAATGTAGGCATCGCCATTTATTGTTACGGTAGGTGCAGCAAAATCATTGACAACTATTGTGTCACTTCCGGTGCCATTTGGTCCTGAAACAGTTACCCAATAAGTGCCTGGTTGGGTAACTGTTATACTTTGAGAATTCGCACTAGTGTTCCATTGATAAATTGCCTGATTTGAAGGGGCGGATATAGTGATTGTGGCTCCGGGGCATTTGTTGATGTCTGGGCCTAAAGTAAAATTAAAATTTCCGCAAGTATAGCTGTCCTCGATGACATTATTGAGTCCCCATCTTCCTCGGTTGAGTCCGATGAATACACCGTCATTGACAAAATTACAAGCAGCACCTGCTAAATTAGGATTGTTGATTACGGCCAAATATGACGATCCGTTGCCACCTGCAGTTAAGGTAGTTCTAGCAGCATATAATTTCCCATTTGGACCTAATTTCAGGCTTCTAAATCCTGTTGGTGAGCTATACACGACATACATTGACGCCTGAATTGTAGCTTGAGAATTGGATGTAATATCGAACTGAACAATGGAACCATTGTTCAGAAAACTAACCCCTCCTTGAGAAGGATCTACTCTTGAAAAATATAGCTTTGTGTTGTCGGGAGAAAACGAAACGCCGTAACCAGCTGATCCCAAATTGAGAGGAATCGGATTTGTAATTGCACCGTTAGTTTTATTAAAATTGAATAAACAGGTGTACCCGTTATAAAATGTTGTGAATGCAAGTTTTTGACCGTTCGGAGAAGCTTTTAATTCACCAACGGCGTCGTAATTTGAATTGGCATAATTGTTAGATCCAGGAGTGACGATGGTTGGGCCTACACTTGAATAAACAGGTGTATTATTTACTCCGGCCGATGTCAGGAGGTAAGCAAAAAAGGTGTTGCTCCCAAATTTATGACCGATTATCCAAATATCTTGACCATTTTGATGGTAAACACCTGTGACCATTTCGCAGTTTTGAAATGGTTGTAATAAATTCCCATTAGAAACTACAGCTCCTAAACCGCCAGCAAGCGACATATCGATGATCGAATAACTGAAGCCATTGATTCCAGGGTTTGTGGTACTAACGATAGCTCCGGCTTGTGTTTCTGGTGTAAAAAGATAATAGAGCGTGGAGGATCCTGGTTTTTTGACAATAAGGTTTTGCGATATGCTATTGGAGGTAGCGACTAGGTTGCCATTGGTCATCACTTGACCAAGTGCATTTCTGACTTGGCTGCCGCTACTGTAGAAAAGAAGTGCGCCCGTGTTTGGATCTGAAATAGCAGTTTGGCCTTCGAATTGCGCGCCCGGGGCATTATTTAAAACGGTTGGTGTACAATTTGAAAAGTTTAAAGATGGACCTGGCGTTGGCGGAATACCGAATCCGACATTTGTTCCACCAACCATCCAATTATTATTTTGCAAAGTAGCCTGTGCTAGACTTGAGCTCACAAAAATCAACATCAGAAAAAATGAAAGCAAACGCATATAGAATTTTAATTGCATAACCTCAACTAAGATAAACAATATGAGCACGTTAATGTTTGTCTGAGCGCTTTAAAAGCACGCAGTCTACTTAATTTATAGAACATGTTCTACAATTTTTTGATTAATGAGCCTTTCTTAACTTGACTAAAGAGCTTGTCATTTTATTTGCTTAATTTAGAATACTTTATATTACACGTTGATTAAAAACATAAATCAAATGAAAAAAATAGTACTCGTAGTTTTAGGTTTCTTAAGCAATATTTCTTTCGGTCAAACATTTAGTTTTGAATTATACTTCGAAGATGCTTTGGGGCAGAAAGATACATTAGTCTTTGGCTACGATTTAAATGCAACAGATAGTATCGATGTCTCCTTTCAAGAAACCAATATCATTTCTCAGCCGTGGTCAAATCAATTTGAAGCGAGAATTTCTGTACTCGAGTATCCAAATAACTTCGGATGGGATGAATACAATTCTTTGACAGAAGTTGGGCAACTCAAAAAACAGATTAAAAAGGAAGATTGCCTAGGTCAAAGTCTTTATATCTCATTGATTGAAATGAGCAACCCAGTGTATCCCGTAAGTATTACTTGGGATAATTCATTGTTTGCAGACCAATGTAAAATCAATAGTGTCATCACTGATTGGCATCCGAGCGGTTGGTTTGATGCTTTTGTTGGAGGAGTTACCCCACATGAACCAATTGAACTTAGAACTCAGAATTCAGCAACCTTTGAATACACTGCAATACATAACATCAATAGCAATTTAGATACACTAGATGTTTTATATTTTGCACTGGGTAACAATAATCAAGTTTTTGTAAAATCACTAGTGCTTGATCAAATTGGATTAAGTGTCTATCCTAACCCGTCATCTAATGGGATTTTTCATATTGAATTCAACAACGGGCAACAGCTAAAATCTGTAGTATTGAACGACATTAAAGGTCAAAGCTTCGAAATCCCATTCGCCTCAAATAATATTGATATTAGCCAGCTTACAAATGGAATTTATTTTCTGAGCGTTCAATTTGAAAATGGCGCGATTGAAACCATTAAATTATCAAAACAATAAGTTATGTCTACTTCCCTACTCCCGATCCTTTTTGCCACTGTAGTATTTACTTTGCTATTTTTGGTGAAGGCCAAAAACAGAACCTTTCATTTTGTTTTAGTCGGATTATCTGTGCTATTTCTTTTCACTGATTATTTAATGACCCCGAGCCAGGATAAAACCTACACACTTATTTTACTATTGGTGCTGTTTGGGAATGCTTTTCAAAAATTTAGAAATGCTATTTAGGTAACAAAAACCCGAATTCGGGCAATCAGGATTTATCATGTGCTGATTTAATCGTTGGAGACTTCAATGAAATATCTTTAACTACTCTTGAAAATCTATTTTCTCACCAATGAACACTAACAAAGACCTGAAAAACGGTGCGCATTGCTATGTTATAGCAGGAACCCACAAAGGGAAATCAGGATTGATTGCAGACTTACACCTAAGCAAAACCGGGCATTTAACCTTGACTGTGATTCAGGAAAATGGAGTGAGATTTAAAACTTTGGGTAAAAATGTGCAAGTAATTTGATTGCTTACCTCACTGCCTCTTCTAACTTCTCGATATCAAACTTGGACATTTGCATAAAAGCATAAGTGGCTTTTGGGGCGGTTTCAGGGTTGGTCATGAGTTGGCCTAAAATACGCGGGACCACTTGCCATGACACGCCGTATTTGTCTTCAAGCCAGCCGCACTGCCCTGCTGTTCCTTCTTTGGTAAAATAATTCCAGTAAGTATCAATTTCTTCTTGTGTGTCAACAGTGAGCACTAAAGAAATTTTCTCATTGAACGAGATGTTAGGGGCAGCATTATTTAAGCACATCATCCGAATACCATTCATTTCAAAAACTGTAGCCATAGGGTTCTCTGAGAGCAATTTAAAGTCAGAGAATATTTGTTGATAGTAATGAGCCATTTCTCGTGCGTCTTGATGCCAAAGGCAAATTGAGAATGTTGTAGCCATTTGAATAATTTGTATTATTTCTTTGAAAAATTCATCTTTCTAGAAAGCCACCATTTTCGAGCGGGGTTTTCGATAAAAAGGAAGGTCAGTGAAGCCGTGATCAGTAGAACAAACAGATATGGAAAGAAAATATCTTCAGGTTTTTGGTCTTTGAACCAAGGTAAATATTTTTGACAGATGACATACACTGGAAACTGCAATATGTAGAGCGAATAGCTCATGCCTCCTAAGAAAACCATGAACTTAGACGAAAGAAACCCGCCAATTTTCCCTTCTGTTAATGCCAAGCTAAAGATAACTAGTAGGTAATACGGCGAAAGCAAGCCATTGTGTTGATCATCGTGAAAGGCATAGTTTTTATATGCTGTGTAAAGTATCAAAAGCGTGGCAATGACTGTTGTCGTTTGGATATACTTTCTTGCTTTTTGTTTCAACCATTCAAAGTTTTTGACAAAGAGCAAACCAAAACAAATACCGCATAAAAAAGTAGCAACGTGTAAGAGCGGAAAGAAGTGCAAGAAATTACTCGGGACGTTTTCTTCCTTTAAACTGAGGAAAATATAGTAATTAAAAATCCAGGCAATAAATGAAATCCAGAGTAAACGTTTGTTGGATAAACTTTTCAAATTGGCATATAACCACGGAAAAATAAAATAGAAAAATGCCTCAACGGACAAGGACCAAGACGGATAATTGACATCGAGCGCCATTTTGTATTTCCACGCTTGTAAAAAGAAAATAGAATGATACCAAGATTGTGTTTGCCATTTCAATGGAATACTTGGATCATAGCGAAAGAACAAAGCAAAGCATATGAAAAATGCCAAAAGATACATAGGTACAATGCGTGCAGCACGACGCTTCCAAAATTCAACGCTTTGGATTTGCTCGGGAAGCTGGCTATTTTTTGCTACGGAAATCACCAAGACGAATCCGGATAATATGAAAAAATAACTCATGGCAGCAACTAAATCACCACCAAAAGGTGAAAGCTTGCCGCTGTTCATTGGCCATGTAAACAAGCCAAAGTGCAAGAAAACAATTGAAATTGCTGCTAAAAATCGTGTAAAAGTAATTTGTTGGAGCTGCATTGAACCAAAGATAAGTGTTTTCTCAGATTTTACTTTTCTTATTTATTCGAACATTGATAGAAAGTAATTGATTAATTTCAAAGATAAATAGCTCGAACCCCATGTGAAAGGAAAGAATTATTAATTATTTAAAATGGAACATTTAAACTGGAAGGATATAATCGATCAAAATACAAACTTGGTCCAAGAATTATTTTCAAATTTAAACGAGGAGACGCTCAATCTTCAACCTAATTCAAGTACTTGGAGTATCGCACAGAATTTAGCCCATTTGATAGTTATTAACGAAAGTTATTTCCCGATACTAACTGAGTTAAATAACAAAACGTATCAAGCCCCTTTTCATGCCAAATTCTCTTTTATCGTGCGCTTTTTCGGAAAATTTGTCCTGAACTCTGTTGAGCCAAGCAGAAACAAAAAAATGAAGACTTTTCCAATTTGGGAACCCCAACATAGTCTTGTTTCGGCTGATATTATTGACAAATTTGTTGCGCATCAAGAAAAGTTAAAAAAGGCCTTTGATAATGCAGCAGACCTTATATCTCGGAACGCGGTCATTCATTCGCCAGCAAGCAAGGTTATTGTATACAAGCTTGCCACAGCTTTTGATATTATTGTGACACACGAGACTCGCCATATCAACCAAGCAAAAGAAGTGCTAAAATTGATTCAACACTAAACAATTTTTGTTGTGAATAAGTGTGACATTCAAACTGATGAAAACACCATTGTATTGGATCAAATATCCAGCCTACTCAAAAATCATTAAATGAAAGAGTTAACGTCAATTTTAAACTGGATGGATACCGAATTTCCTCATTTAGAACGTAGTTTTCATGATGGGAAGAATGAACAAGGTAAGCAAGTTACCAATCCAACTTATGGCTATGGTTCTTTTGAACAAACTTATGCAAACGGCCAGAAAAAGACGCATTTTCAAATTGGTATAGCCGCAACTCAAGCAGGATTTTCGCTTTATTTGTTGGGTATCCGAGGTAAACTAGATCTGCAAACAGCTTGTTTAGGAATTGGCAAAGCAAAAGTAACAGGTTATTGCATCAGTTTTAAAAGATTCGGTGATTTGGATTTAGAGGTGTTGAGATGTGTGATTAATACGGCAATTCAACTCGTTTAATTTAGGCGAGTTCACCACAATTAGAACTTAAAAAGTTAACTTTAACTATGATTAATTGGCAAACCCCTACTCCGCCCCAAACGCCGTTTTACGCCTCAATTTTCAATTACTTTTTATCCGATGATTTAGAAGGATACGAAGCCTATGACTTACAAACCTTAGAATTAGTGAAGCAAATTCCAGGGTTTTTAGGCTATGAAAGCATGAAGCATGATGGTCGAGGAACTTTTATCAGTTATTGGGAAAGTAAAGAAGCGATTCAGCAATGGGCTCAGCACCCAATTCATCAAGAAGCCAAAGTGCTTGGGATGAACCGCTGGTATAAATATTATCACAGCATGATTGCTGAAGTAACGCGTTATCATGAACATTCATTTTAATTGCTAATATGTCACACGTATTGATTACAGGTGCCACCGGAATGGTTGGTAAAGGAGTATTATTAAGTTGCTTGAAAGATGATTCTGTTACAAAAATAACCTTGTTAACCCGCAGATCTTCAGGTATTTCAAATCCAAAAGTTAAAGAATTACTTTTGTCTGATTTTTCGAATATGGTTTCAATACAAACTCAATTAGAAAAAGTCGATGCCTGTTTTCATTGCATGGGCATTTCTTCACTGGGGGTTTCTAAGGAGGAATTTGAACTCAAAACGTTCGTGTATACACAGTTACTGGCTGATATTTGCCATCAAAATAATCCCGACATGACCTTCTGTTATGTATCTGGTACAGGTACTTCGAGTGCAGAAAATAGCCGTCAGCTCTGGGCAAATATCAAAGGAAAAACAGAAAATTACTTGATTCAAAAGGGCTTTAATAAAGTATTTCTTTTCAGGCCAGGACTTATTCTACCAGAAGATGGCATACAGTCTGCGACAAGTTGGTACAATACAATTTATAAAATCATGCGTCCTTTTTATGGCTTGCTTAAAAAAAGTAAAAACGTAAGCTCTACGCGCCAAATTGGTGCCGCTATGATTGCTGCTAGCCAATACCAAAAACCACTTGTATTACATTTGGAGAATCCACAAATCAACGAATGGGCGCTTAAATAGGGCTGCAACCTGAGTTACACTCCGTTGATTGTTATGAAAGTAACTTTGCTTTAAAATTGAACTTATGCCAACAATTCAACTTACCAACCAAATGTTTCTTGACGAAATATTTGATTACACCACAGAAAAAGAATGGAAATTCAAAGGCGCAAAACCAGCCATCATCGACTTTTATGCTGATTGGTGTGGGCCTTGTAAGATGGTTGCGCCTATCTTGGAGGAATTGAGCAACGAATACCCTGATGTTGTTATTTATAAAGTAGATACTGAAGTAGAACAAGAATTATCCGCAGTTTTTCAAATCAGGAGTATACCAAGCATGTTATTTATTCCACTTGATAAACAACCCATGATGCAAGCAGGCGCTTTGCCTAAAGGCACTTTGAAAGAAATTATTGAGAAGGAATTGGGGGCGGTGAAAGGGTGATCCTACCTCTTATTAAACCCATCACCGAAGCCTTGATGAAGGGAATCATTGGTGCCGATTTCGAATCCGAAAGCCGCAGCACAACAAGCGAGGTGCATGATTAGCCACAAGCGTTGCCAAAAAGGTCTTTCTTTCCAAGTAACAGTTTGATCAAAGGGATCAAAAGCCAAAGCAATACCAAGATGCATAGCGGCCTCTCCAAAATTGCCTGAAAAGAGTTTGTAGATGCCAAATAAGGTGAATCCGGCATAGAGATAGCGGGTGATTTTTTGATTTGATTTCATATTTCAATTAAGTCATACGAAGTGAACAAATAAATGTAACTTTAATTTAAAATAATTAAATCAGCATGCTACCTCCTATCCTCATTATCATCGCAGCGATTCTTATTTCCGGACTTAGAATTGCCCAAGAGTATCAACGTGCTATTGTTTTTAGATTGGGGCGTTTTAAAACAGTGAAGGGTCCTGGCTTGTATTGGTTGATTCCTTTGATTGAAACGCAGCAAAAGGTGGATATCAGAACCCAAACCGTAGACCTCGAACAGCAAGAGACCATCACTAAAGATAGCGTGACTATCAAGGTGAACGCAGTGTTGTGGTACATGATTGTACATCCTGAGAATTCAATCATTAAGGTAGCTAATTATAATTTGGCTGTTTATCAGTTTGCTGTTTCAGCGCTGCGCAACATTATTGGGCAGCATACCTTGGATGAAGTGCTCCGCGAACGAGAGAAGATCAACGGAACGCTTCAAAAGATTGTAGATCAAACTACCGAACCTTGGGGTGTGAAAATTCAGATGGTTGAGATGAAAGACGTCGAGATTCCGGAAGGGATGCAACGTGCTATGGCTCGTGAGGCTGAGGCCATTCGTGAAAAAAGAGCCCGAATAGTAAAGGCTGAAGCAGAACTCGAGTCTTCAATTAAACTGACACAAGGCGCCAAAGAAATGGAGAACAGCCCTATAGCCGTAGAGCTGCGCCGCATGCAAATGCTCTCTGAAATTGGTATAGATAACAACACCACAACAATCGTATTATTACCATCAGACATTACAAATGCAGCGAAGAGTTTTACAGATATGGTTACAAAAAGCAAAGAAAATTAGTAATTCCAAACATTTGATTTTTGCTATTGTTACCATTGAATGAAAAATATTCTTTTTACCCTGTTTATTATTTTATCTACGACCATATTTTCTCAAAAATCGGTGAAATTAACATTTCACAACGGTAGCTTAAAGTCTATCCCTTTAGTCATTCCCGGCGTAATGAATCCTAATTTAAATCCGCTGTCAAACAGTGGCGTAGAGTTGGAATATGGTCAGGAGGTTTTTTATTTTGAAAATGGTGATAAGCGCAAAAAAGCCCTTTTATTTATTGTTGGTGATCAATTTAAAGATGGTGAAATTCTTGAAATTGATGAGTTGATCAAAGAAAAAAATCAGCAGCACTAAAAATCAATATGTCTTTCATATTCATAACTTTATGATATGAAACTCTCAAAGCTATTGTACCTCGCGTTTGCTTTTAAAACCTTTTTTATCTCCGCGCAATTTGGCTCGGTAGCTACATACAATATTCGCTACGACGGCCATACAGATTTGGCAAACGATTGGTCAGAAAGAAAAGTGCCTATTTCCAACTATGTATTGAAAAATCAGATTGAAGTAATTGGTTTTCAAGAAGTATTGAATAATCAATTGCTTGATTTACAAACCCTTTTACCTCAATACAAGTTTGTTGGCGTGGGAAGAGACGATGGCCAAAACAAAGGAGAGTACTCCCCTATTTTCTATGACTCGACTAAATTTGAGGCATTGCGCAGTGGTACTTTTTGGTTGTCACCTACTCCTGAAATACCGTCAAAAGGTTGGGATGCCGCACTCAATAGGATTTGCACTTATGCACTCTTGAAAAAAAGAAACAATCCACAAGAACTCATCTGGGTTTTCAATACGCACTTTGACCATATTGGTGTGGAGGCGCGCTTGCGTTCTGCTGAATTGATTTTAGCGCAAATTGCAATTTTTTTGAAGGATCCTAATACTATAGCGTCTTTGAATGATTTAAATACACCAGTTATTCTTTTAGGTGATTTCAATATGGAAGAAACTGATGCTGGAATTGAATTGATCAAGGCGCAATTCAAAGACTTTTCTTGTCTACGAATACCTGATCGAAAGAAAGGTAAGAAATACCATGAAATAGGCTTTCCTCCGACATTTAACGGTTTTACAAAAACTTCAACCGATGACAAACGCATCGACTATATTTTTGGTACAGACAGCATTATTCCTTTTGAATGCAAAGTAGATACCGCAACTTTTGGCCTTAGTTATCCTTCTGATCATTTTCCGGTCATGGTTTTTTATAAGGTGTTGAGATAAGCCGTAATTTTACATCATGAAGTCTTGGGTCACTTTCCTTTGTGTCATTCTGTTCTATGCTACTGATGCGAGTGCAATAGATATCTACATTAGAACTGCATATTATCAAATTGCAACTGAAAGTATATATAAAACCACGCTGCGTCTGGATACCTTGCAAGACATTCACCCTACGCCATATTATAGCAGTCAAGCGACCACCTTACCAATTACCATTCACAATCTCGACACAATTGCACATGAATTAGCATGGAATGATCAATTATCTGCAGTGGTGGTGCCAGCGCTTGCGGAGGTAACTATTACTAGAAATATTAGCGGAACTAAAATTTACACGCTTGTTTGCCAAGATTTTTCTGGGAAGCTATTGGGGGGTAGTTTTTCGATCATTTCTGGAATTTCCAATTCCCAACACTTTTATTGGGAGCTCTGGGAAACTCAAGCAAATATCAATGCGCAATTTGTGGGGCAAAACAATGGTGCTTTTCCCTACCCATACCGACCAAATGTATTTACAATCAATGGTTCAGATTACCCATTGAATATGAATGATTCGCTTGGTCTAGTGAACGGACATGTTGGTGATAGCATTTATATCTGTGTTGTCAATGTTGGTTCAATGCCACATTCGCTTCATTTTCATGGATATCATTTTAAAATTATTCATAGTACGATGCTACCCAATCGCAGCAATTGGGAAAAAGATTCAGGGCCAATTTTGCAAAACGACGCCATGATACTTTTATTGGTTCCAGATAAGCCGGGGTCTTACCCTGTGCATGATCACAATTTAATAGCCAACACGAGTAATGGAGGATATCCAGGCGGAATGATGACCATGTTGATGATAGAACCATAGATATGAAGATACTATTCAGCATATTGTTCCTGTTACTCGGTTATCATATAAACGGGCAAACCATCATTGAGTATTGGCTGCAAGCTCGAATGAATGGCGTATATGAATTGGAAAATGGAACTGAAGTGGAGTTTTGGGGCTACGGTGACAACACGCCCCCGTTACCTGGCAATAAAATATTCCTTCCTGGTCCTATCCTTCGATTTACGGAAGGTGATAGTGCAATTGTTCACTTCAAGAATAATTCTCCAGAAATGCACACCATCCACTTTCATGGTCTAGATGTCAATCAGGCAAATGATGGTGTAGGCCATACGTCACAAGATATCCTACCTAATCAATCTTTTGATTACAAATTCAAATGCACGCATGCTGGCACATTTTTGTACCATTGTCATGTTCTGACAACATTACACTTGGCAATGGGCATGTACGGAATGGTCATCGTTGACCCCCCTACTGGTTCAGGATCATTGAATGCTAACACTCCAGCATATACGGAAGAATACCCCTTGCTTGCTTCGGAATTCAACCTTAACTGGAATCAAAACCCTCTTTCGCCTGGGTCTTTTCACTTGTATGAAGCCAATTACTTCATGATCAATGGAAAAAGTGGCAGTCAACTACTTACTGGCGAGCACGACATCCTTGGGCTTACCAATCAAAATATCGCTTTACGTTTGGCCAACGTGAGCTACAGCCGTGTTCGATACAGCTTTCCGGCTTCCCTTGAAATAGATATGATTAATGCTGACGGCAGGCGCATACCAATCGCGTTGTCTGCTGAGTATGTAGATTTGTATCCAGGTGAGCGTTTTGATATTTTAATAAAAAGTCAGTCGTTGCTCGATTCATTTGTTAATGTATCTTATTTCGATTTGCGCAATGACAATTTACTTTGTAGCAATTCAGTTGCGATTAAAATTGGTGGTGCCGAAATACAACCACACAACTTTAATCTATTGCATTTTTGGCCTAATCCGATAGATGGGAAATTGAATTATAGCAATTCGACAAGTGAAGAGATTACCTATAAAATTATTAGTTTGGACGGTACAATTCTGCAAGCCGGAAACCTTCAACCTGGTAAACAAAGTCTAACTCTTGAATTTGCGACGGGTATCTACTTTCTTAAAACTCCGCAGGCTACTTTTACCTTCACCATCAGATAATATAGAAGGAATTGATGTGTTTATAAATTCTATTGATAAATAGCAACACAATGCTTGGCCTATTTTTGGGCTAAACATTAATCACATTGCTATGAAAAAAGTTTATTTACTCTTGAGTTTTGGCCTGGCATTTAGTCTTGCCGCTCAAAAAGGAAAGAAAAACACGCCTCCCCCTCCGCCACCGCCACCAACAGCAGGACAATGCCCTGTGATGCATGGGGCTGGTACAGCTGCAGCAGCTCACGTAAATCCTGTGGTGAATTCAAACGGGACTACCAATCGAGACTGGTGGCCAAATCAACTAGATTTATCGATTTTACGCCAAAACTCAGACCTATCTAATCCGATGGGCCAGGATTTTAATTACCAAAAAGCATTCTCAACGCTTGATTACTATGCTTTAAAAGCAGATATCAAAAAGGTATTGACTGAATCTCAGGACTGGTGGCCAGCTGATTTTGGCAATTATGGTCCTTTATTTATTCGCATGGCATGGCATAGTGCAGGTACTTACCGCACGGGCGATGGTCGTGGCGGCTCTTCAGCGGGCCAGCAACGTTTTGCGCCTTTGAACAGTTGGCCTGATAACGGAAATCTTGACAAAGCCCGAAGATTACTTTGGCCAGTTAAGCAGAAATATGGCAATAAAATATCTTGGGCCGACCTCATGGTATTGGCAGGAAATGTAGCGCTCGAGCAAATGGGTTTTAAAACCTATGGCTTCTCTGCTGGCCGAGTAGATGTCTGGGAGCCAGAACTCGATGTGTATTGGGGTAAAGAAACCAAATGGCTCGATGACCAACGCTATGCTGAGGGTAGAAAATTAGAGAATCCACTTGCAGCAGTTCAAATGGGTCTGATTTACGTCAATCCAGAAGGTCCGAATGGAAATCCAGACCCGCTTTTGTCGGCTAAGGATATTCGTGAAACTTTCGGACGCATGGGAATGAATGATGAAGAAACGGTCGCCCTCATTGCAGGTGGCCATACCTTTGGCAAAACACATGGCGCGGGGCCTGCAAGTCATGTTGGAAAAGAACCAGAAGCAGCACCAATTGAAGAGCAAGGATTTGGCTGGACCTCAAGCTACAAATCAGGAAAAGGAAAAGACGCCATTACATCGGGCTTGGAAGTGACCTGGACTTCTCAACCAACACGTTGGACACACGCCTACTTTCAAATATTATTTGGTTATGAATGGGAGCTCACCACAAGCCCTGCCGGAGCCAAGCAATGGGTAGCAAAAGATGCAGATGCTTTTATTCCGGATGCTTTTGATCCAAATGTCAAGCATAAGCCTACTATGCTCACCACAGATCTAGCGCTCCGTTTTGACCCAATCTACGGACCGATCTCTAAAAAATTCATGGACGATCCAAAAGCTTTTGAGGAAGCATTTGCAAAGGCTTGGTTTAAGTTAACGCATCGCGACATGGGTCCGAGTACACGCTACATGGGCCCAGAAGCTCCGAAAGAAGACCTCATTTGGCAAGATCCAATTCCTGCATTGAACCATGCCGTGATCGATGCAACTGATATTACAAATTTAAAAGCGCAGATATTAAAATCAGGTTTAAGTATTGGCGAGCTCGTTGAGACAGCATGGGCATCGGCTTCAACATACCGCGACTCTGACCGCAGAGGTGGTGCCAACGGAGCACGTATTGCACTAGAGCCACAACGCAATTGGGCGGTTAATAATCCTGCTCAATTATCAAAAGTGTTAGCAGTGTATACACAAATCCAAAAAGATTTCAATGCTAAAGGCGGCGCCAAGAAAGTTTCATTAGCAGATCTCATTGTCTTAGGTGGCGCCGCAGCGCTCGAGCAAGCTGCAAAAAATGCAGGTGTGAATGCAACAGTTCCTTTTGTGCCAGGCCGAATGGATGCAACGCAAGCGCAAACAGATGTCGCATCTTTTGCCGTGCTCGAACCGATGGCAGATGCTTTTAGAAATTACAAGAAAACACAATACACATTGAGTACTGAAGAATTGATGGTGGATAAAGCACAATTGCTCAATTTGACAGCTCCGGAAATGACGGTATTAATAGGAGGCTTGCGTGTTTTGGGCACCAATTATGATGATTCAAATAAAGGAGTATTTACTAAAAATGTCGGTGCACTTAGCAATGACTTTTTTGTCAATCTTTTGGATATGAGTATCGTATGGAAGCCAATAGATGCTGATCAAGAGCTATTCGAAGGACGCGACCGCAAGACAGGAGCTGTTGTATATACAGCCACACGTGCGGACTTAATCTATGGTTCACATTCAGAACTTCGTGCGATTGCCGAAGTTTATGCAAGTGCAGATGCGAAGGAGAAATTCATCAAGGATTTCATCGCAGCATGGACAAAAGTCATGATGGCGGACCGTTTTGATTTGAAATAAATCAAGTAGGAAAACGACACTACAAAAAATGGAAAACCCCGCTTTTGGCGGGGTTTTCTTTTTAATTTATTTTTGAGTAGCTTCTGGAGGAAGAAAGAAAATTAGATTTCTAATATTTTACAAAACGCCTTGATTTGCTCCCTTACCTTTCTAAATTCAGCCAAGATTTCATCCTCAGAGCCTGTTGCTTTGGCTGGGTCTGAGAAATTGTGATGAATGCGTTTTGCGGTGCTCGGAAAAATTGGGCAGCGTTCACTGGCGTGGTCGCAAACGGTCAGGATCAAATCAAACGGAATATGAAGGTATTCGTCGACATGATTGGAAGTATGTTGATTGATGTCGATGCCATCTTCAAGCATTGTGTCAATTGCACGCGGGTTGACACCATGCGTTTCAACACCAGCGCTATAAATATTGGCTTTGTCGCCGTGGAAATAACGCAAATAAGCTTCTGCCAATTGGCTTCTGCAACTGTTGCCGGTACAAAGTACTAAAACGTTCTTTTTCATAGGTGCCTTATTTTTGAAAATAATTCTTTAAATATAAACTTGCTTTCACCAATAGAATCAGGGCAGGAACCTCCACAAGCGGCCCAATTACGCCAGCAAATGCTTGTCCTGAATTGAGGCCAAATACACCGATAGAGACCGCTATGGCCAGTTCAAAATTATTGCCTGCAGCTGTAAAAGCAACGGTGGCGGTTTCTGAATAACTAGAGCCCAAAAGTTTAGCAACCAAAAACATGAAGAAAAACATGATTAAAAAGAAGATTACCAATGGTAAAGCGACCTTCATAACATCTAGTGGCAAGGCAGCGATTAACTGTCCTTTTAAACTAAACATCACTACAATTGTAAAAAGCAGTGCATACAAGGTATAGGGTGAGATGCGCGGGATGACTTTGGTATTCAAATAAGCCTCACCTTTAGTCGATGTTACCCAATAACGCAGAATGACTGCAACCCCAAAAGGTAAGCCAAGATAAATCCCAACTGTTTTAGCAACCTCCCAAAATCCTAAATCAATTTGAATGGAATCAAATCCAAATAATGGAAGCATGATTTCAAGGTAGAAATAGGCATAGGCTGAAAAGAAAAAGACCTGTAAAAGACTATTAACGCCAACCAATCCAGCTGCTAATTCTCGATTTCCTCCTGCGAGTTCATTCCAAACAATGACCATCGCAATGCACGGAGCTAAGCCGATAATAATTAAGCCCGTCAGGTATTCAGGGTCATTATTAAGGAAGGTTGTAGCTAACACAAACATCAAGAAAGGCCCCACAACCCATGTGATCAGCAGCGAACTAAATAGTAGTTTTTTATTTTTAAACACGATGGGGATTTTCTTGAAATCCACTTTTACCAATGGAGGAATCATCATGATGATCAAACCAATTGCCAATGGAATATTTGTTGTACCCACTGAAAATTGATTGATCCATTGATCGATTCCATCAAATAGATTACCGATGCCTACCCCTAGCCCCATGGCAAGAAATATCCACAAGGTAAGGTAGCGGTCAACGAAATTGAGGCGTTTGTTTTTCATAAGTTTCCTTTTTTAACTAACGTTTTTCCTTTCATATTTTGAATCAGCAACAACCTGAATTTGGCGTGCAACAAGAAGACTTTGGCGTCTGCATGTCAGTCGGTAGCAGCTCATTTGGAATACCACAATGACCGGGTGCCAGACATGTTGTATGCTTTGCTATGAATTGAAAACCAAAATCTTGAATGACCAAGCCGTATGTTTCAATAGTCTGGCCTTGGTATTCTACTTCAAGGTCTTCATCTTTTAAACCAAATAATTGTTCAGATTTTTCAATGATACCTAAGAGTTTTTCAGTTGTAAGACGATGTTCTGTATCATTGGCCAGCCAGATTTGCATGCTCGCCTTGCGTTCTTGACGCACTACTCCTCCACAATCGACATAATTTTTCAATACCAAACCAATTTCTGTAATGTGGTAGTGTGCTTCAATGGGAAGGCCGCTGATTTGTAGAATTTGTGGATTTGATTCGGGCTTAGCGAGTTGCAAAGCACTTTTAAATTGAGAGAGTTTCATGAGCAACAAGTTTGGTCAATTGGTGAAATGAGTTGATTTAAAAATTGATTTAATTGAGGTATTTGATCAGTGTTAATGCAATAACACACAGATGTCCCGCTGATGGTTCCTTTGATCAAGCCAGCATCCTTTAATTCATTGAGGTGACGAGAAATGCTCGCTTGAGACAGCGGGAGTTCGGCAACAATTTCACCGCAAATACAAGAAGTTTGTTTGGCAAGGAAATCAAGTATTGCAACGCGAGCAGGATGCCCTAAAGCTTTAAATAGCTGAGCTTTACTGAGAATATCTTCTGAGTAGGCTTCTATTTTGGTAATTCCCATGGCTTATTATTTTATTATAACTACTGATTAGAATAAAATTCATCAAACAGCAGCGTTATTTATATATTGCAATATTACGATTAATATAGCTACAAAGTGTGATTTTCGCCGATTTTAACTAAAAAATAATAGTGCCGCTATCTTAAACTGCCTGCATCTTTCAAGCCTTTATTCCAACCATGTGCATTTTGGATGGCTGGCAAAACTTCTTCTGGAGCATTGACAATTGTATATAAATACTTCAATTCATCAGGCATAAAATGCTCTTCTACTGCTTGTTGCATTAATTGATGAAAGGCATTGAAATACCCTCTTGTATTGAGAATTACGATTGGTTTTGTGAATTGTGCAAGCTTTTTGAGCGTAATCGCTTCGAAAAGTTCTTCAAAAGTTCCAGGGCCGCCAGGTAGTGCAATGAGCGCATCCGTTCCTTCTAAAAATTTTGCTTTGCGTTCGTGCATCGTCTCAGTGTAAATGAAGTCTGAAACTCCGGTATGCCCCCACTCTACTTCATTCATAAACTGAGGCATAATACCCTTGATTTGACCGCCTGCTGCTAAAACGCTATCAGCCAATTGCCCCATGAGACCGGAAGAACCACCACCAAAAACAACTTTTACATTATTTTCAACGAGTATATGCGCTAAGCGCGACGTAGCCTCAAAATATTCCGGATGTATACGCCCACTAGAAGCGCAATAAACACAAACTTGCATGTCTAAAATTAGCTAGAATTTTGTTATTCTGCTTTGATTGGCAGCTTCCAAATACGCTGACCGTAGGAATCATAAATCTCAATTTCTAAGACCCTTTCATTTTTCTTCCCACTAACCTTTAGTAATCCAAAATTACGTGTTGCAATATGACTTCCTTTTACCCTGAGCAAATTCGCTTCATTGAGTGCATCATGAGTGCCTGAAGTAAGCGGTGAAACAGTGAGGTCGTAAATGAAAGGTTTTCCTTGCTCATTGAAAATACTCAGCTCACTATGGTGGCGATCGCCTGTTAAAAAAACAACATTTTTAATTTGGTGCTGGCAAATGAAATCGATGAGCTCTTGTCTTTCTTTGTCAAAACCATTGGCCGAATAATTTTCAAAAACAGGTGCAGTATTTAAAAATTGCCCGCCCATAGCGATGAATTTAAATGTAGCAGAACTCTGTAGTAATTGCTCTTTAAGCCAAGCAAGTTGATCAAAACCAAGTATTGTCTTAGGAGCATCTTTTAAATCTATTGGGCTACGATCATAGCGGTTGTCAAGCAAGAAAAACTGACAATCTGACTGCGTAAATTGATTGGTGACGCCATTGAGTTGAGGCGCTTTTTGAGGTGGATTAGCCCAAAATAAATCGAAGACTTCTTTGCTTAATGTTTTATTCAAAAAACTGCCATCGCTGTCATTGGGGCCAAAATCGTGGTCATCCCAAATGGCATATTGAGGAATGTTGGCCAGTAGTTTTTTTAGTTCAGGCAGGTTTCGACTGAAAGAATACCTGTGGCACATCGTACTTTTTGTTGCTAAATCAGCTTCCCGATAGTAGACATTATCGCCGAGCCACAACATCATATCGGGTTTACTTTGATAAATAGCATCGAAAATTTGGTATTCGCCGCCATAAGGTTTTCCAGGCCTGTCAAAACCTTCTTCGTTGATGTATGCGCATGAACCAATGGCAAAGGTTAGATCTGCTGTGTTCTTTTTTCTTCCATTCGCCGCTGTTGTTTTAAAAATTTGAGCTCCGAATGGTAGTTCAGTTTGATGGTCAAGAACCACGAGATATTCATAACGTTCACCAGGCTTAAGATCTTGAACGACAACTTTATATGTAAACGCTGTTTCCTCGCGGGTCTGTTGTGGAGGCGTCAACTTCCAACTGCTATGACTACCCGCTTTTCTATAGATAAACTGTACCGTCTGACTCCGCTCTGTTTGAACCCATAATGCCACTTCCCTAGCTTGAACGTAGCCAATCATGGGGCCATTCAGGATTTGTGCAACAATGTTAAAATTCGACACAATAAGAAACAATAGGAATAGTAGATTTTTCATGGTTCAAAATTCGTGATACTTTTTGAAGTCAATGTAAATAAAACAATAAAAAAGGAGCCGAAGCTCCTTTAACGAATGTAACATTTTGAAAGAAAATTATGCTTTACCTGGTAAAATCTTTGCCCAGTATAACCATGGTAGCACATACTTTTTAAGAACAAACATACTCCAGCGCTCTTTACTTTGATCAAACGGAAAAGTTTCCTGGGGTTGGTTGTTATAATCGAATTCAGCCAACACCAATTTGCCATAACCCGTTACTAATGGGCAACTTGTATAGCCATTGTAGCTAGCAGACAATTGCTTGCCATTGATTTGAGCCAATACATTAGAAACACAAACAGGTGCCTGCTTTCTGATGGCTGCTCCTGTTTTACTTGTTGGTAAGCCAGAGGCATCTCCTAATGAGAAAATATTTGCAAATCGGTTGTGCTGCAAGGTGTTTTTATCAACGTCTACCCAACCCGCTGCATTTGCCAATGTGCTTTCTTTGATAAAGTTTGGTGCTGATTGTGGTGGTGTGACGTGAATCATATCAAATTCAACCCAGGTCTCGATATCTTTGTTGTTCTCTCCGAAACCAATGAATTTAGCTCGTTTGTTTTCACCATCAATCTCTACTAATTTTTGAAAGAAATTGAGTTGAATATTACTGCGTTTACAAACATTGAGCAGTGTCTTTTCATATTTTTCAACTGCAAACAAGCGTGTCCCTCCACTCCAATATTCAACCTGAATATCATTTAAAACATTATGTTTTCTGAAATAATCTGCGGCCAGGTACATAATTTTGTGAGGTGCACCACCACATTTTACTGGTGTGTGTGGATTGTGGAAAATCGCTTTTCCTTTTTTAAGGTTTTTGATTGCTTCAAAAGTATAAGGTGCGGTTTCAAAACTGTAATTTGAGCAGACCCCATTTTTTCCTAAATTTTCCTTGAGACCTTTGATTTCATCCCAATTGAGTTGAATTCCCGGCGCAACCACCAAAACTTCGTAGGTCAATTGAGATCCATCTTGTAAGGTGATTTTATTTTCTTCAGGCTGAAAACTATTGACTCCTTTTTGAATCCAAGTTGTGCCTTTCGGAATCACATCTTTTTCATTTCTTACCGTAGTATTGATGTCAAAAGTACCTCCACCTACTAATGTCCAGGCTGGTTGGTAATAGTGTTTTTGTGCAGGATCGACAATTGCAATGTCGAGCGCTTTGTCTTTAATGAGCAATTGTGAAGCTACAGAGAGGCCTGCATTTCCACCACCAATGATGACAATTTGATATTTTTCTTTCATAGATCCTTGTTAATGAGTTGGTTTTAAGTAACTAAAGTTGAATATATACTTTGAATCAGTCTGTAACATAAGTTGCTTTTGATTGTGAAAGCACTGTGTGACTTGAGTTTTATAAAATGATATATTTGTCTATGACTAATACCCAACCCAAAAAATGGAAACTCATGTTGCTCACATGGTTGTTCATTTATCCACTAATTAATATTCTTTTCTTCTTGCTTTTTCCACTGATGAAAGAATGGCATCAATTGCTCAAAACGCTTACCCTGACGCTTATCCTTGTGCCATTAATGGGTGTTTTTTTGCCAAAGTGGCATGGTTTGTTTAAAAATTGGATCCATCAATAAATGAGTACTTCGCTTCAGATTGAAAATCTTGATGGGTATTTGGATGGGCAAGAAATAAAATTGCTCAAACTTTCAAATGATGGTGCACAGGTCAAACTCAGCACTTACGGTGCAACTTTGCTCAGTTTTCAAATTGACTGTCCAGGCTTTACAAGTAGAGATGTTGTATTGGGTTATGAAGATTTTGAGTCTTACCGCAAAGCTTTTGAACAAAGTGGAAATGCCTATTTTGGTGCCATTGTTGGCCCTGTAGCTGGGCGCCTCTCCAATGCAAAAATTCCTTGGAAGGCAGGTGTTTTCGAATTTGAACCTAATGAAGGCAAGCATTTGTTGCACAGCGGAAAGAAGTGCTTTTCCAATAGTAATTGGGAACTTATTTCATTTCAAGAACAACCCTTTCCAAGTGTGACGCTCGCGCTTGAAACGAAAGCGAGCAACATAAATTTACCAGGAAATTTGAGGTGTGAAGTAACCTATAGCCTCAAAGAATTTACATTAGAGCTACATATCGAAAGCATTGCACTTGAAGATACAATTGCCAACCCGACTCAACATTCCTATTTCAATCCGAATGGGCATCAAGGTAGTGTTTTAAATACAGCGGCTTGGATTGCAGCCAATTCCTTTTTTGAACTCAATCAAGAGAAATTGCCCACGGGGCATCTTCTTCCTCTAGTCATTGATTCTTCCTCTTCAAATTATTCCTCTTTCTTAACCTCCAATACACCAATTACTAGATTTCCACTGCATACTATTTTTGAAGGGCTTGATCATGCTTTTATGTTGAATACCAAAGAGGTGCAAGCAAAACTCGTTGCTTCAGATGGCTTTGAACTTAACTTTGACACCAATCAGCCCGTCATGCAAGTATATGTAGGGGGAGCGGTTGCTTTTGAAGGTAAAGAAGGGGTAAAATATCACAAGTATTCAGGGATTTGCTTGGAGCAACAAGCTGAACCAGACGCACCGAATCAACCAAATTTTAGCGATATTTATCTTTCAAAAGGTCAGAGAAAGACCAATAGTCTGCTCATTCAATTTCAACAAAGCAAATGAAAATTACTTCATTCCTACTGCTCTTCTTTTCATTTACGCTCTTTGCATGTAAAGATAAAGTGAAACCTAAACCTCCGGTTCCACCTATCCAAAGCACTTTTTTTAAAGGAGCAGATATCAGTTGGCTGGCCCAAATGGAAGCCACTGGCTATGTCTTTTATGACGAAAACGGAAATGCTGCTGATTGCCTAGATTTACTCATGGCCCGCGGCATCAATGCCATTCGTTTGCGAGTTTTTGTACACCCTGGTTCAGATAAAATCAATGGGCATTGTAGCCCTCAAGAAACCGCTGTGATGGCTGCAAGGGCCAAAGCAAAAGGTCTTGCTGTCATGCTTGATTTTCATTATTCCGATACCTGGGCTGATCCTGGCCATCAGGCAAAACCAAGCACATGGGCAGCTGTTCCATTTGCAGCGCTCAAAGATTCTGTTTACGCCCACACTTACCAAACACTTCAACTATTAAAACAAGCGGGGGTTACACCTCAATGGGTTCAAATTGGCAATGAAATCCCGAGTGGCATGCTTTGGCCTGACGGACACACCAACAACCCTCAACAACTTGCACAGCTCATCAATAAAGGTCACCAAGCGGTTAAAGACATCGACACAAGCATCCAAACAATCGTGCATATCGATCAAGGCAATGACAACGGACGCTTCAGGTGGTTTTACGACCTCATGCAACAAAATGGCGCGCAATTCGATATCATTGGCGCATCGTACTATCCCTATTGGTTAGGCTCAGATTACACCCTTACCATTACTGATTTACAAAACAACCTCAATGACATGGTAGTGCGCTACAATAAACCGGTTATGGTTGTAGAAGTTGGTGGCGACTACTGGCAAGTTGAAAACTCCAAAGATTTACTGATTGCTACTATTGCCGCTGTCAAAGATGTTCCGCAAAACAAAGGTTTGGGGGTGTTTTATTGGGAGCCACAAGGCGCCAAGCCTTGGAGTGGTTATCAACTCAATTGCTGGCAAGACAACGGCCGTCCCTCGCCTGCCCTCGATGCATTTATGTACTAAGTTAATCGCATTGAATTACTTATGAAATTATTTCTGACATTCTTATCATTCCTATACATTTTAAATGCTTCAGGGCAAATCAATAGGCGTTTATTCAATGAAAATTGGGAGTTTCAGCTGCGTCCTACAGAGCCCGTGTCAGTAGTTAGTTTGCCGCATTCACCGAGATTAGAGCCGCTGGTCATGCAAACGCAATTTACAGGGCAAGTGGTGTATCGCAAGCGTTTTCATTACAAACTCAACCCTGGAAGAAGACTCCTGATTCATTTTGAAGGCGCCATGCATACTGCAAAAGTGCTACTCAATGGCCGTGAACTCGGGACACACGTTGGTGGTTATCTTCCTTTCGAGTTTGATTTAACCGCAGCATTGAAAGACTCTGCCAATTTGTTAGAAGTTTTCCTTGACAACCGAGAAGATATCAGTATACCGCCTGGCAAACCCCTAAAAGAGCTAGATTTTTATTACCATGCCGGGATTTATCGCAACGTTTGGCTCGAAGAAGTGAGCGGTGTGCGGATTCAAGACCCTTATTTTTATACAGAAAATGTGAGCACAGTGAATACTGCGACAACAGCCAAGGTTCGCCTCACTTTTGATTTAAAATACCAACCCGATTGGGTGATACATCCTGTTGTTGTGCTTGCAAAACTCGGGAACACTCCTATTACCGTAATCAATGATGCATTCATTGACTCTACGAATGTAATCAGCTATTCTGGGACGCTTCAAATTAAAAATCCAGCACTTTGGTCGCCATCGAACCCAAATCTAACTGATCTGAAGATATTAGTAGTTAACGCGGGCGATACCATCGCTAGTCAAGCGTTCAAAGTAGGTATTAGAAAAACGGAATTAAAGCCAGATGGTTTTTATCTGAACGGAAAAAAGCTTTTTCTGAGTGGAACCAATCGGCATCAGGAATATCCTTATGTAGGTTACGCAGTGCCTGACAATGCGCAATGGCGCGATGCCTATTTGATCAAGCAAGCAGGTTTTAATTTTGTACGTCTTTCTCATTATCCGCAAGCACAGGCCTTTTACGATGCTTGTGATGCATTAGGAATTGTAGTAATGGATGCTATAGCGGGTTGGCAGCACTTTGGACCTGCTCCTTTCGAACAGCGCTGCAAAGAAGACCTCCGTGAAATGATTCTCCGAGACCGCAACCATCCAAGTGTGATCTTTTGGGAAAATTCGATCAATGAAACCCAAATGCCTGAAGCCTTCATAGTGGAAATGAATGTCATCACTAAAGGATTACTCAACGGCCAAGGTTTTACATGCGGTTGGATGGATCATCCAAGCTACGATTTATTTATTCCTGCGAGGCAGCACGCAACAGCCCCGAACTATTGGAATCAATATAAAAACAATACTAGACCTATATTCATTGCCGAATACGGCGATTGGGAATATTATGCCCAAAATGCAGGATTGAATCAAACCCAATTTGCAGATTTAAAAACCTCAGAACGCAATTCAAGGCACCTTAGAGGAGCATCCGAACAAGCGCTTTTACAACAGGCGTTTAATTTTCAGCAAGCCAGTAATTCAAACCGAAAAGGCCCTAACACGGTAGGAGAAGCCAATTGGTTGTGTTTTGATTACAATCGGGGTTATAGTCCTGATATAGAAGCATCAGGCGTTTATGATATTCAGCGTTTGCCTAAATATGCCGTGGATTTCTACCGAAGTCAGCAATCATTAGATGAAAAACACAAAGAACTGCATATTGCTTCGCGATGGAATGCAGCTTCACCATTAAACCTGACCATTTATTCGAATTGTCCTCAAGTGGCACTGTACCTCAATGATAGCCTCATAGGTAAGAAAACCGCGACTAAAAATGAAAACTCAAATCAGCTCGCGCATCCGCCCTATCTTTTTGAGTTGAAAAAATTTCAAGCCGGAACTTTAAAAGCAATTGCATACGATGTCAAGCAAAAGCCGATTACTACTTGTGTTGTTCGAACAACTGGAAATCCAGATAAAATCACCTTGGAATTAGATACACTCAACTTTGGGCTCGATAGCACCAAAGCGGACCTCATTTTTGTGCGCGCAAAACTCTTTGATGCCAACGCACAATTAATCCCAACCAACGATTACAAAGTGATCTTTAGTGTTGTTGCGCAAGATGCTGGCCTGATGAGCCCCGCTATTCAACCTCTGGAAGCTGGTATTGCATCAGCCCTACTGAGAACTGAAGCGCCTCAGACAGAAATTGTCATCAAGGTCAACTTGCCAATACTCGGTTTAAGTGATCAATTGATATGGAAACCTTAGCATGAAAGAATTAATCATAAGAGCTCCAGGCCGAATCAATTTACTCGGAGAACACCTCGATTACAATCATGGTGTTGTTTTACCTGCAGCTATAGATCGCTTTATTGAATTTCAATTTGTAGCCACAACAAGTGGGAAAATTAGCATAGAAGCCCTTGATTTAGCTGAAAAATGGGAATTTGAAATTGCTGAACTCCCAACCTTAAATGTTTCAAGTTGGAAGTCTTATGCGAAAGGTGTTTTTTTATTACTCGACTTCAAGGACGAATGGCCTGATTCTTTTACGGGCTTAAATATTAAATTTGAAAGCAACATCCCAATCGGAGCTGGCTTATCCTCATCTGCAGCGCTTTGTTGTGGCCTGGCTTTTGGTTTAAATGCGTTTTATCATTTGGGAAAAACGCGCTTTGAATTGGCTAAAATTGCCCAGCAGACAGAGCACCAATTTGCAGGTGTTCAATGTGGTTTGATGGATCAAGTAGCTTCATTGTTTGGGCAAAAAGATCAGCTGCTTGCTTTTGATTGCCTGACACAAGAAATCAATGCTTTCTCCTTGCCTTTGGATGGGGTGCAACTATTTCTAATTGATTCTAAAGTAAAGCACAATTTAGCAGAATCGGCCTACAATGAGCGGCGAGCCCAACTAGAAGAGGCCTTTCAAAAAGCACTTTTTTTATTTCCTGAATTGAAAAGTTGGCGCGATATAAACTCAGCACAAGTCGCGATTTTATGTACTCATTTGGATGTGACTACCAAAAAGCGCTTACACTATGTACGCGATGAGATGGCACGCGTACAAAAGGTTCAGGCCGTTTCGAATAGTATTGCCAGACAAGTTGGCGAAGAGATCAATGGAATTATTGCTACACACTCCTTAAAAATGCAATATCAACAATTAGGAAAATACCTCAATGAAACCCATCAGGGTTTGCGTGATCTTTATGAGGTGAGTTGTATTGAACTAGATTTTTTACAAAATGAGATTTTAAAAAATCCTGATGTGCTTGGTGCGCGCATGATGGGTGGTGGCTTTGGAGGTTGTCTACTGGTTTTGGCGTATGAAGCTTTCGACTTTTCAACTGATCTTACTCAATTATTTACGCAATACACGCAGCAATATGGAGTGCAGGCCACCTGCTATCCGGTTCAAATTTCTGAGGGTGTACATCTTGTTCAATATGACTGATTTTCAATTAGATAAACAACCACATCGCCGTTACAATCCATTACTTGATGAATGGGTGTTGGTTTCACCGCAACGCAATCTTCGTCCTTGGCAAGGCCAAAATGAAGAGGTCACTCAAGCGCAAAGCCCGTCACATGACCCCAATTGTTACCTATGCCCTGGAAATCAAAGGTCAGGAGGTACGCAGAATCCGAGCTACGAGGGTTGTTATGTCTTTGATAATGATTTCCCTGCCCTAGCTTCTTCTTCTTCTTCTTCATCTTCCTTGGTTGACCCTTCATTTGCTTCTTTTTTCAAGACAGCGGGTGCTAGAGGGATCAATCGGGTCATCTGTTATGATCCCCGACATGACCTTACGATGTCTGGACTTTCGCACGATGCCTTGAAGCGTGTGATTGAAACATGGAAAGCACAATTTGAAGAATTGGCAGCGTTACCATATATTGATTACATACAGATTTTTGAAAACAAGGGAGCGATCATGGGTTGCAGTAATCCGCATCCTCACGGACAAATTTGGGCACAGGAAGGCTTGCCTTCTTTGGTAGCAAGAACACAGCAGCAGCTCCAGCATTATTACAATATGCACCATGAGCCTTTATTGTCTGCCTATTTACAAGCGGAACTTGAAGCCAATCAACGGATCATTTATCAAAATACGCATTTTGTTGTGCTGGTTCCTTTTTGGGCAACCTGGCCTTTTGAAACAATGATCTTGCCGAAATCTGCCCTCCGAGATTTAAGGGGGCTTAACCCGGAGCTATCAGCCGATTTAGCGATGGCGCTTTCTAAAATCACCAAAGCTTACGATGCCGTTTTTAAAGTGAGTTTTCCTTATTCGGCAGGATTTCATCAGGCACCTTGTGATGGTGTAGCACACCCTGAATGGACGCTCCATATGCATTTTTACCCTCCTTTATTGCGTTCTGCTTCTGTGAAGAAATTTCAGGTAGGTTATGAAATGTTAGCGGAGGCGCAGCGCGACATGACTCCTGAACAAAGTGCCATCATCTTGCGAGCTTTAGTGAGTTAGGTGCTTTCTTGCCGCTGCTGGTTTGTTGTGGATCTTGGGTTATCTTCTTGAATGCGAACATCTTCCATGTAGGGTAATTTAGTCATGTAACTCACTTCGAGTGTAAAATAACCATATTCTTCGGTGATTTTTCCGGTAAGGCGATAGATACCTTTGCCATAGAAAGGGTATTTTTCATTGACTTGTGGAAAATGAACCGTATCAATAAAATCTCCGGTTGGATCCAAGAAAGTTCCAAAACTCATGATGTCACCCTTACTGGTTTTTGTTTGCTTGATGCTTACTAAGTACCCGAAGGTTTGGATGTTGGAGCCTACGTGATGTTGAAAATTTTGGGCGCAAACAAAGTGATCTTCAATTGGATTTTGAAGCAAAGTAAAGGGGTCGCAGAGTGGAAAACCTAGTAATTCAAATTGTTCGAAGGCGAGCTCAAAAGGATGTTCGTCCAGAGGTGGTAGCTCGTGTGTGCGGTTGTTAATTGAAAATAAAGTGGGGTTTTGTTGTTTGCCCTGGTGCTTGTGTTGGTAGAAATGCGCTTTCCAAAGCAGTTCTTTACGGGGCAAACCAAAGGACCGCAAGGCACCTATTCGGATCAGGATACTGAGTTGCTCAAGTGGGATGTGCACACGCTGCAATAGTGCCTCAAAGTTTTCAAATATACCGCGCTGCATTCTTTGAATCAGCATGCGTTCAATGACCGCTGTTTCAAGACCAGCAACCAAGTTAAAGCCCAGTATGAGCCGCGTTGCTTTGAGTATGCACTGATAGCTACCTTCATTGATGCAAGGTGCTTCAATTTGAGCACCAAAACGCCGCGCTTCATGGACATAGATTTCAGTGCGGTAATAACCACCAAAATTATTGATGCAAGCCGTGAGGTAAGCCAAAGGATAATGCGCTTTGAGGTAAAGGCTTTGGTAGCTTTCCACGGCGTAGGAGGCAGAGTGTCCTTTGGAAAAAGCATAGCCCGCGAAGCTTTCGATTTGTCTCCAGATACTGGCTGCAAAATCTGGATCGTGGCCTTTTTTTAAACAAGCTTCCATGAAATTTTCTTGGACACGCAAAAATTCACTTCTAGACCTGAATTTACCTGACATGCCACGCCTGAGCACATCAGCCTCGGCAAGGCTCAGGCCTGCAAAATAATGTGCGACCTTAATGACATCTTCTTGGTATACCATGACGCCATAGGTGTCGGGCATAAGCGCCAAGAGTAGCGGATGAATATCTTGGCGTTTGTTGGGGTCACGGTGGCGTACAATGTATTCGCGCATCATGCCCGATTGTGATACACCTGGCCTGATGATGGAGCTTGCTGCAACCAATGCAAGGTAGTTGTCTACTTGTAGCTTGATGAGCAGCATGCGCATCGCCGGAGACTCTACATAAAAACAACCCAAGGCCCAACCTCTGCGTAAGAATTCGGCAATTTTAGGGTCTTGCTTGAGGTGCTTGATATCGTGGATGTCTTGGGGTTTTTCAGTTGGGCCAAGTTGCTCAATGATATCGAGTGCCTCTGCAATTTTGCCAAGACCTCTTTGACTCAGGATGTCGAATTTATATAAACCAACATCTTCGGCCTCTAGCATCGAGAATTGTGTAGCTGGACAACCCTTTGGAGGCAGAAAACTGGCTGAAAACCAAGAAATAGGGCGTTCGCTGATCACGATGCCGCCCGCGTGCAGACTCAAGTGAGATGGCAAGCCTGCGATGTATTTGGCATAGCGCAAAATAAGTGCGCCAATATCTGAGAACTCTGCCAAGCTCCCCCTTCCCCTACTCAGGTTTTTACTGGCTGTGGCAGGCAGGCCGAATACTTTGCTGAGTTCATGAATACAGGCGCGGTACTGAAACGTGTTGTAGGTACAAAGCCAAGCCGCATTGGGATAACGCTCAAAGACATAGCGAATGATGTCGTCGCGGTCTTTCCAAGAGAAATCGATATCAAAGTCAGGTGGGTTTTTGCGGTAAAGGTTGATGAAGCGCTCGAAATATAGGTCGAGCTCTAGGGGGTCAACGTCTGTGATTCGTAATAAGTAAGCCACGATGCTATTGGCGCCACTCCCACGCCCTACATAAAAATAACCTTTGGATCTGGCATAGGAAGTGAAGTCCCAGGTGATGAGAAAGTAAGATAAATAGTTTTTTTGCGCAATGATGTCAATTTCCATTTCGATGCGGGCGATGATTTCGTCGGTGATGACTTCATAGCGATAGCCTAGGCCTTCCGCACAGAGCTCTTTGAGTAGTTCGATATCTCCGTCGGTGCTACCTGTAAATGTTTTGGGTTGTTGAGGAGTGGCGTTTTCTCCAAATTCGAAATGACAGCGGCAGTGGTCTAGTTGCTGTTGGGTATGAGTAAGCAGTATTGGTGCTGCAGCAAATGCAGCTTCAATTTGAGCCAAACTCTGAAAGGTTTCTGTGGCCTTGGTGTGTGCGGTGGGCTCGAGTTTAGAAAGCAGCGTGTTGTCGGCAATGGCTCTCAGCAAACGATGGGTATTGTAGTCGCGTTTGTGACGAAATGTCATGGGGACATCTGCCACGCATTTTTGAACCGAAAGATTGGGGTGTTGTCTTTGCCATTGCATGATTTGCCCTGCTTGAATAGCGACAAACTCGTTTTCGGAAAGTTTATCAGGTTGTTTACCAAGCGGATACCACACATAGCAAGCAGAAAAATGTGGTAAGGGATAGCTAAATGCTTGTTGAGTTTGTAGGTGTTGGCTTAAAAACTGATTGAGTTCTTGAAAGCCTCGGTTATTGCGTGCGATTATGGTAGCAATGAGCTCTAGGCCATTGCGCAATTCTAGACCTAAAATAGGTTTGACGCCGTGTTTTTGCGCGGCCCGTACAAAAGCTAGTGCGGAGCCTGTGTGATTGATGTCGGTGAGTAAAAGTTGTGTGTAGTTATTTTGCTGAGCCCATTCGATCAGCTCTTCGGGTTTCAAAATACCATAACCCAAACTAAAACAAGAGTGCGCGCGCATAATAACTGATTAAACACGTCTGTTGGCTAGTAAAATAGGCGGCTCTCCTTCAAAAGGATTGTAGTGTCCAATGGTGCGCGCTTCAAGGCCAATAGCCCTGATGACCGCGCGATCGCCGTAACGCTCTCGGATGCGATCGAGGGCTTGGTAAAGTGCCGGATAAGTAAGATCGCTGTCGAAGAGCCGCAACTGGTGCGCGCCCGAAACCAGTGCACTGTAGCGGATACCTATGAGGCGTACCAATAAGCGGCGATTGTAAAGCCGCTTAAAGAGCGCTTGTACCATTGGTATCAATTCGTGATCTGCAGCAGTGTAAGCAATTTGTTGTTGTAGGGTTTGGGTTTGAAAATCGGCATAGCGAATCTTGACCGTAACAGTGCCGGTAAGCTTACCTGCCCGACGCAACTGAAATGCCAGATTTTCGGCCATTGCCGCAAGAATACCACTGAGCTTAGTGACATCAATGGTGTCTTGATTGAAGGTGCGTTCAGTAGAAATAGATTTGCGCTCGTTGTAGGGTTCTACGGGGCTGTTGTCAATGCCTTGCGCCTTGGACCAAATACTGCGGCCGTTTTCGCCAAGTGCTTGCTCGAGTAATTCTAGTGGCAAAGCTTGTAGGGTACCGATTTTCTTGACGCCAAGCCCGCAGAGTGTCTGATAGGTTTTGGGCCCTACCATTGGTATTTTCTGCACCGATAAGGGTGCTAAAAAGTGTTTTTCAGCGCCGTAGTCAATGAGTAATTGGTTGTTGGGCTTGGCTTCCCCGGTAGCTACTTTTGAAACCGTTTTGTTTTCAGATAAGCCAAAAGAGATGGGTAAGCCGGTTTCTTTGGTAATGCGCTGCCGTAATTCAGAAGCGTATTTCCAGACACCAAAGAAGCGGTCTAGGCCTGTGAAGTCGATGTAAAATTCATCAATAGACATCTTTTCATAGACCGGGGCGGCTTCCTTGACAATTTCGGTAACCATCTTAGAAAACTTAGAATAGGTTTGCGTATTGCCTTTGATGCAGATGGCTTCTGGGCAGCGTTCTTTGGCCATTTTCATGGACATGCCAGAGTGTACACCAAAGCGCCGTACTTCATAGCTGCAGGAGGCCACAACGCCTCTTTCACTAGTGCCGCCAATGAGAATAGGCTTACCATTAAGGCGACTATCAAGCAGGCGCTCACAAGAAACAAAAAAGGTATCGAGATCCATATGGACAATCGAACGACGTGCAGACATAAGCGCTGTCAGTTAAAAAGTAAAACAATAAAAGTTCGATTGGTTGGTGCTGCTAAATTAAGTAATTTGTTTATATATTAATCTAATTATTGATTAAATATTCGTCAAAAGTTTTCAACAAAGAAAAAAAACAAGACAATACTGCATGACATAATGGCATTTTTGTAATTTGGAACATAAATTGACAGCTATACCACAATTAAAACTTATACAAAATGAAACCAATTTATGTCGTATTAGCAGCCATCGGAGCTTTGCTATTATTTGTGTTCCTCGGTTATTACAACCTTTACAATAAAGCTGTAGGGCTACAAGAAGGCCTCGATGAAAAATTTGCCAATGTACAATCGGCCTACCAAAGACGTGCAGACCTCATTCCAAACCTACTCGAAACCGTAAAAGGTGCTGCCAAAAATGAAAAAGACATCCTTACGCAAGTGACGCAAGCGCGTGCTGGTATTGTCAATGCCAAGACTCCAGAAGATCTTGAAATCATGGGACGCAAAATCAATACAGCCATTAACTTGGCTTATGAGGCCTATCCGCAAATTCGCTCCACGGAAAACTTTAGTCAGCTTCAAGGACAACTCGAGGGCACTGAAAACCGCATCAAAACGGAGCGCGATCGTTACAACGAATCTGTAAAGCAGTACAACACGCACATCCGTGGCTTTTTTGCACGCTTCTTTCTGAACAGCGAAGAATTCCCTAGAAAAGAAGGGTTTAAGGCCAATGCTGGTTCTGAAAATGCGCCAAAAGTTACTTTTTAATGCTCAGCAACACCGAACAACAACAAGTAGCGGCAGCAATAGCCGCTGCTGAAAAAAATACATCTGGAGAGCTTCGGGTGCACCTAGAAAAAGTGTGCACCGAAGACCCAGTTCAAAGAGCAATTGCTGTCTTTGAGAAACTCGGCATGCAGCGAACTGCAGCACGCAATGGGGTGCTCATCTACGTAGCGTTGCAGAGCAATCAATTAGCCATTATTGGTGATAAGGGTATCAATGAAAAAGTGCCATCAGATTTTTGGGACAGCACCCGTGACCTCATGATCCAGCATTTTAAAGAAGGACAAATTACAATTGGGCTTTGCGCAGCAATCTCAGAGGCGGGCAAACAACTTGCCGCTTATTTCCCTTATCAAGACAATGATCAAAACGAACTCTCCAACGACATCAGTTTCGGATAAAATGCGCAACCTACTCCCCTTTTTACTCTGCCTAACCACACTATTCAATTATAGTTTTGGTCAATATCCACAACCCCAGCAACCATCTAGGTTCCTCAATAATTTCTCTGCCGAACAAATCCTCAGTGCCTCAGAACAAGAAGCGATTGAACAAAGGCTCGATCGCTTTGAGCAAGAAACCAGCAATGAAATCACCATCATCATCGTCGATGACCTCAATGACGACGAACCTTGGCACTACGCTACAGAAATTGGAGAAGTCTGGAAAGTTGGAAAAGCCGATAAGGACAACGGCTTGGTGTTTTTGATCAAGCCAAATAAAGAGGATGGTGGGCGCCAAGTATATTTAGCACCCGGGCGCGGCCTTGAGGCTGTCATTACCGATTTAGCTTGTCAGGATATCATTAGCCATGAAATCCTACCCAATTTTAAAGAAGGAGACTATGCGCAGGGCATCAATCAAGCACTCGATGTTTTATTCAGTTTAGCGAAAGGAGAATACAATGAAAAGACATACCGAGATGGCTTGCAGAAAGACAAACTAAAGGGTGGTATCATTTCATTGATCATTATTTTAATTGTAGTTTTTTTACTTGTCAAACGAGGAGGGGGCGGTGGCACTACCTACGGCGGACGCAGAGGCGGAGGCCTAGGATTCTTTTACTTTGGCGGAGGCGGCTTTGGCGGAGGTGGCTTTGGAGGTGGGTCTTCAGGAGGCGGTGGCTTTGGTGGCTTTGGTGGCGGAAGTTTTGGAGGCGGTGGCTCAGGAGGAAGCTGGTAAGTTCAATAAAATAGTTATCTTCAAGTTCAATCATTGTAAGGGTTAAATTCATCAAAATGCAAAACACCAAATCATCCCACAACTATTATTTTACGCTACTATTTCTGCTCGCCACTCAATTGGCATTTGCCCAAAAGCTGCAGCAAATTGCGTTCTATAACGCAGAAAATCTTTTCGATACAATCGATGGTCCAAATGACGATGCTGAATTCCTTCCTGCCGCAGAAAGTAATTGGAATTCAGAGAAATATAATACCAAATTACAACACATCAGAAAAGTCATGGAGAGCCTTGACATGCCAATGATCATGGGTGTTTGTGAAATAGAGAACAAAACGGTACTCAGCGATTTAATTGGTCAAGATCAGCGCTACGACATCGTGCATTATGAAAGCCCAGATGCACGTGGTATTGATGTGGGTATGTTGTACCGTAAAGATTTACTCAAACTCAAAGAATCGGGCAAAATTCGTTTTGTACTACCCGGAGATTCCCTCCCGAGCACCCGCGATATCGTATGGGCTCATTTTCAGTACAAAAAAGAACATCTTTATGTGCTGGTGAATCATTGGCCAAGTCGTAGAGGTGGAACAGCAGAAAGTGCACCTCGCAGAATGGCTGCAGCCCAACAAGCAGCAAGTTTCATTGATAGTATTCAAAAAATAAATCCAACCGCAAAAATTATCTTTATGGGAGATTTAAATGATCACCCACAAGATGCAGGCCCTCAATTGATTGCCTCTAAATTAACACCTCAAATTACTAAGGTAAGCAATAGCTTTGGAGGCTCTTATAATTATAAAAATGAGTGGGATGTGCTCGACCACATTATGGTTTCTAACAATGCTTTTTCCGGAAAATTTCAAGTGATAAAAGAAAGCGGTCAAATTCATGTTTTCCCATACTTGCTCACAGAATACAAAGGTCAGATAGTTCCAAACAGAACCTACGCTGGCACCAAGTATTTAGGCGGATATTCTGATCATCTGCCGGTATCTATCCAGGTTATTTTACACCCTTAATGCGTGTTTAACAGGATTTTTTGCTTGTAAAGAAATTTCTTCTGCGTAGACTCAAATGGCCTATAAATAAAATAAGCCGATCCATTGTGAACGCGCACTTTTTCAACGTAGCGAAAAGCCATCTTGACCTTATAATCGATTAGACCCGTTATTAAATCGATGTGTCCAAGATAGGTATAGCCGTCTTTCTGAAAAACAGCATAAATTTTTCCGGTAATTCTATCCTGTTGCAGGTTTCTTTGAAAGCCAGTCTCCTTGGCTTGGTAATGATGAAAAATTGGTGTGGACCTGAGAAATTGCCCTGCTGTATTGTATACACGAAGCATGTCTTTTGGATAGTCAAAAATATAAATGGTGTCGTTAACTAAAAATAAAGGCGCAAATACCGGCTGGTAATATAATGATTGCGTAAAGTAATTGGCACCAACATATATTTCTGCATCAATTCCAGTTTTGAGCTCTAAGTTTTTTGCCCAAAGTTTGGTGCGTACATCTACCCATTTGTATTCAGAGCGGTACAATTCCATCATGAGGTCATCTTGAATATGTAAGATGGCCTTATAGCTAGAATCGAGCTGATCCATGCTACCGTATTCAAAAGCTGGGTAAATATCCGTGTAGCTCGAGTAAAACTGCCGAGTCAGGCTGGTATCTACGATTGGTGCAATGTATTTATAAAAGTAATCTTTGGGGATACTACCCAATTGAAGGCTGGTATCGGTTCTTTGTATGCCATACATATTTGTAGCGGTTTCAACGTGGATATTTCCACGAAAATCTCGTTTTAAAGCACTTGCTCGTTCCGGAATATTTTGTAAAAACAAGGTGGTTTCATTCCAAATGCATTGGAGTTGTGCATCTTTTTGCAAGTTCTTTTCGTAGCTCAATAAATAGAGTTCACCTTTGGCCCCAAGCTCAAAATCTGCGACACTATAAATCTTAGATGCGAAAACAGTATCAGGTTTGTTTGGCCGAACATAAATCGCTGCAACTTCCTGTATCCGTTGCGCTTTCAAATACAATGTGAGCCGAAGGGTATCTTTGGTAGGATCAATTTGAATAATTTTCTCTCCTCCTTGATAAATCGGATGCGTGTAGGAAACAACAAGATAAGTATTCGCTACAGGTTCTTTGAGTTGGTGGATAAACAAACCATTTTGCAACGATGTATCGAGGATCAATACAGACGCGTTTGATTTCGCTAGATAAAATAGCTGACAGGCCACGTTTGGTATGGGCTCGTTTGTTTTACTGTCTTTAAATAAAAATTCTGCACGTTGCGACCAAATGAGAGGTGCGAAACAGAGTAAAATGAATGTGCAAAGCAGCCGCATAGTTCAAAGATGACTTTTATGCGGAAATTTCACAAGTTTAACAAACTTTAAGAATCCAGTTGTCTGTGTCGGGAAGCTTACCTGCTTTGATGTCGTCGAGGTATTGCTTGATGCGATTGGAAATAGTTCTTGACTCCAAGGCAGGTAATTCTAGTTTTTCATCGCGGTAGCCAATGAGTGCGATTTGCGCTATAGTAGCCGCCGTACCTGCACCAAAGACTTCTTGAAGGGTACCGTTTTTAGCTGCAGTAATGATTTCTTCAACAGCCACAGCACGCTCCTCGACTGGAATGCCCATTTTGTGAGCTACTTCAATGACTGTTCTTTTGGTGGTTCCTCTGAGGATAGTATCGGCGTCTTCGGACGGTGTAATGAGTGTGTCGTTGATCACGAACATGATGTTCATGGTACCTGATTCTTCAATGAAAGAATGGGTTTTGGCGTCAGTCCAGACCAATTGGTGGTAACCTTCTTGTTGGGCAAGCTTGGCAGGATACAAAGATGCCCCGTAGTTTCCGGCAGCTTTTGCACGACCCACTCCGCCAATGGCAGCACGTGTGTAATGCTCTTCAATTTTTACGCGGACGGGCTCTGCATAGTAAGCGCCAACTGGAGAATTAATAATGACAAATTTGTAAGTGTCTGAAGGTTTGATCCCGACAAACTCATCGGTAGCAAACATAAAAGGCCTGATATAAAGCGCATAACCAGGGTTGTTGGTTACCCATGCTTGGTCTACCGCAACTAATTGCTTGACCGCCTCAATAAAGATGTCTTCAGGGACCGCAGGCATGCACATGCGGGCTGCAGATTCTGCAAAGCGGTGTGCGTTGAGCTCAGGTCTAAAGAGAACAACGTCATTTTTTTCATTTCTGTAAGCCTTCATTCCTTCAAAGATGGACTGGCCATAATGAATGGCAGACATGGCTGGATGCATGTCAATAGGGCCAAATGGAATGATCTCTCCTTGCTGCCAAGCACCGTTTGCATATTCCATGACAAACATGTGGTCAGTGAAGATTTTACCGAAAGGCAGGTTGTTCCAATCTACACTTTCAATTTTGCTTTGAGCTGCTCTGTGCACATGAAAAGCGGTACTTGCTGCGGACATAATTTTGTTAATTGATGCGCGAATATACGGCTATTTCACCGAGCAAACAACTTATTGAAGTTATTGACACAATCCGTAACTTTACTTTTTTAATCCTTTTCATTTCAGACTTTAGCATTGGAAGCAGCACGTCAGATCTTACAACAATATTGGGGCTTTTCTGAATTCAGACCTAGTCAAGAACCCATCGTTGAAGCAGCGCTTGCAGGAAAAGACACGCTAGCACTTTTGCCAACTGGTGGCGGAAAATCTATTTGCTTTCAAGTTCCGGGCCTAGCAAGAGCCGGCGTTTGCGTGGTGGTTTCACCATTAATTGCACTGATGCAAGATCAAGTAGAACAGTTGCAAAAAAGAGGCATCAAAGCCAAGGCCATCACAAGCGGCATGAGTTACAAAGAGCTTGATCAAACCCTTGATAATGCGCGTTTTGGTGGCCTAGATTTTCTGTATACTTCGCCAGAAAGGTTGCAATCTACCCTCTTCATAGAACGCTTCAAGCGCATGAAAGTTTCTTTACTTGTGGTGGATGAAGCGCATTGCATCTCTGAATGGGGGCACGATTTCAGGCCTTCGTTCCGGCAAATTTCAAAATTGCGAAAAATACAACCTGACGTACCCGTTTTAGCCCTCACAGCAACTGCTACCAAACAAGTTCAGGCCGATATTATTAAGCAATTAGAGATGCCCAAAGCACTTATTCTTGAGGCACCTTTTATTCGAGAAAATCTGCAATATTTGGTGCGTCATGCGGTGAATAAAATCCCTGAAATCATTGCCATTTGTGAACAAAGTAATGAAGTTGGGATTGTCTATTGCCAGACCCGAAAAAATGTCAAAGAAGTAGCCAGACAACTGCATGCCAATGGTATCAGTTGTGGCGTCTATCACGGAGGGATGAGCGCTGAAGATCGGAGTCAGATGCTCAAAGATTGGCTAACAGAAAAACGCAGGGTGATGGTAGCCACTAATGCTTTTGGTATGGGAATCGACAAACCCAATGTGCGTTTTGTGTTGCACTATGATGTACCGAGTTCGCCAGAAGCCTACTTTCAAGAAGCTGGCCGAGCAGGTCGAGATGGCCAAGCAGCTTATGCGCTTTTGTTTTACAACGAGGCTGAACTTCAGGCACTCGAAACACAACACCTTCAACGTTTTCCCGCTCCTGAACGCGTACTATATGTTTATAGGGCCTTGGCCAACTATTTAAAAATCGCAATTGGCTCCGGAAAAGATGAAGCCTATCCTTTTGAGCTCAATGCTTTTTGCCAGACCTTTGAGCTCAAAGAACAAGAAGTTTTCTATGCACTTAAGTTGCTAGAGCAAAATGGCAACATTAGTTTATCAGAGAGCTTTTTTCAGCAAACTCGGGTGCAAATTATCGTGAGTAATGAAGTTTTATACAATTTCCAGATTCAGCACGAACAATTTCAAGCCTTATGCACACTTCTGGTAAGGACCTATTCCGGCATCTTTGACCAACTCACCCCTATCCACGAACAGCAAATATGTCAAAGACTAAAAATCTCAGAAAAACGTTTTAATGAGCAGATGGAAATCATGCAAAAAAACGGTCTGATCGAGTACAGCAAAAAGAGCAATCTTCCAGTGCTCACATTTACAAGTGAACGATTGCCTGAATCTTATTTTAACCTCAGGCCAGAAATCTACCTGACTCAAAAAAACACCTCGTTAGCGAAACTCCAAGCCATGCAAGCCTACTGCACCGCTACAAAATGCAGAAGTCAACAACTCATCGCGTACTTTGGCCAAGAAGCCCTTCCTTGTGGTCACTGCGATGTGTGTCAGCCACTGACACTGAATGATGCTAATCTTTTAGCTTATCTTATTGAAGCACGGAGTTTACAAGAACTTCAGTCACACTTTTTTTGCAGTAAGGCAGCGCTTGAAGCCCTCATTCGACCACATTTATTAACCGAAAAAATCAAATACAGCGCAGGAAAATTCTACCTCTAATTTGCGCTTATGTTTGAAACTTCCAAACCCGAACAACCAAGCACAGGGCTGCATTGGCTTTTGCTTTTATTGCCTTTTATTCTTGGTCTTTACCTAGCTGACTTCCGCCAAAATACGGACAACATCCTAAAAACAGTTGAAGTTTTTTCAGCTTTTAGCCTTTTGCTCTGGTGCGCAGTCTTTTTATTCAAAAGAAGGGAGTTATACTTCCAAATGTTATTATTGCTTTCTTTCTTTTTGCTCGGTTATTGGCATATGTATTTGTCGCAAGCAGCTTGGCTTGATAAAAGTGCTACAAAAATACCTTACCTCGCATGTGCTCAATTGCATATTGAAGAGCTTGCGACAAAAAAAGAGGGGCAACTTATCGTTGGGAGTTTGAATTACATCTCACAAAAACAATTCAAAACAATCCAAATACAAGTTTATACGAATAGACGCACTGCCCTAAAAAGCACCGATGAGTTATGGGTCAATATCAAGGCTGAACGAATTGAAAATGAAAAATATCCAGGAACTTTTGATCTTGTTCGATTTTTGCAATTTAAAGGGATTACTCATCAGGCTTATTTGGACAGTTCTGAAATTTTGAGCATTCAAAAAAAGCCTCATTCAAACTCTTTTTCGGCGCTTTTGAAAAAACAAAGCGAGACCATTAGTGCACTTTTTTACAGTTATCTGAACGGCGAAGCGGCCGATATTGCAGTAGCTTTAATTGTGGGTGACCGAAGTGGCGTAGATGAAAAATCTAGACAAGCATTTCAAGGCACGGGGTCGATGCACATTATGGCCGTATCAGGCATGCATATTGCTTTGTTGCTCAATGTTTTACTCAAGTTTTTTTCCTTTTTTGGATCCTGGATCAATCGGCGTTTGCTTATCTTCTTACTCTTGCTACTCATTTGGTATTATGGGTTTTTAACTGGGCTTTCTGCAGCTGTTTTGAGAAGTGTGGTGATGTTTTCTTTTCTGCTTCTTGGGCAGTTATCAGGAAGAAAGGTTTCATCGCTTTTGTTGCTCTATTTTTCTGCATTTTGCCTCTTATTATTTGACCCTCTTCTATTGTTTGACCTCGGATTTCAGCTTTCTTATATGGCGATGTGGGGCATTTTTGTACTCTACCCAAAAATCAATACTTTGTTTGCATTCAAGTGGTCCTATTTACAGACACTTTGGGAAGGAACCGCCTTGGGAATTGCCGCCACACTCAGCACAGCCCCTCTTACCCTTTATTATTTTCATACTTTCCCTAATTATTTTGCCCTTGCTAATTTGTTTTTGATGTCGCTCTCTAGCTTCATTCTTATAGTCGGGATGTTATTTCCACTTTTTTCGGCAATCCCTTATGTCAATGAGCTTGTAGGTTTTGTTTTTGAAAAAAGCATTGAGTTACTATTATGGATCATGGATTTTTTTGCACAACTTCCAGGTGCACTTGTTCAAGGATTTCATTTCCATTTTTTATGGGTTTTGGCAAGTTGGGTGGCACTTTATATTTGGAGTCAAGCCAAAACAGCGCTTTGGAAAAAAACTTCATATATTTTCGCCGCTTTGTTTCTGACAGAATTGAGCCTACAACGCATCTATTATTATAATGCAAATCAGGTATTTTTGGTCTCAAAGGAAGATGCATTGGTGGTTAAGCAGCGCGGGCTACTTCAATTCATTGAATTAAAGCAACAAAAGCAAAATTTCCATTTTATTCAAGGATTCGCAGCATATTATGGGGTTCAAGCGAAAGAGATAAAAGCTAAAAAACATCTCTTATATTGGGTTTCACCTCATGTACATTTGAAAATTGCCGCGCTGAAAACTAAAGAAATAATGGTTGTAGCGAAGGCTCAAAACCAGGCAATTCAAATCTATTGAACAAGAATTTTATCTTTGTCTAAATTTTGAAGCAATGAAATTACTGAGTCCTCAAGAAGTGCATTTGGCACTACAAGTGCAAAAAGACGTATTATTGGTGGATATCCGAGAACCATACGAATACCAAAATTGCCAGATTGAAGCACTACGCATCCCGATGGCTGATTTTGCAACAACCTTCCCTACCCTTCCTTCGCACGAACAAATTGTCATCATGTGCCAGTCGGGCCGACGCGCTGAAGCACTCGCAAATTTCATAGAAACCGAATTTTCAGCCACTAATATTTATGTCCTTGACGGTGGTTTGAATGCCTGGATTACCGAAGTGGACCCTCAATTAAGCTGCGAATAAGATGGGAGCTCTACTTGAACTTTTCGATTTTATCCTGCACATTGATGCCTATTTGTTTTTGCTCATTCAGGATTACGGCATCTGGATTTACGCCATCTTATTTTTAATCATTTTTGTGGAGACAGGTTTGGTATTTATGCCGCTCTTACCCGGCGATTCCTTACTTTTTGCTGCCGGTACCTTTTGTGCGGGTGTCATGCAAGACAATGAATTGGCGCAATTGAACCTATGGTTGGTACTGAGTTTATTGATTTTCGCAGCTATTATCGGCGATGCTGTAAATTACCTGATCGGTAAAAACTTTGGCTTAAAGTTGGCTAAAGCCAAGATACGCAACTACCAACTCATCAATGAAAAGCACCTACAAAAAACCCATGATTTTTTCGAAAAACACGGGCCAAAAACCATCATCATTGCACGTTTCGTTCCGATAGTCCGAACTTTTGCGCCTTTTGTAGCTGGAATTGCTCAAATGCGTTACAACACTTTTTTTAAATTCAACGCATTGGGTGGTACGCTCTGGGTTATCTCCCTGACTTTACTAGGCTATTTCTTTGGAAACCTACCTTTTGTTCGCAATAATTTTGAAACCGTTATTTTTGGTATTATTGGTCTTTCTTTGTTGCCAATGCTTATAGCGGTGCTTCGTGAAAAGTTCAAAAAGGATTGACCAAAAAAACCTTTCTAGTTTATTGAATTTGCTTCAGCAACACCGGGCTTAGTGGCTCATTGCCCTGAACTCTTCTCTTAAAATGGCGGCACCAATTTCCGTTGGAAATTGTGGCAGTTGAGCAGTGATCTCTAAAATTTTTGCACTCAGATCGGTAGCGCTCGCATTGGCATCTAGCGTGCTTGCAGCCATATTGATGACTCTAATCACTTCTTCTTTGGATTGTACCAAAGCCTTCCAGGCTTGCTCAGAAACAAAAAGTTGTTGGGCAATGTTGTGCTCGAATTCGTCGCGGACCGTTTGAAGTAAAACTGTTTGTTGCATTTTGGCTGTTGCTTGAACTTGCAGTACTCTGAGTGTGAGGTGTGCTGGGTGTAGGCGCTCTAACAATAATATCAGTCGTTGGTATGCTTCGAGTTTACTTGGTAAATAGAAACTTTGTTTTTGCTCTTTTAGTTGACTTTGCATTCTCCAGATATCGTTGTCGTGTTGGCGCTTTAAAAACAAATAAACCACTGCAACAACAGCTATACTGACAAACAAAAAAGCAAAAAGTACAATCCAAGTTTCCATCCGAAATTTTTGACAAAGATAGGTCTTTCACCTTTTGAGCAAGCTTTGGTTTCGGACTTTCTCTTATTTTTACATTATGATTCAATTGCTCTTACCCACAATATTGCTGCTTTATTTTTTGCTGCTTTTAGCCATTTCCTATTTTACTTCAAAAAACGCCACTTCGCACAGTTTTTTCACAGGTGATAAAAAAAGCCCTTGGTATTTGGTCGCTTTTGGCATGATCGGCACCTCGCTGTCTGGGGTAACATTCGTCTCGGTTCCTGGTTCTGTTACCCTAGGTGCTTGGCACTATTACCAGCTCGTGCTTGGATTTTTTGCAGGTTATTTTGTCGTTGCTTACGTCTTGTTACCTCTTTATTACAAATACCAACTCAATTCCATTTACCGCTATTTAGAATTAAGATTAGGTTTGAAGGCCTACATTTGGGGTGCTGCCTATTTCATTTTATCGCGCACGCTTGGGGCCACTGTCCGGCTTTACCTCGTGATCAATGTTTTGCAATTGTTTGTTTTTAAACCCCTTGGGCTCGAGTTTTGGCAAGCTACACTACTCATAGTACTCATGATTCTCGCCTATACACTCAAAGGTGGCGTAAAAACAATCGTCTGGACAGACACCCTGCAAACCTTTTTCATGTTATTGGCTTTGGTTATTTGTATTTTCTCTTTACAACAGCACTTGGGCTTGAGCTGGACGCAACTTTGGTCTGATTTACAAGCGCAAAAACTGACTACTATCTGGAGCACAGACCCTAACGCTAGTGACTTCTTTTGGAAAGATTTTATCGGCGGGGCCTTTATTACCATAGCCATGACTGGCCTTGATCAAGAAATGATGCAAAAAAACATCAGCGTCAAAACACTCAAGGATGCTCAAAAAAATATGGTCGTTTTCAGTTTGACACTGCTATTGGTCAATGCTTTATTTTTACTTCTCGGCAGTGTGCTTGTTTTATTTGCCCAGAAAAACGGGCTGCAAATAGCCCCCGACGACCTCTTCCCTCATATTGTTCAGCATTATTTACCATTCGGTGTATTTATCATTTTTATCATCGGTCTGATTTCCGCATTGTTCCCATCGGTAGATGGTGCCATTACAGCCTTAACCGCTTCTTTTTGTATTGATATTTTGGGCTTTGAAAGAAAAGACCTTCCCGAACAGCGGCGCCAACAACTCAAAAAATGGGTACACTTGAGTTTTGCAGCGCTTTTCGCCATTTTAGTTTTTATTTTCAAATGGGTAGACGATAAAAATATTGTCAACTTGATCTTTCTGATTGCTGGCTACACCTACGGTCCCTTACTTGGTTTGTTCAGCTTCGGAATTCTTACCAAACTAAAGGTGCATACCCGTAGCATTCCATTTATCGTGATTGCCGCACCTCTTTTGTGTTATTTATTGAGTCAAAATGCAGTTATTTTTGGCGAAAAGTTCCAATTTGGAAAAGAATTGCTCTTGATCAATGGAGCCCTGACCTTTTTACTATTGGTTCTTAGTAGCTTTGTATTTAAAAGTCCGAAAAATGAAACTGCTGCTCTCTGATCAAAACGCGCATCTGAAATTTGCTCCACTCACGCTTACAAGACCTGTAGGCGCCTTGCGTTGCGGGCTTTTTACCAATGCTGAGCGCTGGCTACAATGGCTAGTAGATGCGGAGGTTGGTTTTCAGACAGAAAGCTATCTGCAAGCCAAATTCCCACTCATAGATGGCGTCATTGTATCGGCGCAGCTGATTCCAAACGAAGAATTTGCAATGGCGGTCAAGCACCTTCCAATCAATGCTGGCCTTTATCAAAACGACATCTTGCTAGCTCAGCACGGGACACCTCTTGAAAAAATCAGCTACAGAGGTCAAGCACCCCTAATGTTGACCGAACGCTGGGACCTCTTCCAACAAAATGAGGCCATTTTAAGAGCAGATTTTGAGTTGTATACGGCCGGAAAAAAATCGGCAAAACTTTCATCAACAAATACACTGATAGGCCCTGCAGATCAACTTTTTATTGAAGAGGGCGCGCAAATCGAAGGAGCTACCCTCAATACCAAACAAGGCCCCATTTACATCGGTAAAAATGCTGAAATCATGGAAGGCGCTTTGCTGCGTGGCCCTCTTGCCGTTTTAGAAGGCGCAGTTGTAAAAATGGGTGCCAAAATTTATGGCGCCACCACCATTGGCCCAGAATGCCGCATTGGTGGCGAAGTAAGCAATTCCATTTTTTATGGCTATTCCAACAAAGGACACGACGGTTTCATCGGTAATGCCTTGATCGGCGAATGGTGTAATTTAGGAGCAGATACCAATTGCTCTAATTTGAAAAACAATTACGGCCTGATCAAAACATACAGTTATGAGGCGCAAACGGAAGTTCAGACAGCTTTGCAATTTATGGGTGTTTGTATGGGAGATCATTCGAAAACTGCCATCAATGTCCAGTTAAACACAGCTACAGTGATTGGTGTCTGTTCAAATATTGTTTCGAGTGGTTTTCCGGCAAAATTCATCCCTTCCTTTTCTTGGGTAACGGATAACAAAACTGAAAAATTTCAACTTGACAAAGCCATTGATGCTGCAGTGGCCATGATGAGTCGCAGACATATTGCATTCACAGAAGCCGACACCCAAATATTTACTGCACTTCAAGAAAAGCACTGACTTTTTAGCAGCACCATTGATTTTGGCATATTCCTTGTCTTGTCTGTAGCACAATAAACGAAGGCTTGTTTGTCATCATACTTTACGGTTTGCTGACAAACTGTCCGATACTTTTTCAATATTATGAGCGAATTATTTGATCACGGATTTTTTGGAATGTCAGGCTACGATTCAGATGCCGAATTTATACCCCTTATTACAGCTGAGGAAGAGGAGCACATGAATAACCAAGAGTTTCCAGATGAGCTTCCTATTTTGCCATTGCGCAACAATGTTCTGTTTCCGGGTGTGGTTATACCAATTACGGTTGGTCGCGATAAAAGCATCAAACTCATCCAAGAAGCCAACAAAGGATCTAAAATTATTGGTGTAGTTTCCCAGAAAAATCAAGATGTAGAAGCACCTCAATTCACTGATCTTCATCAAATTGGAACGGTTGCTCAAATCATCCGTTTGCTCAAAATGCCAGATGGTAGTTCTACGGTCATTATTCAAGGCAAGCGTCGTTTTGAAATGCTTCAGGCCACTCAAACTGAGCCTTACATGAAGGCAAAAGTAAAAGTGCTTTCCGAAAAAACCCTCGACCCCGCCAATAAAGAACTCGAGGTGATGTTCAGCACCATCAAAGATCTAGCACTACAAATCATCAGAGAAAGTCCAAATATTCCATCAGAGGCGCAATTTGCAATCGGAAACATTGACAGTCCTACTTTTTTGGTCAACTTCATCTCTTCAAACATGAATGCCGACGTCTCGAAAAAGCAAGCAATGCTCGAAGAGATGGACATGAAAAAACGCGTCCTGTTGGTACTTGAGCACCTCACTGCAGAAGTACAGTTGCTCGAAATGAAAAACGAAATTCAGAACCGCGTACGCAAAGACCTCGACAAGCAGCAACGGGAATATTTCTTGCATCAACAAATGCGCACCATTCAAGACGAACTCGGTGACAACCCACAAATTCAAGATGTCCGTGAACTAGAGCAGCGCGCAACACTAAAAAAATGGGACGAACGCGTAGGTAAGCTGTTTCAGAAAGAACTCGATAAGCTCCAACGCATGAATCCGCAAGGTGCCGAATATACTGTTCAACTCAACTACCTCGACTTGCTACTCGACCTTCCTTGGGGAGAATTTACCAAAGACCTACTTGACCTCAAACGCGCCAAAAAAATCCTAGAACGCGATCATTTTGGTCTTGAAAAAGTCAAAGAACGCATTTTAGAATATTTGGCAGTATTGAAATTGAAAGGCAACATGAAGGCACCAATTTTGTGCTTTTATGGCCCTCCTGGTGTAGGAAAAACTTCCTTAGGAAAATCAATTGCCGAAGCTTTAGGGCGCAAGTATGTGCGCATGTCTTTAGGTGGTTTGCACGACGAAGCGGAAATCAGGGGGCATCGCAAAACCTACATTGGGGCAATGCCAGGACGCGTGATTCAAAACCTAAAAAAATCGGAAAGTGCCAACCCAGTATTTGTACTTGACGAGATTGACAAGTTGGGCCGCAGCAACCACGGCGACCCCTCTTCTGCCCTTTTGGAAGTACTAGACCCTGAGCAAAATGGCAATTTCTACGACAACTACGTCGAGACCGAATTTGACCTCTCGAAGGTTTTATTTATTGCCACAGCCAATAATTTGTCTCAAATTCAGGGCCCCTTGCTAGACCGCATGGAAATCATTGAAGTCAATGGTTACACCCTTGAAGAAAAAGTAGAGATCGCCAAACGCCATCTTTTGCCCAAGCAACTCGCTGCTCATGGCATTACAAAAAATGATATCGAAGTCGATAAAAAAATCTGGCAAAAACTCATTGAAAGCTACACCTTTGAATCTGGGGTGCGCGGCCTTGATAAACTAGTAGCCAAATTGGTGCGCAATAGAGCGCGTCAAATTGCCATGGAAGAAACCTTTGAAGTACCGCTTAAAGAACAAGACCTCTTTGACTTCCTTGGTGCCGGACGCTCACGCACCAAATACGACAACAACGACGTAGCAGGTGTTGTTACAGGTTTGGCCTGGACTGCCGCCGGTGGCGACATCTTGTTCATAGAATCACTCATTTCTAAAGGTGTTGGAAAATTGACCCTTACCGGAAATCTTGGTGATGTCATGAAAGAATCTGCTGTAATTGCGCTTGAATTCTTAAAAAGTAACCACGACCTACTTGGGCTTGATGCAGCTTTGTTTAGTGCTTATAACGTACACATTCACGTTCCTGAAGGAGCCACACCAAAAGACGGCCCAAGCGCAGGTATCACCATGCTCACAGCTTTAGCTTCACTCTTTACCCAAAGACGCGTGCGCAAAAACTTAGCGATGTCAGGTGAAATAACCCTCAGGGGCGAAGTCTTGCCTGTAGGCGGCATCAAAGAGAAAATATTGGCTGCCAAGCGTGCCGGAATCAAAGAAATTATATTGTGTGTCAAAAACAAACAAGACGTCGATGAAATTCCAGCACAATACCTCAAAGGCTTGCAATTTCATTTTGTAGAAAAAATGCACCAAGTTTTGGAAATTGCGCTGCTCAATGAAAAAGTAAAAGATCCTAAAAAGTTAGAAGTAACTCCAATGAAATGACCCAACTCCCATCGAGGCTCATAGTTTTTGACGGTGTTTGCGTACTTTGCAATCGCTTTACGCAATATGTTATCAAACGTGATTCGAGAGGGCAGTTTTTTTTCACGAGTTACCAAAATCTTTTAGATAATGCTGCTAATTTTCAGCTTACATTACCTGAAAATCTTGATAAAAGCATCACTTATTATCGGAAAAGTAGCTGCTACCAAGGCTCTACCGCTGTTCTTATGATCTACAAGGACCTTTATTCTTGGTTCCATTGGTCTCAGCTCGGTTGGTTGGTTCCTCGTTTTATGCGAGATTTCTTTTATTTCAGGGTCGCAGCAAAGCGTTATCAGTGGTTTGGGCAACTTCCAACATGTCCAATTCCAACGGAAGATCATAAAGATAGATTTTTATAAGCCCTTTTTTCTGCTTAAATTGTGTCTTCAAAATTAGCAACATGTTGAAGACATTTACCTACCTCGTACTTTTTACACTCCTACTCAATCATACACTAAGGGCGCAACAAATGCCAAGGCCCTCAGACAACGAAATCAATACCCTACCGACATGGGCGCAAATGATGTATGCATCAAATCCAAACATCATCGAAGTACGCAATGCCTACGAGGCTTTTTACCGAACACACCCTTTTGAAAAAAATTACCATACCCAATTTTACAAGCGCCTGATGCGCCAAGCCCAATACAGCGTCAATGAACTTGGATTTTTAAGCCCTTTGGATGAGGCTACCCAAAATGCACAACGTGCCAATTACCTCAAAAAACAAGGGCAGCAAACTAAATCAAGTAACTGGTCAATCGTAGGTCCAATTACGAACTTTCAAGAAGGTGCCACACCAGGTTCTGGCCAAACCAATGTCTATTCCTTGGATCAATGCGAAGGTCAGCCCAATATTTGTTATTGCGGAACAGAGCCCGGAGAGGTGTATCGCAGTACAAATGCCGGATTGAACTGGTCTTTGATTTCGAAAACACTCGATTTTGGCAGTGGTGTGACAGCAATAGAAGTCCATCCCACAAACGGCAATATTGTTTTTGCAGCAGGAAATAACGGTATTTTTAAAAGTACGGACGCTGGCCAGAGTTGGTCTCAGGTATTGTCAAGTACAGGGCTCAATGCCAACGAAATTTTGATTTTACCTTCAAATCCTAATATTGTTTTGGCTGCAACAGGAAAAGGACTTTACAGAAGTTCAGATGCTGGTCAAACATGGAATTTAATTGTCAATCAAAAAAGTTACGATATCAAATTAAAACCTGGCACAACCCAAACGTTATATTTACTAAAAAACAACCCAACCCTGATTCGTAGCGAATTTTTTATTTCTACGGATGCTGGTCTCAACTGGACACTTCAAGATAATGGTTGGTACAGTTCTACTGATCCAGCCCGTATTGATGGCGGAGGTCGTTTGGCTGTGAGTGCAGCGAATCCGCAAAAAGTTTATGCCTATTTAATTGGAGAAGCCAAGCCAAATGATGTTGGCTTCATTGGTGTTTATGTCAGTAATGATGCAGGAACAACCTGGACACTTCCAAATAGCCCTGCTGGAGGCCCTTACTCAAGCACACATCTCAATTTGGCCTGTGGCACACCAACTTGGAATTATCACCAAGGTTTCTATAACTGCGCCATTGTTGCAAACCCTTCAAATGCCGATGAAATACTAGTAGGCGGCATGAATTTATACCGTTCAACAGATGGAGGGCTCACTTTTGCACCGGTTTCCGGATACGTTGGCGGACCACTGCAATTACATGTGGATAATCAAGATTTTAGGGTTGTTGGTTCGCATACCTGGATCACTACTGATGGCGGCATTTATCATTCAAATGACTTTCTTGCAACACAGCCGGACTTTTTAATGTCGGGTTTACATGGTTCCGATTATTGGGGCTTCGATAATGGCTGGAATGAAGATGTCTTAGTTGGCGGGCTCTATCACAACGGGAATTTAGCTTATCATGAAAACTACGGCGCTGGAAACTTTCTGGAGTTAGGCGGCGGTGAGGCTCCGACTGGTTATGTCAACCCCGGAGACAACAAACTGACCTACTACTCTGATGTTGATGGTAAAAGAATTCCGCAACAATTACAAGGTCCCATCCAGAATACCTCATTTGGCATCAATCCGAATGAAAGTTATTGGGCAGCTGAGTCTACAGAACTGGTATTTCATCCAAATTGCTACAGCATTGCCTATACCGGTAAAGACAACAGTCTTTATGTCACTAAAGATAAAGGTGCTTCTTTTGAACTGGTCCAAACATTTGGAAGTAATCCCAACGAAAAAATCAATTACATAGAGATTTCTAATCAAAATCCGGCTATTATTTACCTCAATCAAAGAGCAGCAAGTGGCGCGCTTGGGAAACTTTGGAAAACAATTGATGGAGGCCTAACTTGGACGCAACTCAATACTCCAACTGGTAATTCAAGCCGTATGTTGTTGGCACTCAATGCTGCCAATGATCAAGAACTTTGGTTAGCCTATCCAAGTGGTGCGAACGGTTCCAAAATATTCAAGACTACCGATGGTGGCAGTACCTGGAACAACTTAACAAGCAACATTCTTAATAATGAATCGATACAATCATTGGTACATATTGCAGGTACAGATGGAGGAATTTATGTAGCCACTAACAAAGCGGTTTATTACCGAAACAACACACAAAATTTCACACTTGAAAACAACGGCTTGCCGACCTTCACGAATGGCAATATCCTCAAACCATTTTACCGTGATCAAAAAATGAGACTAGCCACCTATGGCAAAGGGATTTACGAAAGTGCACTTGTAGAAAATCCAAGTAGTGTTCAAGCCAGAATTATGGTCGATCAATTAAACCAAACGGTTACCTGTGAAATCGATTCTTTTCATTTTGACGACTATTCTTATTTGGCTCACCAAGGAGCGACTTGGAGCTGGCAATTTCCTACTGGTATACCTGCTTTTTCAAACCTCAGAAATCCGAGTGTTTACTTCCCTAACGCAGGGCAGCACCTCGCTATTCTGACCATTACAGATGCCAACGGACACACCGACACCGATTCGCTTTATGTGACACTTGATTTCTTTGCTTTTCAATCGGGAATTGAGGAGTCTTTTGAAGCTGATTTTCTTCCTTCAGGGTGGTCTGTTTGGGATGAAAATGGAAGTGGTACTTGGTTGCTCTCCACTACGGCAGGAGGTTTTGGCGCTACAAGTAATGCAACCTATTTTGACAATTATAACATCAATTCGAATGGCACCTTTGATGACCTCATTTTCCCGCTAGAAACTGCTTTCTTAGACATTCAACCCACCTTATATTTTGATGTGGCCTACGCGCGCTGGGGTGCGGGTTATTCAGATACCTTGGAAGTTGTTGTCTCTACTGACTGTTTTGCAACAGAGCAAGTGTTGTATCACAAGGGTGGAACAGCACTTTCAACCTCACCAGACTTTCAAAGCTTCTTTACCCCAAGCTCATCGCAGTGGCGCACTGACTCTATAGATTTGAGTGCCTTTGCTCAGATTGGCCTGATACAAATCGCATTTAGAAACATTGGGTATTTTGGAAATTGCGTGTATTTAGACAATATTCAAATTGGTTCCATGGCGGGTCAAACCACGCTTGAAGCACAAAAAAGAAGTGTCTATCCCAACCCACTTTGTCCAGGTAGTAGCTTTCAAATTCAAGGACCCGAATTTGAACAAGTTGTCCTGCTCGATTTAAGCGGCAAAGAAGTCAAACGTTATCAAAAAAATGAAGCACTTATACTGCCGGCTGCGTTGAATGCTGGCACCTATCTTTTACAAATAAAGAGCACGAAGCTAATTAGTAACCTTTCTATAGTGGTGGTTCAATAAAAGATTTCGTGGATTTGGCATAATTTCTGATATTTGCACTGAAAATATTTCATATGCGTTTTTTACTATTCTCCGTCTTGATTTCAATAGTTACTTTAAATGTAAATGCACAAGACGCTAAAGCTCAAGGAATTCTTGACAGACTATCTACAAAAATGAAAGGCATGAAGTCTTTCTACATCGAGTTTTCAGCAAGTGTTAAAAATAATACAACCGGCACCAATGAAAACGAGATCGGTAAAGGCTGGGTAAAAGGCAATAAATTTTATGCCTCCTACGGAGACAACACCATGATTTGTAATGGTGTGAAAACATGGACCATCGTCAAAGACGAGCGTTCAGTTTATGAATCCGATGCTAATGCAAACGATGAAGAATCGATCAATCCCAAAAAACTCATGACCATCTGGGAAACTGGTTTTAAAAACAAATATGACCACGAGGATAAACTAAACGGCGAGCCTGTTCATGTCATTAATCTTTATCCAAAAGTTCCGGCCAAAGCCGAGTACCACACCATTGTGTTATATATCTCAAAAACAGACAACGAACTTTTGAAGGCAAGCATGAAAGCCAAAGATGGAACCGTCATGACCTATGTCGTGACAAAATTTACAGCCAATCCAGATATTGACGACACCAAGTTTGTATTCGATAAAAAGAAGTACCCAGGATATCCGGTTATTAAGGATTAATTCAAGCAAACAACCCATTTCAATAAAAAAGCCCGACAACTTCGGGCTTTTTTGATGGTTTATCTTTTGAGCATGCGGTCCATTTCGCGACGATCGTCTTTTTCCTTAAGGTCGTGACGCTTGTCATGAAGCTTTTTACCTGTGCCGCAGGCTATTTGCAACTTCACCCAGCCTTTGTCGGACAAAAACAATTTGAGTGGAACGAGCGTATTTCCTTTGATTTTAAGAAACTTCTCTATGCGTGTAATTTCCTTACGCTGCAACAAAAGTTTGCGGTCTGCTCTAGGCTTGTGGTTATAAAAAGAGCCATTTTCATATTCGGTAATGTGCATGTTGCGCAACCACACTTCACCTTTGTCATAGATGCCATAGGACTCCAAAATACTGGCCTTCCCGTTGCGGATACTTTTGATTTCAGTACCGGTTAATACAATACCCGCTTCGAAGATTTCCTCGAGGTGAAATTCAAAGCGCGCGCGCTTGTTACGGATATTGAGCTCTTTGACGGCCATGTTGCAAAGTTAGTGTTTTAAAGCCGCTAAGTAAAAAGAATCGTTAATTTTACAAGCATGCAAATTCCATCACAATATCTAGAAGCGGCTGTGGATCAAATTGCGAGCCTTCCAGGCATAGGAAGACGCAGCGCCTTGCGTTTGGCACTTGATCTTCTGAAGCGTTCAGAGCTTGAAATTCAAGACTTTGTGACTGCAATTGCCGCTTTACAAGACAAAGTATTGCGCTGTACTAATTGCGGAAACCTTTCTGATGTCCCTGTTTGTCATGTTTGCAGCAACCCTAAAAGAGATACTTCTTTGATTTGTATTGTGGAAGACATCCGAGATGTCATGGCTATTGAAGCCACTGCGTCGTATCAAGGAACTTATCATGTGTTGGGTGGGCTCATTGCGCCAATGGACGGCGTTGGCCCTCAAGACTTACTGATACCAAGACTCCTCGAAAGACTCGAAACCCAAGAAGTCAAAGAATTGATCCTGGCACTAAGCCCAACAATGGAGGGCGACACAACAAACTACTATTTGTTTAAAAAACTCAAGCCTTATGATGTCTTGATCACAAGGATCTCTAGAGGAATTGCAGTGGGTTCAGAATTACAATACGCAGACGAACTCACACTAGGGCGAAGTTTGCAACAAAGACAAGTGTTTGACTTGTCGGAATAAAGCAATGAAAGAAGAGGTTTTTTAAACCTTAAAGAATTGCGTTTTCTTCCTGAGGTAACGCAGTCCGTAAGTGAAAACCAAGATAAAGATGGCAAAACCAAGCAGCTGCATGGCTCTTGCGTTGAATTCACCTAAGACATACCATTGAAACGCAAGTAAAATCCAAGCTGTTGTTAGGGATGCAGCCATACCGGTGTATTCATTTTCAATGACTACTTTCCAAGAAAAGGCATGCGGGTTTTTACGAAATCTCCAAAAAGCAGGTAAAAGAAGTGGCGTTTGTCTTTTCCAAAGTTGGTATTCTTGACCGAATTTTCTGGTTAAAAATTGTTCCTCGGCATAGATGATAAAACGGTAGTAGAATAAAAATATAAAGAGCATCAAAGGAATTAACCAAGAAATACCGGTGAAGACAACCCAACCCATATAGGTAGTGATATTTCCTAAATAAAGTGGATGGCGTACCATTGAATAGATGCCAGTCGAATTCAAAGCCTCAGCAACTTGTTCGTCTCTATTTCGGCCTGAAGTATGAGCCGCGCGTTTACCAACCGCCAATGCACGAATCAAATGTCCTAATACGACTAATGCTAGCGCGAGGTAGGTATTGGTAGCATTGTGCCAAATTTCTTTTTCTGGGTATAAATGCATGAGTCCAAAAGCCAATAAAAATATGAAGGCAGGGATTTGACCTCTGTACTTAAAAAACTGATTACCTAGCTTTTCCCATTGATTTTGCGCTGACATTAGCTTAATTTTTGTATATTTAAAGATTGACAAATGTAACAATAAATAATGGGGTCCAATAAAGAAAAATACAAGCTTGAATTTCTACTCAAAACCTCTCCAAGAGTCTTAGAAAAGTTAATTACCACACCTGACGGCCTTTCTGATTGGTTTGCCGACGACGTCAAAGTCCAAGACGACATCTACACCTTTGAGTGGGACGGCAACGAAGAGCAAGCGCGTTTGGCACTTTACAAAATGAACTCAAAAATTCGCTTTCAATGGCTCGAGGACGAAGAAGAAGGCCTCGATACCTTTTTCGAGCTCTCCTATGTTGTTGACCCCATGACTAATTCTGTCATCTTACACATCACTGACTTCGCTAACCCTTCTGACAAAGAAGGTAACTTAGCCCTCTGGAACCAAGCCATCAACGACCTCAAAAGAATCATTGGTGCATAATTCAACAGCATTTTTAGCCATTTAATCGCTAAATTTGTCCAAACTTTTTTACTTGAAAAGACTGGTCCTATTTAGCCTGAAAGCCTTTACTGGGCCTTTCATCGTGACGCTCTTGATCTCGATGTTTATGCTCATCTTGCAGTTTTTTTGGCTCTACATCGACGATTTGATGGGTAAAGGTATTAGCGTGTTGGTCATTCTAGAGTTATTGTTTTATGTTTCAGCAAGTATCATACCCTTAGCTCTACCTTTGGCCATTCTTCTTTCCTCTCTCATGACCTTCGGCAATTTAGCCGAGCACAATGAGCTTACTGCACTCAAGTCTAGTGGTTTCTCTCTATTGCGCATCATGCGTCCACTCATCATCATTGTCAGCAGTATCGCAGTGGCAACTTTTATTTTTGCCAATTATGTCATTCCTGCAGCCAACCTCAAATGGCACACCTTAATCTATGACATACAAAACAAGAAAATCTCTACGCTCCTGACTCCAGGTGTATATTCCAAACATTTTGAAGGATACGCCATTAAAATTGACTCCTTGAAAGGCAATCAGTGCGAGGGCGTCACTATTCACGACTACACACAACCAACGCAATTAAGAACCGTTCGGGCCAAACAAGCAACTGTTTACAAATCGGTCAATGGGCGTTATTTGTTTTTAGACTTGCGCAATGGTCGAATATTAGAAGAACTCGAAATTCAGAACCCGATGTATCTTTCAAATGGCGTTCTGACCAACCCCTCTTCTCGGCCTTCGCGCGTTTCTCGCTTCGATCAAGGAGTATATAAATTGGATATTGAAGGCCTTGATCTCAATCGGTCCAAAGAAGATTTGTTTACCGACAAATATGAAATGCTCAATGTATTTCAGATCAATGCTGCCCTCGATAGCGTAGCCAAGAAAAAACAACAGTTGCAGCAGCTTTTCGGCTTGCAAACCACACGAGCTTACATGAGTTTAAACAGCCAAATTTTACAAGCCAAAATTCACGATCCTTCACTCCAAGAATTCAAATCCATTCCTGTCAAAACAAGCAAAGAGCTCAATGCCAATGACTTGAAAGTAGCCCGAACGCTGGCACTTTCTAAAATAAGGCGCAATCAACAACAACTCGAAATGCAACAACAAAACACCGAGGCGTTGGATCGAGAAACCACCCTTTATTGGATAGAGTTTCACCGCAAATTTGCCTTAACCTATTCCATCATTGTATTATTTTTTGTCGGCGCCCCATTGGGTGCTTTAATTCGCAAAGGTGGCTTTGGTGCACCAGTAGTCATTGCAGCTCTCATTTTCATGCTCTACTTCATCCTGATCTCAATTGGTGAAAACCTCGCCGATACCGGTTCAATTTCGCCTTTTATCGGAATGTGGTTAGCAGCCATCCTATTTACTCCAATAGCCATTCTCTTTACTAGAGCCGCTATCTTAGACAAGAAAATCATATGAAGATCTTAATTGTCAGTCATAAACCTCCCTACCCCATTCTTGATGGTGGCTGTTTGGCCATGGCACGCTTGCTAAATGATGCATTAGCCATTCAAGAAATTCAGGCCATAGATTATTATTGTTTTTCAACGCATAAGCACCCGTTTAACCCTGAAGATTTTCCTAAAAATTCGAAACTCAAAGTCTTTGCCCATTCAATAGATACCCGAGTAAAACCCATAGCTGCTTTATTTTCTCTTTTGAAACAAGAGTCCTACAACCTCTCCCGCTTTTACTCGACCGATGTCTACTCGGACATCAAGAAGCTCGATCAACAACAAAATTATGACTACATTATTTTCGAGAGTTTGTTCACCGCGATTTATGCGAAACTCTTGAAGAAAGCTACAGGGGCAAAACTCATTTATCGCTCGCATAATATCGAGCATCAAATATGGAAAGACCTCGCAAAGAGCACCAAAAATTTATTCAAACGTTGGTATTTGTTGCAGTTGGCTTATACCTTAAAATGGGCCGAACGCAGCATCTGGAGCGAAGACCAAGGTGGCCTCAACCTGATCATGAGTATTTCAGAACAAGACGCCGAAGTAATGGAAGCCCAAACTCTCACTGCGATCAAATATTTACCAGCTTCGATAACACCTCCAAAACTGAGTACCGATTTAGAGCAAACTACACTCTGTTTTATCGGCGCTTTTGATTGGCAACCCAATATTGATGCTGTTGATTGGATCATCAAAGAGGTACTGCCTTATCTCAGAAAGTCTATTCCCCAACTACTCTTTCATGTCGCAGGTAAAGGCTCAGACCAAATAGCTCGATGGCAAACAACAGGTGTTCAATGTCATGGCTTTGTCCCCGACGCCAGGTCATTTATTGCCGAGCATGGAATTTTTATCAGCGGATTAAAAGCGGGTTCTGGGGTCAAAATGAAAGTACTAGAGGCCATGAGTGTGGCTGCTCCAATGGTGCTAACAGCAAAGTCTGCTGAAGGCCTAAGTAATTTCAAACACAAGACCTTGCACCAAGAAGCCTCCTCCTTTGCGCTTGAGTGTCTGACACTTTTAACGAACCAAGAGGCCAGAAAAGCAGACAGCGAGGCCAACTTCAACTATTACCAACAACATTTTTATCCGCAAAAAGTACAAGCTGATTTACTGCATCTGCTCAAACAACTTTAAAATTATCCTTAATATTGCCGTACATGTTGAGTTTTCTATTTTGGTTAGGGTTTATTTTCATCTTGCACAGCTATGTGCTCTACCCCTTTATACTAAAATTACTCATTCGTAAAAAAGGAATAATATCGAACAGGTCCATGTTGACACACCGTCCGGCCCTAAGTATCATTATTCCAGCACATAACGAAGAACAAGTTTTAGCAGAGAAACTCAATTCCATTTTAGCCTCGGACTACGACCTAAACTCCTTGGAAATCATTATTGGCATTGACCAATCTACAGATTTTAGCGGTCTTATTGCTGAATCTTTCCAAGAAAAATTCCCGCATTATAAAGTGCATAATTTTTCAGAACGCCAAGGAAAAATAAAGATTGTCAATGCACTTGTCGCCATCGCCCAGCACGAAATCATTGTACTTACCGATGCCAATGTCTTGTTTACCAAAGACACACTCAAGGCGCTCAGCCAACACTTTATTGATCCGTCAATAGGTTTGGTTGACACGCGCATGAAAAACTACGGCCTGAAAAACACCGGAATTTCTATGCCTGAGTCCAACTATATTGCTGGTGAAGTAAAGGTGAAAGAAGCTGAAAGTGCTTTGTGGGGGGCAATGATGGGGCCTTTCGGAGGGTGTTTTGCTTTTCGAAAAATCTGTTTTACACCCATTCCAGCTAATTTTTTAGTAGATGATTTCTTCATCAACATGACTTGCCTAGAAAAAGGCTTTAAGTGTATTAATGAACAAAATGCAGTGGTCTTGGAAGATGTTTCCAATGACCTCTTGATTGAATTCAAACGCAAAATCAGAATTTCTGCCGGAAACTTTCAAAATCTTAGTCGTTTTTGGCGTTTATTGTTCAAATTCAATGGTATATCCTTCGCATTTTTCTCTCATAAAGTATTGCGTTGGATTGGTCCAGTATTTTTAATTTTTATGATCTTACAGGTGCTTGCTGAGGCAGAGCACTCTTTGTTTTACAGCATTTGTTACTTTATAATCATTATGATCCCACTTACTTTTATAGTGGATTACTTCGCGCGTAAGCAACAAACACACGTCGTCTTTTTGCGATACATCATTCATTTTGTCAGCATGAATATAGCCTTGTTTTTAGGCTTACTTCAATTTTTAAAAGGTATTCGATCCTCAGTTTGGCAACCAACCAAGCGACATCAGTAAGTTTTTTGTATCTTTGTGGCTCATTCACGCCATTGTTATTGTAAGTTGCCTCTCATCCTACTATTTCACACGGCAATTTAATAACTAACACGCTCTAATGGCAAAATCCAAGGAAACCTTCTCTAAAAAGGAAAAAGAAAAACTCAAAGCAAAAAAGAAAAAAGAAAAATTATTGCGTTCTGAAGAGAGAAAGGCAAATTCTGGTGGTGGAGGCCTTGACAGCATGATGGCTTACGTCGACGAATATGGTCGTATTGTAGATGCTCCTATTGATCCTAGCACACGAATTGAAATCGAAGCAGAAGATATCGAAATTGGTATCCCACGCCGCGAAGAATCAGACGAAGACGACGCAGCAGACACAGGCACCGTTATCTTCTTCAATGATTCAAAAGGTTATGGCTTCATCAAAGACAAAGCCAGTGGCGAAAACATTTTTGTACACGCCGCCAATTTATCACAACAAATTGCCGAGCGCGACGAAGTAAGCTTCGAAAAAAGCAAAGGTCAAAAAGGTTGGGTAGCGCTGAATGTCAAGCTTATTCCTAAAGTTCAAGCCTAATATTTTTCCAACAATATTTTAACTTTGCGCCATGAATGTAGAGTTAATGTCTCCTGCGGGTTCTTATGAAGCCCTCATGTCTGCCATTAAAGCAGGCTGTGATTCTATTTATTTTGGCATTGAGCAACTCAATATGCGGGCGCGCTCTTCCAATAATTTCACCTTAGAGGACCTCAAAAAAATAGCAGCAATTGGCAAAGAGCAGCAGGTTAAAATGTACCTCACGCTCAATACCATTTTGTACCAGCACGACATGAACCTCATGAAAACAATCGTGCAAGCCGCAAAAGACGACGGCATCAACGCTGTCATTGCCTCAGATTTTGCCGTAATGCAATTTGCTAAGTCTATTGGCATGCCCGTGCATATTTCAACACAAGCAAATGTCACCAACGTAGAAACGGTAGCCTTTTTTGCAGCTTTTGCCGATGTTGTCGTTTTATCTCGAGAATTATCACTGAAACAAGTAGCCGAAATTTCACGCGAAATTGAGCGACAGCAGATCATAGGGCCTAGCGGTAACTTAGTGCGACTTGAAGTTTTTGCACATGGTGCTTTATGCATGGCTGTTTCGGGCAAATGCTACCTCAGTTTACACTCACATTTTGCCAGTGCCAACCGCGGTGCTTGCATTCAAAACTGTCGCCATAGTTATATTGTCACTGACAAAGAAGATGGCACTGAGTATGAACTCGACAACGAATACATCATGTCCGCCAAAGACCTTTGTACTATTGATTTTATTGATCAAATTGTAGCGGCTGGGGTTTCTGTACTAAAAATTGAAGGACGCGGCCGTGCCTCAGATTACGTCTACACGACTACCCAATGTTACCGCGAAGCCATAGATGCGCTTGGCACCGAGGCCTACAACCTTAAAGCCATTCAAAACTGGAAAGAGCGCTTATCTACAGTTTTCAATAGAGGTTTCTGGGATGGTTATTATTTAGGGCGCCAAATGGGCGAATGGTCCAATGTGCCTGGCTCTGTAGCCACGCAAAAGAAAATTTATATCGCCAAAGGCCTGCATTACTATGACAAAATTGGCGTTGCCGAATTTGATTGCGAGGCGTACTCTTTAAAAGTGGGCGACAAAATCATAGTTACGGGCCCAACCACAGGTTACATCGAAAGTGAAGTCCAAAGCATCCACCTCGATGACGGCCCCACAGACGAAGCTAAAAAAGGACAAATTTTCAGCATCGCGCTACCAGAAAAAATCAGACCCTCAGACAAACTCTACAAATTGGTCAGCGAATGATCCAAGTGAGTCAACAACGCGAGCGCTGCATTGGCTGCAATGCCTGTGTTGAAGCCGCTCCACACCGCTGGCGCATCAGTAAAAAAGATGGCCGTTGCACCCTCGTTGGCGCCAAAGAAAAACGTGGCTTCTACACCATCAACCTCCCCGACTTCGAAAAAGAAGAAAACGAACTTGCCGCCAAAAACTGCCCCGTGAATATCATTTGGGTGAAGGAGTTGTAGGGATTTATTGTGTCAGGATGATGATTTGTTGGGGTAGACTTACCAATTGATCAATGTCATCTTGCGTTTTTCATTGATATTCCAAAGGCCAATTTGCAAACCGTTTAGCTCAACACAACGATTGAATAAGCCAACTTGCAAGCCGTTTACCTTGTGCGCCTGATTTTGTATTCCGAGCTCTACCCCATTTGCTACATAATATTTATTCGCAAAAAGGTTAATTGCTAAACCATTTACTTTTCGACCAAAACTACAGCCTGCAGACAGCACAATACCGTTTGAAAAATCAGTGTAAGTTCCGCAAGTGGAAAGCATTATCTTTAATCGAAGGAATCAAGTGAAAAATATAGGCGTTATTTGGTTTCAACTTAAAAGCCAAATTCTCTTTATTTTGATGGTAGGCGTCCATTAAAACCTTTTGAAAAACTAAATCTTGAGCCATGCGCGTATACAAGTCATTGCGCAGCGTTTCTAAATCAGCTTTGTTGTTTTCTCTGGACTGCATTTTTTGCTCGAGCTCTTTCTTGTGTTTTTCAAAAACTTGCTCAACTACAGAAGCTTCTCGATCAAAATCACTGAAAATTGCCTCATAGCTAAACGCTGCCAAAAGCGTCAAATCCTTTTCATCATTGGTTTGATTGACTCCATTTATTCCTATACAGATATGGGTTTGAAAGCTTGTATCCGAAAGAATGTCGTCGATATAAAAAAAGCGGGAAGCAACTTGAAAGAATTCTTCTTCTGTATATTGCGTTTTGTCTGCTCTCTTCCCCTTATGATCAATAGCCTCCATCATAGCCAATAAATTCTTGGAAAGTGTAGAATCCATGACAAGTAAACGTTGGTATTCATCTTTCAAAGCAAGGGTGTCAGGATACAAATCAAAAAGCTTTTTTCTTGCTTCCGCCTGATCTGCAGCATGGATTTTTGGTGTATTTAGAATTATATAATCAAAACGCCTTTTATAAGCACGATATTTGCTATTGGTTGAGTGTGTAGCCATAGCAGCTGCTTTCTGGACACCATTTTTCTCGTAATACTGCAGTTCAATTTGAAGTTGTGAAGCGATTAGACAATTACGCTTTATCAGTAGAATCTCTTTTTCTTTTGGAGTTTGATGCTTCAAAGGTTTTCTGTATAATTTGTAATCTGTAGTTTGAGCGCATACAAAGCCTGATAGAAGTACAAAAATGCTGATGAAGAATGCTGTTTTCATTATTAAATTTATGTGCGGTCGTAGCTTGAAGGGATGATTTTGGACATGATTTCAAATTTATTAAAAGTAACTATCCCGTCCGTAATTTTCTTGTTTTAAAGCTATTTATATAGGGTACTTTCATGTCAAACAAAAAAATATTTTTTTTAAACAACATTTAATGTTAATTATTTTTATTTTTGTAATGGAAATTCACTTTGAAAATCTGAAGCTCAAAAAACTGGCAAATGATGAAAGTTAAGTCACCCTTATCGCCTTGTTTTTGAAGTGAATTGCTTTCCAAAACAGAACAATTTTAATGAAGGAGGAAAGATAGCAGATCTATGCCGTGTACAAATTATAGAAATTATTGATTACCACTGAAATGAAAACCCAAAAACCCTATCAACCTAAACAAATACATCACCCGGGATCTGTTCTCGCTGAAAAGCTTCGGGAACTCAATATTGGCTCAAAGGAATTTGCTGTAAGAACTAATAAGCCAGAGAAAACGATATCAGCTATTTTGAATGAAAAGAGCAGTATTACGGCAGACATGGCTATACTTTTTGAACTTGCCCTTGGAATTCCCGCTCACTATTGGGTGAAGCACCAAATGGCTTATGATATTTATGCAGCTGAACAAAAAAGAATAAGATATCATGCGGAGCAAATCACATGGATAACGCATTTTCCAATCGAAGAGTTAGTCAATTCAGGTTTTATAACTAAGAAAAGTGCAAAAATTGAACTACTCTATGAACTTCTAAGATTTTTCGGATTTAGCGATGTTAATGCTTGGGAAAATTATTATTTGAAACAAAAATTGAAAGTTAACTTCAGCATCTCATTGCTAGATTATCCCAATCCTTATTTAATTGCTACTTGGTTACGCATTGGCGAATTACAAGCATCTGATTTGTTAACGAACCCCTACTCTGAAAGACAATTTAAAAATACGCTTCGATTGTTAGCAAAACAAAAATCAGAAATATCATTTGAACAACTACAACTATCGTGCGTCAAAGTAGGAGTTCATGTAGTGAATACCTTTCCAGTAAAGGATTTAAATGTGAAAGGAGCTACTCGGTGGGTAAATAATCTACCGCTCATTCAGATAGCCGTAGGATACCGTTCGGTTGATTTCTGGCCAACATTTTTCCACGAAGCTGCGCACATACTTTTACATGGTAAAAAGGAGATTTTTCTTGAGCATTTGAATATTTCATTGAAGAACTGCAGCAAAGAAAAGGAAGCCGACATCTTGGCCAAAAGTTACTTTTAATCAAATAATTATATCAAATTTACTCCACCACCATTCTACTACTCCCTATCTGACTACCCTCTTCATTGATCAATTTGAGTAAGTACAAACCTTGAGGCAGGTTTGCGTCAAGAGATAGATTCAATCCTGAATTTAGGATGGGTTGCGAAAATACACGTTGCCCATTGACATTGAAAATTTGAACTTGCTGCCCTGTTTCAAATGGTGCTTCGATGGTGAATTTGCCAGTTGTTGGGTTGGGGTAAAGTGAGAGTTCGATATTTGGTTTTTCATCGATACCTGTGATAGGTTCGACATCGCATTCAAAGTAATTTCTAGAAGAAGTAGTGCCTATACCGAGTTGCCCTGTGTAATTGGCGCCTACAGTACAAATACTTAAACTATCATTAGAAAGTGCCAGCACATGCATGCCATACAGTTGATTGCCACTTGGCGCACCTTCTGCAAGCGCAATGCTATTGATGTTGGTAGAAAGTAGTGTGAGTGGATAAGGCGTGTTTTGTGATTGCAGGGTGCCAATAGAGAGCATTCCGAATCCATTGAAACCCCAAGAAAATTGAGTGGCGTCTGTCAGGGTGCCATAGGCAAAAGAAGAACCGGCCGTAATTTGGTTCCAGTTTGTTAAATTGCCGAGTTGTGTAATAACATCGCGGTCTTGTGTGTCACCTAAGCCTAACTGCCCGTTGCCATTAAAACCCCAAGTCCAAGCGGTGCCATTTTGTGCAACTGCGCTTGAAAACTGAAAACCCGCAGAAGTGCTTTTCCAGTCTAAAACTTGACCAACTGGCATTAAGACGGCCGTCGGGACATTCACATCAGTTGTATTTCCTAAACCCAACTGGCCAGTAGAGTTGAATCCCCAAGCATACAAAACATGCTGAGTTGCTTCCTCTTGTATACCTAGTGCATGAAGACCACCTAATGAGATGGTTTTCCAAGTATTTGCACTTCCAACTTGAGTCGGTATCAGTACATCCGTATTATTACCAATTCCGCACTGACCATATAAATTATTACCCCACATCCATAGCGTTCCATTGGCTTTGATGGCAGCGCTGTTTACGGTTCCGCATTCAATTTGAACCCAATCGTGATCTGAACCAATTTGTTGAGGAGTTACAATATTTGTTGTATTCCCCAGGCCAAGCTGCCCTGAAGCATTAAATCCCCAAGACCACAAAGTACTATCTGTCTTCATGGCTAAAATATGAAAACTACCACAAGCAATATCTTTCCAATCTGAATCAGAACCTACTTGAAAAGGAACATTACTACTTGAAGGAGATGACACGCCCAATTGCCCATAGTTATTTGCTCCCCAAGCCCATAAAGTACCGTCAGATTTGAGCGTTAAACTATATTCTGTCCCGGCACTTACTTTAACCCATGTTTGGGAAAAGACGTTAGAAAAGACTAAAAAAATAAATGCAAAAGTGGAGATATATTTCATGGAGAAAGTTTGTATAAATATACTCAAACCTTTCATCAATTTTCATCATTCAAAATCTTTCCCTGAAGTCGCAAAATTCTTCTTTCTTGCTGTTGTTGTGCAAGCTGTTCCTTTTCAAGCTCAATTTCATAATTTGTGCGTGGAGTATACAAACCGTCGATGATACTCAGCCTAATTAGTTCGTTTGATGTCTTGACCTGATATGCTTTTAACAACTTCGTTCTGATGAGATCAACAGTTTTTTTTGATACATACAATTGTTCACCGATTTCTTTGCTAGTAAGTCCATCACAGAGTGAAATGAGCACCTTCAGGTCTCGGTCTGTAAACCCTTTTTTGTTTTGATGCGCTTGAAAATTGTTATTGTTTTTCTGCTCATCCGATAGCAGTAACTGTTTGATTTCCTCTGCTGTGAGATTTTTAATCTGCTTTACATCTTTGAATTTTGACATATCAATATCAACAAGAAAAACATTGATGCAGTTCTGTTGCAATTCAGCGAGTAGATCAGCATCTTTTTCATGAATATCAATGATAGCGAAACGCATGGTTTTATTTGGCATAAAGAAAATCTCAGTTCAATAAAAAAAAACAATTTGTTGTCAAATACGTGGAAATTTTCGTTTTAGTATTGACTTGCTTCGAATTAGAACTCAGTCCTAAAATATTAACTATCCTTGGCCGTTTATGGGTTCAATCTTAAATAAACTACCTATGAAATTTTTAGTTTTCTGCTTGCTAAGCTTGACTTTTAATGGGCTCGCCCAATCTGTAAATTACAATGATGTTGGAGTGATTGTCAACCTAAACAGTCCTGAATCGATGCAAATTGGAAGTTATTTTCAAAATGCTAGAAATATCCCAACACAAAATATAATTTACGTAAGTGTCCCGACAACAGAAGTGATCAACGATGCAGAATTTACGCTTTTGAGGACGCAAATTGAAAACCACCTGACTAGTCAAAACCTTCAAAATCAAATCAATTATTTAGTGACAACAAAAGGCATTCCACTCAAACGCAATGGATTTGATTGTATAACTAATTCTAGCCTCGGTGACTGCGGTTCTGTTGATCAAGAATTGAGCCTGATACTCGGGCCACACGCAAGTGGGATTGGCGTCAGTAACGGATATAACAATCCTTACTATCAAGAAAACACCCACTTTACAAGGGCACAATTCGGTATTTATTTAGTTTCTAGACTAGATGGCTATGCTGTTTCAGATGTCATTTCACTTATTGACAGAAGTGGCCCTAATAAAGGCGTCAACCAACTCGATGCGCAAGTTGTTTTAGACATCTTTGAAACCAACTTAATTGATGCAACATATTTTATAGACAATTATTTAGATCCTAGTAAAGATATACTTCAAAATAACAATTGGTCAATTCTACAAGATTATGGACTCGGCACCCCAAGTAATGTGCAAAATGCACTAGGTTATATAGGAATTGGAAATGGTCCAACTGATTCTGTTTTATTAAATTATGAATGGTTACCCGGCTCATTTAGTTCAATAAACACCTGTAGCGCTGCGCAAACTTTTAATGCTGCTACTAATCCAGATAATAAATTCCTGATAGCCAACTTAATTCAGGATGGATGTACGGCTGCACATGGTTATGTCAATTGCGTATATTTGGCACAACTGCTTGAGACAGACATCCTTCTAAATCGCTATTTAGATCCAAATGCTGGTTTCAACTTGGCTGAAAGTTATTTCATGGCAGAACGCTTGTTATCTCATCAAAGCGTACTTATCGGAGATCCCAAAGCTTCCATTCTCATTGACAACACTGCTGGTATATCTAAGCCAACGATTTCTAATTTAACACTTTACCCCAACCCTAGTCTTGGCGTATTTAAATTCAAAGGACTTGAGAATTTATCAGGTGAACTACGCATCGAGGTTGCTAACACATATGGACAAATTGTCCTTGAAGAAGTCATCAGCGCTTTCGACCAACAATTTACTGTAACAACACCAGGAATTTATTTTATCAGTATCTTAGAAAACGACAAACTAGCTCAAACCTTTAAACTTTTGAGGTATTAGCATTTAAAGAAATAAATGATTTCCCTACTCCACCACCAATTTTTTCACACCTTTTTGACCACCTTGACTCATGTGTGCAAAATAGACGCCTTTGGCTTGTGAGGTGAGTTGTAAAGTTGCATTGGCGCTAGGGTTTTCAAAATGATGTTTGCTCACCAAAACACCGGCCTGATTGTACACTAGGATATCGAGTGGCTCTTGTTTTTCCGTCTTGATTTCAAAGACTCCATTAGACGGATTTGGCGCTAGTTCAATCTGAATAACTGCGGCTAATTCATCAGTGCTTACGATAAAATCGCAGACTTCGTCATAGAATGGCTTGTAAGTATTAAAGTTGTTGTCTGAATAACAACGGAAAGGCCCACCTTCATTGCCATCCAAAGACATGAGGCAGTAGTCTGCTGGCATCATATAAGAGCCCGTAAAACCGATCTTTTCGATGATCGTATCTTGTATTCCTTGACTGCTTAGGTCTGGGTTGCAAAAGTCCACTACAAGATATTTCAAAGTTTCAGCGTTGATCACTTTGGTACCGGTTGCTAATACTTTGAGTTGGCTATTTTGAATACAACTCCCAAAATCAGGCATAGGAGCAATTGGCCAATGCTCACCAACAGTTGCATTGAAATTGTAAAGTACCTTCCACTGATTCTGCTCTAAGACATAAACAATTCCATTATTTTCATAAGTGTAAGTGGTATCGAAAACATAATTCATTGGCGTTACACCAAACTGAAGTCCATTGAAAGTTTTCTGTAATTTCTGACACGTTTGCCCTGCAATAACAGTATCGCCAACATTGGCAATTTCTACATAACCTGATGCAAATCCGATATAAGAATAATGCCATTTAGCCCCAGCTGGCGCCCAGCTTTGCGCATAAGTTGCAGCACTGAATAGCACTGCGAACAAGAATAGTGTTGTTTTCATGTTGTTGATTTAGACTCTTAAATTACAATAAAATGTTGGAAATGAGTGTGTCAGGAAAAAATTTTCAACCGATCCACGTTATCAACCGAAACAACAATTGGCTCATGCTTTGCTGACTGAATCAATATGAAATTGATGATATTGCGATAAAATGTAATTGACTGGTGATTTTTACCAATCAGCATCTATGCAATATTATTGATTAATTCATGTTATATGTATTTGTGAAAAAAAATCCATTAATTTTGTAACAACAGTACCCGTTAGCATACCGTAAGATCTGCTAACGGGTCATTTTTTTTATGGCTATGGCAAATAAAACCCCATTCACCATAGCAGATCAAATATCTTTATTGAAACAGCGCGGGATGCTTTTTCATGACGAAAAATCTGCAAACAACAACTTATCCAATATTAGCTATTACCGACTCAAAGGCTATTGGTGGGATCTTCAACATGATTCACGTTTACATACTTTTAAATCGAATACATATTTTGAAGATATTATTGAAAGATATGATTTTGATGGTCAACTACGCATTATTCTTTTTGAAGCAATGGAAAGAATTGAAATTTCCCTAAGAACTAAAATGATATATCATTTATCGCTTGCACATGGCGCCCTATGGTATTTAGATTCTAACTTATTTGAAACAAAATCTTTGCCTTCTAACCCTTCGATAACAATTCATCAAAATATTATCAATGATTTAAAAAAGGAGTTTTTTCGAAGTCAAGAAATCTTTATCAAGGACCACAGAACTAGATACCCAAATGTAGAAGCTGATTCATGGAAAATCCTAGAGATAGCATCCTTGGGTACGTTATCAAAGCTATATAAAAACCTAAATCAAAGTGGTTAAGTAATGAGTTATTACCTGTACAGTGTAAAAAACCATTTTTGATAATTACGATAATGATTTATTTATGTAATTACGTAGCTCCTGACAATCAAATAAAAAGTAAGCTACTTAATCTTTTTAAAAATAAACCTGATTTGCCAATTTATAAACTTGGATTTTTAAATAATTGGCAAAATCACCCTATTTGGAAATAATATAACCATTTTTTCTCCACAAACACCCTTCCTGCCTTACTTCAACCTAAACCCAACGCCCACGTTGCAACCGAAATTGATGTATTTGCGGTAGCTGAAGATTTCTGGTGGGGTTTTGACGCTGTTGAAATTGAGATATGGCGTCAAGGAGACGAAGTAGTTTTGTTGGGATTGACGTAATTCTACCTGGAGGCTTTGTTGGAAATTGAATTTAGGGCTCAGGAAAGCGTACATGCCAATGCCGTTTCTGTTCGGGTAGTAACCAATTTGCTCTTTGACGCGTGTGCCTACTGAGGCGCTGTATTTCGGAATCACTGAAAATTGATTTCTTTGGAAGCGATACCCTATACTAATTGGAATTTGAATGAACTGGTATTCATTTTTGTTGACGTATTTGGCTTCAAAGTAGATGGTGTCTTGAATGCTCGGGTTAATGCTTGATGGCTCTAATTTGTAGTCTAGATAATGATAATTGGCTTGTTCGCCTAAACTTGTAAACAAGGCACCTATACCCCATTGCAATTGGCCTGAATAGTTGTAGAGTTGTAAACCAAAATTAGTGGTTGTCAGGACAGACTCTGATTGCATCAGCTTTAAATCATAGGCACTCACTACATTGAAATCGCTGTACAAATAGCTTTTTGTGAAATTGACGCCTGAATACAGCGCTATTTCTCGATTACGATTACTGTTTTGTTGGGTTTGTGGCGCTTGTGGTCTGTTTAATAGTTGACGGCTAAGCTGAGGCACAGCAAGCATACCCAACATCAATTCTTTAATTGGATTCAACAGTTGGCCCATTCTGAGGGTGTCAATTAATGGCGCTTGACTTTCGGGATCATATCCGGCTTGAAATGAGGAGCTTTCTGAAGAGGGGTTATTTAAAGTTGAAGAGGCAGTCGGTGCTGTGAATTTTAAAGATAAATCTGAGGTTTCTATTTGAATATCATGTTGAAGCAAAATTATTTTATTACTTGATATTGAGTTATTTACAATTGTATTTTTTGCAGAAAGGTCAGTTGTTTGAATTGGAGCTATTGAGATAGTATTGTGCCAGTTGAGGGGTTCGTTCAAAAAGGAGCTCATGCCCAGAATGATAAAGGTAATACTGAGTGCCATTCCTTTGAACCAGCCAAAGAAGAAGCCTCCTTTTCTCTTTTTTTCATCGAGTCGATGCTCTAGATCTTGCACGAAATCTATATCAAGAGCAGGCAACTGACCAAGCGCTGCTTCCCGATATTGCATTTCAAATGAAGTCAGTTCGTTCTTCATAATGTGTTATTTTGTAGTTGTTCGGCAATAATTTTTCGGGCTTTTAAAATATGCCACTTCACTAAATCGTAACTGATCTTGAGTTCTGTTGCAATTTCTTCCCTACTCAGCTCTTCAATTACATAAAGGTTAAAAATGATTCTTGTTGCCTCTGGCAATGCATCGACAAACTCAAAAAGCATTTTTGCAGCATCTTGTTGTTGCAAAAGCAAATCAGTTGGCAGGTGGTCAGGCAAGTCTGTTGAGAGGTCTACTTGCTGAAAGAATGAATGGTGCCGTTGTTTTTTGCGATACTGATCGATAAATTCATTTCTGACAATGACACTGAGCCAGGCCGGAAATGATTTTTGCAGATCAAAAGTATCAATGCGATCAAGCGCTTTTAAAAATGCAGTGTTGGCAATACTCATTTGATCTTCCTTATGCAGGCTCAAACGAGACAAACGCTGCAGCATCAATGGAAAACAATAAGCATACAATTCCATGATAAAGCGGCGATCTCGCTTTACAATCAATGCTATGCTCTCTTTTGTCAGTTCCAAACTCAATCGCGTGTGTTTCCTTTATCTTCTATTTAAGTAATATTTCAAGCCAAACATTTGCGCAGATTGAAACGAAAACCAAGATGAAGGTACATTTTTCACCGCAAAGAAGTCATAACAAATCCGGTTCTCAAAGGTCAAATACCAACGCTGATTTTCCACTTGCTTGTCGTGGAGGCTATATTCCAAGCCAAAACTGGCATAGATTCCGGCGTTGAAGTTGTGTTTGGAAAATTTACTTTGGACAGCACTGTTATACAAATCTGATGTAGTAAAGCCACCTGAATTATAAACATTTCCATTCCCATTATCTTCCCGATTCATGACAACAGTTAGGTTGTTCCACAAACTCATTCCCGCATATGCGCCTACACCAAAATTAAAATTGAGCTGTTTGGATACATGCAACTGCTTCAAATAGGCATAATCAAGGGTTAGTACCGGTGTAACATGATTCAAACGAACGACACCCGAATAGAAATCAGTAGGAACTAAGGCTGTATCAATGAACTGATAAACTTGGACAAAATAATTGGTTAAGAAGGAACTGAGCATCCGAGAATTTACAGATAAACCAAAGCGCTGAATGGAGCTGGTTTTTGCATTATACAATTGAATGTTCCCATTAACTATTGGCCTCATGCGTAAATTAGTGAGCGATTTTGGATCAGACAAACTAATAGCATATTCATCAAAGGGTTTGTATAAATCATCAATAATTATATCCTCATAGTTAATGTAAGACGCCGACGGGATTTTAGTACTCATAACCCCACCAATATTGATCTGATAACTGTTTAATTTCCAGTCTTTTGATTTCTGAGCAAACGAAACAGAACTGAAACATAGACAAACAGCCCAAATAATTTTTACTTTCATGTTAATTGAAGTTTACAGCTACATTACGCTTCGTTTTCTCATGAGGGAAGTCAAAAGAAAAAAAATAAAATTTACTAAGCTACTTCCATTTTGATAGCAAGCTTCGTAGTGTTAAGTATGAAAACAAAATTCAATCTTTTACTGTCGCTTTTTACTATTAGCTTAGTCTTTTCAAAAAGCCATGCGCAGCACCAAATTTCTATTCAAACGGGCGCACTTAATTACTATTTTGATAAAGTGCCATTTGGTTGGAATGCAACAAGTTCTTATTTGCCAAATTACGCTCTGGGGCTTCAATATCAATATCAAAAACCCAATAACAAACTAATTGCGGCGCAAATTAATTTCATTCGCGATCGGCACTATTGGAACGTCGAATCTCCTGGTAACCTTGACTTCAGTAATCGCAGCATTCAAGAAATGAACGTTACTTTTTTAAATCAAAAAGAACTATCTAAAAAAGTCAACTGGACCTACGGTGCTGGACCAACAGTGAGAAATCAATTTTTATTCACCAATACCATCGATCCAAACCATCTTTTATATATCAGTAATAACATACAATTTGGCTTGAAAGGCCAAACCGCCCTTACCTACACTCCTGTCAAGTGGATCACTTTTTACAGTCAAATCAATCTATCAGGGTATCTCATTAGCAAACCTTTAGTTCGTTATTATAACAACGACTTTGCTACTGATTTTGGCTTCAAAAAACCTAGCTTCTTACCAAGCCGACTGCATAGCTCATTGACTTTTGGCGTTGGGATAAATTTTTAAGAACTACTCCAATACTCTTGCGCACACGTTTAGCTAGAAAACTTTGCGAATGAGACATTTCCTATTCTTTCTCACTCTATTTCTTGGCGTAAGCAGCTGGGCACAATTCGGTTCGATTTCAAGCCAGTATTGTATTTATTCTACTGAATCTGATTTACCAATTAAGGAAGCTTTGTTGGGAAATGGCAACCGCATTGTTCTTTTAATGAGTAACTCAGATGCCTATTATGACAAAACAGAAAACGCAAGAGGTGAACATGATTTCTGGGTGCTTTGCTTAGATTCAAATGATCAAATTATTTGGCAGAAAACAATTGGAGGAATCGGTTTTGATTTGCCATCTGGCCTATTAATTACCGAGGATCAATCCATTTATATTTTTGGCTCAACTTTATCACCACCAAGTTTTGAGCAAACCAATGAACTGTATGGCGATACAGATGCTTGGTTGATTAAAATGACTAGCACGGGTACCATTCTCTGGAATAAAAACTATGGTGGGGCTCAAGATGATGATTTCAATGAGATAATTGAACTGCCCTCCGGGAATATATTGACTTTTGGAGTGTCCTATTCGGGAGTATCTGGCAATAAAACATCTACAAACTATGGAGGGAGTGACATTTGGAGTATTCAATTAAGTCCAAATGGCGAAATAATAAACGATGTGAGCATTGGTGGTGAGGATTATGAATTAAAACCTATTGTCATACAAACGGCACCTAATCAAATTAAATTAGCCGCTTTCTCCCATTCTGATATTTCTGGTCTGAAAACAGAGCCAAGCTATGGGGGTTCAGACATATGGGTGCTCGACTTAGATACGAATTGTAACTTACTGCAGCAAAAGTCTATTGGAGGTTCAGCAGATGATCGCCCCTCTGATTTGTTAATCAATATAAATGGAGATTTACTCATACTAGCTGAAAGTACTTCCAATCAATCGGGCCTAAAAACAGAAAATTCATTTGGTGAGATAGATTCTTGGATTCTAAAATTAGATGATCAATTGAATATCATTCAACAGAAAACCGTCGGAAGTGATTTGCAAGATTTTGGAGGTCAATTCATCGAATGGCCTAATGGAAATATCTGCGTCGCTGTTAATTCATTTTCAAATACCAATGTATTCAAGTCAGCGCCCAGAATCGGAGCAACGGACATTTGGATGTTTGCTTTAGATGGTAACCTAAATTTTCTAACGGACAAAACACTTGGCACAAATCAATTTGAATTCCTCGCCACTTTGCGTTTAAACCCAAATCTAACAGACATTCATCTGTTAGTCGGAACAACTGGAGGTGATTCAAATGATAAAACATGTATGAACTATGGTGATGAAGATCTTTGGGGCCTCACACTCAATTCCACACTTGAAGTCAAGGAAATTCAAACCTCACCATCCATAAAACTCTACCCCAACCCTACCTCCAATTTCATCACGATTGAAAACAACAAATCTGAGCAATTCCTTTCCATCGACCTACTCGACTATTCTGGCAAACACACCAACCACTTTGACCCTAATAACACATCAATCAATTTAAGCGATTTAAATCCAGGTATTTATATACTTAGAATCACTACTGCTCAAGGTAATTTTTGTGAGCGAATTTGTTTGGAGTAAGTTTTGTAGAAAATTTACTGTCCTTTAGAACAGAAAAAAAGCAATATTTTTATCAATAAACAGTTCTTACGAATCTGAATATTGATAAATGAACGCCATGACCTTCAAGCAGTTGTTTAAATATATAGGGTGGACATCCCTATCCGTATTGTGCTTCGTGGCCATCTTCTTTCTTGTGCAATGGCTCACTTTTGAAGTGGCCAACTTGTTACTGATCGAGAATCATTTGTTGCTATTTCTGCTATCGTGTTTATTTGCAGTGCTTTTCCCGAGGCCTTATGGATTAACGGGAGCTGGCGTCTTTGCGGCCTTGCTTCTCTTGCTGATGTTTTTAGATCACAATTTATCGTTGCAATTATATAATGTCTGTAGCTTGATGGTTCTTGGCGCTGCCGAAGGAACTTTTATTAAACAAAAAAATGGTGGTTCAGCGCTGTGATTTTTATCCTGAGCTTGCTCGTTTTATGGAATGCCCATCGAAATTACAGCTCCATCGAAGTGGTCAATGTTGCGCCACAGCAAAAAACCGATGTTTCACGATTCAATGAACTGGGCAAAACGTTTATCTCGCAAAATGGACACAGCCTGCATTTATCCTTAGACACTGTATACTTGGTTAATTTTACTTTTTATGCCTGTAAACCATGCCGAGAAAAGCACCCGTCTTTGAAATTACTGCAGCAAGCTTTTGCAAATCAACCCTTTAAACTGATCACCATTCATTGTGTAGATTCAATTGATATCTTTCAAAAGCATTACCGAAATATGGACAATTGCTACCACAATTCAAATCAAAAAAATGCTTTAAAACTGGGCGTTAGCAGCTTTCCGTATGAAATCATCTTCGACAAAAACGGCCAGGAAATTCGCCGACACAATGGTTTTTCTATCGACGCTAAAGAAGATTATCTAGCGAAAACAAAATCTTTGATTGAAGAGCTTTTGGGTGAAAAATAAAGCACTATTGCTTCCCTACACCTCCACCCCATAATTTCCGTTACTGCTAGGGTACGCCTAGCAAATGGATTTGAAAAGAAAACTATACTTTCTCTTTTTACTTGTGGTATTCTGTTGGAATGCCGAACCAACCTTTGCCCAGATTTTATTCTATCAAGACAATTGTCACTGTGGTGTTACCGGCGCAGGATTTTCTACTCTGATGGCTGGAGGAAGTGACACCTTGAAAGTCCATATTGCTCCGGGAAGCACTATTAAAAAAGCATTTTTATTTGGCACAGAATATTGGAATAATTCCTTGCCTTTTATCAATTTCAATATCACTCTTGGTGATTCAAATTTTACTTTTAATTCTCAATCAAGAAAAAGTGCGTTCAATGCAAGTAACCTTTCCACTGCCCCAAATATTTACATTCACGCATTGGACGTTACTCAAAGTATTGAATCCGATGATAGTACATTTATAATCGGAATTCCAAATGTTAGCGATTGTTTTGGTTGTATATTTAGTACAATTTATTTATATATACTGTATGAAAATCCTAATCTTGATCTAACTAGTTCATACATTCTTATTAATAATCAAGATGAACAATTTTCATCAGATTTTCTACTAACTCACATGAATGAAATTACTAGCTCATCTGACGTGGGTTGGGCTATTTGCTCTTCTAGAATATCTGAATGGACCCCAGGCGATGGGAGTTTTTTAAGTTTTAACAATGGGATTTATAACGCTGGTCTTTTAAAAGGCGAAGGGAATTTAACGAGTGATGGCCCTCAAGGCTGCTTCTATTTTGAAAATAATGAATTATTTGGACTTTCTAATGATACACCCGATTATTACGTGAATGGGTACGATGCTTTAATTAATTGTGAAAACTTGGTAAATCCGAATCACAGCTTAAATTGGAAACTTTCTTGGGAAATGAACGCCCCATCCCCACCGTATAACATTTATAATGAATTCTTTATTGAACATGGTACCACCTGTGAAACTAGTCAAGTAACTACGATAAATGATACTACGATTTGTGCCAATTCACCTTTGCAACTTTATGCTAACGGCGGAATTGCCTATGAATGGAGCCCCGCAGAACATTTAAGCTGTTCAAATTGTGCCAACCCGATTTTTATTTCCGATACGTCAGCATTATTAACTGTAAGAATTTGGAGTTCTGATTCTTGTTCTGTGGTGAGGCCTGTGAAAGTGAATGTGTTGGATCTGCCTCAGTTTTTAGACCTTGAACTTACAGGTTCGATTTGTGGCGCTAATTCTGGAGAAGTGGTTGTGCAAGGTAATTCAAGCTCGCTTCCTTTGACTTACCAATTAGATAATTCTAATTTACAGAGCAGCACACTTTTTAATAACTTGAGTTCAGGCAGTCATAACCTAACTATTCAAGACCAAAACGGCTGCACCAACGACACAACGATTGTCATAGAAAGTATCATCCAAACAGTGGCTTCTTTCGAGCTATCAACTCAGGTTGTTGCAGTAAATGAAACGCTTACAATTTCAAACCAATCGTTGAATGCCAACAACTTTGTATGGTCTTTAAATGGGTTAAATACAAGTACGGAACTGACTAATCTTGCTTTTGACACTACCGGGCTCTATAACATACAACTCGTTGCTTATCAAAATGATCCGAGTTGTGCCGATACTTTTTCTTTAAGTGTGCAGGTAAACAATGAACTGTTGTGCGAAATTCCGAATGTATTTTCACCAAACAACGACGGCATTAATGATGTGTTCATAATCTTTGTGAATCAGGTAGTGGAATGCCAGGTGAACATTTTAAACCGAAATGGTACTGTGCTGCATCAATGGAAGGGGCAACTCAATTCAGGAACTAATAACATATGGGATGCAAAAGTAAAAAGTGAAAAAGTTGAGGAAGGTGCTTATTTTTACCAAATTACGCTACATTACCAAGGCAACCAAAACCTAAACCAACCCGTTCTTACAAAAAGCTATCAAGGATTTTTCCATATAGCTTATTGAAAAGGTGTAAATTAAAATAATGATTCGATTCCTATTCATCATTTCTTTCTCATCAACTCTCTTTGGCCAATATAACTTGGTTCCCAATCCAAGCATTGAAAATTGCTCAAATTGTTTAGATAATTTTTTAGTGTTCTCCGAACCTAATGGACCAGTTATTCCTGGCTGGAGTAATCCGAATGTGTTAACACCAGATTTAATAAAATACATAAATAATTTAGCTTCATTCGACACGATTGCTGGGCCAAATATGTTCGGAATATTAACTTATCAGTCACTATATAATGATCCATATCCTGAGTTTCATGACCAAAGAGAATATGTTCAATGTGAACTTATTGATAGTTTGGTTTTCAAGAAGATATATAAGGTGGATTTTTATTCCTTGCATTGGAACGACTTAGCACATTTTTTAACAAATAACGTGGGTATTCATTTTAGTGATACAGCGTTACATTCAAATACAGGCGACTATTTTAATTTGGAAGCTCAGGTGAAATACTTTAATAATGAGTTGGTTCAAAATGAAATGCAATGGGTAAAAACCAGTGGCATTTATGAAGCTACTGGCGGGGAAAAATATATGACTGTTGGTAATTTCAATTCTGATGTAGAAACCGACTTTATTTGTCAATTGCCTTTTTGGCCAGCCACTGGTAGAGGTTATGTATTATTAGATAAATTTTCCGTCACCCCTCTCGATAGCATTCCAGGTGGTTTACAAGTCAATGCTGGACAAGATTATTTTATTTGCCCTGGTGATACGGTATTTATTGGTGAAAAAATCAGCAATTTACCTGCTTATTGGTATATGTTGGATGGTACCGTAGTTGATACAAATACAGCAGGTGTTTATGTACACCCATCGGTAACGACTACCTATGTGGTTACTATGACAATAAATGGTGTGTATTCGACGGATACTGTAACTGTGACTGTTGGATGTGCAGGTATCGATGAGCCAGAGAAAGCATCGTTTACAATTGGACCAAATCCAAATGATGGTCAGTTTACGATTAATGGTCAATTTTCTCAAGGTGATCTCATTTCAATTGTATCCGCAGAAGGCAGAGTGGTTCAAACAATTCATATCAATGAGCAAAGAGAAAAACAGTTAATTGATTTAGTTTTAAATCCAGGTATCTACTTACTCCAAATCTCCACTCCACAAGGCAACTATTGTCAGAAAATACGTCTAGAATAAACTTAATCCAGCACATGCAACACCTCGCTCTACTCACCTTTACCCTACTCGCCTTTTTTGGCTATGCTCAGCGAACGCCGAACGAAGTTCAGGCTGGAACTTTTAAGCGTTTTGAAATTGGTATTTCTGCCTCCCCTGAAATTTGCTACCGCACTTTACTCAACAATGATGGGAGCCAAAATAGTACCTCTATTATTAATTACAGAAATGAAAATGAAACCGTTAATATGGGCTACACAGGTGGGCTCCATTTGGGCTATAACTTCAATGAGCAATTTTGTTTTCAGACCGGAATACAATATGCCAACAGAGGCTTTTCTACAAAAAAGATTGACATAGCAGGTTCTTTGATTGACCCAGTAGTCCCTGAAAGTTTCAAGTATAACAATAATTACCACTACCTGGAAATTCCGACAAAGGTCAACTTTAGTTTCGGAACAAACCGCATGCGCCTCACTACCAGTGCAGGTATATCAAGTGCCTTTTTACTCAAGCAGAGCCGCACCTATATTGCCAATTTCAAAGACAGCACCACAAGGCAAGACATCACCTCCATTGACACATACAACCGCTTCAATTTGTTTGCTACCATCAGCGCTGGTCTTGAAATGCACATCAGCCCAATCATGCGCATCAAAGTTGAACCTACCTTCCGCTATGGCCTTCTGAAAATCACCAACACCCCTGTGAGCGGCCATTGGTATAGTGGTGGGCTTAATGTTTCTTATTTGGTAAGGTTATGAGAAAGATGCTTCATTTTTGTGCTAAATTAGTTTCATAAACGTTTAATGAACTTTACATGCAATAGCTTGTTATATATGTAGTTATGAATTGTTTTCAAAAGACATATTTAAGATTCTTGATGTTGTTTTGCCTATTAAGTTTTTTTGGCAATTCACAGGTTAATGTACCTCATACTTTGTATCAACAATTTAATGGACCTTTTGAATATACTATCATAGGAAAGTCACACAACACTTTTGACAACCCAAACTTTAATGCATTACCATGTTTAATGCTCACGAATTCCTCCGCGTCATTAAATCTTGCTGCTAATCAAACTATTGTTGGTGCATACATTATTTGGTCTGGTATATCTAATGGCAATGGAACAACCATCACACTTAATGGCAACAACCTTATCCCTGATAATGTAAATGTAATTGATATCAATCCAGCTACTTTTACTAATCCTTGCTATTTTTTCAGTGCAATAAAAGATGTTACCACTCTTGTTCAAACAATAGGTAATGGTTTATATCAGGTATCAAATTTCAATTTAAACCCCTATTCATCATTTTATTGTGGAAATACAATGAATTATGCGGGTTGGAATTTAATTGTTGTTTACTCAAACCCATCACTTCCAAATAAGCAATTAAACATTTACGATGGATATCAAACAGTGGGCGGTGGTTTTACAACTACTCATAGTTTTCCGATTACCAATTTAAATGTGACTAGCACAGTGGGTGCTAAAATGACATATATTGCATACAATGGAAGTCCTAATGCTTTTTGGAACGAATCTGTAAAAATCAATGGAAATACATTGAGCAACGCTCAAAATCCTCCTAATAATCCTTTTAACGGAACAAATAGTTTTACAGGTAGTAATACTAGTTGGAATATGGATGTAGACACTTATTTCATAAATAATTATTTAAGTGTGGGAAATACGAGTTTTCAAATTACAATGAATTCTTATGTACTACGAAACATCTCCACCATCATCACCTCCATCCAATCTGAACTTCCTGATGCAACAATTTCTCTTGATAGTATTACTGGTCAAGACATTTGTCAGAACCATGATTTGACTTTGGATTATTCTGTTTACAACATCAATTCCAACGATACCTTACTAGCAGGCACGCCGGTTTCGGTGTTTGTGAATGACAGTATTTTGATTTCTACGGTACTGCTGCCTTCGAATATTCTAATGGGAGACAGTCTTAGTTTGAGCACATTGGTTACCATTCCTACGGGTATTTCAAGTCCATTCTCTCTGAGTATGGTAGTAAATCAAAATGCGACACAATTGGGGGTTTATCCGGAGAGTAATTTTACGAACAACACTTCTAACGATTCTACAATAAGCCTCACTGAAATCGTGTATCCGTTCTTCGGGAATGTGGGGCCGTTTTGCCAGGGGACAAGTTATACATTGCCTAATACTTCTTTGAATAACATTGTGGGTGCCTGGTCTCCGGCCTTCAACAACCAAGCTACGACCACTTATACTTTTACGCCAAATGATACCACTTGCAATCAGGTCATTCAAGTTACGGTAATCATTGTACCCAACTCTTCGCCTTCTTTCAATATTGCTTCAAACGTTTGTGTCAATGGCAATTTGGTTTTTCCTGTTGCTACCCAAAATGGGGCTTTTGGTACTTGGGCGCCAGCTTTTAACAACCAAGCCACTACAACGTACACCTGGACACCCACCGCGCCCACACCTGCGGTTGGTTGCCCTGTACCTGCACAACATACGGTAAATATCATACCGCAAACCCAACCTGTTTTCTCTTTACTTGATTCTTTGTGTCAAGGCTCTAGCTATGCTTTTCCTGCACAGTCTAACAATGGAATTAGTGGTGCGTGGTCTCCAGCTTTCAATAGCCAAGCTACCACCACCTATACTTTTACGCCTACCACTTACAACGTCATCAGCGGTTGCCCTGCAACGGCCACACATACCGTTTTTGTAGCGCCAAGCTTTACGCCTAGCTTTGGTTTGCCTACAGCTTTGTGTATTGGTGATACTTATACCTTACCTTCAGTATCCAATGAAGGGCTTTCTGGAGCGTGGTCACAGCCATTTAACAATCAGCAGACTTCAACTTATACTTTTACACCAAGTAGCACAGGTTTAACTTCAATTAGTCAGGGAGTTGTGTGCCCTGTTTCGGGGGTTTACACAATTGGTATCAATACGCCTGTTACGCCCACCTTCACCTTACCAGATTCTATTTGTGCGGGCGCTAGTTTAGTCTTGCCTTTCATTTCAAACAACGGGCTTAACGGAACTTGGACACCAGCGTTTGATAATCAAAACACCACCACTTATACTTTTACTCCTAGTGCAGGACTATGCCCTGTCACTGCGCAACAAACTATTGTGGTATCTACTTTATATGACCCTAGCTTTAGTTTACCGAGCACTATTTGCCAAAATGAGGCCCTAACTTTGCCACTCATTTCAGATAACGGCGTTGCAGGTACTTGGACACCTTCTTTCTCGAGCCAACAGAGCGGTAGCTTTTCTTACGTTTTTCAGCCTGCAGCTGCCGTTTGTGCATATGATTATCTTTTGAACTTGACGGTCAACCCAACACATGTTTCTTATGATACAGTGGTGCTGTGCCAAAACCAATTGCCACTCGTTTGGAACGGGCAAACGTTAACAGGCGCTACCAGCACTTCAGTGACCTACCCAAACCAATATGGTTGTGATTCTATTCTGAACTTGCACCTCATTGTAAACCCAAATCCTGCCTTGGACTTCACCATTCCAGCTTGGTCAGGCTGTTTGCCTTTGAGCATTGCTTTTAGCAATAATCAAGTTGAAGCTAATACCATTTACAACTGGAGTTTTGGCAACGCAGTAACGAGTAGCAATACCGCCACTCTGAATAATCTCTACACCCAACCTGGATGTTATGATGTCAGCCTCACAGCGACCAATCAGTTTGGCTGTGCGGCCAACCTTACACAAACAAGTGCCATTTGCTTTGACCCTAACCCGGTAGCTGATTTTGAGATCCAAAACAACCCCTTGCCAATCATTGACCCAACAACGCTTCTGCAAAACACCTCGCAAAGCGCCACAAGTTCGGTTTGGGATTTTGGTGATGGTTCAGCACCGAGCTCTACTTTTTCACCTATCCATACCTTCCCTGAAAAAGCCGGGGCATACACGGTAATGCTCCAAATTGCCAACAGCAACGGTTGTACAGACTCAAATTCACAAATCGTACAAATCGAGCAAGACCCCATTTATTACGTACCCAATGCCTTTACACCAAATGGCAGCGAGCTCAATAACGTATTTTTACCCATTTTCTCTCCTAGCCTAGCACTTCAAAGCTACACCCTTCAAATCTTCAACCGATGGGGAGAAATCATCTTCGAAAGCCAAGACCCTTTGAATGGTTGGGACGGTACCGTTACCAACACAAAAGGCGCCAGCATGTCGCCTGATGGCGTGTATACTTACAAAATCAATTTCGTAGAAACTGGTTTTGAGAAAGAGTTTGAGGTTGTGGGGAGTGTGGTGTTGGTGAGGTAGGGTGGATTGACAAATTGAACAATTCCTTATTATTATTCAGCTATTTTAAACACTTGCTAAATTTGTATTTCCGTGGAGTCTATGCTCCACTTGATGTCTTTTATTCGTTCTGAAACTAATTTTAGAGAATTCATTACATCTGTTCCTTCGGGAAGTGTTCCATGCACTAAATTCCCAAATTCATTCGTATAAATATCTTCCAGTTC